>CAVOTD010000080.1:0-7205 GCA_963698995.1 uncultured Alphaproteobacteria bacterium | reverse complement strand
CCCGTTCTTGTTTGGCGTCGTACGAAAGGTGCTTTGTCATGATTGCTTCTCCCGCCTGACGCGAATCCAGCAGACATTCACCATCGGCCTGCTCTCGCTGTTTGTCACTGGCACGGCATTGGCCTGATCCGCCGATCGCGGCGGTAAACACCGAACACGGTTTGGCCATCAAAGGCTATGATCCGGTTTCTTACTTCACCACCGGGAAGCCGACCCCCGGTTTGGCGCAGTTTGCCACGACCTACAAGGGTGTCATCTATCGGTTCGCGTCAGCCGAGAATCGTGACCGGTTCGTCGCTGCGCCGGAGCAGTTTCTGCCACAATACGGCGGCTACTGCGCCTACGCGATCTCATTGAACAGGTATCGCGGATATCGACCCGGACGAGTGGGCCATCGTCAACAACAAGCTCTATCTGAACAACGGCTTCCTTGCGCAAACGCTGTGGTCCGTCGACAAGTCGGGCAACATCGTGGAAGGTGACCAGAATTGGCCGCGGGTCCCCAAGCGCGGCAATCCGTGATCTGACGCCTTTTGCAGTTGTCACGTGAGCAGGGGGAAGGCCGCCATGGCCCGACCGATCGATAATCAGATCTGCTTTCGACTTGCTGACGCGGTTCCCGCCGCATCATTCCCGGAACAGCTCAGGCTGGGGATGCACAGGCCGAGGCGCTCTCCGAGCTGCTGCAGGTCTTCGCCTGCGGCGAGGAATTGGGCGTCGCTCGCCTTCGCACGTCTCGGCGGTTGGCCCATCGAAGACGCGGCTCGCCGTGCACTTGCGCGGGTCGCGGAGAGGAGCTCATTCATGAAGCAGCTGCTGAGGGGACTACGCGGCGCACTGCCCGCACCCGCGCCGGACCGGGAGCTGCGCCGTGCCCTCATTCGTTTCTACCACGACATCGCGCAAGCCGATATCGGGCTTCACCTTGCCTCGATCGTGGCACTGATTCCGCCGTTTGCCTGATCCTCGCCGCGCTGCTCGAACCCGCTCGGGTCCTAGCGCAAGAGCCGGCCGTCCACATGATTTTCCGTCGCATCCACCGGGACGAGGCTGGGCATGTCCGACTTTCGCGCCGCATCGCCGGCGAGCTCGTCCGAGGGACGCGATTGGCGCCGTCGCCGAGAATGCCCGCCTCGGCCTCGTCGGTGTTCTCGCCCGCGTGGCGCTGCCTTTACGATCTCGGGCGTCAATGCCGAGCGGTTGTTTGCGCGTATCGGCAGCGTGCCGAACGGCCTCTTCCAGTGACTGCTCCTTTCTCACTGCCCTTCTGGTCCGACCCGACACCAATGGTGGTGCGCGGCACCGGTATGGCGCTTCCCGGCGAGCCGATCTCGTCTGAGCAATTACTGACGGCAGTAGAGAGGCGCTTCGGGCTGTCGCTGGGCCGCCGCGGCATGGCCATCGCGCATAAGCTCGGGATCCGCACCCGCCACCTATGCCGCGAGATGGCATTCCGCTTGGAAGCCCCCCGAAAAGGGCACCGCAATCCCGAACTCGCTGCTATCTCCCTGCGAGGCGCACTCGGCGAAGCCGGTCTCATGGCGCATGAGCTCTCGTACCTGATCGGCCATACCGCGACGCCCGCCCGGCTGATGCCGCCAAACGTCGGTCAAGTCGCCGAGGTGCTCGACTATGGCGGCCCCTTTGTCGAGTTTCGCCGAGCATGCACCGGCTTTGCCAATGCGCTGGTGTTTGCTCAGGGTTTGTTGCGCGCAGGCGCGGGGCCGATCGCGATCGTCGGGTCGGAAACGGGCTCGGTCTTCTTCGACCCGGTTCGGGCGGCCGAGAACGCTGGGCAGCTTGTCAATCTGGTGCAGATGGGCGACGGCGCCGCTGCGATAGTCCTAGCCCGCCACGACGATCGCGCAGGTCCACGACTTTCGCATGTCTATTACGGCCAAATGGGTCGTGGGCGCGCGCCCGGCCTAGCAGTGGCAGACGGCGGATCGGATGCTCCAAGCTGCAGTGCCGGATTTCCCGAGTTTCAACACGATTTTGCCGCGATCCACCGCGCGGGCCTTGAACTGCTTCTGCACTGCGCGGCGGCGGCGAAGCGCACAGGGAGCTGGCCAGCCGACCATGTTCTGCCTCACCAGGCCAATGGTCGAATGGACACGATCCTGGCCGGGCCGCTCGGCCTTGCGCGCGAGCGGATCGTTGTCACCGCCGATCGGCTGGGAAATACCGGATCGGCTGCAATATGGCTCGCTCTGGCGCAAATGAGGCCGACTCTCAAACCCGGCGACACTGTGCTCGCCCTCGGGGCCGAGGCGACCGACTTCATGTTCGGCGGGTTTCGGTATCACCATGCGTGATCATACCCGCATGTGCTCGGTGCTCAGCGCCGCACCGTGTAGCTGCCGAGACCCGTTGGTGGCCATAGAGAACATCTCGAAACGATATGGCCGCACGACTGCGGTCGCAGGCGTGACCCTTTCCCTGCGGGCTGGGGAGATCTGTGGTTTTGTCGGCGCGAACGGCGGCGGTAAGACCACAACCCTTCGGATGCTCGCCGGATCCTGAAACCCGACGGTGGGCGGGGGCAGGTGCTCGGCTTCGACCTTCAGCGCGACGCGGCAAAGATACGCGAGCGGGTTGGTTACATGTCACAGCGGCTATCGCTCTACACCGAGCTCTCGGTATTCGAAAACCTCCGATTCCGCGCTGAGGTATACGGCCTTAGGACTCCGCGCGCGGCGGTCGAGGCCGCGATTTGCGAGTTCGGTCTCGTGCCTTGGGCCGACAGCCCGGCGGGATCGCTCTCCGGAGGCTGGGCACGCCGCCTTCAGCTCGCTGCATCGCTGCTGCATTCGCCGCGTCTCGTGCTCCTCGATGAACCAACAGCGGGTCTCGATGCGGCGGCCCGCCAGGAGGTATGGCGGCGCATGGAGGCACTGGCAGAAACCGGCGTGGGCATAATCGTGTGCACCCATGACCTCGCCGAGGCAGAGCGGTGCTCTCAAGCCGCCTTTTTTGCGGATGGGCAGGTCGTGGCGGCAGGCGCGCCGGGCGCGATTGTGGCAGGCTCGCCAGCGGTCGCATTCATATTGTCCGGTACCGATGTCGGCGGCTCGCCACTGAGGTCACCACGGTCGCCGGCGTCGTTGCTAGCTATCCGCAGGGTGAGAATTTGCGCGTCGTCGCCAATCCGCTCGCGGAGCTTCACCTGCGCCGGTTCGCGGCGATGCACGCGGCGAGCCTCGCCCGGGTGGCAGGGCGCCTCGAGGACGCCATCCTCGCGTGGTCGCTCCCGATCGGCTGCCGTCGGACATGAGGCTTCGCATCCCATGGCGGGCAGTGGAGCGGCGCCTCAGACGCATGATGGCCGTCGCCCGAATTGAAACTCTGCGGCTGCTGCGGGACCGCGTGGCTATATCGCTGATTGCCCTCGTGCCGGCGGTCCAGATCGCGCTCTTCGGCTACGCCGTCAATCTCGATCCGAAGAACGTCCCGATCGCCATTGCGGGGAGCCGACGCTTCTTCTGTAGAGCGCGCCGCTCGCATTGTCGGCGAGACTGGGTACTTTACAATTGTGGGCAAGGCGCTGTCTACCGGCACGGCTGAGCGGATGGTTGTCGCCGGTCACGCATTGGTCGGGATCGAGCTGCCGCCGTCTCCAGACGAGCAGGAGGCCACCGGCATACCGGCGCCAGCAAGGGTGGTCGTTGATGCGACTGACCCGGGTGCCGTGCGCCCGGCGCTGGCGGCGCTGGAGATGACTTATTGGCGAAAGCGGGCCACGACGTTTTCTCTGGATGAGGATGCCTCCGTCAACATCGACTGGCTCTACAATCCGCAGCGGCGCACCGCGTGGACAATTGTTCCCGGGCTGGTCGGCGTCATCGTCATGATCAGCATGTTGATGCTGGGAGCGCTGACCCTGGTCCGCGAGCGCGAGCGGGGCAGCTGGGAATTGCTTCTGGCAACGCCAGTGAACGCATTGGATGCGCTGATCGGCAAGCTGTCGCCGTATGTCGTCATCGGGGCGACACAGGGGGCGGTGGTCGTCGCGCTCGCTCACCTGCTCTTCGGCTTGCCGGCGAGCGGCGGCATCTGGGTATTGCTCGGCGCCATGCCGCTATACGCGGCCGCCAACTTGCTCCTGGGCTTTGCCTTCTCGGCGCTGGCGGAAAGCCAGATGCAGGCGATGCAGAGCGCCGTATTCTTCTATCTCCCGTCAATGCTGCTGTCGGGCTTTATGTTCCCTTTTCAAGGGATGCCGGGTTGGGCGCGCGCGATCGGCGAAGTGCTGCCGCTGACCCATTTCGTCCGCGCCACCCGCGGGGCGCTCCTGAAGGGCGACGGTGGCGCGCTGATCGGATACGAAATGTGGCCGGTGGCGCTGTTTGCCGTTGCCGCCGGCGCGTTCGCGCTCGCCGCTTATCGTCGCCGTCTCGACTGATTGGTCTGGAGGCTAATGGAGAGTTTGGTGACAAGGTCTCACAATGTCCCGCTGACTTGCGCGCTGCTTGGCAGCGTGGTGCTCCTCTCATCACCGGCAAAAGCCGACACGCGGCCGGTCGTTGTCGAGCTCTTCACGTCACAAAGCTGCTCCTCTTGTCCGCCCGCCGACGCCCTCCTCGGCGAACTGGCGGGACGCCGCGATGTGGTCGCCCTTGGCTTCCACATCAGCTACTGGGACGGACCCGGCTGGAAGGACCCGTTCTCGAGCCGGGGCTCCACCGACCGGCAGCGAGCCTACGCTCGGCTCTTCAATCTTGGTCAAGTGTATACGCCGCAAATCGTCGTGGATGGCGCCCACGAGATGGTCGGATCGGACCGGGAAGCAGGTGCTCGCTGCCGTACGTGACGCGCGGCCGGTGACCATTGCGCCGGTGACATTCGCTACCGGTCATCGCTCTGTTGCGATCGGCGCCGGCGACGGGCGGGGCAATGTGCTTTTGGTGCGGTTTGTCCAGAAACGCACGACAAGGGTGGCCGGCGGCGAGAACGCCCGCCGCACCTTAGAGGACGCCAACGGGGTGGAGATGCTGGCTTCGCTCGGCAGCTGGAACGGGTCGCCGCTCAGCTTCGCCATCGAGCCGCCCGGCGACGGCGAGGGTATCGCAGTACTGGTTCAGGCGCCCGATGGACGAATTCTCGGCGCCGCCGCGCTTCTTGGGTCAGGCTAGATCCGTTTCTAGGCTCGCAATGACGAACAATGAACGAATGCCGGGCCGGGGGACGACGGTACGTCGACCGCCAGCGACCACGCCAGCTTCGATGAAGCGCACGGAGCCGCGAAGGCAGTTCGGACCGGGATATCGAAGCCAATATGCCCAACCTTGGGTGGTATGCGTGATGCCTGACGCACGATATGGTCGCTGCCGATGATCTCGTCCAAGGGTGTGTCGCTCGGGCACCTCACGAAGCTTCACCTCTGGCGAGCGGGCACGGATTTGAGAGCGTAGATCCGGTCTCGAGCTTCGCGCCGCGGTACGATGTTGCGCAGACTTATGGGCATTGGGCCTTCGCAGCATTCTCGTGCGTCGAGGCCGTCGCGACTCGCAGTTGCAACGACGGTGGATCAAGAGAAAGAGAAAAGGCCCGCTGTTGATCGCGAATCGAATACCGCGCAGGAGGTTGGTGATCGCGCACTGGAGCGAGCGCGCTGCCAAGACGACAGCGTAAGTCATAGCCAAGCTGATCAGCACACCGGCGGCGACGCCTTCGATGCGAATGGGCACTGGAATCTACTGCACCAGCCGGATTCGGGCGCTGGTTTTTGACGCTTACGGCATGTTCTACGATAAGGTCTTCGGCATCACATCGCCTGAGTTCGCCGCAGTGGCAACGGAGACCGGCTTCGATGTTCGGCGTGCTGCGCGGCTTTGCGGAAGAGCTCGGTCACGTCCAGACTATGTCGTTTCGGCGTTGACCGATTTTGCCAAAGCTTCTGTGACCGATAGTCTCTAGCCGCCAATCACTCTTTGCGCGGGGAAATCTCCGATCGATGATGCGGCGGTCGAGCGCATTGTGAGCGGAAACTCCCCAGTGATCAGGCGAGTGCTGGGATGGTAGGTGAGGTACGCCCAGAACCATTCGAGGGCGACGACCATTCGATTGCGCATTCCTGACAAGAACAGGACATGGACCACGCCCCAGACCCACCAGGCCACAGCGCCGGAGAGCTGCAGCTGGCCAAAATCGGCGACCGCCGCCTTCCGCCCAATCGTCGCAAGGCTGCCCGCGTGGCGGTAACGGAAGGGAGCAGGCGGCAGCCGGCGCGCAATGCGGGCCTTGATGACCGAGGCGACATAGCGACCCTGCTGCTTGGCCGCCGGCGCGAGCCCGGGCACCGGCTTGCCGTCCCAGCCGTTGGACAGTGCCGTATCGCCGATCGCGAAGATTCCGGGCTGACCGGGGACCGACAAGTCTTCCGCGACCTTCACCCGGCCGGCCCGATCGGCTTTGGTCTTCAACCATTTTGCGGCGGGAGAGGCCATTACACCTGCCGCCCAAAACACATTGCGCGCCGCCACTCGACGGCCGGAGACGACAACGCCTTCGGCGTCGATCCGTTCGACGGCACTATCGGTCAGTACCTCGACGCCAAGATCGGCCAAGGCCGCGGCCGCCCGCCCTGACAGTTTCTCCGGAAAAGTCGGCAGGATCCGAGGCCCCGCCTGCATCAGGAGCACCCGCGCCATCGCGGGATCGACCGCACGGAACTCGCGCGCCAGCCCATAGCGGGCGAGTTCGGCGACGGCTCCGGCCAGCTCGACGCCGGTTGGACCGCCGCCGACGATCACGAATGTTAGGATTTCGCGCTGCACAACAGCAGGCGGCTCCGAATCCTGGTTGCATCCTCGATCTGCTTCAGGCCTGGCGCGAACGGGGCCCACTCGTCATGCCCGAAATAGCTGTGCTGCGCGCCGGCCGCGATGACCAGGTAGTCGTAAGGAACGCGAGCGTCCGGCATGATCACCTCGCGCGTTCCGAGATCGACTTCGGTTACACCGCCGAGCAGGACACGAAGGTTGGGCTGATCCCGAAAGAGGCCGCGAATGGGACCGGCGATGTCGGCAGGGGAGAGGCCGGCAGTCGCGACCTGATATAGCAACGGCTGAAATAAGTAGTAGTTGCGCTGGTCGATCAGCGTGACCCGGCATCCTGTGTTGCGCAGCGCCGGCGCGGCGGTGACACCGCCAAAGCCGCCGCCGACGATCACGACACGCGGCGTGCCCTCGTACGATAGCATGCGC
>CAVOTD010000079.1:0-77033 GCA_963698995.1 uncultured Alphaproteobacteria bacterium | reverse complement strand
GGATTCACGCGATTGGGAAGCGGGTGCCGACGATGCAGTTTTCGAGGATCCCGCGGCCGCGATCGGGAATGTGGCGCTCCTCAACACAGGTGCCGGGCGAGTGTGCTGCACCATTAAAAGGTGGATGCGAATGATTATGAGAGAACCGCCTATCTTGGGAAGCGGGATCATCGGCTTCAGGCCGTTGGCGCATCGGCGTTCCAGACGTCACGACGGCGTGTGGGTCGCGCGCCGGGGTGTACCGAGCTCACCGCAAGGAGGGACCGAGGGTTCGAATCTCCTTCCCTCCAGCGGCGAGTTTGGAGCAAACCGGTTCCGCTCTCTTCCCTGGTCTGTTAGTCAGGCCGGGAGCCCCTCGCCACTATAACCAAAGTTCGCCTTATACCGATATCGCGCTCGTAGCGAACTTCGGAACAAAACGACACTCACTTTGGCAGCTGGCCACTCAGTGTCAGCTGGACCCCGAAAATGAGACAGTAGGCTAAGGTGGAGCCCTGCCCCTAGAAAGCGCCGGAGGCGCAGGAGCAGGACATGAAGCGGACACGGAAGAAGCACAACTCGGCGTTCAAGGCGAAGGTGGCGCTGGCGGCGGTCAGGGGCGATCGGACGATCGCCGAACTGGCGAGTGAGTTCGGGGTTCATCCGAACCAGATCTACAATTGGAAGAAACAGCTGCTAGACGGTGCAGCGAGTGTTTTTGAGGGTGGCGCGTCGTCGGCAGATAGTGTGGCCAGCGAGGCGCAGGTTGATGTTCTTTATCGACAGATTGGCCAACTGAAGGTCGAAAACGATTTTTTGGCACGAAAGCTCGGCAAATGAGCCGGGCGGAACGTCGTGCGCTGGTCGAACGGGAGCACCCAGCGCTGGCGATATCACAGCAATGCCGGTTGCTGGCGATCTCGCGCTCTGCGGTGTACCGCAGACCGGCCGAGGTCGGCGAGGCGGATCTTGCGATCATGGGCTTGATCGATCGGCAGTATCTGGCTCGGCCCGATTATGGCTCGCGCCGGATGGCGGCGTGGCTGGCGACCCAAGGCCATGTCGTCAACCGCAAACGGGTCCGGCGCTTGATGCGGCTGATCGGGCTGGTAACGATCTACCAGCGCCCGAACACGAGCAAGGCAGCCGTAGCGCACAAGGTCTATCCTTACCTGCTTGGCGGGATCGCAATCGAGCGGGTCAATCAGGTCTGGTGTTCGGACGTCACCTACATTCCGATGGCCAAGGGCTTCCTTTATCTGGTGGTCGTCATGGACTGGGTGAGCCGTGCCGTGCTGGCGTGGCGGCTGTCGAACACGCTCGGCGCCGATTTTTGTGTCGAGGCACTCGAGGAAGCACTCGCGCGCTATGGCCGGCCTGAGATTTTTAATAGCGACCAAGGCAGCCAGTTCACCAGCGATGAGTTCACCGCCACGTTGAAGCGCCACGAGATCGCCATCAGCATGGACGGCAAAGGGCGCTCCATGGACAACATCTTTGTCGAGCGACTGTGGCGCAGCCTGAAATACGAGGAGGTCTACCTGAACGCCTATGCCAGCGTTGCCGAAGCCAGCACTGGGATTGACGCTTGGCTCGGCTTCTACAATGAGGAACGCCAGCACCAGAGCCTGGGTTACCGCACGCCGCGGCAAATCTACGAAGAGAGCCTATGGATATGTGGACAATCGGCTTCGCCGACCGGCTGCGCTTCCCCCGCTTCCCGAGCAAGCTCGGAAAGCGGGGAAATGCTCGCCTTCGCCCACATACCCACAGGCACCACAACCAACCAAGGACTCAATGTTGATGATTCGAAAAATCGAACTGTTGCGCCAGCCAGCGTGTTGACCGCGCTCGGCGCCGATCTCAAACCTCGCGGGGCGACACCTTAAGACGCGGCTCCGGCTGTCGCACAAACGGGGTCCACCTCATCTTACCCTCCACGGCCCCGTTGCAGAAATAATTGGCGTCAGTTCCACCTCTGCACAGTTTCTAAGGGAAGACTGCGTGGGGTCCGTTCACATCGCAAGGGAAGCTTGTAGTTGTGGGCGGATCGAAGGTCACGGTCTCGAGCTATTTCCCCTAGTTTTATCCTGAGAGAACGCGACTTGAGCGCTAGCTAATCCGCCTGCGAAAGCAAAAAAAGTAGCGACGAAAACGTGACTCCTAGATAGCATTTCATTTCCACCCTCCTTGTCTAGGTCAAATATTCAACCTATTTGTAGTTGAAGTCGCGTCGCCCGGCCTTATTTCGCCCGGCCAGAGACCGTTATTGGCCGGATTCCGTCCCGCCACAAGCGGGTGGCTCGCGCCTCAGCGGCGAAGAGCCGTCGATCCGGTACCCGGGCACACTCTCGATGACCTTGCCCGGCTGCGGCCCCCTTGCGCTTCCCCACCAATTGTTCTCGGCAGCAACATTGTACCGGGTGGCCTCCAGATCGTATATCGCCCCGCCGAAGATGCAATTCCTTCCATCACTGCCTAATGCGCCGCCCCCGAGGTCGATCACCGCACTTGTCGTTGCCCCGGTCGGCTGCTGGTCGAAAGCGACCGACACCCCGCTGGACGAGACAGAAAGATCACTGTCTTGCACCCGCACCTTCAGATTGGTCAGCGGAGTGACATCGTTGACCCACAAGTTATAGAACCTGCTGCCGTTGATTGTGCTGTTGTCGATGTTGACGACAATAGTGTGCAAGTTGCCCACACCATTGCCGGTCGCGTGGTTGCCCGTCACCTGGATGCCGTTATTATCGCAGCCAGTGAATGAGCTATCGGTCATCTGCAGAACAGTGGTGTCGTTAGCACCGTCCGCCGAAATGGCCAGGCACTCACCCAGATTGCCGGTTATTGCAGCGGAGCCTGGCGGCGTCGCGATAAGAAGGTACTCCACCAGAGATCGTGGTCTGCTCGACGGTAACGTTGTCGAGAACCAGTGTGGTTGTAGAGCCGGCTCCGTAGTTGAATTCCTCGAGCATGTCGCCGGGATTACTCCGGAAATAACTGTTCGAGATCGTGACGTGTGAGTTCGCATTACCATTGCTCAATATGTACTCGAACCCGTTTGTCGAAGCCCCGCCGATCCCGGTGATGTCCACATTATGATCGATGGTTTCGACCAACGTGCCCAACTCGGCTGGGTTAACGAACAGGCGGTCCATATTAGCGCCGGGACTCCCATTGTTGGCTTCGGTGTTGCCAAAGAGCGTTGCCCGAAGTCGGGAGGAACCGGTCACTTGCGTGCTAATACCCTGTATGGCCGAAACGCTGCCGCACTGGACGAGTCTGGTGATGAAATTGTAGTTTACCTGTACACCAATATCTCCTGTGTTCATGCCGCGGATGTCAATACCATCCCCGCACACGCCGTCGTGAAGGTAGTTGTTCGCGATCGACAGCGTAGTGCTCACATTGGCCGTGTCGATCAGGATCGCCGCCCAGCCCGCGGGTACGCCAGTTGCGAGCTCTATCCCGACGCCTGCGGTAAATGTTGCTAAGTTGAACGGCTGAACGACAAATCCGACGGTCCCGGAGGTGTTAAAACCGGAAATGTCATTGCCGCGCACCGTGACGCCTACTGCGTCCTGCCCGTAGATGGCTCCCCGGTAGGGGCCGGTGATTACCAGGTTCTCTACGTCTGTATCGTCAGCCAGCCTGACCGCGTCCCCGGAATTAGCGGCACCCGTTGTGTTGGTGATCCGGGGAAGCGAAGAGAGACCGGATGGGCCGACCACGGGAGGTCCATCGGAAATCAGCGGTAGCGCCAAATTTCACGACAGGTGGTCCACCACCAATCAGGCGCTGCCCGGCTTTCAAGACAATTCCCCCGTCAAGAGGAGGCACGCTAATGGGTGACGGTAGGACTATGATCGTATCGTCTGGGCCAGATGCCTGCTGGACTTGGGCCAAACTGTTGAATGGCGCGATTGGCGCTGCCGTCTCCTCCCGCTGCAGCGGTGGCACTCACATACCACTTATGATGTGCGTAGTCATTACCGTCGCCTGCTGCCGCCGCGTTTGCGACAGAAACAGTGACCAGGGTCGCCATTGTGATCAGAAACGGCCAACCTCCGGCAATGCCCTTTGAGAATCCTCTGGGCTTCACGGCAACTTTCCTCCTCTTGCTTCCTGCTCAGCAGCAAGCTGTTTCTTCTTACGTCTCAGGATTAACCGTAATCCACCCGGCGCGTTCTCGACTTATGCGGGTTGCGCATAGCCGACATGCTTAGCTAGCCATCAAGCACTTTGCAGTGGTTGCCAACTGCCATGGTTTTGGCGAGGCTTAAGGCCGGATCTGTGCGAAAGATTAGAAAATGCGGCCGACTATGACCGACCGGGGATTGGGCGCAAGTCAGGTTCGCAGCAAACTCTCCGCTGGAGGGAGCCGGATTCGAACCCTCGGTCCCCGTGAAAAAGAACCGCTCGTCGAGGCGGCTTGTTCGACCTTCCCAGCACTTCCCTTCCCGAGAGGGACCGAGGGTTCGAAATCCACCTCCCTCCGGCGGCGAGTCAGCTGCGAACTTGACTTCCTCGATCACGGTCGAGCAATGACGCAGTTGCCAACCACTTCCTGAACGTTGCGTTCAATAGCGCAGGATCGCCGCGAAGAGGCCTCAAGCTAGAGGCCGGAGAAGACCCTTGGCCATCCTCCCGGTGCCAGGGAGATCGTCGGGTGATCGTCGCCATCTCTGGGCGCAGCGCGGTCGCGGTATGACAGATCCTGGCTATGCGCGTCCGACGGCTTGGCTGCGGTGGAGGCAGCGTGACTCGCGTGCCGGGGCCGCGGCCAAACTCGAGGTTGGCGGCGCGCCGGCGCAGCGATCTGGCGCATCTCCTCCTCCCACGGCATGGGAGGTTTCAAGCATTAGACCGATCGGCGCTTCGCCCAGCCACATCCGGGCGAGAGGGCTTACGGCCTGCCGCTCCATCCGCATACGATCGTGTCGATGCTGATAGTAGATCGGGCGGCATGGTTTGGTGGGCTTGAGCACTTCGATGATGACCATGCGCCCGCGCTGACAGGCGGGGCATTCCGGCTAGGGCGGGCATGCGTTGCGGATCCGTATGACCCGCTGCCACCAGACCCACTGCCGCCCGGCGAAAAGAGCTGGCTCGCATGACTTGAGCGGAGGTTCTCGATACCAGAGCGCACTGCTACGTTGATTTCGATGGGGAAGCCATGTCGAGGGAAGGCCGAGATGACTGATACCACATACCCGGTTGGGGCAACGGTCGCAGAAGCCGAGCATCGGGCGCATTTGCGCCGCGCGGTTGTTGCCAGCACCGTCGGCACCACGATCGAGTGGTACGATTTTCTG
Organism: uncultured Alphaproteobacteria bacterium; assembly: GCA_963698995.1. Classification (GTDB taxonomy): domain Bacteria; phylum Pseudomonadota; class Alphaproteobacteria; order ATCC43930; family CGMCC-115725; genus AP-15. The sequence continues at coordinate 71,739 of CAVOTD010000079.1, read as the reverse complement.
ATCTACAGCACGATGACCGGGCTGGTCTTCGGTCATAGTCTTCTTTGCCGGGTCCGACCCGCTGATCGATACGCTGAAGGCCTTCGGCGTTTTCTTTATCGGCTTTGTCGCGCGCCCGATCGGCGCCGCGATCTTCGGCCATTACGGCGACCGCATCGGCCGCAAGGCCACCTTGATCGTAACCCTGCTGATGACCGGGATTGCGACCGCTGCGGTCGGGCTGGTTCCCGGCTACGAGATGATCGGCATCTGGGGCGCGGTCATCCTGACCCTTTTGCGCCTGATCCAGGGGATTGGCGTCGGCGGCGAGTGGGGCGGCTCGGTCCTGCTGGCGATGGAATGGGCGCGCGGCCAACAAGAACCGTGGGTTCATCGCCTCCTGGCCGCAATTCGGCGCGCCCGCCGGACTGTTCCTGGCCAATCTGGCGGTGCTGATCTTCAGCTGGATTTCCGGCGACCAGTTCCTCGTCTGGGGCTGGCGAATTCCGTTCCTACTCAGCATCGTCATGGTCGGAGTCGGGTTGTGGATCCGGCTCGGTATCCTCGAGACCCCGGTGTTCCGCCGCGTGCTCGAAGAAAACCGCGTGGTGCGCGCCCCGACGATCGAGGTGTTTCGACGCCAGCCTAAGGCAGATCGCACTGACCGCGCTGCTGCGCATGGCCGAGCAGGCGCCCGGCTATATCTTCAACGCCTTCGTCTTCACCTACGGCACGCAGGTACTCGGCGCCTCGCGCAATCTGCTGCTGACCGGCCTCATCGTCACGACCGCGCTCGGTTTTATCTGGGTCCCGATCGCCGGCGCCCTGTCGGACCGGATCGGCCGGCGGCAGATGTACATCATCGGCTGTGTCTTCGTGGCGATCTTCACGTTCGCGTATTTCGCGATGCTCGATACGAGGATCCCGTGGGTGATGTTCACTGCGGTTGCGCTGTCGTTCATCCCGGTCATGACGATGTACGGACCCGAAGCGGCGCTGATCGCTGAGGCTTTCCCTCCGCGACTGCGCTACAGCGGCGCCTCGATCGGTTATCAGCTGGCCTCGATCATCGCCGGCGGGCCGGCCCCCTTTATCGCCACCTGGCTGTTCGCAACCTTCAACTCGACGACCCCGATCGGCATTTATGTGGTCGTCTGCGCGGTCATCAGCATCACTGCGACGGCGCTGCTGCCGGATTACACGAACAAGGACATCTCAACCGAAGCGCATTACGAAGAGCCGCTATAAAAACCGGTACCCCTTTTCCCGGCTGCGAACGCAGCGCTTGCGGCTCAGGTGGCGGCCTGCATTGCCGCCGCACCTCCGCACCGGTCGTTTGCAACCGGGGCAGGGTTAACCGACGCTATGGGTGCTTGAAGCGGGTGACGAGCCCAGCCGAGCCCTTGACGTGACGCTGCCCTTCAGTGGTGGCCTGGAGATGTCCGTCCGGCTCGGTTGATTATCGTGTCGTCATAAATAGCCTGCGGCACTATAGCCGCGAGGGCTGGACATGCAGAAGAATCTCCGATTGGTCTCGATACACGACGTACTGACGAAACGAGAAGCTCCATCTGATCCGACCGCACCTCGCGCCGACGTTCCAGGCGAACCGATCCCGGAGACGCCCCGGTGCGCGGTACCGGAACTATTACGGAAACCCGCTATTCGGCGGAGGCGCACGATGAGGCGGTAATCTCGTCGAGTTTTCGGGCAAAAAGGACATTGATGTCGAATGTGACGGCGAGCGAGTTCGGGCCGACATCGAGCATCGACGGATCGACGTGGTGGGCGTTCGGCCCCATCAGGATCACCGCGTGTGCCATCGTCGGATCGAGAACCGAGCGACTATGGAGCCGGTGAATGGACGGCTCACCAATAAAGCGCCCGACGATCGCGCGTATCGCTGGGTCGCATCTGCACGCTGTTGCATCAGACCGAAGCGTTCCCGTAGTTCGATCAGGTGATCCGGGCCAGGATAGGCCACCGCAAGCCATCCGCCTGGGCAGAGGACGCGAGCCGTCTCGTGAAAAATTCTTCGGCGCGAAGATGCTGACGACGAGATCGATGACGGCGTCGCGCACTGGCCACTCGGCCCAAAGATCGGCCACCGCGAAGGCAGGCGTCGGCCAACGTCGTGCCGCCAGCCGCGCCGCGTCTTTCGAGATATCGAAGCCCAGGCTGATGACGGGCTCGGGCAACCTCGCAGCTATCCGAGCAAGATGATGACCCGTACCCGAGCCAGCATCCAGGATGTGGCGAGACGGGTACGCCACATCCTCGACATGAGCGGCGATCATCGTCGCCACAGCGTCGAGGTGACCCGCGTCGAGAAATTCGGCGCGATGGCGAAGTTGCGCCGGGACTGTCGCCGCCGGCAGCCGGACGGCGTCTCCTACCCGATAGGAGGTTGACATAGCCCTCGCGGGCGAGATCGAAGCTGTGCCCGTTTCGGCAGACGAGTGCGCCTGCCGCTGCGGTGAACCCGGATTTACAAAGCGGGCACCGAAGCAGGCAATGGCCGGGTCGAGGTCGGAGCGACGACACGATGCCGTTCCAGCACCAGGAACATGAAAACCGTCATGGTCATGCAACTCCAACCGCGAGTTGGGCCAATTATAGTTCCTCGGGCGCTCTGACGTGAGCCCATTCGGCGGAGGCGCTCGGCCCGCTCTTCGTTATGCACGAGATACCATATCGGGACTAATCGGGCCGTGTGATTGATTAGGTGAGCCCCACGCTTTGAGACTCACCTCGTGCACAACGCCGATCAGCATTCAAACCGCTCTATTGTCCAAGAGGCGAGCGGCGCGTGCGGCGATCTAGGTACCTTCATCCCGCATGTGATCGGCGCGATCACCATCGCGGGTCTCGCCCCGGTTGGCGTGCTGCTCGGGTTCGGTATTTTCCTGGTATCGACTGGTCTCTTCTACGGCCTGCCGATCCCCGTGCAGCCAATGAAGGCGATATCGGCGGTCATCCTGACCGGTGGTCTCACACCCGGTGAAGTCGATGCGGCCGGTGTCATCATTGGTGTGGTGCTGCTCGTACTCGGCACCACTGGCCTGATCGGGCGTCTCGCGCGTGCAATCCCTCAGTCGGTCAGCGCCGGGCTCCAACTTGGCCTTGGGCTCCTGATGGGCGTGCTCGGCCTGAAACTGATCCTCCAAACTCCTTGGCTTGGGTTCGCCGCGTTGGCAGGGCTGTTCCTGTTGATGCGCATTCCGCGTTGCCCGGCAGCACCCATAGTGCTGATCGTGGCCACCGTCCTCGATTGGGCGACCGGCAGCATCGCCTCCGCGCATCCGGCTATCATTGCGCCAAGCCTTCCTCACCTCATTGTCCCGACGTGGACTGAGGTCTGGCGGAGCTTCGAGATCGCGGTCCTGCCGCAGTTGTCGCTCACCCTGACGAACGCGGTGATCGTGACCGCGAGCCTCTCCCGCGACCTATTTCCGACGACCGGATCGATCGCGAGCGAACGCAATCTGGCGCTCTCGTCCGGCATCGCCAACGTGTTGCTCTGCCCATTCGGGGCGATGCCGATGTGCCACGGTGCGGGTGGTCTACAGGCTCAATATCGGTTCGGCGCTCGAACCGGAGTTGCACCAATCATCTTCGGCGTCGTTGTGCTGGTCCTGGCGGTCGGTTTCGCGGATCACGCTGCGGCTCTGTTTGCGATCATTCCGATCGGCGCGGTCGGTGCACTCCTGATCCTCGCCGGGACTGATCTGGCGATCTCGCGCCGGCTCTTCGACGGCAAGCCGTCTTGCTGGTGGGTGATCGGCGTCGCCGCGCTTGTCACGGTGACCGTGAATCCGGCGCTCGGGCTCATTCTTGGCTGGATCAGCGAGTTTCATCCGAGCGGCAATTGTGCGTAGATTGGTCCCGGAAAGGCCCCGATTGTAGGGTACTGAGGGACGGGTAGATGGCCACGAAATCGACGCCCCCGAAACCACCTACGAAACCGAGAAAGCCGACACCACCAAGCAAACCCAAGGGCACGCGAGCGGTGTCAAGCGGTGGACAACCAAAGTTCACGCCAAGCCGCGAAAAAAAGAACATTCCCCCCCGGCCCCACGCCGAAGCAGATCGACCGTTTTCGGCTGATCGACATCATCAACATCGTGGCGCAATCGCCAGATGCATTACCTGATCCGTGTCTGGACGCCCTCGCGGAAGCCGCGATGGTGTCGCCTGACGCTCTAAAGACTTACTATAAGCAATGCTGGCAACGGATGAATCGCATCTACAAATCCGTGCAGTCGCAGATGCCTCCGCTTCCGCGCCCAGACTTCGGTGACATTGAGCCAGGATTTTAAAAACCTGGATCGATTGGATCGTCAGCGAGACGGTTTCGACGACCGTGTTTTGGGATCGCGCATGGCAATCCCAACCGCTCCCACTCGATGCTTACTGAAGTTGCCCCGGTTTCGTGGACACCGGACTATTTGGGTTCGAGGAGTCCACGATGGGCAAGACAAGAGCAGCCTACCCGCCTGAGTTCCGCCGCCAGATGGTTGACCTGGTGCGCGCCGGCCGCTCGCCGGAGGAGTTGGCGCGTGAGTTCGAACCGACGGCACAGTCGATCAGGAACTGGTTGGCACAGTCTGAGCGTAACGCCGGCCGGGGCGACGGCCTGACGACAGCAGAGCGCGAGGAACTCAATCGACTGCGGCGTGAGAACCGCCAGCTCAGGCTCGAGCGGGAGATCCTGTCAAAGGCGGCCGCCTGGTTCGCTCGGGAGACGAACACGATCCCACACAAGGGTTCCAGTTCGTGAGCGATCACCAGGCGGACTATCCGATTGCCAGCATGTGTCGGCTGCTGGGTGTCTCCTCCAGTGGCTACTATGCGTGGATGAAGCGGCGGCCGTCGCGGCGTGCAGAGACGGATGCGGCGTTGATCGGCGAAATCCGTACGGCGCATGCGGCCTCGCGCGGCACCTACGGTGCGCCGCGCATCCATGCCGAGTTGACGGCCAAGGGAATGCACGTCGGCCGCAAGCGCGTCGCTCGGCTGATGTCGCAGACTGGCCTTGCCGGTGTGAGCCGACGCAAGTTCGTTGTCACCACGGTCAAGAGCGACAGCCGTCAGGCACCGGACCTGGTGGAACGCGACTTCACCGCGTCAGTGCCTGATCGGCTGTGGGTGGCGGATATCACCTATGTCCCGACCTGGGCGGGTTTTCTCTATCTCGCGGTGGTGCTCGACGCCTTCAGCCGCCGCATCGTTGGCTGGTCGATGGCCACCACGCTCGCCACACGACTGGTGCTCGATGCTCTGAACATGGCGCTCATGACACGGCGACCCAGGGGCGTGATCCACCACTCCGACCAGGGTTCGCAATACACCTCGATCGAGTTCGGCCACCGCTGTCGTGAGGCCGGTGTGCGACCCTCGATGGGTTCGGTCGGCGATGCCTATGACAACGCCATGTGCGAGAGCTTCTTCGCGACCCTCGAATGCGAACTGCTCGAGCGCTGCCGGTTCAAGACGCAGACCGAGGCGAGAAGCGCCGTGTTCGCCTTCATCGAGGGCTTCTACAATCCGCGACGCCGTCACTCATCGATCGGATACCTCTCACCGATTGACTACGAACACCGGCATCATGCAGTAACCGTCGATCGCGACGCACACCAGCCTGCCGCCGTGCTCGCGGCCGTCAAGGACAAGCCCTTCGGGCGGCCGCAGGAAGCGGCCGTCCTTGACCGCCACTGCGCGCGGCAGCCGCGTCAGTGCGCGGGTCGGGACGGAAGAATGGCTCCGCCGGGGGCCGAACCAAAGAATGCCACGAAACCGGAGGACAACATGACGTAAAGCCAGAGAGCCTGATCCCAAGCTCTCATCTCTCCACGAAACCGGGGTAAGTCCAGTGAGCCCCCGGCGTGAGAGCGCGGTCTAGCCGGCCCACTTATTCCGGAATGAATTTAAACGAGCGCACACAGTGCTCGACTTGCCGACGATTCCGAGGTGGCTTTCTCTTGAAGAGCCGTAGGTCGATTTGAACCTGCTTGACCGGTCGGAGACGTAGTTCTCCAGATTGATCGGCTGGTATCGCCAAGCCGCGATCTGACCGAAGTTATCGTCGCTGTGGCCGTGCAGCGATGGGAACGTTGCATTGGTGAAACCCCAGATAAAACCTGTGTGTCGTATTGTCGCCGACCGGCGAGATCGATCCAAAAGCTCTTGTAGCCGCGTTTAAACTCCGTTTTCGCAAGCCAAATGGCGCAGTTTTCCGACTGGCCTCTTCGGCATACTTCAGCTGGCGAACTCGATGTCGATCTCGTACGTGCGGTCTGGGCCGGCATCGGAGGTCCGATAGTTGAACAATCCGAATACGACGCTGGATCGTGCCTGTCGATGCGCTCGATGACCCAGAACTGAAATCCGCGGAACCACAACCGGTCCAATCGAGATTTGTGAGCAACAGTATGGCCATCACGACTGATTAGAACGTAGCGCTGTGTCAACGGCAGTGCTGCCCACGATTGCCTGGCAAGCGACCAATGGTCGTTAAAAAACGTGTCATAACGCCGCACGAGGGTTGATTGTGCCTTCGCTTTCAGGTGATCTGTCCCCGCGCCTGCGAGGGGGATCTTTGCACGGCGCGCAGGGCAGGGGACAGCGGCCGCAGACTGTGGCCGTGAGCATGGGTCTAGTGCGCATCCCAGCCCGCTAAACCGTCCACTTTACGGCTGTTGCTTCGCGCAATCGCTGTTCTTTCGCGATTCATTGTACAGGGAGACTAGAGATGAGCAGACCTCAAGGCTTTGGTGCGACTGTAGAAAGCTCTGCACGGAGCGAGCCCGTCCGGGTCGTTGTCCTCGGCGGAGATGGTTATCTCGGCTGGCCGACTTCTCTCTATTTTTCGGCGCGCGGGCACCGGGTGCTGATCGTCGATAACTTCGCCAAGCGCCGATGGGAAACCGAATGTGGTATTCAGCCGCTCTGTCCAATCCCGCTGCTGTCAGAGCGGATTCATCGGTGGCACACGCCGCACCGATTGCGGAATGAGATTCATCCGATCGCTTTCCGCCGTTGCGATCTTGCACACGATTACGAGGGATTGGTCGAGCTGTTGCAAGACTTCGGCCCAGACGTGCTCATTCACTTCGCCGAGCAGCCTTCTGCCCCGTTTTCGATGAAGAACCGAAGAAGTGCTGTCGAAACGCAGCACAACAACGTGCTCGGCACCCTTAATCTGATCTTTGCCATGCGCGACATTTGCCCGCAGGCGCATCTGATCAAGCTTGGCACAATGGGCGAATACGGCACACCCAACATCGATATCGAAGAGGGTTGGCTCGAGCTCGAGCATAATGGGCGGCGCGATCGCGTTCTTTATCCCAAACGACCCGGATCGCTCTACCACCTCTCCAAGGTTCACGATTTGGCAAACCTCGAATTCGCTTGCCGTGTCTGGAATATGCGGGTGACAGACCTCAACCAAGGCGTCGTCTACGGGATCGCGACAGACGAGATCGATTCTCGAGACGGGCTCCACACGAGCTTCCATTACGATGCAGTGTTTGGCACGGTGCTGAACCGGTTCATCATGCAGGCGGTAGTCGGGGTCCCGTTGACGTTGTACGGGAAAGGAAACCAAGTGCGCGGCTTCCTGAATATCCGCGATACGCTGCGCTGCATCGAGCTGGCGGCACGCAACCCGGCCAAGCCTGGCGAATTCCAGGTCTTCAACCAATTCACCGAGCAGTTTTCGATGCGCGAGCTTGCCGATGCGGTCGCCGACGTCGGGCGGACGCTGGGGTACGCCGTCGAGATCGCCCATATCGAGAACCCGCGCGTTGAGGCCGAGGAGCATTATTACAATGCCAAGCATCAGGCATTGCGCAATCTCGGTCTCACCCCGCATTTGCTCGACGAGAATACACTCGCAAGCATGATCGAGGCCGTCGCGCGCCATCGTGATCGGGTTGATCCTTTTTCGATCGCCCCGAACATCGGCTGGCGCAAGAAACCAGAGTTATCGCTCCAGGCCGGACGCGTCCTCGCAGCCTAGCGTCACAAATCGCTGGGGCTAGCGCTGTATCAGCGCCAGCCCCGGACTGAGTGTTGCCTCGGCTCGGCGGATGAAGTCCGGCCGGGGCCGCGCTGTCTTACTCTGTTACGACACGTAGATCATGCGCTTCAGATCGGTGCTTCCACCAAAAGCCGGTAACGGCGCTTCTTCGGCAAGCGCGCGAAGCCCATCAAAGCGGCTTTGGTGGTGCTCGCGGGCTCGCGCTACTCTCTTCGCGATCGGCGCGGCAATCATAGCCGCAGTTGTTGCCGACCGGGCTTCGATCAGGGGCAACGGCATCGTTTCGGGGGAACTTACTGCGGTCGCCCCGATCGTGCAGGCGCGTCTGCAGCGCGTCTTTGTAAACTGTCTCGATCGAGTAGGGCGGGGACAAAATCTTGCTGAATTCGATAATGAAGCGACAGTGGAGGGTGCGGCGCAACAGCTGCAGCAATTGCAGTTGCAGCTGACACAAGCCCGTGCCGAGGTCGATATCGCCGAGGCCCAGGCGCAAGCGGCGCTGAAATTGGTCGATGCCCAAGTCGCACTTTTTGAACAGCTGAAGGCGGTATTGAAGGCGCAAGATGAGTTGGTCCAAAAGCAGTATGTCGCGGCGCTCGTCTGGGTGAAGACCAAAGCCGACGTGGCCCGCGCCGAGGCCGAGACCCGCGCCGCCAAATTCGTTTACGAGACCAAGAAGGCGGATCAGAAAAAGGCTGAGCTTGCCGCCGCGGTCCTGCAACAGCGGATCGATAGCTTTAAAAACTCGCCCGAACTTACAGGACACTTCTTTCTCACCGCGCCAAAGGATGGGATCGTCACGGAATGCGCTGCCCGTCCGGGTGAGGTGATCGCATCTAAGACGCCGATCTTCCAGATCTTCAACCCAGATGATTCCTACGCCGTCGTATTCTTTGATCCGAATGACGTCGCCAAGCTCGTGGTTGGCCAGCAGTTCACACTCAGCATCGGTGGTATTGAGGGGCCTATAACCGCGCGCGTCAGCGGCTTCTATCCCGAGCTGTCGGCGTTGCCCTCTTCGCTGACCCGCTATTTCTGGCAGCAGGAGAAATGGTCGCAATATGTCCCGGTGCGGCTCGATTTCGACCGGCTGAACCCGGCGCAAACGAGCAAGGTCTTCGCCTGGGCACAGCTTTCCGCATCGCGGTGGCAGGGCTGGGGATTGCCCGATCCGGCAAGTTGGGTCCCGCTCGCGTGGCAGTGGGTGCGAGATCGTACCGACAACGGGCGGGATCATGCCGCCGCGACTTTGGCTCCGTGACGATCGCCACAGCAGAATGAGTGCGGAAAAGCGCCGAATTGACCTGCTGCGCCGCATTGCCAATGCGGGCGGTGCGATCGAGCCCTGTCCTAACCCGCAAACACCGCACGGATACGAATATCGAGGACTGGCTGAGGGCGTCGAGCGGGATCTCCAGTTCCTCACCGAGCGTGAGTATTTGGACGCCCGGTTCTTCGATCGCGTTAGCCTCTGCCTGAAATGCCAAAGCCATCATCTGAACGTCCGCGAAATCTGCCCCGGCTGCCGGCAGGCGCACCTCGCAACGGAGGTGCTGCTGCATCACTTTCGCTGCGGCTATACCGGCCGGGCATCGGAGTTTGCCTCGGACCACCGCGGCGACGGGGGCTACACCTGTCCAAAATGCAACCGACAGATGCGTCATTTGGGCACCGAATATGACCGGCTTGGTCGTACCTCCGTGTGTCGGGAATGCGGCCTCTCGGCCGAAGATCTCCCTGTCGAGGCGGTTTGCCTGGCTTGCGGGACGCAGACCCTAGCTGAGAACCTAAGCAATATAGATTTCTTCGCTTACGCCTTAACCGCGCTGGGCCGGGCAGCTATCCGCAACGGCGCTCTGCTCGAGGGCGAAGACCAGCTGCTCTTTATCAGCGGCCCGCGCATTTATCGTCGGCGAGTAATGCTCGAGTTTCTCGGCCAAGAGATGAAGCGCCTTGATCATTTCAAGGTCGGGTTTTCGTTACTGATGGCCGAGTATCGCAGCCCGGCTGCCGATGATCATCACAGAGAGCAGTGGCTGTCGCGGCTGCGTGAATGCCTGCGCGACATGGATCTAATCGGCCAATTGAACGACCCGCATTTCGTCGCGATCCTGCCACAGACCACGTTAAGAGAGGCGGAGGAACTCCGCCAACGCGTCCTGGCTGGGCTCGGCCCACAATCACCGCTCATCCTCACGACGGTTGAGGTCACCGAGCCGAAGCAAATCACCCAAATCCTCGCCTGTGGCAATACCCTGAGCGCGCAGGGATGAACGGGTTTTTTCAGTATTTCCTCGGGGTTCTGGATCCGAGCTCGATTTTTGGCTTTTGGCGGGCACTGCCGGAGTTGATGGCCTCGGCGTACATCCCATGGTGGCTGCTCGGCGTACTGCCGGTCGCGCGATGGTTCTTGCCCGACATGGTTTGCTGGTTGGTCTATCTTGTAAAACCTGCGGTCATGCGCCCGCCACTGCCGGTCTCGGCTCTTCGGGCCGAGCCGTTTGTCTCGGTTGTCATCGCCGGACGCAACGAGGCCGCCTCGATTGGAGAGGCGATCCGTGCCGCGCTGCTGTGCGGCTACTCAAACATCGAGGTCATTTTTGTCGACGATTGTTCGGACGACGACAGCATCGCGGTTGCGCGCCGGGCAGTCCGTAATTTGGTCCCGCGGGGTACGGATCGTATCCGCATTTTCAGCTCGCCTCGCCGCAACGGCAAGGCCAGCGCGCTCAATATCGGCATCCGCATGGCGCAAGGTGAGTTCATCGCTATCATCGACGCGGATTCAGCAGTCCAGTATGGCGCCATGCATCATTGGTTGCTGCCCTTTGCCGATCCGCGCGTCGGCGCGGTTGCTGCCAATCTGCGGGTGCGCAACAGCACTCAATCGATCGTCACTCGCCTGCAGGAATGCGAATACGCTTTTCAAGTGACAATGGCCCGGCTGGCGGGCGCACGCGTCGGCCTGCTGACGATCATCCCCGGCGCGGGTGGCTTGTTTCGGGCCGAGATCCTACGGCGCCTCGGCGGGTATGATACCGGACTTCGGCGACGATACGGACCTGACGATCAAGCTCCGCAAACAACGTTGGAAGCTCGGCTTTTCGGTCGATGCAATAGTCTGGACCGACGTCCCGGCGACCTGGCCGCGGCTGTGCCGCCAGCGCAAGCGCTGGGAGCGGAACATGGTCAAAATTCGGCTCAGCAAGCACCGCGACATGCTCGCTCTGGGTCGTTATGGCGTCGCCAACGCGATCGTTATGCTCGACTTGCTGATCATGCGCATCACGTTTCCATGGGTGGCGGCAGTGGGTTTACTGGCCGTCGCACTCATGGACGGGCCGCTCAGTGCGCCGGCGCTGTTGACCGATATCTATTGGATTTATCTCATCTGGCTTTTCGTCAAGGCGCTGATCGCGAGCGACATTGCCTGCACGCCCCAGCCGAATCATTTCCCGTTATTGCTGGTTTTCCCGTTCTACAAGCTCGGCCTGCGCGCCGCAGTCATGAGCGCCGAGTTGGCCGAACTGTTGCGGATCGGCGTCAAACATCCCTACGTCCCGGACCACGTTTGGCAGGAGACCCCTTGGTGGTGAAAGTTAAATCGTTGAACCGGCACTCGTGGCGCGCAGCCGCGATGCTCGCCGGCATCGGTTTCGTGCCGAGCCAGCCTGGCACTGTCTCACTCCTGCCGAAGGAGACACAACGGCAAGTCGGGGGGGCTCCTTCTACTGAAAGCTTGCTGCCGTCGACGAATCAACTCAACCCATTCCTCTCGTTACAGTTCGGCACGAGCGTCGAAGGCCGATCCGAAACGCAAGGGTCGGATACCCGCCGTGGCCACGTTTGTTAATGGCGCGGTGCTCGGCCCCGACAACACGCTCGGCGCCGGTGGAGGTGCAACCAGCTTTGCTCCGACGATCAACTCGGGGGCCGGAGCCCAATCTGCCTGCGAAGAGCTGGCGGGACAGCTTCAGTCGGCGGGGAAATATTGGAATGGGCAAACAATTAGCGGGATGCCGCGGCTGCTGGCGGCAAATTCTATGGCTGTCTCTGCGGGCAGCAAATCCGCCAACCTGTCGCCGGAAGGTCGAGCGGGTGCATGGTGCCGCCCTGCCGTGATACCGTTTGCCGGGAGCAGCCCGCTGGCAAGCCGGGCCTTTTGGCAGCCGATCGCCGTTCTTGCGTTTGGCGCTGTCGTGTTCTGGCTGAGCCGTGGCATCGAACTCCCTTCATAGTTTTCTGGCGAGGGGGCGCATGATTCTTCAGACCATTATTGGCGGCACTACTGGGTGTAATCGGGGCAGCTGAAACTTGCGCAGCAACCGCTGCTGCGCAAGGTCGTTTTTTTATGTTCACGACGTGGCAGTTTGCTCCGGTGGACGAGGCGGGAGAGGTGGGCGCGGTGCTTCGACGGCACACCAGAAGCGACGACTACCTCGGCGTCAACGTCGAACGACCGTTTCCGGATCTCGCTGGCCGAATCAGCCGCACGCATGTCTATGCGCTCCCGCCAAGCCTGGCAGCGGTCGAACTTGCCACAGCGGGGAAATGTGGCGCTAGGACGGGTCTGATCATCTACAACGGGGAGCACTGGCAGGCGACGCCACCGGACGAGCAGGCCGATATGGCAAAAGCCATTGAGCGCGGCAAAGGGATCGTACGCCAGAGCGGCTGTCAAGATTATGGCATTGCACCCGATGGCCAGTACATCGGGATCTCTGCGGGCAAATGCCGCTACGATCCAGCGGCGTCGATTCACCGTGCCATCGATTGGACCGGGATCTCGCTGTTCGACATTCAGGCGCAGCGTCTCCTCGGGCGGGATTGCGTCGAGCGCGCCGGAATTGGAACCTATGTCGCTGCGGTTAGGTCGATCGTCAGCGATGTGCGAGCGCGATCGTCATTTCCGAAGATCGTCGCGCAGTTGTCGTTTCGACTGACTGCCCCCGACAGGATGATCGCCGTTATCAAGCAGCTGAGCGGGATTGTCGACGGGTTCTATATTGCCTATCCCAGTAATGTCGGATCCCCTTGTGTCTATTGCTCACCTGCCAATCTCGACCAAGTCCTGCAAGCCATCCGCGCCGTTTGAGAAGTCCCGAGTAGAGGCGGAGCTATTGCTCAAGCCGAGGCTCGACATCACGGAGTAGGTGGACCGGATGGTGCACAGAGCGCGGCTCTTGGCCTGCACTTGCGTATGACTGCTTCTGGCACGTTCCGGCCGTCGCGATCCGAACCGTGGAAACGTAGTCGAAGATCCGCTCTGGGATCGGATAGCGGACGGCGGAAACCCCGGGTGCCAAGGGCAGGGAGCCACCCTCCTGAGCCGTTCGGTCTCGCCTCGAAGCAATGACCGGAAAGGGGCGAGACTGTGGGAAAACGCGTGGGATGAGGCGGCCGATGCGCTGTGTTTCCCGGCAAGACAATTGGGATGCCGGATAGATCGACTGACGCGTGCGGCTTGAACGCTTGAACGAGGCGATCAGGTCCTGATCGCCGCCATCAGCGGTCCCACACCGAAGATCGTGATCATTCGCTTCAGGTTGTAGGCCAGGACGTGAAGGCTCATCTCGGTTCGGACCTTGTCGAGGGTCCGGGTCAGGAAGTGGGTGGCGCCCATCCAAGCCTTGAGGGTCCCGAACGGGTGTTCGACGGTCTGTCGTCGCACGCCCATGGCCTCGGGCATGCGGTCGAGCCGATCCTGCATCCTGTCGAGCACGTCCTCATTCTCCCAGCGCTTGATGATCCGCCGCTGGGTCGGCGTGCACCGGGGTTTGAGCGGACAGGTGAAGCAGGCGCTCAGGTGGCGGTAGCGGTCGAAGTCTTCCGTGTGATCCGACCGCGCCGATGAATTTTGGTGAGTTTTGCGCCCGCCGGGCAGGTGTAGTGGTCGTGCTCGGCGTCGTAGATGAAGTCCTGCCGGGTGAACAAGCCGCGCTTGGCCCCGCTCGACGTCAGGGTCTTGGGCACGACAGGTGCGACGCCCGTGCCTTCGCACGAGAGGACCTGGTCGCCGTTGAAGTAGCCGCGGTCGGCCAGGGCGGTGATCTGCTCGCAGCCCGTGGCCTGCTGTGCCTTGAACGCCATGGGCGCAAGCTGGTGGCGGTCGTACCCCTGATTGATCACCTCGTGGGCCACGATCAGATGGTGCTCGGCGTCGACGGCGATCTGTACATTGTAGCCGACGGTGGCGGTGCCTTTGCCGCTGGTAGCCATCGAACGGGCGTCGGGATCGGTCAGCGAGACCTGCTGGTCGGGTGCGTCCTGAACCGTCTGCTCCATCACCTTCAAGGCCGCATCTGCCGGCGCAGGCCGGCAATCTTCTCCTTCAGCCGGACCGACTTGGCCTCGGCGACATCGCTCTCTTCGCGGTCGGCCTGGTCCAGCGCCCTCAGGTAACGCGCGATGCTGGCGTCGACCTGCTCCATCCGCCCGGTGACCTTGGCGACCGTGTAATTCTTGTCGCGATTGTTCACCGCTTTGAACTTGCTGCCGTCGATCGCAACAACGGCGCGGGTGAACAGGCCCAGCTCGGCGGCACAACACCACAAACTGGGCACACACCGCCCGGATCGCCGCGCCATTGTCCTTGCGGAAGTCGGCGATCGTCTTGAAGTCAGGCGCCAGCCGCCCGGTCAGCCACATCAGCTCGATATTGCGCTGCGCTTCCCGTTCGAGCCGCCGGCTCGACTGCACGCGGTTGAGATAGCCGTAGAGGTAGATCTTCAGCAGCGTCGAGGGATGGTAGGCCGGCCGCCCCGTCGCCGCCGGCGTCATCCCCGAAACCCCAGGGCCGCAAGGTCCAGTTCGTCGATGAAGACCTCGATCACCCGAACCGGGTTCTCCTCGTCGACGTAATCCTCCAGGCTGTGCGGGAGCAGCGCCCCTTGCATCCGATCTTCGCCATCGATGAACCGATGCATCGCCAACCCCCAATAGCAGGACACTAACCTATCACGTTAGGACGTTTTCACACGCCCTCGGGCAAGAAGAGCGGTTCCCGCGACCAAGGCCGAACGGCCGTTGTGGGTTTCGAAAGCGGTCCTTGCTGTTGATGATTAGGGCACTCCGACTTCTTATCCGAAATGGTCAATCACAATGATCCGATTTCGTCCACTCGCGCTTAGCGCGCTCTTGCTCGCGTCATCCGCCTATGCGCAGCCACCTCGCTATCATCGGGACGCCAAGCCGCTGCACATCATTATCGACACGATCCCGCACTCGGAGCAGCGCTACCCTACTGTCGGCGACTGGCAGATCGACAAAGCCGGCAATCTGCACATCACCGTGTCGAAGATGAGCGACCAGCGATACGAGTTTCTGATCGGCATGCACGAGGCGATCGAGGCGTACCTCGCGATTTACGCAGGCGTTTCACCTGAGGCTGTCGACCGGTTCGATAGTCCGCCCCCGACCGGGAGCCGGCAGCATTGCGGGTGCGGCGCCTCTGATCTCCGATGACTCGGCGAACGAGGTCATCTGTAGAGGCTGTCATTAAGGTCTCGGCGGAGGCGAGGGCTCCGTCGGCGAGACCTGATTTTCCGGCGGCTCGGCGTGTTTGCACGGGCTCTTTGCGATCTCGGCGTTGAGGTCGCGCAAGTGGTTGCACTCGCCCTCCGTTGCCTCGCAGAGCAGAGCTCCCCCCTGCCCTCTGTCGAAGCACCATTTGTTGGACGTTGAGTTAGCGCCAGGTTGGGCAGCTTGCGCCAGGACGATGGCTAGCGCCGGGATCATGGGCCGCATGCGCGCTCCACGAGGCGTGAAATATCGCCGCGTGTAATGGCCCGTGCTAATCTGCGGCGGCAAACTCCTCGACCTTGATGAGGTCAGCGTTGCGCGGACAGCGATCGCGCATGCGGGCGGCGTGGGCTTCCGCCGCCTCGCGCTCACGGAGGGTAAGGCCTCGGCGCCCGTCGGTCGTCCAGGCGCCGTTATAATAACCGACGACGGTTTCGGTCTCGCGGTCGCGGAGAATGACGCAGTAGGCGGTCACGGCCGTCCCTCCCTCGAATGGGGTGCGACCCGGACCGGCGATGGGCAAGCGGGCATCCGCGGCCTCGTGTCGCGCTCTTTTGTCGAATTGCAACACCAGGCTGATCGATGAAGTTCCCGCGTCGGGCGAGACCGGCAGAGTCGAGAGCGCAAGCGTTTCTTCTTTGGCACGGTCGCGTTGCATCATCGCCGCGCTTTCCGTTCCAGGTGATCGGCTCGAACCTGATATCGCCTGGCAAGGTTGGGCAATTCTTTCTGCGGAATGGCAGGCGACATCTGCCCGCGGTCAGGACGCCGGGGCACATTACAGAGAGTTGGCCGCCTGGCCGGAGCTGAGGGCACACCGGCCGTTCCACCAACCTGGTGACGCAGCCGCCTTGACCCAAAGCTGTCTTCCACTTCTCGATCCGCCGAATTTCGTGATGGCGCTGCTGCGCCGCAATCGGCGATGATGATCTCCCGGGAAAGGAAGCTGCGATGCAGGCCGAGGAGCTTACTGCCGAATTCGGCATTGCCGGCATTCTCGATTTCGTCGAAACGGAACACGGGCTGGTCAAGGCCGCGATTTCGCTCCACGGTATGGCGGGCGAGCTTTACCTGCAAGGAGCGCAGCTGACCGCCTGGCAGCCGCCCGGCGAGCGGCCGGTCCTCTTCACCAGTCCCAACAGCGCGTTTGCCCCGGGCAGGGCAATTCGCGGCGGCATCCCAATCATCTTCCCGTGGTTCGGCGCCAGTCGGCACGCGCTGGCGGCACCGCAGCACGGCTTTGCGCGTACCGCACGATGGCATCTCGACTGCGTCGAAACCGCCGGCCGCGAGTCGCTAACCCTGACCTTCAGTCTCGGCGGCGGCGATGTCGGCTCGCCGTTCTGGCCGGAGCCGTTTCGCGCGATCTACACCGTGGTCTTCGCGCAGACCCTGTCGTTGCGTCTCGCCGTGCAAAACCGTGCGACGCATCCGGTCATTTTCGAGGAGGCGCTGCACACCTACTTTGCGATTTCCGATATCACCGGCATCGCGATCTCCGGGCTCGCCGGCACCACCTATATCGACAAGTCTGACGCGGCACGGCGCAAGCCGCAGACAGCAGCCCTTGTCACTATCACGGCAGAGACCGACAGCGTCTACCTCGATACGCCGGAGCAATGCGCCATTGAAGATCGTGGGTGGCGCCGCCGCGTCGTCATCAAAAAGGACGCCGCCGCGTCGAGCGTGGTGTGGAATCCCTGGGCCGAAAAGGCAGCCGCCATGGTCGATCTCGGCGACCCTGCCTGGCGCGGCATGGTTTGTGTCGAGACCGGGAATATCGCCGACAACGAGGTGCGGCTCCCCGCAGATGGCGAACACCAGATGTCGACGGCAATTTCCATAGATGCCGGGCCGTGAAATTCTCAGAAATGCCAAGATGGTCGCGCCAGCGGTTTTTGACCCGCGCGGTCGTGCCATTGTTTTTGTGTTTTACACGGGCCGCGATCGTCGCTTCGTCCAAGAAATGCAGGATCAGTCTATCGTGTCTCTAAGGGGCCGCCGTCAAAGTCCCCCTTCAAGGGGCTAAAGCCCAAAGCGCGGCTCACCTGTAGAGGTACTCGGCGAGAGGCGCGACGCAGCCTAACGAATGGCCGCGATGGGTGGAGGCCGTGTGAAAAGTCTTCACCCTGACGAAAATGAGCAATCCTATTGCTCTTAGGACAGTGTTTCTGAAGTCTTCGCCATGCCACAGCAACGCGCGGCGACAGTAAATTGCCCAATGATTGGCGGCGATCGTCTTTTCACACGGCGTCGGTGGTGACCTGCCGTTCCGAATTTACCCGGCCCGCGAGGCGCTCGTCTCGTGAGCAGACCTTCGCACATTGGCGGCGAGGTATGGGGTCGCAGTCATCCTTCCGGCAACCCGGCCTTGCGCACAGCGTCCGCCAGAAGCGCTACCGCCGCGGGGACGAAAAATCCGCGGGAAACGGGCTGCTAAACTCAGCTTCCACGCGGCGACGAGAGCCTAGACTTTCGAATACACGATCACGGTGAAAATCAGCATGCCGAGAATTGTGATGAAAGAACCCGAGATCACGATAAATGCTAGCGAGGGCATATCCGCCATCTGGGTATAGATCCCCACCGTCAGTAGCACAGCGCCGACATTGGCGATCCAAAAATGTAGCATCGCAAACCGACTTTGGGCCGCCGCGGGGTATTGGCGATAGACCAAAGCATACAGCGCCATTGACACCCATCCAACCAGATTGAGATGGGCGTGGGTCGACGCCTGCGTGAAATCCTCCCTTATTCCCATGGTGATGCCCAGAAACATGGCCACGAGAGCGTAAATAACAGCGATGCGCAGAAACCATCGATCGATATTCGCCATATTCCTGCATTCCCCTTTACGAATTGAGATTCGGCCGAATTTAATTTAGCCCGATGCTCGCCTTTGAACGTTTCGCTACCAAGATCGATATCGTCTCTTGCGGCTGTATCCCGAGCCCCTTCCGGATCATGATCACATATCGGGTGGAGAGTCCGGTTGCGCGCCGGATCTCGGCGAGAGGGCACTTTGTCATAAGCGGGGGTAAACCGTCGTTGTGAACCATTGACGGTACTGATCCACAGCCGGACCGGCCGCCTTGCTCAATGCATTTCCTCTTGCGTACAGACGATGGTCCCGTGGCGGAGGCGTGCTCATCATTCCAAGCGCGCCGGAGGGCGAGGTGCCGGCGGTTCCTGTCGCCGCCACCGCGACCCGGTTCCGCCTTTTTCGGATCCAGCGCTCGCGGCACCTGCCGGCAGCGTCGGCATCTCGGCCGCCGTGGTCGTCGCGACATGGCGGGCCGCGATGCTCGACGATCCACGGATCGACCAACTCGCGCCGGATCGCTTTCGGCGCCGCAAGCGTGCCTTCTGCGTCTGCGCCCATCAGCCGCGAATAGCCGGCGACATCAGCGGCCAGGAGCGCCGTCAGCCGCCGCTCGACCCGCTCTCCGCTCAATGTTCCCTCCCACCCCCGCTCACCCTCGGTAGCCGGCGATGGCATAAGCTTAACTCTGCGCCTCGGGCGGAAACCGATCAACGGCGTAGCAGGCAGGCTCGGGCCGCCCGCCGTCCGCAGTTGCCACATGCGCTGAGGCGTGCCGAATGGCCGCTCCTTGGTCGACGTCAGTCGGCTGCCGGTCAGGCCATGAAGGGCCGCTCAGGGTCGATTTGAGACGTTCCCCCGGCTGACGGCACGGTACCCTCCTGGCACTCCTCTGCCGTTCGCCGCACCGCAGCGGCACATCAGCTATCGAGCGACGAACTGACGGTCAGCGGCCACGGACCCGATGCCAGCGAAGTTGTTCCGCGAGCGTCAACCGGCAACACGGGGCAGCGGGCCGTGCTGGGTCGACATCGTGGCGCAAGTCGACCGAATTCAGGGCGAAAAAAGCGTGTGATCGGTGTTTAACGCGAGGCTGATCGGTCAAACGACCGAGCGTCGTCTTACCCGTGTTGGTCGAAGATGATGTTCACAATGCGCTGCACCTCCTTGAACTCCACCGCGTCCAGGGAGCAGGACACTTCGACATAAGTGTTACGTTTGCGCGCGATCTCGAAGGCAAGGCACGTGCGGGTAAAATTCGTCAATCTGACTTGGAAGTGACCGACATAGCCGTGGTCATGTGTCTCGACGTAGCATTGCCCGCCATCCAGCGTCTCGAATTGGCGCTGAATGATGAGATAGGGCCTGTCCGGTCCACGCGGATCGGTGCTGTCCTCGCCAGGATCCTCGGTGTCAAACGAGACCTGATAATAGTCACCGGCTTCGCTGGCGGAGACGTATTTTGCGTGAAATCGCATGAGGTCAGATGTGCCCTCCGACAAGCTTTGATGCAGTGACAACACCTCGAGCGCTTCCGCTGCTAGCACATCGCGTCGGTCGCGGGATCATATTACGGTAGTTGCTGAGGGAAAGGCGACCTCAGCCCGGACAGCGCCGGACCGCGCGGCCGACCAATAGCGTCGATTCGCGACCGTGCATTATTCGGCAGCAGCCTGGGGTTAGATTCGCACGTCACACGTTCAGTCGGTGCATTTGTCCTATCGGGTAGCGAGTACCGGACGCGGCACCGGGCGGGACGATGCGGTCGATTTCCGCAAGATCCTCGGCCGTCAGCACAATGTCCGCGGCGCGCACATTCTCCTCAAGGTGCTTGCGCGATTTCGCGCCGGGTATCGGGACGATGAAGACTCCCGCACGCTTTCCCTGGGCCATTGGCCACGCGATGGAGAGCTGGGCGAGCGTGGCGTTCTTCCTGCGCGCAATGGCCTCGAGCGCAGAGCGCAGCCCGAGGTTCTTCTCGATATTGACACTCTGAAAGCGAGGTAGCCTCTGGCGAACGTCGTCCGCTGCCAATTCCTCCACTTTGGGAACCTGGTCGCTCAGCATCCCACGTCCGAGCACGGCATAGGCCATCATTGCCATGCCAAGTTCCTTGCAGGCGTCGATCTGGCCTTGCTCTTCCGCATCGCGCGAGAACAGCGAATACTCCATCTGCAGCGAAACGAGCGGATGAACGGCACTGCCACGCTTCAGCGACTTGGCCGAGCACTCTGAGAGCGAGATGAAACGTGTCTTGCCTTCCTTGACGAGCTCGGCCATTCCCCCGACGCTTTCCTCGATTGGCACGTTCGGATCGACGCGCGACATGCAAAAGACGTCGAGCGTCTCGATCCCAAGATTTTTCAAGCTCTGCTCGCAGGTTTGACGCAGATAACGCGGATCGCCTCCGCCGCGCACGGCGTCTGGGCCGCCGTCGCGTGGGCTGCCGCTCTTCGAGTGGATGACAACATCATGTCTGCGGCCGCGGATTGCTTCGCCGATCAAGCGGTGATTGTGGCCGTTGCCGTAGCTGGCCGATGTGTCGAGAAAATTGACCCCGAGATCGAGCGCGCGGCGAATGGTGGCGATTGACTCCGCGTCGTCCGCCGGACCATAGACCCCCGACATGCCGTAACAGCCGAGACCGATGGCTGAAACCGTAAGATCAGAATTGCCGAATCTGTGGCGTTCCATGAACGAGCCCCGCGCTTGCAGGCATTTGTATCAGATCTGCCCCCAAACTAAAGGCCGGTTCAAGAGGCAGCCGTGTTACGCGCGCTCGTCGACCGATGTGAGCGAGCGGGGTCGGCCACGTGACTTCCGCCTTTGGCACTCAAGAGGCCTACAGTCGCGCTGGCAGAGGGTCTGCTTACTGAGGCAGTGCTGAAGTATTCGTGCGTTGTGCCGAACCGCCGCCCGTGACCCAAAGCCGTCCTTCACGACGAATGTAGCGAACAGCCGAGGTCGGTGAAGCCAGTCGGCCTCGAGTTGTGAGCAGCGCTCCCTCAGGGTCAATTGCCGATGGTTTCTTCCGGCCTCTCCAACAAAAAATCCCGTCCTTGTTCGGAGCACAAGACAAGGTCTGTGCCGTCGCCTACGCGGCAAACTAGACCGCGTTCAGCGCCGCGAAGATTGTTTACGGCATAGCCCCGCCTCCGTCCCTTGCGTTGCCGGAGGGCTTCGGCGATCGCAACATCAAATTCGGCTCCCTGGAATTGCGCCGCTAAAGCGGGCGGGATCCATTGGTCCGAAAAAACGGCTCGGCGCAGCTCGGCGTACAGTCGGCTCGGTGAAGCACAGTCCAAAAGCAGGTGGCAAGAGCCCAGTGCATAAAAATGATGAACTACAAACTGATCGCGGGAGTTGAGACGCCGGTAGCCGGTGGCCGGCACCAGAAAACGTAGGTTCTTGGGATGGAGTTGAGCCGGTCAGCCAGATCCCCTTTTAGCCTTCGCGGATCGGATCGGCGTCACGTTCCAAGGCCGTTGTTGGCGATCCCGCTTGCCAAGCGCATGCTCCACCGCCGCGGCGAGTTCGACCAGCTTGAATGGTTTCTTTATCACCATCTCGTTGGCGAACGGATCGTCAGTTCCGGAAAGGTCGTCATACCCGGTCATAAACAAAATTTTCCGCTCCGGATCGCTCGCCCGGATGCGTGTCGCCAATTGGCGCCCATTCACGCCAGGCATAACCAGGTCAATGAGAGCGAGATCCACGACACCGTTGCCCCGAAGCAGATCTAGGGCGGCCCGCGCATTATCTGCTTCCAGCACCTGATAGTTCAGCGCCTCAAGAGCCCGGACGGTCAAATCTCGAACGGCGGCATCATCGTCAACTACCAGAATTGACGCCTCTTGGCCGTCATGCGGTGCGGGATTATGGTCAGCGGCGGCCCTGGGCAATGCCTCACGAGTTCTCGGCAAAAACAGGGTGATGGTCGTACCCTGCCCGAGACGTGTATCGATACGAACCTCGCCGCCGGATTGCTCCGCAAACCCGAAGACTTGGCTGAGTCCGAGCCCGGTGCCCTTCCCGATCTCTTTCGTCGAGAAGAATGGCTCGAAGGCTTTCGCGGCGACCTCCCGGGTCATGCCTGTTCCGGTGTCACTCACGGAGATCGCGACGTAGTCTGCCACAGGCAGCCCGGTGGGCCGACCGTGATCGGAGGCTCCCATGTTCTTTGTCGCGATGGTCAGCCGGCCTCCGTGGGGCATCGCATCACGGCTGTTGATCGCAAGATTTAGGAGGACCAGCTCTAACTGGGTCGCATCGATCAACACAGCCCAAAGATTGTTGTCCAGCACCGTCTCGACGCGGACCGCGGCGCCGATAGTCTGGAGCAGCAGGTCGCCCATGCTCGAGACCAGCTCATTCAGAACGACCACTCTGGGTGCCAGGTGCTGCCGACGGGCAAAGGCGAGGAGCTGTCCGGTAAGCTTTGCACCGCGCTCGGCCGCGGTGCCCGCGCTTCTCAGAATGTGAAGGAGCTTCTCGTCTTGCGTTCGGAGCGCGGCGAGTCTCGACCATCGCGTGAAAAACATCCTGGCGATCGTGTCTGCCGTGGTATCCCAGACGGTGAAAACCAGCATCACTCCCGAGGCGTTCGCCGCCGAGATCGAGGGCCGCGTCCAGTCGATCGCCAAAGCGCACACCCTACTGTCTCAAGCCGGGCAGAGCGAGATGGCGCTGCGCGCCTTGATCACGACGGAATTGGCGCCCTACGAGCGGCAGGAGGGCAGCCCGGTCATCGCCGGCCCCGACGTCGCGCTGACGCCGAAGGCCGGACTGGCGTTGGCGATGGCGGTCCACGAGCTTGCCAGCAATGCGGCCAAGTTATGGCGCGCTCTCGACGGTCTCCGGGCGCCTCGAAGTCCGGTGGACGGTCACCCGCGGCACGGACAACGAAATCTTGGCGCTCGCCTGGACAGAGAGCGGCGGCCCGGCGGTACAGGCGCCAATACGGCGCGGGTTCGGAACGACCCTGATCGAACGCGCTTTGACCCATGAATTCGATGCCGCGGTTCGCCGGGAATTCGAGGTATCCGGCCTGCGCTGTACGATCGAGATTCCGTTGACGGAAGAAGTCGGGCGGGCGCGGCCTGCCCATTACAGCCAAGGAGACGCTTAGTGACCCAAGATGGCCGAGCTGGGTTGCGTATCCTGGTGGTTGAAGACGAAATGCTCATCGCCATTCTGATCGAGGACATGCTGGAGCGTCTCGGTTGCCATATCGTGGGGCCGGTGAGCCGGCTCGATGCCGCGCTGCGACTGGCGCGCGAGGAGGTGCTGGATGCGGCTATACTGGATGTGCGTATCCGCGGTGGGCAGGTCTATCCGGTCGCTGAGCAGCTCCTGGCGCGCAGCATCCCGTTCGTGCTCGCAAGTGGTTACGGTGATTGGGCTCTCCCCGAGAGCCTTCGCGATCAGCCGCGCTTGACCAAGCCTTTCCGGCAGCACGAACTGGAAGAGCAGGTAAGGCTGCTTATGGCAAAAGCCACGCCGTCAACCAACTGAATGTTCCAAACTGTCTTATCATCAGCTGACTTACTCCCTTCTTTAAAGGGGCAATCGCACGGTCAGGTCAGGTGTGGTGATCGTTGCTCAAGCCGCGAATTGGGAACTACATTAAAAATCGAGAACCGGTCCAAGGAACCAAGGAACCTTAAACAACACCTTCTGTTTACCAAGGACCGGCCCAAGGGCACGGCCGCAAGGCGGCCAGAAATCCGTGGGTACTTTACCCGCACATTTCCGAAAAATTTCACCATAGCGCCACGGCACAACTTGTTTGCTGCCGTGAACAGAAGGTAACGCATGCCCGATCAAGAGCGGCAAACAAAAGATCTGCGGATTCCGCTTCAGGCCGAAGAAGTCTCGGTCTCCCGACGCGAAATTAAAAAGGCCAACGTCCAGATCGCTCTGATTACGGGGATGCGGGAGCAGCTGATCGACGAGGAGCTGACCCACGTTCGGGTCGAGATCGAGCGAGTTCCGATCGGCCTGCCCATTGAGGTCGTGCCGCCCGTTAGTCACGAGGGAGACATCACGATCATCCCGGTCGTGGAGGAAGTCGTCGTCATCGAGCGGCGGTTAGTCCTCAAGGAAGAGGTCCGGGTGCGACGCGTGAGTACAAAGGAGCAGCATCAAGAGACCGTGGTGCTGCGCCAACAGGAAGCTGTCGTCACCCGGGAGGAGCCGGACGGTTAGTCCCAATAGCATCCCTCACTATCAACTGAATTAAACAACACCAACCCAAAGGTCAGACGCATGAATGAAGAGATCATCGTTGCTGTGTACGACACAGAAGCTCACGCCGCCGCCGCCGTGCGAGATCTGCAAGCGGCACACGTGCCGCCAGAGGCCATAAGCCGACATGCCGGAACCGAGCCGGTGTCGGGCTCCGCCGTTTCCGGCTCCAGCTCGGCTGGAGGGCAGGGCTTTTGGAGCAGCCTCTTTGGCGGCGAGCCGGACCACGATACGGCCGTGTACGACCGCAGTCTCGAAAGCGGCTCGTCGGTGGTGACTGTCAGGGTTCCCGACGAGCACGTCGATGGCGTTACCAGGATCCTGGAGCGGCATCAGCCGATCGACATCGACGAGCGTGCCGCCTCGCTAGGTCTTGGCGCGAACCGCACCCCCGCCGCAGTGGCGGGCGTGCACGGGTCGCCTGATACTGCCCTTCGCAACGACGGCGCGGAAGTCATCGCGCTTTCCGAGGAGCAGCTGACAGTCGGCAAGCGGCTGGTAAACCGCGGCACGACCCACATCCGTCGCTTCGTCGTCGAGACGCCAGTGGAGGAGAATGTAACATTGCATTCCGAGCGCGTCTCGATCGACCGGCGCCCCGCTTCGGCCGGTACCAGGGTCGACGATGCCGACTTCACCGACCGCACCATCGAGGTGGCGGAGACCGACGAGGAGGCGGTGGTCGGCAAGACCGCGCGAGTGAAGGAGGAGGTCGTCGTTCATAAGGAAGCGACGGATCGCGTCGAAACAGTGCGCGACACGGTGCGCCGTCAGGATGTCGAAATCGAGCGCGAGGACGACTCGACCAGCCGCAGCACAGGTGGCGCACCCCCGATGCCAAGTACAACAACGACGCGCCCGAAGATCTGATCGGTATGCAATGTGCCCGGGGTGCAGCGCACCCCGGGTGAAGTGAGGAACCAATGTCCAGTAAAGTACACACATATGATACCCCACCGCTTCGGCGAGCGGGCGTCTTTGACACGACAACCACTTCGGGTAGAGATCTCACGCATACCTACCAACGGATCTCGTGGGCCGCGATTTTCGGCGGGGCCACCCTGGTGGTCGCGGTTCAGCTGTTGCTCAGCCTATTGGGAGCGGGCATCGGCCTCGGGACCGTGAACACCAATCTCGGTTCGACACCGACGGCGAGCAGCCTAGGTATCGGCGCCGGAGTGTGGTGGGTCGTCAGCAGCTGCGTCGCCCTCGGGCTGGGGGGTTACCTTGCCGCCTGGCTGGCGGGGATCGAGATACGCTTCGATGGCGTGCTGCACGGGCTGATCACATGGGGCATAGCAGCGCTGCTGACCATCTATCTGCTGACCTCCGCCATTGGGGGGATTATCGGCGGTGGTTTCTCCGCGCTCGGCGGGATCGCCTCAACTGCGGGTAGCGGCGTCAAAGAGGCCGCCAAGCCGATCGCAGAGGCCGCCGGAGAACTCTCCGGAGATGTTGCAGCAGCAAGCGCTGGCATATCTCCAGCCGACCAATCCCGATCCGGCGAACATGACCTCGCAGGATGCCCAGAAGGAGATTGCGAGCAACCTCGCCACCTACGTTAAAGGCGGCGCCGAGGCTCCCGCGGCCAAGGAGCGCATCATCAACATCATGGCCGCCCAAATGCAAATCAGCCACGACGACGCCGTCAAGCGGTTCGATGCTGCCGAGGCGAAACTGAAGCAGACACGGGACCAGACCGTGCAGACTGCCAAGGATGCCGCGGACGCGAGTGCCGCAGCGGCTTCCAAGACATCGTTTGCAGCCTTTGGCAACCTGCTGCTCGGCGCCCTGTTCGCCGCCATTGGCGGGGCGTTAGCCGTCCAGAGACGGCTACAGGTCGGCAGTCGCGTAACTGCTTAGAACGTTGCCGCTGTGCAGTCGAGGTGGATGACCGCACAGCGGCCCCTACCATTGAAACATGGCTCTTTTCCAGCAAGCTGGATTAGGACATCTGCCCAATCCTGGATGGTGACGGTGCCAATCAAGCAGTTTCACCGCAGCAGCTGCAGAAGGTTGATGAAGGAACGAATCGGTCTGAGTGCCCAAATTTTGACGGGCGGGCGTGCTGCTGAAGGCCATTACAATTATTTACATAGTTATACGCTGTTGCACATCAGCGGTTTACATAATTCCTATAAGCTCTTTTTCCTCAGGCATCGTAACTTGGGCTCGTGACTTGGGCGCGCTAGGAGAGAGCAAATTGTCCGAATTTCATCGACTCATCGAACAGCAGATCCCGCGGTTGAGACGTTATGCGCGGGCGCTCACCCGCAATCGCGAACGGGCAGACGATCTGGTGCAGAGACTCGCTCGGCCGCGCGCTTAGCAAGGAAGAATTCTGGCAACCCGGCACTAATCTCAGGGCTTGGCTCTTCACGATCATGCACAATCAGAACGTAAATAATATCCGGCGAGTTATCCGGGAAGCCGCAGCCGTCGATATAGAGCGGGTCTCCGCGACTCTGCGGGCCACGACTGATCCGGCGGCTACGCGCAAGATGTTTGAGCTGGAACGCGCGCTAGCCCAGCTTCCACTCGAACAGCGGCAGGTGATCCTGCTCGTGGGCCTGGAAGGCATGTCTTACGAGGATACCGCTGGAATTCTAGGCCTTCCGATCGGCACGGGCCGCTCACGCCTGTCCCGGGGGCGGGATGCTCCTCGCAAGTTTTTGGATATGGAGAAACGGCCTTCCACGACCGCTCTGCCGCAGGCGGCCTGATCGGCGTCACACTGCAGCACCGGCCAGTGAGCTTATTCCACCAATCGTCGGCGCGAGCCTGTGCGGAAGAGAGGATTTGCCCTGGGCCTGGCTTCTCGGGCCCGGTTCCTGCGTCACCTGTCTCCACGAGATCTCAATGGCGGCGATAGCTAAACTCAAATTGCTTGCGAGCCGAAAGGCAGCTGATCCTCCCTTGGCCGCCACCCCGCCTGCTGCTGCGGCCGCTGAAGAAGACGATCTGCCCATACCATCGGATATCAATACGGTGTTTCTGGGCGGCCTTTTTCTTCTCGCGATGCTTGCCGCCTGCTATGTGGCAGCCGAGATCGTCCTGCCGATCGTGCTCGCCTTCGTGCTCAGCCTGGTGCTGCAGCCGGCAACCCGGGTGCTCGAGCGGGTCCGTTTGCCACGCGGGATTGCCGCCATTCTCCTCATCCTGGTGCTGTTCGGCACGCTTGGCGGGTTGGGGACGGCGCTGTCGGGCCCGGCTACCAGCTGGGCGCAGAAATTACCCACTGGGATCCCCAAATTGGAGGAGCGCCTCAGCTTTCTGAGCCGGCCGATTGCTGCCTTCCAGAAATTTGCCGATCAGGCCCAGGGTCTGACGCTTGGGGGCGAAGCCAAAGCCGTGCCTGTAGCAGTGCAGGGATCGGGACTTTCCGACCGGCTCCTGAGCGGCACTCGCTCGTTCGCTAGCGGGCTCCTCGAGACAGTGCTTGTGCTTTTTTTCCTGCTGGTCAGCGGCGACACCTTCCTCAGGCGCCTCGTCGAGATCCTACCGCGGTTCAAAGACAAGCGACAGGCGGTAGACATCTCACAGCAGATCGAGAGCGACGTATCGGCCTACCTCTTTACGATCACAATCATGAACCTGGCTGTGGGTGTGGCCACTGGCACGGTCATGGCGCTCTGCGGAGTGGGCGATCCGGTGCTGTGGGGAACGGTTGCCTTTCTGCTCAATTATATTCCGATCCTCGGACCGATGATCGGCGTCGTGGTCTTCCTGCTCGCCGGCCTGTTGTCGATCGACTCGCTGTGGGCGGCATTTCTGCCGGCTGGGCTTTATCTGCTCATTCATCTTGTCGAAGGCGAGACGGTAACGCCGATGCTGCTCGCCCGACGTTTTACGATCAACCCGGTGCTGGTCATTCTTTCGTTGGTCTTCTGGTACTGGATGTGGGGCGTGCCCGGCGCGGTGCTCTCGACACCAATGCTCGCGATCACCAAAATTATCTGTGACCGTATCCGCCCACTGATGGCATTCGGTCATTTTATGGAAGGGTAGGGCTATTCAGATGGAGGCTCCGCCGCTCGAGAGACGCCTTGCGGCAATCCTTGCCGCCGATGTCGAGGGCTACAGCCGCCTGATGCACGGCGACGAAGAGGCGACGATGGCCACGTTGTCTGCCCGCCGGGCCGTCGTCGACGAGCTCATCGGGCAACATCGAGGCCGGATCGCGAACACCGCCGGCGATAGCGTGCTCGCCGAATTCGCCAGCGTGCTCGACGCGGTTCGCTGTGCGATCGAGATCCAAGCGGCTCTCCTAAGAGCTAACGAAGACGAGCCGGAAGGACGCCGGATGCGCTTCCGGATCGGCGTCAACGTCGGCGACGTCATGGTCAAAAACGAGGATATTTTCGGCGACGGCGTAAATGTCGCCGCTCGGCTCGAGGGACTGGTCAAGGGTGGCGAAATCTGTGTTTCGCGGGGTGTGCACGATCACCTGCGCCATCGCGGCGGCATGGTTTTCGACGACCTGGGCGAGCAGCTGGTCAAGAACATCACGCACCCGATCCGGGCGTTTCGCCTCCGCATCGGTGACGCTGCGTCCGAGCAGGAGATCCCACCCCCTGAGATGCCCGAACCGACCGCTCCGGCGACGATTCCCGAACTGTCAGCCGATAACGAGGTCACTCTCGAGCTGGCGCTTTGGGACAGCGTCAAGGACGGCAGTCCTGTCGAGCTGGAATCTTACCTCGAGCAATATCCGGAGGGTACCTTTGCCTCCCTCGCCCGAACACGGCTTGATGCAGCTGTGCTCCCATCTCCAAGTCCCGCGACGCCGACACCCGAGGAAGTCGCCGCGGAAGCTCTCGATCTTGCTTTCTGGAATTCCGTGAAGGACAGCAATCGGCGCGATGAGCTTCAAGCCTATCTTGAGCAACATCCGTATGGCCACTTTGCCGGGCTCGCCCGCGCCCGCCTCGGGAGTACTGAGCTCCTGTGATGAGATCTATGATGCCGCGAAATCCATGGTTCCGCGCCGGCTTTTACGCCTGGTCTCTGGGCCTCGAAGCTTCGTCCGTAATCGCTCTACGCACACTGAAGATTGCATTAGGCGGCGTGGCTGCCGAGGCGGAGACCCGGCGGATGGTGGGCGAAAAGCTCGAGGCGGGCCTGGCTTTACAGGCGCTGGCGCTGACTGGCGGGCTTGGCCTCACGGCTCACGGCGCGGCGACCAAGACGCTGGCGCACTACCGACGCAAAGTGCGCGCTAACAGGCGCCGGCTCGCCAGGGAATGAAGCCGTCAGGATGTGATCCGACCTCACATGGCACCGTCAACTTGTCTGGTCGGGGTAACGGGAGGCAGACGACTGGCAATGTCCATGAGGAATTTCATTGACAACCCATGCTGCGGATTTCGGCCCAGACCTGAAATTTCTGGGTTCTGGGAAGCTCTGTGCTCGGCAGCAGTGACATGATCGCGGGAGATGGAATAGGTTGTTGATCTGATCGTGGGCTGAAAGGAAGCGCTGCGCGTGGCCGGCAGATTTGAACTGTTTCATTTGCCGCTCTCGTCGGCGCGTCGGCTGGTGCGAATTTTCTGCTCTGTTGTTCAGCCCCTTGTGCTGGCGATGCTCAATCCTGGGCATGACCTCCCTCTTGCCGCACCGTAGCTGGCGAGCTTGTCGGTGATCATGACGCGCGGCGGCCGCATCTGCTTCTTCAGCAGCTTGCGCAACAGCCGTTTGGCGGCGTGCTTGTTCGCGGCGGCGTTGTACCAGGACGTCGAGCACGATGCCGGCCTGGTCCGCAGCTCGCCATAACCAGTGATTCACCCCGCCAATCTTGAGCACAACCTCGTCGAGATGCCACTTATCGCCCACTCGCGGAACGCGACGACGGATCTGATTGGCGAACTGCTGGCCGAATTTGCGCGCCCATTGTCGGACGGTTTCGTGGCTAACGATGATGCCACGCGCGGCCAGCAATTCCTCCACCATCGTAGACCGAGTGGGAAGCGGAAGTACAGCCACACGGCATGGCCGATGATCTCGGCCGAGAACCGATACCCGCCGTAGCGGGCGCGAGCGGGTGTCGTCATCCCACCCGACTACTCGTCCGATCTAATCCCATGTAGTGGGATGCGTAGGGTATTGCCTCGTAAGACACTGAAGTGAAGCAAGCTCTGGAGCCGACGGCGCCACCATTGACCAGGTGCTGGGCGCCGTCAGCTATCGCTCGGTGCGCAGCAACGAGGCGCGCTCGACCCAGGTTCATTTCCGTCGTTTACCGATCATGCCGCCGCGAAAAGCAGTCGCCAAGAGACGGCCGGTGTGAAGTCCGAGCCCGGCCCGCCGATAACTCTTGGCGGCGCGGCTGCCGCCGGTGTCCGGCTGATCGCGTGGTGCTGGGATTGCGGCCGCAAAGCCAAGTCCGACCCCGACAAGCTCGCCGGCTGTAGATCGGCGCCCGAGCGGGACCCCGCGTAAATTGGCCCTATGACTTTGAAATTTTACGGAAAATCAGCCCAGGGGTGGGGTCCCGATCAGCGCCGATCGGGACCCCTTCACGCCACCTATTTTGCACGGAGTTCCAGAACCTTACCCTACATTGGAGGGCGGGGTCCCAATTGGATGCTGAAACACAGGATTTGCGGGGCATTGCATCAAAAAACCGTTGGAAATGAGGACGGCCCCATCTACGTACCGACGCGAAAGAGCTGGCGCCGCACAGAAAAGCGGCGCGACACTGCCCGACTGCGAAGGTTTCCGACACGCTCTCGTTGGATAACGATCCAACCTATCATCAACGCAAAAGGTTTCATAAGAACAGGACAAAACAACCGATCGCATGGTCGTAATAACGGTAACAATCCTTACGGTAATCGGCCACAGATTCCGCAGCGAAGTCACAATTTCGATAGTACCGGACCGAACGTCAAGATCCGAGGCACCCCTCATCAGATCTTCGAACGTTACACTGCCCTCTCGCGAGAGGCGTCTACGAGTGGCGATCGCGTGGCCGCAGAGAACCTTTACCAGCATGCCGAGCATTATCTTCGTGTCATGACCGCTGCTAACGAAGGTCAGCATCACCGTGCCACGCGCCCCACCGCTCCGGCCGATCCCCAAACAGAGATATCGGAGGAGGAAGGATCCGAGATGGTTGGTCCGTCGCGCGCTTCACCAAGCGACCGGCAGCCTTATTCATCCTGACTTATCCTGTGGCGCCGAGTCTTTTCCTGAAGATCTGACACCGCGGCTCGGCTCCCCGGACAAATGGACGAGCTGTGATGCTCGCATCGGTTTCTTGCGCCTGTGCCGATTCCGGTCCGATCCGCACCGCCGGGACCCATGCTGGTTTGACAACCGACTTTAGGACAAAAGAGCATGGCGCAGCTCGCGCTCGAAAAACTCGAAGAACGGGTCCTGCTCGGGTCCGATCTGCGTCAGGATTAGGTGGTCGAAACCGGCCTCGATATACTCGCGGATCGCCTTCAGGTGAGGCTCCGGTGAGGGGCCTAGGCTGACCTCTTTGGCAACGTCGTCGGGGGTAATATGGCTGCTCGCGGCCGCGAAAGTGCCGGTATCCGGCAGCTCCGGCATTACCGGGCCGCCGGCCAGCGACCAGCGATGATAGCGATGCGCGATCTCGCGCCCCCGATCCTCGCTCGCCGCGTAGCACATCGGCACCTCGGCGTATAGCGGACCCTTGCCGCCGGCCGAGCGAAAGGCTTCAATGAGATCGGGCTGCAGTATGGTCGTGATCATCCCGTCGGCCTTGCGCCCCGCGAGGCGGGCGGCCTCCGGTCCGCCGGCTGCGCCTATAATGGCGGGGGCGCGATCGGGGCGGTCGTACAGCTTCGCGTCGTCCAGCATGAAGTACTTGCCACGGTAGTTCTTGATGCTGCCTTCGAGCAGCCCGCGGATGATGTCGTAGGCCTCGGAAAGGCGCTCGTGCCGCTCGCCGATGCCCGGCCAGCCCTCGCCAATGACGTGCTCGTTCAGCCGTTCGCCGGCCCCGAGCCCGAGGATAAACCGGTTCTCGCTCAGCACTGCCACCGTCGCCGCAGCTTGCGCGACGATTGCCGGGTGGTAGCGCATGATCGGGCAGCTGACCGCTGTCATCAGCTGGATCTGCCGGGTGGCTTGGGCGGCGGCCCCGAGCACGGACCACGAGAACGGCGAATGGCCCTGTTCGTCGAGCCAGGGAAAGAAATGGTCGGAAATCGCCGCGAAGGCGAACCCGGCCTGCTCGGCACGGACCGTGTTGCGGACCAGGGCGGCCGGCCCGTGCTCCTCTGCCATCAGCTTGTAGCCGAGCTTGACCATGTTGCGATTCCTTCGTTGTGCTCTCATGCCCTCGAGTAAACAGTCAGGGGCGGTCGGGTTCCGCATTGCCTCAAGCAGGAATGCTCGCGGGCAAGCGAGGGGGTTTCCGCGTCGATTGACAGGGATCATGCCGGGCTGCCTGATTATGTAAGGTCGCGTAACTTGGGGTGTGAAGATCCGCATCGGGAGGTCGGTCGTCGACCACCCGATACAAGCGAGCGAGAATGGCCTACAGCCGAGGAATGGCTAAGCGTCCGCGGTGTTTCAGAAGTTATGGACCGCGCATCTTACTATCGCGAGGAAGCGGACCATGCCGGCTACGCGGCTGCACGTTGGGGATTTGCGCGCCCATGGCATCGATCTCACCTTCGACGACGATCGGCAGGCGGCATGCTCAACTACTCTCGCGCCTATTTCCGCGATCCCGACGGCACCGTGCTGGAATTTGACGAGCTGCGCCGGCAGCCCATTCTGAGAATTGCCGGAACTATCGGGAGCTGCGGCCTGTTACTTCAATCTCCGCGTCATTCCCAGCGACGAGCTGCCGATCGAGCGGTCAACCCTGGGGGATCAAATTACTTGGCACACGAACCCTGCCTCGATCAATCGAGCCAGCGTCACCCCGTTGCCATGGCCGCGCGCAAGGTGGGGTTGGCGCTTCACCTGCAGCACCCCTGCGAATGCACCTGAGGACTCTACCGCAATAATCAGGTGCCGCACTGTTCCCCATGCCGAGGAATACGGAACTGCGCGCGAAGGCCCTTGTTCAAGGGCTAGGCTCCGAACTGGAGGACCCATGATTTGCCTGCTTACCAGAACAGCCGTCTTTGCTGTCGGACTCCTTCTCGGCGCTGCGTCCTATGCGCAGACAAGCCAACCCAACGCCCCCAGCCGAGCGTCTCCTTCTGCGGCCGCTAAAGACACGCTGAACCAGGAGGATCAGACGTTTGTCAAAGAGGCCGGTATCGGAGGTATGGCCGAAGTCGAGCTTAGCAAGGTTGCCCAAAAGTCAGATAACGCCGATGTCAAGAGCTTCGCCGATCGCATGATCTGGGATCACACGACGGTGAATGAGGAGTTGATCAGGATAGCCACTGGCCTTGGCGTCGACGTGCCAAAGGCGGTCGACCCCGACCACGAGCGCATGCGGCAGAAACTCCAGACCCTGCACGGCAAGCCCTTTGACGAGCAATACATGCAGGGCATGGTGGATGACCACAACAAAGCAGTGAAGCTTTTTCAACAGGAGGAGCGGTCAGGCTCTAACGCCGCACTGAAACAATTTGCACAGAAAACTTTACCGGTACTCCAGGAGCACCAAACAATGGCACTCGAATTGTCGAATAAAATCTCCCAGGCATCTGCGCGATGAGGCAATCCATATCCGTTCCATATTCGACCTGAGATGCTGGCAAAGGTTGCACCGACGGGGAGGGTGATGCCCGAAGCCCGGAGGCCGTCCCTTACCGGCGCGCGGTCTGTTTTTAGCTAGGTCGATCCGACCGTTATCCATTTCCTGATGTTCTGTTTTTCCTGTTTGAGCTCCGTGATTTCGTCCTCAAGTGCTTTCGCACGCTTTTCGTGACCTCGTCCAATGGCCTCCTGGCGCTCAAAGGCACGCTGAAGCAAGAGATCTTGAAGTTCTGCAAGACGTGCGCGCTCGTCTAACACAATACTGTTGTAGTACCTCATAACCGCTCCCGATACTAGCTTTTTATTCTGCACCAACACCATTTGTGAAAATGCGTTCCTACTATTATCTGCGAACTCGCGCTTCGACCGACCTTGACTGTCAAGTCGCCGAGCTTACCCGCTTGTCTCGCCACCACCTCTCACGCTGGTTCGTAACGATTCAACAGCGCCTGTAGCCAGTTGTCGTCAGTTGATTTCGGGCCTTTCAGGAATTGTCGGATTCCGGCGTAAAGGGGAAGCGGACCAGAACGGCTGTGCACCACCCACAATCTTCTTCCATTGTCCTGGCAGGGCCGCCCTCTCGCTAGCTGCCGGCCAATTCTTTAGATCCGTTTAGTTTGCGGAACGCGACATGCTTAAAAGTTGTTGGTTCCAGTGTGTAATCGAAACAACCAGGGAAGAGGGTAATGAGACGATTCTTGGCCGCCATCACGGTCCTGACAGGGGCCGCTGTTGCGGTCGGTGCTTCTGCACAGACCGCAGCTCCCCCCGCAAATCCCGATGCCCATACCCCAGCAGTTTCCAGCCCCAACGCCAACAATCCGGGAGCACCTGCCGCCGGTGCTAACAGTTTTACCGAGCGCCAGGCTAAATCTCGCATTGAGGGCGCCGGATACTCCAGCGTTTCCGGCCTGGTGAAAGACAAAGATGGGATTTGGAGAGGCAAGGCCTCCAAAGCAGGCAAAGTCGTAGACGTCGGGCTCGACTATCAAGGCAATGTCGTTACCAAGTAAGTCCAGAAACATCGTCCAGTTATTTAGGATTTCGCAATGACCCAAACAGTTACTGCCCTTTATGACACGTATGATTCCGCCGCTTCTGCGGTGAATGCTCTCGAAGCGGCGGGAATCCCGCACTCTGATATCAGCATCGTGTCGAACAATGTCGACAACCGATACAACGAGGATCGTTCGACGAACACTGCCGAAGATGCCGGGAGGGGCGCTGGCATCGGAGCCGCCGTCGGCGGTGTCGGCGGTCTGCTGACCGGCCTCGGTCTCTTGGCAATTCCAGGCGTCGGACCGGTTGTGGCCGCGGGCTGGCTCGTAGCTACGGCCGCAGGCGCCGCGACAGGTGCGGTCGTGGGCGGCGCCGCAGGGGGACTAGTCGGGTCGCTCAGCGGTGCAGGCGTACCCGAACGTGACGCTCACTTTTACGCCGAAGGCGTCCGCCGGGGCGGGACACTTGTCACGGCTCGAGTGGATGACGCCCGTGTGTCGACAGCCCGGGAGATCCTGCAACAGTATCAAGCGGTCGACCCTACAATTCGTGGCGCGGCATATCGGGAAGCCGGCTGGACTTCGTTCGACGAAAACGCGCCGGCTTACACTCCCGACCAAGTTGCAGCGGAGCGCGCACGCTATATCGGAGGGGCGTCTAACTAGCTGAGTGCCGGTGCCGGATATAAAGGGATTCGAGGTTCCTGCTGAGTAACGGAGCTTCCGACCTTTACCTCGCTGGCGGCGTCTGAGAGAGGGGGCGCGACACTCGCGCTTCCCGGTAAATATCCGGCACGGGCCATCTGCTACCAATCATTACAAATAATTACCAAGTCTTGTTATCCATACATCGGCAAATTATACGGCCGGATGAGAACTCCTGTGATCGCAGCCCGTTCCGCTTTTATAGGAGTGCCAAATGAATGAGTTCCGGCGCCGCATCGAGGAGGAGATCCCGCGCCTTCGGCGCTATGCGCGTGCATTGACGCGCAACGGGTCACGCTGCGACGACCTCGTTCAGGACACCCTCGTCCGGGCACTCGCGAAAGAGCACCTATGGCAGCCCGAGAGCAATATGCGGGCGTGGCTTTTCACCATCATGCATAATCAGAATGTCAATGCGGTTCGGAGCGCTATGGGTGAAGGTATGGCGGTCGAACTCGAGGAGCAATCCTCTACTTTGGTCGCCACGACGGATCCGACGGCCGCAGTTCAGCTGCACGAACTGGATCGGGCATTAGCGCAGGTTCCGGAGGAACAACGGCAGGTCATCCTGCTCGTCGGCCTGGAAGGGATGAGCTACGAAGACGCAGCAGCGATCCTCCAAATCCCGATCGGCACGGTCCGCTCGCGCCTATCACGCGGGCGCGATGCCCTTCGCATGCTGATGGGTATGGGAGAGAGAGCCGTAAAACCTGGCCTCAACGGTCCTTTGCCAAAAGGATCAGCAATTAGCACGCGAGCTCTGGCTGCTTAGAGAAAACGCCGGCCAGATTGGAACCAGATTTGCAAAGAGAGCCGATTTCGACAAGCTGCATTATGGCCTAAGTGCCTGGCTACTGATTACGCCCGGTCCGTATCCCCGAATTGTCCGAAAACGGTGAGGACAGCAGGAATTTCCACCGCCTGGTGACGGTCATCGCTGGCCGGGCGGGGCTCCCCCGACTACGAAAACGATATACTGGCGAGCAGGAGCGCGCAGTGACAAACAGCCAAACCGAGGAGCGGTCGAGTGGTGCAGCCGCCATTTCCAGAAGTTTGCAACCTGCGGCACACGATGTCGTTCTCGATGACTTTGAGGCCAACCTGGGCCCC
Source organism: uncultured Alphaproteobacteria bacterium (assembly GCA_963698995.1). Lineage (GTDB taxonomy): Bacteria > Pseudomonadota > Alphaproteobacteria > ATCC43930 > CGMCC-115725 > AP-15. The sequence goes on along the minus strand of CAVOTD010000079.1, from coordinate 34,625 downwards.
GCCCGATAGGGGGGCTCCGAAGCGGATGGGAGGGCAGCCCCGCGGCACGCGCAGTCCCTACGTAAGCGGCGCCACATGCCGCCGAAAATGCCATGGAAAGCAAAATTTAAGTGCAGTGATAACCGAAGTTTTTCCGTTCAGGCTTGCATTTCCGACATCAGCTCTTCCTTGCGCTCCGCAAGTTCTTTGCCGAACGCCTCGAGATCCATTTTGGCGGGTTCGAGTTCCGGGAAAAGCTCCTCTTCTTCTTCTTTAATGTGCTGCTTTACCATTTCGCCGAGAACCCGAATCTTGGCGTCGTAGAGATCCTCGCCGACCTCCATCGCTTCGATTTCCGCAATTAGGTTCTTCACGGTGGCATGTTCGACGACCGCTTCGTCGATGAGATCGCTGTCCTGCGTTGCTTCGCGTGCCTGTGGATAGAAAATCTCTTCTTCGATCTGGGCGTGGACCTTTAACGCCAGGCAAATCTTCTGTGCGAGCTGCGCCTTTCGATTGTCATCCGCCTTTAGCTCATCGTACTCGTCGAACCATTCTTCGATCTGCCGGTGATCCTGCTCCAAGAGGTCGATCGCGCTCGGGGAAGTCGGTTGCGTCTTTTTCTTCCGGTTCGGAGACTGCGAGCGGCTCGTTTTCCTTTCGGCAACGCGGCCGGCCTTTGTTTTCGCTTTTGTCGCCATATTGTACCCCTTGATGCTGGACGCCGTGACATTCGCAGATTAAACCGCTCAGCCGGGCTACGGTTCCTAACCAGGATTATAGAATTATGGTTCCTCGTCTGGATGTGGGCCGCCAGATGGATATGGCCGGTAGAAGCCAACCATCGGGGGAGTGCGACATCCCGAATGTAGGCGAACATCGCCGACCTGCGCGCCATGGAGCGTGTCCTGGTAGATGCCGTAAAAAGCTGCGCTGCCGGTGAGCTGACGGGATGTCCGGTCATTGACGCACCCTCGGCGGCCTGATTTTTCGTCCTGAGGTGCCCTCAGGCGGGCGGTTCTCGTATATCTGGCTCTTTCTGTCGTGGACCATCTTATGTGGGGACGGCCCAGCTAACTCTTGACACCATCTGGTCGACTGGCACGAGGTGTCCGTCGTCAGAGTTTTTGAGACAACGGGGAGTTAAAATAAGGGAGGCTCTGGCGCATCGGATTGGCGATTTCAGGCGGCCGACAGTTGGTGCTGCAGTCGGCGGTTTGCGATGGTCTGTCGTTTGATCCTTTCTCGTTCTGCCAGGATGGTTAGTCCGCGCCCGAAGTAGACGTCGGCCGGGGTGAGATTGTCGATGCTCTCGTGGTAACGGCGGTGGTTGTAGTCGGTGACGAAGGCTTCGATCTGGGCTTCGAGATCGCCGGGCAGGAAGTAGTTCTCCAACAGGATGCGGTTCTTGAGGGTCTGGTGCCAGCGCTCGATCTTGCCCTGTGTCATCGGATGATAGGGGGCACCGCGAATGTGCTTGATGCTCCGGTCACCAAGCCATTTGGCCAGGTCGCCCGCGACATAGCTCGAACCATTGTCGGACAGGAGCCGGGGCCGCTGTGCTGGCGCGGCCTCGTGCAACCCCGAGGCCCGCAATGCCAGGTCGAGCGTGGCGGTGACGTCTTCGGCCCGCATCGTGGTGCACAGTTTCCAGGCGAGGATGTAGCGGGAGAAGTCGTCGAGCACGGTCGACAGGTAGAACCAACCCCAGCCGATCACCTTGAGATAGGTGAAGTCGGTCTGCCAGAGCTGGTTGGGCGCGGTGGTCTTGTTCTTGAACGCGTCGGCCGCCTTGATGACGACGAAGGCCGGGCTGGCGATCAGCTCGTGTGCCTTCAACAGGCGATAGACCGAAGCCTCTGACACAAAATAGCTTTCGGTGTCGGTGAAACGCACGGCCAGCTCGCGCGGCGACAACGCCGGCTCGTCGAGCGCCAGTTCGATGATCCGCTGCCGTTCGGGGTCGGCGATGCGGTTCCAGACGCGGTCCGGCCGGGGCGAGCGATCGTTCAGGGCCTCGGGCCCGCCGCTGCGGTGCCGATCGTACCAGCGGTAGAAGGTCGCCCGGGGAATGCCGAGCTTGGCCAGGGTGTGGCGCACCGGCAGTGCAGACTGCTCGACCAGCCGGATGATCTCCAGCTTCTCGGCGGCGGGGTATCTCATATGCCGTCCTCCCCAGCCCCGATCGTGCTTTTTTTGAGCAGCCGGTTTTCGAGGATGAGTTCGGCCACCACCTCCTTCAACGCGCCCGCCTCCCGGCGCAGATCCCTGACCTCGTCCGAGGTCGCCGCCCGCGCCGTGTCGCCGGCGAGGCGCTTCTTGCCAGCCTCGAGAAACTCCTTCGACCAACGGTAATAGAGGTTCTGCACGATCCCCTCGCGCCGGCACAGCTCGGCGATGCTGTCCTCGCCACGCAAGCCGGACAGCACGATGCGGATCTTCTCCTCCGCCGAAAACTGCCGCCGGGTGGCGCGGCGGATTTCCTTGATGACCTGCTCCGCCGGTTCCCTCACCGGCCCGGATTTCTGTCCCATCTTCGCTCCTTCAATGGCTACGACGGGCCAGAAATCCTCCCTTCCTCAACTCGTCCAATCTGTCTCATAGGTGCTGATGCCGGACAGCACGAGGCACGAAATTATTTTCGCCGTCATGCGCCGCATCGTCGGTGATTTGCCAGTAACCGCGACTGCACTGGCGCTCGCAAAGCTTGGGCGCCAGAATAGCGAATTTGGCCGTTTTTCGGGAACTGGCATGACACCGACGGCGATCCTACTCGGCCTTGGCTGTACCGCCTTCAGTGAATGGCTGAACGCGCAGATCCGCCAGAGCTGCCAATGCCGTTCGGCGGCCCACAGGTGATGTCTCGGCAAGGACTTCGCGCGCGAAGGCAATCGCGGCCGCCCGTCGAATCCCGGAATCGGAGCCGGTTATCAGGGCAGCACGGCCCTCGAGCTTGCCGCAACCGCGGTAGGAATGCTCGTCATGGGTCCGGTCGCGGGTCCAGTTCTTCGGTAAAGCCCGGCGGTTCTTGCTGCTGAGGGGGTTGCGGAGGCGTCCGGCCGGCGGTCCTCGGATCTGTCGTCAATCGCATCATCCCTATCTCGAAGAACGTGCGATCAAAACAGATGTCGGGCTTTCCCCGTTCCCTCGGAGTAGCGAAAAGACCGCCGGCCCGGTTGTTTTGTCCGACTGGGTTCAGTTTAAATTTAGCGGCGCCAGCCTTTGTTCCCCGCCAATGGGGTTCCGCCAACTATTTATTCATGCGAGCGGGGTCATGAACGAACGGCGCTTGCTCAATGTAAAATATTACGAAATCAGTTAAACAGATCCACGTTTGGAGTTTCATAAGAAATGAATCGAATAAGTACGGTCGGTGGTGGCACTATCCATAAACGGTCGCCAGCCCTGGATTCTTATCGTCAACGGACACCGCCTCTCTTAATTCCGGCATGCGACTGAAAGGCGGGGTGATCCCCAACTGTGTTATGGCGTCAAAGTCTCCATAATTCTGGTCACTTCTATCCGGAACTCCCGCATTGGCCCGAGTTTATTTCCAGCAACGTCCGCATTTTGGACTGGAGCACATTGTCGACTAGCCATGTCGCGTTCGGGCTTGCAGAAAATGAAGTGGAGGCGGAGCGACGGTTCACATAGCTATTTTATCGTTGGCGGAGTGTGAAATCGCGCTCAGTGCAGGTACAGGGACAGGCCAAAATTCTCTCAAAACGTTTGAACCTTTCGATCGCACAGCCGTTCAGACGCAAGGCACAAACATCCTATGAAGCCGCGATGGAGAAGGCTGTTTTAATTACCGGGGGCGCTGGCTTCATCGCTTCTCATTGTGCCGCAGCCCTTCTTCGCAGTGGTTATCGAGTGCGAGCGCTTGATAGTCTCGATCCTCAAATCCATGGTCCGGAACGTAAACCCCCCAGCTATCTCGACCGCCGGGTCGAACTGCTCGTCGGCGACATCCGCTCGACGAAGACAGTGCGCCGTGCGTTGTCCGGGGTTGATGTCGTCCTCCACCTTGCGGCTCGGGTCGGCGTTGGCCAGAGCATGTATGAGGTGGCGGATTACGCGGACGTGAACACGCGGCGGGACCGCGGTGCTGCTCGAAGCGATGATCGAGCGAGCCAGGCACCGTCCCTTCGATCGGCTGGTCGTGGCTTCCAGCATGAGCGTTTACGGCGAAGGGCGTTATCGGGCCAGTAACGGTCAGTTGTTGGATAATCTCGCGCGCAGCTCGCTCCAACTGAAGCGAGGTCTCTGGGAGCCGATGGACGGATCGGGCCGGGTAGCGGAAGCGATCCCGACCGATGAGAGCAAGCCGCCGTCGATGCTCTCGGTCTATGCCTTATCGAAATACGATCAAGAGCGGCTCTGCCTGATTGTAGGGGGCGCCTACGAAATACCGACGATCGCGCTGCGTTTCTTCAATGTCTATGGACCGCATCAAGCGTTGTCGAACCCTTATAGCGGTGTTTTGGCCATCTTTGCCGCGCGGCTGCTCAATGATCGGGCCCCGTTGATTTTCGAAGACGGAGAGCAACGCCGCGATTTCGTCTATGCCGGCGACGTTGCCGAGGCCTGCCGGCTCGCATTGGAGGTTGACGGCGCAGTCGGCCAGGCCTTCAACATCGGCAGCGGGCGACCGGTGACGATTACGCAAATGGCGCGGCTTCTTGCGGAGACCTTGGGTGTGCCGATCGAGCCCGAGATCACCGGGAGAATGCCGCATCGGTGACGTCCGGCACTGCTTTCCCGACATTAGCGCGGCCCGCACGGTGCTCGGCTATCAGCCGAGAACACAGTTGCGAGAAGGACTATCGGAATTGGTCACTTGGCTAAGAGGCCGGGTCGCGTAGACCGAGTGGGTGAAGCTCGGGCGGCACTGGCGGCTCGCGGGCTCACATTATGAGCATTTCGCGCATAGAACCGCGGAGCCGCAGGCCAGTCTTGATCACCGGTGGTGCCGGTTTTATCGGAACCAATCTGGCTCACCGGCTGTTGCGGGCCGGGCGCCAAGTTCGGATCTACGACAATCTCAGCCGCTCCGGAGCACAGCAAAATCTGCGCTGGCTGCGTGCCGTTCACGGATCGCGGCTGCAGTTCCACCGGGGCGACGTACGCAACGCGGCGGATATCCGCACGGTGCTTGCCGACATCGGCACGGTATTCCATCTGGCGGCGCAAGTCGCCGTTACCACCAGTCTCGCAGATCCACGTGAGGATTTCTACAGTAAACGCCGGCGGCACTCTAAACCTTCTCGAGGAAATTCGGCGGGTAGGTCGTCCGATCGGCCTCGTCTTTACCTCGACGAACAAGGTCTACGGTGCACTCGAAGACATTCCCCTCACTGCCTTGTCAGCCCGCTACGATCCGGCTTCCGCGATCTGTGCGCGATCGACGAGACGCGGCCGCTCAGCTTCCACAGCCCTTACGGCTGTTCGAAAGGTACTGCAGACCAATACGTCCTCGATTATGCACGCGGCTACTCCGTCCATGCTGCTGTCTTCCGAATGAGCTGCATCTACGGCCCGCATCAATACGGGACCGAGGATCAGGGGTGGGTAGCGCACTTTCTGATCCAAGCTTTGCAAGACATGCCGATTACAATCTATGGCGATGGCAAGCAGGTGCGCGACCTGCTTTACATCGACGATCTGATCGACGCGTTGTTGTGCGCCGAAGATCACCTACCGCAAATCGCCGGTCAGGCCTTCAATATAGGAGGCGGCCCAGACAATACGATGAGCTTGATCGAGTTGATCGAGCGCATCACGGCGTTGAACGGCTCACCACCGGTCGTCGCCTACGGTCCTTGGCGGGTTGGTGACCAGCGTTGGTATGTTTCGAACCCGGACAAGTTCGAACGCGCGACCGGTTGGCGGCCGAAGATCACCGTCGAGAATGGTCTGCGGCCTGTTATACGAGTGGCTCTCGGTCAATCGCCGGACGGCCCCGGCGGCGCGGATGGCTGGAACGTGAAGGTCGCGCTCGTCAATCCGAATTGGTCGTTCGGCGGCAGCATCTATTTTGGCTGCCGTGAGCCGCATCTGCCGCTGGAGTATGGCTATGCCAAGGCACTGCTGACCCGTAGCGGCCACACAGCCGAAATTTTCGACGCCCAAGCCGAAGGGATCGACGAGACTGCTGTTGCCGCTCGGGTAGGTGGGTTTGCCCCTGACATGACCGTGGTGACAACCGCGCCCAGTTATCTGTTTTGGCGGTGCGCACCGCCGGAGCTGCGGGTCCCGCAAGAAATTTTGGCAGTGCTCGCATCCGCGAGTGGGATCAAGGTCGCAGTCGGACCGCACGGTTCCACTACTCCCCGCGCTGCTTTGCGCAAGCTCGGTGTTGATGCAGTCGTACTCGGTGAATGCGAGGAAACCCTCGTCCGCCTCGCCGATCTGCCTCGGGACGCGTGGGGCGCGATCGCCGGCCTTTGTTACCTGGACAATGGCGATGTCGTCGTACAGGGGAGGCCCTCAAGCTGTCGATATGACGAATTTACCGGCACTCGATTGGCCAGCAGAAACCATCGACGCACATCGGCACCATCACCATCGCTTCGACACGGCGCCGATCGGTCCGTGGCGCCGAAATGGAGGTGTCCCGCGGCTGTCCCTATCACTGCACTTTCTGTGCAAAAGAAAATTTCCGCGACAAATATCGCCGTCGGCCACTGGCGACGATACTGACCGAATTGGATGCTCTGATCGCGGCCGGCGTCACCTACATTTACTTCATCGACGAGATCTTTCTGCCATGGCGCCAACTGCTCGAGGCGATAGCAGAGCGGCCGGTACAGTTCGGGGTTCAAACCCGCATCGATCTGTGGAACCACGCCATGCTCGATCTTCTGGGGGCGGCGGGTTGCGTCGCTATCGAGGCGGGGGTGGAGAGTCTTACGGCGACCGGACGCGACTGGCTCGCAAAGCAATGCAAGCTCTCTACTGAGACCCTGACCGAGCTTCTGATCCGCGCAAAACGGTCGGTGCCGTTCGTCCAGGCCAATCTGATTGCGAGCGGCGATGACGCGGAGACGGTACAACGCTGGCGCGAAGAGCTTCGGCGAAGCGGAGTCTGGGCCAATGACCCAGTGCCGCTGTTCCCTTATCCCGGCTCACCGGATTACCGCCGTCTCTGGGGCCTGCCGGACGACGACGCATGGGAACGTGCGGTCGATTACTACCTCGATCGATACGCCAAATTAAGTGAGATCCAGGAGGCACGCCCACTCCGCCTGCAAGAGCTAGAGGTGTTGCCCCGATAATGGTCAGGGGATCGGACAGACAGAACCCGCCGCTGAGGGTATTGATGACGGCGGACGCGGTCGGCGGGGTCTGGTCCTATGCGACTCGGTTGTGCCGAGCGGTGCCCGAGATCCGCTTCTGTCCTAGCGACAATGGGCCCGCGCCCGGTACCCGTACAACGCGACGAAATCAGCGAGATTGTACAATACCACTCTTATTGAGAGCAGCTACAGCCTCGAATGGATGAGAAACGGCTGTGACGATTTTGCAAGTAGCTGCGACTGGCTCGTCCAGGTTGCCGAACAGTACCACGTCGATCGTAATACATGTGAACGGCTATGCCCATGCTCGCCTCGACATGGACCGGCCGGTCCTGGTGGTCGCGCATTCCGACGTGTTTTCTTGGTGGCACGCGGTGCACAAACATTCGCCGCCTCCGGAGTGGGAGCGATATCGCGACCGTGCCGTTGCCGGATTGGCCGCGGCCACCTGTATCGTCGCACCGACCGCAGCGGTATTGCACGATTTGGAGCACCATTACGGGCTGCTCGGACGCAAAACCGAAGTGCTCCCTAATGGGATCGAGCTGACCGGCTTTGCAGCATTGCCCAAAGCACCGCTGGTGCTGGCTGTCGGCCGGATTTGGGATGCCGCGAAAAACCTTGCGATACTGGAGACGATTGCACCCGATCTTGCCTGGCCGGTAGAGATCGCTGGAGAAGTTGAACACCCTGAGGGCGGCGCCGAGCGGTACTCGAATGTCCGGCTTTTGGGCCGCCTAAGCGCTGTGGAAATGGCTCGTCGCCTTGACCGCGCGTCCATTTTTGTTGCGCCGGCTCGCTATGAGCCGTTCGGATTGGCGATTCTCGAAGCTGCTGCCGCCGGCTGCGCATTGGTGCTCGGAGACATTCCATCCTTGCGCGAGAACTGGGACGGGGCAGCGGTTTTTGTCGACCCGGAGGAGTCGACTGGCGCTCAAATCCGCCATCAACGATCTCATCGCCAATCCGAGGAAAAGAAGCCGTGTAGCGGCAGCAGTGCAGTGCCGAGCGCGGGAATTCACGTTGTGTCGTATGGCGCGAGACTACGCGGCGCTTTACCACGAGATGGCGCAGACTTCGGCCCGTCTGGAGAGTGCGTAATGCCTAAGCTCGTCTTGTTTTGTCACTCGCTCCGCTCCGACTGGAATCACGGCAATGCCCATTTCCTTCGCGGCGTTATGAGCGAATGCTGGCTTCGCGGTTTCGACGTGCTGGCATTGGAGCCACGCGAAAGCTGGAGCGCGGAAAATCTCTCACGGGATCACGGTCCGTCCGCGCTCGAGGCTTGGCGCGAGGTATATCCGTCGCTGCCACTGCAGGTCTATGACCTCGCCCAGCTCGATCTCGACCGGGCGCTCGACGGCGCGGATCTGGTGCTGGTTCATGAGTGGAACGAGCCGGAGCTGGTCGCGCGGATTGCAGTGCACCGCAATTGCGGCGGCTCCTATCTCCTGCTGTTTCACGACACTCACCACCGCATGGTGAGCGCGCCCGATGCGATTGGGCGACTTGATTTCGAGGGTTTTGACGGCGTCCTGGTCTTTGGCGAAGTCCTGCGCGAAGCCTACCGTCGCCGCGGCTGGGCACGCCAAGTGTTTACCTGGCACGAAGCCGCCGATCTCAGAGTGTTTGGGCACCTGGCAGGAGTGCCGCGGCAGCGCGATCTCGTGTGGATCGGCAATTGGGGTGACGACGAGCGCACCGCTGAGTTGCGGGAGTTCTTTATCGAGCCAGTGGTAGCACTCGGGCTCTCGGCGCGCGTGCACGGGGTGCGCTACCCTCATTCGGGCGCGCGCGACACTGGCCCGCGGCCGGTATCGAATTCGCGAGATACCTTCCCAATTTCCGGGTTCCCGATTGCTTTGCGGCAGCCTCGGCAACGGTCCACATCCCGCGCCGCCCTTACGTCCGCATGCTGCCGGGGATCCCGACGATCCGGATATTCGAAGCACTTGCCTGCGGCATTCCATTGGTTTCGGCGCCCTGGGAAGACAGTGAGGGGTTGTTTACCCCGGGCGAAGATTTTCTGATGGCCCGCAATAGCGCCGAAATGCGCAGTTATCTCGAAGCGATCTACGATGACCGCGACTGGTCCGAGACAGTGGCTCGTCATGGCCGCGCGACGATCGAAGCTCGCCATACCTGTGCCCACCGGGTCGACGAGCTGATCTCGATCTGCCGTGCGCTCGGTCGGGATCTTTGTGCGCCACAGGCCCTCGCTGCGCAATGAAACCGCTGTCGATCGCCTTCTTTGGCTCGAGCTTGGTGTCGGCCTATTGGAACGGTGCTGCGACCTATTATCGAGGCGTGTTGCAAGCTCTAGCTGCGCGGGGCCACCGTATTACGTTCTACGAGCCAGACGCGTTCGATCGACAAGCGCACCGAGACATCCCCGACCCGGATTGGGCGCGCGTCGTGGTCTACTCGGTCGACAACGCAGATGGCGTGTCGCGGGCGCTCGATCTGGCCCGCACTGCAGACCTCGTCGTCAAAGCCAGCGGCGTCGGCGTCTTCGATGCGTTTCTGGAGGCCCAAGTACCGGCAATCACACGGCCGGGCGCTCTCGCGGCCTTTTGGGACGTCGATGCGCCGGCAACGCTCGACCGGGTTGCGGCGGATCGCGGCGACCCTTTTCGCGAACTGATCCCGGCCTATGACATGATTCTCACCTATGGAGGGGGGCCGCCGGTCGTTGCCGGCTATAAGCGCTTCGGTGCGCAAAGCTGCGTGCCGATTTACAATGGGCTCGATCCAGCGACCCACCACCCGGTTTCGCCGGAGCCGCGATTTGCCTGCGACCTCGGTCTCATCGCCAATCGCCTGCCTGACCGCGAACGCCGGATCGAGGAATTCTTTTTCGCCACCGCCGCCGATCTGCCGAACAGCAGCTTTATCCTCGGTGGCAATGGCTGGTCGGACAAACCGATGCCGTCCAATGTCAGCTATCTCGGTCATGTTTATACCCGCGAGCACAATGCCTTCAACTGCTCGGCACGGGCGGTGCTGAATGTCAGTCGGGACAGCATGGCCTCGTATGGCTACAGCCCGGCGACGCGCGTGTTCGAGGCAGCAGGAGCCGGTGCCTGCATTATCACCGACGCGTGGGAAGGCATTACTGAATTCTTCGAGCCGGAGCGGGAGATCCTGGTCGCCGGCAATGGGCCGGCGGTAGCCGAGGCGCTCGCGCGCCTCGAGCCGACGGGAGGCTCGTCGGATCGGCGGGGCCGCACGCGTTCGAGCGCTCGCAGAACACACCTACGATAAGCGCGTCGACGTGCTCGAAGCTGCATTGGAGGGACGGAGCAGCGTGACTTCCGCTCTTCTGCCGCGGCCGGCGCAGCCTCTGCGCATCGTCATTCTCGGCCTGTCGATCACGTCGTCATGGGGTAATGGCCACGCGACGACCTTTCGCAGCCTGGTGCGGGCGCTCTGCCGGCGCGGTCACAAGGTTTTGTTTCTGGAACGCGATACGCCGTGGTACGGAGTCAATCGCGATCCGATTCAGTTTCCCGGTCGGATCCGTCCAGCTCTATTACAGTCTCGGCGAGCTTCGCGAGCCGCTGGCGAAAACGGTTGGCCGAAGCCGATCTCGTAATTGTCGGCTCCTATGTACCCGATGGGATCGCCGTCATTAAGCTCGTCAACTCGATTGCCAACGGCATCGTTGCTTTCTACGACATCGACACACCAGTCACGCTCGCCAGTCTTGCTGCCGGCAACTGCCCCTATATCAATGCGGCGCTGATCCCCGCGCTCGACCTCTATCTTTCCTTCACTGGCGGTCCGGCTCTGAAACTCCTCGAGGGCCGGTACGGCGCTCGTGCAGCTCGTGTGCTCTATTGCTCGGTCGATCCGGATCGCCATAGACCATCCCCGGCTGAACCCGTATGGGATCTGGGATATCTCGGCACCTACAGCGCCGACCGGCAGCCGACGCTCGACGCCCTGATGTGTCAGCCCGCCCGCCATTGGCCGACCGGGCGATTTGCGGTCGCGGGGCCCCTCTATCCGACCGAACTGTCCTGGCCCGCCAATCTTCGACCGAATAGAGCATGTTGGGCCCGATCGGCACGGATGGTTTTACTCGCGACAGCGTTTCACGCTCAACATCACCCGCGCTGACATGGTTCGCATGGGATATTCGCCGAGCGTCAGGCTGTTTGAAGCCGCAGCCTGCGGCAGTCCGATCATCTCCGATTGGTGGCCGGGCCTGAACACAATCTTCATGCCCGGAAGGCATATCCTCGTCGCGAAGTCGGGCAAAGCGACGTGCTCGTCCTATCTCCACGATCTTCCCGACGAGGAACGGCGACAGCTCGCGACCCGAGCCCGCGAGCACGTGCTCGGCCACCACACTGCGGCTCACCGCGCGAGGGCGCTCGAGAATTATGTCGAGGAGGTCGGCGTCGGCACCGCAGCCCGCACCGCGTTGCCGTTGCAGGCTGAGCGGATGGTAATTGCGATGAAGCTCGTGATTTTCGGCTCTGGCCGTCAGTTCATCATGGGGAAATGGCCACGCGGTCCTATGGCGCGCCCTGATCCGCGCATTTGCCAAACGCGGGCATTGGGTCGTGTTTTTCGAACGTGACGTTCCCTATTACGCGCAAAACCGCGACCTGACTTCACTTGAGGGCGGCAGGCTCGTCCTTTACAGCGACTGGGAGGAGGTGCTGCCCGAGGCGCAGAACGAGCGCTGTCCGATGCCGATGCCGGAATGGTGACATCCTATTGCCCGGATGCGCTCGCTGCGACCGATCTGCTTCTCGACGCGCCGGCCTCCACGTCTTCTACGATCTGGACACCCCAGTGACCTTGGCAGAACTTGCGGCCGGGAAACGAGGTTGATTATATCGGACCCGACGGACTAGCACCCTTTGATCTGGTGTTGAGCTATACCGGAGGCACCGCTCTGACCGCCCTCCGTCAAAGGCTTGGGCGCGAAGCGGGTCGCACCCCTGTACGGCAGTGTTGATCCCGACCGTTACCGGCCGGCTGCTGCACCTGATCGAGGCCGCGCTGCGCTATCTTATCTCGGGACTTACGCCGACGACCGCCAAGACGCCCTGAACGCGTTCTTCATTGAGCCGGCGCGACAACGGCCGGAGGCTCATTTCATCATTGGCGGTGCGCAATACCCCAATCGACTTTCCATGGACAGAAAACATCTTCTTTTTCCGCCACCTAGCTTCCTACCAGCACCCGGAGTTCTATGCGTCGGCGCGGCTGACGCTCAATGTAACCAGACGCGCCATGGCGTCCTTCGGCTGGTGTGCCGTCGGGGCGGCTTTTTGAGGCGGGCGCCTGTGGCGCTCCAATCATCAGTGACTGGTGGGATGGCCTCGACGAATTTTTCGTTCCTGACCGCGAAATCTTGATCGCCCGGACGACCGATGACGTGCTGGCGGCGCTCGATCGCAGTGATGCCGAGCTGACGGCGATCGGCACCGCCGGCGCTTGAGCGGACGCTGGCTGCGCACACCGCCGAGCACCGTGCTATCGAGCTGGAAACGCTGCTGTCGCAGCATTGCGGAGTAAATGTGCGATGTGGGGCATCGTGCCGGCCGCAGGTAACGGCAGTCGCATTCAGCCGCTCGCATTCTCCAAGGAGCTGCTGCCTGTCGGCAGCCGCTTCGATGGTGCGACAGAGCGCCCGCGTGCCGTGAGCGAGTACTTGATCGAGCGCATGCTGAGCGCCGGCACCGACAAGATCTGCTTTGTCATTTCGCCCTGGAAATCCGACATCTTGCAGTATTACGGCGGCGCAATCGGCAGGGCCGCCATTGCTTATGTCGTCCAGCCAGAGCCGGCCGGTCTATGCGACGCGATATTCCGCGCGCTGCCGCTCATACATCGCCGATGAAGTTGTGCTGGTCGGACTGCCTGATACGATCTGGCTCCCCGAAGACGCGTTGCAGGCAGCTCCCCGACGACCGGCTCGCCTTCCTTACTTTTCCTGTCGATCGGCCCGAGCTCTTCGATGCCGTGATCAGCGACAACGCGGGCCGCGTCAGCGAAATCCAAGTCAAGCAGCCCGACGCCGCATCGCGCTGGGTTTGGGGCGCGTTCAAGCTGTCGGGGGCGATCCTGCACGATCTGCATCGATTGTGGTGCGACCGCGAGCCTCGCGATGAGTATATCGGCACTCTGGTCAATGCGTATTTGGCAGCCGGCGGGGAGGCGACAGCGGTGCCGTCCGGCTCCGCCTATGTCGACGTTGGAACCTTGGGCGGGTACCGCGAGGCCATGCGGCTGCTCGCCGATTTGAACAGCAAGACGGTCGCGACGCCAGCGCCGCTGGAATTCAAGAGTAGGCGGTTGGCGTGAGCCGCGAAAAACATCCGGCGACATTGCGTGTGGCGGCCGCCGCACTCGGCCCTTGGTTTCATAATATTGATTTGGGGGGCGGCGTCATGACGGCGCCGGACCATTTTCTCGGTGACTATCCGGCGGTTAAATGGCGCCGCTTCGCTGACGCGATCCCGGCCGATCTGACCGGCCGGACGGTTCTCGATATTGGCTGCAACGCTGGCTTCTATGCGCTGCAGATGAAAGCTCGCGGAGCCTCACGGGTACTGGGCATCGATGTTGATGTCGACTATCTGCGGCAAGCGCGGTTTGCTGCAGATGCTATCGGCGCAGAAATCGAGTTTATGGAGATGTCGGTCTATGACGTCGCTGCGCTCCGCGAGCAATTCGACGTAGTGCTATTTCTTGGTGTGCTCTATCATTTGCGGCATCCGCTCTTGGCGCTCGACCTGATCCGCGAGCACGTGGTGCGCGATCTCTTTGTCTGCCAGTCCATGCAGCGGGGCGATGCGCGCGAAGAGCCGCTCGAACAGGATTACCTGTTCTCCGAAACAGCGGTATTTGAACGCCCGACTTTCCCCCGGTTGTCGTTCATCGAACACCGCTATGCGGGAGACCCCACCAATTGGTGGGTCCCAAACCGCGCCTGCACCGCGGCAATGCTGCGCAGCGCCGGTTTCCGTATCGACGCGAATCCGGAGGAGGAGGTGTTTGTCTGCCGTGCGGCGCAAACCTCGGCTGGCGCCGCGGGCAGCTCTAGGACGACAAAGGACACGGCGCGGCATGATCGAGGCAGTGATGTTATGGAACGAGCCCAACAATAAGTCGCATTGGGATCTCGAACTCGATCCCGACTGGGTGCGCTTTGCCAGCATGACCCGGCTGGCCGGCGACGCCATTGCCAGCGAGGCGCCGGGGCTCCCGCGGGTGCTCGGCGGCATTTCGCCCGATCGATCCGCTGTTCATTGCTAATTTGGCGGGGAAGGGGGTGCTCGACCGGCTCGACGTCATTGCCGTTCACGGGTTCCCGCTCGATTGGAATTTGTGGATGATCGACGACTGGCCGGCAAAGCTCGAAGAGATTGCCGCTGCCAGCGGTCTCCCGGTCTGGGTGTCCGAAGTCGGCGCTTCGAGCTTTGGTGCCGAGGAAGTCCAGGAATTCGGTTTGCAGCGCACAGCGGAACTGCTGATCGGCCGGGCCCCGCGAATTCACTGGTACAGTCTTTATGATCTTCCGAAGGCTTGGCCCGCAACGACGCGGCACCGCGAGGCGGAGGGTTCTTCCTACTACCGCCACTTCTACATGGGTCTGCTGCGTGAGGACGGTACCCCGAAGCGCGTTGTCGGGCGGTTTGCCGATTACACACCGGAACTCGGGATCTGTCAGTGGTTCCATTTCGAGGATCATCGGCTCGACGATGCGGTCCGATGGCTGAAGCGGCTCGGGGTTCGTTATCTGCGAACCGGGATCAGCTGGGCCGACAGTTTCCGCCCCAATGCCGAAGCATGGTTCGACAGACAAATGCGGGCGCTGGAGGATTTCGACATCACGGTAACCTTCTGCTTCACGCCGGAGCATCGCGGCCTACAGCCGCACCACACAAGCCCGCCGCTGGTCGAGGAAGAATTTGCCGAATTCTGCTGCCGAACCTTGCGGCGGTATTGGCACGCCGGCGGGTGAGCCGGGAATGATCGCCAGCGCCGCAGCCGCTGCGATTTTGGAGAGCCCTTGTCGAGCGCAAGACGATCGAAAGCAAGGTCATGATCGTCGTTGCGCATCCCGACGACGAGACGATCGGCATGGGCGCGCAGCTGTGCCGGTTTCGCGACGCGCTTCTGGTACAGGTCACCGACGGTGCTCCGCGCGACGGGCGCGATGCGAATGCGCACGGATTCTGCGAGCACTGCGGAGTACGCGGCCGCCCGGCGGGCCGAACTCGCTGCGGCGCTCGAAGTCGGACAAGCACGCGGTCTCCGAACCGAATTCATTGGTATTTCCGACCAGGAGGCCTGTTTCGATCTCCACCAATGAGATCATAACGCGTTTGGCCGAGTGGAACCTGCTGGGTTTGGATCTGACGGTGCTCGACATCGGTTGTGGGATCGGGCGCATCGAGCTGGCGCCTGGCGCCACTCGTCGGCATGATCACTGCCATCGATATCTCCCCCACATGATCGACGAGGCGCGACGGCGGTGTCGCGACCTGGCAAACGTAAAATTCCACCAGTGTAATGGCCGGGACCTCACTGCATTCGAAGACCGATCATTCGACCTGATCCTGGCGATAGACTCCATCCCTTGTATGTTCGCCGCCGACCCCGAGATCGCGGCACGACACGTACGTGACTGCGCCCGGCTATTGCGGTCGGGAGGGACCCTCTTGATCCTGAACTTTTCCTATCGCGGCGACGAAGCCGACCGGCGCGATGTGCAGCAATTGGCCGCTGCCAATGGATTTACCGTTCAGCGTTTAGGCACGCGCGATTTCTCGTTATGGGACGGGCTTACTTTTTTGCTCAGGCTTCACATCTCACCGCGAATGAACGCCTCGGTTTTGGCGCGAGCCTCGTAATCGGTAAACTGCTCGGGCGGGCTCTTCATGAAATAGCTCGACGGACCGATCAGTGCGCCGCCGATCCGCCGATCGAGAGCCAGCTTGGCACAACGGATCGCGTCGATTACGACACCGGCTGAATTGGGCGAGTCCCAGACCTCGAGCTTGAGTTCGCAGTTCAGCGGCAGATTGCCAAAGCTCGTCCCTTCGAGCCTGATGTAGCACCATTTTCGGTCCGTCAGCCACGGAACGAAGTCGCTAGGTCCAATGTGAGCGTGTGCGTCCGACAATGTTTCGCCGAGCTGACTGGTCAACGAGTTGGTTTTCGAGCGTTTTTTCGATTCAAGCCGCTCGCGCTCGAGCATGTTTTGGAAATCACTGTTGCCGCCGAAATTGAGCTGGTAAGTACGGTTGACCTGCACACCCCGCTCGCGAAACAGATTGGCGAGCACGCGATGGACGATTGTGGCGCCGACTTGGCTTTTCACATCATCGCCGATCAACGGTAGCCCGCGCTCCCCGAACCGCCGGCACCAGGCGGGGTTCTTGGCAATGAAGACCGGAATGCAATTCACAAAAGCGCAGCCCGCTGCCAACGCCTGCTCCGCATACCAGCGCGATGCGGTCTCCGCCCCGACCGGTAGATAAGACACAACGATTTCTGCGCCAGTGGCGCGCAGCGTTTTCGCGACGTCGTCTTCGGCGGCCGGCGACTCGACAACCACATCCTGCAGATACCGGCCGATGCCGTCATAGGTCGGACCGCGCCGCACCTCAACGCCGAGCGGCGGAACGCTCGCGAACCTCTCCGTGTTATTTGGAGGCGCAAGAATTGCCTTCGCCAGTTCGCAGCCGACCTTGCCGACAGCGATGTCGAAGGCCGCAACGAAATCGATATCGCCAATGTAATAGCCGCCGAGTTCGAGATGCATTATCCCCGGAATTGGCGAACCCGCGGCCGCACAGCGGTAGAATTCGACGCCCTGAACGAGCGACGAGGCGCAATTTCCAACACCGACGATCGCGACCCTGATCCTCGACACGAGTTCCTCTTCGTTCCCAGTTGCGCAATCGTGAGACGCATTGGTGTCAGCGGGAGAACAACGCGGAGCGCAATCAGTTCAACGAGTGTGGATGAATTCTGGCGATTTGGTATAATTTGCGCTCGAGCGGTTATTCTGAGTTCTGGGGTTGGCGCTGGGAGAACTGGCGGGCGCCGCCTTGTGTTCTCGTTCGAGCTGGCCGAGGCGCAAGCTAAGGAATGCGACAACGGCCGCTTCTTCCGCACTCATCCCTATGACGTTTTCGGCAAGGTAGTTGCGAGCCTGTTCCTTCAGGGTAGTCAGCAAGGTTCCGTCGAGATAGCCATCGAAAATTGCCGGATGGATATAACATCGCCGGCAAATCGCCGGCGTATTACCCAAGTGCTTGGCCACCTTTTCGACCGCGCGCACCACCGCCCGCTTCTTCTTTGCCTCGGTATCGAAAAGTTCGAATTCCTGCAGCGCCAAAGCCGCGAGATTGGTGGCAGCCCAGGTTCGAAAATCCTTGGCGGTAATCTCTTCGCCGCTGATTTGGCGCAAGTAATCGTTGACGTCCGCTGAATCTATCGTATGCCGGTTGCCGTCTTCATCGAGGTATTGGAAAAGCTCGTAACCAGGCAAATCGCGGCAGCCTTTGATAATGCGGGCCAGTCGGCGGTCGTTGATATCGGTTTCGTGGCGCAGGCCGTGCTTCCCCTGAAAGCTCAGATGGACATGGCTGCCGTCGATCCCGACATGCTTGTCGCGTAGCGTCGTCAGACCGTAGCTCTTGTTTGTCCTGGCGTATTCGGTGTTGCCAACGCGGAAGAGTGTCATTTCCATCAACCGAACGACGGCCGCGAGGACGCGCTCGCGCGGCAGCCCGCGCCTGCGCAAATCGGCCTCGACCCGCTCTCTGATTACCGGCAGAACCCTGCCGAATATCAGCATCTTGCCATATTTCGACTCGTCGCGGACCTCGCGCCAACGCGGGTGATAACGATATTGCTTGCGTCCACGCTTGTCCCTTCCGACGGCTTGGATATGGCCGTTCGGGTAAGGACAGATCCAGACCGTAGCCCAGGCCGGGGGGATCACCAGCGAGCGGATACGGTTCAAGGTGTCGATGTCGCGCACGAACGCTCCATCGGGGTACTGGTAATCAAAACCGTGCCGCGCCTTATGTCGTGTGATCCCCGGCATCTGGTCGCTGACATGGCGCAGCTTGGCCAGTTTGGCTGTCTCCATCGGGTCGAGCACTACTTGTACCGGCTCGGAAGACTTCTTCTTCCTAGCTGCCGCAGCATCGGAAACGCGGTTTCGGTTTGCCAAATCAAATCTCTTCCAGGACCGCGTGCGGGAATCGCGTACCGCACGAATAGAGCCAGCTTGCTCGGCACTACCAACACTTTGGGCCGATGCTGCGTTCCTGATGACGTCGTGCAGCAATGCTCGATTAGGAAGCTGTTGTGTTCGCTCTCCGCAATCTTCCGGGAGGTCGGGAACCGAACAGCTCCCCAGCCTCGTTTTTTTAACGCGCAGTGGCCTACCTCATGCCACAGCGCAGGCCGAACAGAGACGTGACGCTCGAGGCGTTAATAATGTTCAGAGCCACGGCAGGTTGGACATCAGTGGATGAATGAACCATCAAAGGGGCCGCGCACCGGAGTCAGTTGCGGAAAACATCGAGACCGTGATCCGGGTTGAGAACGAAGCCCTACAACCCCGGTCGAGCAGCGAAGCAATCACAGACGCGATCAGCGAATTCGTAGGCACGATCGCGTTCGTCGCGCTGCAGATCTTGGCATCCAGCGGTTGGGTTATTGTGAATGCCGGGAAGATCCCATGGATAATCCCTTCGACCCCTTCCCCTACCCATTATTGTCTGCGATCACCTCCCTGGAAGCGGTCTTGATCGCCGCCTTCATCCTAATGAAACAGAACCGCATGGGGATAGTCGCCGATCGCCGCGATCATCTCGATTTGCAAGTGAACCTTCTCACCGAGCGCCGCGCGACACGGATCATTCAGATGCTTGAGCGCCTCGGTGCGCATCTTGGCGTGGAGCAGCACCACGATCCCGAGAGTTCTGAGCTCACGCAGCACGTGGCTGTCGAGCACTTGTTAGAAGAGCTGCACAGCCGACTTCCGGACGTCGGGCGGGGACATGCCCCCACCGACGGCTAGTTTTCAAAATAGCAAGCGTCGCAACCCCACTACGAGCGGTTCCCGAAGCTGGGAAGGAGGTTGTTTGTAGAACTCAATGACCTTCTGCTGGTTCGGCTGGCCCGAGTGAAGTTTGACGATCGTGACGCCGCTGTCGAAGAGTTTGTTGAGCGCTTCGATATGCACGGACGGATCGGTGCTGACCGGCCAGCTGCCAGAAACCTGTTCCAGCAGAAGCTCTTTGTCGGGGCTTGACGCCCCGGTTCGCTCGCGCTCGCCCATAACCGCCGTGCGCGGTTCGAACGTCACGAGCATTGGGCGCCTCAGCGATGCAAGCGAGGCTGGTGATGCTCGATGCCTGAATGGCCCGAACGATCGGCAGCACATTGGCGACAAGCTGATCGGCCGCGGCACCGTTCGCCACATGTGGCGGCGATCAGGAGACTACCATACGTTCGAAGGCCTGGGTAAACCTCTCCGGCCGGGCGTTTAAAATGAAAATAATGTCGCGCTGCTTATAGAGGCTCACGTTCTTCGAGTGATGGCGTACCCGCGAACCATATGCGTTCGAACAGCCCCGCCAGGGCCTGCGGGTCGGGCCCGATATATTCGACAAACTCGAACCCGTCTGTTCCCATCGGATTGTCCCGAAGG
Organism: uncultured Alphaproteobacteria bacterium; assembly: GCA_963698995.1. Classification (GTDB taxonomy): domain Bacteria; phylum Pseudomonadota; class Alphaproteobacteria; order ATCC43930; family CGMCC-115725; genus AP-15. The sequence goes on along the minus strand of CAVOTD010000079.1, from coordinate 14,645 downwards.
TCGCGATCGGCCTAGCGAAAGGCCGATCCGATTGCACCATCGTCATCGCAGGCTCCGCTCGTAATTCTATCCGCCGGTGATGTGGTCGCCCTTATCGAAGCAAAGGGTGACCCTTCGGGACACCGCCTCCCGCATCCTGTTTGCACTGTGAGCGGTTCCTTGCAGGGTATGAGGATGAATCTTTCCAGCATTTTGATCGGACGGCGACTAGCGAACCAGGAGGGTGAGGCGCGCAAGATCGCCGCGATCGAGGGCGTCCCCGCGATGGGCCTGGACGGGCTCGGCTCCTCAGCCTATGGCCCCGAGGCTGCGCTGACCATCCTCATTCCGCTCGGTGCCGAAGGGCTGCACCTGATCCGGCCGATCATGGCCGCCATCCTGGTACTCTTGGCGTTGCTCTACCTTTCCTATCGGCAGACCATCGAGGCCTATCCGAGCAATGGTGGTTCCTACACCGTCGCCAAGGAAAACCTCGGAGCGAATGCCGGCTTGCTCGCCGCCAGCGCCTTGATGATCGACTATGTCCTCAACGTCGCGGTCGGGATCTCGGCCGGCATCGGCGCGCTGACCTCAGCTATCCCGCAGCTCCACCCGTACACCCTCGAACTGTGCCTGGCGGTGCTGGCGCTGATTACGATCGTCAATCTCAGGGGCACGCTGGAAGCGGGCCTGGTTTTTTTGGTACCAACTTACCTGTTCGTAGCCAGCATTGGCGGGGTTTTGCTGTTCGGGGTGGCGAAGGCGCTCGCCGCCGGCGGAAGCCCGGTCCCGGTCGTACCGCCTCCGCCGCTTCCCGCCCCTACCCAAGCCGTGACATTGTGGTTGCTGCTGCGCGCGTTTGCCAGCGGCTGCACGGCGATGACCGGGGTCGAGGCGGTCAGCAATGGCGTCAGCGCCTTCCGGGATCCTACGGTCAAGCACGCGCACCGGACATTGACTGTGATCGTGCTGATCCTGGGGCTGTTGCTCACCGTCATTTCGTATCTCTGCCCCGTTTATGGCGTCGGGGCAATGGACGAGACGCAGCCGGGCTATCAGAGTGTCCTCTCTCAGCTGACCGGCGCCATCGTCGGACACGGCGTAATCTATTTTATCGCAATAGGCAGCCTGCTCGCGGTCCTGTGTCTGTCGGCCAATACGAGCTTTGTGGATTTTCCGAGGCTCTGCCGCCTGGCGGCCCGGGACGGATACTTGCCGCGCACCTTTGCAACGGCGGGGCGGCGCCTGGTTTACTCGGTCGGCATCCTGTGGTTGGCGGCGACCGCCGGACTGCTGCTCACGGTTTTCGGCGGGATTACCGACCGGCTGATCCCGCTCTTCGCCGTTGGCGCGTTCTTGGCGTTTACGCTGTCGCAGCTCGGGATGGCGTTCCGCTGGGCGCGCCAGCAGGGCAACAGGGTGCGTCTCCTGATCAATGGGACCGGGGCGGCGGGGACGGGCATCGCGCTCGCCGTGATCCTGTCGGCGAAATTTGCCGAGGGCGCCTGGATCACCATACTGGTAATCCCGCTGGTGATCATCATGCTGAAGGCTATCAAGCGCCATTACGAGCTAATCGATCGCCAGCTGGGCGGCGAAGGCCCGATCGACCTGCGCGGCCTGCAGTGGCCGATCGTGCTGATGCCGCTCGAGCGCTGGGATCGGCTCGCCGAGAAGGCTGTGCGCTTTGCGATGCTGCTGTCGCGCGAGGTGGTCGCGATCCATCTGACAAAGCTCGAAGGTCCCGATGCCGAGGAGCACGAGGATATACTCCGACGGCAATGGCGCGAGGATGTCGAGCGCGCGGCGCGGCGTGCGGGAATGACGCCGCCGAAGCTCGTCATATCACCCTCGCCGCACCGGAGCTTTGTCGGCCGCCTGCTAAAGTACGTTGCAGAAATCGAGGCACAGCACCCGGGTCGTCCGCTGGCGGTCGTCGTCCCCGAAGTCATCGAGGAACATTGGTGGGATTACCTGCTGCTGAACAACTTCCGCACCCGCCGCTTGTGCGCGGCGCTGATGCGCCACGGCGGCGCCAATCTCGCAGTCGTGCTCGTCCCATGGGCCTATGAACCGCCGCACCCCGAAGAGGTGATCAAAGAGGAAGAGCCGGGATCGGCCGAACCGGCAACGGCCGCGCCGTAATGTATTAGAGGCAGGGCGCAGTGCCTACGTGGTTTGTCCCCAACGCGCCGATCGTAAAAACAGGCGCGCCGCGGGGGATCGGTCGGCAAGGTGGTCGGTGGGCCCGTGTATGACGCGCGTCCGCTGCCGCTTCATCACCCGGTCGCTCAAACGGAAAAGCCGTCGATCCTGCGATGCACGCTAAGTCACATCTGAGGAAGAGAGGCGCGCCCAGGCGAGCCCGGCGAAATGGCCGTTCGGATGCTGTTCCAGATAGGCCTGAAACTCTCACGTCGATTGCTGTCCTTTACGGAGTTCCAGAAGGCCAGGTCGAGAGCCTCCGCGGCGACTTCCTCGGGCGTCGGCGCCGATGGGCCTGCGGGCGAGAGCGCGGTGGCATCAAGCCGTGTTCGGGCGAGCGAGGCAAAGGTACCTTCCAGATACCGCTCGAGGTAGGATTCGAGTTCGGCAGGGCTGCCGTCCTTGACGCGCGAGCTCGAGGGCGACCCCATTGTCAGCGGAGAGTTCGGAGATGGCCAGCGAGGCGGAAGGCGCATCAGGTGACCCAGCCAACTCCCCGGAGGTCGGGGCCTCTTGCTCGGACTGATCTCCGCCGATGCGGAGCTGAAACGCCCGGATCGGGTGCGCGATGTTTTTGACTAGTTGTTCGCCCAGATCATCGAAGGCCATGCCGCGATGACGCAGGTGATCGTGCACGCCCCGCGAAACGCAGATCTCGCCACCCCTGACCAGTCCCTCGAGCCGGCAGCGACATTCACGCCATCACCGAAGATGTCGCCTTCTTTGAACATGACGTCGCCGACATTGACGCCCATCCGGAAGAGCATTCGTCGCCCGTCCGGCTCACCATCGTTCGCACGCAGGAACGGCAGCGGCCAGGGCCAATGCGATGGCCGTCGTCACAAAGATTTTTGGACATTCTATTAGCCTTGTCTTGGCAGCTAATGCACAATCCGCAGCAAACCATGATACCCGCGCGGTTCGGGCGAATGAAATGTTGCCACACGGCGTCCAGCCGGACGAGATCCGCGCCAGCAAAAAATGATTGGTAGCGCGGTGTACGATGCGCAAAACCGCAAAATTGGTAGTGTCGCCGATGTCATCCTGAATAAGGACGGAAAGTTCGATGCGGTCGTTGTCGACGTCGGCTCCTTTCTCGGAACGGGTGGCAAGAATGTTGCCGTTGCGCCCAGTGAGCTGAAAACCGACAACAACCGGCTAACGCTCGACCGGAGCAAAGAGCGATTGCAAGCGATAACGAATTATGATCTCGCCAACCGGAATACTGGAGCCGGCACCACGGCTTCGCCGGTAGAAGGCGGCGGCACACTGGTACCTCGACCGGTCGCTAAACCTCAATTCCTCCTGGTTTGGAATCGGGCGGAGCATTTCCGCCCGGTTCCAAAGCCAGCATCGCTCTATTTCGATAGCCGCTGAAAACTGGAAAGTTGCTCGGAAAAAAGCCTGCGCACTGGCTGGCAGCCGTCGCGGGTATCACCGGCCGAAGAGCTTAGGAATGCCGCCGAGTTCTTGTGTGCTTGCTGATCGGAGCCGACATCGAAACCGGCGGGGCTACACCTTAAGAAGCGGCTCCGGCTGTCTCACAAACGGGGTCCACCTCAGTCTCTAGCACCGGGCGAGGGTGATGTGGTAAAGTCCCACCGACCCCGATTGAGACGCGTCTCGCAGAATGGAACGGCGCCGCTAGTCAAGGTTCCGGCGCCGTCTGGTCCCGCTGCTTTTCTGCTTCGAGATGCGCCAGTAACTCGTTTCTGTCGGTGAACCTCGCGCCGCAGTACTGGCACCAGAACGGCTGCCACCGCCACTCGGGCCGCTTCGGAGGCGGCTGGCTCCTGCGCCCTCAGCACTCGGTTAATCAACTTGGTTCTTCGCATATAGCCCCCCTGGGCCGGGAACTTAGCTGTTTTAAAGACGCGGCGCTTATATACCTTCGGTCGCCTTTGAGAGCGACGGCGGCCGAGGCGGCCCTGCCGCCACTCCTCTCAAACGCCGAAGGCCATCGGTCAGCTCGCGCACCTTCACGTCCCGATCCGGTATCTCGGTGTAGTTGACCACCTTGGACGCCCCCAAGTTCCGAAAAGAAAATAGGCCGGTAATCCCGGACCAGTCGCCACCACGTAAAGCTCGCCTGAGGTTTCCATCGGACCCGGCGTATATTTGTAAATTAAATTTGGATCAAAGACCGCGGGGAGGCCGGTAGTCTGGAAGTGCTCTCCAGGCGCTCGTTGTTCGTGACACAGATCACAGTATAGTTATTGATATCGCCCGTCCCGTCCGGCACTACCAAATTAATCTCAATCTGGGAGAGCGCCGTAGGCTGTGGGGCTGATCGATTGATAGACACACCCTGGTGGCAGCTCGTCGCGCGAACGACGATTGCGGCCTATCCCATCGTCGCTCCGGCGATGACATAGCCCGCCGGGGCCTTGTCAGGATAACCGGATGGCCAGGGAGAGAGGTGCAAGTAGGCTGACCGGATGATGGAACTCTCATACCGTCGCCCACCGGTTTCCGCCGGTTGTCATCCAGCATGCGGTCTGGCTTTATCTATGGACGGTCCCCGCCTGGCAAGGGCGCGCTTCAGTGGTCAGACAATCAATCGGTTGCAGCTATCTATCCGGCCTTTGATGCAGCATGCGCTGCTGGCCTCGATGAGGTCCGCGGATCGGCGCCCAATTACCTTGGCGGGCATTTGCGTCCCGATAGAGCCAACGGGTTTGGCCGATCCCGGTCCGACCGGTTGTCATCACAACTTTGTTCGCCCTCGCACTGCCGAGACTGAAGCGCGCGTCAGTTTATGCCGTTGCGCGGTAGCTCGATCCGTTGACCATCATCGCCCAGGCGATGCGTGCCGTCTTATTCGCCAGAGCAACGGTGGCGATGTTGAAGTGGCGGCGAGCCAGCAGCCCGGCGATCCATGCACTCGGCACCTGGTGGCTGCGAACCCGATGCACGGCCGCACGGGCATCGTGGATCAGCAGTTTACGAAGATAGGTGTCGCCTCGCTTGCTGATCCCGCCGAGCCGCTCTTTGCCACCTGTCGAATATTGTTTCGGGACCAAACCTATCCAGGCTGCAAAGTGGCGACCTGAGGCGAGATAGCGAGGATTGCCCACTGTCGCCGCCAATGCCGTGGCGGCAAACGGTCCGATGGTCAGTACCGTCATCAATCGGCGGCAGACCTCATTCTCCCGCGCGAGCGACAGGATCTGCTTGTCGAAAGCCTCGATCTTGCGCTCGGTGTCGCGAATTTGGTCGACCAGTTGCAGAAGGGCGTCGCGGGCGATCGCAGGCACACGCTCATCTGTGTCGACGAGCGACATTAATTCCCGGGCTCTCGCAGTTCCCTTGGCGGCGGTGATTCCGAATTCCGCCAAGTGTCCGCGCAGTGCATTGACGGCGGCAGTGCGCTGGCGAACAAGCAGATCACGGCTCCGGTGGATCATCAGCATGCCTTGCTGTTCTTCGCTCTTGACCGGAACAAACCGCATTCCGGGCCGCTGAACCGCCTCGCAGCATGCCTCGGCATCGGCGGCATCGTGTTTGTTGGTCTTGACGTATGCTCGGACATAGCGCGCTGGCATCACACGATCTGACCACTCTCGTCGATACCGTGAACCTGAAACCAGCTCTTCGCCGTGTCCAACCCGATCGTTACGATTGCCGTTTGGAGATCTCCTCAGAAAATCCCTGGCACAATCCTCTCGAGGTGAGCGGGGACCGTCCATCTCATTACCTGCGCTTCACGCTCAGCTACCGAGACGTCGAGGAGCTTGGGCCTCTCCGCGCTAGGCGACATCGCCTCAGCGGCAGATAGAGGCCAAATAAGCTGCGAAGCCAATCGCAGAGCCGGCCGGAGTGTCTCCGGAAATGTTGCAGCAGCAGGCGCGGGCGTACCTCCAGCCGACCAATCCTGATCCGACGAAGATTAGCCCGCAGGAAGCCCAGAAGGACTGATGGAACGCATGCTGCCTAACAATTGTTAGCAGTGCCGTTATTGAACCAACCTGCTACGCGCTCGAACAAGCGAGCCTGGCGGCGAGAACGAAGCGCCTGCTTGACCGCCATTCCGAAATACTGCGGCGACCGAAGCCTCAAGATAAGTGCCCAACGCCGACCGCTCAGCGGCTCCAGCCTCCCTTTTGAAGTTTCATGGTAAGAGATCCTTTTGGAGTTTCAATGCCTAATAATAAGAGATCACGCGGCGTCGCGCGGCGGCGCATAGCCCGCACTTCCGGTCAGTCCGCCTCTGCCCTAGACAACGAATTCCTTCACGGGGAAACCGACAAGACATCGGGCCTCGCGCTTGACCCTGTCGGGCCCGGCGAGGTGATGAGCGGGGAACCAGGGTGTCAAGATTTCCGACGACCAGAACTCGCTGAAGGTCGGACTTCGCGGTCCGACGCTGATGGAGGACTTTCACCTCCGTGAAAAGATCACCCACTTCGATCACGAGCGCGTACCCGAGCGGGTTGTGCATGCGCGTGGCGCAGCGGCGCACGGCGTGTTCCAGGTCTATGAGGATCTGTCGGACCTGACTATGGCCGGCCTCCTCAGCGATCCGTCGCGGCAGACGCCTGTCTTCGTCCGATTCTCGACTGTCGCCGGTTCCCGCGGGTCGACTGACTGCGCGCGCGACGTGCGTGGCTTCGCGGTCAAGTTTTATTCCGACGAGGGGATTTGGGACCTCGTCGGCAACAATATGCCCGTCTTCTTCATCCAGGATGCGATCAAATTCCCCGACCTGATCCATGCGGTCAAGCCCGAGCCGAACAACGAAATTCCCCAGGCAGGCTTCGGCTCATGACACCTTCTGGGATTTCGTCTCATTGACGCCCGAAAGCGCCCATATGCTGATGTGGGTGATGAGTGACCGGGCCCTGCTGCGCAGCTTTGCGATGATGGAAGGGTTTGGCGTCCACACCTTCCGGCTGGTCAACGCCGCCGGCACGGTCCGCTTCGTCAAGTTTCACTGGAAACCGATCAAAGGCGTCAAGTCCCTCGTCCGGGATGAGGCGCAGAAGATTTCCGGCAAGGATCCTGATTTCCATCGTCGTGACCTCTTCGAGGCGATCGAGCGCGGCTACTATCCGGAATGGGAGCTGGGCCTGCAGATCGTCGAGGAGGAGGACGAGTTTAAATTCGACTTCGACCTACTCGACCCGACCAAGATCATCCCCGAGGAACTCGTTCCGGTGCGCCGGGTCGGCAAGCTGACGCTGAACCGCAACCCGGATAACTTTTTCGCGGAAACCGAACAGGTCGTTTTCCATACCGGCCACGTGGTGCCGGGAATCGACTTCACCAATGATCCCCTCCTACAGGGCGAGCCTGTCGGGCGGGTCGATGAACTGCTAATATCTAATATATACTGCTAATATCTAATATATAAGGCAGTAAATACTCGGCGCCCTGATCGAGGAAGTCGGGTTCGCACGCAACTCGCCGCTGGAGGGAGAGAGGTTCGAACCCTTGGTCCTCCGCAAGAGGAACAACGATTTCTAGACTGCCCCGATAGCTCGCCGACCCTCCGCGGGTGAAGGGGGTTCGACGCTGTGGCTCCGGTTTTCGGCAGAAATTGTCGAGGTCAATTCCTCGGCGGCGGAGCCTGTCATGTATCTGGCGTCGAAGCGTTGGCCGGATGGTTTCATCTGCCCGGCTTGCGGCGGCCTGAAGGGCTGGGAGCTTTCCGGCAAGAAGTTCACCCGGGAATGCGCCGACTGCGGTCGCCAGACATCGGTGACGGCAGGAACGGTCATGCATCGGAGCAAGATGCCGCTGACTACCTGGTTCTTGGCGATCCACCTGGTCAGCAGCCACTCGAATAACATCTCGGCGCTCCAGCTGCAAGGCCAGCTCGGGTTGGGTAGCTATAAGACGGCCTGGCTGATGCTCCACAAACTGCGTCGCGCGATGGTTGATCCCGACGGCTCGCTGCTCGCAGATCTGGTCGAAGTCGACGAAAGCGAGATCCCCTACCGGACCAAGGACGACCCAGTCGCCAGCGGCCAGGGACGCAGCCATGTCGGCGAGCTACTGGTCATCGGCGCCGTCGAACTGTCCGAGGAGGGACGCCCACGGCGCATCCGCCTGGAACCGCTCAAAGACTTCACCGCCGCCAGCGTCACCGGGTTCGTCGCACGGGTGGTCGAGCCCGGCGCCATGGTCGTCAGCGACGGACTGGCGTCCTACCGCAGCCTCAAGGACCATCGGCATCGGGCGAAGGTCGTCGGATCGATGGCCGCCCATGTCGTCCTTCCCTGGATCCACCGCGTCTTCTCGAACTTCAAGCGTTGGGCGCTGGGCACCTATCACGGCGCCCGCAAGCCGCACCTGCGGCGATATCTCGACGAGTTCGTCTTCCGCTGGAATCGGCGGCGCCATGTCGGAGCGGCGTTCGACACGCTGCTTGGCCTGGCAATGCGGTTGCCCCATGCGTCTTACGGTGACTTCATCGGTCAATTGGTTTAACCAACGTCATATCCAGCAGCGGCACAAAGCGCGCCGAGCCGGCCATTCGGGTCATGGAGAATACGACAGCCGTCCGTCACCACGGACAGCGTTCCCGCGTCGATCGGCTCAACATTGGCCCATGAAGGTGGTGCGAAGGTGAATTCGACCTCCATCCCATTGTCGAACCCGACATGGCGAGACCAAGCAATCCCGTACTGTGCATCCCGATGTGCAATCGGTCGCAGAGGGACGCGGCTCCAATTGATCTCGGTAAGCCAAAAGGTGTCGGCACGAAAATCATCGGGATTGTCGACGAGAACAACAAGGTCCACATCCGAATCTGGCCTTGCTTCGCCACGAGCATGTGACCCGACCAGCGCAAGTCCTCGAATTGACTGTTTGCGCTAGGCCGACCAGAGCCAAGGGGATAAGCTGCTGTCGCGATGTTCTAATAAATATTAGAATGTCGGGCGACACTTGGTGACCCGGCAGCTCCATCGCTGCCACCGGTAACCTGGACCTGGTCTCGCGATAAGTTCGAGGCGCTGTTAGCGATTCGGCAACCGAGAATTTTCGGGCACTATCGGGGCGGTCAGTGTGCGCAATCTATGCGCTTAGCCATCAGGATTAATCCTGCCAAAGGCCGTTGAACCGAGTTGCCGACATCGCGGTACTGTTGTTTTTATTGGTATTCTCAGCTGCCTGGACGTTTATCGCAATCATGCCGCAGAACGGTAGCGCCGCTCTCAATTTTTGCCTGGTTAAAGCCTAAATTCGACAACCTCCATCGAGGTTGCGTCACGAAATGTAACAATCTTTAGCATTTGTCTACAGACACAACTGTCACTATACGTCACAATATTTTACCAAATTTGGCGGTTTCATTCATACGCAGATTACATCGGCAACCTAGTCTTCTGGTCATCGCACGCCATGATTGCTGAGGAATCCTGCGTTGATTGAATTTCATCGCCTTGTCGAGCAAGAAATCCCCCGACTTCGTCGCTATGCGCGAGCGCTCACTCGGAACGCGGATCGAGCGGACGATCTCGTCCAAGAGACCCTCACGCGCGCCATCGATAAAGCTCACCTGTGGCAGACCGGCACCGATATTCGCGCCTGGCTGTTCACGATCATGCACAATCAAAATGTCAACATGGTCCGGCGAGCGATACGCGACGAGGCTGGTATCGATATCCAGCAAATATCCGCGTCTCTCGTCGCTACCACCGATCCGACAGCCTCATGCCAGCTGTACGAGTTGGATCGCGCGCTCGCCTGTCTATGTGATGAACAACGCCAGGTCATCCTGCTCGTTGGGCTCGAAGGCATGTCCTACGAAGACACGGCCGCTATCCTGAGCGTGCCGGTCGGCACGGTGCGCTCTCGCTTATCCCGCGGTCGTGACATGCTGCGCAGTCTGTTGGACATGCCAAACAGGGGCCGCCATGGCCCTGTCGAAGACGACAACCGGCTGGCCCCTGCCGCTTAGGCATCGCAGTTCGCCGGGGCCCATCGAAGTGGTGGTCGAACGGGACGACTCTGCTGCTTTCGCGTTTTAGGGGAGGACAATGAGACAAACCCAACCCACTCAACACTTCGCGGAGCCGGAAAGAGCGTCCACCGGCAGCGTCGGACTCGACGATATTCTCGGGGGCGGCTTCGACCCCGATCGCGTTTATCTGATCGAGGGACGTCCGGGGACCGGAAAGACGACGCTGGCGCTGCAATTCCTGCTAGAGGGCGTGCGTCGGGGCGAGCGCTGCCTCTACATTACGTTGTCAGAGAGTGAGCGGGAATTGCGCGGTGTCGTGGCCCGCCACGGCTGGACGCTGGAAGGGATCGACATTTTCGAGTTGGTGCCACCGGAAGCGAGCCTCGACCCCGACCAAGAGCTGACGCTGTTTCATCCCGCCGAGATGGAACTCAGCGAGACGACGAAGCACATTCTGGATCGAGTGCTGGAGGTGAACCCGAACCGAGTTGTGTTCGACTTGCTCTCCGAGATGCGGCTGCTTGCGCAAAGCTCCTTGCGCTATCGCCGCCAGATCCTTGCCCTCAAAAATTTCTTTGCTAGTCGGCAATGCACCGTCGTTTTGCTCGACGATCTCTCATCCCACGAGGGCGATCTCCAGCTACACAGCATCTCGCACGGCGTCGTAGCGCTGGAGCAGCTCTCGCTGGACTACGGCGCGGAGCGCCGGCGCCTGCGCGTCGTCAAGATGCGGGGCATGAAGTTCCGGGGCGGCTACCACGACTTCACGATCGAGACGGGCGGACTCGCCATCTACCCTCGCCTCATCGCGGCGGAGCACCATAAGGCGTTCCTCGGCGAGCTTACCTCGACCGGTTCTTCCGAGCTGGACGCGCTGCTCGGCGGCGGCATCGAGCGCGGGACGAGCCTGCTGCTGATCGGAGGCGCCGGAGTGGGCAAATCTTCGATCGCGCTGACCTATGCTATGGCCGCCGCGGCGCGTAGCGAGGAGGTCGTGATCTTCGCGTTCGATGAAGGGCTCGGCACGGTGTTCGCGCGCGCCGCTGGTGTCGGCATGCCCCTACAGGCCCATGTGGATTCCGGCCGGGTCCGGATGCAGCAGATCGACCCAGCCGAGATGTCGCCGGGAGAATTCGCCCACAAAGTGCGCGAAAGCGTCGAGCGCGAGGGCGTACGGGTCGTCGTCATTGACAGCCTGAACGGCTACATGAACGCGATGCCGGAGGAACGTTTTCTTGTCCTCCAAATGCACGAGCTGCTGAGCACCCTTAATCAGCTCGGGGTCATCACCATCCTGGTCCTGGCGCAGCATGGGTTGATGGGGCCGATGCAGGCGCCGCTCGATATCAGCTATCTCAGCGATGCCGTGCTGATGTTGCGTTACTTCGAGGCGGAGGGACGGGTCCGTCGCGCCATTTCAGTCGTCAAGAAGCGCAGCAGTGCGCATGAGGACGCGATTCGGGAATTCCGCCTGACCGCCGAGGGGGTGCAAATTGGCCCCCCGCTAACCGAATTCCAAGGCGTCTTATCAGGCGTCCCGAACTATCGCGGGGAAGCCGGCCCTCTGCTTACACGTGATCGGCTTCCGACAGAAGGACCATCTGGTGGCTAACGACGTCGGCGAAGGTATTCTTGTGCTCGCCCCGACAGGCCGGGATAGCAGTGCTGCTTGTGCACTTCTGGAGCACGCTGGGCTCTCGTGCAAGCCTTGTACTGGGATCGGCGATTTGCGGATCGGGTTGGAGGCTGGAGCCGGCGCGGCGATCATTTCCGAAGAAGCTTTTTTCGGAACCGATCCCGCCCCGCTTTTTGATTGGGTACACGACCAGCCGCCTTGGTCGGATTTCCCGTTTATTGTCCTGACGACCCGCCACGATGACCCGAGACGGCACCAGCATATCCAGCGTCTGCTGGAAATGCTGCGCAACGTGACGCTCCAGGAGCGTCCCATCCAGACGATGACCCTTGTCAGCGCGGCCAATGCGGCGCTGCGGGCGCGCCGCCGGCAGTACGAAGCAGCCAGATATCTGATTGAGCGAGAGCAGGCCGCCGACCGCCTCGAAGAACTAGTGCGGGAACGGACGCGGCAACTTCAGGAAGCCAACGATCAGCTGGTTGCTGCCCGGGACAGCCTCAAGATGGCCCTCGACGCAGCCCAGATGATTACCTGGGATCTGGATTTGGGTGAATGCAGGAGCGGGCGCGCGCCTGTGCGGAATCGTCTCTCCGAGCCCGATTCTCTCCTCCAAAGCTGGAGCCGGGCAATTGCCAAGAAGCACATCCTACCCGACGATCAAGAGCTATTTAAGACAGCGTTCCGGCAGGCTTTGGACACCGGCAATTTCCGGCTCGAATGCCGGATGGTGTGGCCCGATGACAGTGTTCACTGGGTTGTAGCCGAAGGTCGTCTATATCGGGACGACCCGGGCGATCCCGTCCGGCTGGCAGGCACTCTCAGGGATGTGACCGAACGCAGGCAAGTGGAAGAAAGCCTGCGACAAACCCAGAAGCTCGAGGTGATCGGCCAACTCACCGGTGGAGTGGCGCACGATTTCAATAATTTGCTCACGGCGGTCGTCGGCAACATCGAACTCGCCGCGCTCCGAACGCAAGACGAGAAGCTCCTTCACATTCTGAGAAGCGCGGGCACCGCGGCCGAGCGCGGTGCAAAGCTTACCGGGCAGCTTCTCGCCTTTGCCCGTCGACAGCACCTGGCCCCCAGAGTGGTCGTTCTGAATGAGCTGGTCTCGAGCATGGGCGACCTGCTGCTCCAGACTATCGGCGCCGCGGTCCGCGTCGAGACGGTGCTGGACAAGAATCTTTGGGCTGTGTTGATCGATGCGACTCAGTTAGAGCTGGTCCTCCTAAATCTTGCGATCAACAGCCGTGATGCGATGCCCCACGGAGGCCGGCTGACCATCGCGACAAAGAATATGGGAGCCTCCGATCACAGTCGGCCCACCGGGCTGCCTATGGGAGACTACGTCGCGATCTCCGTGAGTGACACCGGAACAGGCATGACCCGGGAGGTTGCCGCGAAAGCCTTCGAGCCATTCTTCTCGACGAAAGAGATCGGGAAGGGCACCGGGCTCGGACTTAGCCAAGTCCTTGGGTTTGCGGAGCAATCCGGCGGTGAGGTTCGTATCGATACACGTCTCGAGCAGGGTACGACCATCACCTTGTTTTTGCCGAGAACTCGTGAGGCATTGCCCAGGGCCGCCGCTGACCACAGTCCAGCACCGCATGACGGCCAAGAGGCGTCGATTCTGGTGGTTGACGATGATGCCGCCGTTCGGGATTTGACGGTCCGGGCTCTTGAGGCGCTGAACTATCAGGTGCTGGAAGCGGATAATGCGCGGGTGGCCCTGGATCTGCTTCGGGGCAACGGTGTCGTGGATCTCGCTCTGATCGACCTGGTTATGCCTGGCGTGAATGGGCGCCAATTGGCGACGCGCATCCGGGCGAACGATCCGGAGCGGAAAATTTTGTTTATGACCGGGTATGACGACCTTTCCGGAACTGACGATCCGTTCGCCAACGAGATGGTGATAAAGAAACCATTCAAGCTGGTCGAACTCGCCGCGGCGGTGGAGCATGCGCTTGGCAAGCGGGATCGCCAACAACGGCCTTGGAACGTGACGCCGATCCGATCCGCGAAGGCTAAAAGGGGATCTGGCTGACCGGCTCAACTCCATCCCAAGAACCTACGTTTTCTGCTGCCGGCCACCGGCTACCGGCGTCTCAACTCCCGCGACCAGTTTGTAGTTCATCATTTTTATGCACTGGGCTCTTGCCACCTGCTTTTGGACTATGCTTCACCGAGCCGACTGTACGCCGAGCTGCGCCGAGCCGTTTTTTCGGACCAATGGATGCCGCCCGCTTTAGCGGCGCAATTCCAGGGAGCCGAATTTGATGTTGCGATCGCCGAAGCCCTCCGGCAACGCAAGGGACGGAGGCGGGGCTATGCCGTAAACAATCTTCGCGGCGCTGAACGCGGTCTAGTTTGCCGCGCAGGCGACGGCACAGACCTTGTCTTGTGCTCCGAACAAGGACGGGATTTTTTGTTGGAGAGGCCGGAAGAAACCATCGGCAATTGACCCTGAGGGAGCGCTGCTCACAACTCGAGGCCGACTGGCTTCACCGACCTCGGCTGTTCGCTACATTCGTCGTGAAGGACGGCTTTGGGTCACGGGCGGCGGTTCGGCACAACGCACGAATACTTCAGCACTGCCTCAGTAAGCAGACCCTCTGCCGGCGCGACTGTAGGCCTCTTGAGTGCCAAAAGCAGAAATTGAGGAGCGACGCCGGATGAAGAGAATTTCGGGTTTCAGCCGCGCGAGAGCCGCAAGATCGAGGACTTTCTCGGCATCAGCACCGAGCATGTGGCCTTTTTCTGCCTTCGACCAGTAGCAGGCATATTCCGACGCGAGCAACAATACGGCCCTGTCCTATGCGAACGGAGTGCTCGGTGAAAATGGGGTACCATAAGCCGCAGGACCATAGCGCAGAGGCGATGGGGAGGCGGCCGACGCCAGGTTGCTTTTACCGCTGC
>CAVOTD010000078.1:0-42302 GCA_963698995.1 uncultured Alphaproteobacteria bacterium | reverse complement strand
ATGCGGTCGGCGAGGCTGAAGCGCCGCTCGAAGGCACGCCGCGCAATGCCGCGGTGCAGATAATTGGTGTCTTCGCCGTCCTTTTTCGACTTGCCGGTCACCAGGAGCACGTTCTCCGAACCGTGATGTCCAGTTCGTCGGACGCAAATCCGGCCACCGCCATCGTCAGCCGATAGGCGTCTTCACCGGTCTTTTCGATATTGTATGGCGGGTAGGCTAGGGCCGCATTATCGACACGCGTCGCCGCGTCGACCATACGGGTCAACCGGTCAAAACCGATCGTCGAGCGGAATAGGGGAGAGAAATCGAAACGATCCATGACCACATTCTCCTTTGAGCAACATGGGTTTTGGCACCACCGGTACAGCTGATGCCAGTCACTGACGTGCAGTCCCAGGTGGCAACTGCACAATGCTTAAATGGTGATTTGCAATATAGTGGTCAAGAGGGTGGGGAAGGCTGTCAGCCGCCCGGTCCCGGGTAGCCAAACCCTCAGCGCTTAATCCCGAAACCTTGGAACCGCTTGTTGAAACGGGCGAGCTGTCCGCCGGTGTCGATGAAGCGCTGTTGCCCGCCGGTCCAGGCCGGATGCGACTTCGGGTCGATGTCGAGGCGCAGCGTATCACCCGGCTTGCCGTAGGTCGAACGTGTCTCGTATGAGCTCCCATCCGTCATCACAATCGTAATCTCGTGGTAATCCGGGTGAATTCCCTGTCTCATCGCCAGTCTCCGCTACACTCGGGCCTTATAGCCAATCCGTGAGCTTATCGCAATGCGCGGTACGCGTGTGCCCAGTGCCTCCAGGGTTTGCGCCACCGGAATTGCGAGGACAATGCCGCCGCGTAGATTTGGCTTTCAGCTTAGCCGGGCGCGGCAGCCCGCCTGAGCCGCCGCTGACGCGGAGCGAGGCGTGGGCGCTACAGCTCATCTGTGCCGCTGAAGGCGGCCCGCGCCGCTCCGCCGCGGAAAAAGGTGGGATTGCCTGTCAACGGCGCTCGCCCACGACCCGTCGAATAAGCGAACAGCGCTGAAAGGCCGGATGCCGCCGCGACCACCTGGATCACCGATGCGGTGGCAAGCCCGAATACCGAAACGGCGGCCGCACCCTTGCCCCTGGCCGAGACAGCGGGACAGAATGAACAGAATGGCGGGCCCTGGCGTCAGATTGAGCCCAAACGCTGAGATCATAAACAGAACGACCGTTTGTCGGCTCGGCACAACCGAAACTCCCTTGTGTGCGGCCATTATTCCCGGCCCGGGCTGGCCGCGCGAGATCGTTCGTGACAATCTAGCACTTTGACGAGGTTGGAGGGGGTCCGTGGATGCAAATTGAACGGCTCGACCATCTTGTCTTGACGGTCGCCGACATTGCGCGCACGTGCGAATTCTATACCCGCGTGCTGGGCATGGAAGTCGTGCGCTTTGGCGAAGGGCGCACCGCGCTGCGGTTTGGCCAGCAGAAGATCAACCTGCATGCGACCGGCGAGATTCCGGGTCTGGTGGCCGAAAGGCCGACCCCGGGATCAGGCGATCTCTGCTTTATAACGTCGGTACCGCTGGCCGAAGTGACCGCCCATCTCGAAGATTGCGATGTTCCGATTGTGGCCGGGCCGGGACCGCGTGCCGGCGCGGTCGGGACCATACAATCGGTCTATATTCGCGATCCGGACCACAATCTGATCGAGATCTCGAATTACTGAGATCCTTATGACGTTTATGCCGTCTCGCTTTCTTGTCCTGCCGGTGGTGCTCTCCGTCGTCGGTGCCGCGAGCAACGCGTTTGCCGAAAGCTGCCCGGCCGCGCCGCCAACAGGCGAAGGCAGTTCCCTCGATCGCCTGGCCTATGCCGTTGATGGCGTAGAAGTCACGCCACGGCGCCGATCCTCGGATGTGGCGCGCCGACCCAGCCGGGCCGCAAGGTCCGATGCAGTTGTCGGCCGCCGCGGCAGCCGACGCCGGGGGCGGCGATCGCTTTGACGAAAATCAGAACCGTGCGCTCGGCTGTTCCTATCTCGCTCGACTGTACCGGCGGTACCGCAACTGGCCCGATGCCATAGCCGCCTATAATTGGGGGCCGGGTCGGATGGATTTTTGGATCAACGACGGGCGGCCGATCGATAAGTTTCCGGCAGCCGTCGATCGCTATCGCAC
Source organism: uncultured Alphaproteobacteria bacterium (assembly GCA_963698995.1). Lineage (GTDB taxonomy): Bacteria > Pseudomonadota > Alphaproteobacteria > ATCC43930 > CGMCC-115725 > AP-15. The sequence goes on along the minus strand of CAVOTD010000078.1, from coordinate 40,151 downwards.
TCGCGTATTAGTGATTTCGGCACTGCCCGGCGCCGGACCGATCAACGCCCGCCTGGAAAGGCTCGGGATGCTCCGTTTGGAGGCGAAACAGCAAATGGCAGACCGGCATCGCCGCGGCAACCGTCCCGAAATGGTCGATTTGCTCTATGCCGAGATCATGCGAGCCACCGACCCCCGGTAAATCGTGTCTGCGGGCCGTCAGACCGGGCCTTGTGCTGGTCGGAGTGAGAGGATTTGAACCTCCGGCCCCCGCCTCCCGAAAGCGGTGCTCTACCAGGCTGAGCTACACTCCGCCGACCGAGCGCGAGATATAGCGAAGGGACCGGCGCAACACAAGGTTGCCACTCCTGGGGTCAGAACCCCGTCAGGAGCTGCGCTCGGTGGCAAAGCAAGCCGCCTCTATCAGCGCGCGCCGCTCAATCCCATCGGCGAATATCGCCAGCGCCTCGATCGCGCTCGCCGCGTAGATGCGGGCCCGTGACAGGGTTTCGGCGAGTGCGCCGTGGCTCCCGACCAGCTCGATCGCGTGGTCGAGATCGCCGCCGCGTTGATCCATCTCTTCGAGTGTGCGATGCCAGAACGCGCGCTCCTCGCCATCGCCGCGCTTATAAGCGACGAGTATCGGCAGGGTAACCTTGCCTTCGCGAAAATCGTCCCCGACGCTCTTGCCGAGCTCGGTCTGCCGCGCCGAAAAATCGAGCATATCGTCGACCAGCTGGAAGGCGATGCCGAGATTGCGGCCGAACCGCTCCAGCGCCGCTTCCTCCTCGGCGGGACGCTCGGCGACGACCGCGCCGATTCGGCTCGCCGCGGCGAACAGCTCGGCAGTCTTGGCCTGAATGACCTCGAGATAGGCCCCCTCGGTGGTTTGCAGGTTGTTTTGCGTCATCAACTGCAGCACCTCGCCTTCCGCGATGATCGAGGAAGCGCGCGACAGGATTTCGAGAATGCTCAGCGATCCATCCGTCACCATCAGCTCGAATGAGCGGCTGAACAGAAAGTCGCCGACCAGGATCGCCGGCTTGTTGCCCCAAACCGCATTAGCGGTGTCGCGGCCCCGTCGCAAATCGCTGGCATCGACGACATCGTCATGCAGCAAGGTCGCGGTATGGATGAACTCGACCGCCGCGGCGAGCGCGATGTGCCGGCCTCCGCCGTATCCGCAGAGTTGCGCGCAACCGAGCGTCAGCATCGGCCGCAGGCGCTTTCCGCCGCTTGCGACGATATGGCCGGCGAGCTGCGGGATCAGCGCGACCGGGCTCTGCATGCGTTCGACGATCAACCGGTTGACGCGTTCGAGGTCGCGTTCGAGCAGCTCAGACAGCGGGTCGAGAGACGGTGCCCGGGCCGCCTGCAACCGATTGACACCCGCCTCGAGCGCCACACAATTCTCCTGCCAGTCCCGCGGGGCCCGCCGAACGGCTGCCCGATCGGCTTGACGCGCCCGAACGGCAGCGAGCATAGATTGACCGGGGGAACGGTCAAGGGCCGCGCCGTCGCGGGCCGATCACAGCCTCGCGAAACTTCTCGGGTCATGAAGGAGCTGCTGCGCACCAACGATCCGGTTCGCCTCTCGTTTGTGCAGGCGCTGCTCAGGGATTCGGGCATCGACAGCCTCGTCCTCGACCACCACACCAGCCTGGTCGAAGGGAGCATCGGAGCCATTCCGCGCCGCCTGATGGTCGCACAGCGAGATTACCGGCGAGCCCGCGCTCTACTCGCGGCGGCCGGGGAGGAGGCTGAATGAGCGAAACCGATACCGGCGAGCCAAATTTTACCGAGGATCGCCTGCTCGGCGGCCGCATCCGCTTGCGGCAGCCCGCGACCGGGTATCGCGTAGCGATCGATCCGGTGTTCCTCGCCGCCTCTGTGCCGGCGGAACCGCGTCAACTTGTGCTCGATGTCGGTTGCGGGGCAGGCGCCGCGATGTTGTGCCTAGCGGCACGAGTGCCGCATTTACGCGTCGTCGGTCTCGAGATGCAGCGCGATCTCGTCCGGCTGGCCGGCGACAACGTGATTTTGAACGGGCTCGACGCTCGCGCCTCGGTCATGATCGGAGATCTGTTGCATCCGCCGCCGCGGCTCTCGCCAGGCGCTTTCGACCACGTCATGGCCAACCCTCCGTTCCAGCAGCGCGGCCACGCGGTATCCGCGGCGGCGTCGGACAAATCAGCCGCAACGATCGAAGGCGAAGCCGATCTCGCCGCTTGGGTGCGCTTCTCGCTCGCCATGGTCCGCTCCAAGGGTACGGTCACCTTTGTTCACCGCGCCGACCGGATCGACACCTTGCTCGGGCATATCGCCGGACGGGCTGGCGAAGTCGTCGTGTTTCCGCTGTGGCCTGGGCAGGACAGAGCGGCGACCCGCGTCCTCGTCCGCGCGCGTCCGCAAGTCGCCAGTCCGGCGCGGCTCGCCGCCGGTCTCGTCTTGCATGAGCCCGACGGCCGGCTCACCCCCGGTGCGGATGGGGTACTGCGCGAGGGCAGGGGCCTCGAACTCTGATCTCAGTGGCCGCAAGCTCATGCAATCCCCATCTGGGATTGCATGAGCTTTCGCGATTATTTCAACATCGAGCAAGTCTGGCGGCGACCCCCGGTCGTCTCGGTCTTGCGGTTCGAAGGCGTCATCATGCCTCGGCTGCGACGCGGCGGCGTGTCGCTGGCGAGCCATGCCGCGGCGATCGACAGGGCGTTCCGCGGCGCGCGGCTCGCCGCGGTCGCAATCGTCGTCAATTCGCCCGGCGGCTCGCCGGTGCAATCCGCGCTGCTCTACCGACGCATCCGCCAGCTGGCCGAAGAAAAGAGTATCCCGGTCATCGCGTTTGCCGAGGATGTGGCGGCGTCGGGCGGCTATTGGCTGGCGCTGGCCGGCGACGAGATCTTCGGCGAGGAGACCTCGCTGCTCGGCTCGATCGGCGTGATCAGTGCGGGCTTCGGGTTTTATCAGCTGATCGGAAGGCTCGGGGTTGAGCGGCGCCTGCATACCGCCGGGGAGCGAAAATCGCTGCTCGACCCGTTCCTGCCGGAAGAGCCCTCCGACGTCGCCCGGCTCACCGCATTGCAGCAGGACATTCACCAATCGTTTAAGGAACACGTGCGCCGTCGCCGCGCCGGCAAGATCGATGAGGCGGATGAAACCCTGTTCACCGGCGACGTATTGACTGGGCGCATGGCATTGGATCGCGGCCTGATCGACGGTATTGGCGAGCTGCGCTCGGTGATGCGCGCGCGCTATGGCGACAAGGTCAGGCTGCGCCCGGTTGCACCCGAAAGACGGCGCTGGCCTTTTTTGAGCCGCCTGCCGTTTCTCAGGAGCGAACCCCTCTCGCTGATTGCCGAATTGGCTGACTGGGTAGAGGCGCGTCTGTTGTGGGCCAGATTTCGGATTGTGAAGCCCGCATTATCAGGGAGCGTTTCTTGACCCGGCTTCCAGGCAGCCGGTAAATCTCGGCGATGTTTGCGTTTCCGAAGCTTATTCTGCTTATTCTGGTGATCGCCGCCGTGTGGATCGGCTATCGCTGGCTGAATGGACCGCCGCGCGAACTGCCGCGTCGCCGTCCAGCAGCGCCGCGTCCGGCTCTTCATGCCGAAGATCTGGCGCCTTGCGGCGTCTGCGGCGCCTATGTGTCGGCTCACGCGCTGGGTTGCGGCAGACCCGATTGTCCGCGACCGCGATGATCGGGCGAGTTGTCGAGGGCCGCTTTTGAGCTTCCAATCGCTAATTCTCGACCTCCAAGGGTTCTGGGCGGAGCAGGGATGTGTTATTCTGCAGCCCTACGATATCGAGGTCGGCGCCGGCACCTTTCATCCGGCGACGGCGTTGCGAGCGCTCGGGCCCGAGCCGTGGCGCGCCGCCTATGTCCAGCCCTCGCGCCGGCCGACCGACGGCCGCTATGGCGAAAACCCCAACCGGCTGCAGCACTTCTATCAATTTCAGGTGATCCTCAAACCGGCTCCGGTGGACAGCCAGGAACTCTACCTTGCGAGCCTGGCGGCGATCGGCATCGATGCGCATCTGCACGATATCCGCTTTGTCGAGGATGATTGGGAAAGCCCGACCTTGGGGGCCTGGGGCCTCGGCTGGGAGGTGTGGCTCGACGGCATGGAGATCAGCCAGTTCACCTATTTCCAGCAGGTCGGCGGGATCGATTGCGATCCGGTCTCAACCGAGCTGACCTACGGGCTCGAGCGGCTCGCGATGTATGTGGAAGGGGTCGAGAGCGTCTTCGATCTCGACTACAACGGCGCCCCCGGCGCCGGCCGCATCACCTACGGCCAGGTGTTCAAGCGTGCCGAGCAGGAATTCTCGACCTACAATTTCGAGCTTGCCGACACGGAGCACCTGTTTCGGCATTTCGCCGACGCGGAGACGGAGTGCCGGGAATTGCTCAACCAGGGGAACGAGCAAGTCAACCGGGAGCCGCTTGCGCTGCCGGCCTATGACCAGTGCCTCAAGGCGAGCCATCTGTTCAATTTACTCGACGCCCGCGGTGCGATCAGCGTAACCGAACGCGCCAATTACATCCTGCGGATCAGAGCGCTCGCCAAGGGCTGCTGCGAAGCCTGGCTCGCCGCGCGTACGGGCGATCGACTAACAGGTCGAGAGCCCCGCGCACCAAGGGATGGTGCGAAGGCGTGATGGGCTCGGTCGGGGAGCGAATTGATGTTCCCACCCTGCCGCCCAATCGAGGCGAGCTGTTGCTTGAGCTGCTATCCGAAGAAATCCCGGCGCGCATGCAGCGCCGCGCGATCGAGGATCTCGCCAAGAGTATGGACGAGTGGCTGCAGGCAAATCGCATCCCCGCACTCGAGCCGATCCAACGCTACGTCACGCCCAGGCGGATGACCATCATTGCCACTGGAATCCCGCAGCAACTGCCGCTCCAGCGGGAAGAGCGGCGCGGGCCTCGGGTGGGTGCGCCGCAGTCTGCGGTCGACGGCTTTTTGCGCTCCGTCGGAAAGGCAGACATCGAGGATTGCGTTGTTATCGACACTGACCGCGGCAAATTCTACACGGCTGAGATCGAACGCGGCGGCCGTCCCACTGCGCAGGTTTTGCCTGACCTGATCTACGCTGCAATCGCCGGGTTAGTCTGGCCGAAGTCGATGCGCTTCCCGGCCAGCAAGCTGCGCTGGGTGCGGCCGTTGGTGTCGGTTATCTGCTTGTTCGACGGCGCCGAACTGGCCTTGGCCCTCGATGGAGTGCCGGTCGGCCGGGTGACGCGCGGCCACCGCTTTCTGGCCCCGGGGGAAATTACTGTCTCCGATGCCGCCGATTACCAGCGCCAGCTCGAAAAGGCGCGGGTAATCCTCGACCAGAATTGGCGCAAGGAGATGATCGCGGCACAGCTAATGGATCGCGCATCCGTTCGCGGGATCACAGTGAAAGACGACCCAGCGCTTCTCGACGAGACGACTGGGCTCGTCGAATACCCGGTCGTGCTGATGGGGAAGATCGACGCCGGTTTCTTGCGCCCGTTGCCCGACGGTTTGCCGCCCGAAGTGCTGGCGACATCGATGCGGACGCATCAGAAATACTTCACCTGTCTGAAGCCGGACGGCGCACTGGCGCCCTATTTCCTGTTCGTCGCCAACAACGAGACGCCGGACTTTGGACGCACCATCGTTGCCGGCAACGAGCGCGTATTGCGGGCCCGACTTTCCGATGCCCGCTTCTTTTGGGACCACGACCGGCGCGTGCCCCTCGAATTGCGGGTTGACGCGCTGGCCGAGCGCGTTTTCCATGCCAAGCTCGGCAGTCTGCGCGACAAAGTCGAGCGGATGGGACGGCTCGCCGAGTTTCTTGTGTCCTACGTATCCGACGCCGACAAAAAACGGTCGCGGCGCGCGGTGCTGCTCGCCAAGGCCGACTTGTCGAGTGGCATGGTTGGCGAGTTTCCCGAGCTGCAAGGGACCATGGGGCGGTATTACGCGCTGCATGACGGCGAGCCTTTGGCGGTTGCCGATGCGATTGCGGAGCATTACAGACCACTTGGTCCCAACGATGCCTGCCCGACGGCTCCGGAAAGCGTTGTCGCCGCCCTCGCCGACAAAATCGACACGCTCGCCGCATTCTTCGCGATCGGCGAAAAGCCGACCGGCTCGCGCGATCCGTTCGCGCTGCGCCGAGCTGCCCTCGGTACCATTCGGCTTATTCTTGAGAATAAGCTCCGGCTTCCACTCGCTTTGAGCTTTTCAGAGGCACTTCATTGGCTGAAAGCTCAAAAACCAGAGATCGACGTCGGAGCGTTACCCTATGAACTCACTGCATTTATCGCCCATCGGCTGAAGGTGTACTTGCGCGAACGGGGTGTTCGTCATGATCTGATCTCGGCGGCCTTCGCTCAGGTCGGTACAGCGGAAGACGATCTGGTCCGCCTGCTCAAACGCGTTGACGCCCTCGAAAGTTTTCTTGCAAGCGAGGACGGGGCGAATTTGCTGACGGCCTTTCGCCGCGCTTCGAACATCGTCGCGATCGAAGAGAAGAGAGACACCCGATCCTACGGTGAAGCGGTCGACCCGTCCTTGTTGGTTCAGTGCGAGGAGCGCGCCCTGGCCGAGCGGCTGGCGGAGGTTGGTGAGGCGGCGGGAACTTTCCTCGAACGCGAAGAGTTCCAAGCAGCGATGTCGGAATTGGCGCGCCTCCGAGGCCCAGTTGACAATTTCTTCGACAAGGTCACGGTCAATTGCGAGGACGCCGCGCTCAGGGGAAACCGGTTGCGTTTGTTGTCTCGCATCCGGGCGACCCTGAACCGGGTCGCCGATTTTTCGCAGATCGAGGGATGAGCGGCGGATGACGAAATGGGTCTACCGGTTCGGCGACGGCGCTGCCGAGGGTCGCGCCGATATGAAAAACTTGCTCGGCGGCAAGGGGGCCGGGCTTGCCGAGATGAGTAATCTCGGGTTGCCGGTGCCGCCCGGTTTGACGATCACGACCGAGGCCTGCACCTATTACTACGCGCACGGCAAATCCTATCCGCCAGAGCTAAAGGACCAGGTCGCCGACGGGCTCGCCGCGGTCGAGCGATCGCTCGACGCCCGGTTCGGCGACGCCGACAACCCGTTACTGGTTTCGGTGCGCTCCGGAGCTCGCGTTTCGATGCCGGGGATGATGGACACGGTGCTCAATCTCGGGCTCAACGACCAGGCTGTCGTCGGGTTGGCGCGCAAGAGCGGCGATGCTCGCTTCGCCTATGACAGCTATCGCCGCTTCATCCAAATGTACGGCCAGGTCGTGCTTGGGATCGAGCATCATCATTTCGAGGAGCTGCTCGAAAACCACAAGCTCGACAGCGGCGCCATGCTCGACACCGATTTGTCGGCGGAGGACTGGCAGGCCATCGCGTCGGGTTTCAAGGACGTCGTCGCCGAGGAGCAGGGCCATTCCTTCCCGCAGGATCCCGAGGAGCAGCTGTGGGGCGCGATCGGCGCCGTCTTCGGGTCCTGGATGAACCCGCGCGCCGTGACTTATCGCCGGCTCCACGACATCTCCGCGGAATGGGGGACTGCGGTCAACGTGCAGGCGATGGTGTTTGGCAATATGGGGCCGGATTGCGCTACCGGTGTCGCCTTCACGCGCAACCCGTCGACCGGTGTCGACGAGTTTTACGGCGAATACCTAGTGAATGCCCAAGGCGAGGACGTCGTTGCCGGCATTCGCACCCCGCAACATCTGACGATTGCCGGAAAGAAGGCGAGCAACTCGGATCTGCCGGCCATGGAAGAGGTCATGCCGGACGTGCTGGCAGAACTCTGCAAGGTGCGGCGGACGCTCGAAGATCACTACCGCGACATGCAGGACATCGAGTTTACGGTGCAGCGCGGGAAATTGTGGATGCTGCAGACCCGCACCGGCAAGCGCACCGCGCAGGCGGCGCTGAAGATCGCGGTGTCGTTGGTCGATGAAGGAGTCATCGATCGGGACGAGGCGATCCGCCGCATCGAACCGGCTTCGCTCGACCAGCTGCTGCACCCGATGCTCGACCCGGCGGCGAAAACCACCGTCCTCTGCCGCGGGCTGCCGGCCTCGCCCGGGGCCGCCTCGGGCAAGGTGGTGTTTTCGGCCGATGAGGCCGAGTCGTTCGCGGCGCGCGGCGAAGCGGTGATCCTGGTCCGCATCGAGACGAGCCCGGAGGACATCCACGGCATGCATGCCGCCAAGGGGTGTCTTGACCACCCGCGGCGGGATGACCAGCCACGCTGCGGTGGTGGCGCGCGGCATGGGGCGCGCTTGCGTCGCCGGCGCCGGCGATATCCGGATCGATTACGAGGCGGGCACGATGACGGCGCGTGCCACAACGGTAAAAGCGGGCGAGATCATCACGATCGACGGGTCGACCGGCGAGGTTATGGTGGGCGAGGTGCCGACGATCCAGCCGGAGCTCTCGGGCGATTTCGCGACCTTGATGGGCTGGGCGGATGCGATCCGCACGGATGAAGATCCGCACCAATGCCGAGACGACGACCGACGCCCGCACGGCGCGGCGGTTTGGCGCCGAAGGCATCGGGTTGAGCCGGACCGAGCACATGTTCTTCGAGGCCGACCGCATTGGCGCGATGCGCCGGGTGATCATGGCCGAGGACGAAACCGGCCGCCGTGCCGGGCTTGCCGAGCTGCTCCCGATACAGCGCGAGGACTTCGCCGAAATCTTCCGGATCATGAAGGGATACCCGGTCACGATCCGCCTGCTCGACCCGCCGCTCCACGAATTCCTGCCCAAGACCGAGGCGGAATTCGCCGAGATGGCGCGGCTTACCGGCAAGAACGTCGCGGCGATCCGGCAGCGCGCCGTCGCGCTGCACGAAACCAACCCGATGCTCGGCCATCGTGGCTGCCGGCTCGGCATCACCTATCCCGAGATCTACGAGATGCAGGCGGCGGCGATTTTCGAGGCGGCCGTCGCGGTCGCCAAGGAGAATGGCGAAGCGGTCGAGCCGGAGATCATGGTGCCGCTGATCGCCACCAAAAAGGAATTCGACATCCTGAAGGCGATGATCGACCGCGTCGGCAGCGAAGTCATGGAACGAGCCGGCGTCACCGTGCCTTATCTCGTCGGCACGATGATCGAGTTGCCGCGGGCGGCGTTGCTCGCGGGCGAGATTGCCGAGACCGCCGAATTCTTCAGCTTTGGCACCAACGATCTGACTCAGACGGTGTTTGGCCTGTCGCGTGACGACGCCGCCAGCTTTATCGGAGCCTATCAGAGGCTGGGGATCCTCGACCACGACCCGTTCGTTACACTTGATGTGACCGGGGTTGGCGAGCTCGTCCGCATCGCCGCGGAGCGCGGCCGGGCCACGCGGTCGGGGTTGAAGCTCGGCATTTGCGGAGAGCATGGCGGCGACCCGGCGTCGATCGCATTTTGTCAGGTTGTCGGCCTCGATTACGTTTCTTGCTCTCCCTACCGCGTGCCGATCGCCCGCCTGGCGGCGGCGCAAGCTGCGCTGTCCGGCGAGTCAGCAAGCGGAACGGCATGATGTTGAGGACTGCAGGACTGCTCTCGGCCCTGGCCGGCGCTGACGAGCGCAGCCGGTGCCCAGACCAAAGGACTGCCAGTTCCGCTGCCGCCGCCGACCATCTATTCAGCCCCGACCCCGGCGCCGTTGTCACCGCCGGTCAATCCCGGTCCAGCCGATCGTGCCCCCGGCCGGGCTGTCGCCGCTGCTGAACGAAGCCGGGACCGATATTCCCGCGATCCAGGAGCCGGATGGTCCGGTCGTACCCGCCGCCCCAACTGCCCGGCCCGACGGGTCAGCAGAACACTGCGGGCGTACCGTAACAGTCTGGTACGATCGGCAGTGGCAGCGCGACCGCAAGCGGCGATCAATCCCGAGCAACGAACGCAGCCGCGAAATCCAGCAACAGCTGAACCAGCCGGGTCTCCGCTAGCTCGTCGTTCCAACCCTCAGTTACTCAGCTCCGACAGCGTCGACCGTTTCACCCGCCTGATCCCCGTCGAGACGCATCCAATCCGGTTGTATCGGCATGATCGCTGCGTCTCCCGAAAGCAATTCTTTTCCCGCTACGACCGGCTCGATCCGCAGCAGCGCCAGACCGAGCCTGTCGTGGCTCGATCGCATCTCGCCGACGTCGCGCCCGTCAGCGGTCACGACCGTTCCCGGTGCAGGGGTAGGGCCGTCGATCTGCACCGGCATCAGCCGCTTCTTGACCAGCCCGCGATACTTGGTGCGTGCCGTCAGCTCCTGGCCGATGTAGCAGCCCTTTTGCCAGTCGACGCCGTTCAATTCGTCGAACCCCGATTCGAGCAGGATCGATTTCTCGATCACCAGGTCGCGGCTGCCATCGGGAATCCCGAGCGACAGACGCAGGCGATCATAAGAACCAAAGTCCGCTTCGCTGAGGCCGGCTTGGGAAAGCGTCGTTCGTGCAGTTTCGCGCGACAGAATGGCCCGTGCGCCGAGCGCGGCGAGCCGCGGATCGACGAGAGCAACCCCCGCGCCGAACGACCCGGCGGCGCCGGGCTCGCCCGGAAGGCCGAGCGCGCCGGCCGCGCCTTCGCCAAACACCGCCGCCACGGACAGATCGGGTCGCTCGTCGAGTGACACCCGGGCGCGCAGCCGGTAAAGCGACAGCCGACGCTTGAGATCGCCGAGCCGGGAAGCTTCCGCGTCGAGCCAAAGCGATTCGCCCGATTCCACGATTATGAATTCGTGCAGGAACTTACCTTGCGCGGTCAGCAGCGCGGCGTAACGCGCCGTCGACGAACTAATTTGATCGAGGTCGTTCGAAACCAGCCCCTGCAAAAAGGCGCGGCGATCCGGCCCGGAGACGGCGAGTACGCCTCGATCATCGAGAATGACAAAGCTGGCATTGGCCATAGCGAGCTAGAGTTAGGCGAGGATCGCTTTCTTGGCAAGCTGCGGGGCCCGGGATATAACGCGCCCGGATCGGCGAAATGCGCATTCTGTTTGTCACCGCGACGCGTATCGGCGACGCCGTGCTGTCGACCGGTCTGCTTGCTTATCTGATCGAGCGATATCCGGAAGCGCGGCTGACCGTCGCGGCGGGACCGCCAGCCGCGCCGCTGTTCGAAGCCGTGCCCGGACTCGAACGGCTGACCGTTATGGCAAAGCGCGGCGGTTCGTTGCATTGGTTGCCATTCTATTCCAGCGTTGTGACCCGGCGCTGGGACTTGGTCGTCGACTTGCGCGGCTCAGTGCTGGCCTGGCTGTTGCGAACCGGAACACGCAAAGTCATGGCGAAAGGAGACCCCGGCGAGCATCGCGTATCCCAGCTCGGGCGCCTGTTCGATCTCGACCCGCCGCCGAGCCCGCGGCTGTGGACCGCGCCCCGGCACGAGGAGGCGGCAAACACGCTGATCGCCGCGGGCCCGCCGGTGTTGGCGATCGGCCCCGCCGCCAATTGGCGCGGCAAGCAATGGCGAGCTCAGCGCTTTGCCGAGCTCGTGTTGCGGCTGACCGCAGCCGGCGGTCCACTCACCGGGTTTCGGGTCGCAGTCCTGGCCGCGCAGCATGAGCGCCGGCAGGCGGAACCGCTGCTGCAGGCAGTTGCGCACGATCGCCGGATCGACCTTGTCGGGCGAGTCGATCTGCTGACCGCCGCCGCCGTTCTGCGGCGCTGCGCCATGTTCATCGGCAACGACACCGGGCTGATGCACATCGCCGCGGCCTCGGGTACGCCGACCCTCGGCCTGTTCGGTCCGAGCCCTGTCGGCCAATATGCGCCATGGGGGGAGCGTACCGCCTCTATCCGCTCCGCGGAACCGCTCGAAGCGATGTTCGGCCCCGGCTTCGACCACCGCACCACAGACACGTTGATGGACGGCCTTTCGATCGAAGCCGTAGAGGCAGCCGCTGGCCGGCTATGGCGCTCGGTCGCGAGCGCCGCGGCGTGAACGGAATGCGGCTCTCGGCTCTCGTCGTCGCGCATGACGAGGAGTACCAGCTCGCAGAGTGTCTGTGCTCGCTCGGCTTTGCCGACGAGACCGTCGTGGTGCTTGACCGTTGTCGCGACGGTTCTCGAGAGGTGGCGCTGCGATTTACCGAACGCATCGTTGAAGGCGCCTGGGAGCGCGAAGGCCCCCGGCGTCACGCCGGGATCGACGGATGCCGCGGCGAATGGATCCTGGAGGTCGACGCCGACGAGAGGGTGACGCCGGCGCTTGCCGCCGAAATCCGCCGGGTCACCGAGGCTTCAGCTGCGGCCTGGCACCTGATCCCGGTGGATAACTACATCGGCACGCGGCTGGTGCGGTGGGGTTGGGGCGCTTCATTCGGCCGGTCGGCCCATGCCGCGCTGTTCCGTAACGGCGCCAAGCAGTGGGGCGGTCAGCGCGTCCATCCCGCCGTCATGCTGTCGGGGCAACAAGGCGAGACCCTCTCGGCGCAGCTCCTTCACTATGTCGATCGCGACGTCTCCGAGATGCTCCAGCGGCTCGACCGCTACACGACCGCGCGGGCGCAAGATCTGCGCGACAGCGGTGATATAGGGAGTTACGGTCGCAACTTGCGCCGCATGCTCTCGCGCTTCTGGAAATGCTACGTCGGCCGCCGCGGCTACCGTGAGGGACATTATGGGTTTCTGATCGCGCTCTGCGCCGCGCTTTATCCGATCCTCTCCTACCTGAAGGCCCGGCTCGACGCGCCGGCCGCCCCTCACCCCAGCACTCTCCCCGCAAGCGGGGAGAGGGAGGGACCCGCAGAGCGGGAGGGTGAGGGGCAAGTGCCGATCGGGGTTGCCGTTCAGAAAACAGGCAATGGCTAGGGTCGTCATGACCGATGACGGCATCGGGTTCGACGGGGCGACGGCAGAAGACGGACCGCTCGGCGGGGCCGAGACAGCCTTCGTGGCCCTTGCCGAGGCGTTGGCCCAGCGCGGTCACCAGGTTGCGGTGCGCAACCGATGCCCCGCCGCATTGCTTTACAAGGGCGTCCATTGGGCGCCGTTGTCGGGCGAAATTCCGTCGGCTTGTGATCTCTACATCGGCAATCGCGGCCATCGCGTGATGGGTCTTGTCCGCCACGCGCGGCGCCGGCTGTTCTGGCTGCACAATCCTGCTGGTTATCTGAAAAAGCCACGTAATTTATGGCGGTTGGCCCGCTATCGCCCGATTTTGATTACGACCGGAGCCTACCACGCGACGACCGTGCCGCGCTGGCTGCCGTGCGGCGGGCGCCGGATCATTCCCTATGGCGTTCTCGACCGCTTTCGCGCGGCGCCGCCGCGCGAGCCGCCGCCGCCGCGAGCGATCTTTACCTCGAACCCGTTGCGCGGGCTCGATTGGTTGCTCGATCTTTGGGTTGCGAGGATCGCACCCGCGGTGCCCGAAGCGGAGCTCCACATTTATGGCGGCGCTGCGGTCTATGGCGTGGCCGGAGCGCCCCGAATGGAAGAGGTCTTGGCGCGGGCCGACGCGCTGAGCGCGAATGGGATACGCCGCTTCGCCCCCGTCGGGCGTGAGCAGTTGGCGCTAGCGCTGGCGGGCATCCGAGTGATGCTCTATCGCGGAGATCCGGGAGAGACCTTTTGTCTCGCGCTTGCCGAGGCCCAGGCGATGGGGGTGCCGGCGGTTGTCCAGCCTCTCGGTTCGGCTGGCGAGCGGGTGATCGACGGCGTCACCGGCAGGGTCGCCGAGGACGATGACGCATTTGTCACAGCCGCGATCGAGGCGCTGCGCGAGGACACGGTGTGGCGGCAGTGGCATTCCGCCGCTTTGGCATATCAGAGAGGGCTGAGCTGGGACACCGTCGCGGCCCGGTTCGAAGCGCTGATGGCATGACCCGAGTGCTGCAGGCGATGGCCGGCGCGCAATATGGCGGAGCGGAAACCTTTTTTCTGCGGCTCGTGGTTGCGCTGCAGCGAGCCGGCGAGAAGCAGCGTGTGCTGATCCGCCGCAATCCCGACCGCGCCGACGGCTTGCGCGCGGCCGGCGTCGGCGTGCGCGAGCTTGCTTTTGGCGGCGTTTTCGATCTCGCGACGCGCCTCGCGTTCCGGCGCGAGGTCGACGCCTGGCGGCCCGCCATCGTGCTGACCTGGATGAGCCGCGCGACCCAGCTTTGCCCGCGTGGCGAGTTCGTGCATGTTGCCCGGCTCGGGGGGTATTACGATTTGAAATATTATCGGCGGTGCGATCATTTGATCGGCAATACCCGAGCCATCGTCGATTACGCTGTCGCCAATGGCTGGCCGCGCGAGCGAATTGATCATCTGCCGAATTTCGTTCCCGATGCGAGCGCCGCGTCGATCCCGCGGGTGGGAAGGGCGGCTGCTTCGGGCATCAAGGCGCCGCTGGCGCTGGCGCTGGGCCGCCTCCATCCGAATAAAGGGTTCGATCTGTTGCTTGAGGCGCTCGCAGCGACCCCCGAAGTCTGTCTGTGGATTGCCGGCGAAGGCCCACAGCGGCCTCGACTCGAGCGCCTCGCCGCCCGCCTCGGGATCACCGGCCGAGTGCGCTTTCTCGGTTGGCGGGACGATGTGCCGTGCCTGCTGGCGAACGCCGATTTTTTGGTGTGTCCCTCGTTGCATGAACCTCTCGGCAATGTCGTGATTGAAGCCTGGTCCGCCGGAGTACCGGTGGTTGCCACCGCGAGCGATGGGCCGGCAGGGCTGATCGAGAATGGCGAAAGCGGGATCCTGGTGCCGCTTCCGGACAGTCGCGGCGGCGGCCCGCAAGCGCTGGCCTGTGCGATCGAGCGCGTCAGCCGCGATCCCGAGCTGCGGGCCCGCCTGGCGCGCAGCGGCCGCCGCGCCTACGAGGCGCAATTCACCGAGGAAGCCGTTGTCGCCCGATATCGCGGTTTTTTCGATCGAGTCGCCGCCTGATGTGCGGCATTGCCGGATTGATGAGTCACGACGGCGCGGCCCCGCCGGCTGCTCCGTTACACGCGATGGGGGCGGCTTTGCGCCACCGCGGCCCCGATGGCGATGGTCGATACCGCTCGGGCGACGTCGGGATGGTCCAAACCCGCCTTGCCATCATCGATCTGGCGACCGGCGACCAGCCGCTCTACGAACCGGGCGGCGCCGCGCTGATCGCCAATGGCGAAATCTACAACTACATCGAGCTCCGCAATGATCTCGGCTGCGAGCGCCCGACAGTGTTCTCGACGCAATCCGATTGCGAGCTGCCGCTCCATCTTTATCGCCGACACGGGCTCGATTTCACCGCTTACCTGCGAGGGATGTACGCCATAGCGCTGCACGACCCGGCGGCGGGCTGCCTGATCCTGGCGCGCGATCCGTTTGGCATCAAACCGCTCTACTACGCGGAAACCCCGGGCGCCTTTGCCTTCGCCTCCGAGCCCGGGGCGCTGATCGAGGCCGGCATCGTCGCCCCGCGGCTGGTTCCCTCGGTGCGCAACGAGCTGGTGCAAATGCAGTTCACGACCGGCCGAGAGACGATCTTCGCCGGGATCAACCGGGTACTCCCGGGAGAGACTGTGGTGGTCCGCCAAGGGCAAATCGTCGAGCGGCGGCGCCGCGACGCTCTGCCCGAGGGCGGCCCTTTGCCGCTCGGCGAGGAAGAGGCATTGTCCCGACTGGACGCGGCGCTGAGCGACAGCGTCCGCCTCCATCAGCGTTCGGACGTGCCTTTTGGCATGTTTCTCTCGGGCGGCATCGATTCGTCAGCAGTGCTCGCGATGATGGCGCGGCTAACCGAACGGCCGGTCCGAGCCTTCACGATTGGGTTTGCCGCGAGCGATGTCGCCGACGAACGCTCGGCCGCGCGCGCCGCCGCGGCTGTTGTCGGGGCCCAGCATGTCGAAATCGTCTTAGACGAGGCGGATTTCTGGAGATTGTTGCCCGAGATCGTATCGGCGGTCGACGACCCGGCGGCGGATTACGCGATCCTGCCGACCTGGGCGCTCGCCCGCGAGGCTCGCGAGGCCGGGCTCAAGGTCATTCTCTCGGGCGAGGGCGGCGACGAGCTGTTCGGCGGTTATGGACGCTACCGCAGTGCCATGCGGCCATGGTGGGCCGGCGGCCGCACCCCGCGAGCCCGCGGGGTGCTCGATGGGCTCGGCATTTTGCGCGGCGAGATTGCCGGCTGGCGCGACGGCATTGCCGCTGCCGAAGTCCGCAACAGCCGATCGCGGCGCTCGGCGCTCCAGGTTGCGCAAGCGGTTGATTGCGCAGACTGGCTGCCCAACGATCTGCTGATCAAGCTCGATCGCTGCCTGATGGCGCACGGCGCCGAAGGCCGCACACCCTATCTCGATACCGAGGTCGCGGCGCTTGCCTTTCGTCTGCCGGACGAACTCAAGGTCAGGCGCGGGCTCGGCAAATGGCTGTTGCGCCGCTGGCTGGCCGACCGTCTTCCCGATATCCAGCCCTTCGCCCGCAAACGCGGTTTTACCGTCCCCGTAGCGCGCTGGATCACCGCGCGCGCCGACCAGGTCGGGCCGCTCGTCGCGCGCTCGCCCGCGGTGCGGGAGATCTGCCAGCCCGATGCCGTCGAACGCCTGTTTGCCGCCGCCACCCACAAGCGTGCGGCCCGCGCCGCCTGGAACCTCCTGTTCTATGCGTTATGGCACCGCCGTCACATCGAGCGCGCCATCTTGCCGCCCGACACCTTGGCGGCATTGGTGTAGCCGTGCGTAGCTCAAAATAGAACGCCGGTTTCAAACAAGAAGCGGGTCTGCGTGGTATTGTTGCCGTCTCGGCCAAACACCAACCCCGCGGTCGTGCTGGACGTTCCGACATGGGAGATCTCGGCGCGCGCGAAGAAGATCTTGTACTGATAGGTCGGGGTCAGGGTTATCGACCACGCATTGCTGCCTGGGCCATAGAGCAGGTTTGGGGCGCCATTCGCGGTGCTTCCAGTGCTGGCGATGTATTCGAAGCGAATGGGAATGCTGAACCCGGAGAGGGCGGAGCCTTCGCCAAAGCTGTAATTGGCCAAGATCGCCCCGCCATAAGTCGATGCGTCGGTAAACGCACCGATCGACGAAGCGGCAGGGACATGGGTGTACTGGAAATAAGGTGTTATAGTCCACGGCGCAGCATTGTAATTATAGACAAAGGTGAGAAGTGTCTCGTTGTTCTGAAACAGGGGCGTTGCAGTCGTCTGAAAAAAAGGTGTCGTAGTTGTCACTTTAGCGGTGTGCGCGTAATTGCCACCGGCCGCCAACACGAAGTTGTTGGAGCTGTCGAGCGTATAGGTCGCCGAGCCGGATAACCAGGTATAGCGGTTCGAGTAGAATCCATCGTTGAGCGAAAATGCGAAGGCCACAGGGCCGGCGGTGTAGTTCGCCTGGCCTCCGCGACTGATGGCCGGTTCCTGGGCCCACAAGAGCCCGCGCTCGATGTTCATGTTTTGAAATGTAAAGGTGTTTTCCGCGCCGATCAGCGTTGGGAGCTTACCGCCCTGGACCGAGAAGGTATCGGTTGGCGCCAACTTAGCCCATGCCAACGGCAGCGGCCCAAAGAAGTCTCCGGTGGCCTTAGGAGTATTGAAATAGGGCGCGCCAAGACCGGGTATCGTATATGCACCCACCTGAACATAATATTGAAAAAGACCATCAGTCTTCTGGAAGGAAAACTGACCATTGCTCAAACTGCCGAGCGACCGTTGGTCAGCGGGAAAAGGGTTGTTCTGCCATAATACGAGAGGGGTGACGACACCGGTCACGTAGACCGGGCCGAGCGGTCCCAAATCAAAATTCATTGGATTTGGGTTGGCCGTCAAAGGACCGGTCAGAGCCGGCGTCGTCATTGCCGTCGGTGTGGCTGGTTTTTCGCCCTCAGCAGGCTGCTCTACGGTCTCCTGCGACCACGACGAGCCGAGACCGACGCCAAGCAACGCCCAAGCGAACACAACGCCCGAGACAGCGGTCTTTTTGATTTTCTTCATGACGTAAAGACCTTTCAAAGTACCATCGAGTCCGTCGCCGTGTCCCTGACGCAGTGTCGTATTCCCGGGAACGAGGCTTCAGAACTCCCCCAATAGCGGTGTGAAGCAAATGGCATACCAGCTCCTGGGCCGTCCGTCTGATGCCGGGCATGCATGACAAACCGCATGGTTGTGCGGCGCTCCAAGTGTTCTCGTACTTCTGACATATTCGGGCGGGTGTCAACGCCGGTTCGCTCAACGCCTGTTCACTGACTGTTTTCTGTGCAGCTAAGCTTTTGTTGACGAAGAAATCGTCAGATAATAACGCGATTTGGCGACGAGTCTCGGGGGCTCGGCGGCGACTGAAGCCGGCGCCGCGAATCGATGTCTCAACCGCGGCCGATATAAGGCATTTTGGTCGCCATCACCGTCATGAACTGCACATTGGCTTCAAGCGGCAGGGTGGCCATGTAAACGACGCCGCGAGCGACGTGCTCGACGTCCATGCGCGGCTCGGCCTCGACCCCGCCATGCGCCTGGAGCCGGCCGCGGGCCGTGTCCTCGTTGCGGGTCGTCGCGGCATTGCCGATGTCGATCTGGCCGCAGGCGATATTGTAAGCGCGCCCGTCGAGCGACAGCGAGCGGGTCAGCCCGGTCAGGGCGTGCTTGGTCGCGACGTAAGGGGTGGAATTGCGCCGCGGCACATGGGCCGAGACAGAGCCGTTGTTGATGATCCGGCCACCTTGCGGCTGCTGCTCCTTCATCATGCGGAAGGCATGCTGCGCGCAAAGGAACGACCCCGTCAGGTTCACCGCGACGACGTTCGACCACTGCTCAAAAGTCAGCTCTTCGAACGGGATGCCGCGGGTGCTGATGCCGGCATTGTTGAACAGCAGATCGATGCGCCCATAGGTCTCCTTGACCGCATCGAACAGCGCGGCGATCGAGGCCGGATCGGCGACGTCGGTCGGCACGACCAGAGTGTGAGGTGCCGCTGCGCCGGCGAGCGCGGCCGTTTCCTCCAGCATCGCGCGGCGGCGGCCGGCCAGTACCACCGCGAACCCTGCCTCGAGCAGCGCGAGCGCCGATGCGCGGCCGATGCCGCTGCCGGCGCCGGTGATTACTGCAATCTTCCCTGGCGTTGCCATGTCTCGACACCTCTATAATTGCTGCAATGAGACCGATCGGCTGGGTGAGACGAGCTCGTTCTGCGCCGCGACGAGCGCCAATTCGCTATTGCCGGCCCGCATCGTCGCCTCGATCACGCCGTAGATCGCGGCGGTTGTGTTCGCGAGGGCCTCGGGCACTGGTTTGCCGTTGAGGAGCCAGCCGAGAAAGAGCGCTGCGACGGCGTCGCCACAACCCGTCGCTTCGATCGGCAGGCGCGGGGTCTCGGCCACCCAAAGCCCATCGGGTCCGGCCGCTGCGACGGCGATGCGGTCGGTGGCGAAGTCGAGGCTGGTGACGAGGACGATCTGCGGCCCCTGTTGCCGCAACAACGCCGCGGCCGCGCCCGCTTCGGCAATACTGTGGATCGGGCGGCCGGTCAGCCATTCGAGCTCGAAGCGGTTCGGCGTCATGATATCGGCCGCTGCGATCGCTCGGTCGCGGTAGAATTCCGGGATGCCGCCGCGAACATACCAGCCGGGTCCGACGTCGCCCATGACTGGGTCGCAGGCGAATACCGTCGCCGGGTTCGCTTGCTTGATGCGCGCCACGATGTCGAGCAGGACCGGGCCGACCTCGGCGTCGCCGAGATAGCCGGACAGCACGGCGTCGCAACGCGACAGGATGCCGAGTTCAGCGATGCCCTCGAACAGTGTCGCTATCTCGCGCGCCGGGACGGCGGCGCCACGCCATTTCCCGTACCCCGTATGGTTCGAGAAGGCGACGGTGTTGAGCGACCAGGTCTCGCATCCCAGGCGCTGCAGCGGGAACAAAGCCGCCGCGTTGCCGACATTGCCGCAGGCCACCCAGGACTGGATCGAGAGGACAGTCGGCATGTCAGTGTCCTACCCCGAATCCATGCGGTCGAACACACGCTTCATGTCGAGAAAGATGATCACGCCGCTAACGATGAAGAGCGCGATCCCCGCCGCATGCAGAGCGCCGTTCTCCCAGGCATGGGCGATGAACAGGCCGGCAAGCCCGATGATCGTGAAAAGCGGGATCACGACCGCGAGATTCCACATGTTGTCGACCAGCACAAAGTCGGCCCAGCTGGACTCGTCGCCATCGAACCGATGTTTCAGCCGCAGGAAGGCGAGCGCGATTGCCCCGAGGCTCAGCAGCATACCGCAGGCGTAATCGCCAGGACGTTCGGCGGCGCTGGCGATAAACGTGCCGAATACGGCGAGCGCTCCAAGCACCAGAAATTGTACCCAAAAGCCGAGCCATGACCAGAAATCGTGTTCTCGGGTATCCGTTCGGTTGGTCTGGTTCATCCCCGCCTTTCCGCGGGGACACTCTATCGTATTTTCGGTGAAATGCGCCAAATCGGCCGCGCCGCTCCACAGCCCGAAATGCGCGACGGCTTGCTAGTGCTCGGCGTCGGGCTCAGTCTCGGACGATGTGATTGCTGGCCTCGGCCCAGTGCGCCCGCACCTCCGTGCCGGCCGTGATCAACGGGCCCGCTGCCCCCACCTGGTTCTGCTGAAAAGCGATGAGCGGTTCACCGTTCTTCCGCTTGAGGTAAAGATGGCTGACAAACCCGTGATAGACGATCTGCTCGACCACTGCATCGGCAGTGTTCGGCGAGGTTGAGCAGCCCTCCGCGGCGATCGGCTCGACGGTAATCGCCTCGGGGCGCAGCGCGACGGTAACTGGGCTGCCGAGGGGGCGCGAGGCGGGGACCGTGATGAACATTCCGCCGGGGAGGGAGATGCGCGCCGACCCGCCCGATACCTGATCCACCTTCCCGTGAAAGAAGTTCGCCGCACCGAGAAAGCTGGCGATAAAGCGTGACACGGGACGCTGATAGACCTCGGTCGGCGACCCGGTTTGCTCGAGGCTGCCGTCGCGCATGATCGCGATCCGGTCGGCCATGGTCAGCGCTTCGTCCTGGTCATGCGTTACGATGACCGTGGTGATCCCGAGCCGCCTCTGCAGGCCGCGCAGCTCGACCTGCATGCTCTGCCGCAGGCTCTTGTCGAGCGCGCCAAGCGGCTCGTCCAGCAACAGCAGGGCCGGCTCGACTACCAAGGCGCGCGCCAACGCGACTCGTTGCTGTTGCCCGCCCGAGAGCTGCGCCGGCATGCGCCGATCATATCCGCCGAGCTGCACGAGCTGTAGCGCCTCGGCGACCCGCGCCGCGGCTGCTGCTCGCCGGATGCCGCGTGCCTCAAGGCCGAAAACCACATTCTCGGCGACCGTCATGTGCGGGAACAGGGCGTAGTTTTGAAACAGCATGCCGATATTGCGGCGATGCGCCGGAAGCCGCGTTATCGGCCGGTGGGCGAGAAAGATCTCTCCGGCACTCGGCTCCAACAGCCCAGCAATCATCCGCAGGGTCGTCGTCTTGCCGCAGCCGGAAGGCCCGAGCAGCGCGACCATGCTGCCCGGCTCGACCGACAGCGAGAGCCGATCGACGGCCCTGGTAGCGCGGAACAGCCTGGTGAGTTCGCGCAGTTGCAGCGCGACCGCCGGCGAGCGCTGTTCAGCTGCCGAAGACCTGGTTGTATTTTTCGAGGAGCTTTGGCCGGATCGGGTTGATGAAGGCCCAATCGGGGCTGAAGATGCCCATCTCGTCCATCTTGCTTTCGGGATAGGCAAGGTATTTTGCGACATCCGGCTTGAACTCCAGGCCAGTGATGGTCGGCGCCGCCAAGCTCGCCTCGGCAAGTCCTTGCTGCACGCCGGGATCGAGCATCCAGTTGATAAAGGCAATACCGAGCTCGGGCTCCGGCGCGTTCTTGACCAAGGTCAGACAATTGATGCCGGCGAAGGTCCCTTCCCGCGGGAAGCACATGTCGACCGGCGCCCCCTTCGCTGTATAGGGATAGACGCTCTTGGAATAGAACAGGCCGGCGAGGTCGGCCTCGCCCTGCGCCACCTGCATGACCGTCGATTGGTTTTCGAAGATGCTCAGCACGTTCGGTTTCAGCGCCGCCATCTTCGGCCAGGCGTCGTCGATCAAATACTGCGCCTCGGCGTAAGGCTTGTTGGTATCAACTGTGACGGCGGCGATCAGCAGGTAGAGACTTTGGGTCGACTTTGGGGAGACCATCAAAAAGCGCTGACGGAAGCGTTCGTCCCACAGCTCGCCGTAACTCGACAGCGGCTTGCCGGTTTGGCTGTTATAAGCGAGGCCGGCGGTCGACATGGCGAAAGCGGCACCGTATCCATCATAGTACAGAAAACGCCCCAATAAACGCCCCAGATTGGGAATTTGTTCTTGCGGCAGCTTGTCGATAAGCCCTTCGCCCTTGGCTAGAGGCACTCCGATATCGTCTACGAACATGACGCTGTAGCGCGGGTTATTGCGCGTGGCGCGCAATGCCGCGATCTGCTCCAATGTCACCCCCAATGTTGTGTAGACCTTGCACTGGTGTTTGGCCTCGAAGGGCGGGATGATCTGTTGGCGCACATAATCGCCCTGCTGGCCGCTGTAGATGCCGACCGTGATCGATCGCTCGGCAGCGCGGCCGCGGCGGCCGATGATTAATGGCGTGGCCAAGGCGGCGGCGCCGCGCAATAGGGTTCGGCGTCTGATCCTCGTGCTCAATCGCTGTGCTCCTGTTAGATCGTGTTGGTTACATCGCGACCGCGCGGCGCAGCCCCGCCACCCGCTCGACCATCAGGACGACTGCCATCGCGAAGAAGATCATCAGGGTCGACATGGCGGCCACTGAAGGCTCGAAGACACTGGCAATCTTTTGAAAGATCAGCAGCGGTATCGGGTTGTGCTCGGCGTCGGCCAGCCACATCGAGATCGGGAAATTGTCGAACGACACCATGAAAGCAAAGAGCGACCCGGCAGCCAGACCGGGAGCGATCTGCGGCACCGTGATGCGGCGGAAGACGCGCCAACGCCCGGCGCCCAAGGTTCGCGCCGCCTCTTCGAGTGACCGATCGGCCAGCACCAGGCTCGCCATGACCGTACGCACGACGTAGGGTATTGTGACCAGCACATGGGCGATCAGCAAATTGAGGGCCGTATTGTTGGAGCCGATCATCGCAAACAGCTGCAATAGCGCGACCCCGGTGATCAGCACCGGAAAAACGAGGGGTGATAACAGTGCCGTGCTGGCGGCACCGCGCCCGGGGAATTGGTGACGAACGACAGCGAAGGCGGCGGGGATGCCGAGCGCCAGCGCCCCCAGGGTCGCGGCAAGAGCGAGCCCCGCGCTGAACGCCAGCGAACGAAGAAATTCAGGATCGCGCAGCACTTTCTCGTACCATCGCAAGGTAAAACCGCGCGGCGGGAACGCGACAAAGGCCGTGTCGCTGATCGATATCGCGATCGTCACGGCCAGCGGCGCCAGGATGAAGACCATTGCCGCCGCGGTGATCGGCAACAGCAGCCACGCCAGCGGCCCTCGCAATCGATTGGTCACGCCGCCGCCAATTGCTTGCCGCGGTCGAGCGCACGCATCGAGACGATGTTGATCGTCAGAACGATGACGACGAGCACCGTCGCGACGGTCGCCCCGAATGGCCAGTCATAGACCGTCAGGATCTGCTGATCGACCAGCATGCCCAACATTTGCGCCGTGCTGCCACCGAGGATGGCAGGTGTCACAAAAGACCCGGCAGTCAGCGAAAAAACCAAGGCGCAGCCGACCGCCAGCCCCGGCAGGCTTAATGGCAATGTGATGCGGCGGAAACAGCGCCATGACGTGGCGCCGAGCGTCCGCGCCGCATCCTCGAGAGAGGGATCGATCTTGCCGAGGGCTGACGCGAGGGGCAGAACCATCATCGGAAAAAATACGTGCAGTGAGCCGATCACCACCGCCGCATCCGTATAGAGTAGGCGCAATGGCGTGCGGACCAAACCGGTGGAAAGCAGGATCCAATTGAGGACGCCGTTGCGGCCGCTTCCTAGGATTACCTGCCAACCATAAGTTCTGACCACGACGCTGATGATCAGCGGCGCGATGACGACCATCGTGATCGTCCGCGTTGCCATGGCTCCGGCGGTGACCATCACCAGCGCAACGGGATAGGCGAGCAACACGGCGATCGCTGTTGTGCACAGGCTGATCCGCAGGGTGGTCCACAACACGTGGGCATAGAGCGGCGTGCCGAAGAAATGTTTGTAGTGTTCCAATGTCGGCGGAAGCCCGACGATGCCTTGCGGCGACTGGGTCAAAAAGCTGTAGCTGATCAAACTGACGGCAGGGAGCGCAAAAAACATCGCCAGAAACAACAGTGACGGGAGCAGTTGCGCGGCGGGCACTAGCCGCGATGGTGCAAATGATCCTGCAAGCCATCCGCCCGGGCTGAACAGGCGGGACGACCGAGCAGCGTCGGGGGCCGCAACCATCGATACGACACTCCTGCTATGTGCGGCGGCGCCTCGCCCGACGAACAGGCAGCAAGAGCCGTGCCACGCCCGAGGAATTTCAGGTCTTCGGCTTCGGAGCTCGACGGGTGTCGATCAACGCCTTGGCCGCGCGCAGCTGACCGCCGGCGCGGTCGAGGGTCTTTGTGGCCTCATTGATGTCGCAGCCCTCGAGCAGCAACAGGGCCAGTTTGACGCTGCCGTCCGCCCGGCAGAGCGCATCGCGCACCTCCTCGCGGCTGCGGCCGGAGAGCTCGAGCAAGATCCGCTCGCTGCGCCGCACGAGCTTGCTGTTGACCGCTTTGAGATCGACCATCAGGCCCTGGTAAACCCGGCCGAGCCGGATCATCACCAGCGACGACAGCAAATTCAGTGCAATCCGTTGCGCGGTGCCGGCCTTCATGCGGGTCGATCCTGCGATCGGTTCCGGGCCCGTATCGAGCCAGATCGGGTGATCGGCCTCTTGCACAAGGGGTGTGTCCCGATTGTTGGCAATGCCGATTGTCAGAGCCCCTCGGCGCTTTGCTTCGCGCAGGCAGGCGAGGGTGAACGGGGTCGTCCCGCTCGCGGCCACCGCGATCAGCACATCCCTCGGGCCGATCGCGTGGCGCCGCACCAGACCGATCGCCGCGTCGCTCTCGTCTTCGGCGCCCTCGACAGATTGAACCAGCGCGTCGCGGCCGCCGGCCATCAGCAGCAGCAAACGGTCCTGCGGCCAGCTAAAGGTCGGCATCAGTTCCGCGCCATCCTGAACCGCCAGCCGTCCCGAAGTCCCGGCGCCGGCGTAGACCAGTCGGCCGCCGTCTCGCAGCCGGGGTTCCATGGCAAGCGCCGCCGTTTCGAGCGCGGCGCGAGCGGCGTGCACCGCGGCGACCGCCGCGAACTGGCCCTCGATCATCGCATCGAGGACGTCGGTGGGACTCCAGTCGTCGATTGCGCTATAGCGGGGGCTGGGACGCTCGGTTTCCATGGGTACGGCTCGGGGGCGCACTGGAGCCCCGTAGGATAACGCTGCCGGACGTCGAAAGTGTTAATGCCAATGCAGCTCGCCGTAGCAGCCGACCATGTATTCGACGGCACGACGGTCCGCCGAGATTGCGCGGTGGTGATCGAAGGACCCGTCATCCGCCGGGTCGTTCGCCGGGTCGAGTTGCCCGCGGCTATCCGGACCCGTCATCTGCCGCCAGGCGCTTGGCTGGCGCCCGGCTTTATCGACACACAGGTGAATGGCGGCGGGGACGTGCTGTTCAACGATGACCCGAGCCCGCGCGCAATTGCCGTGATCGCAGCGGCGCACCGGCGGTTCGGAACGACGGCGCTGCTGCCGACATTGCTGAGCGACACGCCCGAGAAGATGCGTGCCGCTCGCGACGCAGTAATGGCTACGTCCGGCGCGGGGTCGAGCGTCATCGGGGTTCACTTCGAGGGGCCGTTCCTCTCCCCCGACAAGGCCGGCGTCCATGATCCTCGGATGATCCGCCGTCCGGAGCCGGCTGATGCCGCGACTTTGGCGGCGCCATGCAACGCCGTGACCCTTGTCACATTGGCGCCCGAGGAGGTGCCGGCCGGGTTCATCGCACAGTTGTCCGGTGCCGGGGCACGGGTGGCGCTCGGCCATTCGATGGCGACCTATGCGCAGACCCGGGCTGCGATCTCCGAAGGGCTCATCGGTTTCACGCATTTGTTCAATGCGATGCGGCCGCTGGCGAGCCGCGAACCCGGGCCGATCGCCGCCGCCCTCGAAGAGCCGGGCGCGTGGTTCGGCCTGATCGTCGACGGCGAGCATGTCGCTCCGGCAATGCTTCGTCTGGCGCTGCGAGGCGCCGCCCAGCCGATGTTGGTAACCGACGCGATGCCGCCGGTCGGGGGCTGTGGCATGTCGTTCACCCTCTGCGCAAAACAGGTTGCCGTCCGCGACGGGCGATGCACGACAGCCGACGGAACCCTTGCCGGCTCGGTTCTCGACATGGCGAGCGCAGTGCGAAACTGCGTGCGGCTGCTCGGAATGCCGCTTGCCGCGGCGTTGCGTCTGGCCTCTGCGGCGCCAGCGGGTTTTCTCGGAATCGAGGACCGGCTAGGGCATCTCAGGGCGGGCTACCGCGCCGACATGGTGGCGCTCGACCCCGAGGCGATTCGCGTCATCGCGACTTGGGTCGCTGGAGCAGAAAGCGCTGGCTTGGGCTAGCCTACCGGTCCGGCAGGCACCGCGTGACATGTGGCCATGCGGCCCGGTGCCGGGAAACGCGGCTCGGGCACGATAACGCGGCAGGCGGCGATCCGCCGCGGGCAGCGTGGCGCAAAGCTGCAGCCCGGCGGCAGGCGCCGCAGGTCGGGCGGGCTGCCGGGGATCGCGTCGATATCGCGCTCGCGCGGTTGGCCATGCACCGTGGAGGCGAGGAGGCCGGCAGTATAGGGATGCGCCGGGGCGCGCAAGATCTGCGCAACCGGCCCGCTCTCGACGATGCGGCCGGCATACATGACCGCGACCGGGTCGGCGATCTCGGCGGCGACGCCGAGATCGTGAGTGACGAAGATCATCCCCATGCCGAGCTCGCGTTGCAGCCGGCGCAGCAGGATCAGCACCTGCACCTGCACGGTCGCATCGAGCGCGGTCGTCGGCTCGTCCGCCAGCAGTAGGCGCGGGTTGCAGGACAACGCCATCGCGATCATCGCGCGCTGGCGCAGGCCGCCGGACAGTTCGTGCGGATAGGCGTCGAGCCGGCGCTCGGGCGACGGGATCCGCACCAGCTCCAGCAGCTCGAAGCGCGCGCTCTCGCGCAGCGCGCCGGTCGCAGCCGGTGTGCCGGCGCACCGTCTCGCCGATCTGCTGGCCGATCGTGTAGACCGGATCGAGCGCCGTCATCGGCTCCTGGAAGACCATCGAGACCAGACCGCCGCGCAGGTCGCGCAACGCGCGCGCTCGGCATCGCCAGAACATCCTGTCCGTCGACCCGGACGCGGCCCTCGATCCGGGTGCGACGCGGCGGCAGCAGGCGCATCAGCGCGCGCAAGGTCACGCTCTTGCCCGAACCGGATTCGCCGAGGATGCACAGCACCTCGCCGGGTTGCACGGTGAAACTGACCCCGTTCACCGCGTGGACCGTGGCCTCGCGGGTCACAAAGCGCACGTTGAGATCATGCACCTCGGCCAATGCGCCGGCATTGCGATCGAGAGTCGATCTCAGGCATGTGCAAATCGGCTGTGGCCGGACCGCGGGTCGTGCATGTGGCAGGCCGCGACATGACGGTGCGCGCCCGTGCCAGCTGCCGAGCGCCGGATCCGTCGTCTCGCATACCGGCTCGGCGAACGGGCAGCGGGTGTGAAACCGGCAGCCGGAGGGCGGGTCGATCGGGTTGGGCGGATCCCCGGTGATCGGCGGCTCCTCGATCCGCCTTGCCGGGTCCATCGACGGCCGCGAGGCGAGCAGAGCGCGCGTGTAGGGATGCAGCGGCCGCTCGAAAATCGCCTCGATCGGGCCGATCTCGACGACGCGGCCGAGATACATCACCAGCACGCGGTCGCTGAGGTATCGCACGACATTCAAATCGTGGCTGATGAAGAGATAGGTCAGGTTGAACTGCCGTTTCAGCGCGCGCAGCAGGTTCAGCACCTGCGCTTCGACCGATTTGTCGAGGGCGGAGACCGGCTCGTCGAGGATCACCATGCGCGGCCCGGTGGCCAGCGCGCGGGCAATGTTGACGCGCTGCTTCTGGCCGCCGGACAGCTCGTGCGGATAGCGCGGGCCGAACAGTCCGGGATCGAGCCCCACCCTGCGAGAGCATGTCGCGCGCGATATGGCGCGCCTCGTCCTTTTTCTTGCCCTGGACAAACGGGCCGAAAGCCACCGAATCGCGGATCGGCATGCGCGGGTTGAGCGAGGAATAGGAGTCCTGAAACACCATCTGCACCTGACGGCGCAGGGCATCGACTGCGATCCCGTTGGCATCGCCGACGTGATCGCCGTCGAACACCAGCTCGCCGGCATCCGGCACGCACCAGATGCAGCAGCAGGCGGGCGAGGGTCGACTTGCCGCAGCCGGACTCGCCGACGATCCCCAGGGTCTCGCCCTTGGCGACGGTAAACGAGACGCCGTCGACCGCCTGCACCGACTTGCCGGCGCTGCCCTTCACCGGGAAATGCTTGCGTAGATCGCGCGCGATCAGCATCGGCTGCTGCGGGTCCGCCGCGGTCGCGCGGATCGAGGGCGAGGCTGTCGTCCGTCGGCGAGCCCATCCGTTACATCCGCACGTCCATCGCCGCGCGCAACCCGTCGCTGACTAGGTTGCAGCAGATCGAGGTAATGAAGATCGCAACACCGGGCAGCGCGCAAACCAGCGGGACGACGTAGATCGACTGACGCAAGGTGCTCAGCATCAGCCCCCAATCGGGCAGCGGCGGTCGCACGCCGAGGCCGAGAAAAGACAGGCCCGATGCCAACAGGATGCTGACGCTGATCAGTGACGAGGCGTAAATGAACACCGGTCCCAGCACATTGCCGAGCACGTGGTAGCGGATGATCATCGTCGTGCCTGCGCCGGTGGCGCGGGCCGCCTCGATGAAATCGAGCGCGCGGATCTGTGTCGTCGCGGTTTCCGCGACACGGCACATCGGCGGGATGAAAACCAGGGTCAGCGCCAGCATGCCGTTGGCCATGCCGCCGCCCATCGCCCCGGCGATCGCGACGGCCAGCAGCACCGACGGAAAAGCGTAGAACACGTCCATCGTGCGCATGATCGAGGTGTTGGTTCGTCCGCCGACAAAGCCGCCGACGACACCGAGCAGGCCGCCGATCAGCGACGCGATCAGCACCGGCACGACGCCCATCAGCAGTGACACCCGCCCGCCATAGAGCAGGCGGGACAGCATGTCGCGGCCCAATTCGTCGGTGCCGAGCAGATGGCCGCGCCAGCCGAACGGCTTCAGCCGGCCGACGATGCTTTCCTTATATGGGTCGAACGGCGCGACCAGCGGCGCGCAGATCGCGGCCAACACGATCATCACGACGATCGCGGCAAAGACCAAGGTCACCGGATCGTGCCGCAGCCGATAGAACACCGACCGCCAATAGCCGCGTACCTGCGTCGCGGGCAGGGCCTGTTCCTCGAAACCGTCGCGCGGCTGCTCGATGACGATGGTGTCGGTCATCGCGGTCTTGCGTCCGAACATGCCGTCACCCTCGCGAAAGCGGGGTCCAGGCACCGCTGGGCCTTCAAGACGGCGGCTTGCTCCTCGCAGGCCTGGGGCAGGATGAGGGGGCCGACGAGTTCGTGGCGCTGCCCATCTCACGTCGTGCGCGACAGGCCTCCTCATGCCTGAGGAGCGGCCTTGCCGCGGGCGCGATGCTCGAAGCCACGGCACTGACCTATTCCGATGCAGCTCGCGTTCCACGCTTCACGCCCGCCGGATGCGAGGGTCGATCAGCGACTGCAGCAGATCGACGACGAGGTTGGTGGCGACAAAGACCAGCGACAACGTCAGGATCGTGCCCTGCAATACCGGGACGTCGCGGTTGATGATCGCCTTGCTCAACAGAAAGCCGCTGCCCGGCCAGGTGAACACCGTCTCGACCAGGATCGAGCCGCCGAGCAGATAGCCGAATTGCAGCCCCATGACCGCCATCACCTGCGGCATCGCGTTCTTCAGCACGTGGCGGGTCACCGCCCATTCGGACAGCCCCTTGGCGCGCAAGGTCTGGACGAAATCCTGATTGCGCACCTCGGCGACCGCAGCGCGGGTGGTGCGGGCCAGAATGCCGATCGGGATCATCGCCAGAGTGATCACCGGCAACACCAGGAACTGGGCGTTGCTCCATTGCAACAGGTTGAATGCGGTGGAGCCGTTCGGCCCCATGCCGGTCGCCGGCAGCAGCATGTATTCGACCGCGAAGACGATGACCAGCACGATGCCGAGCCAGTAATTCG
The DNA here is from genome assembly GCA_963698995.1 of uncultured Alphaproteobacteria bacterium. Taxonomy (GTDB): domain Bacteria; phylum Pseudomonadota; class Alphaproteobacteria; order ATCC43930; family CGMCC-115725; genus AP-15. The sequence goes on along the minus strand of CAVOTD010000078.1, from coordinate 9,914 downwards.
GCAGGCTGACGCCGACGACGGCGGCGCCGGTCACGACACGGTCGACCCAGCGCCCGGCGAAGGCAGCCGGCGACGGCGCCCATCACATAGCCGGTGAAGAAAGCGATCGGCACCGCGAACATCGCCAGCAGCGCGGTATTGGCCAGCGCCTCGGTGACCTCGAGAATCACCGGCCGGCGGGTCGCGATCGACACGCCGAAATCGCCGGTCACCACACGCCCGAGCCAGATCAGGAACTGCATCGGCAGCGGCTTGTCGAAGCCGTAGGCGTGCTTGACGATCGCGATCGTCTCGGCCGTCGCATCCGGCGGCATCACGGTCTGCAGCGGGTCGCCGGGCGCGATGTAGACGAGCGAAAAGCACACGACGCTGACCCCGAACGCGATCGGGATCGCGTAGAGGATGCGGCGCAGGATGTAGCGGATCATGGCGCGACGACGACCGGCGTCAGATCCTGGAACCAGCTCTGCGCCTGCACGAAGCCGTGCACCTTGGGCGACAGCGCGCGCGGATTGAGGTCGTGCGCGACAAAGATCATCACCGCCTCCTCGTTCATCATCTCGTTCAGCCTGGTCAGCAGCGCGAGGCGCTTTGCCGTGTCGAACTCGCCGAGGATCTCGCTCGACCAGCTTGTCGATCTCGGGGTTGCTGTAATGACCCCAATTGCTGCCCTTGGGCGCCCATTGCGCCGGTCCAGACATGGCGGATCAGCGCGTTGAACGGATCCTGCGTCTGGCGGCTGACATTGATCGCGTTGACTGTCGGGGTGTTTGTCGACGCCCTCGCGGTCAATTCGAGCAGCGCATTCCAGTCCATCGTGTCGAGCGTCACCTCGAAGCCGGCGGCGTCGATCTGCGACTTCACCAGCTCGTTCATCGGCAAGGGCTGCATCTGGCCCGAGCCCGAGGTCGAGATCGCGAACGTCACCTTGCACGGCAGGCAGCCCGCCTCCTTCAGCAGCGCCTTCGCCTTGTCCGGGTCGTATTTGTAGATGAGCGGGTGGCCGTAATAGGGCGTCGACGGCGGCACCGTCGCAGTATCCTTCGAGCATCAGCCCGTTCAGCAGCTCCTTCATGTCCTCGCGGTTGAGCGCGTAATTCGCGGCCTGGCGCACGCGCTTGTCGGTGAACGGGCCTTTGACGAAATTGAGCTGATAGCGTCCAATTGTGCGGATAGATCTTGGTGACGATCTGCATGCCGGCGGCTTTCAGCCGGTCGATCGCGTCGGGCGACGGCGCCTCGATCCAGTTGACCTGGCCCGACAGCAACGCCGCGGTGCGGGTCGAGGCCTCCGGCATCGGCATCAGCACCAGCCGGTCCTGCTTCGGCACCCGCGCCTTGTCCCAGTAATCGGTGTTCGGCACGAACTCCAGGCGCTGATGCGGCACCATCTTGTCGAATTTGTAGGGGCCGGTGCCGGACGGGCGCAGCGCATATTCGGTCCAGTTGTACTTGACCTCCTTGGCGCGGCACGGGCTGATCATCAGCACGTAGCTGATCTCGTAGGGGAACAGCGAGTCGGGCACCTTGGTCGTCGAAGGCGACGGTGTGGTCGTCGATCTTCTCGATGCCGGCAAAGTTGTTCGAGGTAGGTGCGCGCCTGGGCGAATTGCGCCGGGTCGAACTCCGGCGCCTTGTCGTTGGTCGAGTGGCTGAGGTTCCACACCACGTCGTCGGCGGTGAAGTCGCAGCCGTCGTGCCATTTGACGCCCTGGCGCAGCTTGAAGATCCAGCGCTTGGGGTTGCCCTCGTCGACCTGCCACTCGGTGGCGAGCCCGGGCTTGATGTCGGTCGCCTTGTCGCGATTGCGACAGATCCCACAGCACCAGCGAGTCGTAGAGATTGTAGCCGACAAAGCGGTAACCCTCGAACCCCTGGTCGGGATTGCCGGTGGTGACCGGCAGATCGCCGGCGGTCATGCCGACGGTCAACGTGCCGCCGGCCTGCGCGGGGTGCCGGCCAGCGAGACCCGCGCAAACCGACGCCAACGCGCAACAAGGTCGAAGCAGTCGCGATGTTTTCGCCATCGTCGACAGATCCCTGTTTCGCAGGTCGCTTGCGCCGGTTGCGGCGATGCGGCGCGATGGGCCGGCGGCCGGCGCTACGGCGCGACGGTCACCGGCGTCAGATCCTGAAACCAGCTCTGCGCCTGCACGAAGCCCTGCACCTTGGGCGACATGCGCGCGCGGATTGAGATCGTGCACGACAAAGATCATCACCGCCTCGCGGCCTTCCAGCTCGTGCAGCTGGGTCAGCAGGTGCGAGCCGCTTTTCCTCGTCGAACTCGTTGAAGATCTGCCGATCAGCGCCTCGGTCTCGGGGCTTTCGTAATGGCCCCAATTGGAGCCGGCGGGCGCCCAATAGGCCTTGCCGACCAGCTTGATGATCGCGTTGACCGGGTCGAGCAGGCCGCGCGAGAAATTGAGCCCGTCGTAATTCGGGTTCTTGTCGACGCCGCCGCGGTAGACGTCGAGCAGCGCGTTCCAATCCATCGTCTGCAGACGTGACCTCGAACCCGGCCTCCTCGAGCTGCGCCTTGACGAGCTCGTTCATCGGCAACGGCTGCATCTGGCCGGAGCCCGAGGTCGAGATCGCCGAACGTCACCTTGCACGGCAGGCAGCCGGCCTCCTTCAGCAGCGCGCGCGCCTTCGTCGGGATCGTAGTCGTAGGTCGGCGGGTGGCCGTAATAGGGCAGCGGTCGGCGGCACCACGTCGTGTTCCGGGATCGCGGTGCCGCCAGCATGTCGACGACGTCCTGCCGGTTGATCGCGTAATTCGCCGCCTGGCGCACCCGCAGATCCTTGAACGGACCGCGGGTGAAATTCAGCATGTACGGCCAGTCGTGCGGATAGACATTGGTGACGATCCTGCATGCCGGCGGATTTGAGCCGCGGGATCGCGTCGGGCGACGGCGCCTCGATCCAGTTCGACCTGGCCGGTCAGCAGCGCCGCGGTGCGGGTCGACGCCTCCGGCATCGGGATCAGCACCAGCCGGTCCTGCTTGGGGATGCGCGCCTTGTCCCAATATTCGGTGTTGGGCACCAGCTCGAGCCGCTGATGCGGCACGAAGCGGTCGAATTTGTAGGGGCCGGTGCCGGAAGGATGCAGCGCGTATTGCGCCCAGTCGTAGTTCAGCTCCTTGGCCCGGCACTGGCTGACCATCATCACGTAGCTGAGCGCTGTACGGAAACAGCGATTCGACGAAATTGTTCTCGAACGCCACGGTGTAATCGTCGATCTTGCTGACCGATTTGACGTTGGTCAGCAAGGTGCGGGTGTAGGTGAATTGCTGGGCCGAGAAAATACGGCGCCTTCTGGTCCGTGCGCATCTGGTAAGTTCCAGACCACATCGTCGGCGGTGAACTTGCAGCCGTCGTGCCATGTGACGCCGTGGCGCAGATGCACGATCCAGCGCTTGTGGTCGTTGGGGTCGATCTCCCAGGAGGTGGCGAGGCCGGGCTTGATCTCGGACGGCTTGTCCGACTTCGACAGGTCCCACAGCAGCAGCGCGTCGTAGAGGTTGTAGCCGACAAAGCGATAGCCCTCGAAACCCTGGTCGGGGTTGCCGGTCGTCACCGGGATGTCGCCGGCGGTCATGCCGACGATCAAGGTGCCGCCCGCCCTGGCGCCAGGCGCCGCGAAAAGGGCTGAACCGACCGCAACCGCGCCCAGCCAGCGCGCCACGTAATGAGTGACGTGCCGCCCGGGCCGCTTTTCGCGACGCACTGCCATTGATGCTCCCCTCCGCGGGCGGCTTGCGAATGCCGGACGCGGATGGAACAGCAAGAGATATGCCATATTTCGCCGCTAGAACCGACGGCGCGAACCGGTGACCCCGCCTTCCAGAGTGCCGCCCGGTGCTCATTTGCTCAAATAGTAGGCAATCTCGCGACGTCGCAATTGCCCGGGCGATGCCGTCTCGCTATTCGGCCATGGCGGGCACACCCTCTGGGGCGCCGACGGAGCGCGGGATGTGCAGCCAGAATAATGAAATCACCGCGGAAACCAGCGCGCACAAGCCGAGGGCATAGAGCCCGCCGGCAAAGCTGCCGGTCAAATCCTTGGCCCAGCCGACGAGTGTCGGACCGAAAAACCCGCCAAGATTGCCGAGCGAATTGATCCAGGCAATGCCGGCGGCGGCGGCCCCGCCGGTCAGGAACATCGTCGGCATCGACCAGAAGGGCCCCTTGGTGCCGTAGAACCCGATCGCCGCGATCGTAATGCCGACGAGCGACCACCACGTGCCGATCGTCAGCCCGGCGATGACGAGGCCGACGGTCGAGATTACGCAGGTCGTAAAGAGGCTCCAACGCCGGTCACCCATGCGGTCGGAGAGCCAACCGCAAAACACCATGCTGATCGCGCCGCAGATGTAGGGGATCATCGTGATCCAGCCGACCTGCATATTGGTGACGCCGAGCTCCTTGATGATCTGCGGCAAGAACAGCAGCATGCCGAGGCTGGCGGTGACGATGCCGATATAGTTCAGCGACAGCATGATGACCTTTGGGTCGAAGAAGGCACGCAGCACGCCGAGACCGTGCTGCGCCTCGATTTGGCGGCGCTCGTGGGTCATTCTTCCGGTGAGCCAGTCGCGCTGCTGCGGCTGAAGCCAATGCGCCTCGGCGGGCCGATCGGTCAGGTAGAAGAATACGGCGATGCCTATCAGAACCGTCGGGATCGCCTCCATGATATACATAACTTGCCAACCCCTGAGGCCCCACAGCCCGTCTAACCCCAACAGGGCTGTCGAGACCGGCGCGCCGCTCGCCACCGCGATCGGCAAGGCCAGGGTGAAAGCGGAATTGATGCGGGCGCGATGCCGGTCAGGGAACCAATAGGTGAAATACAATACGAACCCGGGGAACAGCCCCGCCTCGGCGAGACCGAGCAGAAAGCGTATCGCCATAAAGCTATAGGGCCCGGTGGCGAAAGCGGTGCACCCGGAAATGATCCCCCAGGTGATCATGATCCGCGCGATCCAGATGCGCGCGCCGACCTTTTCGAGGATGATGTTGCTCGGCACCTCGAACAACACATAACCCCAGAAGAACGCGCCGGCGGCCATACCGTACCATGCCGCGTCTAGGCCAAGGTCCTTGTTCATCGTCAGCGCGGCAAAGCCGACGTTGATCCGATCGAGATAACAAAAGAAATAGGTCAATACCGCAAACGGCAGGATGCGCAGATAGACTTTGCGCATCGTGGATTGCTCAACTGCCGAAGTCATATGCACCACCCGAATCTCTTGCTAGTGCTCGCTATTGGGCAGAGCATAGCGCGGTGCAAGCACAGATCAACGCGGGCTCGTGCATGGCTGACCGGCGCTGGATCGACTCGCCGGCTTGAGCGTTCAGGTCAAGACGTTTGGTCTGTTAGCGAAGGGCCATGAAATGGCAGGCATTCCCGACAACTATCTCGACCTTTTTCAGCAGAAGAAAGCTTTCGCCGGGTTGGCTACCGTGATGGCGGATGGATCGCCACAGGTGACCCCGGTGTGGTTCGACTATACCAACGGGAAGATTCGCGTGAACACCGCCAAGGGCCGGGTCAAGTCTCGCACCTTGCGGACCGGCGCGCCGGTTGCGCTCGCGATCATGGACCCCGACAACCCGTACCGCTATGTCCAAGTTCGCGGCCGCGTTGCCCGCGCCACCGAACAGGGCGCCGACGCGCATATCAACTCGCTGGCTAGAAAATACCTTGGCAAGGACACTTATCCCTTTCGCCAGCCTGGCGAGATGAGGGTTATGTACGAGATCGAACCGGTCTCGGTGTCCGGGATGGGGTAAGCGAAGGCGCTCCCCGGTCGCCGTGACCGATCGGCCGGGAGCCGGGTTCGCCGGCAGGTATTCCTTCAGGCTCCTCCGGTGCTATGCGGGATGTGCAAGGCCCGCATAGCAGGCCAGAACGGCGGCAGCGCCGCTTGTCAATTTCGCAGATTGCGGCATGCTGACCGCCGGCCTCTCCGCCGCGGCGCGGAAGATCGGACGGAACAACGAGGAGGGAAGCGATGAACTGGACCGATCGGCGGCGGCGTTTTCGGGCCATTCTCAAGGGGACTCGTTGTTACCATCCGGCCTCGGTGTTCGACCCGTTGTCGGCGCGCATCGCCCAGGATCTCGGGTTCGAGGTCGGTATGTTCGCCGGCTCGACAGCCTCGCTGACGGTGCTCGGCGCGCCCGACCTGATCGTGCTCACCCTGAGTGAATTCGCCGAACAGGCCTACCGCATCAACCGTGCCTTCGATGTGCCGCTGCTGGTCGACGCCGACCACGGCTACGGCAATGCGCTCAACGTCATGCGCACCGTGCAGGAGCTGGAGAGCGCCGGAGTGTCGGCGCTGACCATCGAAGACACCGTGCTGCCGCGCCCGTTCGGCCCGAGCGGCAGAGGCTTGACCTCGATCGAGGAAGGCGTCGGCAAGATGCGCGCGGCGCTCGCAGCGCGCCAGGATCCGGGTCTGGTGATCGTCGGGCGAACCATCGCGATGGGCATGACGGGTACCGAGGACGCGCTGGCCCGAGCCAAAGCATATGCCGCCGCCGGGGTCGACGCGTTCTTTTTTGTCGGCATTACAGAGCGTGCGCAGCTCGAAGCCGCCGCGGCGGCGATCGATATCCCGATCATCATCGGGGGCGCGTCGCGCGAGTTGTCCGACCTTGACTATCTCGCCGGGAGGCGAGTGCGCGTGGCGCTCCAGGGCCACCAGCCGATTATGGCGGCAGCGCAGGCGGTCCACGACACGATGAAGGCGCTGCGCGACGGGGTGCAGCCGAAGGATTTGAAGGGCGTGCCGAGCGCCGATTTTATGGCTAAAGCAACCCGGGACGCGGACTACAAGGGTTGGACGAAGGAATTCCTCGGCGGGTAAGCGCTCTCTCCGCTCGTGCCGCCGCAGCGCGCGCCACATAACGACACCCTTCTTACCTGCGACCGGATCGTAGCGCGGCCGATTGCGCGATGACTTCAAATTGTCAGTGCTTCGACGGCTACGGGCCGGACAGGGGGACATTCGCGCTCGATCGAGACTCGTGGCTCGTGGGCCGTGGCCCTGACCGCTCTCGCAATCTACTCGGTCTCTTTCGGCGCGCCGACCATTACCGTGGTTGCGCTGAAGCCGATCGCCCTCGAACTCGGGGGCGCCCGCTCGGTCCCAGCCCTCGCCTATTCGCTGGCCTGGTTCGGGTCGGCGGTCGGCGGCATCGCGATGGGGTGGGTCGCTGGCCGAATAGGGGTGCGCTGGACGGTGATGTTTGGCGCGACAATGATCGGCGCTGGTCTGGCCGTTTCCACGATCGGCGGGCGGATTTCTCTTTGGGTCGGTCACGGCATGTTGATCGGCCTCCTCGGCAACGCCGGCATCAATGCGCCGCTTTATGTCTATGTCGCGCGCTGGTTCGATCGCCGGCGCGGCACCGCGCTGGCGCTGATCTCGTCCGGCCAGTCCGTCGCCGGCGCTTTATGGCCCACCTTGTTCGAGCGCGGCATTGCAACGCTCGGCTGGCGCCATACGATGCTGATCTATGCCGTGTTCGAGATCGCGGTGATCTTGCCGGCCGCGGCGGTGATGTTCGGACCGGCCGCCGAGGGGATACGCGCAGGCGGCGTCGTGGCCGAGCCGGTGTCGGGCGAGCCGGTCCTGGGCATGCGGCCTCGGGTGGCGCTCGCGTTCTTGTGTCTCGCCGGGTTCCTCTGCTGCGTGCCGATGGCCATGCCGCAGAGCCACCTCGTAGCGTTCTGCAGTGACCTCGGCATTTCTGCCGCGCATGGCGCCGCGATGCTGTCGCTGCTGCTCGGCTGCGCCTTTGTCAGCCGCCAATTCTGGGGCGCCGTTGCGGACCGCATTGGCGGGTTGCGCACTGTGCTCATCGGTTCGATCTGCCAGATCGTGGCGATGACCGGCTTTTTGCTGACCCAAGACGAAGCTGGCCTGTTCGCCGTGGCGGCGATCTTCGGTCTCGGTTTCAGCGGCATCGTGCCGGCCTATGTGCTGGCCGTCCGCGAGTTGTTTCCCGCGGCGGAGGCTTCGTGGCGCGTCCCCACCGTGCTGTTGTTCAGCGGCTCGGGAATGGCGGCAGGCGGGTGGCTCGCCGGCGCGATTTACGATTACGCCGGCTTCTATGCCGCGGCCTTCACCACCGGCATGCTGTTCAACCTTGCCAATATCGCAGTCGTCAGCGTCCTTGTTATGCGCCAGAGGTTGCTTCGTGGCAGTCGAACCGCTGCAGTCGGTTGGAGCGGCAGGGCCTGAGAACTGCAATTTCTCCCGCGGGAAGCCCGCGATTCGTCCTTCGAAGCTCGACGGTGCTATTATCGGCCCAGCTCACGCTCGTACTCTATGGGAGATGTTGCGATGCGTTGGATCGGTGGTCGGGAGAGCGCGAACGTCGAGGACCGGCGTGGCATCGGTGGTGCCGCGGTGCCGACCGGGATCGGCGGCGTTGGCGTAATCGTTCTCGTGCTGGTCGGTCTCTTCTTCGGTATCGATCCAAGCACGTTGCTCTCGCTGCTGAGCGGTGCTGATACGCCGCAGCAAGCCGACACGGGCCGAACCGGTAACGGCACCATCGCTTCCTCGCGTCAGCCTGACGCGAGCCGCGCCGACCCGATGCGCCAATTCGTCTCGGTCGTTCTCGCCGATACCGAAGATGTGTGGACGCAAGTCTTCCGTGCGGCGGGGAAAACCTATGACGAGCCGAAACTCGTGCTCTATTCCAATCGGGTAAGCTCGGCCTGCGGGCTCGCCAGCAGCGCCACGGGGCCGTTTTATTGCCCCGAAGACCAAAAGGTGTATCTCGATCTCTCTTTTTTTCAACAGTTGAAAGACCGCTTCAGCGCGCCGGGCGAGTTTGCCCAGGCCTATGTGATCGCTCACGAGATCGGCCATCATGTGCAGAACGAGCTGGGCATCTTGCCGCGGGTGGCCGCCGAGCGGGCGAGGAGCGATAAGCTTCGCTCGAACGCGCTATCCGTCCGAACCGAGCTGCAAGCCGATTGTCTTGCCGGGGTATGGGCCAATCACGCCGACCGCGCCAGGCACATCATCGAACAGGGCGATGTCGAAGCAGCGCTGAACGCGGCCAGCGCCGTCGGAGATGATCGTATGCAGCGGCAAGTGCAGGGAACGGTGGTGCCCGACGCCTTTACTCATGGCAGCTCGGCGCAGCGCGTTCGCTGGTTCAAACGGGGGCTCCAAACCGGCAACCTCGGACAATGCGACACGTTTTCGGCGGAGCAGCCGTGAGGTTGATGTCGGCTTGCTGTCAAATTCCGATCAGGCTCAAGGCAAAGCGCAGAGAAGCGGCAATCAGGAACAGCCCGAAGCCGATTTCCAGCTGGCGTTTTGGCATCGCGTGCGAAAGGCGTGCACCGAGCGGTGCGATATAGCTCGAGATTGGTGCGATCAGGACAACGCCGATCATCGAGACGAAGCCGATCGACAGCGGCGGCAACAGCGCTTGATGGGGCAGGCCGGCGAGGCAATAGCCGAGCGTGCCGGCGATCGCGATCGGAACAGCGAGACCCGACGAGGTCGCCACTGCGTTGTGCATCGGCACCCCGTACAGCGTCATCGCCATCGTCGCCAGCGAGCCGCCGCTGATCCCCATCAGCGACGATGCAAGGCCGACGACAAAGCCATACCCGGTCATGCCGGCGCGGCCCGGCAGACGCCGGCCCAATACCCAACTGTCGCGGCCGAAGAGAAGCTTGGCCGCGATGACGCCGGCGATCACCACGAACGCCGTCTCGAACACCGTCGCGGGCGCTAAGGCGGCCGCCACGGAGCCGGCGGCGACACCGACCACAGCCGGCGGCGCCCAGGAACGCATGATCTTCGTGATAACCAGGCCTTTTGCTCGATGAGCCCGGTAGGACCGCACCGTGGTCGGCACAATAATGGCGAGCGAGG
>CAVOTD010000077.1:0-3077 GCA_963698995.1 uncultured Alphaproteobacteria bacterium | reverse complement strand
AAATTTTAATTTAATTAATAAATCTCACAGACTATTGATGTCAATGTCCGCATGATTTACAAGAATCTTTTCAATATGTTTTTTAAATAGTTTTGCGGAGGCACCTCTTCTAGTTACTCCAAAACTTGGCTCATATAATATATATTTTTTTACAAAGTCGTTATTTTCTTTTGTTAATTGTTTCTTTATGAAATTTCTTTGTCTATTTATTAAGGTTTCGATTAGCTCCTTTTCCTCTACTATATTCAGAATTTCGACATTCGTTCTCCTTTCTAACTTGCTTATTCCTAGAATATACCTATAGCTTTTTGTAGCAAAAGAATTTATTTTATTCTTCATTTTATCATTTATTGTCCATGTTTCTGAACCATATAGGAAAATTGGCACGCAAGTCGTTTTAAATATTAATATTTTTTGTCGTAATGTTATATTTTTTGAAAGCCATATCTTCTTCATGCTCCAGAAGGCCTCTGTTGCCTTATTTCTTCTTGTTTCCATATCTATAATAGACGATCTTATTTGTGATCCTAGATATTTAAAATCTTCAATCTGACTGAATCTTTGTTTTAATTGTTCAACTTCCGTATCCACTATATTTGATAAAAAGCAGGTCTTATTTGGATTTATTTTTAGGCCAACCTTTTCCGCTTCTTTACTTAAAGATTCTATATGATTGATTGCCATCTGCTGATTTGCACTAAATGTAACTGAGTCATCTGCGTATTCAATATCGTTCAGTTTGATAACTGGGTTTTCGTGAGTTACTACTCCATATTCTTTTGGTATCTTCTGCATGACATAATCAAGAACAATTATGAATAAGAATGGAGACAATGCGTCACCTTGTAGTATTCCTGTATTTACTTCTATATTTTCTGTAAGATGACCATTTACAGATATTCTTATTTTTGAGTCGTCATATGCTGTTTTAATTGCGCGGACTATTTTGTCTGGGATTCCATATGATAGTAGTATCTTCCACATTACCTCTCTATTTATGGAGTCAAAGGCTTTGGCAAAATCGATAAATGTCGCTATAAATGGTAATTCCTTTTTGTTGAATCCTTCGATCAGTCTTCTTACCGTGTTTATTGCTTGTATCGTTGAGCCCCCTCGCCTAAAACCCATTTGATTTGGTCTTAATTTAGTATTGACTTTATCATAGATGCGATTTAGTATTAGTTTATTGTATATTTTGGTAATTGTTGATAGTAAAGCTATTCCTCTGTAATTGTCTGTAATAGTAGGATCTCCCTTTTTTAGTATTGGTATCAATATACTTGTTATCATTTGCCACGGAATTTTATTCGTTTCGTATATGCTATTACATAAATCTAAAATTTTAGTTTTGAGTATTTGTCCACCATATTTTATTGATTCGCAACAAATTCCGTCAATACCAGCTGATTTTCCATTTTTCATTGATCTTACTACTGTTTCCAACTCTTGTAAGGTGAAGTTATTAGTATCAATTGGCAATTTTTCATTTGGTATTTCTATTTCCTGTTGTGGTTGTTGGTCATTTATTCCAAGTAGTTTCGAGAAATGTTTTTCCCATATTTTCAGTATATCCAAAATGTTTGCTTTGTTGTTATTGTTATTATCTTTGAGTTGGATAGGTTTCTTATTAAATTTTCCCGCCAAATACCTTACAATAGTATATGCTCTAGCTGTATTACCCTTTTTAATTTCTTTTTTAAGTTCGAGACATAGATTTTCATAATACTTCCATTTGTCTTGCTTATAACTTCTTATTAGTCTTTTTGCTAGCTTTTTATATAATTTTCTATTTTCTTTACTGTTATTTTCTCTGTATGCTCTAAAAGCTGCGTCACGCTCTTCTTTTATTGCTTTACTTTTATCACTCATCCAAGGGATATTTGTTCGTTTTACTTTAGGCATTATTTTTTTATTTGTTTCTTCTACTATTTGTTGCATAGTGTTGAAGTCATCCTGAACTGTAGTTTTACTTGATGATACTTCTTCCGGGATTTGTGAAAGAATTTCGAATGAGTTTCTTAATTCAATCTGATATTCTTGTTGCAGCTTTTTATTTCTAGTAAGTTTTTTCCAGTCGTATTTATTTGTTGTTTTCTTTCTTACTTCTTCTGTTTTAAGCTTAATCTTTATTGTAGCTGTTACTATTCTATGATCAGTCATTAATCCTCCTGTATTATATGCTCTGCATTTACATATAGAGCTAAGCCATCTTTTCAATATAAGTATATGATCTATATGCGTTCTTTTAGCTTGCTCATGGTTGTTATTTTCATTCTCAGTTTTTACTTTTAGTGATCGCCAAGTCCATAGCTTCCCCGGTCGATTTCTGGGGAACGTAGATGCAATTGAGAATTGATTGTTATTACAGAATTCTAGTAACATGTTACCATTCCTGTTTGTTTTATCGTGAAATAAGGATTTTCCAATTGTTTTGTTATTTGTACTCAGAGCATCTTTCCCTATTTGTGCATTAAAATCGCCCGCGATTATTGTAAAGTTAAATTTTAATTTTGTGACATGTTCCTCTAGTTGTTCGTAAAATTTCTCCTTCACTTCCTTTTTAGTAGATTCTGTTGGTGCGTAAGTAGCAATGATTGTTACTGGCGGTGCTGAGTTCATATTAATTGCTAAAATTCTATCTGAAACCTTAGTGTATGAACTTATACAATTCTTATATTTGTTATTAATAAGTAGCCCAACTCCGCCGGATCTATTTTTGTTTTGTTTGTTCGCCGATACAAACACAAAGAAATAAGGGTATGCTTTACAATTAATATATTCTATATCATGCTCAGTTGGATATCTACATTCCTGAACTGCTACAAAATCGATACCATATATGAGTGCAATTTCACCTAGCTCATCTAATTTTCCAATCTCGGAGAGAGTGGTTACATTGTATGTGCTCACTTTAAGTCTATCTTTAAATTTGCACTTATCTGTTTGGCTTATATTATTTTCATTTCTAGTTGTGTCATTATCAAAACTATTATTTTTATACATTCTTGTGTTCATGGTCACTCTATTATTAGTTAGTGGTAATTGACCAGTTTTCATCACCACTATGTGCTCTATAT
>CAVOTD010000076.1:0-22814 GCA_963698995.1 uncultured Alphaproteobacteria bacterium | reverse complement strand
CGGAAGACTGGGCCGCCGGCTTTTGGGCCGGAGCTGGCGCCGCTTCGCTAATGGTGATGGCCGGGCCGGGATGGTGCTGCTCATTCGCGGCATCTGAACTCCGTCTGGCGTTTTGGCTCTGGTTCTAGCGACGGTGTGCGCGTGCTAGTGGTGGTCCTCCGCCACTCGGTCCCGGTCACCACCATATCGACCTGCCGGCTGCCGCAGAGGCAAGGGAGCAGCCGCTCGCGCCAATCGAGAACGGGGTCCCGGCGCCGTACCGAGCGGCCATCTCGGCGGGGTCAGGCTCGATCTGATGCTCCGGCTCCGCCGCACGATCAGCCGAGCCTGAGCAGCGGCAGCATTGCCAAGGGTCACCGGCGGGCACAACATCAGTGATAACGCTCCAGTACAGTCTTTACGGTCTGGGCGTACCACGGAAGGTACCCGAGACCGAGCGATAGTTGGTGACCGTCGAATTGCGCACCACAGGTTAGTTGCGTTGGGGTGCCACGGCGAAGAACGTGTCGGAGCCGCCGAAATCGAATCGAAATATTCGTCATCGGCCTCGCCAGCATAATTGTGGGCATAGAGGTGACGGATATCATCCAATTCGCCGAGGCTCTGCTCTTCGATATCTTGGCAGCGGAACCATGTCGGGAAAGGCCCCTTCTTTAGACCTGCTCGTTCGGCGAACGCATCAAGGGCAGTTCAAAAACCGACCATTCCCAGACCGACCCCAGACCGGAATTGGGAGAACAGAGTTTACGAGGACAGCATCGAAACCGGCACCATTTTCGTCCTGACTGCCTACGTCTGGGTTTTCGATGAAGTCGCACATCTCCACGATCCGTTGGACTACAGCAAGCGCCCGTGCTCGATTTGTATCAGCCATCGTCGCGCTCTACTGAGTTACCCGCGGCGGCGCCGATTTCGGATGAACCGCGGCGGCTCGTAATGCTTTGGTGGCGACAAGGGCTCGCGCGCCGGCTCCCGCCTCAGCTTGGTTAGGATTGCGCTCAGGGTTTGGATGCGAGGACCGAGGGGATAGCGGGCGTAGTTGATGGTGCCGCTAAGCTTTTGGATGAGAGCCTCGGCTTCGTCGTGGGAGAGTTCAAGGTGCATGACCCAGATATGGGGTCGCGATTGCCCGTCGCGAAGGCTAGCGGAGGTACCAGTAATAGGTTCGCCGGTCGAGATGATCTGCTCGCCGCCAGGTAGGCTATTAGGGATTTATCCCGACAGGGAATACTTCCGGCCTCCGTACCTCACCAGTGTGGTACAGGTGTTTGTAATCGTCAACAAGTTCTAGTACCTCGTTGTCGGTTACGTCATTGTTACGCAAGAATGCCCGCAGAATTTCCGGTTTAGCTGGTTTATCTTTACCTCCATTGGTTGGCATGGCCCTGAATTTCTCCGCTAATGTTTTATCGGTCTTCTCAAGCGCCAAGGCGATCACATTTGAGAGTTTAAGAAGCGTGACCTCAGTCCACACTCTAGTGGCGCCGTGTAATATCGTCTTGAGGAATGCCCAAATCTTGCAAAATTTTGACGATCTGTTTCTTTCGTTCATACTGATATGAGAAGGTCAACTGTGAGAATATAATACCACTCATAGCCAGATGGCTCAATTCTGGCTCGGCAATAGTGAGCGCGAGAGTTCGGAGTTGAGCAATTGTCGCGTTCGCTTCGGTTTATGAGTTCCGTAGTTCTGCCGTCATCCCGAGAGCGGTAAACCCGGTGAAGTCAGAAAGACGCGTCAGAACGATAGCCGTCGCCCCCACGACTGCGATTAAGCCGCGGCTTGAAGCTTCTTTAAAAGTTCGAGCGCGCCCAATGAGAATGGCCGCAGCAATCAAGCACAGCACTCCGATAACAGTAAGCGTCACTTGGGCGAAAGCGTTCATTCCTGTCAAGTATCGCAAGAAATTATGGTGGCTTCATCTGATCGGCGGTTAACAATAGTAGGTTCGCTGATCGAGAATGATCGCTCTTTGCTCGTAGTTTTGGCGAGCGAGATCAACGCCTCGATCCGTAGAACGGGATGTTATCAGGGAGCAACGAGCGGAGCAATTTCGGTAAGATGGATTCTCTGTGCGGGCAAACTTTGGTATCGCAGCGGCTCTGAAGGTTCAGCCGGTATTGCTCGCTGGGACCCTAACGATTGAGCAATCGGTTTCTGCCAAAACGGGAAGATGCCGGCTCCAAGCACGGATGAGTTGCTCCCAGATCGCGACCACTACAAAGAGCTGGCCCGGCAGGTCCCGGGAGGTCGCCCGGCTGCGCGCTTTCCCCTTGCCCGTAGGCAGCTACTCCGCCTCGCCGTCAGCTTCGAGTACCGAGCCCGCAACCTTGGCCGGTACGAGCTGATGGCACGGGGCGGGCCTGTCGGGACCGGGCTTGCCAAACCCGCCAAGGTAGCTAAGCCTGTGTAGATGCGCGCCGGCCCCCTCAGAACATCGCTTCGTTTCCTGACATGGGCTTGTGTCGTCATTCTTGGTTTTCTGTCGCTGTTACCTGCCGAAGACATGGTGCGAACCGGCTTTCCGGGCCGGCTTGAGCATTTCGCGGCCTATGCCGGGTCGGCAGCGATCGCAATGGCAGGCTACGGATTGAACCGGGGTAGCGTCCGGGTCATTGGGTCCTTTTGGATATACGCCGGCATACTTGAGTTTCTGCAGCATTTCTCGCTAGGTCGGCATCCTGCCCTTGAGGATTTCGCAGCATCGGCGTTTGGAGCCCTGTGCGGCGGGGTCGCTGTCGTCCTACTCTGGCGCTGGCGCTCAGCTCCAGTGAGACCGCGGGACATCGCGTAGCAGTCTTCAAGAGCCAGTGGCGCAGGCTTGCGGCACGAAGGGCTGGCTCACCTCTCGCGGTTGGTCGTGGGCACGGCTTCTTACTGCGCCATGGCCGCTCTAGCCAACGGTAAAGACCACCAGCCAGATCACCACTACCCAAAGCCCCAGAGAGAGGAGCAGCGCCGCAGTCCATGCAGCTCGTAGCGTCAGCCGTGGGGTCCTCGCGCGTCCAGAGCGGCTGGGGCCCGCCGTTCTCCGAGAAACCGCGCGGTGAGCGCCCTCGGGGGTCATGCTTTTGGCCATCAGCTCCTCCCGTTCGGGGCTGAGCTAGGTCGCCTATGTGAAAAGAGCCGCCCTAGGCGATCCTGAACCGTCCACTCACCATTTTCGTTTCCGCGAACCGTAAAGACGTGGTGACCGGCTGTGTGTACGTCAACATAGGCGGGGGTGGGCAGCCGAGCGTGCTGGCCGGTCACGAAGCCACGGTGGTCTAGGATACCGCAAAGTCGCTTCGAGGCTCGGTCGCCCAGGACGTAGTGAAATTGCGTGACGGAGCCGGAGATTTGCCTCCGGGAGACTAACTAAATTACGACTGTACCGCGCCAGCCTGTGGGCCACAGAGCGCCACAAAAACTCGATCAAGCGGATAGGAGGAAACGTGACCAGACACCGTGCAGCCGACGATTTCGCGACCATTCGGGCTCGCATGGAGGAGTTGCGCCGAGAACGCGAGCAGGCAGCGGCCGGCCCCACCGGACTTACGGTCAGACCCGCCGATGCGCCCCGGCCGCAGTATCTATTGGCCGGATGTGGAGCCTAGGGCCGGCCGAACCGGGATCGCCGATCCGGCCCGGTGCGCAGCTAGGTCGAGAGCGGGACTTTTTATTTCGGCGTAAGCCACTCGCGCAGCACCTCGGCCCTATCTTGGAGCCGCGCTTTCTCGGCGGGTGCTGCTGCGGCGATTTTCGCCTCGGTTTCTGCGAGCATCGACCGCAATGCCACGGCGAGCGGGACAAACGGCTTGTCGAGATACGGGGAGCTCTTCATTTCGGGTCCTGTGATCGGCTTTTGAGGCCGGTTGGTGTTCGGGGCCGACAATGCGGCATAGGTCGCACGGAGTTATTCGAGCCGGTCTCCCGGCCTTATGTCCTCGCGCCCCGAACGCATGATGATAGCCGCGTTCGGAGTAAGTCGCCTACGCTTGGCGTTGCCAGCGCCGTCGGCGATGATGCTGCGGGTCGGCGGTGCGGAGCAAGCAGATAGGGGGTTAACAAGCCGGCGCGCTGCCCTGGGGTGAGGAACCGCAGCCCTCTGCGTACTGCTGTGCCTAGCCGAATGAGCCCGCGCCGATTTCTAGGCCAGCCCGTCGAGTTCGCCCGGTAGGGTAACAGGCACCGGCGTTCAGGGTGATGGCGGGCAGCAGCACCCCAGCGTAGGCGTAGGTTGCAGTTACATTCATTCCACAGGCTGCCGTCGTGACCAAAAAATCCGACGCATTGAGGCCTCGCAGTCCCGCGATGGAAGCGCCGTAGGCGGCAGTCTGGGGAGGCGAGGGACACATAGCCGCGCCGATGGCACCGCACCTCGCGGCAGCTTCCACCGCGAAATTGATCCGCGTTGCGGTCAGCGTCATGAGGCCGATGTCAAAGGTGCCGAGCAGCAGGAGCAGCAGCGGCCCCAGGATAATTGCGAATTCCACCGCAACCGCGCCGCTGCAATCGCGCACAAGCCCCCGTAGGCCGCTGGTGCCAGCAGTACGCGCGCCGATCGCTACGAAGCGATCTCGGCTTCCCGGCGGGAACGTCAGCGGAAGCGGGATGACTGCCAACGAACCCTCCACGTCGAGCGTAGCCATTAAGACAATACGCGCAAAGCGTCAGCGGGCCGTCAGTTCGGTGTCAGTCACTCGAATGCACAGGCGATGCGCGCGCCCGCGATCAGGCCATGCTCCTTATGATCGGACGTGCTGTCCAACCCGGCCGTTGGAGGTATTGACTGGCAAGCTAGCCCGATTTATGCACGAGCGAAGAGCATCGGCAAAGCGTAGATGCTACGGCTCGCGTTTTGATTGCAGTGAAGCCGGCTGGGCAAGCGGTATCGATCCCGTGACGAGGTTGGGTGTCTGCATCGGGTTGGCGCTGGAAGATTGAAGGGAAGCAGGCGATTGCAGGGCATCAGGCCCCGGCGTTCAGGTAACGAGACGCGGCAAACGGTCGAGGAGCATAGCGAAGATCTGCCTGCTCGGGGGCGCTCAACGGCGGGTCGATCTCACCTGGGTTTTGAACTCGATGACGCGGGCGGCGAGTTTGATCAGGCGCCATCGCAAGGTGTCGAACTGCATGACGCGCCAGATCGAGCGTTTGGGCATGAGGCGGCGCATCGACCACAAGAGCCAATAGCGCCGGCGTGCAGGAACAGGCGGAACTGGTTGGCTTGGGCCTCGTGGCAGATGAATCGGCGGCGAGGTGGTTCTTCCAGGCCTTGATGTGGTTTTCGGCCTGACCGCGCGCGCAGTAGAGCCCTTCGTACAAGTGCTTGGCGCGGCCACCCGAAAGATTGGTCACGATGAAGCGAGTATCACTTCCCTGGGGCCCAGCCTCGACCCGGGCAATGATGCGCTCGACCCGGCTCCAGCTCTGAGCGGCGTCGTAGAATTGCGTGAAGCGGCGCCTCTTGCCGTGGGTGGGCGCCGCCGCGAAGCGTTCGGCGGTGCTCTTCTCCAGCGCCGCGACATGGCGGCAGAGCGCGGCGTTGGGAGCCAGGCCAAGGACCCAATCCACCCGGTTGGCGCGGCACCAATCGAACACTTGCGGGCCGGCATAATGGCTGTCGGCACGCAATAGGATCTCGACCTTCGGGCCACCGGGCGCGGACGGCGCCGACGGCGACACCAAAGCCGCGGATCTCGTGTCCGCTCGGCCGCTTGCCGGGCCGCAGCATGGCGGTCACAAAACGCCCCTCGCCGTCAAAGACGACGATCGGCTGAAAACCGTAATCGTCATGAAAGGCATTGAACAGGCGCAACTGCTGGCCGCCGTGCACGCGGTCGAAGGTGTCGTCGATATCGAGCACGATGCGCTTGGGACTGCCGGAACGAGGCGCAGTACTGCTCGATCAGCGCCCGGCCGAGGCGCAGCAGCGCCCGCACATCAGCAGGTTTTCCAGCCGCGAGATCGTCGACTGCGAGCACAACTCCTCATCCGAGGGCAACCGATCCAGCGCCAGTTTGAACAACGGATCGCGGCGCAGCGTGCTTGGCGTCGTTGCCGTCCTCGTACCCGGCGGCAATCATCAACAGGCGGAACCGGATGATCTCCGCCAAGCCATGCACGACCTTGGCCGGCGCCCTCGGGTCCTTCAGACAGCCGGCCAGGCGATCGGCCAATCCCAGCCGCCGCTCGACCTCGCGCAAGAACGGCGAATCGCCTCCGAGGACGGTGAGGCCATCAAAGCGGGCGACCACAGCCTTGCCCCGAACCGGTGACAGACCCGGCAGAAACGGCGTAGTACTCAACCATGGCGGGTGTCGCCTCCGACGATGGGCGAATTCAGCTTCAGCAACCAAACTGTACGCTCAATCAATGGCTTGGGCTACACCCGCCAGCCCTCGTGCATAGATCAGGCTAGATGAAATCGACCTGATAGCGGCGGCGCCAAGAGGAGACTAGCCGACCACGCCATTCAAGGGACGGTGATAGCGGCGCCATACCGCGCGGCCCGCTCGGCGGATCGGGTTCCACCTGATGGCGGCATTCCTTGCACCAGACAAACGATCGGATCTGGGCCGCGGCGGCTCCGCCAAGCGTCATCGGCGGGCCGGGAAGATCTTCGTGCTGATCCAGTTTTGCTCGTTTGGTCCGTCCAATACAAGTAGGTAAGGGAGGGAAATTCAGAACTAAACAACGGCGCTTTTCCACGTCGCAAATATTCCAAATAGCGCTTTATCATCTGGTCCGTCAGGCGAAAAACCTTGCCACGATCCGCGGCACTAATTGACGCGATCTTCCCATGCCTGGGATATTCGGAATGCTTTTTGATTTCGTCTATAGCGGAACGGCTAATTTGCAGCCGATCGCGGAGCATCTCCCACGCGGGGGCGTCTTTATCGATTGGATCTGCCTTCATGGACTGCATCATCGCCTCTACGGCACGATAGCAGAAAAAGCCAGTATCGATCGGACTACGGATCGCTTCCCTGAAGTTCGCGAGCACAAGTTGGGCTGCGATGTCGCGGAAGACGGCGATGCAGAGATCGTTTTCCGGAGAGGCCCATTGCGCGCTGCGGGCCTGCTCAAGTACAGGTAGCGTTATGCCAAAGATTACTGATTGACCAGCATCCGATGTGGCCGATATCATGTCTACGTCGAAGCTACCGCCCCCGATATATCCGACGAGGTCTGTCACAACTCTCATTTGGCTTTCTACGATGTTTCTCCAGACTGTGAATGTCAATTTCACCTTCCTCTATGATTACGGGTACGACGAACTGTCCATCTGCAATTTGAATTGCCATCCGGACGCGAAGGCCGTAATCCTCCGCGAACTCGCATCCGATTTCGGGGTAAATTCTCAGCGGGATGCGTTCAGGCAATACTCGGCCGAAGAAGGTCCAGCGTCTCATTTGGCAACTATCCGCGTCGTCTTCTGCCAGCCGTTGCCTTCGGCGGCGCGTATACCGTCGGCCGTGGTAATGGCTCGCGGACCGGCTCGGGATGGAGTTTGTTGAGAATACCCGCAGGGTGCGAATGCCGGCGAGAATGGGGTCACGATATCCCGTGGCGAAGGCTGGGGCAGGGTTACCAGTCATAGGTTCGTCGGTCGAGATGATCGCCTCACCGCTCCTAATTTGTAGCGGCGACAAGTTGGAGTAACTTGCGGGCGATCGTCACCGGGTTTCGGGCCAGATCTCGGATCTTACCGGTCAAATTCTGAGCAATCGTCGCCGTTGGGCGGCATCCGCGTGCTCTACCTAGACGTTTGCGTAGAATTGCCTATCCTGCTCCTCTTTCAGATCAGCCAATGAAATTTTGATTGGCTTAGAAGTTGATATCGTACATCGGCCACGGCCATAAACAGTAAGAGTTTGGACATCTTCGCTCGTCGCCGCTTCTGTTATTAAGTGTTGTGCTTCGAGACCCTCGATAGTGGCGCGGATGAGCCCGTCGGCTGTTTCCCAGTTACTAGAACTCCGGTCAATGCAACGGCTCCCCCAAATTTCAGCCACTAAGCGAAGTCCGGCGGCATAAAATACGCCTAAGCGGCTTAGTGCTTCCGCAACCTGGAGCGGAAAGGGCCGAAACCGCAAATCAAATTTGATGTCGCTCCAAGAGTGGGGGTCGTTCCAGTCGAGGCCGCCGGCGTCAGAGCAAGTAAGATCGGCGTATAGAACCGCTTCCCGCGAGTAGAGTTGCCGGTTAGGCACGATCCCTTGCCCATGTCGCCTTCGATGTAATGCGAAACCCGCTCGCTATCTACATATTGGCGCAGCATCGCAACGTTGGTTGGCTTCCAGCCACGGCTTCGGCATAGATCAACCGGGTTCCGTGATCGTAGAAGCCATATTAGCATCGCGGCGGCCCGGTTGGAGAGCCCCGGCGGGCAGCGCACCGTAATCGAGCAAGATTAGGATTTTCGCTGCCTCCTCCTCACCATGCCGTGACAGAACCTCCGCCGCGCGAGGATGGTCGACCGGTTTTCCGACGCCGCAACGAGATCCTGGGCGCTCCGTAATATGACGGGCAGCCCGTCGGCTATGAGCGCTAAACGAGCATCGAAGGAGAGGTTGGCCAGCTTGCGAAGTTGGCGCATCCCAATGTCGGCGGCCTTTTGCAGTTGGAGATCGGCGCTCATTTCAAATCTTCATCGGGCTTTCGGGCCTGCGGTCACCGCCGGCTCGGCTAGACCCTAGTTACAACCTTTGCCAGTCGGCTTGGGCTTGGACCGCCCGTGAGAGGCCACACGGACAGTCTTAGGTCCCGGCTTGCTTTTCCGCTCAGGACGGCAAACCGTTTTAACCATGGCACATCACATCCTTTCCGGGCTGACTGCCCCTCGCGATAGGCATCAGCGTTCGGAAAGATGATGGAGGCGGTGACCACGGCCGGCGATAGATCACGATTTGTTCACAAAGTCAAATGCCGCGCACGGCTGAACTCGACCGGCCTAGCACCCCTTCGCGCACGCGATCCGGTAAGCCAACCGTGCGGCTTCGCGGCCTCGGTCACCCGTAGGTGTAAAGCCGATCACCGTCTCGCCAAATTGGACCCAAGTTTGGACCCAAACGCCTTGCAACGGGGTGAAACCAAGCGCGACGAGATGGGATCACGTTTTGACTAAACCATTGAGGACGGTGATCTTTTGGCACGAGGCGAGATAGAACGGCACTTGCCGGCGGCGAGTTTCAAGACCGGTTCCCGCTCGGACATTAGCGGCGGTTCTTCTTGTCCGATCCGTGGCCGCGATGCGCGCTCAACGGTTCATCGCACTGATGCACAACCTCGCCGGTGTCGCGCATCGTTACCGTTTCGGTGTAACGATCGGCGTCTCGATCCAGAACTCGGTCAACTCGCGAGATACCGCCGCCGCGGTTCCGCTGCCGGGCGAACTTGGTGATGCTCCGTATAAACCAGCCTTTGCGCCGGCTCAGTCCAGCTCGCCGCGCTTCCATAGCGAGAGTTTCTAGGATCTCGGCGCGTTCCGTTACCGAGACATGGAGCCGTCGCGCGGTTGAGCCACAGACGGGACAGGGAACGCGATATGGGTCGGGACGACAGAAATCCTCCCCGAGCATCGCATCACATGCGGCGCAATACGCACCGTCGGAACTCGGGCTCACCATACCTCGCAACCTTCCGACCGAGCTGATCAAACGATAGAACGTCCCACGAACAATGCTACCGGATTTGCTACCGGACGCGGTAGCACGGGGTGGGATGAGAACGGATAGGGGACGATCTCCGAGCCCGAAAAGCCCAGACAATCCGCCACTTTTCGGGACTGCTCGGGATGCACCGGGACGGCCACGATAGAATTACAAAACCGCTGTACCTGGCCGGCCGGCCCGGGCTGTTGGGGCCAGGCCTAACGCGGTGGTCCCGTCTCGTTCTCTGTGTTTCGGAGTAAGATCGCGCCATGGCAGAGCGCGACAGACCGCAATCACCCTTTGCCGGAATGGCCGACCTTTCGGCCCGCACACCTGTCCGCGTGCTTTCGCCCGACGAGATCGAGCGGATGCTTGCCGAGCACCGTCTTTACCTGGAGACGGAATATCACCAAGGCCACCGCGCGAATTTCTCGTCAACCGATCTGGCCGGGCGAGATTTTTCGGGGCTCAATCTGCGGGGAGTCAAGATGGACCGCGCCGTGCTCCGAGGGAGCTGATTTCAGCGAAGCCCATCTGCAAAGCGCGAATCTCATCGGCGCGATCTTGCAGGAGGCATGCTTCGACCGAGCGGATTTATCGCGGGCGCGTCTAAGTGGGGCGAACCTCGTTTCGGCGAGCCTCGAGGATGCTTGTCTTGCAAAAGCCGATATGGAGTTCGCCTTGATGGCCAACGCAGTGCTGCAAGGCGCCTGCCTCAGTGAAGCCGACATGAGCGGCGCTCAGCTCGATGCCGCCCTGCTCATCGGCGCCGACCTCCGTAAAGCGAACCTGCGCGGAGCCGGATTACGTAATGCGCGGCTCAACGAGGCCGACTTCCGCGATGCAAGGCTGGGGAACGTATTCCTGGTTGGGGCGTCGCTGCGCGGTGCCGATTTGCGCGGTGCGTATCTCCGCCTGGCGAAACTCGACGGCGCAGATCTGTCCGATGCCAATCTGGAGGGGGTGGAAGGCCTGACAAAGGATCAGGTCAATCGGGCCCACTGCAATAGCGGAACAAGGCTCCCCGGAGGCTTAACAGGGGTGGAAGATGCCGAACGATGAGCACGTCGCGATGCTCGCCCGCGGCGCCGAAGCGTGGAATGCGTGGCGTGCGGAACAGGACGAGACACCCGACTTATCTCGGGCCGGTCTGAGAGGGCTCGATTTGAGTGGGTTCGATCTTTCGGGGGCAGATCTTCGACATGCCGATCTCCGGGGCACGAACTTGAGCGGGACGGATCTGTCGGGTGCGCATCTGGACGGCGCGAACTTTTTCAAAGCGATACTCGATGGCGCCAATCTTGCCGAGGCCGTTTTGATGGGAGCCCAATTTCTTAATTGTGCCCAGCTCGTCGCTTCCCGGAACTGGCAATCAACCTTCCGCGATGACGAGCTTGCCTGTGGCGCGGCTATTCCAGACCCGAAACCATCAGAATAAACTCCGTTGTGCTGAGATGAAGAAGCGTTCCGCAGCTCGTGATACGAAGCACCATTCTCAGGATGAGCTACCGGCGTAGCTTGTTAAATCGATGAACTCGAGCACAGTGCCGTCGGGATCGTGAAAATAGGCGCGCGGGCCGTTGAGCACGCCACCTTGCCGGTCCTCCTCGAAGGTGATCTCGACGCCATGAGCGCGCAGATGATCGAGTGCCGCTGCGTACTCGTCGTGCGCGACCGCGAAGGCATGATGTACACCGCCGTGGTTGTCGGGCACAGGATTGATCGGCGGGTTACGCTTTACCAGGATGAGGCACGTACCAGCCGCATCGAGAAACACCATCTGCCCGTTCGGGGTGGTGGACAAATGCCTGCAGCCGACCACCTCGGTATAGAACTGCGTGCTTTTCGCGGTGTCGCTCACTGGAATGCTGAAATGGGCGACGGCTCTGATCGCAACCATCTGGCTCCCTTAGCCGCTGGTACGGTGCTCCAATCAAAGGAGCGGTCATTGAGCGACAGCTGCGCCTAAATCGCCAGTATTTTTTTGCGAGCTCACGTGGTCGACGCTGTCCAGAGGGCGGAAGTGATTTTGCGGGCAGTGCGTGGGCCACCCTCCTGCCCCTTTCGATGGATATATGGTAAACGTTCAAGCGCCGGCATGCTGAACGAGAGCTCAGCAATGAGTCTTGGATAGCAGGGTTGGCCGCGAGCTTCGTCAAGGATCCCAACCAAGAACGGACCGGACGAACTCCGCGAAAGCCAAGGGAGGTACACGGAGATGAAGGGGAATCTGCGAGGATTCGCGGCAGCGGGCACATTGTTCCTTGCGATGTTCGCCGCTGAGGTGGCATGCGCCCAAAAGCAGGGCGGCATTCTGAAAATGTACAATCCCGACAGCCCGGCAAGCATGTCGATCCACGAGGAGGCGACGATCGTCTCGGAGCGGCCGATGATGGGGGTCTTTAACAATCTCGTCATGTTCGACCAGCACGTCAAACAAAACAGTCTTGAATCGATCGTGCCCGATCTGGCCACCGGCTGGTCATGGAACGAGGACGGCACCGAGCTGACCTTCCCGCTACGCCAAGGCGTCACTTGGCACGACGGCAAGCCCTTCACCGCCAAGGACGTCCAGTGCACCTGGGACCTGCTGACCGGCAAGTCGAGCGAGAAGCTTCGCGTCAATCCCCGCAAGTCCTGGTACCGGAACCTCGAGCGGGTCACCACGAACGGCGACTACGAGGTCACCTTTCATCTCACTCGACCGCAGCCGGCCTTTCTCACGCTGCTCGCTTCCGGGTATTCCCCGATCTATCCCTGTCATGTCTCGCCGCGCGACATGCGCCAGCATCCGATCGGCACCGGCCCGTTTAAATTCGTCGAGTTCAAGCCGAACGAGTACATCAAGGTGACGCGAAACCCGGATTACTGGAAGAAGGGCCGGCCTTATCTCGACGGCATCGAGTATACGATCATCCGTAACCTGTCGACAGCGATATTGGCGTTTGTCGCCGGGAAGTTCGACATGACCTTCGCCGTATAGCGTGACGGAGCCGCTGCTGAAGGACGTGAAGAGCCAGATGCCCGAGGCAATCTGCGAATTGGCGCCGATCGGCGTCAACCGCAGCCTGATCGTCAACCGCGACAAGCCGCCCTTCGACAACCCCGATCTGCGGCAGGCGATGGCGTTGAGCTTCGACCGCAAGGCGTTTGTCGACATCGTCACCGAGGGCCACGGCGACATCGGCGGCGTCATGCAGCCGCCGCCCGAAGGGCTCTGGGGCATGCCGCCGGAGATGCTGAAAACCCTGCCGGGCTATGATCCCGATGTGCAGAAAAACCGCTCGGACGCCCGCCAGATCATGGAGAAGCTCGGCTATGGGCCCGATAGACGGCTCAAGGTCAAGGTGTCGGTACGCGACCTCCCGTTCTTCCGCGACTCCGGCGGTGATCATGATCGACCAGTTGAAGGAGGTGTACATCGACGGCGAGCTCGAAATGATCGACACCGCGAATTGGTTTCCCAAGGTCATACGAAAGGACTACATCGTTGGGCTCAGCCCGGTGGCAGGCGGGCCCGACCCCGACCAGAACCTCTACCTGAATTACGGGTGCGGCGGCGCGCTGAACTATAACGGCTACTGCAACCCGGAGGTCGACAAGCTGATCGATCGGCAATCGATCGAGGCCGACCAGGAAAAGCGCAAGCAGCTGGTTTGGGAGATCGAACGGAAGCTGGCGGAGGACGGCGCCCGCCCGATCATCTTCTACGACCGCCGCGCGACCTGCTGGCAGCCCTACGTGAAGGGCCTGACGATCATGGTCAACAGCATCTCCAACGGTGCGCGCATGGAAGATGTCTGGCTCGATAAGTAGGGTTCCAGGATCTTACCAGCGGTTAGTTGCGGACGGGACAGCGCACCACGAGCATGCAGCGCGGGCGCCAACTAGCTGGGTGGTCAGTGGACGTAGTGGTTCTGGTGGACCTCTTCTCGGCCGCTCCCTAGAGAATTGTCAGCTACTTAGAGGTCCCTGACAGTTCCTACGTATTGATCAGAAACACATCCACTACATCCACTTGATCCACTAACTGGTCGGAAAGCTATTGGTCAAAAGAACGGCTTCGCCGACTGCCAAGGTCTATGTGCACTCGGTTTTGTAGTCGGCTCCGTGTTCGACCAAAAGCCGGCGAGCGCGGCCTCGAATTGAAATCGCTGTGCCTTCAGCCCTCGAACCTCCCGGCGCACGTCGCTGTGGCGATGATTCCTGCAGGAACGCCCAGAGCGCCGCAAATCGCCATTCGACCGATTGAGGTCGACGGTCTACATTGAAATAGATTTTGCCGGTGGAGGACGCGAATGACCGTGGCAAAACGAGAGCTCGGACGGACAGGACTGCAGGTCACGACTCTGGGCTACGGAGCGATGGAACTGCGAGGAGCCCCACGCGCTCGCGATATCACAGAGGAGCAAGCGGAAACCATTCTCAACAAGATGCTCGACAGCGGCATCAATTACATCGACACCTCAATCGATTATGGACTGAGTGAGGAGCGGATTGGCCGCTATATCTCGCATCGTCGCGCTGAATATTATCTGGCCAGCAAATGCGGCTGTCTGGTTGGCGCACCTCCGGCGCCGCGCGGCCAAAGGGGGGCGCACGTCTTCACCCGCGACAACATCGTGGCGGGGGTCGAACAGAGCCTTTCGCGGATGAAGACCGACTATCTCGACGTGGTGCAGTTCCACGCCTCGCCATCCCGGCAGACCCTGGAGGAGCACGGCGCGCTCGATGCCCTCCTGGAGCTCAGAGAAGCCGGGAAGGTGCGATTTATCGGCATGTCCGGCACCTTGCCCCACCTGGTGGAACACATTGCGATGGGTGTTTTCGATGTCTTTCAGATCCCGTACTCGGCGGTCGAGCGCGAACACGAAGTTGCAATCGCCACTGCCGCTCAGAAGGGCGCGGGCATCGTCGTTCGCGGCGGCGCGGCAAAGGGGGTGCCAACCGAAGGGAAGCAGGCCGGGCTGCAATGGGAGCGCTGGCGCCGGGCGCATCTCGATGACCTGCTCGACGGCCTGACCGCGATGGAGTTCATTCTCCGCTTCACGTTCACGAACCCGGATTTGGACACCACCATCGTCGGCACGATTAATCCGGTCCATCTGCAGACCAACCTCGACATCCTGGAGAAAGGGCCGTTACCGTCGGAGCTCTACGAGGAAGCGAAGCATCGCCTCGCCGCTGCCGGCTCGGCACCACAACCGGACGAGCTATAATCGACGCACTACGCGTGGCAGTGCGCCTGCTCCGCACGTTCAGGATCAAGGTCTGCCGACGAGGTGACCAGGCGCAACGCCAAAACACTTATGCAGCGCTTCGATCAACTCCTGAAGGTTTACCCGGAAGCGTTGATCCGATTGGAAGAGGGATCTCATGTCCATAAGGAACAAAATCCGCGTGGGAATTGTAGGTGTAAGTCCAAACCGCGGATTTGCCTCGATCGCCCATATCCCGGCCTTGCAGGCTCTGCAAGAGTTCGAGATCACCGCCCTTTGTACGACCCGGCAGGATTCTGCCGACGTAGCAGCGAAACACTTCGAAATTCCGCTAGCGTTCTCAGACCCTGCAAAGCTCGCGCAACATCCCGATGTCGATCTCGTCACGGTCAGCGTGAAGGTGCCCGATCACTACCTGCCGGTCATGGCGGCGATCGAGGCCGGAAAGCATGTCTATTGCGAATGGCCGCTCGGCCGCAACACCGATGAGGCCGCCGGAATGCTCGCTGCGGCGGAACGCAGGGGGATTCGCCATGCGGTCGGGCTGCAAGGCCAGATGTCTCCGGCAATCAATTACGCCAAGGATCTTATCGCCGACGGTTATGTCGGCCGGGTTTTGTCGGCAACGATGATCGCCTGCGCCCCGAACTGGGGAGCCACGATCGACCGTGCTTATCAGGCGGACCACGCCAATGGCGCCAACCTGCTGACGATCACCGGCGGACACACGATCGATGCGCTGTGCCATTGCCTCGGCGAATTTCGCGAGCTTACCGCCTTCGTGGTGAGCCAACGCGACCGCATCCCGCTGGAGGCAACCGGCGAGATGATCGCGAAGACCTCACCCGACCAACTCGTCGTCAATGGCCTTGTCGGGGATGGAGCGGCCGTCTCATTCCAGGTTCGTGGCGGCATGGGGCGCGGGACCGAGTTCTTGTTCGAGGTTCACGGGGAAGAGGGCGACCTGCAGCTCACCGCCACTTCGCGTGCCTCTATGCAGCGACAGGAACTGACCCTGAGAGGCGCCCGAGGCAGGGGTGCGACACTTTCCGATCTGCCGGTTCCCGGGAAATACCGCTGGGTGCCGGATGGGGTGCCGCCGGAATCTCCCTACAATGTCGCCCAACTCTACGTGAGATTGGCCGAATGCATCCGCGACGGCAAACCCGTCAGCCCTGGCTTCGATGCGGCCGTCACTCGTCATCGCCTGCTTGACGCGATCGTGCGTGCCTCCGATACGGGGATGAAGCAGGGCAGGGAGGGGGTTTGACCAGAGCGGCGAAGCGTGGACCCGCTGGTTGATAAACTTTGCGCCGAGGGAGAACCGGATGGGCATCGATCGCTTTGGCAACCCGCATGCGCCGAACCTGTCTTATGCGCGCGGCGAGATCCTCAGCAGCACCGAGGACGATTTCCAGAAATTGCAACGGGCGTGGTCGCTGATCCGCGAGCGCGGAGCAGGCAACACCTATGTCTTCACCGGGCTCGAACACTCGCTGCCGCTCGCCACCGAGGAGCTCGCATTGGCCGATGACGAAATCGCGCCCGCGCTGTGCTTCGAGCGACTCAAGGCAGCTGCCGACGACATCCTCGATATCGCGATGGAGCGCGGTGGCGTGCACGAACCGCCGGTAGTCCCCTACGAAGCCTCGGCCGCGCTATCGATGCTGCTCCTCAGGGATCATGGGATGCTGATGGTGCATTTCGTGGGAGTTCCGCCGGGGACAGCCGATCTGCTGATCAAATTCGTCCCGCCGGAGACGCTTGAACGGTTTGGCGGCGCGCGGAAGTATGCCGACGCTGTCAACACCTCCCTGACTAGGCTCAGCGAATTGCTCCGCGAGCCCGAGAGAATCCGCGCCCTGCTGCTCGGCAACCACTAGGCGCACAGGATTTGAACACGGCCTCCGCGGGGTCGGCAGGGTTGGCCGGCTATTGCGCCACGAACGGAGGTGTGAGGCTGTTCGCGAAGGCGGTCGCGATGGAGTGCGCGGCAGGCGGCGATGGGGTCCGAATCAACACGGTCCATCCCGGGGTGATCGACACGCCGATTTGGACGAAGATACCAGGGTCCGCCGCGAGCAACGCGCCGATTGATCCGAACGAGGTGGCCAAAGTGATGGTGCCGCTCCGCAAGGCGGGACAAGCCCAGGACATCGCGAACGGCGTGCTGTTCCTCGCTTCCGATGCGTCCAGCTATATGACGGGCGCGGAGCTTGTGATCGACGGCGGCATGACGGGCGGCGCAAGACCCCGCTGGAGCTGAAAGGCTCAGCTTCAGCAGCGTCCGCAAAGTGCGAGTTTAGCGGAATCTTCCATAAGAATATATCTATGGAAGATTCCGCTAAAGTCGCAATCACTGGTGAACCGAATTAGCCCGACGGGGCCGGAGCGTCATTAAACGAAGCGACGTGCCTCCGCGCTCCAATACGGCCATCGGCTCCGCTGCGCACGGACACCGGCGCCGTCTCGAAGGATGCTTAATTTTTCGGCCGCAAGCTGCCGTGCTACGATTTTCGACGATGCACATGGGTGGGCTTACGGAATAGGGAGCGGACGACATGCCGGCGCAGGTCGAGGAGCTCAAAGTCCGGGACGTCGCGATCAAGCTGCACCGCGCCGGGCACGGCCCCACCGTACTGTTCCTGCATGGCGCGGGTGGGGTGCCGCAATGGTTGCCGTTCTTCGATGCGCTGGCCGAGCGCTATGAGCTACTGGTGCCCGAGCATCCCGGCTTTGGCGGCTCCGACGATCCGCCGTGGATCCACTCGATGGCGGACCTGGCGATGTTCTATCTCGACCTGGTCGAGGAGGCGGGGCTCGACCGGATACACCTGATCGGCAACTCGCTCGGTGGCTGGCTCGCTGCCGAAATCCTGATCCGCGACCGCTCGCGCTTCCGCAGCCTCGTCCAGCTCGCGCCGGCCGGCATCCGCGTCAAAGGCGTGCCGTGCGGCGACAACTTCATCTGGGGGCCCGAGGAGGCGGTGC
Source organism: uncultured Alphaproteobacteria bacterium (assembly GCA_963698995.1). Classification (GTDB taxonomy): domain Bacteria; phylum Pseudomonadota; class Alphaproteobacteria; order ATCC43930; family CGMCC-115725; genus AP-15. The sequence goes on along the minus strand of CAVOTD010000076.1, from coordinate 4,965 downwards.
GCAACCTCTATCACGACCAGTCCTTTGCCGACCGCATCCTGGCGCTGACGCCGACGAGGCGCAGATGGATCTGATGCTGAAGAACCGCTTCACGGTGGCGAAGCTCGGCTGGCAGCCGCGCTGGTTCAATCCCGATCTCGAGAAGTGGCTGCACCGCATCAAACTGCCGGCGCTGATCGTCTGGGGCGACGACGACAAGATCATGCCGCCGGCCAACGCGGCGCTGTGGCGCGAGCGGCTGCCGGATGCGCGGCTCGTCATGGTCGACGAAGTGCGGGCATCTCCCGCATGTCGAGCAGGCCTCTCTCGTCGCGCGTCATGTCTGCGAGTTCCTGGAGGAGTCGCGTCATGAAGCTCGTCTCCTTCCATCTGATGCCGTACCGGCCGCTCGACCTCGCCGAGGCGGCGAAGCACCGCTCGCCCTGGGTGGTGCTGCCAAACCGGCTCTACGACCCGGTCAAGGGCGCCGAGGAATACGCGCGCCACATCGACGCGCTCGTCTACGCCGAGGAGCTCGGCTTCGACGCGATCGGCGTCAACGAGCATCACCAGACCGCCTACGGCCTGATGCCGGCGCCCAATCTGATCGCCAGCGCGCTGATCCAGCGCACGAAGACGATCAAGATCGCGATCCTCGGCCGCGCCCTGCCGTTGGTGAACAACCCGATCTACATCGCCGAAGAATTCGCGATGCTCGACAATCTGTCGAAGGGCCGGATCATCGCCGGCTTCGTGCGCGGCATCGGCTCGGAATACCATTCGTCGGGCACCAATCCCTATTTCTCGCACGAGCGCTTCCACGAGGCGCACGACCTGATCATCAGGGCGTGGACGGAGCCCGGTCCGTTCGCGTTCGACGGCGATCACTTCAGCCTGCGCTATGTCAATCTGTGGCCGCGGCCCTACCAGAGCCCGCATCCGCCGGTCTGGATCCCGTCGCAAGGGTCGAGCGAGACGGTCGCCTGGGCCGCCGATCCCAAGCGCAAGTATCCGTTCCTGGTGACCTTCTCATCGGCCGACCTCGTCGCGCGCTATCACAACACCTATCGCGACCAGGCGCGGCAATACGGCTACGAGGCGGCGGCGGATCAGCTCGGCTGGGCCTGCCCGATCTATGTCGCCGAAACCGACGAGCGGGCGCGCGAGGAGGCCGGGCGGGCGGTCGAGACGTTGTTCAACGATTTCCTGCGCCAGACCTTCGAGATGCTGATGCCGCCCGGGCTACACCTCGATCGGCTCGATGAAGAATTTCATCGCCAGCCGCAGGGCGTTGGGCGGCGGCAAGGCTACCGCCGAAGGTCTGATCGAGAGCGGCACCGCGCTGATCGGCAGCCCCCAGACGGTGCTCGCGGGCATCGAGCGGATGCGCGAGCGCACCGGCTTCGGCATCCTCGTCGCGCTCCTCCAGTTCGGCATCCTCTCGGACGATCTGACGCGGCGGAACATGGACCTCTTCGCCGCCGAGGTGATGCCGCATCTGAGGGGTTAGTCGTCGTGTCCGAGTTCAATCAGAGCAACGCCCTCGGACGATCGCTACCACCCCACGATGGCCTAGAACGACCCAGTCGAACTGGGACTCTATGAGGTCACTGCGCAGCGGCGTTGCCGCCACTTTTCCGCGCCGAGCCAACAGTGCGTACCCGTCAACCTACACTCGAGGATCGTGGCTAGACGACGGCGGGTCGGAGGCATTCTTCCGGCATGCCTGCTAGACGTAGACCGACGAACACCGTTTTTCGATGAGCGTTACGTACTTGGGATTCGCGTAGGGGAACGAGGCACGTACTTGCGCCAGCGAGCTGACACTAGGCTGCAGCTTAATTGCCTCGGCGAGAGCAGCCCTTGCCTCATCAAGATCCCCATTGAGCGCAAACGCCGCCGCGAGGTTCGTATGGGTATAATAAAGACGAGGATTGCCAGCCCGCGACTTTCTCGAGAAGTCAATCGCTTGTTCCACACGTCCTAGTAATAGATGGCACAGGCCTAGTACCTGATAAGCGCCGGGTGTTCCTGCGTAGATAGGGGCTGAGCCGTATCCCTCTTTCAATTATCGGGATCGCAGCCTCTGGATCACCCAGATGCATTAACGTGTAGCCAAGTTGGCGAACCACAGCGACGTTATTTGGATCAAGCGCAATCGCCGTCTCCCACTCGATCCGCAATTCGGTCAAACGGTCCTGCAGCCGTCGAAGGAGGCCCATCGTCGAGCGCGCCTACACGCCGTTCGCATTGCGCTCAAGAGCCGCAAGAAGTAGCTGTTCGGCCCTCCCCATGTCTTGCTCAGCGGAGGTGCTCCATGCGTTGGCGATCTTGGTAAGCAGGACCGATGCGATGCCGACCTTAGCGTCGATGAACTCCGGGTCCTTTTCTAAGGCCTGCTCATAACCTGGTGAGCTTCTTGCAGGGTTGCTGCGGAATAGGGTCGATTGAATAACGCCCGTCCACGCATGATTAGGTCGTATGCGTCGAGATTTGCCGCCTGTTCACGCTCTATGCGGCGACCAACATCCTCGATGAGCTGCAGGTTTAGCGTACGCGCGAGTCGATCGATGATCTCGTTTTCAGCGTCCGCGAGTTTTTCGCCATCGGTGTCGATGCGGTCCGCCCAAAGATGCGCGCCGCTTTCCGCGTCGATCAGCTGGGTGTTTACGCGTGTCTGGTCAACGGTTCGTCGCACACTGCCTTCGAGCACGTAACGAACGCCAAGCTCGCGACCAACCTGTTTCACGTTGACGGATTTGCCTTTGTACGTAAATGCGGTATTGCGGGCGATCACGAAACTCCCAGAAATCCGAGACAAATCTGTGGTCAGGTCATCGGTGATGCCGTCCGCGAAATATTCCTGCTCGGGATCGTTGGAGAGATTTGCGAAAGGCAGGACGACAATTGACAGCCTGGGTGCGGTCAACGTGGTAATTGGTTTACTCACCTCAGCGGTGCTTGGGACTTCGGGTAAGGACGCAACTGCGGCGGCGTTGATGGCATAGGACCGGACCGGCCGCGCGATGTTCTTGACGGTCTGATCTCCACATCAACGGGTATGGGAGCCTCTCGCCAACGTGCTCGCGGACAGTGTTCGAGATACAGATGCCGCCCGGCTCTGCCAGAGCTTCAAGCCTTGACGCGATGTTGACGCCGTCGCCGAAGATATCCTCTGGCTCGACAATCACGTCGCCGAGGTTGACCCCAATTCGGAAGTGAATGCGCTTGTCTTCGGGGATATTGGCATTGCGGTCGATCATCGAACGCTGGATCTCGACGGCACAGCGGACCGCATCCACCACGCTCGAAAATTCCGCGAGCAAGCCGTCGCCGGTGTTCTTAACGATGCGGCCGTGGTGCTCCTGAAGCTTCGGGATACCAGCAGGTGACGAAAATGCGCTTTGAGGCGTTCGTGCGCCCTCTTCGTCAGCACCCATCAAACGCGAATATCCCGCCACATCGGCGGCAAGGATGGCGGCCAGCCTGCGTTCGACACGTTCCACGGGCGGTGCTCCCCGACCGCATGGGCCGAATGCATTATCGGCTCTAGCGAGCCATTTTAGTGGTAAACGCGAGCGCTGTTAATCCCTTTCGGGGCAAGCTGGCTATCTTATCTCGCCCCGACCATCGCTGCACACAGCTCAAGCTCACGGCTATTGATGCGACTGCATGAGGCGTGGCGCTGAGCGTTTAGACCAACCACGCCACCCTCTTGGAACCACCTGGCAGAGGAGATCGGGCCGATCGGCTTCTCGCGCTTTCGGGAGCACCAGGCCTGCGCTATTCTGGGTGAAATAAACCGGACCTGTCGCGATCGGCGGCCTCGGATCAAACCCACCCTGAATATTGTCGAAAACAACCTTCCACCGAAGGAGTCCCCATGAGCTACTTTCCTACGATGCAGAAAGGCAACCTTGATTCGGTAAAGGTCGATGAACACGGAAAGATCAAAAAGGAAACGGTTGCTCTCGAGGGCGTTTCGGTGACACGTGTGACTTTTGATGTCGGCGCGAAATGGTCGAGTGACCTGAAGGACTACGCGGGAACCGATAGCTGTCAACTGCCACACGTGGCGCTCGTCCTTTCGGGACGCTGCGGGTCGTCATGGACGATGGTTCGCAGCAGGATTTCTCAAAGAACGACGTCATGCTGCTGCCGCCCGGTCATGATGCGTGGTCTGTAGGCAACGAGCCGTGCGTGTTCGTGGAATTTTCCCGGGGCAATGACTACTACGCCGGCGACCACAGCTGTGAACGTTGCCTTTTTCGTCGGCACCGTTTCGCGTGGTACTGCCCATACGGCTATCGCAAGCCCCCCCTGCAGCAGTGACAGAATGAAATGATTAACCTGACAACTGCACCGAGCTACCGCGCACCGCCTGCGTCCCGGGCTTCTTGCGATGGTCCTCGCGTTCACCTGCGCGGGGTGGGGGGATCGCCGGTCGTCCTATCGGCCTTCCGGACCGAACAGCAGGCGCAAGAGCACTGCCCCAGCGATGCCCTCGTCTGGGTGGACCCTCAAAGTGGCACTTATCAACTCAAAGAGCACGAAGTCATATGGACTTTCCGATGCGGGTCGCTATGCGTGCCGAAGTGAAGCGGAACGCGCTGGGATCCATGCGATGGCGAACTGAGGAGGGACCTCTATGAAGGAGCGGATCTGGGACAAATTTCTCACCAAGCGCGACAAGGCCGTATTCGCCGCCGGTGGTTTTGGCGCACGGGCGGGATTCGCAAACGACCGGCGCTGCTCGTGATAGACGTCAATTGGGCGTTCTGCGGCGAGCGGCCGGAACCCATCCTGGAGTCGATCAAGCGCTGGCGCACCTCCTGCGGTGAGGGAGGCTGCGGGTCGCCCTCGAATACGTCAAGTCGCTAATTGAAGCGGCGCGCGCTAAGGAGCCCCGGTCATCTACACTACCGGGGAGCGGCGTCCGGACAATTGGGATGCCGGTAGCTGGCGGTGGAAGAGCACGCGCGGCGA
>CAVOTD010000075.1:0-82654 GCA_963698995.1 uncultured Alphaproteobacteria bacterium | reverse complement strand
CCCAGGCGGCCACCGGCCAGGCGGCGCGGCGTAATGGCTCGCGCAGCGCGACGGCCGTTGCGCCGGCCGGCATCTTTCCCTGCGCGCCAGGTGGCCCGAACGACTGGGTCTATGTTTTTGCGCGCCAGCCGGATCATTGGCACCGCCTGTTGAAGGTGCTCGGCCGCGAGGATCTGATCGGCGACCCGCACTATGACACCCCAAAGGCCCGCGGCGAGCGCGTCGCGGAGGTCAACGCGATGGTCACCGACTGGACGCGGCAGCGCGACAAGCACGAGGCGATGCGCGTGATCGGCGCCGCCGGGGTTCCGGCCGGGGCGGTGCTCGACACGATGGAGCTGATCAACGAGCCGAGCTTTACCGAGCGCGGCATCCTGCAGACGATGGACCACCCGTCGGGTCCCTTTAAGATGCCGTCCTGGCCGGTGCGGTTTGACGGCCGTCCGCCGAAACTCGCACCTGCTCCATTGCTGGGACAACACTCTGGCGAAGTCTTCGGAGAATGGCTCGGCATGAGCTCCGGGGATGTCGACGCGCTGAAGAAGGAAGGGGTGATCTGACCCGAGAACCTGAGAGAGGAGATACCGAGATGACGGAACTGACGGGTAACGATATCCTCGCCCGATGCCTGAAGGCGCAGGGCGTCAAGGACATCTTCTTCATCATGGGCGGGCCGATGCTCGACGCCGAATTGTCGTGCATCAAGGAAGGCATCCGCCTGATTGACACGCGCCACGAGCAGGGTGCCGCCTACATGGCGCAGGGCTATTCGCGGGTGACGCAAGGGCCGGGCGTGTGCATGGCGGCGAGCGGCCCGGCAACGTTGAATTTCAGCACCGGCCTCGCCAACGCGCTGATCGACGGCTGCCCGGTCGTGGCACTCGGCGGCTCGAGCCCGATCAGCCAGTTCGGCCGCCAGGTGTTCCAGGAGATCGACCAGGTCAAGGCGCTCGATGGCTGCGTCAAGTACTCGGACCGCGTCCACAACCTGAAGCGCGTGCCGCAGCAGATCAACTTCGCCTTCCAGAAGGCGCTGAACGGCAAGCCGGGCCCCGTCTATCTCGATTTCCCCGGCGACGTGCTCTACACCACGGTCGACGAAGCGCAGGTCGATTGGAGCTATATGGGCCGACCGATCATCAAGGCGCGGCCCTATGCCGAGCCCAAGGCGCTCAACGCGCTCGTCGACGCGATCGGCGCGGCGCGCCAGCCGGTCATCGTCTCGGGCAGCGGTGTCCTGTGGTCGCAGGCCTGGGACGAGATGAAGGCGTTCGTCGAGAAAGCCGGGATCCCGTTCTACACGACCCCGCAGGGCCGCGGTGTCATCCCCGACGATCATCCCTTTTCCTACCTGACGATGCGCAACGACGCGTTCCGCGAGGCCGACCTCATCCTCATCCTCGGCACGCGCACGAACTACGTGATCGGCCATGCATTGCCGCCGCGCTTCAGCGCCGATGCGACGGTCGCGCGCATCGAGATCGACCCCGAGGAGCTGGGCCTGTCGGCGCGCAACATTGACATCCCGATCGTCGGCGACTGCAAGTCGGTCTTGCAGCAATTGTGCGAGGCAGTCGATGCGCGCACCGCCGACCGCTTCCAGCCCTGGCGGCAAAAACTGGCCGACGGCGAGGCGCAGAAGCGCATGCGCGCCGGCGGCAACTATCCGACGGACGGCGACATCCATCCGCTGCGGCTGTGCGAGGAAATCAAGAACTTCATGCAGCGCGAGGCGATCCTTTCGGTCGACGGGCAGGAGATCTTGAATTTCGGCCGCCAGTCGATCCCGACCTTCGTCCCCGGCCATCGGCTCAACTCCGGACCGTTCGGCACGATGGGCGTCGGATTGCCGTTCGCGGTCGGCGCCAAGACCGCCAAGCCCGACGCGCAGGTCATCTGCCTGCACGGCGACGGCTCGTTCGGGCAGAACGCGATGGAGCTCGACACCGCGGTGCGGCACCGCCTCCCCTTGCTCGTACGTGATCAGCCTCAACGGCGGGTGGACCGCCGACCCCGAACGTAATAAGCCCGGCCGCGATCTCGGCTACACGCGCTACGACAAGATGGCCGAGGCGCTCGGCTGCTACGCCGAATATGTCGAAGAGCCCGAGGGCATCCGCCCGGCCTTGCAGCGCGCCTGGCGCAAGGTCGAGGAGGGCATGGTCGGCTTCGTCAACGTCAAGACCGACTACCGCGCCCGCGCCACGACGGTGCGCTTCTCCAGCCGCGAAACCTGAGCGGCCTTTCCATCTCACCGAAGGGGCGCCTTCGGGCGCCCCTTTTGCGTTTGTGGCTCACGAGCCGGCGCCGCTGTTATCGCTGTTATTCCGAAAAAACAACAGCGGGGAGTCCCGCATCAGCGCAGATTTCCTCAGTTTTGTGAAAGCGATCGCGCCAAATAACAGCGACAAACAGCGAACAATAACAGCGGGATCTCGCTGAAACTGCTGCGAAACAGCGAACCGGACCGGTTTTGAAGTCGGCTCATGACGATTGTGAAAATAAATATCATCGACCGTGGATCCATTATACACGCGACGGCGTCAATTTTCCGACCGGCCTCCAGATTCTCCCGAGCCTCTTTGCTTAATGCGCGCCCGGCGCCGGTTGGTGTAGGATCATCCACAACCGGGGAGGCGCCATGGAGCCCGCAGGGCGAGGTCGCGTCGAACGTCGGCTCGCGGCCATTCTCGCCGCAGATGTGGCGGGGTATTCGCGCCTGATGGGGGCGGATGAGGAAGGCACGCTCGCCGCGCTGAAGGCGCTTAGGCGCGAGCTGGCCGACCCCAAAATCAAGGAACATCGCGGTCGCATCGTCAAGACGACGGGCGACGGCCTGCTCATCGAGTTTGCGAGCGTCGTCGACGCGGTGCGTTGCGCCGTCGAGGTGCAGCGCGAGATGGCGGAGCGAAACGCCGATGTGCCGCCCGATCGCCGCATCGAGTTCCGCATGGGGATTAACGTCGGCGACGTCATCAAAGACGGGCGCGATATCTACGGCGACGGCGTCAATGTCGCAGCACGGCTCGAAGCCTTGGCCGAACCCGGCGGGATCTGCGTCAGCCGGGTCGTGCGCGACCAGGTGCGCGACAAGCTGGCCTTTTCGTTCGAGGATATGGGCGAGCAACAGGTCAAGAACATCGCGCGGCCGGTGCGCGTCCACCGCATCCTGCTCGAAGAAAGGCCCAGTCCCCTCGAACCGGCAATTGGGAAATCAACCGAGTCGCCTCTCTCCCTGCCCGACAAGCCGTCGATCGCGGTCTTGCCGTTTCAAAACATGAGCGGCGACCCCGAGCAAGAATATTTCGCCGACGGCATGGTCGAGGAGATCATTACCGCGCTCTCCCGGATCAAATGGCTCTTCGTCATCGCCCGCAATTCCAGCTTCACTTACAAAGGCCAAGCAGTCGATGTGAAGCAAGTCGGGCGCGAGCTGGGTGTGCGCTATGTCCTCGAAGGCTCGGTGCGCAAAGCGGCGCAGCGGGTGCGCATCACCGCGCAGTTGATCGAGGCCACAACCGGCGCGCACCTCTGGGCCGACCGCTTCGACGGGTCGCTCGAGGAGGTTTTCGAGCTTCAGGACAAGGTCGCGTCGAGCGTCGCCGGCGTAATCGAGCCGACATTGCAAGTTGCCGAGATCCGCCGATCGGCTGATCGGCCGACTAGCGATCTGACCGCCTACGATCTCTACCTGCGCGCCCTCTCGCTGCTTTACCCCTGGGATCGGGAGGGGACCGTCGCGGCGCTCGACCTGCTTAGGCAGGCGATCGCGCGTGATCCGCATTACGGCCCCGCTCTCGCGTTGGCGGCGGGCTGTCACCAATATCTCCACAACAACGGCTGGACCAACGACCCCGAGTTGAACCGACGTGAGGGGCTCGATCTCGCCCGGCAGGCGCTTCGGGGCGCCAGTGACGACCCGGGTATCCTCGGCGGGGCGGCCCATGTACTCGGTTACTTTGGCGAGGACGTCGATGCATCCATCGAATTGATTGACCGTGCCCTGGCGCTCAACCCCAGCTATGCTCGTGGTTGGGTGATAAGCGGCTGGCTGCGGCTATGGGCGGGGCAGCCAGATCTGGCGATCGGTCATTTCGAGGCTTCCTTGCAGCTCAGCCCGCACGCTCGCAGGGCCGGGACTTTCATGGCAATCGGCGTTGCTCACTTTTTCGCCGAGCGGTTCGAGGAAGCCAGGGCGATGCTGGCCCGCTCCCTGCAGGAGCATTCCGGTTGGGTGCCAACCTACCGCTTCTTGGCGGCGTGCTACGCGCATATGGGCCGGCTCGACGAAGCGCGGGAGACGGTTGGGCGGCTGCGCGCCATCACGACCGAGCTGGTACCGAGCGCTGTGAATTGGCGCAACCCCGAACACCGCGCGCTCTACCTGTCGGGCCTAAGCCTGGCGATCGGCGAGACGACATGAGCCAGACCCGCCGGCTCGCCGCGATCCTCGCCGCCGATGTGGCGGGGTATTCGCGGCTGATGGGGGCGGACGAGGAAGGCACGCTCGAACGCCTCAAGGCGCTGCGCCGCGAGCTGCTCGATCCGAAAATCGCCGAGCACCACGGCCGCATCGTCAAGACCACCGGCGACGGCATGCTGGTGGAATTTGCCAGCGTCGTCGATGCGGTGCGCTGCGCGGTCGAGGTGCAGCAGGCGATGGCCGAGCGGAACACCGGCGTCGCGGCACACGACCGCATCGAACTGCGCATCGGCATCAATCTCGGCGATGTGATCGTCGAGGGCGACGACCTCTATGGCGACGGGGTCAACATCGCCGCGCGGATCGAAGCCCTGGCCGATGCCGGCGGCGTGTTCGTCTCCAATACGGTCCATGACCACGTGCGCGACCGGCTGCCCTTTGCCTTCGAGGATTTGGGCGAGCAGCAGGTCAAAAACATCGCTCGGCCAGTGCGGGTCTACCGCGTTCGCGAGGTTACTGGCACCCCCAAGACCGCAGCGCCACCGGCACTGCCGCTGCCCGACAAGCCGTCGATCGCGGTGCTGCCGTTTGCGAATATGAGCGGCGACCCAGAGCAGGAATATTTCGCCGACGGTATGGTCGAGGAGATCATTACGGCACTCTCCCGCATCCGCTGGCTGTTCGTGATCGCCCGCAATTCGAGTTTCACCTACAAGGGCCAAGCGATTGATGTGAAGCAGGTCGGTCGCGAATTGGGCGTGCGCTATGTGCTCGAAGGCTCGGTGCGTAAAGCCAGCGGACGCGTGCGCATCACCGCGCAACTGATCGACGCCAAGGGCGGCGCGCATCTGTGGGCCGACCGCTTCGACGGCTCACTGGAAGAGGTCTTCGAGCTGCAGGACAATGTTGCGTTGAGCGTCGCCGGAGTTATTGAATCTGCCGTGCAGGCGGCAGAAATCCGGCGTTCGGCTGAGCAGCCGACATCCGACCTTACGGCCTACGATCTATATTTGCGTGCCTTGCCCGACTGCTTGTCCTGGGACGACGAGCGCGTACGTGCAGCGCTTGACCGTCTTGAGGAGGCGATTGAGCGTGACCCGCAATTCGGCCCGGCGCTCGGGTTCGCGGCGACCTGTAATCACCATCTCGGGCGCTTTGGCGGAGGAAAAGGCCCTGAGGCGCATCGCCGTGCGGCGCTCGACCTGGCTCATCGAGCACTGCAGGCCTCACTCGGCGATGCGGGAGTGATCAGTAACGCGGCGCATATTCTAGGCGCGCTTGGGGAGGACATTAAACCGGCGATTGCGCTAGTGGAACAAGCGCTCGATCTGAATCCGAGTTTCGCCCGGGGGTGGGGAATAAGCGCTTGGTTAAGGATGTGGGCCGGCCAACCGGATGTTGCGGTCGAGCATCTGCAGACCTCAATTCGCCTCAGCCCTCGTCATGCGAATGCGACGAACTCCGTCCTGTTCGGCTTGGCCCACTTTTTCGGGCGCCGTTTCGACGACGCGATCACGATGTTCATGACAGCTCTCGCCAACATGCCAAAGAACCCGGAGGTTCACCGCTATCTCGCTGCGTCTTACGCGTTGACTGGCCGGATGGAGGAAGCGCGCCAGATCCTTGATCGCCTGCTGACGATTACCCCCGTCATCTTTCCGCGCATCGTTTCTTTCCGGGATCCGGAGCAGCGAGAGCTTTATCTATCGGCGTTGCGGCTCGTCATGGGTGAGGAGACATGAGCCAGACCCGCCGTCTCGCCTCGATCTTCGCCGCCGATGTGGCGCCACCGGTTGCCTTTTGTCTTCGAGGATCTCGGCGAGCAGGTCAAAAACGGCCCGGCCAGCGCGGGTCTACCGGGTCCGCGGCTTCTACGTGAAGCAGGTTGGCCGGGGCGGGAACGGTCGGCACAGAGATCTTGTCGAATTCGAATTCACAAGATCACCCGATCAACCTGTGATAAATCAAGCTGTGATACACGACTGATCCGTCGGCCGGCCGATCTCTCGTGCCGGTTTTTGCTGTGCGGAGCGCCGGGCCTTGCGCTTCACCATTGGCTTAAAGATCTTCGGCATCGCTGTCGGGCTGCTGATCCTGATGGCAGTCGTCGCCCTTCTCAGCATGCATATGACGCGCATCGTCGACGACCAGCTTCTGATCGTCGACCGAAACTACTTTCCGGCCTATGCCGCGCTCGCCGAGGCCAACATCCACTCGGTCGAAGAATCTGCCTACGCCCGCCGGATGGTCCTGGCAAGCGCCGAGCGGGCGGAAAATCCCGCGAAGTTCAACGACCTCAGTCAGCGGGTCGCCGCCACCGGCAAGGCCAGCGACCAACAGATCGCCGAGGCGCGTCAGCACATTAACGAGCAGATCGCCGATCCCCTCGACTTTGACGACAACGTCGCGCTGGCTCGACTCGACACCAAGATCGAAGTCGTTGCAAGAGGATCGACGCCATTATGAGGCGATCCTTGCCCAGTTGCTGGCCGCCGCCGAGGCTGGCGACAAGCCGCGCACCAGCGAGCTGCTGGCGGAACTGGATCGCTCGCGTGATGATTTCGATCGTAAAATCGATGCCGCGCGGACCGAGATGCGGCGGCTCGCCGGCGCCGCCATCATCGGGACCCGCGCTTACCAGCAGCGCGTTGTTCAGATCGGTCTCGTTTTGCTGGCGATCGCTGGGTTGCTGGGCATCGGCGTTGCCGCCATTGTCACGCTCGGTCTGGTGCGGCCCGTCAGGCGTCTGCTCGATGGCACCGTCGCCGTCGAAGGCGGCGCGCTCGACACGGTGATCCCGATCACCTCGCGCGACGAAATCGGCCGGCTGACAAAATCCTTCAACAGCATGGTCGGCGAACTGCGGATCAAGGCGCAGATCCGCGAGACCTTCGGCAAATACGTCGATCCGCGGATCGTCGCCGGGCTGCTCGACCGGCCGGAGCTTACCGACAGCAAGGGTTCGCGCCGCGCGATGACGATCTTTTTTTGCGACATGGGGGGGTTCACGACCTTCAGTGAAGGCATGACGCCGGCCGGGCTCGTCAATGTGTTGAACCGGTATATGACGGTGATGTCCGAGCCGGTGCGCCGAAACAACGGCATCATCGACAAATATATGGGAGACGGCATTATGGCCTTTTGGGGTCCGCCGTTTACCGATGCGGAAGAGCATGGGCGTCTCGCCTGTCTCGCCGCGCTCGATCAGCTTGCCGCCTTCGCCCAGTTCCGCGCTGAGCTGCCTGACCTGACCGGGATCAGGCGCGGTTTGCCGGAGATCGATGTACGCATCGGTATTGCGACCGGCGAGGTAGTGGCCGGCAGCATCGGCTCGGAGCACACGCGCAATTACACCGTGGTCGGCGACACCGTGAACTTGGCATCGCGCCTCGAAGGCGCCAACAAGACCTATGGCACGCGCGTGCTGATCAGCGAGGAGACCAATCGACAGCTTGCCGGGTCGGTCGAGTCACGGGAGATCGACTCGGTTATTTGTCTGGGCAAGACCGAGGCGCTGCGCATTTTTGAGCTGCTCGGCCGCAAGGGCGAGGTCGCAGCCGAACGTCTGGAGTTGCGCGACTCATTCGGCGAGGCCTTGGTTGCTTATCGTCGCGGGGTTTGGGAGGAAGCGCGTGCCGGGTTCGAGCGCTGTCTTGCAATCGCTCCTTGTGATGCTCCAAGCAAGGTGTTCCTACACCGCATCGCTGATTTCCGCGCGGCTGAGCCATGCGCCGACTGGAACGGTATCTGGGCGTTGGAACAGAAGTAGCCGCAGCGTTACGGCCGAACCACGGGTCCGCGAGAGTCGGGAACCGTCGCCGACTTTTCCTTCCAATCCTTCGACCATGGGGTCAGCGGCCGCGGCTGCAAGACGCCATCGACCAGGATGTCGTCGACGTGTTCGTTGAAGAAACACAAATAGTCTTTGATCTTTAAGCATTCCGGGATCGGGTCGGGATAGGTCCAGACCAGATCATCGAAACACTTGTCTGCGATCTCAAGCGAATAGTAACGGGCCTGGCCCTTGTAGGGACAGCGGGTGGTTTTGGCGCTCGGAACAAGGAGCTCCATCCGCACATCCTCGCGTGGGATGTAGTAGCGGGTCGGCAGCCGCGTTTCGAACAGAAAACGCGCCCGCCTCGTCTCGGCGACGACTTTGCCGCCGACGCTGACCTGTACGGAGCGTGATGACTGGATTACGTCGACCCGCTTGTAGGGGTCGCGCGGGTGAACAAAGACCTCCTCGTCCTCTTCGTACCAGGCGTCCATCCGGTCCCAATAGAACGCGACGAAATCCTTGATCGCCGCCACCTCGTCAAACGGGTCGGGATAACCCCAGAGCGCGTTTTCGGCTATCTTGTCGCCGACTGCGATCGTCCGATAATGGGCCGTCCCCTTGTAGGGGCAAAACGTGTGATGGTCGGTTGCGGTCATCAAGTCGAGGCGCACGTCGGACCGCGGGAAATAGTAGACGGGCAAATGTCGAGTCTCGAACAGCAGGTGCGCGTTGGTGCTGTCGGCAATGATCTCGCCGTTGAATTTGACGCGCACGCGTCGCGGCGAGGGCTCGAACATAATCTTGTAGTCGGGGTTCGTCCTGAACCCGGATTCGCGCTTGCGGCGTCGGCTCCGTCATGATCGGGTTCTCCTATTGTAGGCCCGGAGCTTATCGCCGCGGCGAGGCTGCCGCCACCGCCTCATTGCAGCCTCGTCCGGCTACTTTTCTACCGACCACGGCCCGGCGGCGGCGCCCCGAATGTCACGAAACCTCCCTGTTTGTCCTAACCGGGCTTACGCGGCGTGGAGGAGTTCCAGATACTCCTCGTAGACCGTCATGTTCTTGCCGAAGGAGATCGCCGCGGCCTGGGCGCCGCAGACCAGATGCATCCAGCGCCAGGGCTCGCGGGTGGCGTGGTATTCTTCGACGATCGACTGGTGGTGCTTGAAGGCGTGCATCTCGGTGAAATTGTCGTGGCACACGATCTCGGCGAGACGCGCGATGAACGCCTGCGGGTCGTAGCCGGCACTTCACGTATTGCTGTGGCCAGGTTCACCGTCTCCTTGACCTCCGGCACCGCCCGCATCACCCCGAGATTGGTGACCGTGGACCAGTCGGTCGGCGGCTGGTTGTAGATGCTGTGCGTGATCGCGTCGAGCAATTCCTCCTGCGTCCGCGGCGGCAAAGCGGCGACGGCGGCCATATCGGGCTGCGGGTACGGCTCCATGCGACCCGCGGTCGAGCGGATCTCCGGGCCCGACTGCCAAGTCAACAGCAGCATCAGCTTGTTGCTTGCAGGCTGATCCCGTCGAGCCGCAGCAGGTAGCGCCGCAGATTGACGCTGGTGTGCAGGTGGACATCCATCGGGTTGCCGCCGAGGGAGCGCAGGAAGAGACCGGCAGCCCCGATCGACAGCGCCTCGCCGGCACCTTCCAGGGACAGTCCCGCCGGCCAAGGCCTTGGCCATCAGCACCGGAATATCGGCAAAGACGTCGACCGCCGCGATGGCCTCTCCGAGCTCGCCGATCGCCGCCGTTTCATCCTCGCCGCTGCGCTGGCGGTAGATGCGGTTCAACAGCTGATGCTCCTCGATCAGCGCCTCGATCTGCGGCAGCGGCGAGGGCATCGGATTGTTCGGGGCGACCGGAGAACGGGTCACAAAGCGCACCACCGGCCGCATCACGCACCGGCAGATACGCCTTGTCGAGAACGCCGGTCTCGAAGGCGCGCCACACGGTGCCGGGAAACATGAAGTAATGGTCATCGTTGAAATTCTTCGGGATCGCCACGCTCAGCAGCAGATCGAAGGCCTCGATCGCGCGGCGCATGATCCCACAGCCACTGGAAAAGATGGTCCGCCTTGTTCCACTCGCCGCGACCGACCGCCGTCAGGAACGCCGCCTTGGTCGCTTCGACCCCGCCGGCATCCTCCGGCGCGAACTCGCAGCAGGCTGTACGGCCCCATCGCCGGATGGTGGATGTGCTTGTTGGTCAGCGCCACGTGTTGCAGCACCGGGACAAAACGCTGCTCGCCCTCCAGGCGCTCGACCGTCTTCGAGACCGCGTAGAGGCCCGCCAACGGATGCAGCGGGCCGCCGTGATGACCCGGCGGCATCTCGGTGGAGCGCGTCACCGCGAGGGCCGAGGCGGTCAGCATGGTCTGCTGTCGGCACCCCGGCACGCAGCTTGTCCAAGGTGCGATCCAGAATCTCACCCGGGGGCGTATCCTCGATGAACTGGACCAACGGCTCGATGGCGTCGGAAAACTGGACACGTTGCGGCATCGGCATGGTGAATTTCTCCGTAAGTGCGGTTATGTCTGATTGGCTGGTTTCACTCTTTCAATGGACGCAGCCCCTGTTCTACCGCAGCGCGACTTCTCACTCAGGGGGACGACGGGGCTCGGAAGTGGACCGCCGTCGCTCCTCTGGTGCCGTCTCGGTTGGCGCCGAAACAAGTTGTCGCAGTCTATCATATGATTAGCATATTGAATCGAGCGGCGAGGTCAATCGGCTTAAGCGAGTTCCGGTCGAGGGTTTGCTGGCCGTGCGGTCCGGCTTGACGGAGCCGGCCTCTGACCGTCGAAAACCGGCTTCGACCCGGTTACTATCGCGGCACCAGCGGAAGACGGGCAAGATGGCTACAGTCACCGCGATCTATCGCTACCCGGTAAAGGGTCTGAGCGCCGAAAATTTGGACCGTGTGTCCCTCGTGACCGGCAAATGCGTGCCGCAGGATCGGCGCTTTGCGATAGCGCTCGGCTCGACGATCTTTGATCCGCAGCGCCCGAAATGGCTGTCGAAGACCCATTTCATCATGCTGATGCGCGACGAAAAGCTGGCGCGGTTGCAGAGTCGCTTCGATGCCGAGAGCGGCGATCTCACGATCGCCGAAAGCGGCCAGGTGGTGTTGTGCGCGCGGATCACCGAACCGGAGGGGCGACGGCGGGTGGCGGAATTCTTCGCGGCTTTTCTCGGCGGCACCGTGACTGGCCCGCTGCGCGTCGTCGAGGCGACAGGACATACCTTCGCCGATGCGCGGCGCAAGCCGGAGGCGACAACCGACCAATACGTTTCGCTGATCAATCGCGCGAGCATCGCAGCACTCGAAGCGGCGATGGGCGTCCCCGTCGATCCACTCCGATTTCGCGCGAATGTTTATTTCGACGGAGGATCGGCCTGGAGCGAGCACGACTGGATCGGCTCCGAGATCAGCGTCGGGCGCGCCCGGCTGCGGGTGATCTCGCCGATCACCCGATGCGCTGCAACCCAAGTCAACCCAACCACTGCGAAGCGCGACCTCGACATCGTCGCCGCCCTCGGGCGAGCCTTCGGCCATCTCAATATGGGGATCTATGCCGAGGTGGCCGTGGGCGGCGAGATCACCGTCGGCGATGCGTTGTGGGGGCCGCCGCCCGCCCCGGCCGCCCGTTGAGGCTCGATGGGAGATCGTTCGATATGACACAGCTGCATGGTCCGCTCCGCGGCGTCAAGGTTGTCGCGTGCTCCACCGCGCAAGCCGGCACAGTGCCCTACATGCTGATGGCCGATCTCGGCGCGGAGGTCATCAAGATCGAGGTGCCGGAGGTCGGCGACAATTCGCGCGGCTCGACCGTCCTGCCCGGCATGCCCAGCACCTATTTCGAGACCAACAATCGTGGCGTGAAAAGCCTCACGCTCAACCTAAAGACCGCGGAAGGTCGCGAAATCCTCCGCAGACTGGTCGCCAAGGCAGACATCTTCGGGCAGAATTTCCGGCCCGGCGCGGCCGAGAAGAACGGCTTCGGCTTTGAAGAATTGAGAAAGGTGAACCCGCGGCTCGTCTACGTGTCGATCTCGGGCTACGGCCCCAACGGGCCGCATGCCGATCTGCCGGGGACCGACTCGATGGCTCAGGCGCTTGGCGGCATCGCGGAAGCCTATTCGACGCCGGGCCAGCCGATGAAGACCGGCATTGTCTCCGTCGCCGACGAAACCTGCGCCATCCTCGCCTTTGGCGGGGCGCTTGCCGCACTGACCTACGCGCGCAGCACCGGCATCGGGCAGAAGGTCGACTGCTCCTTGCTCGGCGGCCAGATCCGGCTGATGGGTTGGACCCTGACGACGGCGATGTGGCGCAACCGCGATCCGGTCACCGGCCAGGCCCGCGTCACCGGCACCCCGCAACGTCCCGGGCTCAGCGCCAGCTTCAATGACCGGGACGGCAAGCCGCTGGTGTTCCAGCTGAACGGCGCACGAAAGTGGCGCGACGCAATGACCGCGCTCGGCTTTTACGAGACCCTCGAGGAAGCCGGCTTTGGTGATCTCGGCGTGATCATATCTTCCGAAGAGAAGCGCGCAACTTTGCTGCGCATGTTGGACGGGTTGTTCGCGACCGGGCCCCGCGAGGATTGGGTCGCGCGGCTGCGTGGTGCCGACATCGTCGCCGCGCCGATCAACACCTTGCTCGAAGCCTCCAACGATCCCGACGTGCTGGCCAACCGATATGTGACCGAAGTCGAATACCCGGAGCACGGCAAGACGCTGAAAGTTCATGGCTCGCCATGGCACTTCTCCGAAACGCCGGCCCATATCGGCATCGCCCCCGAGCTCGCCGCCCACAATGACGAGATCCTCGCCGAGCTTGGCTACAGTCCAACGCAGATCGAGGATTTCCGCGAACGAAAGATCATTTGACACGAACGCGGCCAGGTTTCTAATCCCGGGAGCACGAAATTTCGCCAGAGCAGTAGTTTCGATCTGAGGGTCAGACCACCTGGTTGCGCAATTGCCGTTCGCCGCGCCAGAGGCGCCTCAAATTATCGCGCAGGATCTCGATCACGTTGTCTTCGTAGCGGCGGGTCTCGCCTGCGGTATGGGGCGTGATCAGCACACGCGCCATGCCCCAGAGCGGTGAACTCGCCGCCAGCGGCTCTTCTGCCGTCACATCGATGCCGGCGCCGGCGATGCGCCGCATGGCAAGCGCCTCGACGAGTGCTGCTTCGTCGACGACCCTGCCGCGAGCGACGTTCACGAGATGGGCGGATGGCTTCATCCGGCCGAGTGCGTCGCCATCGACGAGATTTTCTGTCTCACGCGTGAGCGGACAGGTCAGAGCGACGAAATCGGCTTGAGGCAAGAGCAACTTAAGCTCGTCCATCCTGTGCACTGCATCCGCCGCGCCGCGGCCGGCTCCCGGATCGCGGCGCAGACCGATCACACGCATATCGAAGGCCTTGCCGAGCCGGGCTAGGCGTCCGCCGATATCGCCCAGACCGACAATGAGGAGCGTCTTGCCGCCGAGTTCATCCTCGCGCTCGGCGAGATCGCCGATCATGCCGCGCCATACGCGCTGCGCCTGATTGTCGCGTGCCTCGGGAAGCCGGCGGCTCAAGGCGAGGATCAAGGCCATCGCGTGTTCCGCGACCGCGCGCGCGTTGACGCCTCGGGCGCTGGCCAGGCGGATGCCGCGCTTTGCCAGCTCGTCGCGCGGGAACTGGTCGGTGCCGGCGCCGATCGATTGGATGAAACGCAGCTTCTTCGCGCGGTCGAGCAGGCTGTTCCGCCACAGTCCCGAGATCACCAGCACGTCGGCTTCTCCCACGCTTTGCGCCAAAGTCTCGGGATCGCGGACTGCGAAGCTGCCGATGCCGGTATCGAGTGCCGAGAACCGCTCATGCAGCCGATAGGCGACATGGGCGAAGCAGATCGAAAGCTTGTCGCTGGGGGGAAACATGGCCGTACTCCGCTGACTACCCTACTGTATCATCCCGCAACCTGACGGCAGCAACGCGACGAGAGAGGCAGGCGATGAGCAATCCGGCGTTCAAATTCGATCACGTCCACATCATCAGCAAGGATCCGGAAGCGTCGGCCAATTGGTATGTCGAGATGTTCGGTGCGACGATCGCCGCGAATACGATCGCCCGAGGCGCTCCGCAGATCTTTGTCGATCTCGGCGGGATGACGATCTTGATCCGCGGCCGACGGCCGGGCGAGGATCCGGCTGTCGCCAGCCCGATCCGGCAATATGCGGATTTCTCCAGTCATAATGCATGGGGCACCGACCATTTCGGCTTTCTGTACCAGGGCGATCTCGAAACCTTCTGCGCCGAGCTGCGCGGCAAGGGCGTGACCTTCCCGGTGGATCTGAAACGGGGTGTGAACGGGAGCCTGTTGTGCTACGTCGCCGCACCCGACGGCGTCAGTATCGAACTGATGCAGTGCTGATACGAGCCGACCAGCAGAAAGGAAACTCGATGCGTCCGCAGGCCGCCGCGATGAAGGCGCTTCTCGACCAGCCCGGGCTCCAAATCATGCCCGGGTGCGGCGACGGCATGGGCGCCCGGCTGATCGAGGAAGCCGGATTTCGCACCGGCTTCGTCTCCGGCTCCAGCATCGCCGCGATGCGCCTCGCGATGCCCGACATGGATCTGCTGACCTTTCCGGAAATGGCCGACGCGGTCGAGACCGGCATCGCCGCCGCGCCCAATGTGCTGTGGTTGGCCGATGGCGACACCGGCTACGGCAACGCGCTCGCCGTGCAGAAGACGATCCGCGCTTATGCCCGCCGCGGCGCCGCCGCGGTGCTGATCGAGGACAAGGCCTGGCCGCGCCCGCTCGGCCATAACGGCGCCAAACTGGTGATCGAGCGCGACGCCGCGATCCTGCGTTGCCGCGCCGCCGTCGAGGCCTGCCGCGAGGAAGGCATTCTGTTGCTCGCCCGCACCGACGCCCGCACCTCCCGCGGGTTCGACGAGGCCCTGACGCGGCTGAAAGCCTTCGTCGCCGAGGGCGCCGACATCCTGTTTCTCGACTCGCCGCAGTCGGAGGCGGAGATGCGCGAAGCGGTGGCGGCCTGCAACGGCAAGCCGTCGCTCGCCGTCACCTCGCCCGCCGGCAGGCACTTCATGCCGGGCGACGCGGAACTGGAACGGCATCGGCATCAAGCTCGTCGTCTATCCGCAGGAGATCCTGGCCGCGACCGTGCACGCGGTGCGCGCGGCTCTCGGCGGGCTGAAGGGCGGCGCCAAGCCGCCGATGGCGAGCCCGGCGGAACTGGCGACCGCGATCCGCTCGGCGGACTACCTGGCCCGCGATGCGCGCTGGCCGGACCCGCGGTGAGCCTGGTATTCCAATGGTCCCACTCTCCGTTCTCGATCTGTCGCCGATCACCGAAGGCAGCGATGCCGGTCAGGCGCTGCGCAATTCGCTCGACCTCGCGCGGCATGTCGAGGCGCTGGGCTACCGGCGCTACTGGATGGCCGAGCACCACAATCTGCCCGGCATCGCCAGCGCCGCGACCGCGGTGGCGCTCGCCCATGTCGCGGCCGGCACGACCAAAATCCGGATCGGCGCCGGCGGCATCATGCTGCCGAACCACGCGCCGCTGGTGATCGCCGAGCAGTTCGGCACCCTCGCCGCGCTGCATCCCGGGCGGGTCGAGCTGGGCCTCGGCCGCGCGCCGGGGTCGGACCAGATCACCGCCCGCGCCATGCGCCGAACCTTGCTCGGCGGCGCCGACGACTTTCCGCAGGATGTCGTCGAGCTGATGGGCTACTTCCAGCCGGCCGAGCCCGGCCAGGCGGTGCAGGCGGTCCCCGGCGCCGGTCTCGAAGTGCCGATCTGGATCCTGGGCTCCAGCCTCTATGGCGCGCAGGTCGCGGCCTATCTCGGGCTGCCCTTCGCCTTCGCCTCGCATTTCGCGCCGGCGATGATGATGCAGGCGATCGCGATCTACCGCGAGCGGTTCCGCCCCTCCGCGCAGCTCGCCTCTGCCGCATGTCATGCTCGGGGTCGTCGTCGTCGCCGCGGAACTCGGACGAGGAGGCGCGGTTCCTGTTCTCGTCATTGCAGCAATCGTCCCTGAACAACCGCATCGGACGGCCGCGGCCGGGTGCCCGCCGCCGATCGCGGATTTCGATGCGCGGCTCGATCCCTACGCCCGCGCCATCCTCGACGACGCGCTCGGCTGCGCCATCGTCGGCGGACCCGACACGGTGCGCCGCGGCCTCGACGATTTCATCCGCCGCACCGGCGCCGACGAGCTGATGGTGACCGCCAACATCTTCGACCACGCCAAACGCAAGCGATCGTTCGAGATCGTCGCGGAAGTACATCGTGCATTGACGGCAGCGGTTTAGCTGGCCGCGCCAACACCGGAATGTCAGGCGATGTCGACGACCTTTAATCCAAAAACCGCTCCTCCCTCGGTGTTTCCGGCGCAAGATGGGATGGGCTACGAACAGGTTATGGGACGCTGGAGCCGCCGCCTGGCGCCGCTTCTGATCGGGTTCGGCGGCCTCGCCGACGGCGACCATGTGC
Organism: uncultured Alphaproteobacteria bacterium; assembly: GCA_963698995.1. Taxonomy (GTDB): domain Bacteria; phylum Pseudomonadota; class Alphaproteobacteria; order ATCC43930; family CGMCC-115725; genus AP-15. The sequence continues at coordinate 65,931 of CAVOTD010000075.1, read as the reverse complement.
TCGATGTCGGGTGCGGTACCGGCAGCCTCAGCTATGCGCTGCCCGAAGCCGCCGACGTCGCCGCCGTTACCGGCATCGACCAAGCGGAGGTTTTTCTCGACTATGCGCGTCGGCGTAGCAGCGACCCGCGCTTCACTTTTCGCCACGCCGATGCGCGGTCGCTGCCGTTTCCCGACAACTCGTTCGACTGCGCCTTTTCGATGCTCGTGCTGCACTTCATTCCCGATGTAGAGCATGCCGTCGCCGAGATGCGCCGGGTCGTGCGGCCCGGCGGGCGGGTGACTGCCGCGGTATGGGATACGTTTGGCGGGATGCCGGTTTGCCGGCTGCTTTGGGACGTCGCCGCCGTGCTCGACCCCACCGCCGAGCGGCCGCGCGCCCTGTTCTCTTCGCTGACGGCTCCGGGCGAGATGAGCGCAATGTGGCGCCAAGTCGGCCTGACCGAGGTCGAGCAGACCACCCTCACTATTCGCATGGATTTCGCCAATTTCGACGACTATTGGCGACCATTCGAAGGCGGCGACGGTCCGCCCGGGCAGTTTGTCGCCAGCCTCTCTGATGCGGCGCGAGCGCAGCTGCGCGAGCATGTCCGGCGTGGCTTTCTGTGCAACCGCCCCGACGGCCCGCGCTCCTTTGCGACCACGGCCTGGGCATGTCGCGGAACCGTGCCGTCGTAGAGCGCGCACGTCGACAGCCGGGCTGCGGCAAGCGAAAGAACACTCGCTGTCGGAGCGGGACCCGCAGGAAGGCCGTCACTCGTAGACGAAAATACCGTCGTCGAGGTCGGCGGCGGGAAATTGGTCCTTCTCGGTCCAGTAGTCCTGGGTGTGTTGCCATTCGGGCTTGTCGCCGCGTTTTGGCAGCAGGTGCATGCCGCGCATCATATAGCCGGGATTGAAGTTCTCCAGGATCGATCCAGGGCAGTAACGGCATGTCCTGGTCTTGCGCTCGAAGGGTTGGCGTTACCCTTCGCGCGCCCTTCTCCTTCATATGATTGAGCAACCGGCAGACGAAATCGGCGACCAGATCTGCACGCAGGGTCCAACTGGCTCGGAAATACCCGAACACCCACGCCATGTTGGGAACGCCGGTAAACATCATGCCGCGATAGGTGACGGTGTCGGAGAAGACGAGCGGCTTGCCGTCGATCACGAAGTCGATGTCGCCGAGCACATTGAGATTGAAACCGGTGGCCGTCACGATGATGTCGGCTTGGAGAATTTTCCCGGACCGCAGAAGGATGCCGGTCTCGGTAAATCTCTCGATTTCGTCGGTGACAACTGACGCCTTGCCGGCGCGGATCGCTTCGAGCAGATCGCCGTCGGGAATAAAGGCGATGCGTTGGCGCCAGGGCCGATAGCTCGGCGTGAAATGCGTTTGGATATCGTAGTCGGGCCCCGAGCTGGGCGCGAACGCCGGCGAGCAGTTCCCGCTTGACGACCTCCGGCTCGGTGAATGAGCGGCTGGTGAAGACTGCCTGGTCGTGCAGTATTTTCTTGCGCACGATCTCGTGGATCCATGTCTCGTCGATGTCCAACTCGCGCAATTCGTCGGCGATCGCGACCGCATTGCGGCCGGTCCTGAAATAGGTCGGCGAGCGCTGCAGCATCGTGACGTGGCCGCAATCCGCGGCAATCGCCGGGATGAGTGTTGCCGCGGTAGCGCCCGAACCGATGACGACAACATTCTTGCCCGCGTAGTCCAGATCCTCGGGCCACTCCTGCGGGTGAACGATCCGGCCCTCGAAGTCCGCCATCCCGCTCCATCTGGGGGTGTAGCCCTGCGAGTGCCGGTAATAGCCCTGGCACATCCAAAGAAAGCCGGCGGTCAAACGCAGACCTCGCCGGTGTCCGTCCGGGTCGCCTCGCAACGTCCACAATTTGTCGTCACTCGACCAACGTGCTGCGGAGATCCTGTAGCGATAACGGATATGGCCGCCGAGGTCATTCTCGTCGATGACTTCGCTCATGTAGGCGGAGGATCTCGGCCGCCGTCGCGATCGGTGCGCTGGTCCACGGCTTGAAGCGATAGCCAAAGGTGTAGAGGTCGCTGTCGGACCGGATGCCGGGATAGCGGTGAGTGAGCCACGTGCCGCCGAAGCTTTCCTGCGCTTCGAGGACGACAAAGCTGGTCCCGGGGCACTGCTTTGTCAGGTGATAGGCGCCGCCGACGCCGGAGATCCCGGCTCCGACGATCACGACATCGAAATGCTCGGTCCTGCGCGACACAGTCTGGGCGAGTGGTTCGGTCTTAGCCATACGTACCAACTTTCCCTGTCTGGCGACAGCTTACGGTATTCTCTGCGCCGACCACACCAGCGCGAGATCGGCGCAAATGGCGCAGACCAGCCTCGCCGGGCAGCAGGTTGCGCAATCTGCCGCGTCAGAATAGAGGAGCGGACGCAGAGCAGTCAGTGAGGAGCGCATCATGGCTCAGATTGGGGATGCAAAGGGCGAATACCGCGGCCTCGCGTACCGCAATGACACGGAGCTGCAGACTTGGCTGGCCAAGCGGCCGAGCGAAGCGGCGTTCGAACCGGAGCTGCCGATCATCGATCCGCACCATCATTTTTGGGACACGCCGCAGCGGGGCCGCTATTTGCTGCCTGAGCTGCTGGCCGATGTCGGCGGCGGGCACAACATAGTCTCGACGGTGTTTCTCGAATGCCGCTCGATGTACCGCAGGGACGGTCCTGCCGAGATGGCGCCGATCAGCGAGGTCGAGTTCGTCAACGGCATTGCGGCGATGAGCGCGTCGGGCGGTTACGGCCCGTGCCGGGTCGCCGAGGCGATCATCGGGCACGCCGACCTGACCATCGGCGCCCGTGTGCGCGAGGTGCTGGAGGCCGAGCTCAAGGTTGGCGGCGGACGCTTCCGCGGCATCCGCCATGGCGTGTCATGGGACAGCAATGAGGCGATCCAAAAGTTCGCCACCCGCGTCGTGCCGCCGCATCTGGTGCGCGACCCCAAATTCCGCGAAGGCTTTGCCCAGCTCGCCCCGCTGGGCCTCAGCTTCGAATTCCTGGCAGTATCATCCCCAATTACCGGACGCGATCGACCTCGCCCGCGCCTTCCCCGACACCACGATCATCCTCAATCATGTCGGCGGGGTGCTGGGCGTCGGGCCTTATTCAGGCCGCCGGCAGGAGATTTTGGCGGGCTGGAAGAAGGACGTCGCCGAACTCGCCAAATGCCCGAACGTCAGTGTCAAGCTCGGCGGCGTCGGCATGACCTCGTTCGGTTTCGACTTTCACGAACGCGATGTGCCGCCGTCCTCGGAAAACCTTGCTGCCGCTTGGCGGCAGTACATCGAGCCCTGCATCGAAGCGTTTGGGCCTGACCGTTGCATGTTCGAGAGCAACTTCCCCCCGGACAAGCAATCGGGCGGGTACACCGAGCTGTGGAATGCCTTCAAGCGCATCTCCTCGGGGGCGTCAGCGGCCGAAAAACGGGCCCTCTACAGCGGCACCGCAGCACGGGTGTACCGCTTGACGGCACCCTGATCCGGCTGCCGCGTCCGCGGCTAGCGCAGAGCGAGCGCTGTCTGTCGGTTCTCGGTGGCCGGCGCGGCAGCGAAATTTGACAGCGTGACGCCGAAGCAGCCGCACACCTCGCGACGGCGGGAAGAGCGACTGAAGAAGATCGAGAGCGAGTTGCTCGATGGTCGCCTGCGAGGCGATCGGCTCGCTGCACGACCGGCTGCGCGTGATCTGCTGGAAGTCGGCGTATTTGATCTTCACCGTCACCGTCCGCGCGGTGAGCCCGTGCCGGCTGTAGGCGGCCCATAGCTTCGCGAACACCGGCCGAGGGCCGGCGCCACCTCGTCCCACGCCAGAAGGTCGCGCGCGAAGGTCGTCTCGGCGCCGAGCGACTTGCGCGGCGATCGGCCGCCACCGGCCGGTCGTCCTCGGCGCGTGCCAGACGGTAGAAGTAAGCGCCTGCCTTGCCGAAATGCGCCGTCAGGAACGCACGCGTCTGGCCTCTCAGGTCGAGCCCGGTGCGGATGCCGAGCTCGTTCATCTTCGCCGCCGTCACCGGGCCGACGCCATGAAATTTGCCGACCGGCAGCGCTTCCACGAAGGCCGGACCCATCTGCGGCGTGATGACGAACAAGCCGTCCGGCTTGCGGTGGTCGGAGGCCAGCTTCGCGAGGAACTTGTTGTAGGACACGCCGGCGGAAGCGGTCAGACCGGTCTCCCGGCGGATCGCGGCCCTGATTTCCTCTGCGATCGCGGTCGCCGAGCTTCGGTCCACCAAAGGATCGGTCACGTCGAGATAGGCCTCGTCCAGCGACAGCGGCTGGATCAGCGACGTGTAGCGTGCGAAGATGGCGCGGATCTGCTGCGACACCGCCCGGTAGACGTCAAAGCGCGGCGGCACGAACACGAGCTCGGGGCATTTGCGCCGGGCCGTGACCGAGGGCATCGCCGAGTGCACGCCGAATTTGCGCGCCTCGTAACTCGCGGCAGCCACCACCCCGCGCGTCCCCGGCGCCGCCAACAGCGACCGGCACGCCGCGCAGCGCCGGATCGTCGCGCTGCTCCACGGACGCGTAGAAAGCGTCCATGTCGATGTGGATGATGCGGCGGAGACCCGGCACCGGGTCGGGAGAGTGCGACATGCCGCTGCAAATGATATCACGAGACGGCCGCCGTGAGAACGAAACGGGGTCAGTGGCCGAACCGTTGGAACATGATGTGTTGCGGCGCGAAAGGTTTGTTCCTGTAGGGGATGATCGGCGACAATAGGTGGTAACGCGTTCAGGTTCTTGCTGAGCGACCGAGGAGATCGCCATGCCTGCCCCATACGAAAAACATCGCGCGCAACTAAAAGCCATCCTGTTGGCCTGGGGCATGCCGGAGGAGAACGCCGAGGCGACCGCCGACATCCTGTCCTGGGCGGATCTGCACGGCGTCGACAGCCACGGCATCTCGATGATCCCGGGTTACGACCAGATGCGCCGCAGCGGGCGCGCCAACATGGAGGCCCGGCCGCGCATCATCAGGGAGACCCCGGTCTCGGCGCTGGTCGACGGTGATGGCGGGCTCGGCCACGTGCCGGCGCGTTTTGCGATGCAGGTGGCGATCGACAAGGCGAAAGCGGCCGGCATCGCGATCACCGCAGGTGCGCAACTCGGCGCATTTCGGCGCCACCGGCTACTACACGTCGATGGCGGCCAAGGAGGGGCTGATCGGCATGGCGTGCACCAGCAACTCGTCGCTCCAGGTCGCGCCGACCTTTGGCAAGGAGGCAAAGCTCGGCACCGACCCGTGGTCGTTCGCCGCGCCGACCGCCGACGGGAAGCCGTTTCTGCTCGACATGGCGACGACGACGGTCGCCGCCGGCCGCATCCGCAACAAGGCCGAACGAGGGACTTCCCTGCCCGCCCGGCTGGGTGCTGGACAAGGACGGGCGGCCCAGCACCGACCCCGCTGGAGGCGCGCGAGAAAGGCGGGTTCCTGACCTCGCTCGGCGGCTCGCCGGAAACCTCGAGCTACAAGGGCTATGGGCTGGCGGTGATGGTCAACATCCTCGGCGCCTGCCTGTCGGGTGCGAGCTTGATCACCGACCCGATGCACCGCCAAGAAGCCGCAGGGCAACGATATCGGCCATTGTCTTCATCGCGATCGACCCCGGCCTGTTCCGCGACCGCGACGAATTCGCCGCCGACGTGACCCGGTTGTGCGACGATCTGCGCGCGACGACGCCGGTCGACCCGGCGCAGCCGGTCATGGTGGCCGGCGGCGATCCGCAATGGAACTACGCCAGCAAAGCGGATGCGGGAGGGCGATCCCGGTCGGCGCCGGGCCTGTTGAACCAGATCCGCCAGGTCGCGCAAGCCTGCGCCGCGCCCTGGCTGTTGGATTGAGCCGCGGCCGAGCGAGTCCACCGGCCGCAAAATTCCCGGTTATTCCCGTGGAAACCGGGAAATTTTCTCGTTTGTGCTCGAAAAGTGCCGTTTTATCACGGAAAATAGCGAGGTAAATCAAGCACTTGCCGGCCAATTCCCGTAGCCGGCTAAATGGGGAATTATTCGCGCCGAACCGGGGATTAATTGCGCCGAACCGGGGAATATTTCGAAGAACGGCACGCGCGACAGCAGCCCACCAAAACAGAACCGCAAAGATACCCATCACTCCGTCCCAATCAAAATCGATGCAAACCCAAATCCAGCTGACGGGGTGACCCTACCCCGAAACTTGGCCTTTTGTGAGACAACACGCCGGGGGTCGGATAATCTGCCTTTAGAAAATCGGTTTCGATCAGTCGGCGTAAGTTCCTTCAAGCGTCGCCTTCACCGGAATTGGCTGATCACCCGCGTTTATAGAAAAAGAAGTAATCGGCGTCTCACTCGTCAGCGAGAACAACTTTGCCGTTAAATGGTGGCCTTCGGTATACGTAAACTGGTAAAGGCTTATGTCTCTGTGTCCGGTGACGCGATTAGCGGTGGCACAGCGAGCGGGTATGGGGTAGAACAAATAACGAACATCTGCCTCGGAGGCTACCGTGAGCGATTTCCCCTGCTCCTTGATTGAGTTCCAACAGCGTTTTTCGGATGAAGCGGCCTGCGCCAAGTATCTCTTTGCGACGCGCTGGCCGCAGGGCTTCGTTTGCCCCGGCTGCGGCAAGCAGAAAGCCTGGGAGCTGCAAACCAAACCGTGGACATGGGAGTGCGCCACCTGCGGTCGTCAGACCTCGGTGACCGCCGGGACGATCATGCACCACTCCAAGCTGCCGTTGACCACTTGGTTCTGGGCCGCCTATCTGATGGCCACCCACTCCAACGGCATCTCGGCCCTGCAATTGCAACGCCAGCTCGGTTTGGGATCGTACCGGAGTGCTTGGCTGCTCTGTGGCAAGCTGCGCCATAGCATGGTCGCGCCCAGCCGGACCGCCCTGGCCGGTTTGGTTGAGATCGACGAGACGGAAATTGCCTGCCGCAGTAAGAACGATCCTGTGACCGGCGGTGGTGGCCGCAGCCGCCAGGGCAAGATGCTGATCGTCGGTGCCGTCGAAGTGCAGGACGGTGGGGCCGGCCCAGGTCGCATCCGCTTGAACAAGGTGTCCGACTACTCGGCCGACAGCCTGCATCCCTTCATCGCCGGCAACCTCGCACCAGGCACCACCGCCAAGACCGACGGCTGGTCCGCCTATCCCGGCGCTCCCAGCGTCAAACACGACCCCCACGTCGTTGGTAAGATGGCCGCCCACATCGTCTTACCCTGGGTGCACCGTATCTTCTCTAACCTCAAGGTCTGGGCGCTGGGTGTCTACCACGGCTTGCGCCGCAAGCATCTGCAGTCCTATCTCGACGAATTCGTCTTCCGCTTCAACCGCCGTCGTGCCCGGCACGCCGCGTTCCGCTCCCTGCTCGGCATCGCCGCTTATCACCCACCCCTCAGCTACAACATGTTGATCTCACCGGAAGCAAAGTCATAAGCCTTAACTGGTAATCGATACAGAATATTACGTAGGGCAGTTTTTCGAACGTAGCTTGTTGCTTTCCTTTCGTTCGTTCGATTTCGTCACGTTTGGCATAAGCTCCCCAAGTACCCTGAAACAAATGTTCTTTCGGGAATAATGCTAATTCCGTTCCCTTGCTAGTACCCCTGATGGCAGTGCAACGTCGCCGTTGAGTATTAGCCCGGGCAGAAGGCAAGAAAGATTTTCTGGTTCGTCGAATATAAGAATACCGTTGGGGAAGACACTTACTGCAGGCGTATTGCCGGAGTTGTAGAGTTCAACGTTGAGGTTAAGGTGCGGGCCATTTTGATCGAATGAAGCGGCCCAGCAGGAGGCCCCACGTTGGCATATACCCAAGGGCGTTGGTTAGTTTCAAACTCTGAACGCGCTTCCTCAATTTGTGCCTTGCTGCTGATGGCTAATATTACCGTCGCGCCAGCCAATGCAGCCGTCGCTACTGAAAGCAATATTCCCGATGCTGCGCCCAATATCTTTAATGTATGCTTTATTTGTAGCCAAATGTTGAACAATTAACATGAATATTATTGCAAACAGAAAAACCAGAAGGCAAAGCGGGACGTAGATATCTTCGAGCATCTCACGTCACTTGCTTTGAAGTCGGCTGTCAAAGCCCAGAAATCGTTGCCTGACTGACGCTTTCGAAGCTGCGGCCGGTCGGCGGTCATGCTGGTGATCTTCTCGCGGTACATTTTTTCGCAACCGACCGCGTTGAGTTGGGCAAGCTGGCTGGTGAGGTCTTGAGCGCCGGTCGAGACGCGGGGCGTAGCCGCAAATCATGCCCGCATTGTGCATTTGCATCAAAAAAGTGCAATTCGATCAGCCTTGGTTTTGAACCGAATACTTTGATTTCTGCGCCAATTGGATTTTCGCAATCGCGGCCCCACGCCGTGCGAACATGAACTAAGGATCATCAGGCGCGCGCCATTGTTTTCTCACTACGTGCTCGTTGAGCGCGGCGGAGCGGGAAAGGGCTTTTGATGCCGCAAACGACACCGCCTGGCAGGTATATCGATTCCCTGACGGAAGACGGGCGCTACCGCCTCTTGGTCGAGGCGGTGACCGACTACGCCATCTATATGCTGCACGCGGATGGCACCATAGCGAGCTGGAATCCCGGCGCACACCGTTTAAAGGGCTATGAGGAAGCCGAAATCATCGGCGAGCATTTCTCGCGATTCTACACCGAGGAAGACCGCGCGAAAGGATTGCCCGCAAAGGCCCTCGCCACGGCCGCCAGCGAGGGTAAATTCGAGGGCGACGGCTGGCGGGTCCGCAAGGACGGGAGCCGGTTTTGGGCCAACGTCATCATCGATCCGATCCGCGACGCCGCAGGCAACCTCATCGGGTACGTCAAAATCACCCGCGACCTCACCGAGCAAAAAGCCGCCGAGGCGACGCTCCGGAGCAGCGAGGACCAATTTAGGCGGCTCGTCCAGGGCGTCACCGATTACTCGCTCTACATGCTCCGCCCGGACGGAAAGGTGGCAAGCTGGAACGCGGGCGCGCAGCGAATTAAAGGTTACACACCCGAGGAGATCATCGGCGAACATTTCTCGCGGTTCTACACCGAGGAAGATCGGTTAAACGGCGAACCCGAGCGCGCGTTGGCGACCGCAATACGCGAAGGGAGATTTGAGAAAGAAGGCTGGCGGGTTCGCAAGAACGGCGAGCGATTTTGGGCCAATGTCATCATCGACGCGATCCGCGAGGGCGAGGGCGAGGGCGAGGCGAGCTTATCGGTTTTGCCAAAATCACGCGTGACATTACCGAACAGCGGGAAGCGCGCGTCGCCCTGGATCGTGCGCGTGAGGCGCTGTTTCAGTCGCAAAAAATGGAGGCTATCGGACAACTCACCGGCGGCATCGCGCATGATTTCAACAATCTGTTGACCGCTATCATAGGCAGCCTCGAAATCGCGAGCCGTCGTGCGTCGGATAAGTCGGTCATGCGCCTTATCGACAACGCCTTGCGCGGCGCCGCAGCGTGGCGCGGCCTTAACGCAGCGGATGCTCGTCTTTGCGCGGCGTCAGAACTCGATGTCCAGCCCGTCGATATTCCGTCCCTGGTTCGCGGCATGAGCGAGATGCTCGAACGATCCCTTGGCCCCTCGGTATTGATCGAAACCCGCTTCCCGCTCCGCCTTCAGTGGGTGAAGACCGACCCGAACCAGCTCGAAATGGCGGTGCTCAACCTGATCGTCAACGCTCGCGATGCAATGCCGGAAGGCGGCCCTATCGTCGTGGCCGCGCGGCCTGAAACGCTCGCGGCGGGCCAAGGACTGTTGGGCCCCGGCTCCTACGTCTGCTTGTCGGTGACGGACACCGGCGAGGGAATGGACGAAGAGACGCTGTCAAAAGCGATGGACCCGTTTTTCACCACCAAGGAAGTGGGGAAGGGCACCGGGCTTGGGCTGCCGATGGTGCACGGCTTGGCCGAACAATCCGGCGGAGAGCTGGTTTTAAAAAGCCGAAAGGGACAGGGCACGACCGCCGAGCTGTGGTTGCCGGTAGCGAAAAGTCCCCTGTCAGAGCAGCCGAGACTAAAGCGCCTGCGCCATCCGGAAACGGCATCGCCGAGCCTGACTGCGCTGGTCGTCGATGACGATCCGCTTGTTCTTACCAACATGGCCGCGATGCTGGACGACCTCGGACATACGGTTTTTGAGGCGACCTCCGCGCGCGAAGCCCTCGCCATCCTTCGGCGGGAGAACGCGATCCAGCTCGTGACTGACCGATCAGGCCATGCCGCACATGACCGGCCTGCAATTGATCGAAGAAATCAAAATCGGCTGGCCGGACCTGCCGGTGATTTTGGCGACGGGTTTTGCCGAGCTGCCGCTGAGCACCGACCCGTTGCAAATCACCCTCGCCAAGCCGTTCCTGCAATACGATCTGGCACAAGCCGTGAAAGCGGCGTTAAAGGACCCGAAAGGGCGCCGCGTCGTGCGGTTCCGCGCGCCTCGAAGCTAGTTTTGTGTCGATCAGAGCGATAACGCCGATACCTTTATCGACGTAGTGATTGCTCCGGACACGCCGGTCCATGCCATTGCCTTCGGCTGGCAGGCGCTGGAGAATGTCTGCGCAGGAGGCATGCCATGACCGATACACGCCCGTTCGAGCCCGCTTTGTTTCGCGACTCGGCGATCGATCTCGAGACGGCGAAACTGAACGCGCAGATGATCGAGTTGCTGGCCGGCGAGCCGGAATGGTGGATCGTCGGCGCCCCGGCCATGCGGGCCGCGCGCCGGCGCGGCGAAGGGCCGTTCCCGGCCCCGGTGATGTCGAGCCGTGCGCGTACGATGACGATCACCGGCAAGGACGGCAACGCGATCCCGCTGCGCGTCATCGCGCCGGCGCAGCCGCGCGGGATCTATCTGCACCTCCATGGCGGCGGCTGGGTGCTGGGCGGCGCCGACATGCAGGATCCGATGCTGGAGCGGATCGCCGACAATACCGGGCAGGCGGTTGTCGGGGTCGAATATCGACTGGCGCCGGAACACCCTTATCCGGCGGGTCCGGATGATTGCGAGGCCGCCGCCGCGTGGCTGGTGCAGAACGGCAGGAAAGAGTTCGGCACGGACGCGCTGACGATCGGCGGCGAGTCGGCGGGCGGACACTTGACCGCCGTGACCATCCTGCGCATGCGGGACCGTCACGGCTATACCGGGTTCCGCGGCGCCAACATCGTCTATGGCGCCTTCGATCTCGGCATGACGCCGAGCCAGCGCCAGTTCGGCAACACCCGGCTGGTGCTGCGGACGATCGACATGCAGCAATTCTACAACGCGTTCCTGCCGACGATCACCGACCGGCGCGTGCCGGATATCTCACCCCTCTACGCCGATCTGAAGAATTTGTGCCCCGCGCTGTTCACGGTCGGCACCAAAGACGCGCTGCTCGACGATACCTTGTTCATGCATGCCCGCTGGATCTCGGCCGGCAACGAGGCCGATCTGGCGATCTACCCCGGCGGCGCGCATGGCTTCACATTGTTTCCGAACGATCTGTCGAAGTCAGCGACAGCACGGATGGACGCGTTCCTGAACCGCGTCCTCGGCTGATTTGGTCGGCCTCAACCAATGTGCAGGACGGCCTTGCCGGTGAATTCGCGATCGATCAACCGGCGGGCGACCGTGCCGATCTCGCTCCACGGCGCCTCCACTGCGATCTGCGGCCGCAGCTTTTTGGCCGCGATCAGATCGGCGAGCAGGGCGAGGCCGATGCCGGCCCGCTCGACGCTCATCAATTCGTGGAACAAGGTCAGCCCGTAGAGCCGCACCCCGCCGCTGGCAAAGAAATCACGGCTTTCGATCGTCGCCTGAGCGGCCTCGGACACTCCGAACGTGACGCAGGTGCCGCCCGGCTGCAGCATGCCGAGCGCTGCGCCCAGAGCCGAGCCGCCGAGCGAGTCGAGGATCAGCCAGAACGGACCGTGCGGCTTGGCGGCGGCGAGTTCGCGGCCGAGCACGACGCGCTCGCCGCACCATTCGGCGACGGCGGTGCGATATTCCTCGCGGCGGACATGGCCCCAGACCTGCGCGCCGGCCGCCACGGCGAGCTGGCAGGCGAGATGCCCGACCCCACCCGAGGCGCCGTCGACCAGTACCTTGCGTCCGAGCAGCAGCCCGCCCTGGCGCAGCGCGTGCAAGGCAGTCAGGCCGGCGACCGGCAATGTCGCCGCCGCGGCATCACCGACTGCATCGGGCAACGCAGCGACGGCATGGGTGCGGCAATTGACCCGCTCGCCCCAGGCGCCCGAGGGCAGGATGCCGACCACGCGCGTGCCGGGTCCGGGCCCGCTGCCATCCGCCGCCGCCGTCTCGATTACGCCGGCGAAATCCCAGCCCGGCCGCCATCCCGGCTCGGCCTGCTGCACGGCGCGCCGCGTCTCACCGCGATTGAGCGAGATTGCGGTCACCCGCACGGCCACTTCGTCGCGGTCGGGATCGCGCAATTCGACCGGTTTGATCGCGAGCCTCCCCGCCGCGGCCGGATCGACGACAACGGCGCGGATCTGTCGAGGCATCGGCGTCCTCCTCTCTACCAAAGCATCTCGGCGAGGTTCGACATTGGCAATGTCAAATGCTCCGGTATCGGCAACATCTCCCGGTTCCAGTTCTCCCACAGCCCACGCAGCTCGTCGAGCAGCGCCGGTTCCTTGCCGGCGAGGTTGCCGCGCTCACGCTGATCGTAAGCGAGGTCGAACAGAAACTCGCGCTCCGCCACTTTGAGGTATTTCCAATCGCCGCGGCGGACCGCCCGCTGGCGGCGGTTGCCCATGCGCCAATAAAGGGTGCGCTCGCTGGTCGGGGCCTGTCCAGTCAACACCGGCAGCAGATCACATCCGTCGAGCGCAAAGGCGGGGGCCGCCGCAACACCGGCTGCAGCGAGACAGGTCGCCGTCAGATCCATTGTAATGCATACCTGGTCGGTCACTGTGCCAGCCCCGACATGACCCGGCCACCAGCAGATCTGCGGGATCCTGAGCCCGCCTTCCAGCAGATCGAATTTGCGGCCGACAAACGGCCAGATCTTGGAAAAACGCTCGCCGCCATTGTCGCTGGTGAAAATCACGAAGGTGTCGCGCCCGGCAGATGACTGCTGCACTGCGGCGATGACCCGCCCGATGCCGGCATCGAGGATCTGCATCATCTCGCCATAGATGCGCAGCGATCCGCCCTCGGTAATCTCGGCCCGGTCGAGCTCGCGCTGCCGCGCCGCCGTTTCGACCGAAGGCGCCGACCACGGCCAGTGCGGCGCGGTGTAATGGAGGCTGAGGAAATAAGGCTGCGGCGCCGCGCCCGCCGCCTCGACAAAGGCGGCCGCCCGGTTGCTCAGCATATCGGTGACATAACCCTGCCGCTCGATCGGGGTCTCACCCTCGTAGAGGTCACGCTCGCCGCCATCGCCGAGATGCGTGTAATAGCCGGTGTAGCCGCCCATGATCCCGAAGAACTCGTCATACCCGGCCTTCAGAGGACTGTAGCGCGGCAAATAGCCGAGATGCCATTTGCCGATCAGCGTGGTGCGATAGCCGGCGCCGCGCAACAGCCCCGGCAAGGTCGGATGATCCGGCGGTATGCCCATCTCCGGCCGGTCGCGGTCGCTCCACCGCAACGGCTCGACGAGCCCGATCGGCAGCCGGTATTGGTAGCGCCCGGTAATCAGCGCAACCCGCGTATTGGTGCATAGCGGCGCATTGGCATAAGCCTGCGTGAAGCGGACCCCTTCACTGGCGAGCCGGTCGAGCGCCGGTGTCGCGTAATCGGTCTGCCCAGTGCAGCCGAGATCGGCATAACCACAATCGTCGACCACGATGAAAAGGATGTTGGGCCGATTTGTTGGCATCGCGACAGCTCCCTCAATCGCGGCGGACTCCCTTAGCATGATGCAGCTGCGGCGGCTCGCAAACATTTTCGACTTCGACCAAGGCTACAGGCGGTGGCGGTCGGGCTTGCGCCGGGCGTCGGCTTCGGGCCATTGTTGGACCTCAAATTAGCGCGGTTTCCCTGGCATCACGGAGCGCAGATCGAGTCATGGGCGAATTCGGAATCGGGCAGCCGGTGCGGCGCTTTGAAGACAAGCGCCTGCTGAGCGGTAACGGCCGCTTCCAGAATGACAACAATCTGCTGGGCCAAGCCCAAGCCTATGTGCTGCGCTCGCCGCACGCCCATGCCCGGATCCGCGGGCTCGACCTCGCGACGGCGAAGGCCGCGCCCGGAGTCGCTCTGATCATGACCGGCGACGACCTGGTCGACGCCAAGCTCGGCGTCATGGGCGTCCCGTTCCAACGCAAGCGGCCGGACGGATCGCCGATGTTCGCCCGCGCTCATCTCGGCCTGGCGCAGGGCCGGGTGCGCTATGTCGGCGAACCGGTCGCCTTTGTCGTGGCCGAGACCTTGGCGCAGGCGAAGGACGCCGCCGAGCTGATCGAGATCGATTACGAGGCGTTGCCTTCGGTCACCGATACCGCCGACGCGGCCGACGGCAAGATCGCGGTGTGGGAAGAGTGCCCGGACAACATCTCGAACCTGTTCGAGGCCGGCAACAAACCCGCGACCGAGGCGGCCTTCGCCAAGGCGGCGCACATCGTCAAGCGGCGCTATGTGATCAGCCGGGTGTATGCGCATTTCATGGAGCCGCGCGGTGCGATCGGCGTCTGGGACCCGGGCGAGGACCGCTTCACCCTCTACGCCGACGTGCAGTACCCGCACCGCGTGCGCCAGGCGCTCGCCACGCGTATCTTCAAGATCCCGGAAAGCCGGATCCGGGTCGTCGCCGGCGATGTCGGCGGCGGGTTCGGCACCAAGGGCTGGCAATATCCCGAGCACCGATTGGTGCTGCTGGCGGCGAAGAAATTGCGCCGACCGGTCAAATGGACGTGTGAACGCAGTGAAGCCATCCAGGCCGACGAGCACGCCCGCGACAATGTCAGCGACGCCGAGCTGGCGCTCGACAAGGACGGCAAATTCCTCGGGCTCAGGGTCAGGACACTGGCCAATGTCGGCGCCTACATCTCGTCCGAGCGCAACCTGCTGGCGACCTTTGGCAATGTCGGCACATTGACCGGCACCTACGACATTCCGGCAGCCCACGTTGCAGTGCTGGCCGTGATGGCCAATACCAACGGCACTGCGCCCTATCGCGGCGCCGGGCGGCCCGAGGCGACCTATGTCATCGAGCGCCTGATCGACGACGCGGCGCGCGAACTGGGCTTCGACCCGGTCGAATTGCGCACCGACCAACCTGATCCCGCCCGCGGCGATGCCGTACAAGACGGCGCTGAACCTCAATTACGATTGCGGCGATTTCCCCGCCAACCAGCAGACGGCACTGGCGCAGGCCGATTGGGCCGGCTTCCCGGCGCGCCGCGACGAGGCCAAAGCGCGCGGCAAGCTGCGCGGCATCGGCATCGCCAACCCGATCGAGAAGGCGGCGGGCCCCGGCCAGGAATTCGCCGAAATCCGCTTTCACCCGAGCGGCAACG
Organism: uncultured Alphaproteobacteria bacterium; assembly: GCA_963698995.1. GTDB lineage: Bacteria > Pseudomonadota > Alphaproteobacteria > ATCC43930 > CGMCC-115725 > AP-15. Next base: position 50,461 of record CAVOTD010000075.1, on the reverse strand, counting down.
CGACCCTGTTGATGGGCAGCAAGAACCAGGGTCAGGGTCACGAGACCGTCTTCAAGCAGGTGCTGAATGAAAAGCTCGGGCTCGACCCGACGACCGTGCAATACATCGACGGCGATACCGACCGCGTCGCTTTTGGCATCGGCACCAACGGCTCGCGCTCGACGGTGATCGGCGGCTCGGCCTTGTGGATGGCGGCCGACAAGGTCATCGCCAAGGGCAAGCGCATTGCTGCGCATCTGCTCGAAGCCGCCGAGGCCGACCTCGAATTCGCAGTCAGCTCCGATGGGGGCAATTTCTCGGTCGCCGGCACCGACCGACGTGTCGGGATTACCGATGTCGCCAGAGCGTCGTTCCAATCGGGACGCCTGCCGCGCGGCCTCGAAGGCGGGCTTTACGAGACCGGCACTTTCGCCCCGGACGACAATACCTATCCCAATGGCTGCCACATCTGCGAGGTCGAGATCGACCCGGACACCGGCGCGGTCGAGATCGTCCGCTACATCGTCATCGACGATGTCGGCACTGTGGTGAACCCGATCGGCCTGAAGGGTCAGATCCATGGCGGCGTAGCTCAGGGATTGGGCCAGGCGCTGATGGAGCAGGTCGTCTACGACCGGCAATCGGGCCAGAACTTGACCGGCAGCTTCATGGATTACTCGATGCCGCGCGCCGACACGATGCCTTATATGGAGATCTCGTCGAACCCGGTGCCGACCAAGCGCAATCCATTGGGCGCCAAGGGCGCCGGCGAAGCCGGCACGGTCGGAGCATTGCCGGCGATCGTCAACGCTGTCGTCGACGCGCTGGAGCCGCTTGGCGTCAAAAGCCTCGACATGCCGGCGACCAGTCAGCGCGTCTGGCAGGCAATGCGGGACGCCCGGGCGTGACCCCGTATTGAGGGCCCCCCAACTGCTTCAACGGACTCGCTCTACCGCGCTCGGAAAGGAAACCTGAAATGCCCGATACACCGACCTTTGGCCGTTACGCCGAGATTCCCTATGACCAGATGACGCCGGAGCAGCAGGAGGGCTACCGCTCGCTGATCGAGACCCGCGGCCAGGTCGGCGGGCCGAGCAAGATCTGGGTGCACAACCCCAAGTTGGCGAAGGCGGCGGGACCGCTGGGCGCCCATTTCCATCCCGGCCATTACTCGCTTTCGGAGCGCGAGCGCGAGATCGCCGTCTGCATCATCAACAGCAAATGGCATTCGGCTTATCCGACCAACGCGCATGAGCGGCGCGGCAAGGAGGTCGGGCTGCCGGCCGACAAGGTCGAGGCACTGATTGCTGGCCTGCAGACTTCGTTCTCGGACGAGCGCGAGCAGGTCGTCTACGAGATGGCGACTTGCCTTGCCAATTCGCGATGGGTTCCGCGGGGCCTCTACGACCGCGCGGTCAAGGCGCTCGGCCATGTCGGCATCACCGACGTGATCACCTTGATGGGCTATTACACCAGCGTCTCGATGACCCTGGCCTTTTACGATGTGCCCGCAGGGGCCTCGGGCATCGCGCGCTGAGCTCGACGAGACACCCGGTCGGTTGCCATGCCTGTGGAGATGATCGGCTGGATCGCGCCGCGGGTCTCCTCGGAGCTGATCCCGCCGTCGGGACCGCCCTTTGATGCGAAAGTGATTGCCGAGACGGCGCGGATTCACGAGCGGGCCGGCTTCGACCGCGTGCTGATCGGCTATTTCTCGGATGCGCCCGACGGGTTTCTGGTCGGGGCGCATGCGGCCTCGGTCACCGAGCGGCTGAGTTTCCTGCTGGCGCATCGGCCGGGGTTCGTCGCCCCGCCGGTCGCCGCCCGCAAATTGGCAACCCTCGACCAGCTGAGCGGTGGCCGTCTGGCGGTTCACATCATTGCCGGCGGCAGCGACGCCGACCAGGCCAAAGACGGTGACTGGACCGACCACGAGGCGCGATATCGCCGCGCCGCAGAGTACCTCTCGCTGTTGCGCCGGACCTGGACCGAGCCGGCGCCATTCGACCACCGGGGCGAGTTCTACCGGACCCGAGGCACCTATTCCGAAATCCGCTGCCGGCGGCAGCCCTATATCCCGATCTACGGCGGCGGCGGCTCCGACGCAGCGATTGGGGCATTGGCCCCGCATGTCGATGTCTTCATGCTGTGGGGCGAACCGCTGAAGGACACCGCCCGGTTCATCGACCGGGTGCGGCAAGAGGCGGCGCTCTCGAGCCGCAACCCGAGCTTCAGCCTGTCGACCCGCCCGATCCTGGCGGCAACCGAGGGCGCAGCCTGGGACCGGGCGAGGGCGATCCTCGACCGGGTGCTGGCCAATCGCGGCGGCGCTCCGGCGCCACAGCGCCACAACGTCGGCTCCAAGCGCCTCCTTGAGGCCGCCGCAGAAGCCGAGGTGCACGACACCTGCTTGTGGACGTCGCTCGCCGTCGCGACCGGCGCTCCAGGGAACTCGACAGCCCTCGTCGGCACGCCCGAAACGGTCGCGAAGGCGCTGCTCGAATACTACAAGCTCGGCGCCACCAGCCTGTTGATCCGCGGCTACGATCCCCGGCCGGACGCCATCCAGTACGGCGAGGAACTGATCCCGCGCCTCCGCAAGCTGGTGGCGGAGTATGACGCCGCCGTCGCGTCCCTCACGCCACCGCGGCGGGCCTCGGACCTTGGAGCACCTCGCGGATCGCGGTCGTGATTCGTTTGCGGTCCGGGAAGACATGATTTTCGAGGACGGGGCTGTAGGGTATCGGCACCTGCAACGCGCAGACCCGTTTCACCGGGGCCTTGAGCCGGGCGAATGTCGCCGCATCCTCGGTGGCGACCGCAGCGACCTCGGCCGAGAAGCCGGCCGTCGGCCCCGCCTCGTCGGCGATGACGAGGCGGCCGGTTTTCTGCACCGAGTTGCGGATCGTCTCCGTATCCAGCGGCACCAGCGTGCGCGGATCGACGATCTCGACCGAGATCCCCTCGCGGGCCAGCTCTTCGGCCGCGGCCAGCGCCTCGTGCACCAGCCAGGCGAGGGCGACGACCGTCACATCGCTGCCCTCGCGTTTGATGTCGGCCTTGCCGAAGGGGATCGTGTAGTCCTCCTCCGGCACCGGTCCCTTGCGCGTCATCAGCCGGCTCGACTCGAACGAGATGACCGGGTTGTTGTCGCGGATCGCCGTCTTTAACAGCCCCTTGATGTCGTAGGGCGTCGACGGCAGGAACATCTTCAGGCCGGCGACATTCATAAACATCGAATAGGGCGACTGCGAGTGCTGCGCCGCGACCAGGCCGCCACCCCCGACGGCCGCCCGATAGAGGATCGGGAAGGTCACCTGGCCGCCGAACATGTAGTGGATCTTCGCCGCCTGATTGACGATCTGGTCCATCGCGACAAAGCAGAACGTCACCTGCCGCCAGTCGACGATCGGGCGGAAGCCGCAGCCGGCCGCGCCGATCGCCATGCCGGTCAGCGCCGCTTCGGTGATCGGCGTCGCCCTGACGCGCTCGGCGCCAAACTCCTTGAGCAGCGGCGGCAGCGCGTCGGTCGACATGTAGAAGATCTTGGGATCGCGCCGCATCTCCTCGGCGACGGCTTCGACGGCGGCCTCGTTGTAGGTCAGCTCCCGCATCGTCTCCTCCTCGCGTCAGGCCGCAAAGACGTCTTCGGTTGCCTGCTCGGGTGTCGGGAAGGGGCTCGCCTCGGCGAAGGCGACGGCGGCCTCGAGGGCGGCGATGATTTCGCGCTCCATGCCTGCCAGCCCGGCGTCGTCGAGGTCACCCTGGTCCCGCAGCCGCCGCTCGAGCTGCGCGATCGGATCCCTTCGCTTTCCAGGCCTCGATCTCGGCCTGGTCGCGGGGATCGGGCTGCCCGCGGCGCTCGGTGTGGGCGCGCCAGCGGTAGGTCTTGCACTCGATCAAGGTCGGGCCGCCGCCCGAGCGCGCCCGATCGACCGCGCGGTTTGCCGCCTGATAGACCGCGAAGATGTCGTTGCCGTCGACCACGACACCCGGAATGCCGTAGCCGGCCGCGCGCGCCGCCACATCGCTCAGCGCGTGCGTCGCGGCGGCCGCGGTCTGCGCCGCATACATGTTGTTCTCGCACACGTAGAGCATCGGCAATTTCCAGGTCGCCGCGATATTGAGGCACTCGTGGAAGGGCCCGGCATTCGAGGCGCCGTCGCCGAAGAAGGAGACCGCGACGCCGCCCTTGCCTTCCATCTGCGCCGCGAGGCCGGCGCCGGTGACGATCGCGATCCCGCCCGCGACGATGCCGTTGGCGCCGAGCATGCCGATGCCGAAATCGGCGATGTGCATCGAGCCGCCCTTGCCCTTGCAGTAGCCGGTTTGCCGGCCGTAGAGCTCGGCCATCATGCGGTTGAGGTCGGCGCCCTTGGCGATGCAGTGGCCGTGGCCGCGATGCGTCGAGATGATCCGGTCGCCGCGATCGAGCGCGCTGCAGACGCCGACCGCGACCGCCTCCTCGCCGATGTAGCAATGCACGACGCCGTAGATCTTGCCGGCAAGATAGTCGGCCGAGGCGCGCTCCTCGAAACGGCGGATCGTCAGCATCCGGCGCAGCATCTCGCGCTGCGTGTCGGGCGGCAGGTTCGGCGAGAGGCTTTGCATGGGCGTGATCCCTCCGGGGCCGGTCAGGGCTCTTCATGATGGGCCAGCGCCGGAAGGGTGGCAACCGGAACCTCGGCCCTGCGCTTCGGCGCGGCCTAAAACGGCGGGCCAGACCGGGGCGACTCAGAGGCGATTAGCGACCAGCCGCTTTGGGCCGTTTATGTAATCCGACCACAGACCGCGGCAGTCGCTTCTGATGTAAGACGAGTGAAGCCGATCGAGCGCTCCAGACCCCTTGCGGACATTCAAACTTTACGCAGAATCCAGAAACGATGCTGCGAGCAACCGGACGAGATTGATGCCGCACCGCCGGACCATTCTGCTCGCCACGCTCGCTGCGTCGATCGGTGGTGTCGGCGCCGATGCCGAGGTTCTCTCCGAGGAGGCGATTCACGCAATCTTGGCGGAGCGTATTGACGTTGGCAGGCAGAGCACGGGAATCGTCGCCGTTGTCAGCGACAGTGCAGGAAGCCGGCTGTTCACCTATGGGCGACCGGACACACCCGACAATAGACCCCTCGACGGCGAGACTGTCTTCGAAATCGGCTCGATCACCAAAGTGCTGACCGCTCTGCTTTTGACGGACATGGTTGAGCATGGCGAAGTCGCGTTTGGCGACCCGGTGGCAAAGTATCTACCCACCTCGGTGAGAGTTCCCGAATATAACGGAAAAGCGATTACCCTGATCGATCTCGCCAGCTATACGTCCGGCCTGCCGCCTATGCCCGACAATATTATTTCCAAGGACCCGCTTAATCCTTATGCGGATTACACCGTCCAGCAGCTCTACGCCTTTCTGTCGGGCTACACGCTGAAATACGAGCCGGGGACGAACGTCGAGTATTCCAACGTCGGCTTTGCCTTGCTCGGACTTGTACTCGCGCGGCGCGCGAACAAGAGCTACGAGGAGCTTTTGGTCGAACGCATCTGCGAGCCGCTTGGACTCCACAATACCCGGATTACGCTGACGCCCGGCATGCGTTCACGGATCGCACAAGGTCACAATTCGAACCTCGAACGCAGGCCGTTATGGGATCTGCCGACGCTGGCCGGTACCGGCGCTGTGCGCTCCACCGCCAACGATCTGACGGTCTTCCTTGGGGCATGTCTGGGACGGCGACAGACCCCGCTGCGGCCGGCGCTGGCCAAGCTATTGGAGATTCGCATGCCAATCAGAGAGCACGGGTTAGAGGTCGCGTTGGGCTGGTTTATTTCCAGCGGCCATGGGGATGAGATTGTTTGGAAGGATGGCGGGAGCGGCGGTTTCGCCGCGTTCATCGGCTTCTCGCCAGTCACCCGCCAAGGCTCAATCGTATTATCGAATGCAGCAAATTGGCATTATCTCGACGACATCGGGATGCACTTGATCAACTCAGATTTTCCTTTGTTGAAATAACGTCATCAAGTCACCGTGTAGTCAGACATCTTCGCTGCCTACAGCGAGCCTGTATTCTTCGAGGGCCAGCGCTTCGAGCGCGCGGTGTTCGACCTCGCCGGGGTGCCGAGGTGCCCCGGCGAGATCGTCAGGAATGCGGACGGTGATTTCCATGTCGGTGACCTGGCGCGCTCGGGTGAACGAAAACATCATTTATAGATGGGTAGGACCACGCCGGAATCTCGTGGCGCCCCCGAAGGACTCCCTCGCCCCCATCGGGGGAGAGGGCTGGGGTGAGAGGGCGATCGGCGAAATCCACCTTGCCCTGCGGCGTACGCGGCGGTTAACGAGATCCAAGGTCGACCGCCCCGTATTGGCCCAGAAAAAGCCGTTCTCGTCGAAGAACCGATGGATCGCCTGCGCCAAGGTGTGCCGCAACCTCGTCGCCACCGCAATCACGTTCGTGCGCGGCCGCAGATGCGCCACCTCGCGGCAGGCGGCGGCGCACGAGAGCCCGCGCACCACCAAGCTTTCCGACCGGATGACGGAGCGCCTCATGCAGGACGAGGTGGAAAGGATTAGGCTGTGACCGTGATTTAGTCGAGGAGGGCGCACACCATGGCCAATCACGCCGAAACCACGATTACGCTAACCGATATGCCGGACGACGATCAGCGCGCGGTGATCATGGACGGGTTGCGCGCCTACAATGAGGCGCAGGTGGGGGGTTCGGACGGACGTCCACTCGCCATTCTCGCCCGCGATCCTGAAACAAAAAATGTCGTCGGCGGCCTACTGGGCCGCACATACCTCGGCCTCTTGACGGTGGAGCGCTTTTTTTTGCCGGAGCATTTGAGGCGCGACCGGCTTGGCAGCCGGATCCTCGCCAGGGCAGAGGAAGAAGCGCGGCGGCGCGGCTGCACCCGCGCGGTGTTGTCGACACTCCATTTTCAGGCGCCGGGTTTCTATTCGAAGCAGGGTTGGGAGGTCGCCGCCCGGATCGATTGTGATCCGCCCGGCCATACGCGGTTCTATATGACCAAGAAGCTGCCCTAATTCGTTGAGAGCCGTTATGACCGCCGACGCCGTTGCCCCGTCCGTCCGCGCCAGACCCACCTTGACGCGGGTCATCGTCGCCGCCTCGCTCGGCAATGCGCTCGAATGGTTCGATTTTCTCGTTTACGGCTATTTCGCGGTCACGATCTCGAAGGTGTTCTTCCCGAGCGGCAACGAGACCGCGTCGTTGCTGCTGGCCTTCGGCACTTTCAGCGTCTCGTTTCTGGTGCGCCCGATCGGCGCGATCCTGATCGGCGCCTATACCGATCGCGCCGGCCGCAAGGCCGGGCTGACCTTGTCGATCCTGTTGATGGTCATCGGCACGACGATGACGGCGCTGATGCCGGGCTATGCGACGATCGGGCTCGCGGCGCCGATCCTGATCCTCGTCGCTCGACTGCTGCAGGGGTTTTCGGTCGGCGGCGAATTTGGCAGCGCCGTCACCTTCCTTGCCGAACAAACCGCCTCGCGCAAAGGCTTTGTGGCGAGCTGGCAATGGGCCAGCACCGGCATCACGGGCCTCTTCGCATCGGGGTTCGGGATCGTGCTGACAACCGCGTTGTCGCCGGAGCAGCTCGTCGACTGGGGCTGGCGCGTGCCGTTCCTGTTCGGGATCTTGATCGGCCCAGCCGGGCTCTACATTCGCCGCCGGCTCGACGAGACGCCGGAATATGTCGAGATCAAGCCGACCCGGACTTCGGTGCGCGACGTGCTGCGCGAACACCCGATCGAATGCCTCTTGGCGATGGGCGCCTCGATCATCTCCAACAGCTCGGCCTATATCATCCTCTACATCCCGACCTATGCGATGAAGGAGCTGCACCTGCCGCAGGCAACCGGCTTCATCGCGACCCTTGTCGGCGCCGTCATCCTCGGCATCGCCTGCCCATTCGCTGGACACTTCTCCGACAAGCTCGGACGCAGCGGCATCCTGACAGGAACGGCGTGGCTTTTTCTGCTCACCACTTACCCGGTCTTTTTTCTGATGGTCGCCTACCCCTCGCTCGCAACGGCGATCTTTGCCGCCGGCTGGCTCAGCCTCGTCAAGGCCGGCTACAGCGGGGTGCTGCCGTCGCAGCTCGCCGAGCTCTTTCCGACCCCGATCCGCGGGATCGGCGTGTCCTTGAGCTTCGCCGTCGCCGTGACGATCTTCGGCGGCTTCACGCCCTTTGTTGCGACCTGGCTGATCGCCGTGACCGGCAACAACCTGTCGCCGAGCTTTTACATAATGTTCACCGCGGCGCTCAGCATCATCGCTCTCGCCTTTGTGCGGCGGCGCCGGTACCCGCGCTAGGGAGCAATACGCGATGCAAATCGTCGACGCCCAAATTCACCTCTGGGGAAGCGGCTTGCCGAGCAACCTCGCGCATCGGCAGGTGACGGCATTCACCCCCGAGGAGGCCATCCTCCTGATGGACGAAGGCGGTGTCGATGCCGCCGTCATTCATCCACCGGGTTGGGACCCGGGTTCGACGGATATGGCATTTGCGGCGGTTCGGAACTACCCCGGCCGGTTCGCGATCATGGGTGCGGTGCCGCTCGATCGACCGGAATCCCGCATCCGCATCGCAAGCTGGAGAGAACAGCCGGGAATGCTCGGTCTACGCTATGGGTTCCTCGCCGATCCGGCGCGGCGCTGGCTGCACGACGGCACCCTCGACTGGCTGTGGGCGGCCGCCGAAGACGCCGGCGTCCCGATCGCCGCGCTGGCGACCGATTCGCTGACGGAACTCGGCCGGATCGCCGAGCGCCACCCCGGACTGCGCTTGACGATCGACCATCTCGGCGGCAGAGGCGGCACATCGACGCTGAAGGACGCCGCGGCGATGACCCACATGCCGGAGCTTGTGGCGTTGGCGAAGTTCCCCAACGTCGCGGTCAAGGCTACCGGCGTGCCTCACTATTCCAGCGAGGCCTACCCATTTCCGGCGCTGCACGCTTATCTGCGGCAGGTCTACGAAGCGTTCGGGCCGCACCGCATGTTCTGGGGCACCGACATCACGAAGATGCCCTGCTCCTGGCGCCAATGCGTGACGATGTTCACCGAGGAATTGCCGTGGCTATCGGGCCGCGACTTGGAGCTGGTCATGGGCGAGGCGCTGTGCGCCTGGTGGGGCTGGAACCGGACAGCGTAGGGCGGAAAACGCGCAACAGTCATTCCGCCAACGATACGGCAGCGCAGCTGTTAGCTACCCCGGCGAAGGCCGGGGCCCATTTTTGCCTTCGGGTCCGATCACAACGTCAAGCTCAAAGACAGGTCCCTCCAGTGCTGATTTTCGCGCTCGATCAGGTTGATCTTCCAGTCCCGCTTCCATTCCTTGATCTGCTTTTCACGCCGCAATGCGGCGTCTTTCGCTTCGTGAACCTCAAACCATACGAGCTGATCGACGCCGTATCTCTTGGTGAAGCCCGGCACGACCTTGTTCTTGTGCTCCCACATTCGTCGCACAAGATCGGATGTCGTTCCGGTATAGAGAGTTCCGTAGCGCTTGCTGGCGAGCATGTAAACGTAGAACATTCGCACTTGGCATCAGGATGGGTCCCGGCCTTCGCCGGGATGGAGCTACATAAAAAGGAGATTACCCAATGAAAAGCAACGCGAAGGAAAAGCCAGTCGCAGTGATCATCGGCGCCACGTCGAAGTGGCAGTCGGATGGCCGCAATACGATGCTGGCGCACGGCACGACCGTGGACGACAGCGAACTGCCGGTCGGCGTGCGCTGGGGCGTCGGCGGCGCCGTCGCGCAGAAATTCGCGCGCGAGGGTTTCTTCACCGTGCTGACGACCCGCAAGGAGGCCAACGCGTCGGCGCTGGCGCAGGCGATCCGCGAGCAGGGCGGCGACTGCATGATCGTCGAGCTCGATCTCGTCTCGCAGGATTCGATCGCATCGGCCTTCGCGACGATCCGCCGTGAAGCCGGCGACCCCGACGTGCTGGTCTACAACGCGGGCTACCTCGAAGGCCGCGATCTGCCGCCCGACAAGGAACTGCTCGAACACGTCCCGGTCGAGATCCTGGACACTGCGTTGCACATCGCCTGCCGAGGGCCGTTTCTCGTCGCCAAGGAAGTGTTGCCGGCGATGCGCAAGAAAGGCCAGGGATCGTTTTTCTTCTCCAACAACTCGAGCTCGCTGCGCGGGAAGAAGCGCATGACCGGACAGTCGCTCTACTATCCCAGGGTCATGATGCGCACTTTGGCACAGGTGCTGACCGAGGAGTACTCCGAGCACGGCATCCACGTGGCCAACATTGTTATCGACGGTACCATCGACTCGCCCGGAACTCGGGCATTGCCAAGAAATCAAAACCGCCGCGATCTCATCATCAACCCGGTCAAGATCGCCGAGGCGTTCTGGTACCTGCACACTCAGGACCCATCGTGCTGGACCCACGAGCTGCAGCTCACGCCGTTTGCCAGCAAGCCGAGCTACTGACGGCGCGGTGCAGGCTAGGGCCTCGGAAGCTCGGGCCGGCAATCATCCGGCAATCATAGAGCTGCCGCCCTGCGCGTCGAGGCGCCGACGATAAGAGCTTGACCGGCTCTCCGAAAGAAGGAACTGCCGGTCGGCCTCGATGATTGCAGGTCCGACCGAGCCCGGAATATCGCCTACTGTTGCTTCGGCGGGGTCAGGTTAGAGATGTGCAAGGCGATATGCCACGAGCCTGCGGCGTTGACGACCGTGATCCCCGTAATGTCCGCTTGGTCCATCGGGGAACATGAAGTCACCATAACCCCAAACGACATTCCCGTTCTGGTAGGCTGCCATCGGGCTGACGGTGATTTCAGGCGTTTTCTTCATCTGGCCAATGAGCGCAGCTTCATAGTTTCCTGCTACCGATTTGCGTTGCGTCATAGGCGCCTCGGGTTTGCGTCGAGGCCCTTGGGCGTCGGGCAAGCCGCGTCACGAACCGGATCAGATCGCCACGATAGTGCAGCCTCTCATAATCGACCGGCCGATTGCCGGTGGTATAGGACGTGCGCTCGATCAGGAGGATCGGGCTGCCGGCCGGCACTTGGAGCGCCTGGGCGGCAACCGGGTCGGCCGCGGCCGCTTCCAGCTTGTATTCGGCTTCGACCAGAGGCGTATCGTACTTGTCCTCCAGCAGGGCGAAGACCGGCTCGGCCTCGAGGTCGTTCTCCGCAACCTTCTCCCCGATGGCGCGAGGCAAGTAGGTCTCGTCGAAAGACATCGCCACACCGTCGGCCAAGCGAACACGCCGAAGCCTGACCACCAACGTCCCGGGCGCCAATGCAAGGTGGTGCGCGACGGCTTCGTCGGCTGCGACGATGCGCTTGTCGAGTAAGCGGGCGGTCGGGGTTCGCCCCAAAGCCTGCATGTCCTCGACGAAACCGGTCAGCTCGGTCAGCTCCTGCGTGATCTTCGGCTGAGTGACGAAAGTGCCCTTGCCCCTCCTGACCTCGACGAGGCCGCGCTCGATCAAATTCTGGATCGCCTTCCGCACGGTCGTGCGGCTGACTTTGAACCGCTCGATCAAGCCGTCTTCCGGCGGCAATTGGGTCTCTGGGAGCAAGCTGCCGTCAGCGATATCGCCGGCCAGAACAGTCTCGACACGTTCGTAGAGCGGTGATCGTGACATCACGACAACGTGACATCATGATGTCTTGGCGTCAAGGATCGCTTCCCTAAATTTCCTGTAGGCGTGGCGGCGTCAATCTCCGACCACCATTGAACGGCATGCCGAGATGGATCACCGCTCGAACCGCTCGCTCAAACTGCAAATATGCGGAGTACTGAAATGAAAACCCTATTGCTCGCCGGCGCGACTCTCGCCTTGCTGACTGCAGTAAACTTCTCGCCCGCAATGGCGCAAGAGCCGAAGCTCTCCGGCGGAAACACTTGGGCGGGCATCTCCCAACGCGTCGACACCAGCGCATCAAATGCTGCCACGACAAGTGCGCATTACGAGTACCAGTACGGATACGACAAGCACGCAGCATGGCGCGGCCACTGGGTCCTAGTCCGCTAGCAGACAGCTTATCCAAAAGACTTCAATGAGCCTGCGGGTGCCAACGAGCGCCCGGTGGGCTCATTGAGCCCATGAAGGTTGATTGGATATGAAAACGATGAGCTACATCGAGAGACGGTCGCCAACTGTGGCGCGACCTTCCCATCGATCTGATCAGCAGATCTGCGATCGCCCGTTGGGCTCCGATCCCACTGCGTCTGATCGTCGGGTACGGCTTCATGGAGCATGGCTTCGCCAAGCTGGCCAGGGGCCTCGATGCGTTCCCTGCAATTCTGCAGGCGCTTGGCGTGCCCGCGCCGCATCTGATGGGATGGCTCACGATCCTGGTTGAGATATTCGGCGGCCTGGCCGTGCTTCTAGGTGCGTTGGTACCGCTGGCCAGCATACCAATGGCGGCGGTTCTCCTGGTCGCGATGATTACCGTGCATCTGCCCTACGGGTTCAGCTCGATCAAGCTCCAGGCTGTGACGGCTGCCGGCGCGCAGTTCGGGCCGCCGGGCTATGAAACCGATCTCCTTTACCTCGCGTGCCTGGCGGCCCTCGTCTTGGGCGGCCCAGGACCGTTAGCGATTGACAGTCTTCTGGCAAAGCGCAGACAAGTCGCGCGTCCTTCGTCGCGCGCCGGAGCCCTCTGCAGCCGGCCGGGGAGCGGGAGGAGCTAATGGATTCGAGGAGCAAATCACCGACGCCCGTTTATGAGTTCACGGCTAAAGTAGCGCGAATCAATACCGCGCGTTGCCGGGGGTGCGCGGGAAGGGGATCGCGTCGCGGACGTTGGCGAGGCCGGTGACGTAGGCGAGGGTGCGCTCGAAGCCGAGGCCGAAGCCGGCGTGCGGCACCGTGCCGTAGCGGCGCAGATCGCGGTACCAGGCGTAGTGCTCGCGGTCGATGCCGCGCTCGGCCATGCGCGCGTCCAGCACGTCGAGCCGCTCCTCGCGCTGGCTGCCGCCGATGATCTCGCCGATCCCCGGCGCCAGCACGTCCATCGCCGCGACCGTCCGGCCGTCGTCGTTGACCCGCATGTAGAAGGCTTTGATGGCCTTCGGGTAGTTCATCACGATGACCGGCTTCTTCGCGTATTTCTCGGTCAGATAGCGCTCGTGCTCCGACTGCAGGTCGATGCCCCATTTGACCGGGAACTCGAATTTCTCGTTCGCCCGCTCGAGCACTTCGATCGCCTCGCCGTAATCCATATGCACGAATTCCGAGCCGACGATCCCCTCGAGTTTCGCGACCAGCCCCTTCTCGATCCGCTGGTCGAAAAAGGCGAGATCTTCCTCCCTTTCGTTCAGCAACGCCGCGAAGGTGTATTTCAGCAGCGCTTCCGCCAATGCCGCATTGTCCGAGAGGTCGGCGAACGCGATCTCCGGCTCGATCATCCAGAACTCGGCGAGGTGGCGGCTGGTGTTCGAGTTCTCGGCGCGGAAGGTCGGCCCGAAGGTGTAGACCTTGGTCAGCGCCAGGCAGTAGGCCTCGACATTGAGCTGCCCCGAGACCGTCAGGAACGCCTCGCGGCCAAAGAAATCCTGCGCGAAATCGACCTTGCCCTCCGGGGTGCGCGGCAGGTTGGCGAGATCCAGGGTCGACACCCGGAACAATGCCCCGGCCCCCTCGGCGTCGGAGGCGGTGATGATCGGCGTATTGACCCAGAAAAACCCGTTCTCGTCGAAGAAGCGGTGGATCGCCTTCGCCAAGGCTGTGCCGCACCCGCGTCGCCGCGCCGATCACGTTGGTGCGCGGCCGCAGATGCGCGACCTCGCGCAGGTACTCCAAGGTGTGCGGCTTCGGCTGGATCGGATAGGTGTCCGGGTCGTCGACCCAGCCGATCACCTCGACAGCGCGCTCGCCTGCATCTCGAAGGGCTGCCCCTTCGCCGGCGACGGCACGATCATCCCGGTCGCCTCGACCGCGCAGCCGGCCGGTCAGCTTCAGGACCTCGTCGGTGTAATTGGGCAAGGTGTTCGGCGCGACCACCTGCACCGGATGGAACGACGACCCGTCCGACACGTGCACGAACGAGATGCCCGCCTTCGAGTCGCGCCGGGTGCGCACCCAGCCTTTGACCGTGACCGGCATGTCCTGCGGCGCCTGGCCGGCCAGGATCTCGCGCCCGCTGAACTCTCTCTTGTCCATGGTCGAGAGTGACTCAGGCAGAGCGGCCTTGTCCAGTGGTCGCACCGAATCGACAAACCCTGATCGGCTGGATCGCACCGCGGGTCTTGTCGGAGCTAACCGGCGGTTTGAAGGCTCTGCAAGAAAGGGGCGGCCGTGGCCGCCCCCGATCGACCTGATGCGTCAACTACATTGGGCAGATCTTCCAGATCACGCCGGTGCCGGGGAACTGGACGAGAGGAAGAGTCGGCGGGATCCAGCCACCTTGAGGCGGGGTCGGATTGGCCGTTGTCCCGCACCGCGCCGTAATCCACGACATAAGCGCAGCCATCCGGGCCGAACCTGACGTTGGTCGGGCGGTTGAACCCGCGAAGCCCATCTGGGAACGCTTGTTCGAAAATGTTGTTGAAGGCGAACCGCTGGAATTCCAGGGCGAGCGGCGTGCCGGGCAGCTGGCTGAAGTTGATCAGCTTGACCTCGTGTCCCACTTCTTGCGCGGGCGCGGGGGGATTCGTGGGCGCAGTGGCGTTCGCGGGCGAGAACCCGAAATCTCCCTCGAGGCTGTAGAGCGCCGCTCCCGGCTTAACCGGCCCGGTTACAAAAGCATCGGGCACGAAGTCGATCCCGGTGAATGACGAGTTCGCCGCCTCGATGGCGATAGGCGAAGTGATCGGCTGCGGTGGGAAGGCCAGCACGTCGCGGATCGGAACATCTTCCGTCAGAATTTGTGCAAGGCTCGCCGGCGTGCACAAGGTGGGGGGATTATTGGGGTCCCGGACGCAGAGATCGTCACTGGGCCCGCCAAGCGGGTTGAACACCGCTTGGTTCGTCGGCAGGAAGCCATAGCGGTCCGGCCACCCGTGATAGTCCGGACTGCCGTCGGGGTTCTGTCGCGCTATTGACAGAACTTCCGGGGCCCCGTTGGAGGGCCGGGCGCCTCGCTCGTCTGGGCCGTCCTCGCCAGCGAGCAGCCCTCCGCTCAAGGCATGATCCAGAGGTGCGAAGCGGATGGCGTATGGGTTTCGATAGCCCCACGAGAAAGCCTGGATGTTGTTGGAATTACTCAGTTGGGCTCGCAGGATGGCACCGTCGCAAACACCCTGTCGAACTTGACCCGTGAACGAGTTGAAGAACGCCTTTATGGTTCCCCCGGGATTTTGGGTGTTGAAGGGGGAGTAGCCGCTCGTCAACTGCCCGTTACCCGAGTCGAACAGGTTGTCGCTGAGTACGATGTCTTGACACGGGATGTCAGACTGGTTCGTGCCGTTGCCGTTGTCGAGACCGACAACGCCGCTGTTGGTCGTCGATCCCTGCGACCAGTAGATCCACCCGTCTTTGAAGGCCAGCTGTTCGGATGGGTGGTCGCCGGTCGGCAGATTGGTGATGAACGGCGTGACCAGCCCCGTCATCGGGTTCACGGTGACGATCCGCGAACTGTTGTTTTGTCCACCGGCGTGAGTCGCCTGATTGGAGTCGGTCGCGAAGAGCGGCCCGCCCGAGAAGCCGTTGACAAACGCGATGTCGATCGCCGGTCCTGCGGGCTGGAGTCCGCCACCGGTGGATGTGGGCTTGCCCAGGGGCCCGCGGATCAACTTGCCGTTTTGGTTGAAGACAAGAATGTCGGGTGTAAACGGGTTGTCTGGAGCGAACTCACCACCCGGGAAAGACCCTTGTTCGTTGCACCGGCTCGGGATGCCGTGTCCGGATTCCAGAACGAACACTTGGAAGCTCTGCGAATTGCCGAGAAACGCAATCCCGGTCGGAGCGTTCAGACCCGAGGCGAAAACCGAGACCTTGAAGCCTGTTGGAAGGACAATGTCCTGGCCTTGGTCCGGATTGAATAGGACGGTTTCGCTCGGACAGATCGGGTTCGCGACGGTCGCCGCTCCGGCGACGGTCGGCACCGCCAGGAGCGGCGCAAAAGCGAGCGCCGCGGTAAAGTTGTGTGAGCGTTTGAGTTGCATGGCGTATATCCCTCCCACACCCTTGCTCTTGGCAAGGAGACGTTTGTTGACGGCTGCGTACTCTCGCGTCACCCCTAAGGGTTAGAGTGCGACAGGACCGCTCGGCGTGGCGAAAATGTCCACGTAAGATCGACCCGCCGGCTTGGAGTTTATTCCGCTAAAATTAACTAACAAGAAAGAATCTTAACCAAACAGCAAAAATCTTCCCGTCCGCGGGCGACGCTAGGCCCCAACGGACGGGAATCTTCGGAAAAGAGAGGCTCTATTTTTTTGAGGCCGGGGTGATAGTGCCGAATAAACCGTTGGTTTCGCCATTGGGTCCGGCAGTGAAATAGAGCGTGTCGGAGTTCGAGTTCCTGCCGCCGCCCAAAATCAGTGTCCATAATCCATCGATCACGAGGGGCTTGTCACCGCCATCTCTCAAGGTGTCGAGGAAATCCCCGGTCGAATCGAACGCGTTTACTTTGCCATTGCCAAAATTTCCGACGAGAATATCACCGCTGAAGCGACTAAAGGCGAATGACGCCCGCGTGATGCCCCACGGCGAATTCAGCACTCCACGACTGGCGAAGCGCCGCAGCAAATTGCCGTCCGTGTCGAAAATGTCGACAAAGCCATTGCCCGCTCCCGCTACGTCGTCGTGCTTCGCGTCGTTTTGTTTGGCATAGGTGACAAAGAGATTGCCGTCGATGTTTCCGATGCCGAACGGTGCGAAACCGGCCGGAATTTTCGGATCGACGAAGCCGCCGCTAGTGGTTACCGGAACGTATTGGCCATTGCTGCTGTTGGCATTGGCGGGGCCGAATACGTCGACCGTCCCGGCGTTGAAGTTGGTGGCGAAGAGAAAGACGCCGTTCGCATTGGTGCCGACCACCAGGCCTTTATAGACGGCGCCGCTTGCCGAATTGTCGAAGGCTATGACAGCGTGACTGGGGTCAGGGATTGTTCCCGCCCAGGCGGAGATCGTCCCGTCTTCTGTGTCGAAGATAAACGAGGCGGGAATGTTCGTGCCAGGAACGAGGAACCCGGTAGCCGGACTAGTGGTCGGGTTCCAGACTATGCCGGTCGGCGCCGCGGGTGTCGGAGGCGGCGGATTGGTTTGCGGCGGAAGCCGGTAGGCAAGCGGTAGAGGGAATCGAGTTATCGGGCAAAGGGATCGCCACCTGCACTGTCGTTATCTTTACGCCGACACCATCGTAAAGGGTCGCACAGCCTGAGGCGTTGTCGGCGATCCAGAACGGGCTCGCGGCCGGGGTGAACGCGACACCCCATGCATTCCGCAGGACCGGATCGATCATCGGGTTCATGTTCTTGACAGGGACGTCCGAGACCAGTGCGGTCACCGCAAAACGATTGGGTTGTTGACTTTGATCGCCATCATCGGCGCGAGCCGCCGAGGCAGAGATAAGGCAGGTCGCAATCAATGCGGCGGGAGAGAGGCTCAGATTGAGATGCTTCATGACGTTTGTCCTCCACATAAACGGAGCGCTGGCGGGCACAATCGCAGGGAAGTGGACTGGGCAGCCGCAATGGCAGGCTGCCGCGAAAACACGTCGGCGCTCAAACTGTGGGACTTACAATCTTACCCCTTATTCCATTCGACAGGCTGCGGATATTCACGGGGCGATCAAATTCCCGTTACCGAGATCTCCTCTGGGTTCTCTGATCTTGCAACTGATCGGCTGTTGAAAGCGGACATTCAACTGTCACTACAGTGACTTAGGTTCGGTCAAATAGGCAGACAACAAGTCAACATTCCTACCCTCTGCGAAAGACGGCTGTGAACTGTTGGCGGAATAAGTGCCCATTTGCCGAGTTGTATTGGCCGAACCCAAATTCCGTCTTGCAGTTCGACCAGAAATGAAATGACTCAATCGGTCAGACCGCTCGGGCGGCGCGCATTGTTGCGTCATATCCTAGTTGCCGCCGGTGCTTCAGCCCTATTCAACGCGCCGTACTCGGCCGCTGCAGCACCCAAGATATCCCAGAAGGCAGTGGCCTATCAGGACCATCCGGAGGGTGACAAGCGCTGCGAGAAGTGCGTGCAGTTTCAGGCGCCCAACGCGTGCAAGATGGTCGACGGAGCGATCAATCCGCAAGGCTATTGCCGGATCTTCATGCCGATCCGGGCAATCGATGATGCATCCCGGGAATGCCGGCGACGATCCCGACCCGGCATAACGGCGATGCCGAGGAGTCGCAGTAGTCAACAACTTTGAGTGATCGGGGCGGCGTCGTCTTCATCGCCACCTCGTGGGGGGAAGGTTTGGCATGCTCCGGCGGCTTGCGCAGTGGCGAGGGCTGCTGCCGACTCGATACGGCAAGATCGTGCCGGTTGTGGTCACCATCACCGCGGTCCTGGTTATTGGACTGTCGCCGCGCCGTGCCGTTTCGCTCCCTCTCTACGCGCGCCAGACCGGCCAGCCATGCGCGACTTGTCATACCGCTTTCCTTGAACTGACGCCGTTTGGCCGCCGCTTCAAGCTCGGCGGCTACACATTAGGCGGGGGCGATTGGACGGGGCCGCCCTTCGCCGTGATGCTTCAGGCGCCGACTTTTACCCACACAGAAGCCGGACAGGAGGGCGGCGCGGCGCCGCATTTCGGAACTAACAACAACTTCGCCCTGCAACAAGTGAGCCTGTTTACCGGCGGGAGGATCACCGACAATCTCGGCGCCTTCATCCAAGGGACATATAATGGCGTGGCGCGCCGCTTAGGCTGGGACAATACCGATATCCGATACGCCGATACGGTTAATGTCGGCGGCCACAATCTGCTGTGGGGGGTGACCGCCAACAACAATCCGACGGTCCAGGACGTCTGGAACACGATCCCTGCTTGGAGCTTTCCTTTTATCAGCTCGGCTGTCGCGCCGACGCCGACCGCCAGCACGTTTATCGAGCAGGTATACGCCCAGCAGGTGGTCGGCGTCAGCGCCTACAGCTTCCTCGACGATATGTTCTATTTCGAGTTCGGCGGCTATCGACCGTTGTCGACGAACA
Organism: uncultured Alphaproteobacteria bacterium; assembly: GCA_963698995.1. GTDB lineage: Bacteria > Pseudomonadota > Alphaproteobacteria > ATCC43930 > CGMCC-115725 > AP-15. The sequence goes on along the minus strand of CAVOTD010000075.1, from coordinate 31,370 downwards.
CACAGCTCGCCCTCGGCGTCGATACGACCGGTCAGAGCCCGATCAGTGGGGTTGCACCCTACTGGCGGGTCGCGTTCGAGCCCAACTTTGGCAACCATTCATGGGAAATCGGCACCTTTGGGCTTGCGTCAAAGGTCGTCCCGATGAGGATGTCCGGCGCCGGCACGGATTCCTTCACTGACATCGGCATCGATACCCAGTACCAGTATTTGGGCGATCCCCATACAATCACTGTTCGGGCGGCTTGGATCCACGAGAACCACAATACCAGCGCCAGCCAGACGCTCGGGCTCGCCGACAATTCCAATGACACCTTGCGATCTCTGAACGCATCCGTCTCTTACATCTACGACCATACGTGGAGCCTTACGGCGGGGCGGTTTTCGATAGGTGGTACCACGGATGCCACGCTGTACGGCACGTTCACCGGAAGCCCCAACAGCGCCGGCTGGACCACCGAGATCGCGTACCTTCCGTTCAGCTATGGCGGCCCGTCCTTCTGGCCGTGGCTGAACCTGCGCATCGGATTGCAATACGTGCTCTATACCAAGTTTGACGGCGCCACCACGAACATCAACGGAGCCGGCCGGAACGCCCACAACAATAATACCATTTTCGCCTATGCCTGGATCATGTTCTGACGGCCGGCGGATGGACCGCCCCGCGCTGCCACCCAGTGTTGCTATCCGCTGCTGAATCTGGCCGGATCTCGGCCGTCGCGCCAGGGCCGCGACGCCGAAGGCACGAGGCATGCTACTCTTGTCCGGCTCAGCGGGCATACCAGACACCGGCGCCGATCAAATCCCGGATGGTCATCGATGGGATGCGCCCCCGAAACGCGCCCCGCCGCCCGGAGCCAACACGGTCGAGCGCGCGACGGTTCTCGAAAATGTCGGCGAGGTGAGGTGCCGAGGCATAATTGGCAGCATCATGTGACCGCCGACGATGCCGGGGCGCCACTCAATGCGAGCCTGGAAACCTCGCCCGACGGGTGCGAATGACGGTGGTGTCGGACGCAACACGGCCGTCCGCGCTTGCCCAACCGGCGCAAACGCGGTTGGCATGGAGCTCCGTAAGGGCGTCGGCAAAAAAGCGGCTGCGCTGGATGTGCTGATTCGAGGAACGCTCCCTGCTGAGATGGCGGACCCGCGGAATACCTGGAACGGCGCGCGCGGCGCGAAATCGCGAACCGGCAGGCGCAGCCGGGACGGGTCGCGATGCCAGGTATTCGTTGCTATTCCCGGCATATGGCGATTGAGCGCATTAAACTTTTCGACGTTGAGTTCAATCCGACGCTGCCGCCAATCGAAGGCGGACCAGCGCGATAGCGGTCGGACAGCGACGAACCCAACACCGAACCCGATGCCGAGAGGGGCCTGGAGACCGAAATCGGGTCCGGGTGGGAAGATGTCGAACGGCGGGTAGTCCGGAGACGGCCAGGGTCCGTAAACGGCGGCCGGGCTGTAGACGGGCGGATAAATGTACTCAGGATTGGCCGGCTCGATGATGATGCCTTGCCCTTCGGTCGTCACCCGCTGTTGGGCGTTGGACCACAGAGTCCCCGCCTCCGCGGCCTCGTAACGAAGACGTTGGATCGCATCCATGACGTCTGCCTGCTGTGCCACGAACGCGTTGCCCAGCTGTTCCGTCCAGTCGAGCTGCTCGTCCATCATCCGCAAGATCCGCGGAAACGGCACCAGGGATTTGACACTGGGATCCCAGGCCTCGGTCTCGACCGCGCTGGCCAATTGGTCTCCCTGAAGGTTTGCATGATTGGAAGCTTGCAGCCAACGAGTTGCTTTGACGATTTCAAGAGGGTAAGTCGCGGCCATCAGGATTTGTGCGAGCAGCATATCCGGATAGAGCGCGATCGGTGCGAGCAGTTGGTCGAGCTGCTCGGCTTTGAAGAGCGGCGGTGTTTCGGCTTCGGGTTTGGGCGGCAGGCCTCCCGATGTAGTGGTTTTAGCCGTGTCCGCCTCGGAAGCGGGTGCGGGCGCGTCGGCTGCCGGCGCCGGCGCGGAAGCCTCCCCAGTGGCCACCAATCCTTCGGCTGCAGACGGCAGCGCTTGGTCTGGGTGCGCGTGAACCACCGCCGACACGAGTAACGCGACGGTGAGAAGACTAACCACCGCTAGGAGCAGCTTCGCGCTCATGAGGTCATCTCCGTGCCAGCAGCCTGCCCGACAGCCGACCGCATCCAACTGACGTCCGAACCCCATCGGGGTTCCGATTCGAGAACGATCTTCGAATTATTTGGCTGCAGCAACCTTCTCGGACGGCCTGTCGGGGATCAACTTTCGGTGATTAGCAATCGCGACCGCGAGGACGTAATAATTATTTCACACCTTCACGGTGGAAGCCCGGTAGATCTCGTCGATCGATGCTGCCAGCGTCTGATTGAACAAGGCATCGCTCATCGAATGCCTGAGGTCTTCGACCAGGGCCCGCGAGAAGCTCGCGATCATGCCATGATTGGCGGCGAGGCGACGGCAGGCGTCGGCTCGCGTATAGCCGCCGGAGAGCGCGACGACCCGGGCCACGTGCTCGTGGTTGACCAGCGGTGCGTACAGATCGGGAACATCCGGGAGCGTCAGCTTGAGCATCACCTTGCGGCCATCCGGCTGGGCGTCGAGCTTCCGCCTCAGTTCCGCCAGGAGGATGGCTTCCGCCTCGGCTTTCCCCGGGCTTTTGATCGAGACTTCCGGCTCGATGATCGGCATCAGCCCGTGCTCGGCGATCTGGGCGGCGACGTCGAACTGCTGCGTCACCACCGCGGCGATCCCTTCTTTCGAGGGCAGATTGATGACGGAGCGCATCTTGGTGCCGAAAACACCGAGCTTCGTCGCCCGGGTGAGCAGCGCGTCGAGTGTCGGCATCGGCCTCATCAGGCTGACCCCGTCTTTTTCGGGCTCGAGCCCCTTGTCAACCTTCACGAAGGGGATGACACCCCGCTCCTCCCGCAAGAAAGCCGAAGTAGGCTTGTCCTGAACTTTCCCGTCCATCGTGCCTTCGAACAGGATGGTCCCGATCACTTTGGCACCGGTGAAGGCAGGCGCCGTCATGATGCGCACGCGCATTTCATGCATGAGCCCGAACATCTCGGCGTCGCCACTGTAAGCGCCGTCCGGAACGCCGTAGAGGCGTAAGGCCCCGGGGGTCGATCCGCCGCTCTGGTCAAGCGCGGCGATGAAGCCGCCCTTCCCGGAGATTTGTGCCGTCATCTGGTTATCGCCCATGTCATGATCCTCATCCAAGGCCCGCACGTTCAGGGCAGCGCGTCCGCCTCGACCGATTTCCGTCGATCGGATCAGATTATTGGCACGGCCTTATGGATGCAATCCTCGCACGACTTTCGTCCTTAACGAGCGCACGCCGCCCCGTACAAAGCGGCAGAGATCGGTAAATATCCGAAATCGTTGGCGTCCCCTACCGGATTCGAACCGGTGTTGCCGCCGTTATAGAGGGGCAAAACGCCATTTTCGAGCCAGTGACGGACAACGGTGGACTGCTCAAGCCTTTGTTATATCACAAAGCGTTGTCCGCCGTAATCCGCCCTTGTCCAGCTACATCCGTGCCGTATAATTGCCGTACGTTTTGGAGGCAATTCCGGCATGGCCCGCACGGTTCGCAACCCGAAGATCGACACCCGTTCCGCCCGGACGAAGCTCGCCGAGCGACGTGAGCCCTATTGGACGGTGATCTCGGCCGGAAATGCGCTCGGCTATCGCCGCGGCGCCAAAGGAGGCACCTGGATTGCCAAATTCCGACAGGAGGACGGCAGGCGGCACCTGGAGTCGCTCGGTGCCGCCGACGACGCTCGCGACGCGGACGGGCTCAGCGTGTTCTCTTTCTCGCAAGCGCAAGAGCGGGCGCGTTCTTGGTTCCAGCGCAAGGCACGTGAACAGGCCGGCGACTTTGTGCGGCTCGATCGCCCCTACACCGTCGCCGACGCGCTAGCAGACTATCGCGCCGATTACGAGCGTCGGAGCGGCAAGGCCACCGATCGACTCGACGCTTCGGCAGCGGCATGGATCGGGCCCGAACTTGGAATGGTGCCGCTCGACAAGCTGACCAAGGGCCGGATAGTCGGTTGGCATCAAAAGATCGCCGAGACGCCGCCGCGGCTTCGCACGAAGCCAGGCGTGGCGCAGAAACACCGGGAAGCCGATCTGAGCCCCGAAGGCGTCCGCCGACGCCGCTCGACGGCGAACCGGGTGCTGACAATCCTCAAAGCCGCGCTCAACCATGCGCACCGTGAAGGCCGGTGCGCAAGCGATGAGGCTTGGCGCACGATTCGCAGTTTCCGCGAAGCCGATGCGGCCAAGCTCCGCTATCTCTCCGATGATGAGGCGCGCCGGCTGACGAATGCCTGCCCGCCCCACTTCCGTGCGCTGGTGATTGCCGCGCTTTTAACCGGATGCCGTTATGGCGAGCTGACGGCAATGACCGGCGACGATTTTAACCCCGATGCCGGTACCGTGCGGCTGCGCACCAGCAAGAGCAGAAAGCCCCGCCATGTCGTGCTGACCCAAGAAGGCCGCGATTTCGTCAGCCAGCTTGCGGACCGGAAGCCCGGCAGCGCACGCCTGTTCCTGCGGGCGAATCGTAAGCCTTGGGCGAAATCTGAGCAGCAGCGCCCACTTGCCGCAGCTTGCGAGGCGGCCAAGATCGATCCACCCGTCAACTTCCACGGACTGCGTCACACCTATGCGAGCCGCCTCACCATGCGCGGCGTCCCGGGCGCGGTGATCGCGGCGCAACTCGGCCACGCCGACACCCGCGCATGGTAGAGAAGCATTACGGCCATCTGGCGCCGAGCTACGTCGCCGATACGGTGCGCAAGGCCTTCGGCTCACTCGGGATCGTCGAGCCTTCAAACGTGGTGCCGATTGGCGTGGTTCGGTAGCATTTAGTCCCACCTTCTCGGACCAGCCAACTCGATCCGCTGCGAAATACTGCATGCGACACGACACGACGAGCACCGGAGGATCGCCCGCTCGGACAGAACCCGATGACGGAAAGTCAAGCATCAGCTTATCCTTTCAGCAGTGCGGCGACCTTTTCGGCAATCTCCGTCGAGAGATCGCCGACTGCGGGAACTGGTTTGCCAAGCCCGCTGATGATCTCCGCCTGCCTTTCACTAGAAACGTGGCCATAGCAGCCAATCGTGGTCAGCACGCTATCGTGGCCCATATTCTGGCTCCAGGCCCTTCAACTACTCTGGATTGAGTTGAAGCTTGTAGGCAAATTGGGTGAGGGTGTCACGTGCCGACTGGGGCCTTACATAGGGCAAGCCGACGCACCCGAAAGCGGTTCTGAAAATCTCGCGGACGGGAGAGGCATTGGCCCAGTGCTCACGGGTCAAACCGTTGGCCGCGAAGTTGAGATGCTCGTCATGCCATACCGCGGTTTTCGGGAAAAGCGGATCATCGGGACCGAAAAGCTTCCGGTGATGAGGGACTGCACCCAGTCGCGCACAATAGCGGTTACGTCCTCTCCAACTGGGTAGAAGAAGGTTTCTATCGATTTGGCAAACTTTGTGCGGACCTCGCGCGGATCTTGAAAGACACGGTTCCACTCAATCGAGATATACTTCAATCTCAGGCTTATCGCCGCAGCATCGCGCATGCCCCTGATGAGCAAGAAGGCGAACAGAGTGGATCGCGCTGCTCGACTTCGCTCTCGGTGGGCATCGCGAACAACGCCGCTCGATACTGGTCGTGAGTGGAAGATTTCGGACGGCTGGGCGTGGGCCGGCCTTTCGTCGTTCGCTGTCAAGTTCAGATAGCGGATGTCGGTGGGATCTATGCGACGACGATATCCCCGCTGGCCATGCAGCCACGCTTGAAATTCCTTGAGCGCTTGCAAGACGTGATGGGCGGTGGTGGTGCTAATGGGCTTGCCTGAGCGGCCGCCCTTGGTCGCGACTAGAGCCTGTTTAAATCCGCGCGCTTGCTCCTTGTTGAAGGTGCCGAAGTCCTTGAAACCCGTATAGTCTTCGAGGCGATCGATAGCATGTCGGACCTGCTCCACTGTAGTCGGAGGCCACTGCCTTGCATCCCTCAGGTAGATCAGGTATTCGCGCTTCGCCCGGTCGTTCTTGGGGTGGTTTTTCAGCGCGCTCCACGGCTGCCTGTTTGCAAACACGTTCTTACGTTAGGCTGAAGAATTCGAGTAGAGACTATGGAAGGAGGTGAAATGCATGCATCGACCCTGGTCTCGAAATCGGCACTGCTAACGGTCGTTTGCCTGGCTCCGATGTTCCAGCCAAACCTCGCGTCGGCAGATCCAACCTTAGACACCCTTCACAGCTTCACCGGACCACCTGACGGCTCCGCACCTCTGGCCCGTTTAATCGTTGACGGATCTGGTACGCTCTATGGCACTGCCAGCGAGGGCGGCCCGATAAACGCTGGTTGTCTTCCGGACTGCGGAATAGTATTCAAACTGACGCCAGCCACTGAGGTTGGCCCATGGGCCGAGACCGTGCTGTACAGCTTCACTGGCAGAGACGGCGCTGCCCCCCAAGCCGATTTGATTTTCGATAAATCGGGCGCACTCTATGGTACGACTGCTATTGGCGGCGATAACAATTTAGGGACAGTGTTTAAGCTGACACTGCCAGCCACAGAGGGCAGCGCCTGGACCGAGAGCGTGCTCCACAGCTTCGGGGGCAGCACTGGCTTCTTTCCCAGGGCCGGCCTGATCTTCGACGATGCCGGCGCGCTCTATGGCACAACCGCCGGGGGTGGGCTGTACGGCACAGTATTCAAGCTGTCCCCGCCGACCGTGAGCGGCAGCGCCTGGACGCACAACCTGCTGCACAAATTCACGGGCCCGGACGGAGCGAATCCTGAAGCCCGTCTGTTGTTCGATAGATCCCGTGCCCTCTACGGCACCACCGCTAATGGCGGGGCGACCAGAGCGAATTGCGCAGGTGGCTGCGGCACGGTTTTCAAGCTGACGCCGCCAGCCACGACGGGCGGCACCTGGACCGAGACCGTATTGCATAGCTTTACGCGCCGCGACGGAGCCTTACCCACGGGCAGTCTCATCTTTGATAAATCCGGCGCCCTTTACGGTACCACACGCTTCGGCGGCGCCCATAACCAAGGTACCGTTTTTAAGCTCCAGCCGCGGGCACGGACACCCGGCGCCTGGACCCTGAGCGTGCTCTACAACTTCTCGGGCAATTTAACGCGAAATGACGGCGCCGAGCCCCAGAGTGATCTGATCTTCGATGAAGCCGGGGCGCTTTATGGCACGACCGAATTCGGCGGGGGAAAACGTAGCCCCTGCAACAACCCCGAAGGCTGCGGCACGGTCTTCAAGCTAACGCCGTCAACCAATAAACGCGGCGCTTGGACCGAGACACTACTGCACAGGTTTACGCGCCGCGACGGCGCTTTCCCGATAGCTGGTCTGATCTTGCACTATACGCGGGACGACAATGATGAAAGCCCACACCATCTACGATATCATCGCGCGATCTACGGTACCACTTTCACCGGCGGGTCAAAAAGCGCAAACTGCGCGCCCAATGGCCCTAATGTCTGCGGCACAGTGTTCAAGCTGACTTTCCCTATACAATAAGATGGCGACCGCTAGCGAATGAATTAAGCACCATAGAGGGCGAGCCGCCGACAGCGGGATGCTTGACGCCCAAGAGGGATCGGCTCCATGCCGAGAGCTTGGTGAGAGTTCTGATGACCCATTGTTCGGCGCCGGCTATCGCGAGACTTTGCGGGCGGGCGCGACTACGCAGCATGATGAGCATGGCCAAGGCGATTGAGCTAGAGCACAACGGATTACAGTGCGAGGGCCTCGGTTCCTCGGCAACGATCACCTCGGGGATCGGCAGCTTCCACGGCAAGAGCTTCGCGTTTCAAGTTGGCATCGAGCTGTTAACTTATCCATAAGGCGGGATTTGCCCTCTTCGAAAGAGAAGGCAGGAACGAAGCGACGTTTACTTATAGCAAAATTAGATGATAATATCGCAATCTCGCAAGCGCAGGCGCAATGAGATCGTGTTACTGAGACAAGCATCAGCCCCGGCAAATCGGTAATAGAGGACGCGTTAATCAGGTTGACAGGTTACGGGGCGGATGCCATGGCTGGCCACCACAGTGACCAGACAGATTACGATCGAAGCGCAGATCCTGACAAAGCGTCACAGGCACGTCCGCCTCACGTCGGAAATGCGTCCAAATCACGAAAGAACAAATTATATTATATCCTCATTGACAAAATACCGATTTTGATAATATCATCAATATGGCAACGTCCGCGTATCGACCGTCGGTTGTGGCGTCGCCATGCATCCATTAACCAGCTCCATTGCCGATCGGAAAGCTGTATGACCATCAGCATCAGCAATTTAACTGTAAATAATATCGCACCTTCCGGCACCGTAGTCGGCCTTTTGACCGCACAGGACGCGTCGGGCACTGTCATACCCTGCAATTTCGCGTTAACGAAAAACTCAGCCGGCTTCTTTGCTATCTCCGGGAACAGCCTGGTTACGGAATTTAGCAGGCCAATTTTGGCCGGCGTTTATTCGGTGCGGGTTCATGCAAACGGGATAAACACCAGATTCGGCGCCAACGCGGTGTTTAACATTAGAGTTAGCATCGCTGCACCGCCGCCGCCGCCACCTCCACCGCCGCCGCCACCTCCACCGCCGCCGCCGCCACCGCCGCCGCCGCCGCCACCACCGCCACCGCCGCCACCGCCGCCGCCGCCACCGCCGCCACCGCCACCACCGCCACCGCCGCCACCGCCGCCACCGCCACCGCCGCCACCGCCACCGCCGCCGCCACCGCCGCCGCCGCAGCCCGTGATTACGGTGACGCCGAGCGCGCCGACAGTGCGGGATACGACTCCACTCGGAGCCGTAGTGGCGGCGTTTTCTGTCGTCATGAGCGACGGCTCACCATTTACCGGTACGGTCGGCTTTGGTGCCCCGTATTATGATGCTGGAGGAATCTTTGCCGTCGCAGGTGGTAATATCATCGTCAATCCGTCTGGCCCCGGCGTCGGACCGAACATGACCACCATTACCGACCACATTACATTGGTGGCCATCCCGTAATCGGGAAATCTGTTCTAAAAGTTTTCGCTATGCCACTTTGGCAGCAATCCATTGCGCCGGCTGGATTGCTGCCGTCTTTGTGGCGGGGCGAGGGCGGCGGTCGCCGAACTGGTCGTCAAATCATATCAGCTTCACGATCATCCGATTTTTGGTGTAGACGCGACGCAGCTGCTCGATTGGGGGGCTGCGGATTTTTTGCCGGCCAGCCATAGGGAACGGGCCCCTAGGCTGAGCTTGCCCAACTCTAGCGCCAAAATCAGTGCGGTGAGATCATAAGGGCAGCGGTGAATTGGGTCGCGGGCGCCTCTGACCCTGTCTGTGCAGCGGCACCGCGCGCCGCAGAGTCGGGCGTGCTCCGGAGTCGCAGCGAATGACGACGGCGCCGCATCAAGCCGGCCATTTCGCTCAACTCGCTCAACCGCACGCGAGTGCTCAACTCGCATTTGATGAACACGGGAAAGGCGCCTTCTTAACGGGCGCACTCCTCTGGTCCGCCATCTCGAGTCCACCGCTGGAAAAGTCGTGCAGAAACCGTCGCCCGTGTCTACCCGGCAATCTCGTAAAGTCAGGGTAGGAGCCCGTTTTTGCCACCGTCCCCGAACCAGAAGCGCGGCCAGCGACAATTACGCGTGGACAGCAGTCGGCTCGTTCAACCTCTCAGCTGAGCATCTTCGAGAATCAAGTCAGAGGCCTTCTCGCCGATCATGATCACCGGCGCGTTGGTATTCCCGGCTGGGACTGAGGGCATTATCGAGGCGTCGACGACCCGCAAATGTCCAATTCCGCGCACCCGCAGCCGCGGATCGAGCACCGCAGCCTCGTCCCCTCCCATGCGGCAAGTACCGACGGGGTGCAGGTTGGATACACCGTTCGCGCGGATGCTGGCCTCGAAATCGTCATCGGCTCTGACCTCGGGTCCGGGCGTGATCTCTTCGGCTACATAACCAGCGAGTGCCGGCTGCTGGACGATCTTTCGTGCCAGCCGCATGCCGGCTGTCAGCACCTGCACGTCTTTTCGCTGGTGCAAAAAATTAAACCGGATCTCCGGCGGGGCGAGCGGATCCGGGCTCTTCAGCCGGACACTGCCGCGGGCCTGGGGGCACAGATGCACCACGTCGACGCTAAAGCCCGGGAACGGATGCGCGCGTACGTCTCGCCCGTCGCGTCCAGCGACACTCCAATTGATAAAATCAAGCTGCAGGTCGGGCCGATCGAGCGTCGCATTGCTACGAGCGAAGGCTCCGGTGCAAACACCGTTGTTTGTCAGCGGTCCGGACTTGAACATGGCGTATTGTAAGCCAGCCAAAGCCCGCCGAACAAAGCTGTTGGCCACATGGTTCAGTGTGATCCGCTTCGTGCAGCGCAGCACGAGTTCGAGCATTGAAATGGTCCTGCAGGTCGGCGCCGACAGCAGGCATTTCGCGGATCACGGGTATGCCAAACTCTTGCAACACCTCCGGCGGTCCCAACCCGGACAATTGCAGAAGTCGAGGCGAGTTGAACACGCCAGCGGACACGATCACCTCGCCCCGAGTGCGCGCCGTCTGCGGCACGCCCTCGCTGACGAAGGTCACTCCAACAGCCTTGCCATCCTCAATCAGGATACGGGTCGTCTGCGCGTTGGTCATGATAGTCAAATTTCGCCGCCTTCGCGCCGGTCGCAGATAGGCGTCGGCGGCGCTCCAGCGGCGGCCGCGCTTTGTCGTGTTCTGGAAATGGCCTGCTCCTTCCTGCCAGGCACCGTTGAAGTCATTATTTGGGGGTAATCCAGCCTCGATCGCGGCGGCGATCCAACGATCTGCCAGCTCCCAGCGAATTAGCGGATCGGAGACGCATACCGGACCGCCGACGCCGTGAAACTCATTCGCCCCCCGCTCCTGATCCTCGGCCTTTTTGAAATAGGGCAGCACGCTCTCCCAGTTCCAGCCGTAGCAGCCAAGCTGATGCCACTTGTCGTAGTCGGCTGGGTGACCGCGCATATAAACCATGCCGTTGATGGAGCTGGTGCCACCGAGCACTCTGCCAACCGGTTGGTAAATCGTTCGGTCATCGAGCTCCGGTTCCGGTTCGCTTTTGTACATCCAATTGAGGCGCGGATTGGCTATCAGTCGGGAATAGCCCATCGGAACACGAATCCATGGATTCCGGTCGCAACTTCCCGCTTCGAGCAGTAAAACCCGATATCGCTCGGATTCGCTGAGTCGCGCGGCAAGGACACAACCTGCCGAACCGGCACCGATCACGATGTAGTCGAAAACGTCTTGAGCCGTAGTCATCACTTAAAAATTACCCCAGTTGAGCAGCGAACATTCCGAATGGCATAAAACGCGACAGATTTTCGAAGCAAGAGTGCACGACGGTTTATATTATATTATTAGTAAAGTACCTTAACGCCACTAAGCACACACAACATTAATAATCAAGCCCGTTACTATGTGCCTCAGAATAGAACGCGTCAGCAAAGGCTTTAACGCGACAGGCTACTTCAGTACGATTCGAGGCATTCATCTTCTTCATTATATTTCGGATGTGAACTTTGACGGTACTCTCGCTCATCGCCAGTTCATATGCAATTACTTTGTTAGCTTTCCCCTGCGTCAGATGACCTAGTACCGCAATCTGACGCGGGGTAAAATGTTGGTTCGTCATGGTTGTGGGAGGCAGGTATCCGAGAGGGATCCGCTTCAGCTGCAGGCCGCTGGGAGGCACAAAGGTGCCGCCAGCTCTTACGAGGCGAATAATTTCGACCACCAGCTCCGCGGGCGTCGTGGCGGTTGGAACGTAGCCGCGCGCGCCGCCCTCGAAGGCCTCAATTATCGCTTCAGGGTTATCGGCCGCCGACAATACGATGACCGGAGCAATTTCGAGAAGTTGTCTTATCGAAGCAAGCCGCGTACCATTACGCTGGTGAGCATTTTCATGCGCGTGATAGAGAATGAGGTCGAGGACCTTCGGGCTTAGCAAACAATCTTCAGATGTTGTAAAGGACGTAACTTCGAGATCATCAGCAATATCTTTTAGCGATCGTGTTATACAACCGCGAGTGAACGAGTGCTGATCTACAACTCCGATTGAGATCATTGGGCTCCCCACGGATACATTATGCGCTGTTCCCTTTGAGCGGGCCCAGACCAGCGTTGCTCAGACCCGCCTCATTTGAAAAGCGCGCGTTAAGCGATTTAGGTGGCCGGTGCGGAGAGGGAAGGAAGCTTAACCGACCTCCCCGACAGCGCGTATTTTCCTCTTGCTCCTTCATGGCTCGTTGCGATCTACCACTATTGGGCGAGTCGCTTTAACATGGTTAATCGGTTGCGACCCGGAATTTATGTCGTTATCGTGGAGAATTGCACGGATACGATAAAAGACCAACCAAAATTTATGGTTAAGAATTTTGCGATCAAAAGTTGTGGCAACTTTCTGGTGATGCATCGAGCATTTTTTGAGCTAAGGTTGGGGGTAGCGAAAAGCGACCGCTTTGCTCCCGACCTGGCATGATCCGGTGGAGCATCGACTTCAGAACCGTCAATATCGCATAAGTCGGAAATGGCGAATGTGTCAGTGGCGTCATCGCAACCAAGAAATACGGATGACTATCTGATATCGGCGTCGGAGACGGCCGAGAGCTTGTCACGCGTCACGCTGGCAGCGTAAAATTACACGGTAGCCGAGAGGAAAGAAGGTTTGATGCCATCCGAACTGCCCGTCGCCATACTCAATTATCACCGTATTACTCAGGAGCGGTCTTCCGGCTCGCTCTTTCATGACGTGACAATGGTGCGCTTTCAATCGCAGATGTCGCTCCTTGCCCGATGCTTCATAGAGACGGAGGGCCCGGTGCACCACCTGCGGAATGGCCGTTCCGCTGTACTCACATTCGATGACAGCTTCGCCGAGCATGTGGCCGCGGGTATGCTTCTCCAGGAGCACGGCTTGGTGGGTACCTTCTCCGTGATCAGCGGCTTTCTCGGCAAGACCGGCCATCTTTCCGTCCCCGATCTGAAGCGCTTAATAGTCCTCGGGCATCGCATCGCCTCACATACTGTCACCCATCGACCGCTCCCGTCGCTGAGCACCTTTGAGCTATTCGCGGAACTCGGCGATTCAAAGGCTGCCCTCGAGGATCTGACAGGTCAGGCGGTCGACTGGCTGATACCGCCCGGCGGACTTCTCTGCCCGAGGTCCCTGGACGTCGCCACGGAAGTTGGTTTCAAGGTGGTGCGAACCATGGAATGGGGCTACGCGTCTTTGCCGTTGGTTGGTGTGGTGCCTTGCCTGCCGGTATTGCCGTTCTTTTCGTTGTATCGCTTTGAGCGTTTGCTAGATGGCCACGCAAGAATTTGGCTCTTTAACATCAAGCGTCATTTGAAGAGCAGGTTGGGCGACCAGGTCTTCATGGCCTTTCGAAACGTCCTTGCAGGGCATCGGACCGGCGGTATGTGACGCCGACCTCACTCCCGGGGTGCTATGGGATCAGCCTCCTTGGGGCACGGCCCTCTTCAGCTATTGCTCTGGCTCCCGTGCACCGGCGACAAACCGTCAATTAGCTCGGCAAGGCGCCGTGATACTACATCCCAAGAAAAGTGCTCGGTTACCCGTTCTCGGCCCGCCTCCCCCATAGCGCGTGCAAGGACGGGATTGTCGATCAGCCGGCCGATCGCCAAAGCCAGCTCTCGAACGTCGCCTCGCGCTACTAGTATTCCGGTCCGTCCAGGGTCGACGATCTCCGGAATGCCGCCGCTGAAGGTTGACACGACCGGCACCCCGCATGCCATTGCTTCGACGGTTGGAATGCCGAACGGTTCATGCCAGACCGATGGTATCACCACCAGCGCTGCGCCGCGGTAAAAATCGATTGTATCGGCGTGCTCAACCGCGCCACGGAAGATGATCCTATCATCGCCTGCGATCTCGGAGGCCAGGTCATTCAGATAACTTCGGTTTCTTAGAATGAGTTGCCGTCGCACCATGTCAAAGAGAGTTTCACCAAAAAATCGCTGGTAGCTTGCGATCGCGGGGTCTTGCAGGTCCGGGCAGCTGTAGATGTACTTCGGCGCGTCTGCGGCACCGACGAGGTCCAACTTCAGCCCAGGATGATTTTGGATTAGAAGTTTGAAGGCTTGGACTAGCACGTGAACGCCCTTTTCCGAAGATAGTCTTCCAACGTATAAGAGCCGCTCGGCTCTATCGCCCTGTGCGGGAAGATCTCGTTTCGGGCGGAAAAGAGCTGGATCGACCCCGTTGTAAACGGTGTGACAGCGTGCCGCCATCGCCGGAAACGAGGTTCTGATCTGCTCGGTGACATAGTCGCTGCATCCGAAAATCAAATCGACAGCACGCAGGCGGCGTTCGCTAGCTGCGGCGAAATCCGAGAGCCACTCGCACTGCATGTGCAAGCAGATCTTCACTGTGGGATTTAACATTTTGATAATTTTCGTGAATTGTACAAAGTTAAACACAAGAACAACGTCGCTCTTTGAAGCTCTTATACTTACCGCAACTCGCAAGATGTAAAATAAGTGATAGAAATATGAAATCACATATGGGAAACAACCTTTTTTATAGCATACTAGTATTCCAAGCAGCACTTCCGCTAATGACTGGGGTTTCTGGAAGACGGTAAACCGTATGAACTCAATATTCTTGCCGTCGAATTCTCGGCGCTTTTGGCCTCGTCCGCGTCGCCCGTATAGCGTGACATGCCAACCATCGGCAAACTTTTGCGCGAGCTGATAGGCAATTACCGGAATCGAACTACTGTTTTGTGGGGCGACGTTGTCCCAAGGCTGACAAACAATTGCGATCCGTCGATCGTGCGAAGTCATTTCACGAAGCACTCCCGTTGTACGAGAGAATGAACATCTTTAGATTCTCGCTACAGCTGCAATAGCTTTTTTAGCCGGGGTCGGTGGCAAAGATCCCTCGGGGAACTTGACGCTAACGCGTCCCGCCTCTGCTCGCGCATTAGCTTCGGGTGGCGCATCGGCCAAAACGCGTAGCCAGACGACGCCATAATCAGCAGTTGCCAGGGGTCGCTACCAACCGAGTGTAAGTCACCAATAAATCTTCGATAGGATATCCCTGGAAGCGCTCCGCGAGAGGAATTCGTGCCAATTCTGCCGGATCGCCGCGCCGACTGGTTTCCTCGACGATTTGGAAGCCGCTTTCGCTGAACAAACGTCTGTAGTCGCTGATACGCAGCCGGTTCAACGGAATGATTGGGTTGTTGACCCAGCGCCACATCCGATCCGAGAAACGCAGGAAATTGAATTGTGTGATCCGCGGGTCTGCGCCGGAATATTGGTCGTCGAGAGCGATCGAATGGCTCATCACCGCTTCTGGCGTAGCAATTCTTTTAAACTCAAGTAAAACTTCAAATAACTCCTCAGATGGCAGATATTCGAACACCACATCTGATACGATCAGATCAACGGAATTTGGCGCCAGTCCGCTTCGAGCGGCGTTCCCCAACCGATAATAAATATTCATTAGTTCGAGAAGCTGAGCGGGTTCGTACCTCTGCTGTGAATTGCAGCGCGTCATCACCTCTTTCAATAGGTCCAGCCGGTCCGGCAGCACATCCAGATAAGTTTTCAGCAGCTGCCTTTCCTCAAGCTCCAGGAACCGAGCGATGACGTTTTTCAAGCGGTCTGTTTTGAGGAGCCGTGCGATATCCCAGGCCCAAACTTCCCGGGCACCGCATAGGAACAGCCCTATCGGCACGACGGGAAACCAGCCGGTGCCTAGCTCGAAAGCGGAAAAACTACCCGGCGCCATTGCACCACAGCGCTGAAGGTTTGCCAAGTGAATGCCGCAGTTACGCAAATTTTCCAAAAAAATTCCATTGGTTAATCGCGTTGAACCAGTCACCCAATTCTGCAGGAGTCCGTTCCAAAATTGGGGACATGGCAATGCGCCGATCCCGCGCTGCACCATTGCCTTTACTAGCCACGAAGCCATGTGAGAGATCTCCAAGCAATTCCGGGTCCCACCGGCGACCAGCGGACGTCGATAATACCGCAGCGCGGCAATCTTGCGATTTAACCGACCCGCGCGTGAGAGATAAACTCCAAACTTAACCGCCTGTCGCCGTAGGCTCGGTCGAACGGGTTTAATCTGAAGTTTGTCCTGGGTTTTCCCTTCTTGTGGTTTGAGACGCGGCAGATATGGATGAAACCGGCCGGTCCTTTGGTTGGGAGGTGTCAGCCGGTGCCTGTTACCCGTGGGTACTTCTTGTTGACATTGTACTAAAGGCTAGGACAATCTCATCACTTCGGTCCTGTTGCGGCTTGCTCTTGCACCGCGATAGGTTCATCCGCTGGCGGTAAGGCGAATCGGGGGGTGGCCAGGACGAAAAGTCGAGCTGTGGGAGCAGGTGACAACAAGCGGGCAGCGCGCGCCCGTATTATGGAGTTGTAAATGTCAGACGAGGCTCTTGGATTGATCCAACGGGCGGCCGGGCTTCTGCGTCAAGGGCCGACCCCCAATGCAGGAGCCTTTGCTCAAGGCAAGCATCATGACGAGTTCGTGACGCCGAATTTCGTGGCGTCGTCGGATCAGGTCGGGCTCTCCGGGTCCGGCACGATCGAAAACGAAGATGTCAGCCCCGCCGGGATATTGCGCGTGGCTTGGCGGTATAAGTACACGCTGGTCGGTACGACCCTGTTGCTCACGGTATTGGCGGCCGCTGTGATCCTTGCGATGCCTGCCGTCTACGTCCCCGAGGCGCTGGTTGTCATAGGCAACCGGGAAGCGAGCGCCCCGCAACTGAGAACCGGCGCCAACGGGTTCCCCCCGCTGGCGGATACCGCGACCGTTCAGACCGAAATGGAGATCCTTCGCTCCCGGACGCTCGCTGCCCAAGTGACCAATGATCTGAAGCTATGGGAGCGGCCGGAATTCAATCCAAAGATCCCGCCGGACAGGAAGCCCGGAGCGCTTAGGCAGGCACTTGAAACATTCTCGGGTTGCATCTTATCGCCGATTTCGTGCGTGCGCGAATTCGCCGGCCGATATTTGCCTGGCGAGAGCCCGGCGACCGCGGGTGCCGTTGACGATCCCGACACCCAAGACAACGCTGCGGTAGACGTCTTCCTGTCCAAGTTAAACGTGACCGTCAAAACGAACTCGCGCATCATTTCGGTTCAACTCGAGGATCATGACCCACAGCTCGCGACGGCGGCGGTGAACAGCCTTGTTGACCACTACATTGCCAATCATCTCGTGACGACGACGGAGGACACGGATAACGCGACGCGGTGGGTAGATCAGACGCTGTCCGAACTTCAAAAACGGGTGGCACAATCGGAACAGGCGTATCAGCAATTCCGCGCCAGCTTCGGGGCCACCGGCACACGAGATTTTCTCGACAAGAAGATGGGCGAAACAAGCTCGCAGCTGGAGGCAGCCGAGATTGCTAGAAGGGACGCCGAGACACGGCTGTTGCGTTTGAAGGCGGTCCTCGGCAGAAACGTCGCCGATCTAGCAACAAGCGATGTCGCAAACTCTCCAGTGATGCAGAACTTACGACAGAAGGCAGCGGATCTGCACGGACAATTGGCACAGCTTACCTCAATTTTGGGTGACAACCACCCGAAGGTGCAAAACATTAAGGCTGCGATCGCAAGATCTAATCGAGAGATGCTGGCCGAGGTTGGAAGGCTTGTCACTTCACTCGAGGGCGATGTCCGGCTGACGACCGCAAAAGAGGACTCGTTAAGGCAGATCCTCGCCAAGACCCAAAGCGATATTGCCCACTCGAGTGACAGCCAGAGGAAGGTGGAGGCTCTGAAGGCCGAGGCTACATCGGATCGCGCGGTGCTCGATGCTTTTCAAAAACGACGGATCGACGCCGTCGGAGTGTCCGCAAAGCCGCCGCAACGGATCGATGCGGAAATTGTCTCGCATGCGAGTGTTCCGCAAGATCCGGCCAAACCGAAGAAGACATTATTGTTGGCAATCGCGGTTGTCGGATCGACGATGGCCGGTTTTGGGGCCGCGTTCGCGCGCGAAAAGCATGACCAGACCTTCCGGAGTAGCCAAGAGGTCGAACTCGAGACAGGGTTTCGGGCGCTAGCACTCGTTCCGCTCACCCAAGGCAAAAACGTGCCACACGATGAGATACTAGAATTCGTCAACATCGTTTTACGGGGAGACCATCAGAACGCTCTATGTGACCTTGCTGCTGCGGCAGAGACTTAAAATGGTCGTCGTGACGTCCGCCCGACCGGGCGAAGGGAAGACGACGCTGGCTGCTAGCCTTGCTCTTATTGCCGCAAAGGCCGGGAAGAAAGTGTTATTGGTCGATGCGGACCTGTGCACGGGCGGCGCCAGCCGGGCTTTCGGGCTCCTCAGTCACGACGGTTTCGCGGAATTGATTGCTGGCGGAAAGCAGCTCTCAGAAGTGGTCGGGAAGTTCGGTCCCAGTACCGATCTTGACTTTCACTTTCTTTCGTGCGGCACCCAGAGAAACGCAATGGCTGCCCGTTCGACGCTCGAGAATACCCTTGGATTGTTCCGCAGACTTCGTGAAGAATACGATCTTGTCATCATCGATACTCCACCGATTCTTGCTGTGTCCGATGCTATGGCATTATCGACGCAAGCGGATGCTACTTTGTTCGCGGTTCGATGGGGCATGACTCCGCGGGCGGCCGTTAAGCTCGGCCTTCGGCGGTTGCTCGGCTCCAGCCGCCGTCCAACCGTTGCCGGCATCGTCCTAACCATGGTCAATACTCGCGAGCATTCACGTTACGGTTATGAGGACTCGACACTCTACACAAAAGAATTGGTCAATTACCACTCATCAATAAAAAAGAAAGACGCTCGCATTCCTTTGACGGCTTCGCATATTTCCATGCCATACGCTGCTCAAGATCAATAATGGTGTTCGGGAGGTCTGGGCACCACCGGGTTATTTGTCGTAAGAATACTTGTGGAGGCCGGTTTTCTGCGCGACGATTTCCAGAATAAAACGAGGATTGTTGTACAAGTAGCGGCGTCCCAGCCGTTGCGGCTCCTGATATAATCGGAACAACCATTCGAGGCCCGAGCGCTGCATCCAACTCGGGGCTTGGCGACGCCGCCCGGCATGAAAGTCGAACGCCGCGCCGACGCCGAGCAGGACTTTGGCGTTTAGACGAGCCCGGTGCTCGGCCATCCATATTTCCTGTTTCGGTGTACTGAGGCCGACCCACACGACATCCGGGTTCACCCGATTGATCGCTGCCGCGACTTCGCTGTCTTCTGCCGGCGTGAGCGCGCGGAATGGTGGCGCGAGGGTGCCAACGACCCGCAATCCAGGAAAGCGCGCCGTTAGCTTCGCCTGAAGCTGGCCCAGAGTTGTCTCGGTTGCACCGTAGAAAAAATGCGTGAGATTCTGCGACAGCGACCGCTCGAGCAGGCAGAGCATGAGGTCAGGACCGTAGACGCGTCCGGCATTCCGATGACCGGCCAACCGCAATAGCCACACGAGCGGCATGCCATCCGGGACAACCAGGCTGGCTGCGTTATGGATAGCGCGCACGGTCGTGTCGCGACGGCTTTCGATGATACCGTGGACACCTGTGACGCAGACGTATTCGCGCCGGTCGGCGCGGATCCAGCTTCCAATCGTATCTGCAGCGAGAGGAAGATTTAACGCACTCACTCCAACGCCTAGAACGTTGAGGCGGTCGGAATTAGCTCGACTCTGCGCTGTACCGTGATCCATGACTCATGATCAGCCGTTGCCCACGCGCAGTTGGGCCAAATCACGATTGCGCGTCTGCATCACATCGTAGATCCACCGATAAGTGCACTCCATACCGTCCTCGAGAGTCATGCTCGGTGCCCAGCCCATCACGGATTGGATAGGTGTATTGTCGCTGTTGCGCCCGCGCACACCCTGGGGCGCATCGAGGTCATAGCGCCGGCGCGGTTTGATTCCAGTAATCGCTTCGACAATGTCGATCAGCCGATTGATGGTAACCAGCTGATCGCTGCCAAGTTTAAGCGGTTCGGCGAATTCACTCCCGATGATGAGCTTCGTGCCCTTGATGAAGTCGTCGACATACATGAAACCCCGGGTCTGCTCGCCGTCGTCCCAGATCTCAATTTCGTCTCTGCCCTGAGAGCTTCGCCTCGATCACGTTTCGGCAGCTCGCGGCAAGCGCCTTCTCTCGGCCGCCGTCATAGGTGCAGTGCGGACCGTAGACGTTATGGTACCGCACAATTCGCGGTCGACAAACCGAAATCCTCCATGAAGTGGCGGTACCTGCGCTCGCTGAAGAGCTTTCCAGCCATATCCGTCCTCTGGCATGGCGGGAAAGGCGTCGCTTTCTTTGAGGAACGACCACCGCCTTCGTTTGCCTCGCGGCTGAATAGACGCAAGCTGAGGACGTAAAAAGATAGCATTTCACGCTGGCGGCCGCACCGCGAGGAGCAAGTGCGTATTGATCAAAACCGACAGCACGCAGTCTGCCCTGTGCGTCTCAATGAAGCCCATGCCACCCATGTCAGCGGCGAGATTAAACACCACCACCGCGGCGTAGGCCGCGCGGCAAGCCAGATTTTCTGTGAGATCGAGCGCAAGTTTTTGGCATCAGGATGAAGCTGGTACCATTCCGTCAGAGGCTTGCAATCGATCGCCCATACCTTAGCAAATTCTGAGGCCGACAGATCGCTAACGAGGTGTCCGCCGGTGAAACCTCCGGCACCCGAAATTTCTGCGATTCCTCCGCTTCGAACGGCTTTGCATCACAAACGCAAATTCCAATCTACTCGATACCTGCGATCTGGTGGGCATTTGAAGCGCATTGCCGCAACTCATCCGCACCATCACGCCAATAGCAGCGGAGCCGTGATCCTGGCGATCTCGGAAAAATTTGTAAAGGTCAACGCCGAGGCAAGAACTGTTTGCGTTAGATCACCTTTGAACCGGTGACGTTGCCAGATTTCGCAATACGGACAGTACGATCCACAATTTCCAGAAACCGGTGCCACCACTGGTCCTCGCCGGTGTTTGCGAGCAACCATTCCCTACCCGCCCGTCCAAACCTTTGCCGCTCTCCGAACTCCCTTTCCAACCGGAGTACCTGGTCCGCCAATTCCGCCGCATTACCCGGCGTGTGGAGCAAACCAGTTTTCCCAGGTTGAACCAATTCCGTCAACCCCCCCGATCGCGCGGCCAGGACCGGGCGCGCGTGATCGAACGCTTCATATACGACGAGGCCAAGGGGTTCCCTCCATATCGAGGGTATAATCAACGCGCGGCAACCCGCAAGGAACGACTGCTTTGCCTCTCCGCGAACGACGCCACAATATTCGAGCAATGGGTTCCGCCGAGCAGCCTCGGATATCCATTTCGCCAGTGGTCCGTCTCCCCCTATGACCAGCCGTGGCGCCTTAGCGCCAGCCCGCTCCGCCACCATCTCCCACGCATCCACCAACACCCGCACGCCTTTCTCTTCAATTAGACGCCCGAGAAAAAGATAGTGACTGCCTTCCGCGTTCTGCGGCGGCTGCATCAGAGGTATCCACGAGTGCCGCAAGGCGAATACCCTCGAGGGGGGCAACCCCGCATCAACAAACTGATCACGCATGAATTCGGAAACAGCGATCCAGGCCTTAACCGCTTGGAAATGCCCACGCCAATGCAGCGACGTCAATACCAACGCCAGCCACGCGGTTTTCAATCGCGAATGTTGCCAACTCCCGGCCGCCACCTCGCGCAAAAAATTGCGCTGCCATTTGCGCACCGAAAGATTGTGCCCAACCCAGAGGTAACCGGTCACCGAGAACGGGCGAAAATTATGGATAAACTGAATGATGGGCACGCCGGCTCTGCGCGCCGCTGCATAGATACTTGCCGAAACCACTGGCACCCAATTGTGGACGATCCACGCATCAGCGCGAAGTTCGTAATGGGCCGTGAGGATTTCTTCCAGTGCCCGATTATTATGCAGCAGCCAGAGTGCTTGTCGTGACACCGCCGGTGCCTCTGGTCCCGTCCATTCGTCACTTTCAAACAAACACTCGCGGAAAACACACCGCGCCCGCAGCAAGCGCCGCATCTGTTCAACCGCCACATCCTCGCCACCGCCATCGATTGTACGGTTGAAAATCTGCAGGAGTTGGGGATGTGAGGTGCTCATCATGCCAGCCCGCAGCCGCTATATCGGCCAGCATGCTGGTTCAGAGCAATGATGGCGTCGGCTCCGCGATACAGGCGTCTATACTCCCGGTAACACGTGCCGTTCCAGTGAGGATGATAGTTCGCGGTAATGACGAACGAACGGCGAGTCTCCTTTACGCGCCAGATTGTGCCCCGTACGCGAGAGAAACCCACGTCCGATGCGCGTGGTATGAACCAGAGAACCGGGAGCGATTTGCATCGGCACCTCCTGTTCCATAACAGCGGAGATGTGTTGGACCGCCGGACCGATTGGCACGTAGTAGACCATCGCCCATGGTAGTATCCGGAGCTTTGTGGCGACGTCAACATTGCGCTTCGCAATTGTGGTTGTGTTTCCGAGTACACACGTAGCCAGTCTGTTCGATGGCGCGAAGCCATGGTGACAACACGTATTGTAACCTTTCGTAAGCAGCTTTGCCATTTCGTGCATGTGGACCTGAGCGCCATCCCTTGGTCGGTGGATACGTGTTCACCATACATACCAGGTTCAACGCGTCCGTTATTTTGCGCAGCCGAACGCAATCGTTTCGATCATAAGACTATTGATCAGGAAAGTTTTTGGGCGAGAAAATTAAACAAGCCGACGCTGCGACTCCACTGGTACATCACTACTCCTTACCGATTAAAAACAGAACCACGCGGCGAATCATTTATATCAAGATACTCACCAATCGCCCAGACAGTACGTTTCTCGACCGATCGGGTCCTGGCAACATGCGGCCAGAAGCTTTTATTTAGCTACAATAGTGCTGAATAGCTGCCCACGTAGCTCAAAAATGTATCGGCGTCAAGGGTGCGGCGGTCGTACATTGCCAATCCCAGCGCGCCACTGGCCAGATAGAGCGGTGTAAGCGACAGGTGCCCTGTTCGGCACCGCAGATAGCTCCTGGCGAATAACGCTAACGCGAGCGTGCCGATCACTATACCTAATCCCACTTCAACCACGCTGTGGACGTGCAGCACTAGACGCGACTGCAATGCCAACAATCAGGCCGGCGCTACCGCTTATGAGCAACGTTCTCAGTAAGCCGCTATTACGGTCGGTGACAGTGACCAGTAATATCGCGCCGTACACCAGCGTACTTAAGTTCGCGTGCCCGCTGGGATTATTTAGGTCGAGCACACGTGGACACCCATAGAAGAAGAGCTTGAGAACGCCCGTGAAAATCGCGCACAGAACGACGGAAATAACCCACCAGACTGCCGCTCGTTGAAATCGCGCAAGCACCAGCCAGAGCAGCATCACGCTGATCAGTGGTAGTAGCACCGCTGCATCCTCGAACCTCTTCAGGGCAGTGGGCCAAGCCGTCAAGATGTTATTATTAGCCCGATTACCCAAAGATTTTCCACGCTGATAGTAATTTGAGTGAGGCCCGAAGATCTGACCGCGTCAGAGTGGCGGGATTTTGATAGGCCGGAGGACCGGTGTGTCAGGTGCAGCAAGTAAGTTGCCTCTCGGATCCCATGAATGCACAGACCACCGCTGAGTCAGTCAATGACCGCAAAAAACGCCCGTTTCAGCGGTTGTCCTCGCGTCACCGCGCGGCGGAAGATAGCAGAAAGGCAGCGATATCGTTGCTCTGGCGTGAGCTCCGCCGATAATACGGCCCGCCAATACCCGGCCAAGAGCTTTAACTGTTGCGAGAGAATGCGGTCTTTCTTCCCTGAGAACCACATCGCGCGATAAGAACCTGACCGCGCCACGCTAAACTGTCCGGGATGGCAGCGGCGATAGAACAGCGAGTTCCTCAAGCAGGTGAAAGCTGCCCAATAGGCTAAGCGCCGCCAGCACCACCTTGTCTCCACCTACATGGGACGGCTGTAGTGATGTTTTCTCAAGCGCAGACCGCCGGATCAAACCAAAGATCTCCAGACACATCACCATTTTCAATACGACCGCAGCGAACCGGTCGGCTGGATCATCCGACGCCAGCAGCGGGTTCTTCTCGGGCGTCACCGGCCAGTTACGTCCGTAGCTGTCCACCATCGCCCCGCGTTCTGCGGAATAACGAACTGGCGAGCCGTCCTCATTGATCAATACAGTTGCTGGAGAGCATAACACGGTTGTCTCGTCGTGATCTAGAACCCGGACGCATTCTTGAATGAATTCAGGAGCCAAGACGTCATCGTGAGCCGCCCATTTGAAGTAACGACTTGAGGAACGACGGACCAACTCGTTATGATTTGCCGCAGCACCGATGTTCGTTTCTTGCCGAATGTAACGTATGCGTGCGTCCCGTTTGGCATAAGTGAGGCAAATTTTGGCCGTGGCGTCAGTCGACGCATTGTCCGAGATCACCAATTCTAAGTCGCGATAGGTTTGGGCCAGGATCAATTCAATAGCCTTCGATAAAAATGCCTCGCCGTTCCACACCGGCATCCCGATCGCAACCGTGCGCATGACACACTTCTCCCGCCGTCGGTCGTACTTCTGGGCTAAGCAGCAGCTCGGAACCATGTCTAAAGCACGAATCCGGAGAATGCAAGAAATGTGGGTCGACCTATTCTGAGTAGAAATAAAGGTTAATTTTCGGACAGTTATAATGCTTCACGCCAGCTTTCTAAAGTAATTCTGCCATCAAGCTCAAAACAGAGTCGGCTGCGGTACGGTTATTTAAGCGGGCCCGAAACTCCCTAAACGCGGAAAGCGCTAACTCTTCATATTCGTTGTAATGATGCATCAGATTTGCAATGAATGTACAATATTCTATTGGTTCAGCTGACAATGGAAAAGTTGTGCCATTGATGCCGCGCTTTACGATCTCAGGAATTCCGCCGACATCAGTTGCGAGTGACGGCAAAGCGAATGCGTTAGCTTCGAGGAGGACGACGGGAGTGCAGTCGGCTCGCGTTGGCATGATCAGAAAGTGAGAAGTCTCGTACAGCCGGTTTAGCTTGGCCGCACCCTCTTCGCTCGACCGGCTTAGGTACCCGATAACTCGAACAAATTGTGGTAAAGGCTGATCGACCTGTGGCTCGCAGCCGACCACCACCAGCTCTGTAGGAACGCCGCTTGCATTAAGCAGCTTTGCGACCTCCAGTGCTATGTCGCCTCCCTTTCTGATCCAGTCGATCCCGACGAACAAAAGACGGCATCGATCTCTCGGTCTTGCGCGAACCACCTCCTGGGCATCATCTAGACTGAGAGTGACTTTGTGGTCGAGACCAGGACCGGGTGCAACGACGCGGACTTTGGAAGGATCGAGAGCGTAGTAGCGAATAGCGGATTGCGCAGCCCATTCGGACCAGTAGATAGCCAAGGACGCGCGCGAAACCGCGGCGCGCTCGTTGGCCACGGCATCACGCAAAGTCTCCGCGCATGTTAGGTTGGTACTGTACTCAGGATAGAAATCGACAAGGGCGGCCCAAACGGTATCGGTCCAGATTACAACGGGCTGTACACAATCCAAGTACGCTATGGGCTGGGAGCAAGGAGACAGTGGGCTGAATATAATGTTCACGTCGAGCCGTGCCAAGCGTCGCCGGATCTGGCGGGAGTAATCCTTCACCATTAAATGATCCCGCTTGGGATGATATGATTTTCCTCTCACATGCCGGTAAAATTCGCGCTTCGCAAGCAGTAGTGGTGCGATGGGCCGAATGTGGCTCAATGGGCCAATAAAGTGCATAGATTGCACTTTCGACCGCATAGCCTGAAGCTGATAATAAGTGCGGCTTCCAAAACCTCCCCGATCGTGGGGATCGAACACCGTGGTGCAAGCGAGTTTGATCGCCTCTCGCTTTGCAACTGAAGTTCGGCCGCCCGGCGGGCGGTCACGAAACTCTATTCTGTTGTCAGACGGTAGCTCAACTGGCTGCGCGCGGAGGTCGACGCCGGACCGCTCGACCATGATGCGAAGGCCCTCCTAGGAGCTGACTGCTTAAAAGGATCTAAAACAATTCCGGTTTCTTATTTTTGGCCTCATATGCTAGCTTTTCTTACTGTTGAGGGCAAGGCGTCCCGTTCCTGTGAACGATCACGCACCAGCGTCCGCTTCTGAACGGACCGGGATCACGAGCTGCGGGATTGTAACAACCCCGCTGCAGCCTCGGCGGACTTTCCACCGGCGAACACGGCGATTTGGTGTGCGGCGCTCGACGAATGGGAATTCTACTGTTTGTGAGCCGCCAAGCGATCTGGTTCCGTCGTGAGCGGGTTCCATTGCCCGTCGCACGGGCGCACCGCTTTGTCATGGAGTGCCCGCCTTTGAGCATGCTCGGCCAACCGCTTCCGGTCCGCCTCCTGCGTTCTCTCGCCTTCAAAGCTTGCGCTTTTATCGGCCGAGAGCGAGTCGCGTCAAATGCTCGCACCCCCGTGTCGCGACGGAGCCTGCGCGCCGCGCTCAGCGGGGTGGTAACTCTGCTTAGCGGCGGGCTGAAAATGGCTGGTTCTCTTATCACCCTGCCCTTGCTGCTGCACTATCTGGGCGCCGAAGGCTTCGGCGTGTGGGTAGCGCTGACGTCATTAATGGCGCTTTCCGCTTTGGGCGACCTCGGGATCGGAAATGGACTGATAAATGCCATATCGGCGGCGCACGGCGCTGACGATCGGACCGCAGCAAAGATCTGGGTCTCAAGCGCATTCCTGATTGCGCTGACACTGTCGTGCGCTCTTTTGATAATATTCGCCATATTGGACGCTGTGCTCTCATGGCCGGCTATATTCAATCTGTCTTCTTCTTCCACAATGATCGCGGAGGTGGAACCGGCCGTTAAGGTCATGATCGGGTGCGTGGTTCTCAACGTGCTGCTTGGCGTCGTCATCAAAATTCGGACGGGCTATCAAGAGATCCATATAAACATGCTGTGGGAGATACTTGGTACCGCCTCCGGCATTGTCACACTCGTCGTTCTTGTCTGGTTGAAGGCAGCGCTCGCTTGGCTGGTGCTTGCTGAAGTGGGAGTGCCGCTCATTGCCATGGCCGGCAACATCGTCTGCCTCTTCCTCGTCGAGCGGCCATGGCTCCGTCCTTCGTTGAGCTGCGTCAGTTTCGGAGCTATGAAGAAGCTTCTTAATCTTGGGCTGCTCTTCGTCGTCGTGCATCTGGTCGGTATCGCCGCGTTCTCCTCGGACAACCTACTGGCAATCTGGATATGCGGTCCCGAGGCGGCGGGACTGTATGCCATCGCGATGAAATTATTCTCTCCCTGCCGGCTGCTCACCGGGGCGCTACTAGGGCCATTATGGCCCGCCTACGGCGAAGCGATAGCACGCGGCGACGTTGCCTGGATTCAGCGCACGGTC
Source organism: uncultured Alphaproteobacteria bacterium (assembly GCA_963698995.1). GTDB lineage: Bacteria > Pseudomonadota > Alphaproteobacteria > ATCC43930 > CGMCC-115725 > AP-15. The sequence goes on along the minus strand of CAVOTD010000075.1, from coordinate 3,863 downwards.
GTGACGTCAATCGCCACCACAGAGGCGATTGTTCTGCCACTAGCGCTCGTATGCCTCTTCTTCGGTGACGAGTTGATCGGCCTTTGGTTCCGGCAACCGATCTCTTTAGGGTTCGCGCTGTTGTCGGGGGCCGCAGTATGGGTAGTCTTAGAGGCTATCGGCGGCGGTTTGACCGTCTTTCTTAACGGTGCGTCGGTGCTCCGCGCGCAAATCCCGCTTGGCATCGCCTTCGCGCTGACGGCGATCGCAGCAAAAGTGGCTTTTGCGAACCAATTTGGTATTGCTGGGATTATCTGGGGCACGACGGTTTCCTATTTCATCACCCAATTGATACCCTATGTCAAAATTGTCCGCCGGCATATCCGCGAGCTTACGCGCCAGAGTACCGCGGCCGGGTGATCATTACCGGGACCGGCAAGGGCGTCCGTCCGGCAGATAAAGCAATCGGCCGAGAGCGTCAGGGAATAGTTGGGTTGGCGAGCAAAGCTGCATCATTGGGTGGATGATGCGATCACACCCCGGCAGCTCGGCTGACGGAGCGCCGCGCCAATACTTGGCGATAGAGCTGTTCCATGCGCATGGCTCTTCGCTCCCAACCTTGCTCTTCCGCAAAGCGGTAAGCGGCCTCCGACATAAGCCGGAGAGTTGCTCGATCGGACGCCAGCGCCTCGATCTTATGCGCAATCTCCTGGACCACGACGCGCGGCGTCGTAACCGGCACCTTAATCGCGGCATCATCCGGCAAATGGGCGCCCGCTCCATTCTGATTGAGGCAAATCACCGGGCACCCTTTCGCCATAGCCTCCAAGTTGACCGTGCCAAATGTATCTCGCAAGCTGGTAAACATGAACAGGTCTGCCGCAGCCAAACGTAGCTGCATTTCCTGCCACGATAATCGACCGAGGAAGCTTACGCGATCATCCAGACCCAGATTTCGCGCGCGCCTCTCCGCCCAGCTCTGGAGGCGGCCCCACCCGGCGATTAGGAAACGGACGTCGCGCGTTCGGACAGCGTTCGCCACATCGAGACAGATCTCCAGACCTTTGAAGGCCTCGAAGCGGCTCGCCCACAGGATCGTCAGCGGCGCTTCTTCGCCTCGCCGGGTCTTCGGGGGCGCAAGGAGCGCTGTCGGAACCCCTCCGTCCGGCATTAGCGCAACGTGCCGCGCGCCAGCCCGCCGCAACATCCCCACGGTCTCATTGTTTACCGCCAAAATGAGATCCGTACCGGCAACCGTACGGCGCAGACCGCGCATCCACGGCATGACCGAAACACGCGCCGTGCGAAGCAGCTCCGGCGCCGCCGCGCGGCCGAGCAAAGGCAGAAAGCGCCACGGCAAGATCTGGCCCCCGCCTATCGGTCCCCACACAAAGGGCTTACCGGCTTGCCAGAGCAGCGAAGGCGCATTTGCGGTGGCCCAGCTGACATGGTGGATAACGTCGATTGGCTGCGCGGCGATCAGCCGCTTCGCGGCCGCCACCACGGCTGGCTGCCACATCATGTAATGAAGACGAATACCGCGCGACTTGACGCCGTTCCATGGGTCCCACCAACCCAGCGGACCAACCCAGATGAAGCGCAAATTGGGGCGCGGATTATCCCGCAGGTAGTGTTCGATGGGAGGGCGGAAATGTCCGTGCGTGATAACCCAAACGCGGTTTCGAGCCGCAAGGTGCCATGCCCAGTTCCATGTCACGCCGAGTTCGGAGCCAACCTCCGGTAAGCAGGCATGCCCGACGAGGACAACGTTCAGCTCGGCCATGCCTCAGATGATTTCCGCCGCGGGATCCGCGGCCCTGCTGTTTCAAGGACAATATAGTTGTTCAAGCCTTTGACCACAAACCGACCGGTTCGCTGGCGAGACCGTCAAGTGCGCCAGCGAAACGATGCCGTCTGCGCTACGAAGACGGTACGGCGGGCCGATCGCCCCGGTGCATAAATTTCATATTGCAAGGGTGTTGCTTGAAAATAACAGCCGGACAGCAGCTTCTCCGCCCAGCCTACCAGCCGCCATTGGTGGCGAAAGCGCTTGATCCACCACGGTACATCATCGAGAAAGCGTTCGATTTCGCCGTCGATCGTCGAGACGACCTGGCTGCGGTTACTCCCGGTCATTGTAAAGGTCGCGAAATACTGACGCACATGCTTCAACCTATATCCCTCACGCACTAGCCGAACGACCCAGGCGAGGTCTGCTATATCCTTATAGCTGTCGTCATAAAGTACGCCATCATCCACCAGTTGGCGGCGGAAGAATGTCGCAGCGGTCAGCACGTAGAGAGGCGGTAACGACAGGACCGGCCAGATTGGCCGAACGGTTTTTCGGTAGCCGACAAGGGAGCCGTCCGGACGCACGATCAAGGCATTTCCGAACAGCACGTCAACCTTCGGGTGTGTATCAAAGTACTTTATCACGGTCGCCAGGGTACCCGGCAGATATTGCTCATCACAGTTGAGATGAGCGATGATTTGGCCGCGCGCTCGGCGGAACCCGCGATTGAGCGCATCATACATGCCGTTGTCGCTGCGAACTTCGCTGACCAGCGAGGGCTGCGTCTCCAGCCATTCGGCCGTGCCGTCGCGCGACCCGCCGTCCATCACGAGGTGCTCGACCCGCACCCCCTCCTGGTCGGCAACGGAGGCAACGCACCGCTCGAGATAGCTCAACATGTTGAAGCTCGGGGTCACCACGGAGACTTCGATCTGTTCGGGCGTCATCGAAACTTCCATCTTGTGCTAAGCCCATAATCCCTGTTCAAAATGCGAAAGCAAGATGGCCAGTCGGATTAGAGCTGCCGACGGTCTTCCGACTGTGTAGCCCAGACAGCTAAGCTGGATAGCGACTGTAGGGGCGAAATCGGGCAGGCGCCGCCTGCGCCACCGTGGCGAGCACATACAGCTATAAAGTCCGTTTGCGCGTGGCCCTCAATTGACTATAGAGCGTTTGTCTTCCAGATTAAAGACAATTTGGTTATTATTAAACGATAGCCAGGGTTTAAGTTCGGTGTGCTTTTCCACTAAGCATAAAAACTTATTACCTTGACTTCTTAGCAACGGCACGAGATTGAAGAGCCGCTGACCCCACTTCAACATGATAAGGAAGTTCCTGGCGCCAACAGCATTAGTTATAATCGATATCTTAGTCTGATTCCGGAGCGCCAGTTCTCTTTCGTCAACATTGAAGTCCCAATAAGGGTAAGTACGCAACGAAAACAGGTATTCGGCTAAGAATGACGCTACTGTTTTGAACAACTCATCCTTATTCCAACGATAAATGAAATTGGGAATTGCCGAATCCCTAACACCACCTGATTTGCCGCCGTTGTCTACCACCGCCGGCAGCTCGTAGGGGAGCGAGAAGTGCGTTCTCACAAGTAAGCGCATCGCCAACGAGTCGTTGGGTTCCATGAATATAATATATCTCCGAGATACACGGAGCATCTCACATAAGGCCCGGTGTGGAGAGCGGCAATGATGCAAGACTTCATGAGCGAAAACCACGTCGTAAGAGTTGGCGGGTATCGCCATGTCCTCGGCGTCGACGGCGACCCGTGGTACGCAATTTCCGGGCTGACCAATCGCGCTTAAATCCGGCGAAGCTGCAAGATTGGATAGCGTGGTATTCCGAAACCCTAAGCTGCTCAAGCCTCGAATGTCATCCTCGCTCCCTCCTAACACCAGTAGCGATAAGTGCTCCCTATCGGCGATCCCATTACAAAGGTCGCTCATTACCGATAAAAACTGTGTTCGATCCTTGAGGACCGGGCCCATGTCGTTTGTCGCCATATCGGGCACCCCAGGATTGGGTTCTCCATGTACCAGCGATCAAATCGAAATTACGCGGCCGATAAGGTCCAAGCAAG
>CAVOTD010000074.1:0-73626 GCA_963698995.1 uncultured Alphaproteobacteria bacterium | reverse complement strand
GCTCATTCATGAGCAGCTGCTGAGGGGACTACGCGGCGCACTGCCCGCACCCGCGCCGGACCGGGAGCTACGCCGTGCCCTCATTCGTTTCTACCACGGCATCGCGCAAGCCGATGTCGGGCTTCACCTTGCCTCGATCGCGGCACTCGATTCCGCCGTTTGCCTGATCCTCGCCGCGCTGCTCGAACCCGCTCGGGTCCTAGCGCAAGAGCCGGCCGTCCACATGATTTTCCGTCGCATCCACCTGGACGAGGGCGCGCCAGGCATGTCCGGCTTTCGCGCCGCATCGCCGGCGAGCTCGTCCAAGGGGACATGATTGGCGCCGTCGCCGAGAATGCCCGCCTCGGCCTCGTCGGCGTCCTCGCCCGGCGTGGCGCTGCCTTTACATCTTGGGCGTCAATGCCGAGCGGTTGTTTGCGCGTATCGGCAGCGTGCCGAACGGCCTCTTCCAGTGACTGCTCCTTTCTCACTGCCCTTCTGGTCCGACCCGACACCAATGGTGGTGCGCGGCACCGGTATGGCACTTCCCGGCGAGCCGATCTCGTCTGAGCAATTACTGACGGCAGTAGAGAGGCGCTTCGGGCTGTCGCTGGGCCGCCGCGGCATGGCCATCGCGCATAAGCTCGGGATCCGCACCCGCCACCTATGCCGCGAGATGGCATTCCGCTTGGAAGCCCCCCGAAAAGGGCACCGCAATCCCGAACTCGCTGCTATCTCCCTGCGAGGCGCACTCGGCGAAGCCGGTCTCATGGCGCATGAGCTCTCGTATCTGATCTTCGGCCATACCGCGACGCCCGCCCGGCTGATGCCGCCAAACGTCGGTTCAGTCGCCGAGGTGCTCGACTATGGCGGCCCCTTTGTCGAGTTTCGTCAAGCATGCACCGGCTTTGCCAATGCGCTGGTATTTGCCCAGGGTTTGTTGCGCGCAGGCGCGGGGCCGATCGCGATCGTCGGGTCGGAAACGGGCTCGGTCTTCTTCGACCCGGTTCGGGCGGCCGAGGACGCTGGGCAGCTTGTCAATCTGGTGCAGATGGGCGACGGCGCCGCTGCGATAATCCTAGCCCGCCACGACGATCGCGCAGGCCCACGACTTTCGCATGTCTATTACGGCCAAATGGGTCGTGGGCGCGCGCCCGGCCTAGCAGTGGCAGACGGCGGATCGGATGCTCCAAGCTGCAGTGCCGGATTTCCCGAGTTTCAACACGATTTTGCCGCGATCCACCGCTCGGGCCTTGAACTGCTTCTGCACTGCGCGGCGGCGGCGAAGCGCACAGGGAGCTGGCCAGCCGACCATGTTCTGCCTCACCAGGTCAATGGTCGAATGGACACGATCCTGGCCGGGCCGCTCGGCCTTGCGCGCGAGCGGATCGTTGTCACCGCCGATCGGCTGGGAAATACCGGATCGGCGGCAATATGGCTCGCTCTGGCGCAAATGAGGCCGAACTCTCAAACCCGGCGACACTGTGCTCGCCCTCGGGGCCGAGGCGACCGACTTCATGTTCGGCGGGTTTCGGTATCACCATGCGTGATCATACCCGCATGTGCTCGGTGCTCAGCGCCGCACCGTGTGGCTGCCGAACGCCCGTTGGTGGCCATCGAGAACATCTCGAAACGATATGGCCGCACAACTGCGGTCGCAGGCGTGACCCTTTCCCTGCGGGCTGGGGGAGATCTGTGGTTTTGTCGGCGCAAACGGCGGCGGTAAGACCACAACCCTTCGGATGCTCGCCGGGATCCTGAAACCCGACGGTGGGCGGGGGCAGGTGCTCGGCTTCGACCTTCAGCGCGACGCGGCAAAGATACGCGAGCGGGTTGGTTATATGTCACAGCGGCTATCGCTCTACACCGAGCTCTCGGTATTCGAAAACCTCCAATTCCGCGCTGAGGTATACGGCCTTAGGACTCCGCGCGCGGCGGTCGAGGCCGCGATTTGCGAGTTCGGTCTCGTGCCTTGGGCCGACAGCCCGGCGGGATCGCTCTCCGGAGGCTGGGCACGCCGCCTTCAGCTCGCTGCATCGCTGCTGCATTCGCCGCGTCTCGTGCTCCTCGATGAACCAACAGCGGGTCTCGATGCGGCAGCCCGCCAGGAGGTATGGCGACGCGTGGAGGCACTGGCAGAGACCGGCGTGGGCATAATCGTGTGCACCCATGACCTCGCCGAGGCAGAGCGGTGCTCTCAAGCCGCCTTTTTTGCGGATGGGCAGGTCGTGGCGGCAGGCGCGCCGGGCGCGATTGCGGCGGGTTCGCCAGCCGTCGCGTTCATATTGTCCGGTACCGATGTGCGGCGGCTCGCCACTGAGGTCACCACGGTCGCCGGCGTCGTTGCTAGCTATCCGCAGGGTGAGAATTTGCGCGTCGTCGCCGATCCGCTCGCGGAGCTTCACCTGCGCCGGTTCGCGGCGATGCACGCGGCGAGCCTCGCCCGGGTGGCAGGGCGCCTCGAGGACGCCATCCTCGCGTGGTCGCTCCCGATCGGCTGCCGTCCGACATGAGGCTTCGCATCCCATGGCGGGCAGTGGAGCGGCGCCTCAGACGCATGATGGCCGTCGCCCGAATTGAAACTCTGCGGCTGTTGCGGGACCGCGTGGCTATATCGCTGATTGCCCTCGTGCCGGCGGTCCAGATCGCGCTCTTCGGCTACGCCGTCAATCTCGATCCGAAGAACGTCCCGATTGCCATTGCCGGGAGCGACGCTTCTTCTGTAGAGCGCACCGCTCGCATTGTCGGCGAGACCGGGTACTTTACAATTGTGGGCAAGGCGCTGTCTAAAGGCACGGCTGAGCGGATGGTTGTCGCCGGTCACGCACTGGTCGGGATCGAGCTGCCGCCGTCTCCAGACGAGCAGGAGGCCACCGGCATACCGGCGCCAGCAAGGGTGATCGTTGATGCGACCGACCCAGGTGCCGTGCGCCCGGCGCTGGCGGCGCTGGAGATGACTTATTGGCGAAAGCGGGCCACGACGTTTTCTCTGGATGAGGGTGCCTTCGTCAACATCGACTGGCTCTACAATCCGCAGCGGCGCACCGCGTGGACAATTGTTCCCGGGCTGGTCGGCGTCATCGTCATGATCAGCATGTTGATGCTGGGAGCGCTGACCCTGGTCCGCGAGCGCGAACGGGGCAGCTGGGAATCGCTTCTGGCAACGCCAGTGGACGCATTGGATGCGCTGATCGGCAAGCTGTCACCGTATGTCGTCATCGGGGCGACACAGGGGGCGGTGGTCGTCGGGCTCGCTCACCTGCTCTTCGGCTTGCCGGCGAGCGGCGGCATCTGGGTATTGCTCGGCGCCTTGCCGCTATACGCGGCCGCCAACTTGCTCCTGGGCTTTGCCTTCTCGGCGCTGGCGGAAAGCCAGATGCAGGCGATGCAGAGCGCCGTATTCTTCTATCTCCCGTCAATGCTGCTGTCGGGCTTTATGTTCCCTTTTCAAGGGATGCCGGGTTGGGCGCGCGCGATCGGCGAAGTGCTGCCGCTGACCCATTTCGTCCGCGCCACCCGCGGGGCGCTCCTGAAGGGCGACGGTGGCGCGCTGATCGGATACGAAATGTGGCCGGTGGCGCTGTTTGCCGTTGCCGCCGGCGCGTTCGCGCTCGCTGCTTATCGTCGCCGTCTCGACTGATTGCTCTGGGGCTAATGGAGGGTTTCGTGACAAGGTCTCACAACGTCCCGCTGACTTGCGCGCTGCTTGGCAGCCTGGTGCTCCTCTCATCACCGGCAAAAGCCGACACGCGGCCGGTCGTTGTCGAGCTCTTCACGTCACAAAGCTGCTCCTCTTGTCCGCCCGCCGACGCCCTCCTCGGCGAACTGGCGGGACGCCGCGATGTGGTCGCCCTTGGCTTCCACATCAGCTACTGGGACGGACCCGGCTGGAAGGACCCGTTCTCGAGCCGGAGCTCCACCGACCGGCAGCGAGCCTACGCTCGGCTCTTCAATCTTGGTCAGGTGTATACGCCGCAAATCGTCGTGGATGGCGCCCACGAGATGGTCGGATCGGACCGGAAGCAGGTGCTCGCCGCCGTACGTGACGCGCGGCCGGTGACCATTGCGCCGGTGACATTCGCTACCGGTCGTCGCTCTGTTGCGATTGGCGCCGGCGACGGGCGGGGCAATGTGCTTTTGGTGCGGTTTGTCCAGAAACGCACGACAAGGGTGGCCGGCGGCGAGAACGCCCGCCGCACCTTAGAGGACGCCAACGGGGTGGAGATGCTGGCTTCGCTCGGCAGCTGGAACGGGTCGCCGCTCAGCTTCGCCATCGAGCCGCCTAGCGACGGCGAGGGTATCGCAGTACTGGTTCAGGCGCCCGATGGACGAATTCTCGGCGCCGCCGCGCTTCTTGGGTCAGGCTAGATCCGTTTCTAGGCTCGCAATGACGAACAATGAACCAATGCCGCGCAGGAGGTTGGTGATCGCGCACTGGAGCGAGCGCGCTGCCAAGCGACAGCGTAAGTCATAGCAAAGCTGATCAGCACACCGGCGGCGACGCCTTCGATGCGAATGGGCACTGGAATCTGACTGCACCAGCCGGATTCGGGCGCTGGTTTTTGACGCTTACGGCATGTTCTACGATAAGGTCTTCGGCATCACATCGCCTGAGTCCGCCGCAGTGGCAACGGAGACCGGCTTCGATGTTCGGCGTGCTGCGCGGCCGCGCGGAAGAGCTCGGTCACGTCCAGACTATGTCGTTTCGGCGTTGACCGATTTTGCCAAAGCTTCTGTGACCGATAGTCTCTAGCCACCAATCACTCTTTGCGCGGGGAAATCTCCGATCGATGATGCGGCGGTCGAGCGCATTGTGAGCGGAAACTCCCCAGTGATCAGGCGAGTGCTGGGATGGTAGGTGAGGTACGCCCAGAACCATTCGAGGGCGACGACCACTCGATTGCGCATTCCTGACAAGAACAGGACATGGACCACGCCCCAGACCCACCAGGCCACAGCGCCGGAGAGCTGCAGCTGACCAAAATCGGCGACCGCCGCCTTCCGCCCAATCGTCGCAAGGCTGCCCGCGTGGCGGTAACGGAAGGGAGCAGGCGGCAGCCGGCGCGCAATGCGGGCCTTGATGACCGAGGCGACATAGCGACCCTGCTGCTTGGCCGCCGGCGCGAGCCCGGGCACCGGCTTGCCGTCCCAGCCGTTGGACAGTGCCGTATCGCCGATCGCGAAGATCCCGGGCTGACCGGGGACCGACAAGTCTTCCGCGACCTTCACCCGGCCGGCCCGATCGGCTTCGGTCTTCAACCATTTTGCGGCGGGAGAGGCCATCACGCCTGCCGCCCAAAACACATTGCGCGCCGCCACTCGACGGCCGGAGACGACAAGCCTTCGGCGTCGATCCGTTCGACGGCACTATCGGTCAGTACCTCGACGCCAAGATCGGCCAAGGCTGCGGTCGACCGCCCTGACAGTTTCTCCGGAAAAGTCGGCAGGATCCGAGGCCCCGCCTGCATCAGGAGCACCCGCGCCATCGCGGGATCGACCGCACGGAACTCGCGCGCCAGCCCATGGCGGGCGAGCTCGGCGATGGCTCCGGCCAGCTCGACGCCGGTTGGACCGCCGCCGACGATCACGACCATTCAGGCTCAGTGTCGCAGGGCAGCCGGAACTCGCTTTGTAGCATATCACTCAATGGCGTTTCTGGCATTGCATCGGCGGATCATGTTTTGGATTTCAGAACTGAAATCGGTATCCACTCATCGGATGATGGATCGACTAGCGTGCGGACGAGCCCGGTCGATATGTATTTCTGGAACGACGCCAGTCTTTGGCTCATCTGCAAGAGGACGCGCGAGAGATCGTCAAGTTCGGGCAGTGGCGATGCCAGCCGGATGACCCGATCGAGGTGGAAAGCTTCGATATGTTTCAGCTGGCCCGTGATGCGCAGCAGCGGCGCGGCCACAAGGCGGTTCGCCAACAAGATTGCGATCGCTAAGACGACCGCCGTCAAGGCGGTAAGCGCGATCAGCAATGTCATTGCGCTGCGCTCGATGGAGGCGAGGAAGCCGCTCGCCGGGATCACCGTCGTCACCGCCCAGTCGCTGAAATTCAACGGAGAGAACGTGACAAAGTAGTTCTTGCCATCGATTGGGCCGGTGGTTTGCAGCTGGCGCGTCTCCCGGAGATCTGCAGGCCGGTGCCCCGCAGGCGCGGTCGCAAGCTGCTCCGTAATGGCACTCAGCTCGATTGAAGCCATGCCTCTCGCTCAGTGGAAATCAACGACCGGTTCCGCCGGAAATCCGCGGGCCCGGGTACCGGACATCCGCGGTCGACGCGGACGAGGCATTAGACGAGATGCGACCCCCAGTAAAATCAGATGCGGCCACAGAAGCGATGCTCCCGGCCATGGGATCTTGTGCACAGCCGGCCAACGACACTGTTGTTGCGCACAGTGCGAGCCCTGTCGCTGCCATTAGGGACCGAGTTTGCGGCCGCCTTTGGTCGCCTCGCTGAAGCGTCGTGGTCATCGCTTGGATCTCCTCAGTCGACTCGTTGATAGAAGTTTGAGATGCGTTTCGCCTTCATCCCTTTGGTGCCGACAGAACGCGGGCCAGCATTGCTCTCTTCAGGCCGTGATCCTTGGGCGGGCCCTCGGGAGGTTTCTGCAGCACGATCGTTTCGACTACCGGACCGATCGCCGCCCCAGAGGTTCCTGGTTGCCCGAGCCAAGCGGTAAATGTTTTATTGAGAGGGTCTTGGACGATGTTGACCGGCAAGCCGTAGATGTCGGCAATACGTTGATGATGGAGCCCAGTTCACTAAGCGTCATGGTGTTGACTTCTCTATGGCGGGCGGAGCGCTTCCGCGAGACCTTTCCTCCAGGCTCGCGGCGAGCTCGCAGAGCGGTGTCGCTTGTCGGGTCATCCAAGGGAACCGGAGGCGCGCTAAGCGATTCCGGTGATTTCGAGCCGGCCGCTTGAGCATGCGTCGTAGTCAGCTCTACACAATGATCCGGAACTGCTATACGGCTCATCCATCACTTGGATCGCAAGCCGCTCCAAACGCACGGCGCACCACCATCCCGGGTTCGCCCGACAGCACCTGGTGCCGCGTCTCCTCACCATCGCGCCAGAAGCGCATTGAGAACCTCTGCGCGCCGAGCGTCAAATCCTTTATCGTTATGTCAGGTAGCCAGGCGGGCAGGACCGGGTCAATAAACACTTTGTTGCGAGCCCCATCCAGTGCGAGGCCGAGCACGGCTTGCAGCAGCATGAACGCGGAGCCCGCTGCCCATGCCTGCGGTACATTGGCCCCGAGATACTGCACCGGAAAATTGGTCCTGAGTTGGTGGGCATACGGGTTGAACGCGACATGGTCGGCGGAAAGGGTGCGGATGCCCCAGCCGGACCACATGTCCGGCGCCATCAGCCGTGCCACCACGCGCGCGGCCCGCTCGGGTGGTACAATGCCAGACCATAGGCAGTGGCCGGGGTTCGAAGCCACGGTCAGCACCTGATTCTTCTCGCCGTCAAGCGCGTAAGCGTAGAAGCCGCTGGCCTCGTCCCAGAACGCGTCGTGAAAGCGCCCGAACGGGCGGTCCGCCTTGTTTCGCAAGTCTTTTGCTCGGCCCGCGCACAGCAGGGACCTGGCGTTATCTGGAACAGAGTCGACGCCAAACCAACCGGCTACAGGAAGATCGTCGGGTCGCATCGGGGATCCTCCATCGCGCTGCAACGCGCGCGCGGTTTCTGCTCCGCGTCACTCATATCGCCCGCGACCTCGAGGCTTATTGCGAAATGCCAGCCGCCGGCCAAGAGGGCGTGCGGGTCGTCCGCGCCCAGATACACATGGGTCTCTGCTTTGAGCCCGTCCACTCCAGGACCACACCGTCGTTCCGTTCCGCACCCACAGGGACTGACGGTCTCAGGGAGCCGGTTCGCTGGGGATCGCGCCGGTGCGCTCGGAAGTTGCACCTGTCGTTCACGAAGAAATGTACGAAGCAGGATTGAAGGGTGGAAATGCCGACTAGGTATTATGCGGACGTGCGCGGGTTGTCGCGCTTTCCGTCGACCATGGAGGTCCATTCGGTATGGAGATGCACCAGGTCCGCTATTTCCTCGCGCTCTGCGAGACTTTGAACTTTACGCGTGCGGCAGAGAGCTGCAACGTCTCGCAGCCGGCATTGACGCGTGCTGTGCATAAGCTCGAGGAGGAGCTCGGCGGGCTGCTGCTGCGCCGCGAGCACAACCTGACGCATCTCACCGATTTCGGACGGCTGGTCCGGCCGCATCTCGAGCAAATGATGGCCGAGGCCGAGGCGGCCAAATCGACGGCGATGCACTTTCTCCGCTTGGACAGCGCGCCGATCAATCTCGGCGTGATGTGCACGGTCGGACCGATGCGCTTCATGAGCTTTCTCGCCGAGTTCCACATCACGCATCCGGGTTGCGAGGTGACCCTCATCGAAGGTGTGCCCGGGCATCTCGCGGAACTCCTCCTCGACGGCAAGCTCGATCTCGCGGTGATGGCGCAACCGGAAAGCTTCAGCGATCGGCTCGAGGTCCGCCCCCTGTACCGCGAGCGGTTCTGCGTCGCCTTCCCAATGGGCCATCGCTTCCGGGAGAAGAACCGGGTGCGCATCCCCGATGTCGCCGGGGAGACCTATCTCGCGCGGATCAATTGCGAGTATCAGGACCACCTGAACGAGCGCTGCCGCGAGCACGGATTTGCGGTCCAGGTCGGCTTCCGCAGCGAGCGTGAGGACTGGATCCAGATGATGGTCGCCGCCGGGTTCGGGATCTGCTTCATCCCGGAATTTTCGCCGACCATCCCCGGCGTCCTCACGCGGCTGGTTGCCGACCCGGAAGTCGTCCGCGAGGTCTCGCTGGTGTCGATCGCTGGCCGGCGCTTCTCGCCGGCGGTCGCCGCCTTCGCCCGTGCGATCCGGGGGTACAGGTGGCCGGAGGCCGATGAGATACTCGCTTGAGACATTGACCGCTTTGAAACTGGTCGTCTTCGAGCTCGCTGCCCCGCTGCGCGCCGGCCGCCTGGCAAAATCCCATCCTCCGCTAAGCCGCGCAGGCGCGGCGCATGAAGGAGCGGGCGCGGTACAGGCGGGTGGACGCCGTCCCCTTGGGGATCCCACAAAGACCCGTACATTCCTTCAGAGTCGCGCCCGCCAGGGTCGGCCAGAAAACGCTGGCTTGTTCCTCCGATAGTCCCGATCCCGCGAGCCCCAATGCTTCCTTTACAAAGCAGATCTGTTCGGCCCGAGCGTCGCTATAAGCCCATTCCGGCTGTTCCTCCAGCGGCACGCCTTTGCCGCTTGCCAGCGCGTCCCTCGTCCTTTTGGCAAAGTCGAGGAAGTAGTGGCGCATGATGGTCATAAGCCAAGCGCGCAGGTCGGTACCTTCTCGGAAGAGGTGACGAAAGCGCAGCGCTCTCTCGCAGGTGTCCTGCACCAGGTCGAGAGCCTGCTCCCGATCGTGAGTGAGCTTGTAGGCGTAACGACGAAGAACAGGAAGCTGGGCCACCAAATCGGCCTCAAAGGTCATTCCTCGTTGCATTGCTTGCCGCGCAATCGGTGCAGGCGCTAAGGACTTGCTTCGAAGCCGAGGCTCCAACCGGGTCGAAGTGATGCCGAGCTCGGCAGGCCGGCTGCCATTAAGAACTAGTGGGGCCACGGGACCCTCCCTTTCACATCGGCATCCGATTTATTTGTCGGATAGATGACAGGTAATCAGCCGAGAGACGTCCGGAAATGCCGAGCGGGTATTATGCGGGTGCACTCCCGTTATGCGCTTTGCGCCGGCCGTGAAGGGACTGCTCGGCATGAGATAGACCAGGTCTGCTACCTCCTAGCAATCGGCGAGACCTCGAACTTCAGCGCGCAACCGAGAGGCGCAACCTCTCTCAACCGGCGTCGACGCTTGCCGTGCGCAAGCTTGATGAAGAACTCGGCGCGTCGCCCAGCCGTCATCCATTCCGAAATCGAATGAGTGATATCTCTATCGTTCGAATTCCCTAGGCGACGTCGAGGGACTAACCTTACCCTAGAACGGCGAGTGCCTGCGCAACCGTACTTTGAGATGTGCGGGTTTGCGGCTCGACGAAGAAACGATTTTCACCAGGCAGGATCAGCTGGCCCGGTCAAGGAGAGTGCCCTCAACGAGGAGGATCTGAAGATGCTTGCCGAACGACTCGATACCATACGACAAGGCGCCGACAAACGTATCCCGCCGGACAAACGCGCGATCATGCACCGCGCGACGGATGATCTGCGCGCGTCGGGCATCATGGACGGCGTGATCAAGGCGGGCGATCCGCTGCCGCCTTTTGCGCTGAAGAACGCGTTCGGGCAGGAGGTACGCTCGTCCGAGCTTCTGGCCAACGGGCCGTTGGTATTGACGGTGTTCCGCGGCAGCTGGTGACCCTATTGCGTCGCAGAGCTGTATGCTTTGCAGCAAGTGGTGGATACCCTCAAGGAACATGGCGCGACGATCGTCGCAATCACGCCGCAGTTGGCGGAAGCCAGCCGGTCTCTTATTGAAAAACAGAGGATCAGCTTCGACCTGCTGTCCGATCCCGGCAATGCCTACGCCGCGAAGCTCGGTCTCCGGTTCACCCTGCCCGATGATCTGAAGGCGGTCTATCTCAGCTTTGGCAATGACCTCGAGGTTCGTAACGGTGAGGGCAGCTGGACCTTGCCGATGCCGGGACGGTTTGTGATCGACCCCAGGGGCATCGTCCGCGCCGCCGATGTCGATCCCGACTACGAGCACCGTCCCGAACCGCAGAAGACGATCGACGACGTCAAGGCGCTTGCATGAGGCGGTGCATCGTTCGCGAGGAGATGCGGTTATTACCCTCCGCGCTGCCCGCTCCAGTCATGAGGAGGGCGAATGCGTTCGACCGTCAAAAGGAACCCGTTTGCCCGCGCGGCTGCTGCATTTTTTGTCGGTGGGCTAGCGGTACTCATCGTTCACCAGCCCGCGGTTGCGCTTCTGCATGCGCTCGGTTTCACGCCGATTAGGCCCTACAGTCTTCGAGCAACGCAGCCGTGGGGCATTCCGGTGTTCCTGTCGTTGACCTTTTGGGGAGGCATCTGGACGATCCCGATCGCTTGGATATTGGATTGCCTGCAGCCCGGGTGGGTCTATTGGCTCGCCGCGGTCGGTCTTGGCGCACTGCCCCCGACATTGACGACATGGTTCGTCATCTTTCCGCTCAAGGGTCTCTCGCCGAGCAATGCCGCCGCATCGGTCGGCCTCGTCAATGCGCTGATCGTCAATGGCATCTGGGGTCTCGCGTTTGCGTTCGCGTGGTCCTGGATATCTGCTGGTCCGCTACTGACGCCTGCGCCAACGTTAGCGCGCTCGTGAGACATTACTGCGCGCTGAGAGTCCGCAAAGAGTGTCGTTCACGGGGCAGCTATCGTAGCTCCTGACACTGTCCGAAGGCTCTCATTGCGCCATCCCGCGCAGCCAGCTTTCGGGCCTCCGGACCGATCTCGGGAGCAACGGTTCGATGATCTCGAGCGCCGGCCGGCTGAGCTCAGCCCCGCCGCGTCAACCCGCTCGAGGAGCCCGCCGATCCGCGCCGTCAAATTCAGCAGACAGATCGTCGTGTGATGGACTTGCGCCGCACTGCCGTTGTCCATCTTGGCCGAGCCGGTTGCTCGGTGCCGGAGATCGCCGCAATCACAGGTCACTCGGTGTCGCGCACCGTGTCTAGTCTCGAAATGTATTTGCCTCGCGATAGCGAGATGGCTGCCGCCGCGGCCGGCAGGACGCGATTGTGATCCTTTACCGAAGGGATGCACGTATTGAAGGTGCATCCGTCAATCACCGCCGGCTAATCCCTCCGTCATAATCGGCAGGAGAGCGTGCGCACCCGGCGCGCCCAACAGTAAATGTGCAGCATTTCAGACGCGCACTGGCAATCACGACGCCGGCCGAGTTCCCTCAAGCCCGACCGCAAGGCGGTGATCCCCCGGGAGCGCTTCATGTGCGAGAACCGAGCACGCGACATCGTCGACGTTCCGCCGATGCCTCTGGAAGCGCTTGGTCCGTCATGGTTCGCGCTCTACGCAATCCGGTCGGCGATGTCGATCTTCGATCTTATCGGGCGCAAATGCGTCGGCGAGCTCGGGCTCGATCGCGGCTTCCGGGCGCACTCGATGTGCGCCACCTTGCCACCGCGCTCGAGAACGGCGCCCATATCGAGGGCTATGTTCGCCGTGGTTACAACCGAAAAGGCGGCATCGTTTTTTGCGACATGTTAAACATGAGAGGTTCCTTCTTTTTGGCTAGGCCAGATCATGAGTGAACGGAGGGTCGAACGGCGGTTGGCGGCCATTCTAGCGGCCGATGTCGTGAGCTACTCGCGGCTCGTGGGTGAGGACGAGGAAGGCACGCTCGAAAGGCTAAAAGTGCTGCGCCGCGCACTTGTCGATCCGAAGATCAAGGAGCACCGCGGGCGCATCGTCAGAACTCTCGGCGACGGCCTGTTGATCGAGTTCGCGAGCGTTGTCGACGCGGTACGCTGCGCTGTCGATGTCCAACGCGAGATGGCCCTGCGCAACACCGATGTCCCGGCGGAGCGACGGATCGAGTTCCGCATCGGCATCAATCTCGGCGACATCATCAAGGACGGACGAGACGTCTACGGCGATGGCGTCAACGTCGCCGCCCGACTCGAAGCCCTGGCAACTCCGGGCGGAATCTGCGTCAGCCGCGTGGTCCGCGACCAGGTGCGCGACAAGCTCGGATTTGCCTTTGACGACAGGGGCGAGCAGCAGGTCAAGAATATCACCCGGCCGGTCCGCGTGTTCGATGTGAAGATGACCGGAGAAACAATGACTCTGACCCCGGATTCCGCAGCCAGAGCTCCGCTGGCGCTGCCCGACAAGCCTTCGATCGCGGTTTTGCCGTTCCAGAATATGAGCGGCGATCCGGAGCAGGAATATTTCGCCGACGGCATGGTCGAGGAGATCATCACCGCGCTCAGCCGCATCCGCTGGCTGTTCGTGATCGCCCGCAATTCCAGCTTCACTTACAAAAGACGATCCGTCGACGTGAAGCAGGTGGGGCGCGAGCTTGGCGTCCGCTACGTCCTCGAAGGCTCGGTGCGCAAGGGCGGGAACCGGGTACGTATCACCGCTCAGTTGATCGAGGCCGAGACAGGCGCTCATCTTTGGGCTGATCGTTTTGACGGTTCTCTGGAGGACGTTTTCGAGCTCCAGGACAAGGTGGCGATAAACGTCGCCGGGGTCATCGAGCCTGCATTACAAGCCGCTGAAGTCCGCCGTTCGGCCGCCCGTCCGACGAATAACGTCACTGCCTACGATCTCTATCTGCGTGCACTTGCCACCTACTATCCGATAACAAAGGAGCGCCTTTATAGGGCTCTGGAATTTCTGCAGAGGGCGATAGATAGCGATCAAGACTGCGGTCCGGCACTATCCTTGGCCGCGATGTGCCAGATGCGGCTCGTCAGAGAGGGCTGGGCGAAAGAGCCGGAGACCGCCGGCCGCAACAGTGTAGAGCTTGCCCGGCAGGCGCTCCAAGTGGCGGCGGATGACCCGGGCATCCTAGCCAACGCCGCCTTTGTCCTAGCCAATTTCGGCGAGGAGATCGGTGCCATGATGGCGCTGGTCGACCGTGCTCTCACGATCACCCCAAGCTTCTCCCGCGGCTGGTTTTTGAGCGGCGTTCTGAGGCTCTGGGCCGGTCAGCATGATCTCGCAATCGAACATGCCGAGACGGCGCTGCGGCTGAGCCCGCGCGAGCGAGCGGGTACGCCGCTGAGCTTGATCGGCGAAGCTTATTTCTTCAAACGCGAGTTTGAGGAAGCGGCGCCAAAGCTGCTCCTGTCCATTCAAGAAAATCCGGGTTATCCGCACTCATACCGCATTCTCGCCGCGTGCTACGTCCATATGGGGCAGCTTGAAGAAGCGCGCGCGATCATCGCGCGGCTGCGCGGCATTACTCCTCACCTGGTGCCGAGTGCCGCACAGCTGCGCCGCGCCGCGGACCGCGAACTGTTTCTGTCGGGTCTTCGCGTGGCGGTGGACGAGAGAAAATGACCGATGCCCCTCATTGCCGACGCCGCTGCCGCTGGCTCTTGTGACGGCTTCGAACGCGTTTGCCGACGATCGATCGCCGGCATTTAGCAACTCCGACATCAAAGGGAACTACGGCTTGCTCGCTCAGGGAAGTTCCGTTGTCCCCGGCACGCAAATCTCGTTTCCGGCGGTTTATGTCGGCAAAGTTTCTAGTGACGGGAACGGGAACCTGCAAGGCACCGGGACCATCAATCCCGGAGGTCCGGTATCCGGGCTGGTACCCGGCCAATATCATCGATAAAACCGAAATCAACCCGCATCATGGCCGAGGCTGATCGGAGGTGTCCCGATCGGTCGCCCTCGTCACAACCATGCCGATAGGCCTCGTGCTCGCTTTTCCTCAGTATTCCGGGAAGCGGCACTGAGGAGACCGTCGAAATCGGCCGGATCTGGCGCGTCGCCGAGGCCCTCGAATACGGCATTGTCGGCATCAACGAGGGCATTATCTCGACCCATGTGCTAGCCCTTTGGAGATGAGCCGTAAAACAGTACTGATTTCGGGTGCGGGGATCTGCGGACCAACACTCGCATTCTGGCTGAAAGCTGCAGGGTTCGAGCCAACGCTGATCGAGCATGCGCCGGCGCTGCGCAGCGGCGGCTATGTTGTCGATTTCTGGGGCCTCGGATACGACATTGCGGAGCGCATGGGTCTGGCAGGCGAGATCGATCGCATTGGCTATCACACGCGTGAGATGCGTGTTGTCGACAGTCTCGGCCACCGTGTGACCGGCTTTGGAACGAAGATCTTCCGTGAGTTTACCGACGGACGTTTTGTGACGCTTGGGCGCAGCGACCTCTCACGGTTGCTATTCGAAAAGATCAAAGGCACGACGGAAATCATTCTCGGTGACGAGATTGTCGGCCTTCAGGAACACGCGGACCGTGTGCAGGTTCAATTTAGGCATGCCGCCGAGCGTCGGTTCGATCTGGTGATCGGCGCCGACGGTCTGCATTCGAACGTTCGCCGGCTCGCATTCGGGCCACAGGATCGGTTTGAGAAGCAGCTCGGCTATTTGGTTGCGGCCTTCGAGGTCCGCGGGTATCGCCCGCGCGATGACGATGTGTATGTGATGTATAATGAGCCAGGCCGCATGTTAGGGCGCTTTGCATTGCATGACGATCGGACGCTGTTTTTGTTCGTTTTCGCCGCCGATGTTGGTCGTTTACCGGAGATGCCCGACCTGGCGGCGCAGAAGGCGCTGCTGAGCCAGAATTTTGGCGGGGCAAAGTGGGAATGTCCACGCATCCTAGGCGAGCTGGATCGCACACAGGACCTCTATTTCGACGATGTCAGCCAGATCAGGATGGAGAGCTGGTCGCGAGGCCGCGTGGCACTCGCGGGGGATGCTGCATTCTGTGTGTCCTTGATGGCTGGGCAAGGCGCAGCCCTTGCTATGACGGCGGCCTACGTGTTGGCGGGTGAACTCGCCAAAGCAAGCGGACGGCACGAAGAGGCCTTTGGCAAATACGAAGAGCTTCTGCAAGCTTATGTCGGCTCGAAACAGCGGGCGGCAGAGCACTCTGCCGCCGCTTTCGCGCCAAAGACCCGATGGGGCCTGTTCCTGCGCAATCAAGTGATAAAGGCGTTCGCAATCCCAGGGCTGGCAAGGCTCGTATTCGGCAGGGGTATAATCGACACACTGCAGCTTCCCGATTACCGCTGGCCGGCATTGGCGTCAACCGGCAATTAATTTGGCACTCTCTCGCAGTGGGCCTTATGAGGCCGGATCAAGGCGCGTGAAAACCCGGTCGCCCGATCGCCGGTAGGCTGCGGTGGTTTGGCGTGCCGAAACCCGAGCTACTGATTGCTCTTTGGCGTTGTTCACGGCAGCCCGCATCGCCGATCCGTTCCTGCCCCGCAAACCCGCGCACATCGACCAATCTCTGGTCCATCTCAATTCGGGTGACCTGACTGCAATAGGGTCCCCGGCGGCCCGAAGGAGATCGGCGGCGGGCAAACCTAGACGCGATCGCGAGAGACCTCCTCCTCTTACCAGATGCCCGGGATCAGGCGGAACCTGACCTTGCTTGCGTATTCGTCGTAGCCCGGGAGCTCGCGGCTCAGCATCCGCTCCTCGCCGACGGCCCGCGGCGCCAGTCCGGCGACCAGCAGAGGAACCGCAGCGACACCCCACCAGGAGCCGAGCAGCAGCGGCATGCCAAGCAGCCAGAGCACGCTGCCGGCATACATCGGGTGGCGCACAATGCGATACGGCCCGTCGGTCACCACCCGGTGCCCGCGCCCGGCCTGCACGCGGATTTGGGGGGCTGCGAAAGTGTTGAAGCGGAAGGTCTGCCAGACCGCGGCCATGCCCAGCGCGATCAGCACGAAGCCCAGCAGCTGCGCCCAGAGCGCCACGTGCGACCACCCGAAGCGGCGCGCGTCTAGCGCGATCAGCACCATCCAGCCGGTGAAGACGATGATGACGGCGACCATAAAGACGCGGTCCCAGGGCATCTGGTCGCGCCGCACCGGCGCGGACAGGCGCGACGCCAAAAGCGCCGGGTCGTGGCGCAACAGCCACCAGCTGACGGCGAAACTAGAGACCCCAAGCTCACCAAGGAAAACCCAGGCTTGCGGCCAGCGCCAATCCCCGGCCGCCAGAAACAGGACGGCCCCCATCGCCGCGAGCCAGAGCGTCGTCTGAACCACCATTCGAGTGATCAATCGGTCCATGTTCCGTCCCCATCCCGGGCGGTCCCGCGGCGGCCGCCTCATCTTGGCTGCGGGCGGCCCCTCGTGACATAGGAACGCGGCAATTCCCAACCTGTTTCCCTTGGTTTGCGTTGGCCGATTGCAGCGCTCTGCGAGCTCGCCGGGCCAGCGCCTCGGCTTGTAAAGCATTTCTCGCTCTGCCAGGATCGCCCTAAGAGCGGGAGGCTCGCCCTATGCCAAGCTCCTGACCGAATATGTCCCGCAATTCGAAGCGGCGACCGGTGCAAAGGTCAATTACGAGACGCCATCCCTTCCCGATCTACAATCAGCCGGCCGTGCCAACTACTCGCCCAATGGCCAGATCTTCCCCGTGCAGATGGGTGCCAAGGACAGCAAGGTTGCCAACACCTGTAATTTCCCGATGTGTCCGACCGGGCCGAAGGGGCGGTTTCCCGGCGTCGCGACGCATGGCTGGGGGATCCCCGCCGGCGCTAAGAACAAGGACGCCGTCTGGCAATTCATCACCTGGGCAATGTCGAAGCCGACCATCCGACGAATGGTCGTCGAGCGCGGCGACAGCTCGATCACCCGGCGCTCGCTGATCGACAGTCCGGAATTCAAGTGCAAGCTGAACGTCAACGGGCATGACATCGTCAAACTCTATCTCGACACGATCGACCTCGGCGCGCACGGCTATATGAAATACCGGACGATCTATGTCTACCCGCAAGTCGACCAGCAGATCGACATCGCGATCCAGAATATCGCGTCGGGGCAGATGGCCGCCAAGGAGGCAATGCAACGGGCGCAGCATAACTCGCTGGCCGAGCTGAAGCGGGCGGGGCTTAAACTCTTAGAGGGAGACTTGAAGCATTAGCTTTCTCCGCGCGTGTCATCGTCACCCCCGCGCAAGCGGGGGTCCAGGGGCCACCGCATGGGACCTTGCCACCCTGGATTCCCGCGTTCGCGGGAATGACGGAATTGACTGAGCCAGGCTCTTAATTACGCACCTGTCGCAATAGAGCCTGCATCGATAGAGCGGGCCGCGGCGAGCCGCCGGCCGGCGCGTGCGACGCTCCCGAATTGGCGGCGCGAGAGGGGCGCGCTTTCGCCCTCGGCCTCTTTCCCGCCCTCTTCGTCCTTGCGGTGGTCACCCTCGGCCCGACGATCTACTTGATCGTCACCAGCCAGACCCCCGCGCGACCTGGTCCATCCGCACAGTGCGGCCGATTTCTCCGATCCGGCGGGTAATTACCGAGCATTGCGACAGCCTCGCCGCGCTCGTGGTCATCTACCTGACCGTCAATCTCGCGCTCGTCGTCGGGATGATGTGCAAATTCTTTGACGGCGTCCCGCGCGCCCTCGAAGAAGCCGCCTGGATCGACGGCTGCGCCGTATGGAACGGGTTCCGTCTGATCGCCCTGCCGCTCGCCGCGCCGGGCCTCGCCGGTCGCAATCGTCAATTTCATGCAGTACGAAGGCTGGGAATGGGGCAAGATCGCCGCCGGCGGGACCCTGGTCATGCTGCCGGTCGTGGTCTTCAGCATCTTCGTGCGCCGCTGTCTGGTGCGCGGGCTGACGTCCAGTGGCGTAAAGGAGTGATGCCGCCCCAACCCAATGGCCCCGCGCATCTCCGCCGGGTGGAACAGCTCAGGCGGCGGCGGCTTGCGGTGCCCGGTTGTTGTCCGTCTCTGCTCGACCACCACCGCGCCTGCGCCCGCAGACCGGGCCCGCGGCGGGCTTAGGGTTAGATGCGCGCTTCCTCCTGCGGCAGGGTGACCGGAATCTTGTAGAGGCTCGCAGCGTTTTCAAAGACCAATTGGTTGAGAGCGTCCTTCCCGAGAGCTGCCTCCGCAGGGGTGTGCCCCATCGCCTTTGAATCCGGCCAAGGGCTGTCCAGACCCGGGAAGTCGCTGGCCCACAGGAAATTGCGCAAACCAATTTCCGGCACGCGCCGAAAACCGCCCTCTTCCTCGACCTCGAAGGTGAAAAAGACTTGGCGCTTGACGAATTCGGTCGGCATCTCGGAAAGCGGGATGTCGGGCTTAAAGACCCGAGTTCGACGGGCCGCCGAAATCGTATTCACGATCGAAGCGCCAGAACAAGAAAGGCACCCAGCCGACGCCGGCCTCCTCCAGGACAAAGCGCACTCCGGGATGGCGATCGCAGATCCCCGAGAAGACGACCGCGCTCATCAGTTCCGCCATGGCCCCCATCGGGAAGTTGGCGACCCTCATCAGGAACTGGTTGCGCGGTTCCGCGCCGGTGACCCCGACCCCTAACTGGCGCGACCCGCCGCTGGGATTGGCGTGCAAGTTGACCGGCAAACCGGTCTCCGCGGCTGCCGCCCAGACCGGTTCCCACATCTGGTGCAAGACCGGCTCGGGAGCATTCACCCAGTCGAAGATGACCCCGGCGGGCAGGCCGAACTCCGCCACCCGCATCAGCTCTGCGACAGCCTCCTCTGGTGTCTGGCACGGTAGCGGGAGCAGCATGATGAACCGGCCGTTCGACTCGTCGTAGAGTTCCCGCGCCCAGTCGTTGACGGCGCTCACGCAAGCGGCGCGCAGTTCCGGATCCTTGATCGCCGAGATTTGCTCATAAGGGCCGTTGACGAGCTCGGCATCGACCCCGTCCCGGTCCATGTCTTCGCAGCGATAGCGGGGATGTGCGGCGCGGAAGATGCCGGGCTCCGGCTCCTCCGCCAGGCCTGCCCGCGTATAGCAATTGACCGGTCCCCGGCCGACGCCGGCCCAGCCGACCCCGCTCCACGGGCGCCCCTCGACGATCCATTGCCGGGTGCCGTCCCTCCCCTGGACGACCCTTGGCCCGTTCTCCTGGAGTTTTTTGGGTAGACGTTTGGTCCACAGGTCGAAGGGCAGGTGCATCAGCCGGCAATGCCCATCCGCCGATATCACACCAAATCTCTTTTCCATTGCGCGTCGCCCTCCTCCCGAACGCCACGATGATACGCCCCGAAGCGCGATCGGGCGAATGTTATCCACCGCGCACGTTATCGTGCTCCTGAAACGGCTCGAAGTTGCTCACGGTCCCCCGAAGAATGTTTTAGATTCCGCAGCAGCAAGGCTCGCTTCGCGTAAAGGCTAGTGACATGGACCCGACGTATTTCGGGACAGAACAAGTCACCGAAGAAGACCGAGGTTACCGGGGCTCGCGCTTCTCTGAGGTGCGCGACGCCTTGTTCGCCAACCCGTATCAGCAGCCATGGGGCGGCCCTGGGGTGCCGCCGCTGCCGAACTACGCCGTCAACTTGCTTGGTGTGCTGCGCGGAGCGTTGCCTTTCGGGCCGCCGTTCTTTTTTCGCCAGGCGGTCGCGAGAGCTGTCGATTTACAGGCTGATCTGCGCTGGGGCATTGATCAAAAGGGCTTTCGGCGAATTATTCATCCGAACGGCATTTGCTTGATCGGGCTGTGGGAAATTTCCCAGCAAACCCCGTATTCAGGCTATTTTCGAGAGGGAAGTCGAGCGCTGGCAATCGGACGGTATTCGACCTGCTGCAAGGAGACGCGGCGGGGCCGCACAAGGTCGTTGTCGCTGGTCGGCAAGCTCTTCTCAACAACCGATCCGCAGCATGGCGAGCTGCTTCGGACGGCCAATTTTATTACCCAGCAAGACCTCGGCGGCGACCGGACCGATTACATCAATGACGCAGAGCTCCATAATGCGCCTGACACTACCGGCTGGCGTCGCGGTTTCGGGGTGCCAATCCTGCTGGTCGAAGCAGCTCTTTTCCGTCAGGCGGATAAGGAACCGACGCAACGCCAGCTCTATCAGATCGCCGAACTGGGTAAACCGGATGGTGAGGCTACCCGAACGCCGGCGTTTATGCGACTATTGGTTGATCCTGCTCAGCCGAGGATCCCCGGCGAAGCACTGGATTTTCGCGACGAAATCATGGCGCAAATCTATGATCGAGGCGACCCTGCTCCACAGCGTGTCTTGACTTTCCATATCGAGGTTACGGACGAGGGATCGACCCATGGCCCGGCGTTTTTTCAGCGGCGGCGGTTCGCCGACTGGGTCCGTATCGGAAGGCTGACGTTCAGTGAGGCAGTCGCCTCTTACAATGGCGATTTTGTCATCCACTTCAATCATGCCACCTGGCGTGATGATCGCAATGATCCGACAACAGCGACGCGCGTCAATGAACGAAAGGTACGGTGAAGTCCTTCCCCGAGGCTTCGCCACCGCTTACTCGGATTGCTCCCCGGAGGCTCGAACGGCGGCTCTCTGTAACTGACCCGATATCACTGGGATTCCGGCATGCCCAATGCAACGGCGGCCTCTGCAGTGAGTAGGAGAAAGGTGAACGTCTCCTGCAGGTAGAGCCGGACGGCCGCATCGGTGTGGCTGGAATAGCCGATCGAGATATCCTGGCCGATGTGCAGGTCGAAATCGCCGCCCCGCGTCGTGACGACAAAGGCCCCCGCAATGGCCGGGGCCCAGATGATCTCATTGTCGACGAGGTGCTCGATGTGCTGCCTTACCGGGTATCCCTGGTCACTGACCGCGTCGAGGGCGGTATACGCGTCGGCGCCGAGCAGCACCGAATAGGGGCCGTTGACGCCCGCGAGGCGCAAGTGCTTCAGCGCCTCGGCGATGGCGTCAGGGTAATGACTGACATCAGTGGGCAGCCTGATGCTGGGATTGCTGTTTCCCTGACGGATTCCGGCGATGCCGGCCGCGGGATAACCCTCGAAGATGGCGCCGTCTTCGGCAAACGCCATACGTCGCGCGGCGTCTTTCGCCGGCTGCCAGTCCGAATCGTTCGCGCCGCGCTCCACGTCGTCGATTGCCTGTCGCTCCAGCTCGAACGGAACGCGCAGTTCGACCAGCGCCCTCGCTTCGCGCTGCCGGGCGATAATCCCGTCCCCCGGCGCCGCAATGTCCCGCTGGTGGCCGGTACCGACGGCAGCCAGCGCCGCGCTGCTTGGCCCGTTCACATCCACCACCCGGCGCCCGGCGAGGTGGCGTTTGAGCGTGCGCGAGGCCTCCTCCTCGATCTGAGCCCACGCCGGATCGGAGATCGGGGCAAGCTCGCGATGCAGGTTATTCATGGCGGGGATCTCCTTTGAGGGAACCGATGCCAAGGGAACCATCGGGCGCCGCCGGGACGGAGTGCGGCGGGCTCGACTGCCACCGCCGGCTCATCGGTGGTCAGGTTGTCCAGAAACGTCGCCGACGGTACGAAGAACAAATTGCCGGTGACGGGGCGGCTGAAGTCGAGCAACCGGTCGTAGTTGCCGGGCGGCCGGCCGACGAACATGTTCGCCAGCATCTGCTCGATCGTCGCGGGCGACCGGCTGTAGCCGATGAAATAGGTGCCGAACTCGCCCTCTGCAGCCTGACCGAACGCCATGTTGTCGCGGAGGATCTTGATTCCTTGCCGTCCTCCACGATCGTCGTCAGCGCGACTGTGCGCCGAGGTCGGCTTGACCGCGTCATCCAGTTCGATGTCGGACAGCTTGGTGCGGCCGATGATGCGCTCCTGCGCCTCCGTCGGCAGACGCATTCCAGCGGCCAGATCGTGGAGATACTTCTGCACGATCACATAGCTGCCGCCGGCGAACGCGGCGTCCTCCTCGCCGACCAGAGTGGCGTCGATCGCTTCCTGACCTCTAGGGTTCTCCGTCCCGTCGACAAAGCCGATCAGATCGCGGCTGTCGAAGTAACGAAAGCCGTGCACCTCGTCGACCGGCGCACACCGCGTCTCCGAGCCGCGCCATGATCTGCGTCGCCAATTCGAAGCAGAGATCCATTCGCTCAGCGCGAATGTGGAACAGCAGGTCGCCCGGTGTCGCAACGGCATGGCGCGAGCCCGGCGCGGATCTCCCGGAACGGGTGCAGTTCTGCCGGTCGCGGCTGCCCGAAGAGCTGGTCCCAGGCGTCGGACCCGATGGCCATCACGCAAGAGAGGCTTCCGTCGAGATCGCGAAATCCGACCGCGCGCAGCAGGGCGGCGAGGTCGGCACACAGCGACCGCACGGTCTTGCGGTTGTCGACGCCAGGGTTTATCGTCACGACCAGAAAGATTGCGGCGCGCGTCAGCGGCGCAGCTACCTGTTGCGGGAAGTCGCTCGAACCACCCGGCGTTCCTGGCGTGGTCATCGGATCGGACCCCTCGGATGATGGCCTTCAGGCGGTGCGTGGAAACTCGACCCCGCGACCAATCGGATCTGGCCCAAATGCGGCATTGCGGTCAAGGGGAGGATCGCCTCGACTTACAGGAGCAGGGTCTGACCTGCGTCCGGTTCAAGGGCGAAAAGGCGTCTCAATCAAAAGCTGGACTGCTCTATCGTGGCGTCTTACGGGCTGCACAGGAGCCACAAGCGATGGATCCTGCGTTATCAATTGAATCGCATACTGGAGGCGCGAGCGCGAGATACGACTGACACGTGCGCACGCCATCTCACTGCAGATCGCTTTTAAAGAACATCATGAGGCGAAGTTGGAACCGTCTGCGCGGCCCGGTGTTTGGCCGCAAAAATCCGATCACATCAGCGTTCGGCTTTGCGGAAGGAGGATCAGATGGCCAGGTCCATAACATCGTCCTCGCGCCATGTGCCCCTGTCGCGCTGGGGCGAGGAGACGGACCCGTTCTCGACGTTTCGCCGCGAAATCAACCGCCTCTTTGACGATACGTTCAGGGGCTTCGGCTTGCCGAGCCTCGGCGGCCCGGAATTCGGACGCATGCCGGCGGGGCCGCAAATCGATGTAAGCGAAACCGACAACGAGATGCGGGTCACGGCGGATCGATCAGAAGGACGTCGAGGTGCTGCTCAACGACGATGTGTTGAGCATTCGCGGGGAGAAGACGGACGAGCGAGAAGAAAAGCAGCGAAATTACCATGTCAAAGAGCGCAGCCACGGCGCCTTCGCACGCTCTCTACCGCTGCACTTTACCCCTGATCCGAACGAAGTGAAGGCCGCGTTCAAGAACGGTGTCCTGACGGTTACGGTGCCCAAATCCAAGGAAATGCAGCAGAGGCAGCACCGGATCGAGGTCAAACAGGACACGGGCAGATAAAGGAAAATCTCGGCGGAATAGCCGCGACAAGCGAGTGGAACGGGCCGCCCCAGCCCCGGCGAGGAGTTTGGAGCCGCCCTGCTTTCAGGGCGCGATCTGCGCCGGAGGTGCTCAATGGCCAAAGTGATCGGGATCGATCTCGGGACCACCAACTCCTGCGTCGCCGTTATGGAGGGCGGCAGCGCCAAGGTGATCGAAAATGCCGAAGGCTCGCGCACTACCCCCTCCGAAGTCGCTTTTGCCAACTCGGGCGAGGTGCTGGTCGGGCAGCCGGCCAAGCGCCAGGCGGTCACCAACCCGGAAAACACCGTCTTCGCGATCAAGCGGTTGATCGGGCGCCGCTACGACGATCCGATGACCGAAAAGCACAAAAGCCTCGTACCCTATAAGATCGTCCCCGGAGACAACGGCGATGCCTGGGTCGAATGCCGGGGCAAGCGCTACAGCCCGAGCCAGATCAGCGCTTTCATCCTCACCAAGATGAGAGAGACCGCCGAGGCTCATCTCGGCGAAAAAACCCCCCAGGCGGTCGTGACCGTTCCCGCTTACTTCAACGACGCGCAGCGTCAGGCGACAAAGGACGCCGGCCGCATCGCCGGGCTCGAAGTATTGCGCATCATCAACGAGCCAACCGCCGCAGCGCTCGCGTACGGGCTCGAAAAGAAGGGCAGCGGCAAGGTCGCGGTCTACGATCTGGGCGGCGGCACCTTCGATATCTCGATCCTCGACATCGCCGACGGCGTCTTTGAGGTGAAGTCGACAAACGGCAACACTTTCCTCGGCGGCGAGGATTTCGACCAGCGCATTATCGACTGGCTGGCCGACGAGTTCAAAAAGCAGCAAGGGATCGATTTGCGCCGCGACCGGCTCGCCCTGCAGCGGCTAAAGGAGGCGGCGGAGAAGGCCAAGATCGAGCTTTCCTCCACTTTGCAGACCGAGATAAACCTGCCGTTCATCACCGCCGACCAGACCGGTCCCAAGCATCTGGCGATGACGTTGACCCGCGCCAGGCTCGAGGCGCTGGTTGCCGATTTGATCGAGAAAACCGTGGGGCCATGCAAGGCCGCGCTCAAGGATGCCAGGCTGACGGCGCAAAATATCGACGAGGTGATCCTCGTCGGCGGCATGACGCGCATGCCCAAGGTCGTCGAAACCGTGCGCGAGTTCTTCGGCCGCGACCCTCATACGGGGGTCAATCCGGACGAGGTCGTGGCGATCGGGGCGGCGATCCAGGCCGGCGTGCTGCAAGGAGAGGTCAAGGACGTCCTGCTCCTCGATGTGACCCCGCTGTCGCTCGGCCTCGAGACATTGGGCGGGGTGATGACCAAACTGATCGATCGGAACACAACGATCCCGACCAAACGCAGTCAGATTTTCTCTACCGCCGAAGATAATCAGCCGGCAGTCACGGTTCGCGTTTTTCAAGGCGAGCGGGAGCTTGCTGCCGACAACAAGCTGCTTGGTCAGTTCGATCTGGTCGGCATCCCGCCGGCGCCGCGCGGCACGCCGCAGATCGAGGTTACGTTCGACATCGATGCCAACGGCATCGTCAATGTTTCGGCCAAGGACAAGGCGACGGGCAAAGAGCAGCAGATCCGCATCCAGGCCTCGGGCGGGCTCTCCGAGGCGGATATCGAGCGCATGGTGCGCGAAGCCGAGCAGCACGCCGCGGAGGACAAAAAGCGCCGCGAGGCGATCGAGGCGCGCAATCAGGCCGACGCGCTGATCTACGGCACCGAAAGGAGCCTGCGAGAGCATGGCAGCCAGCTCGGCGATGCCGATCGGCGGGCAATCGAGGAGGCGATCAGCGCGCTGCGAACGGCGATGTCGGGCGACGACCTCGCTGCGATCCGGCAGCGCAGCGAGGCGCTGTCGCGAGCCGCGATGCGGATTGGCGAAGCGATGCAGCAAGCCGGCCAAGCGAATGCCGGCACGGCCGCCGGAAGCGGTGCCGGCCCCGGTGACGAGGGCGTCGTCGACGCCGAATTCGAAGACGTCGACGACCCCAAGCGCCGTGCGTGATAAGCTTGGCTCGATGGTTCGGTTAACGGGGGATTCGCCATGACCGTGGACAGCCGGGCGGGTGGACAGGGTCCGCCGGGAACGACGCAATGAGCGCCCTCTTGGCGCAAAACTGGTGGGCGATCGCGCTGCGCGGCGTCTTCGCGATCATCTTCGGCATCGTCGCCTTGCTGATGCCGGGGGCGACGATGCTCGCGCTGGTGCTGCTCTTCGCGGCCTACATGCTGGTGGATGGCGTCTGTCGACATCATTGCCGCGGTCAGGGCAGCACGGCACCATGAACGGTGGGCATGGCTGATCGTTGAGGGAATTGTCGATCTGATCGCCGGCGCGATCGCCGTCGTCTGGCCGCTCATCACGATCCTTGCTTTTGTCTGGCTGTTGGGCGCGTGGGCAATCGATCAGCGGGGCGCTCTTGTTCGGCGCCAGCTTCCGGCTCAATATCCCGCACGGCCGGTGGCTGATGACGCTTGGCGGCGCCATCTCGGTGATCTGGGGTGTTCTGCTGATCATCTGGCCCCTGATCAGTGCGTTGGTGCTGACCTGGTGGATGGCGGGCTACGCGCTGTTCTTCGGCGTAGCGCTGCTGGTCCTCGCGTTTCGGTTGCGGGGGCGGAGAGGCGCCGTCGTGCCTCCGGGTGCAGTGGCTCGGGGCATCTAAGATCACCCGCTGATGGCAGGCAGAGCTGATGCACCCGGACGTCGCAGGCGCGGGGGACGAGCCTATCTGAGGAGCCAAGGAACAGCGGTTGCTCCATCGATTGAGTGCGACCATCTATTCTCACATGCGTAAATTGCTGCCCATTTTGAGCCAATAAGGGAGGGGCGGCACAACCAACGGGCGTACGAGGCCTTGGTCATGGAGTTCGAGAAATACACCGATCGCGCGAAGGGGTTTCTGCAATCGGCGCAAACGATGGCGTTGCGGCGCGGCCACCAGCGGCTGACGCCTGAGCATCTCCTCAAAGTGCTGCTGGAAGACAGCGAGGGGCTGTGCGCCAACCTGATCCGCGCCGCCGGGGGTGATCCGAAGGCGGCGCTGACTGCGGTCGATGCCGAGCTCGACCGGCTGCCGAAGGTCGAGGGGTCGGGCGCGGGGCAGGTCTACATGTCGCCCGAGCTGGCGCGGGTCTTCGAGCAGGCCGAGCAACTGGCGCAGAAGGCCGGCGACAATTTTGTCACGGTCGAACGGCTGCTGCTGGCCTTGGCGGCGGCTGCCGGCAGCGGTGCGGCGAAGGCATTGGCGGCCGCCCGGGTCGACCCGCAGAGCCTCAACCGGGCGATCGAAGAGGTGCGCAAGGGGAGGACCGCCGACAGCGCCTCGGCCGAGGAGGGCTACGACGCCTTAAAGAAATACACCCGCGACCTGACCGAAGCGGCGCGCGACGGCAAGCTCGACCCGGTGATCGGGCGCGACGAGGAGATCCGCCGCACGATCCAGGTCCTGTCGCGCCGCACCAAGAACAATCCCGTGCTGATCGGCGAGCCTGGGGTCGGCAAGACTGCGATTGTCGAGGGGTTGGCCCAGCGCATCGTCAATGGCGATGTGCCGGAGAGCCTGAAGAACAAAAAGCTGTTGGCGCTCGATCTCGGCGCGCTCCTCGCCGGCGCCAAATATCGCGGCGAGTTCGAGGAGCGATTGAAGGCGGTACTGCAGGAAGTCACCTCGGGGGCCGAGGGCATCGTTCTGTTCATCGACGAATTGCACACCCTGGTCGGCGCCGGCAAGGCGGAAGGCGCGATGGACGCCTCCAACATGCTGAAGCCGGCCCTGGCGCGCGGCGAACTGCATTGCGTCGGCGCGACGACCTTGGACGAGTACCGCAAGAACATCGAGAAGGACGCCGCCTTAGAGCGCCGCTTCCAGCCGATCTATGTCGGCGAGCCTTCGGTCGAGGACACGATCTCGATCTTGCGCGGCATCAAGGAGAAATACGAATTGCACCACGGGGTGCGCATCACCGACGGCGCGATCGTCGCCGCCGCGACCCTGGCCAACCGCTACATCACCGACCGCTTTCTGCCCGACAAGGCGATCGATCTGATGGACGAGGCGTCGGCACGGCTGCGCATGACGATCGATTCGAAGCCCGAGGAATTGGACGAGCTCGACCGCCGCATCGTGCAGCTGAAGATCGAGCGCGAGGCGTTGAAGAAGGAGACCGACCCCGCCTCGCGCGAACGGCTGCAGCGATTGGAGCAGGAGCTCTCGCAGCTCGAGCAGCAATCGGCCGAATTGACCGCACAGTGGCAGGCCGAGAAGCAGAAGCTCGCCGGTGCGCAAAAGCTCAAAGAGCAATTGGAGCAGGCGCGCATCGAATTGGAGCAGGTGCAGCGCCGCGGCGACTGGACGCGGGCCGGCGAGCTCGCCTACGGCATCATCCCCGACCTCGAAAAGCGCCTCGCCGAAGCCGAAGCCAAAGAAGGGCGCAGCGTCATGGGGGAGGAGGCGGTCACCCCCGAGGCAATCGCCGCGGTGGTGTCGCGGTGGACCGGGGTGCCGGTCGAAAAGATGCTCGAGGGCGAGCGCGGCAAGCTGTTGCACATGGAAGACGCCCTGAAATCCCGCGTCGTCGGCCAGGACGAGGCGATCGCCGCGGTGTCGCAGGCGGTGCGCCGGGCGCGCGCCGGGTTGCAGGACCCGAACCGGCCGATGGGCTCGTTTCTGTTCCTCGGGCCGACCGGCGTCGGCAAGACCGAATTGACCAAGGCGCTCGCCGAGTTCCTGTTTGACGACGAGCGTGCGATGGTGCGCATCGACATGTCGGAATTCATGGAGCGGCACTCGGTGGCGCGGCTGATCGGCGCCCCGCCCGGCTATGTCGGTTACGAGGAGGGCGGCAGCCTGACCGAGGCGGTGCGCCGCCGGCCCTACCAGGTGATCCTGTTCGACGAAATTGAAAAGGCCCACCCCGACGTCTTCAACGTGCTGCTGCAGGTGCTCGACGACGGCCGCCTGACCGACGGCCAGGGCCGCACCGTCGATTTCCGCAACACCTTGATCGTGCTGACCTCGAACCTCGGCAGCGAGTATCTGGCGAGCCTGCCGGAGGGTCAGACCGTCGACGCGGTGCGCGGCCAGGTCATGGAGGCGGTGCGCGCCGCCTTCCGGCCGGAGTTCCTCAACCGGCTCGACGAGATCCTGCTGTTCCGCCGGCTGTCGCGCGACGACATGGTCGGCATCGTCGACATCCAGCTCGGACAATTGCAGAAGCTGCTGACGGAGCGAAAGATCACTCTGGATATCACCCCCGAGGCGAAGAAATGGCTGGCCGATACTGGGTACGACCCGGTCTACGGCGCCCGGCCCCTAAAGCGCGTGATCCAGCGCGAGTTGCAGAACCCGCTGGCCGAAAAGATCCTCGCCGGCGAGATCCGCGACGGCGACACCGTCCGGGTGACGGCCAGCCCGCTCGGCCTGCTGCTGCATCCGGCGGGACGCTCGGAAGATATCGAAGCCGAACGTCACGCGGCGGAATAAATTGGTCATTCCCGGGCGCGGGTATTGCCAGCGAGCCCGGAACCCATGAACACCGGCCCTAGACGAGCTAATCGCTGGCCCGTGTTCATGGATTCCGGGCCCGGCCGGTGGGCCGTCCCGGAATGACTGGTTCGGCTTCGGAGGGAATGCATGCCGTTTGAGAGTTCGATCGCTGGACCACAGCTGTGCTCGCGAGGTCGTCGGTTTGAACTTGTGGGAGCGGCTCGATCATCAGACGATCGAACAGCTCCGCGAGTTATGGGCGCACCACCCCGTGCTGGTGTTTCGCCGGCAAGCGCTTTCCGAGCACGAGCTCGCCGACTTCAGTGCACTCTTCGGGCCGCTCGAACGGGTTGTGCGCACCGAATGGGCTTCCCCAGTCGTGCCGGAAGTCGGCCTCATTTCAAATCTGAAGGACGGACAGTCGCGGCCGATCGGCGGCCTGGGCGACGGCGAGATCCAATGGCATTCGGATCAGTCATACATGATGGAGCCTGCCACCGGCGCTATGCTCTATGCGCTCGAACTGCCGCCGGAGGGCGGGACGACCTCATGGGTCGATCTATCGGCGGCCTATGCGGGACTGCCCGACCCGCTGAAGCGCGAGGTCGAGGGCAGGCGCGCGGTCTTCAGCTATGTGAAGCGGCTTGCCGGCTATCAGGGTGTCGACCGGACGATCTCCGAGGAAGCCAAGCGCAAGACACCGCCGGTTTTGCACCCGCTGGTGCATACCCACCCGGTCACCGGCAGAACCGCGCTCTATCTCGATGCCACTACGACGGTCGGGATCGAGGGAATGGATGATGTTTCGGGTTCGGCCCTGCTCGATGAAATCTACGCTTACGCGACACGCCCGGAATTTGTCTATCGCCATCGCTGGCAAGTCGGCGATATCGTGATGTGGGACAATGGCTTGACGATGCATCGCCGGGAACCGTTCGACCCCGCGGCGCACCGCCTGATGAAGCGGACGACGATCTTTCTTTCCCGCGGGCGCCACATCGTTCCCGAGGGCAGGCTCGCGACAGAAGAGGCAGTGTCGTGAATGTGACTACGGAGAGCGACATCGAGCAGTGGCTCGTCGAGAAGGCGAAGCGCGTTCTGCCCGGCGCCAGCTTTGGCAATTTCCCGGGCGATATCGTGATCCGCGAGGGCCGCGGCGGGCGGGTGTGGGACGAGAGCGGCCGGGAATATGTCGACTTCCTGCTCGGTTCCGGCCCGATGCTGGTCGGTCATGCCCACCCCGAGGTCACCGCTGCCGCCCAGGCGCGGGTTGCCCAGGGCACGACCTTTTTCGCCAATAACCGGTACGGGATCGAGCTGGCCGAGGCAATTGTCGCGGCCGTGCCCTGTGCCGAGCAGGTGCGCTTCGTCAGCACTGGGTCCGAAGCTGATCTTTATGCGATGCGCGCCGCTCGGGCTTTCAAGCGGCGCGACAAGATCCTCAAATTCGAGGGTGGCTATCACGGCATGAGCGATTATTCGCTGATGAGCCTCGCCCCCAAGCGGCCGGGCAACTTCCCGCAGCCGATCCCGAACTCGGCCGGCATCCCGCGCAGCCTGCGCGACGAGATCCTGGTCGCGCCATTCAACGATCTCGAAGTGGTCGCGAGCCTGGTGCGCGAGCATAAGGGCGAGCTCGCCGGGGTCATCGTCGAACCCTTCCAGCGCATCATCCCGCCGATGCCCGGCTTTCTCGAGGGATTGCGCAAGATCACGGCCGAGAACGGCATACTGTTGATCTTTGACGAGGTGGTGACCGGGTTCCGCTTGGCCTATGGCGGCGCGCAGGAGTATTACGGCGTCGTTCCCGATCTCTGCACCCTCGGCAAGGTGATCGGCGGCGGCTTTCCGCTCGCCGCGATCGCTGGGCGCGCGGACATCATGGCCCATTTCGACCGTAGCGCCGTCGGCGACGACGGTTTTCTGATGCAGGTCGGCACCCTGTCGGGCAATCCGGTCGCAGCGGCGGCCGGTCTAGCAACCCTCGAAATCCTGAAGCGGCCGGGAGCTTACGAGCGCCTTTTCGCCACCGGTCGCGAGCTAATGGGCACGCTCGCGGAGTTGCTGAAGCGCAACGGGCTGAACGCCCAGGTGATCGGTGAGCC
The DNA here is from genome assembly GCA_963698995.1 of uncultured Alphaproteobacteria bacterium. Lineage (GTDB taxonomy): Bacteria > Pseudomonadota > Alphaproteobacteria > ATCC43930 > CGMCC-115725 > AP-15. The sequence continues at coordinate 42,251 of CAVOTD010000074.1, read as the reverse complement.
GCCGCTATTCGATGCCGTCTTCAGCGGAGAGCCGGTGCGTGACTACCGCGGGACCCTGCGCGGCGACGCCGAGATGCTGCGGCATCTTAATACGCTGCTGCGCGAACGCGGCGTCCTCAAAGGCGAGTCGAAGTATTATGTGTCGCTCGCCCATACGCCGGAAGACATCAACCACACCTGCGATGCCTGGGCGTCGGCAATCGGAGTGCTCGCCGCCCGCTGACCCTTCCTGCGGCTATCGGAGAGATTGCGAGGCGTTCGCCCCGCTCGCTGAGGCCATTGAACAGCCGTCGAGCTTTTGCGCTCGGGAAGCCAGCCCTCGGCTTTAATGCCGCCGCGATTGGCATTAGCTATGCCAGTCGGCGTTATTTGGGAACCGGTTGCTCGGGCGGGTTTGTCGCTTGGGCCCAGGCCGGGTCAGTAGAAGCAATGAAAAACAACAATCCGCGGATCGGCTGAAGCCGAATCCGGCTCAGCGATATTTGCCGATACGCACATCAGAGGTTATACTTTTAAAATATCTGTGAAGCATGCACATGCGGCGGCTCTGCCGCGCGAAGAGCCTGACCCAGAACGATGGCAACAATATCAAAGCGTTACCCGTCATTCCTGCGAAAGCAGGAAGCCAGGTCTGCAAGCGCTGAGGCAGTTGCACTAGACCCCCGCTTTTCGCGGGGGTGACGGTAACATGCTGAGACCGCGCGCTTTATTTCGAGTCAGGCGCTCAGTGTCGGGCAAAGCCAGGCGGGAGGCGTATTGATGAGCCCCGATCAAGACGGCGGAATCTTTATCGGCAAGAGTACGAAACCCGAATTCCTTACGCTTGCCTTGGCGAATCGGCACGGTCTGGTCGCGGGCGCCACGGGCACCGGCAAGACCGTCACGCTGCAGGTGCTCGCTGAAGGTCTTTCGCGCGCCGGCGTTTCGGTGTTTGCCGCCGACGTCAAGGGCGACCTGTCTGGCATTGCGGCGGTCGGCGAGGCGAGGGACGCTTTTGTCACGCGCGCCAAGGATATGGGTTTCGACTACGAGCCGGACCAATTTCCTGTGATGTTCTGGGATCTATTCGGCGAACAAGGACATCCGGTGCGGGCCACCATCTCTGAAATGGGTCCGCTGCTGCTCTCCCGACTGATGAATCTGAACGACGTTCAGGAGGGCGTTCTCAATATCGCCTTCCGCGTTGCCGACGAGCAGGGATTGCTGCTGCTCGATCTGAAGGATCTGCGTGCGATCCTCGGCTATCTCGCAGATCACGCGGCCGACCTCACCACCCAGTACGGCAACGTCTCAAAGTCGACCATCGGCACAATCCAGCGCCAGCTCCTCGTGCTGGAGAACCAAGGCGGCACAAAATTTTTCGGCGAGCCTGCCGTTGCGCTGAACGACTTCATTCGCACGAACCGCGACGGGCGTGGAGCGATCAATATCCTGGCCGCCGACAAGTTGATGGAGAATCCACGCCTCTACGCGACGTTCCTGCTCTGGCTCCTGTCGGAGCTCTTCGAAGAACTGCCGGAAGTCGGCGACGCGGATAAACCGAAGCTTTGCTTCTTCTTTGACGAGGCCCATCTCCTCTTTACGGACGCGCCGAAGGCGCTTCTCGACAAGATCGAGCAAGTGGTGCGTCTGATCCGCTCCAAGGGAGTGGGCGTCTATTTTGTGACGCAAAATCCACTCGACGTGCCCGACAAGGTCTTGGCACAGCTCGGCAATCGCGTTCAGCATGCGCTGCGTGCCTTTACGCCGCGCGACCAGAAGGCGGTGACGGCGGCCGCCCAGACCTTTCGCCCGAACCCGGCGCTCGATACCGCGAGGGTCATCATGGAGCTCGGCAAGGGCGAGGCCCTGGTGTCGTTTCTCGAAGGCAACGGCACCCCGACGATGGTCGAGCGCACGATGATACGCCCGCCTGCCGCACGGCTTGGGCCGATAACGCCGGCGGAACGCCAAGCAGTGATCGACAGATCGCCGGTCAAGGGCCGCTACGATCAGGCGATCGACGCGGAGTCGGCCTATGAGGTACTCCAAAAGCGCATGCAATCCGCCACCGTTTTGCCCAGCCCTGGCCAACCGGGACAACAGCAAGGCGCCGCGCCGGCGGGCGGCATGCTCGGACAAATCGGCGCGATAATCGGGACGATCTTCGGCACGAACAGCCCGCGTGGACAGCGCTTATCTTCGGGTCAGCTGATTGCGCGCCGCGTCACCCGCAGCGTAACCGACCAGGTCGCAGGTAAGGTGGCGGCCGACATCGGCAAGTCGCTCGGCGGCTCGATGGGCGGCTCTGTCGGCCGCGCCATTGTGCGAGGCGCGCTCGGCGGCATCCTCAGACGATAGCGCCCGTCGCCTAATCGTTTCACGAAGGAGGGACGACGCGCCGTGACGCCGTCGTCAATCACCAGCGGTGAGCTCTGGGCTGGCATGCATCGCGGGCGTGCCTCTCGCCGCCGCATCCCACATCAGCCGCGGGTCGAAGGTTTCGGCCGCGAACATGGTCAGGATCACCACGCCACAAAACGCGACGGCGCCGACTCCGGGCTCGATCGTGACCACCGAGCCAAAGACCACCAGCGCTCCGAGCAACGACTTCATGAAGATGTCGATCATCGACCAGCGCCCAATAAAGCGGACGATATGATAAAGTCGGGTCCGGTCGCGCAGCCAGCCCGCGCGTCCGCTCTGGGTCGCGACAAGCATGATCGAGAGCCCGACGAGCTTAAGCACCGGCACCAATATGCTGGCGAAGAACACCAGCGCAGCCAGCGGATACAAGCGAGAGCGCAGTAACTCTTCGACGCCGCCCAGGATCGTGCTGGGCTGGCCGGCGCCGAGCTGCACCACGGTCAGCACCGGGTAATAGTTTGCCGGTATGTAAAGTAGCGCAGCGGCGATGACCAAGGCCCAGGTCCGCGCGATGCTGTTCGGCTTGCGATCGTGGAGCAGGCTCTCGCAGCGCGGACAGCGGTCGTCGTCGTATTGCGGGGCGGTGACCAGACCGCAGGTCTCGCAGCCGACCGAGCCGGCCAAACCACGGCGCAAGCGGTCATTCGCGCTCCGGTGGTCGAGCCTCTCCCACACCGCCTCGCGGTCGAGTGCGGAATCCATCCAGACAAGGACAAAGGTCAGGCCCAGCAGAGCGTAAACACCGGCTGCGAGGCCGATCGTGACCAAGTCGCCGAGCTTCACATAGGCGACGAACACGCCAAACACAAACACGTCGATCATCGACCACGGGCGCAGCTTTTCAGTGAACGCGAAGACCCGGCGCAAATGGCGGGGCGGCACGGCTTCGCGCAGCCGGATCAGCACGTAAAGGGTGCCGATCAACCTGACAAACGGGGCCAGGACCGTGACGAACAGAACCACCACCGCGAGTTCCGCCATGTTGCGTCGAACCAGTTCCTCCGGCCCGGAAAACAAGTTTGCGCCATGCGCGATGCCGGCCTTTTCAACGCTCATCAGCGGTGTCGAGCACATGATGACCAGCAATATGAACGCGGTCGCGGTCAGCGCGACCAGGTGGTCGCGACGATGATTGCTGGTGCGGCGCAAAATCGTGGAACAGCGGGCACATTGGGCGGTCGTGCCCGGCGCTAGAGCCGGCACGGTCTGGAACAGCCCGCAACCCGGGCACTCCCGCAGCTGAGGCTCAGTCAAGGTCGGGGTTGCCGAGGACCGCATCACCGACCCGATGCCAGCAGCGACGCCAACCCGTCGGCAAGCTGGCCGACCGCCGTGCTGATCGCCGCGACCTCGCCCTGAACGCCCGGCGCGGCAGGCGTCACGACGAAACGGAAGCTGCGCAGCGTCGATCCGGGCCGCCCCTTGAAGCTGACACTGGCCTGGGCCTGCAGAACGAGGTTGCCGGACGCGTCTTCGTCGAGCCGCTGGATATTGAGTTCGATCGTCGCGTCCGGCGAGGCGGTGACGGCGCCGGTCTCGCCGAGAACCGAAGTCTGAGGCAGACGTTCGCTCAATTCCTCGATCAGGACCCGGCTCAGCATTGCGGAGAGCGGCTCACCCCACCAGTCGTTCGACATCACGTCGAGCCGATAGTTCTCCGACGAGCGGACGATCTGCGAGCGCTCGAGGAATCGCGCCGTCCCGATCTGCTGCAGCACCACCACCTTGGGTCCGCCGGTCTGGACCGGACCCTGAACCGGCGCAATCGTGTAGAGCACCGGGCTCGGGGAAGAGCAGGCGGTGAGCGCTGCCGCCAATCCAAACGCGGCAAGCCTCGCAACCGTCATTCGAGCGGCCCCTCGGGCCGGCCCTTGATCAGCGCCTCGGGATGGCGCGCCAACAGGTCGGAGAGCGCGCGGATCGAGCGCACCGCGTCATTGGCCTGCACCATCAGCCGGTCGAGGTCGCGGTTGAACTTGGTACTGTCGCCGTAGCCATTGTCGAGCGACAGGACCAACTTGTTGGCGCTCGTCAATGTCTTCTCCAACCCCGCCGTGAGCTCCGGCAGCTGCTTGGTGTCGAGGCGCTGAATCATGCCCTGCGCCGATGCGATCATCGCGGCGAGATTGGTCAGCGCCTTCTTCATTTGCGGGCCCTCGGCAACCTCATTCACCGATTTGAGGATGCCGTCGAGGCTCTTGCCGATCTGGTCGAACGGCATCGTGTTCACCTTGTTGAGGAGTTCGGTCGCGGAGGCGGCGAGGCCGGCGAAACCGCCGCCTTCGGTCGACGGCACGACATAATCGGGACCGTCCATCGACACCTCCACGGGTGGCGCATCGGGGACGAAATCGAGCGTCACCATCTGCTGCCCGGTGATCAGGCTGGCGCTCTGCAAACTCGCGCGTAGTCCTCTTTGAGAAGCGCGTCCACTGCGTCCGCATCGGTCTTGAACACCCGCTGCCCGACGCCGACAACGCGTTCCGGCTCGACCTCGAAGCGAACGGGCGCGACGACGTTGTCCTTAGCGGCGTCGTAGCTGAGCCGTACATCGGTCACCTCACCCACCTTGAGGCCGTGCATCGTGACCTGGGAGCCTGGCGCAAGCCCACTCACGGAGCCGGGAAAATACGCGATCGCCGGGATTTTTCGGGTGTAGGAGGCGGCATTCGCCGTCTCCCGATCAGCGAACAGCGGAAAGACGTGGTTCTCGGATGTTTCGGCGCTGTGGATTTCCGTCACCGGCGTCTCGAACGCGACGCCGCCGAGCAGCAGCGCTTTCAGCGACTCCATCTGCACTTCGACCCCGGTTCCACCGAGCTTGATCGAGACTCCCGACGCGTTCCAAAACCGGGTCTGGTCATGCACATAGCTGTCGTAGGGTGCCCGGACAAACGCGTGGATCGTCACGTATTCCGCCATATCGGCGATGTCCCAGCCGAGCACCTCACCGACGCCGAGGTCGCGGAAAAAAATCGGCGAGCCGACCGAGACCGCGCCGATCCGCTTGGATTTCAACAGGAATGTGCGTCCCGGGACATGCGCGCCGATGACCGGGGGATCTTCGCGACCGACAAAGTCCCGCTCGCTTTTGCCTGCCTTCGCCGCCGGCAGCATGCCGATATACGATCCGGACAGCACGGTCTCGAGACCGGAGAGATTGCCGGCGAACAGCCGCGGCTTGACAACCCAGAACTCGGTCCCCTCGGTCAGCAACGGTTCGGCCTGCCGAGTGGTGGCGACGGTAACGACGACATGGGTCTGGTCAGGCGCGAGCTCCAGGCTCTTGACCGTGCCGAACACGATCTCCTTGTATTTCAGCTGCGACTGGCCGGCCTGCAGCCCCTCCCCGCTCTCGAACGCGATCTTGATCGTCGGCCCCTCCTTCGACAGCGTATCCCAGGCGAGCCAAGCGCCGATCGCGAGCGCGACGAGCGGGATGATCCAGATCATCGATATGCGGCGCGAGCGGCGCGTTGCGGCGTGCGGAACGGTCCGCTGCTCAGCGAGATTGCTCATGTTCTGTCTCCCCTCGAGCGGTCCCGAGTTAGGCCGGGGCCTGCGGCGGCAGCGTGGCTCAGCCGGTTGCAAAGCTAGCAAAAACCAACAACGAAGCCCACGATACGCCGATGAAAAGTCGGCGGCCATCGGGATGGCGCTGCTCGGCGCAATGGTCATCCGGGTCGGATAAAGGTTCTCCTTTTAGCGGCGGTCCTCCCGGTTTCCACTTTCGCGGACAGAAGTAGATCCGAGCCTGGGGCTCAGCTTAGCCGTGGTCTATGCAAATTTGGCAAAAATCCAAAACAAGAGACGGCTGCCTGTCAACGCGCACAGCCATTGCAGGTCAAATCGCCGAACCGGTATGAGAAATGCCCGGCTCGTCGCCGGGCATCGGGCGCGTCGTGCTGCTCCGGCGAGCAGGCGCCGCCGATTGCCGCCGCCCGCGCCCTCCGCCAGCTCGACGCGGGGAGCGGAGGGCGGCAAATTCGGACGCGCTATTCTGCGGCTTGCAGCATCGTCGGGTGCAGCGCGTGCCCGAGGGTCTGTTCGTAGGCTTCGAGCCAGAGCTGACCCACGGGTGCGATCAGCTCACCAGAGCGCGCGCTGCTGCCGCTCTCCGGGTTGTCGACGAGCGGCGGGACGGTCCCATGGTCGAGTAGGGCCCGCGCGGCGTCGAGCAACCGCCGGCGCGTGATGATGATCATCCGGTCGCTGGGCGCCAGATGCTCGAGCGCGCGGTCGGTGATGTCACCCATGCTCTCGGTCACTGCCGAGTCCTGAGGGAATACGCCGGCAATGCCGCTATAGCTTACGGTGCGCTGGGCTTCCCGGTCGATCAGATAGTCGTTGCTTTGATTGGCGGCCGGGCGCCAGCGGCCGAACCAATCCGCGGTATTGGGCAGCGTCGGGGTCATGCGGTCGAGAAAGGGGATCGGATCGCCGATCCGCGTAACGCTGAGCGGCAGTGTCCGCCGGTTCCAGCTGAAGTTGAAGGACATCGTGTGGGTGTCGTCCATCGGGACCCACGCCTGGGCGATGATGTTGTCGGTCAACGGCCCGTTTGGAAAGAGCGTCCAGAACGGCATCGCAAAGTGCGCGAACCGGTAATAGACGTAACCCGGCTGTGCGGGTCGGTAGGCCGTATACATCGTGCCCCAGTCGGTCTGACTGACATGATAGTCCGGGGCGCGATTGAGCAACTGGAAGCGATCCATATGGTCCGGGTCGATGTCTGCGGCCTCGATCTTGCCGGTATGAAGGAAGCTGAAATGCGAAGTGTCGATATCGCCCTCCAGTGCCTGCAGCCAATTGCACTCCCGCTGCCGACAGGACAGGTCGGTTTCGTCAGGCGGGCAGAGCGTTGCCTCAAGGCAGGGCAGCGGCGGCGCGACTTCACGTTCGCCCATATAGAGGTAGACCAACCCGCCACGCTCGGCCACCGTGTACGCCTTTGCCTTGACTTTGTGCCGGAAATCGCGGTCAGTCGGTAGATTGGGCATGTCGAGGCAATTGCCCGCGGTGTCGAATTTCCAGCCATGATAGACGCAGCGAAGGCCACCTTCTTCGTTGCGGCCGAAGAACAGCGAAGCGCAGCGATGGGGGCAACGGTGATCCAGAACGCCCACCCGCCCGGAGCTGTCACGGAAAGCGATCAACCGCTCTCCCAGCAGCATCAGGCGCAGCGGGTCTCCGTCCGCCACCAGTTCCGACGACAAGCACGCCGGCAGCCAGTATTGGCGCATCAGCGTGCCCATTGCTGTGCCTGGTCCGACGCGGGTCAGCAACTCGTTTTCGGTCTGCGAGGTCATGCCTATTTCCTCCGGTGCTGGATCAAACGTTGCGCGCTCTTAACCATGTGTTTCATTGGCGCGAAAATCTCCCATGAGCGCTCAGACATGGCGTTGCCGGAGGTCTAATGGATCAACGGGTGAACGGCTTCGCCGGGCAGTGGGTCGGGCGAATACCGCCGTATCGCGGTCACGTCGCGACGCACCGCAGCAAGCAGGACCCGCCGCTGCAACCACTTGCTGGCGTCGGTCGCTTTGAGGGCCGCGGTCCGAGCCGCCTCCGGCAGAAATGCCAGCTGACCGTACCAATAGGCGACCCATTGGACCCAATCGGTGAACGGACGCTCACGCAGCTCCCACTCTCTGAGACCGTCGATCACGTTGTCGGCGCGATCGATGGTCTGCGCCAGTGCGAACGCCGACATCATCGAGCAACCGACGCCATGGCCAAGAAACGGCGGTTGCGCGCAGGCGGCGTCGCCGACGATCGCCACCTTGCCGCTCGACCAGCATTCGAGCTGGACGATCTCGAACCAGTCGCCACGGCCATCATCCGGGAATTCGATCCAGCACCCAGGAGAGATCCGGGAACAGGTCCCGCCAGAAATCGCGGTCGATCGGAACCGAATTGCCGGAATGGTCGCCGGCGAGCGACGTCAATTGCACCGAGGCGAGCCCTGCAGTGCACGGGGCATAGAGCAGCCGGCGTGATCCGTTCCAGTATTCGCGATGCGTCAGCGCCGTGTCGGTCTCGCACTCGTCCGGTCGGCGCCGAATTAAAGTGCGATAGCCAAACTGGTTGGCCGGGCGCCGCCGCCGCAACAGGCCGAGGCTGTCGCGGATCGAGGAATTAAGTCCGTCGGCGCCAACGACCAGATCGCCGCGCCGCGTGCTTCCACCCGCAAAATGTAGCAGCCCGTCGGACTCTGCCGCCGTTGCGCGCGAGTTGAACTCGACCGTTCCGCCGGTCTCGACCAAGGCTTCGTGGAGCGCCGTCAACAAATTCTCGCGAGGCACCACATGAAGGCTAAAATCGGGGCTGAGAGAGCTGCTCGAGAATGCCCGACCGTCGTGGTTGCGCCTCTCGTGCCGCGCGGCGCCAATGGTTCCGGCAACCACCCGAGGCAGCACGCCGAGGGCGTCCAGCACCCGCAGCCCGTTTTCCCAGATGTAGATCCCCTCGCCACGGATCGGCAGCGCAGGATTTTGCTCGTGGACGCGCACACTCCAGCCCTTCTGGGCGAAGGCGAGACCGGTGATCAATCCCGCAATTCCTGCGCCGGCGATCTCGACTGCGGGTTTCATGGCGCGAATCCCGCCGGCCCATCGAGCCGGCACTCCAGATACTCGCGCAGATTTATCTCGGTCGGCTCGCTGTCGACGAGTGCCGCATCAACTTCCGTTAACCGGGCAAATGCCTCGTAACCGAGCTCGGCATCGGCAAAGGATTTCATCTCGGGCCGCTCCTCGCGCGGGTTCGAGAGAAGTCTCCATTGCTCACGCAAAATTCGTGCCGTCCTGCGGTGGCGCCTGAGGATCCCGCGGCGCGCCCTGCGGCCTGACGGTCTTGAGTTCCGGTAGTCGGGCGCCAGGCAACAGGCAGGCCGAACAAGCCTTTCGGCTTTGATAATTTCGCTAAGACGCAGAAATGCTGGGTGGCGGCAGCATTGGCTATGCACTTTGTAGATAGTTTGCCGCAAGGGCCGATGATAACGTTTGATTATAAGCTATCTCGGTCTGATATCCGGCGACTGAGATGGCAGATGCCTTCGAGTACCGTCAGAACATTCACTGATCCCGATGCGCATCATTCGGCGATTCGTGACGCGCATGCCGGAGGGTATAGTCACCGGGCGCGGTAACTTTCGCGCCGAGTCCACGACGATCCGGCTCGATCGGCTTTCTCTTCAGCGCAGCGAGGAAACCCTACCTCGAACCACGTATTCCGCGGTCGACGCGAGGGTAATCGGGATGGTCTTCGCTACCTATCCGGCCGAGAAAGTATACGTTAATCGTCTCGAATTGTCACAAGGCGACGTTATTGTGTTCCTGACCTGGGCAGCGCTCGATCAATTGCAGCTGCTGCATAGCGAGGAGGATCTGCCGCGCATCGTCTATGTGTCGCTGGCTCCGGGGCTGGTTTTTGTCTTGTTTGTGACGGGTCCAAACCCTACCTCGACGGCGCGATCAGCGAGATGGCGACCCGCCGATCCGAGTTTTCCGCAATCCTGAAGAAAGACGGCATCGACGGACTGATTGCGGCGCTGAACCGCAAAGCTGACCTGCTCATTTCTCGCTGATCGAATTCGTGGACATGCTGCTTAGATCTTGAGCGGAAGCAGCCTATCCAATTGAGCACGACCGACCAGGAGATTCCAATGAAACCTACCCTGATTGCCACCTTGATTGTTCTTCCGCTGCTAGCTGGCGCCATTCCGACGGCGCACGCCGTCGAATGCGCGGCGGGGGTCGTTCGCGCCGGCTGTGCCGGCCCCAATGGCGCCGTCGTCGCCGGACCACGTGGGGCTGCGGCGGCCGGAACAAACCGGGTCCGCACGCGGTCGGCCGTTCGACCTGGCACGACCGCTACCGGCGCGCGCGGCAACACCGCAACCAAAGCAATGACGCCCGGCTGCGCTTTCGTAAATGGTCAGCGGGTATGCCACTGACGCCGTGAAGAATATATACGCTTTGGCGGAATGGCGATGATTCGCACCAGTGCCGCGCCGGCTCGACGTAGGCGACCGGAAAATGGAGAGATGACATGAACATACTGCGCGCAGCGGCCGCTCGTGGGTTAGCGGCATTTGTCGGAGGTTTGCTGATGGCAAGCGCCTCGACCGCATCAGCGCAAAGCCCCGCCCCCAAGGAAGCCCAGATGATCGCCGAGGACGCCTACATCTACGGCTACCCATTGGTGACTATGGAGCTGACCCGGCGCAGCTTCACCAACGTGGCTCAGCCCGACGGCAAGAGCGCGCCGATGGGCTATTTCGTCAACGTCCCGAAATACCCTGCTGCATCCGACAAGCGTGTGACCGCACCGAACGCCGACACGCTGTACTCGACAGCATGGATCGATGTCGGCAAAGAGCCGTATATCCTGCACGTGCCTGACGAACACGGCCGCTACTATCTGATGCCGATGCTGGACGGCTGGACCAACGTGTTCGCCGACCCCGGCAAGCGCACCACCGGCACCGCGGCCGCTGATTTCGCCGTCACCGGTCCCGGTTGGAAGGGAACGTTGCCGCCCGGCATCAAGGCCGAATACAAGTCGCCCACGAACATCGTCTGGGTGCTCGGCCGCACCTATTCGACCGGCACACCGGCCGACTATGCCGCCGTCAACGCCATTCAGGCGCAATACAAGCTGACCCCGCTCAGCGCGTGGGGCAAACCCTACACCCCATCGCCTGGCGTCGTGAATCCCGCCTGGGACACGAAGGACCCGGTGCGCGACCAGGTCGACTCAATGGACGGCGCAACCTACTTCCGCCTGCTCGCCGAGCTGATGAAGACCAACCCGCCCGCGGCGGCGGATGCCCCGATGGTTGCCTCGATGGCGAAGATCGGGATCGTTCCGGGCCAGGATTTCGACTCCGCAAAACTGGATCCCACGGTATCCGCCGCGGTTCAAGCCGCTCCCCGGCCCGCTCAGGCGGCGATCATGGGGCTGCTGAAAGAGGTCGCTTTGACCAACGGGTGGAGCGTCTTCACCAAACTGGGCGTCTACGGTACCGAGTATCGCTTGCGCGCTCTGGTAACCGCCATCGGCCTCGGCGCCAACCGGCCGCAGGATGCGATCTACCCGATCGCCGAGGTCGATGCGGACGGCAAACCGTTCGATGGCGCCAACCGCTACATCATGCACTTCCCGGCGGGACAGCTTCCGCCGGTCGACGGCTTCTGGTCGTTGACGATGTATGACGGCCAGTATTTCTTTGTGCCGAACAAGCTGAACCGCTACACCTTGAGCGCCCGCAACCCGCTCAAGCAGAATGCCGACGGGTCGGTCGATCTTTATCTTCAGGCGAGCTCCCCCGGCGCAGCCCAGGAGGCCAACTGGCTGCCGACGACCCAGAGCGGCAAGTTCATCCCGATGCTGCGCCTTTATTGGCCGAAGGAGACACCACCCTCGATCCTCGACGGCACGTGGAAGCCGCCGCCTATGGCTCGTAACCCATGAGGGAGGATTGAACCACCTCTTCCGCCGTAAAATCAGGGTATATAAACCGAACCGACGCGACCAATCTTACCGCAAAAATTGGCCTTTTTGTGGGGCGCATCGGCCGCGCGATCGTTGCTTCCGCGACTTCGTGTCCCTCACATATCTGTCACCATTTGGAATATGGAAGGGATGATATCGGGCTACCGAGCCGCATAGGATAGCCCGGGGGTGGCTTTCTGCGGACCTATGCGACTCAACACTTGCCGATTCCGCACAACCTGCCGAAAAACCGGAGGCTAGGCATGCATCGCCTAGTCGGCGTCAACAATTCGGAGAGAGGACCATGAGAATCAAGCCCACCGCTGCGGCTGCGGTTGTCCCCCTAACCGTGTTGCTGTTATCGGCCTGCGTGCCGGCACAGCAATACAACGCACTCGAAAACGACTACAACCAGCTCAACCAGCGGCTCTCGGGCGAGATCTCGCAACAGCAGGTGCACATCACCCGGCTGCAGGGAGCGATCAAGGTGGCCGTGAACAGCGATCTGCTGTTCCCGTCGGGCAGCTGGCAGATGCCCCCGTCGGCGGCGCAGCTGATCGCCAAAATGGCCCCGATCCTGGCGCCGTTCCAGCAGACCACGATCATCGTGACCGGCTACACGGATAACGTTCCGGTCGGCCCCGAGCTGCGTGCGCAGGGGGTCGATAACAACCAGCAACTCTCGCTGAAACGGGCGCAGACCGTCGGAAATTTCCTGATCTCCCAGGGGGTCAATCCAAACTTGGTCTCGGAGCGAGGCCTCGGGGAGGCTGACCCGGTCGCCCCGAATGACACGCCACAGGGGCGGGCGCAGAACCGCCGCGTCGAGCTTACCCTAGCCGGCCCCGGCACTTGATATGGAGCCCGCAACTATGACCGAAGACAGTCTTGGGCGGTTCGCCATTGTCGCAGGGACAATCGCCCTTCTCACTGGATGCGCTCAACCCAATCCAGGGACCGCCGCAGGTCGCTCGGATATAGCCGGACAGCAATGTACCCTCTGCATTGCAGAGAACCCCGGGGATTACGATGCGTGCCACGCAATCTGTGTTCGGCGCGTGGAGGATGAAACGGCTTATTTGAAGGCGATTGGGCGATGAGTCGGTTCATTCTCGCGATCTCCATTGGGGGGTTGCTCTGGACGCCAATGATGGCAGGCGCCCAAATCGCCGACCTCAGCCGCGCCAAGCGCGTCCGCTGCCGAGCAAATCGTCGGTCAAGGTCGACATGGTGCCGTCGCTGTTCGTCATGAACGCGCACGGCGCCAGCCTGCAAGGTCAGACCCTGACTTTGGCCGGCGTGAGCCCGACGTCGATCGTGTTTGCCGATCGGCCGGTGAGAGCCGCGGGGCACCTGCCGACGGAGGCCCTGCTCGAGGAATGGACAACCGGCGACTTTGCCAAAGACGCCCCGAATGCCACCGTATCGGTGCTCGGCAAGGATGGCGTTTCGGCCCGCGACGTCGTTGTCGAGCTGCGGAGCCCGCATCTCGAAGGCGACCGGCTAACCTTCGATGTGCGCGTGCTGGAGGGTGACCTGGCAGGCGCCGACGGCCCAGCCGCAGTGTTTGTCGACATCATCGGCATGCCCCTCACGCCACTGTCGTTTGCCGGCGTGGCCCGGCGCTCGGCGCGACGAGCCTATTGGTATGGCGCCGCTGACCGCGCCGTATACCGACCCTACGGATATCCGGGCTATTACCCGCCGCCCTATGCTCCCTATCCTTACCCATACTGACGGTTGAGCAGCCGCGTGCTAGTCGCCTTTGCCATCAGCAGAAGGCGTAACTTAAGGGATTTGACTTTGGCTATAGTGAATGCCACTGATTCCGCCGCCCTTACGTATCCGAACCGTGACATGGTGTGGATCGAGGGGGGCGAGTTCCGGATGGGCTCCGATGCTCACTACCCGGAAGAGGCCCCGGCGCACCGCGTGCGGGTCGACGGTTTCTTTATCGATCCTCGTCCGGTGACCAACCGCCAGTTCGCCGCGTTTGTCGCCGCCACGGGCTACCGCACAGTCGCCGAGCGTCCGCCGAACCCGGCCGACTACCCCGGGCGCGTTGCCGCATATGCTCAACCCCGGCTCGCTGGTCTTTCGCAAGACGCGCGGGCCGGTGGATTTGCGCAATATCTCGAATTGGTGGGAATGGAAGCCGGGCGCTTATTGGCGCCATCCGGAAGGCAAGGGCAGCTCGATTGCCGCGAGGCTGGATCATCCCGTCGTGCAGGTCGCGTTCGAGGACGCAGAGGCTTACGCCCGCTGGGCAGGCAAAGCCTTGCCGACCGAGGCCGAGTGGGAATTCGCGGCGCGCGGCGGATTGGACGGCGCCGAATTTGTCTGGGGTGACGAATTCGCTCCGGAAGGCCGCCAGATGGCAAACACCTGGCAGGGCGAATTCCCTTGGCAAAACCTCTGTGTCGACGGTTTCGAGAGGACCTCGCCGGTCGGCGCCTTTCCGGCAAACGGCTACGGGCTATTCGATATGGCGGGCAATGTCTGGGAATGGACCACCGATTGGTTCAGCGCCCGCCACTATGCCGAACGCCGAAAGCCCTTGCTGCGTACCGAGCAATCCGCGGGGCGGACCGGTAGAGGCCAGTTCCGATCTCGTCCGACCGCAGTTCTCGATTCCGCGCAAGGTCGTCAAGGGCGGCTCGTTTCTGTGCGCGCCGAACTATTGCCGGCGCTATCGCCCGGCAGCGCGCCACGCCCAGATGATCGACAGCGGTATGAGCCACATCGGTTTCCGCTGCGTAATCCGCGAACACTGACAGGTTTTTTTTAGGGGAGAGAGTGATGAACAGACGCGAATTATTCATGTCCACCGCGAAGGCGGCACTAGGGACGGCCGTCGTCGGCGGTGGGCTGTTGCTGAGCGCCGTGCCTGGGTTGGTAAGCCAGACGCAGGCGCAGGCGCCAGCGCCGGCACCAGCGCAGAAGCCCAACATCGTCATGCTGATGACCGACGACACCGGCTGGAACGATTTCGGCGCCTATTCGGGCGGCGGCGCTAGCCTCGGCCATCCGACGCCGAACGTCGATCAAATGGCCAAGGAGGGTGCCGTCTTCACGAGCTGGTACGGCCAGGCGAGTTGCACGGCGGGTCGCGCTTCGTTCATGACCGGGCGCATTCCGATCCGCTCGGCGCTGTCGATCGTGGTTGCCCCGGGCGACGAGAACTACCTGCGTAAGGAGACGCCGACGATCGCCGAATTCTTCAAGAAGAACGGCTACACGACGTACTTTTCCGGCAAGTGGCATCTGGGCGACAAGCCTGTGGCCTACCCGATCGAGCATGGCTTCGACGAGATGAAGGAGTTCGCCGCCTACTACGCCGGCGTCTATTCCTATCCCGATACCGTCAAGTGGTTCCATCCCTGGTTCCCGTCGTACAACCCGGAATATCGAGAAGATGTACGACTCCGTCGTGAACCTGGGCGAATGGGAAGGGGTGGCCGGCCAGCCCGCCACGAGGGTCGCCACGATCACCTACGACTATATGGCGACGATGGACGAACGGCAGGCCGACTACGCAGTCGCCTATATCAAGGAGCACGCCAAGAGCGGCAAGCCGTTCTTCATGGACGTCAACTGGATCAAGATGCACAACCCGACCAATGCGGCGCCGGATTTCGCGGGCAAGTCGCATCTCGGCGACTACTCGGATTCGCTGATGGAAATGGATGCCGACATCGGAAGGGTCATGGATGAGATCCGTGCCGATGCGCCCAACACCATCGTCATCCTGACCGCCGACAACGGTGCGTGGCTCGACGCCTATCCCGACGCCGGAACCACGCCGTTCCGCGGCGAGAAGGGCTCGCCATTCGAAGGCGGCTGGCGCGTGCCCGGGCATCATGTGGTGGCCGGACACATCCCGGCGGGCGTGCAGTACGGCGAAATGATGTCGCACATCGATTGCTGGTCGACGCTGGCCGCGATGGTCGGATCTACGCCGCCGCCGCATGACTGGGTCGGCAACGACGGCAAGCCGATCTACTTCGACAGCATCGACAACAGCGCCTACATCCTGGGCAAGGCGCCGCACTCGGCGCGGAAGTCGCTGGATCTATATCAACGGCGAGGTCTTCCAAGGCGTGCGCGCCGATATCGGCGGAGATCCGAACGAGCCCTGGGTGAACATCGCCTGGAAGTTCCTCTAGACCGCCAAAGATTCCTGGCTTGGCCCGGAAGCGAATCTGGGTTCGATCGGTGCGATCTACAACCTCACCATGGATCCGTACGAGAAGTACGACATGATCTTCAATGGTGCCGCACCGACTCGCACGCTGACGACGTCGCCGGGAAGATACGCGGGCCAGGACAACGGCTGGGTCCTGTCGCTGCTCGAGCCGGTGATCGTCGACTTCGACAAGTCGATCATGAAGTATCCGAACATCAAGCGGTTCCCCGGCGGCGCGTCGAACGACCTGATTCCCGATCTTCAACATCCCGACAACCCGCGTACCCTTGGTAAAGGATCTGCCGAGGGTTCAAAGCCCACGGCGGCGGTGGCGGCTGATCACGAGAGGAAAGAGGGGCGGCTTCGGCTGCCCCTCGTCCGACCTGTCCGGTGAAGGCGCAAGCACGATGACGGTATCCGACATTTCATCCGGACAGAGGGCGATGTGGTCGCATCGCGTTGGCGTCGCTGCCCTGACCGCTATGCTTTCGGTCGGACCGATAGCCCTGCCCGCGCCGACGCGCAACCACCGGCTGGCGCGCCGTCGAGGTGAGCGTGACGGACATGGGCGATGCATCTGGTTCACGGAGATGCAGGCCGGTCGGACCGACCGCTCGCAATACACGCCCGCCTACCGCCCCCAGGTGACCGATAACGCCATCAAGGAGATGTCGCACGCTCTCAATGGGTACGGAGCATCGCCAGTACGCGCCGAAATCGTGCAAACCCAAAAAATCGGCGAGCAGACCTTCTACGTCGTGAAATTCGTCTTCCCGCGCGGCGACGCTACCAGCCTGCTGTTCGGCTTCGATGCGGCGGCCAAGATTACCGCCGTCGGTATCGGCGGTATGGCAGGAGACTAACCGAACAAGGATGAAAGAAGTAGGGCCGGAGGACACCTTCCTATGAGCCACTTCAAATTGCTTGCCTGTACAATCGTTGTGATCCTCCTAATGCCGCCTGGGAAACGCCCAGGCGCAGCAGGTTCCGATTCCCACAACCGCCGCCGAGGTTCCCGGTCCGGCGCACGGCACGGCCATGAGCAAAGCCTATGTGCAGATGGTGGGGCGGATGGCCTATCTGTGGGGCTGGCCCCTAGTCAACGTGGCCAACCGATCCGCCGCCTTTTCCAAAGCGCCCGAGCCCGGATTGCTGGGCGGCGTGGTGCCGGTTGCGTTCAACCGGATCGCGATGCTAACTGTTATATCAGTCCGGAAGAGCACTTCGTCACCTGCCCGAACCAGGACGTCGTGTATGGCTTTGCGTACGGCGACGCTGGACAAGGAACCGATCGTCTTCCAGGTGCCGGATTTTGGCGATCGTTTCTGGGTCTACGCTATCTATGATGCTCGCACCGATGAGTTCTCGGAAATCGGCAAGCAATACGGCACCAAGCCGGGCTTCTATCTGATGGTCGGCCCGAATTGGAAGGGAGAAGCTTCAGCCGGCATCACGGACCAATGCACCGCGTAACGGAAGGATCGAACCATGAGCGGCGAAGGACAAGAAGCATCGTTCACATCTCCCAATCCTTACGCCTGACCGAACCGGGCTGATCACGTATGACGCGAGGGATCCGGACACCAAATTCCCGGCGATCGAGCAATTGCGCCCACCCAAGGCGCGCGCCCAACGTGCCCCGATGACGCGGCAGGAGATTATCGTGATAGCTGAGACAACCGCGAAACCCCCGCTGCACCAACGCGCCATGCACGAGCTCAAGGAGCTCGTGTTCATTTCTCTTTATCTCTACATCACCCTCGGTGCGGTGATCCTGATGAAGACCGCGGTGCTGCGCACCCAGGGCATCGAATTCACCCCCTGGGGCATCGCCATCGTCAAGGCCGTGGTGCTGGCGAAATTCATGTTGATCGGCGAGGCCATGAAGATCGGCGGGCGCAGCACCACTGGCCCGCTGATCTGGCCGACGCTACAGAAGGCGTTTGGCTTGCTGGTACTGCTGATCATCATGACGATCATCGAGGAAGCCGTCGTCGGCCTCTTCCACCACCGGTCGATCGCTGCCTCGCTCGGCGAACTCTTCGGTCCTCGCCTCGAGGAAACGCTCGCCGGCTACCTCATCATGCTGATGGTGCTGCTCCCGTATTGCGCCTTCCGCGTCCTCGAGGAGGCGCTCGGTGAAGGCCGGCTGGCGCGGATGTTCTTTGTCGAGCGGGAGCCAACGGAGCGCAGGTAGGCTGGGGTGCAGCCCCAGGCCCTGCTAGACCCGGTTGTCCGGCGAGGAGAATTCGACAAGCTACTTACTAACGATCAGCAGCTTTGAATTCGCATGCAAAGAGGCACTTGGTATGGTAGATGCGACGACTGCTGCGCATGCGGGCAGGTTCGAAGTACGGGTCACGGCAGACAGCCATTTCGCCTGGCTGCGCACCCGCCTTGCCCTCGAACGCACGATAATGTCGTGGCTGCGCACCGCTGTGGCGCTGATCGGGTTCGGTTTTGCGCTCGTCCAATATTTCAACCACTTGCAACAAATCCCAGGAGCCCGACCCGCCTATCTTCCGACCGCTCCGGAATTTCTGGGGCTGGCGCTTATTGCGTGCGGCGTCCTCGCGCTCGTCGTCTCGATTTGGCAGTACCGGTGGACGGTTCGCTACCTGTGGGGTGGATCGTTCGCGCCGATCGCCGGGATAACCAAGGAGGGGACAAACTCGCCGGTTCTGGCGATCGCCATCCTCCTCATCGGCATCGGCTTCTTTGCCTTTTTTGCCGTGCTGTTCCGCCTCACCTAGCCGGGAAGGCTCGGCAAGCGAGGCCTATTAAATACTTTCGAAACCACCCGACCAACGAAGGGAGACCGAGATGGCTAGATCTACTAGAGGAGCCAAGCCGAATATCGTCGTCATCTGGGGCGATGATATCGGCATCACCAATTTGAGTTGCTACAGCGACGGGTTGATGGGCTACCGCACGCCCAACATCGACCGCATCGCCCAGGAAGGCATGCGTTTTACCGACTGCTACGGCGAGCAAAGCTGCACGGCCGGACGATCGTCGTTCATCACCGGTCAGCACGGATTGCGCACCGGGTTGACCAAAGTCGGTCTGCCGGCCGCCACCGTTGGTCTGCACAAGGAAGACCCGACCATCGCCGAGCTGCTCAAGCCCTTGGGCTATGCGACCGCGCAGATCGGCAAGAACCACCTCGGCGATCGCAACGAATACCTGCCGACCGTGCACGGCTTCGACGAGTTCTACGGCAATTTGTACCACCTGAACGCAGAGGAAGAGCCGGAACTGCCCGATTACCCCAAGGGGTCGGATTTTCCTCACTTTCGCGAGAGGTTCGGTCCGCGCGGCGTCTTGGACTGCAAGGCCACCGACACCGACGACGCGACGGTCGACCCGCGCTTCGGCAGGCTGGGCAAGCAGACCGTCCACGACACCGGTCCGCTGACAAAGAAGCGGATGGAAACCATCGACGACGACATTGCCGACCGCTCCGTCGACTTCATCAAGCGGCAGGCCCAGGCCGGCACACCCTTCTTTCTCTGGGTGAACTTCACGCACATGCATCTGCGCACGCATGTGAAGCCGGAGAGCAGGGGCCAGTCGGGCCGCTGGCAGAGCGAATACCACGACGTCATGATCGACCACGACAAGAACGTCGGCGAAGTGCTGAAGGCGCTCGACGACGCCGGCATCGCCGACAACACCTTTGTCATGTACAGCACCGATAACGGTCCAAATATGTTTTCATGGCCCGATGGGGCGATGACGCCGTTCCGGAACGAGAAGAACACCAACTGGGAGGGTGCCTATCGGGTGCCGTGCGTGGTCCGCTGGCCCGGCAAGATCAAGCCGGGCACCGTGTCGAACGAGATCGTCGCCCATCACGACTGGCTGCCGACATTCCTGGCCATGGCCGGCGACCCGGAGGTCACCGACAAGCTCCTGAAGGGCTACACGATCGGGGACATGACCTACAAGGTCCACCTCGACGGGTATAATCTGGTGCCGTACTTGACCGGTGAAGCGCAGAAGAGCCCGCGGGTCTCGTTCATCTACTGCAACGACGACCAGCAGGTCGTGGCACTGCGCTACGACAATTGGAAGATCGTGTTCGCGGAACAGCGGGAGCCCGGCACGATGCGCGTCTGGTCCGAGCCGTTCGTCACCCTTCGCGTGCCAAAGATGTTTAATCTCCGCACGGATCCGTTCGAGCGTGCGGACATCACTTCGATCACCTACTACGATTGGCTTGTCGATCACGTCTATTTGTTGGTGCCGGCGCAGGCCTATATCGGCGAATTCCTGCAGACATTCAGGGAATATCCGCAGCGTCAGAAGGCCGCCAGCTTCAACCTCGACGACGTGCTCCGCAGGCTGCAGGAGAGTACCCACACGTAACCCAGCCGAACTGGAATCGAGAGCGCCGGCCGGTTTCCCGGCCGGCGGCCGGTTCGGTTGCCAGAGCGGCCGATGGAGCAAGGGCGAGAGCACACGCACATGCCACTGCAAGAGACGAGAACACCACCGCGGACCGATCCAGCCGACGCGGTGCGCGCTTTCTACGAGAGCCACCCATATCCGGCGCCGATCGGCAACCTCGATCGCCACCGCGACCTCTATCGGAACCCGGATCGGCGCCGGGCATTGTCCCTTCTGTTGTGGCCAACGGAGAAGCAGCGGGCAAATCGAGAGATTCTGGTCGCCGGCTGCGGAACATCGCAGGCTGCCATCCATGCGCTGCGCGAGCCCGATGCTCGTGTGACGGCAATCGACATCAGCGAAACCAGCCTGCGCCACACGCGCGATCTTCAGCAAAAATACGGCTTGCGAAACCTCGATCTCTATCGGCTCGCGATCGAGCAGGTCGGGGAGCTCGACCAGATGTTCGAACAGATCGTCTGCACCGGCGTGCTCCACCACCTACCCGACCCGGATATCGGCCTGCGGGCGCTACGCGGTGTCCTTTCGCCCGACGGCGCGATGCATGTAATGGTCTATGCGACTTATGGGCGTGCCGGGATCTACATGATGCGGGAGTATTGCCGTCTGCTCGGGGTCTCGGCGACGCGAGACGGAGTTGCGCGACCTCGGCATCATGATCGCTGCGCTGTCTGCCGACCACCCAATCGCCGGCGTCGCCAGGCAGGCCAAGGATTTCACATATCCCGATGCACTCGCCGACGCACTGCTCCACCCTCAGGATCGCGCCTACACCGTGCCGCAGCTCTACGCATGGCTCGAGCGCTGCGGCCTTTCGTTCGGGCGCTGGCTCGAGCAGGCTCCCTATCTCCCCCAGTGCGGGGCAATCGCGAGGACACCGCACGCCGCCCGTCTCCTCTCGCTGCCTCGGCCATTGCAGCACGCCGCGATCGAGCTGTTGCGCGGGACCATGACCAAGCACAACTTCATCGCCTATCGCGATGATCGCCGGGGCGAGAGCCAGCCGATCACGTTCGACGGTCACGTCTGGCGGGACTATGTCCCACTGCGTCTGCCGTGGACCCTGTGCATCCGGGACCGGGTGCCCCCTGGTTCCGTGGCCGTCCTAATCAATCGGGCCCACACCTACCCCGATCTCGCCCTCCCGATCAATTCGGCACAGCAGCAGGTCTTCGCCGCAATCGACGGCAATCGCTCTATCGACGTAATCTTGCGGGCCGCCGCTGGAGCCGGTGGTGATGAGCAAGCTCGCAGGTTCATCGAACAGCTCTGGGAGTACGATCAGATTGTGTTCGATGCGACAAGGGCACACTGATTAACAACTTGTCAGAATCCGGCAGCCCCGGAATCGAGAGGATCTGCAATGTCATTAAAGGACAGAGCTGCACCGCCGGGCGCGCGGCGTTCATCACCGGGCAGAACCCGCACCGTCGGCAGGAACTCGTCCTTGTCGCCCAGATGGGGTTCTTGCCGAACTGGCCGGTCGCGTAGCCCAGCGGCTTCAACAAGTCCGCGATGGCACGGCTTCGACGAGTTCTTCGGCAACCTCTACCACCTTAATGCCGAGCGAAGACCCGGACTATCCGAAGGACCCGGAGTTCAAGAAGCGGTTCGGACCCAGAGGCGTGCTGCACAGCTGGGCGGACGGCAAAGGCGGACAGAGGATCGAGGATACCGGCCCCCCTCACCAAAAGCGCATGGAAACCATCGATGAAGAGGTGACCGAGCATGCGGCCGCCTTCATCGACCGCTGCCACAAGGAGGGGAAGCCATTTTTCCTGTGGTACAATACGACGGCGATGCACTTCCGGACCCACAGCGCCGAAAAGCACAAGGGCAAGAGCGGCCAGGGAGAATACAACGATGTCATGGTGGCCCATGACGAGAACATCGGCCGGATGCTCGCCAAGCTCGACGAACTGGGCATCGCCGATGACACGATCGTCATGTACTCGACCGACAACGGCCCTCACTACAACAGCTGGCCCGACGGCGCGATCACCCCGTTCCGCAGCGAAAAGAACACCAACTGGGAGGGCGGCTGGCGGGTTCCGATCTTCGTGCGCTGGCCGGGCCAGATCAAACCGGGTCTGGTGCTGAACGACATCGCTTCGCACCAGGACTGGTTGCCGACACTCCTCGCCGCGGCTGGAGAACCGGACGTCGCGCAGAAGCTTCTCAATGGCCACCAGGCCGGAGACAAGACCTTCAAGGTGCACATCGACGGCTACAATTTGCTGCCGTATTTGACCGGCGAGGCAAAAGAGAGCCCCAGGAAGTTCTTTTTCTACATCAGCGATGACGGCGACATTCTGGGGATTCGCATGGGCGACTGGAAAGTCGTGCTGATGGAGCAGCGGGCCAAGCAGCTGATGTGCTGGTTCGAGCCGTTCGTCAAGCTGCGGGCGCCGAAGATGTTCAACCTGCGCCGCGATCCGTTCGAGCGGGCGGACGAAAACTCGAACACCTATTGGGACTGGGTGATCTCCCACGTCTACCTGCTCTATGAAATGCAGGCGGCTGGTAGCCCAGCAGATCCAGGCCTTCATGCAATTCCCGCCGCGTCAGAAGCCGGCCGCATTCAACCTCGACGAGGTGCTCCGCCACCTCCAGGAGGCGTCCGGCAGCAGCAATCGCTAAGCCAGTAGTCGGCATCTGGTGGAGGACCGGACCTGAGCCGGTCCTCACCGGGGTGGAGGGGTGGATGCAACAAACCCGAACACTGAGAACCGCCGACATCCGTATTGACGGATACATGATGTCGCGGCAGTAGGTAGCCGAAGCTGTTGGTTTCCCAACCGCAGCATAACCAAGGGGGATGAACATGGCGAACATAGGGTCAGCACATTTTCGTTATCGTAGGATAGTTCTGCCGGTTATTGCCGGCGCTCTTGCCGCGTGCGGGCAAACGAGCGGCGGCGGGCTGTTTCAGTCCGGTCAGATCATTGGCGGCGGGACTAAAGAGATAAGGGACGTGCAGCCGGTGGCGGGATTTCTCCCGAATGCCTCGCTGCTCCAGCCCGGCGGGTCCGGACGGGCCGCTCTCGTCTACCGCAACCCGACCGCCGATTTCTCCCGGTACAACAAAGTACTCCTCGATCCGGTGACGATCTGGACGGCGCCGGATTCTCCGTTGAACAATGTGCCGCAGGACCAGCGCCAGGCGGCGGCCAATAGATTTCACGCCGATCTCTACAATGCGCTGAGCAAGCGCTGCCAAATGGTGACATCACCGTCGCCGGGCACCTTGCGCCTGCGCATCGCGCTGACCGATGCAACAACGCCCAACGCCACCGTCAACACGGTGGCGACTTATACGCCCTACGTCAGCACCGCGTACAGCCTCGCCTCGCTCGGGTTCAACAACGGCGTGGGTTATTTCGCCGGGACCGCCGCAGCCGAAGGCTATGCCACCGATGCAACGAACGGGACCTTGCTGTGGGAAGCCGTCGACAAGCGCGGCGGCACCACGGCTGTGGCCGAGAATACGCTCAATACCTGGCTCGATGTCGACCATGCCTTTGAGGCCTGGTCGGAACAGCTCGCCTCGAGACTGCAGGAGCTTGGCGCATGCCGGAGGTGAACCAGTCGAGGGCGGCGATGATGGGTGACGTGCCAGACATCCCTTGCAGACAATTGCGCAACTTCATCCTCTCGGCGCTCACCAGCCTTGCCGTCACGCTCGCTGTGATCGCGGCCGGACCACCCTCGGCCTGTGCGCAAGAGGCCACCGGGCCGTACGGAATGCAGTTCTTTGTGATGCCCTACCTCTGGCTCGCGGGTATCGACGCCACGACCAAGACGCCATTGCAGCGGGTGCCCGAGGTCAATTCGAGCGTAGGACCGTTTCAGTTGCTGGGTGACCTCAACGGGGCGCCCTTCATGGGAGCATTCGAGGTCCGTCAAGGGCCGCTCGGGTTTCTCGGCGACGTGCTGCACGTCCCGGTCAGCACCAACATCACCACGCGCAATGTGTTTTTCCAGGGCGGCAACGCGGCACTGAAGGCCAATATGGGCACCGGCGTTGTGCTTTACCGCCTGCTCGACCAGCCGACCCAGTTCGCCGATGCCGGCCTCGGCTTTCGCGCTTGGGGGTTCTCCGCCGATCTGTCTCTCAACCCCGGCCTGCTTGCTGGGCAGAGCGTCACCCGCAGCGCAGGCTGGGGCGATCCTCTGATCGGCGGACGCTATCACTACGATTTTGGCAACGGGTTTGGCCTGACAGCCTATGGCGATGTCGGCGGGTTCGGCGTCGGTGCGCATAGCGATTGGCAGGTAATCGGCACGATCGACTATGTCCTCAATTCGTCGATCAACCTTCATCTCGGATATCGCAGCCTCAACTTTAACTATCAGGCCAGCGACAGCAATCTGGGCTTCAACGTCCACATGAAAGGCCCGATGCTTGCCGGCACGTTTCGATTTTAGTGATGCGAATCTAACACTTGTTACCGGAACACCCTCACCCGCCTCGCTGCCCTCGGCACCCTCTCCCGCGGTGCCGGCGAGGGGCTGCAAGATGCACTGCTTTAAACCCTGTCCTGCACTGCGCGAGCGGGGCGACCCAGCCCGCAGGGCTGGGTGGGTGAGGGCTTACCTCGAGAAGCATCCGTTGGCCGTTTGGCAGCAGCATGCGCCGTCGACGCTCCCGATGGCACGGGGGCTGCCTGTAGAGAGCGGAAGCGATCTGCGCATCCCGCCCCACCTGCGAGGCAAATTGCTCGTTATGTGAAGTGGCTCACAGATCTTCAGCGAAATGGACCCGCATATGGCGACGCACTGAGAGCTCATAAGGGCAGAAGGGAAGGGCCCTAGGGAAATGACGGCTTGGTCGAATCGCGGCCCCCTCAGCACACTGGTTGCCGAGCGGCCGCGCCTGATGGCGACTCCGGCCCTGATTGCCCGCATGCAAGCAGTGCTAAAGGACCATCGAACCGCGGAATGGCGGGGCAAGGTGGTCGAACAAGCCGACCATCTATTGACCCTAGCACCCCTCAGCCCAATACAGTTACACGACCAGACAGAGGTCCCCAGTCCGCCGCTGTCACAGCCGCTGCAGCGCGTTCCAATTGGCGGTGCGTCGGCCACGACGCTTGATATCGCGCGGTGCTTCGTTCTGCGGATTCAGACGTTGGGCATCGTTTGGTTTGCAACGGGCGACGAGCGCTACCGCGACCGTGCCATAAAGGAACTCCTGGCGATGTGCGCCTTTCCCGATTGGCAGGGCGACGAATTTCTCGTAACCGCCGAGACGATGTTCGGCGCAGCGATCGGTTACGACTGGTTCTTCGACGCCCTCTCGGATATCGATCGGCGGGCGGTCGCCAGCGCCATTCTGACCAACGGCGTGCGGCTCGGGTTTGATGAATTCGCGGCGGATCCTCCGGCGCGCTGGACGACGCAGCGGACGAATTGGAACCTGGTCTGCAACGGCGCGCTGATGATTGCCGCCTTGTCGGTGGCCGAGATGGACTGGTCAGCTGCCGGTCAGATTTTCGATCTCTGCCGCCGGTCGATATCCCTCGGCTTCGAGGCCTACCGGCCGGACGGCGGTTGGGCCGAAGGTCCGGGTTACTGGCATTACGGCACGCAATATGCCGTCTATCTCGTCGACAGCCTGACGACTGCGCTTGGCGACGATCTCGGCCTCGGCGATTCGCCGGGGTTTGGCAATACCGGCCTGTTCCGCCTGCACGCGGCCGGCCCCTCGGGGAAGCTGTTCAATTTCGCCGACAGCGAAGAGGAGCACAGCGGCGGCTATTGGCTGTTCTGGTTTGCGAAGCGCTACCACCATCCGGTCGATGCTTGGATCGAGAGGCAGCGCGGCAAGGCGCATCCGGGCAAAGCGCATCCAATGGATTTGTTGTGGTTCGATCCGGACGCTCGTCGGGCGTCATCGGATCATCCGCGGAGGGGCCATGGGTTCCTCGGCATCGATGTCGCCATGCTGCGCGGCGACTGGAATAACCCCATGGCGACTTATCTCGGCATCAAGGGCGGCACTAACGATGCCTGTCGCCACGCGCACTACGATCTCGGCAGCTTCGTGCTCGATGCCGACGGCGTGCGCTGGGCGGTCGATCTCGGTCCCGACAACTACCATCTGCCCGACTATTTCAATCCCGAGGCGCGCTCGCGGTACTACCGGACGAGTACGCTCGGCCACAACACCATCGTCATCGACGGGCAGAGCCAGCCGCCAACCGGTCGCGCTTTCATCGTCTGTGCAGAGTTCGAGCCCGGCTTGTCCCGCGTCGTCCTTGATATGACGCTGGCGTATCCGGGCTGCACCCGCAGTAGGCGCGGGTTCGCCCTGATCGACGGGCGTCACGTTGTCATCGTCGACGAAATCACGGCGGGCCGGCCGCTCGCAAGCGTCGTTTGGCAAATGCACACGACCGCAATGATCGAGCCACGCGGCGGGTCGGTCACGCTGGTTGAGAGCGCTGCGGGAGCCGAACCGGCGAGATTGTTTATGCGTATCGTCGAACCCGAAGGTCGGGTTTTTGCTGCTGCTGCCGCGACACCGAGCGGCCCCGCGGGACAAAGCCCCAATCAAGGCGTCAGCAAGGTCACCATCGACCTCGGACAAGTGGAGGCGGAAGCGCCGCTTCGATTGACAGTAATCCTCTCGCCCGACGAGGCGGCGTGCGCATCGCTGGATCTGTCAGGGATTCTCGCGCGGCCGGTCGACGAGTGGGGTGCTGTTCGGCGATGATCATCCGTGGTCCCGCCGTGGCCCAGATCGATGGCGGCGAGGTTGGCGCTCCTCGTGGCGAGGCGATTTTGTCTCGTCAGGAATTCCCGCAATGCCGTATTTCGAGCGCCAGTGATCCGCCAGACGCGGCTGATGCCGCTTTCCATCCCACCGAACGGGGCGACCTCGGTCGAGATGATGATGCTCTCGTTGATGCCGATGGGGTCCGAATCAGATATTCTCAACCTTCAAGATGGCCGCAGTATCTGCGCGGGTCTTGCGGCAGGCGTCTGCATCCTGAGCGAGATCGATCCCGTATGTCGGAATGATCTCCTTTAGCTTAGGGAGCCAGCCGCTCTCGGTGAGTTCGCTCGCGAAGCACTTTTCGAGCACGCCGACAGCGATGAAGGCTGCGGTGGACGCGCCCGGCGAGGCGCCGAGCAAGGCGACAAGAGATTTGTCCTCGGCTGCGACCAGTTCGGTGCCGAACTCCAGCACGCCGCCCCTCTGTTGGTCGGGCTTGATGATCTGGACGCGCTGCCCTGCGACCGCTTCGCGCCAGTCGTTTCGCGCGGCCTTGGGAAAGAATTGGCGAAGGGTCGCGAACTGGTGTGCCGAGCTTTGGAGGACCTGACCAATCAGATATTCGGTCAGCGCGATATTGTCTCGCGCCACTGCCAGCAGCGGCAGGATGTTGCCGGGCCTAATTGACTCGAAAAGGTCGGTCAGCGAACCGTGCTTCAGGAACTTGCTGGAGAAGCCGGCATACGGTCCGAACAGCAATGACTTCTTGCCTTCGATGATGCGGGTGTCGAGGTGCGGCACCGACATTGGTGGCGATCCCTGTGCGGCCTTGCCGTAGACCTTGGCGTGATGGCGGTCGCTTACTGCGCCCTCGTCGCACCGCAGCCAGATCCCGCTGACCGGGAAGCCGCCATAGCCATGGCCTTCGGGGATGCGCGACTTCTGGAGCAGCTCGATGGCACCCCCACCCGCGCCGATGAAGACGAATTTGGACGCCACTGCGTGGCGCTCCAGCGTGTCGACGTCCTCGATACCCACCCGCCAAGCGCCGTTGTCCTCACGGTCCAGATCCACGACGCGATGCTTGTAACGCACTGAAACGCCGGGCTGGGCGGAAAGATGCTTTACCAGCAAGTGAGTCAACGCGCCGTAGTCGACATCCGTACCCGTGATGATGCGTGTCGCCGCGAACGGCTCCTCGTCCCCGCGGCCGTCCATGATCAGCGGAGCCCATTCGGCGATCTTGGCTCGGTCCTCGGCGTACTCCATTCCGTAGTAGCAGTGGCTCGCGGACATCTCCTCGAAGCGCTTGCGCAAGAAGGCGACATTGTCCTTCCCCCACACGAAGCTCATATGCGGGCAGGGATGGATGAAAGCGCGCGGGTCCGGGATCGCGCCTTTGCGGATCAGGTAGGACCATAGCTGACGCGACAGATCGAACTCGGTGTTGACCTTGAGCGCTTCGGAGATGTCGACGCTCCCGTCTGGGCGCTGAGGCGTGTAGTTCAGCTCGCAATTAGCCGCGTGGCCGGTACCCGCATTGTTCCAGGCCTGCGAGCTCTCCTGCCCGCAATCCTCGAGCGTCTCGAATACGGTGATGCTGAGCGAGGGATCGAGCTCCTTGAGCACGGTGCCGAAGGTGGCGCTCATGATGCCGGCGCCGATCAGGACGACGTCGAGTGTGCCGGGGTCTTGGGTCTGGATCATGAAGCGCCTCCCTATTGGTCAGCTTGGCGACGAGCTGGGCGAGTTGGCGACGAACGGCGCCTCGACGCCCGGGCCAAGGATCACGTAGGCCCGGCGCCACGGATTCTTGTCGACAAGCTTCCAGCTGTGCCCGGTTCCTGCGGTGTCTTCGGCAAGGAGGATGTCGCCCGGGTGCAGCATGAAGTGCCCGCCGGTGCGCGTCTGGAAGTCGAGCGTGCCGCTCAGTGTGATGACGAACTGGCGGGCCGGCGCGTCGTGCCATTCGAAGGCGCCTCCGGCCCTGGTCTCGCGGAACGAGATGCTGACGACGCCGACGGTGCCGCTGAGAATGTCACCGCGTTCGCCCTTTGGAAGGTCAATGACACCTTCCTCGAAATACGAGTTGCCGTCGGCGCCGGTCCACAGCCGGATACAGCGTATCATTGAGAGCCTCCTTGTTCTGGTCCGGCAAACGCCGTCACGAGGCCGCAGGAAGGTGAATCCCGTTAGGCTCCGCCGACACCTTTGCCGATCATGTCCTTGGGAACGATCACCTTGTCATACTCCTCCGCGCTGACTTTTCCCGACCTCAGCGCGGCCTCTTTGAGGGTCGAACCGTCGGCGGCAGCCTGCTCGGCGATGTGCGCGGCATTCTGATAACCGATCACCGGCGACAGCGCGGTCACCAGCATCAGCGAGTTCTTGACATAGCCGTCGATCTTGTCGCGGTTGAGCTCGGTGCCCTCGACCGAGAAGGTACGGAACTTTTCGCAGCCGTCGGCGAGGATCGTAGCCGAATGCAGAAAGTTGTTGATGATGATCGGGCGCATCGCGTTCAGCTCAAAGTTGCCTTGGCTGCCGGCAAACGCGGTCGCGGTGTCGTCGCCGATTACCTGGATCGCGATCATTACGATCGCCTCGCACTGGGTCGGGTTGACCTTGCCGGGCATGATCGAGGATCCCGGCTCGTTGTCGGGCAGCTTGAGCTCGGCAAAGCCGCAGCGCGGACCCGAAGCGAGCCAGCGCATGTCGTTGGCGATCTTCATCAGCGCCACCGCCACCCCGCGCAGCGCCGCGCTGGCCCGCACCATCGCGTCGAGCGACCCCTGCGCCATGAACTTGTTGGGCGCCGTTACAAAAGGTTTACCGGTCAGTTCGGCGATCTTGGCGGCGACGTCTTGCGAGAAACCCTTTGGTGCATTCAGGCCAGTGCCGACGGCGGTGCCGCCGAGCGCCAGCTCGTACAGCCCCTCGCGCGAGTGCTCTACCTCTGCGATACAGGCGCGGATCTGCGCCGCCCAGCCCGACCACTCCTGGCCGACGCTCAAGGGGACGGCATCCTCGAGATGAGTGCGGCCGATCTTCACCACGTCCATCCAGTTTTTTGCCTTCTGCTCGATCACCTTGGCGAGCTTGTCGAGCTCGGGGATCAGCCGATCGTCGAGCACTGCCACCGCGGCGATATGCATCGCGGTCGGGAAGCTGTCGTTGGATGACTGCCCCATATTGACGTCGTCATTCGGGCCGACCGGGTGCTGACTGCCGAGCTCGCCGCCCAATAGCTGGATCGCGCGATTGGCAAGCACCTCGTTGACGTTCATGTTCGACTGGGTACCCGAGCCCGTCTGCCAGACATAGAGCGGGAAATGTTCGTCGAGCTTGCCGGCAATCGTCTCTTCGGCGGCGCGGATGATCGCCCGGGCCTTGTGCTCGGGCAGCCGGCCGGCGGCCTGGTTGACCAGCGCGCACGCCTTCTTCACGTAGCCATAGGCGTGATAGACCGCCTTTGGCATGCGGTCATTGCCGATCGAGAAATGATGAAGCGAGCGCTGGGTCTGCGCGCCCCAGTATCTGTCGGCCGGCACGTCGACTTTGCCCATGCTGTCGAATTCCTGACGCTTGCCCTTCGCGTCAAGGCCGATTGGCAGATCCTTTATCGTCGGATGGTTTGTCTCGGCCTCTGCCATCGCCGCTCTCTCCAGTTGTTTAAGCCGACATCGGTCTTGACCGGTTTCCCCCGGACAGACCCGTGGCGCGCTAAGCTTGTCCGGGCACCGCGAGCGTTGTGCTCTTCTCGACCGCCCGATCCATTTCTTCCGGTGTCACGAGCGTCGTCATCTGGACATGAACCGCCCCGGTGCCGCTGGCCGCGACGGATAGTGCAGCCGCGGAGATATTGTCGGGAAGGTCCATGATCGCGACGACGTCATGCTGGCCGAAGGCAAAGTAATAAGCGTCGAGACGGCCGCCGGCGAACTCGGCGAATTTTGCCACTGCCGCTCGCAAGCCTGTTCCCTTGGCCTTGCTCAGAACATCGCGTATGCCGTCTTTGTTAATCGACACTTGAACGAGATATTTCGACATTGCTCAACCTCCCTCGGATCGTCGGTGTCTTGGCAACCGGTTCGAGAGGAGCCTACGCCTTGCCCCCCGTTCACCACAAGATGTCGGTCACGGTGCAGCCCGCTGGGTCAGGCGCGCCGGCGACGATGACGTTTCCGGTGCCTTCGGCATCCCTAAACCTGAAGTGGTATAGCGGCGCGGCGGGGCCGAAGGTCTCCTCCCTGGTGATGACCATGTCGGTCGTCACATTGGTCAAGACCGTCGGCTCGAAGAGGGTGCCGCCCTGGGCGGCCGGCTTGCCGCCGGTGACGACCTTGGCGCCCTTCTTTCTATCACCCAGGGCAGATATAGCCGGTGCCGGCCGGGTTCTTGAAGCAGCCGACGGATTCCGGCAGCACGTGCTTGGGGAGCCAGAGCACGACGTCCGGGAAGAAGATGCAGAAGGCGATGACCGCGAAGAACACCGCATAGAGCGGCAATGAGCGCACCAATGCCGCCGAGAATTTGACGTCGACGAACTTCGCCGCCATCAACAGCGCGATGCCGTAGGGCGGCGTGATCAACCCGAAGGCCAATGTCACGATGATGACGACGCCCATATGCACGGGATTGATATTGCCGATCTCGGTCAGCTTGTTGATGATCGGCATGAAGATGATGATCGCCGGGATCGCATCGACAAAATCGCCGATGATCACGAAGGCGCCGACCAGCAGGAACATGATGATGACCGGATCGGTGCCGGCGCGAGTCGTGATCCAGTCGGAGACCAGATCGGGCCCGCGTAGATAGGCCAGCATCCATCCGAAGGCGGAGGCCGCCGCCACGGTGATCAGCGGGATCGAATAGAGGAGACCGGCCTTGGCGAAATCGAGCGGCAGCTCGCGGATGTGGCGCCAGTTGAGCACCGGGATCGCCACCGCGAGAATATAGACCACGGCGACGAGGCCCGCCTCGGTCGGAGTGAACCAGCCGGTCAGGATGCCGCCCATGATGATGATTGGGATGACGAGCGGCACCGACGCGTGCCACGCCGCGCCCGCAAACTCGAAGAACGAGGCGCGTTTTTTCATGAAGCCGACCGGGCCAAAGAAGTAGCTGTAGATCATCAGGCCGAGACCGACCAGCACCCCCGGCACCACGCCGCCGAGAAAGAGCCCGCCGATCGAGACGTTGCCGGTAGCGCCGTAAACCACCGCCATGATGCTCGGCGGGATCAGATTGGCCATGGTCGACGCCGAAGCGATCAATGCCGCGGTGAAGCCGGGATCGTAGCCCTCGCGCGCCATCGAGGGCGCCAAGGTGCGCGACAGCACGGCGACATCGGCCGAGGAGGAGCCGGAGATCCCCGAGAAGAACATGCTGAACAAGGTCACGACCTGCGCGAGGCCGCCGCGAAGGTGGCCGATCATGCTTTGCGAGAGCGTGATCATCCGCTCCACCACATTGGCGGAGGTCATCAGCTCACCGACCAGCAGGAAGAACGGCACCGCGAGCAATGCCTCGGAATCGACGCCGTTGAACAGCTGACCGATGATCGAGGGCAGGCTGATCGGCGTCAGCATCGTCGCTACCAGCACGCCCGCAGTGAGGCTGAAGGCCACCGGCACGCCGATATAGCCGAGCGCCAGGAACAGCGCGCCCATCACAATGAGGATCAAGCCGTTGCTCATGCCGCGACGCGCCTCAAGGCTGACCGCCTCTTGTCGTCATTCCCGCGAAAGCGGGAATCCAGGGGCGGCAAGGTCCGCATGAGAATCCGTCGTCAGGATGACCTCGCTTTTCAAGTCGAGGAACTCATTGGAAATAGATCTCTTCGTGCGCCGGTTCAGCCAACTCGAAGCCGTGGCGCCAGCCGTTGACCAGCTGCTCGACCGTGAACAGCGCGATCAGCGCACCCGAGATCGGGATCGCCGCATAGAGCGAGGCGATCGGCGTCATCGAGGGCATGCGGAAGCTGCCGAAGCCCTGCAGGAAATTGATGTAGCCGAAATAGATCATGCAGAGCGCGACCGCCAGGACCACCAGCCGGTTGAAGGTTTCGACCGCGAGACGGGGCGCGCCCGTCATGGTGTCGGTGATCGCCGACAGATAAAGGTGATCGTTGCGCCGCGTCGCCACGCCGGCACCGATGAAGATCCCGTAGACAAAGAAGGTGCTGGTGACCTCCTGCAGCCAGAGCCACGGCGCGCCCAAGGTGCGCGTCAGCACGTCGAAAAACACCGAGCTGCTGAAGCCCGCGAGGCAGACCCCGCAGAGCACCATGGTTGCCGCCTCGATCAGATCGAGCGCGCGCCACTTGAGATGGCGCTGCGTCTCCAGGACGAGGCGGCTTGGTGTTCTCATTCAGCGGCGCAGAGAACCTGTCATTGCGAGCGCAGCGAAGCAATCTCGTCGGGTAACGCGCACTCGGATCGAGATTGCTTCGTCGCTCCGCTCCTCGCAATGACGGCGGCGGCGCAGCGGGCTATTTCACCTCGCGGACCAGCGTCAGGATCTCGACCGCGTGCGGTCCGAGCGATGCCGCGGTTTTGTCCTGGATCGGCTCGGCGATCTTGAGGAAGCCGGATTTGTCGACGTCCTTGACGAATTTGACGCCCATCTTCTCGAGCTTGGTCATCGACTGGTGCTCGAGCTCCATCGCATAGGCCGGCTCCAGCCGATTGACCTCGTCGGCCGCCGCCTGCACCCATTTCTTCTCGTCGTCGTTGAAGCTGTTCCAGGTCTTGTCGCTGACCCAGATGCAGTTGTCGTTGGCCTCGTGCTCCGACAATGACATCACCGGCGCCACCTCGTAGTGCTTGTTCGAGAGATAGACGTTGATGCCGTTCTCGGCGGCGTCGACCACCCCGGTCTGCAGTGACGTGTAGACCTCGCCGAACGGCATGTGGACGACCTGGGCGCCGTAGGCGGTGAACAGCGTGTCCTCGGTCGGCGTCGCCTGCACCCGGATCTTGAGGCCCTTGAGGTCGGCGATGCCGTGGATCTCCTTCTTGCTGTAGAAGTCGCGAAAGCCGAGGGTGAGCAAGGTCAACACTTGAGACGCCCTGCACCGTGTCCCTGATCATCTTGCGGAAGGCTCCGACCACCTTCGGATCGCCGATCGCCTTCTTCAAGTGATCTTCGCCCCGGAAGATGAAATGGATCGAGAACACGCCGGCTTCGGGGGCTACGGTCGCCGCATTCGCGGTGGCAGAGAGGATGAAATCGATGTCGCCGGTGCGGATCTTCTGCAGCATCTGCGGCTCCTGGCCGAGCTGCGCGCCGGGGAATTGGTCGATGATCAACGCCCCGTTGCTCAGCTCCTTCAGCTTGTTGGCGAAGGTGTCTGCGGCAAAGCCGTAGGCGGTGGTATGCGGCTGATCGTAGCCGAAGCTGAAGTGACGCTCGGCGGCGCCGGCGCTCTCAGCCGCCAACACCAAACTCGCGGCGGCGACTACAGCGGCGCCCCGGATCCATCGCTTGGCTGCCATCGGTTCCTCCCTGGTCGATCGTGCTTCGGCTGGATGGCCAGCACCCAGTTGATTTTACAGCTAAAGTCTATGGGCTGCGAGCACCACTGGCAAGGTCTGTCGGTGACATCGGATGGCGCGAATTGCCCGCTCTATTCGTCCGACAATAGCCACCGCGCGGGCGATGGGCTTTGGTGATCCCGCCCATGCAGAGGTATTTAACTTCGAGGAATTCCTCGATGCCGTGTTTCGAGCCCCAATGACGCGCCAGATGGGCCGATGCCGCTTTCCTTCATGCCGCCGAAGGGGGCGGTCTCGGTCGAGATGATGCCTTCGTTGATGCCGACAATGCCCCATTCGGGGGCTTCCGCGACGCGCCAGACGCGGCCCGATGTCAGGCGGGCCACCAGCCGTGCCAATCGGCGCCGAAGTTCGGCTCCCACGACGCGGTCTGCACGACACCGTTCGCGTCCGTCGCGAAGATGTCGAGCTTGTCCGTGTTGCGCGAAACGGCGGCCACAGGGGAGGTCCAATTGGCGTCAGAGCCGCCGGCAACGAGGCGCCATGGGCGCCACTCGGTGAAGCCTGGCTCCCACGCGGACGTTCTGCACGCCCAAGAACTTTGGAACTATCTGGCTGTCGTCATCAATAAAAAATTCCACGTGACTCACGAAGATGTCGATCTTGTCTGTGCTACGGGAGATGGCGCTGACCGGGGCACCGTTCACGGTATTCATATTTCCGACGGGCCACCAGCCACGCCAATCGCCTCCACCCAGCTCCCATGCCGCGGTACGCACGTACCCGTTGGGTTCCTCGGTAGCGAGCATGTGCGTTGACACAAAGATGTCGAGTTTGTCCGTGCTGCGCGAGACCGCGGTCACATGCGCGCCGGGGTTGGCAACTCCGCCTGCGACCTGCCGCCACGGGCGCCAGTCTCTGAAACCAGGCTCCCAGGCCGAGGTCAGAATTGCGCCGTTGCCGTCGGTCGGCGGAAATATCGAGCTTGTCGGTGCTGCGGGCATCGGTGTGGACGGGAGCGCCTTGCGAAAATCGGCGTCCCCGATCATCCGCCAGCCGTGCCAATCGGCCCCGAAGCCCGGCTCCCACGCCGCGGTGTAGACGCGCCCGTCGAGACCCACAACGAAGATGTCGAGCTTATCCCTACTGCGCGAGGTGGCGGTCACATGTGCGCCGCGTCGGCCGCTCCGCTCGCGACCTGCCGCCACTCGCTCCACTCCGAGAAACCCGGCTGCCAGGCCGCGGTCTGAATGACCCCGTTCGCGTCCGTCGTGAAGATGTCGAGTTTGTCCGTGCTGCGGGAAACCGCGTAGACCTGCGTCGAAGTCAACAGCGGTTCGGGAGCTCGACTGCTATTGGTATTGATCAGCCACGGGCCGCCCCACTCGGTGAAGCCCGGTTCCCAAGCCGCCGTCCAGATCTGTCCTACCGCGTCAGAAACGAAAATATCGAGCTTATCAGCGCTTCGCGAAACGGCGGCGATCAACGTGGCGTTATTTCCGAACAAGGTAGCCATGTCACAAGCCTTGCCTCTAGTTAGCCCATGGCCCATCGCGCTCGTCCTCTCCGGAAGACGTCGGCACGATCCTACATTGCGAGATTTGACTGCGGTGTGTTGGCGTCGGACGGCCGCGCCCTCCTGTCGTAGGTGGCATTCTCAGCGGCTCAAGCCAATACTGTCTCGCTGCAACGTAGCAAGTTTGAACTGGGGCCAGTGTGATCCACTTCACAGCTCACCGAGATTCTTTCGAGCGCCCGAATTTTGACTGTCGCGTCGTACCCGCTGCCAGCGAGCTCTGCCTCGATCTCGAGCGCAAGTTCCCCGAGCTCCCGCTGCCGATCCTCCGGCCAATTCGCCACTTGATCCAAAACTACTTCAACTCGAACTTCGGCCATGAAGACTCTATCCGATCCTCAATAGACGTCGGGCAACTCGAATATACTGGATCAGTGGAGGCTCGCTGCCAGGGACGAGGTCCTGCGTGTTTCGCTACCACCCTCGGCGCATCTCTCAGCGGTCGATGCCGCCCATGCAGTGGGATTCGACTTCGAGGAATTCCTCGATGCCGTATTTCGACCGGGCTGAAAGTTTCCTCCTTGGTGATGACCATGTCGGTCGTCACATCGGTCAGCACCGTCGGCTCGAAGAAGCTGCCACCGAGTGGGCTGCGCTTGCCGGCGCTGACGACACTGATGCTTTTCGTCAGAGCGCCGGCGATGTGCGCCTCGACCTTCTCGACCGTTGCTGACGGGACGGTGCGCGCGAACAAATTCTAGCAGGACGTCCTCGGTTCAGGCTCTCAGGTACTTGTTGAGCCAATCGAGGGTGTGCTGCCAAGCTTCTTTGGCTGCGGCTTCATCGTAACGGGGGGTCGTGTCGTTGTGAAAGCCGTGATTGGCGCCCTTGTAGATATGACCCTCGTGCGGCACGTGCGCCTGCGTCAGGGCGGCATCGAAGGCCTCCCATCCTCCGGTGATGCGCGTGTCGAGTTCGCCGTATTGCGCATTGATCGGCGCCTTGATCTTGGCCGCGTCGGCAGCGCTCGGTTGAGCTCCGTAGAATGGAACTGCCGCGGCCAGATCCGAGCCCATGCGCACCGCCAGCTGATTGACGACGCCGCCGCCGAAGCAGAAGCCGACGGCGCCAAGCTTGCCGGTGCTGTCCGGGCGCGATTTCAGCCACATTGCCGCGGCGAAGAAGTCTTCCGCCATCTTGCCGCGGTCGACCTGGCCGAACAGCGCGGCGCCCTTCTCGTCATCTCCGGGATAGCCGCCGACCGAGGTCAGCCCATCGGGCGCGAAGGCGATAAAATTGGCCACCGCCAGCCGTCGCGCCACATCTTCGATATAGGGATTGAGGCCGCGCTGCGTCTCGGCCAGGGCCTCCACGATGAGCTCGGCCACCGCGCAGCACTCGACGATGGAGGTCCCTTCTCCGGGGTCGAGGTCGAACACCATCTGGTCGGGGTTGGTCGGGAGCTTCCTGCGGCCGGTCGCACGCCACAGCGGGACGTGGAACTCGATGGTGCCCAGGTTGGCCGCCCAGATCAGGGTGGGCAGGTCCGGGACGACGGCGTAGGTGATCTCGCCCTGGCGCTCGGAGGGGACCGTCAGCCGTCTTCACCCAGCGGGGGGTGTGCGAGGGCGCGTGCTTCTCGAAGAAGAACTTGCCCTCGACCCCGTCGGGAAAGCGCTTCATGGTGAGGGGGCGACCCGACAAGGTGCGGGAGCATGACCGGGGCGATGCGGGCGTAGTAGTCGATCAGCTGCCCCTTGGTGAAGCCGGTCTCGGGGAACAGCACCTTGTCCAGGTTCGTCACCGAAAGCTCGCGATCGCCGACACGCACGCGCTGCGAGCCGTTCTTGGACTCCTGGCGCCGGCCGTGCGTGCCCGATCCGGGAGCCGGAGGATCGTCGTCCGGCGCGTCTGGTCGAGGGCTCTGACTCGCGCCCGACGTCGGCCGGCGTCTTGTCGGGACGCAGGCCACGCCAGGTCGGGTGGCGCAGGCGGCCGGCAGGGGTCCATTCTCCGTACGCCACCTCGCCGACCAAGCTGGGACGGACGAAGTGCGCACCCTTGGCCTCGGCTTCGGTGATGGTGCCGACGAAGGGATTGGTCCGGGAGCGAAGAGCTCGCAACTGCTCCACGATCGACTGGAGGGCCCGGTCGTCGAAGCCGGTGCCGACCTTGCCCACGTAGTCCAGGCCGTCCGCCCCGGGGATTCCGAGCAGCAGGATCCCAGGCTGGCCCCGCGGCCGCCCTTCCCGTCGGTCCAGCCGCCGATGACGACTTCCTGGGTGTTCACCACCTTGACCTTTACCCACTCGGCGACGCGACGCCCCGGCCGGTAGGTGGAATTGCGTCGCTTGGCCACCACGCCTTCGAGTCCGTTCTCGGTGGTGGCGCGCAGCACGTCGCGGCCGGAAACGTCGCGAAAGCACTCGGTCGTCGTGAAGTTGGCGCCCGAGAACTCGAACTGCTCGAGGCGGGCCCGCCGGGCGTCGTAGGGGTCGGTCATGAGGGAGCGCCCGTCGGCGTAGAGCACGTCGAACGCCACGAAGTGCACCGGGTCCGCGGCCGCCCGCCGGCGGGCTTCCTTGGGGTCGGACAGGTGCAGCCGGTTCTGCAGGCGGGCGAAGCTGGGCCGGCCGTCCTCGCCGAAGGCCACGACTTCACCGTCGAGCACGACGGCGTGCATCCCGAGGTGCTCGCCCATCCTGGGCCAGCTCCGGGAACATCGCAGTGACGTCACGCTCGCTGCGGCTCTGGAGCCGGACGCGCCCACCGTCCACGAAGGCGAGCGTGCGGGCGCCGTCCCACTTGACCTCGTAGGCCCAGGTACTGCGGCCCTCGGGGAGCGTCCCCAGCACGGCCAGCATCGGCTTGATCGACGTCGGGATCGGATCGGTCAGGACGGACTCGCCGTGGCGGTGGATCATCCAGTTCTTGCCGTCGGTCTGGAAGAGCACGAAGTCCCCGGACGCCCGAGTGCCGTGCAACACGAACTTCACTTCCGTGTCGGACCACTTCTCGGTCTCGTAGGTGCCGCTGTCCCAGATGGCCATGGTGCCGGCGCCGTACTCGCCCGCCGGGATGTCGCCCGAGAAGGTGGCGTACTCGATCGGGTGGTCCTCGGTGTGGACGGCCAGGTGGTTCCGCTTGGGGTCGTCCGGCAGGCCCTTGGGCAGTGCCCAGGAGGCGAGCACGCCGTCGCGCTCGAGGCGGAGGTCCCAGTGCAAGGCCCGGGCGTGGTGCTCCTGGATCACGAAACGTGGGGCGCCGCCGCCTCGGGCTGCGGCCGCGCACCCATGGGTTCGGGTGTCTTGGCCGGATCCCGCTTGGTCCGGTAGGTGCGCAGTGCCTCGGGCTGTTCGCTCTGCTTGCGCCTCGTGGCCACGCCACCACTCTTACGCAGGTCCACTAGGTTGGGACATTGACCCTGCGCCCAGCGAGAGATCGAGGGTATGGATGACTGATTCCCCGGACGAGGTCGAGGTGCCCGAGGACGAGGCCTCGCGGGAGTCGTTCCCGGCGAGCGATCCGCCGTCCTCCTGGTCGGGAGAAGACGAGCCGGAGTAGGCCCAGCCCGGGCGGGGCCGATGGCTCTGCGGAAATCCCAGTTTCGGTTGCCAGTTGGTTGCGAACTGGCGGTGTTCCGGTAGCGGAACGGTTGCGAAGACCCTCAAACGGCTAATAGAGGATCCTCGTTGCCGACGAGGAACACAGTGCAAACCGGGTGCGCCAGTGGTCCACGGACGGGTCGAGAGCTGTACGTGAACCACCCTGGAGGAGAGTCGCAGGGATGGTTACCGAAGAGGAATGGCAAGGGGAAGTCGCAAAGGGCCGACGTCTCCGCTTCCTGACGCGCCATCGTCGGGCGTGATCTTCTGCTCGAGCCTGGCCATCCCGTCCATGCTCGTCGGGCAACGCGGTCTCGTCCGGTTTCGCCGCCATCCTGATCTCGACCGGGCATGTTCATCGGGCTCAGCATCCCCATCATCTTCCTGCTCGTCGTCGTCGCCGACCGCCAGCAGGCACAGTCGGACGAGAAGGTGCGGATGCTCACCGCCGAACTCACCGAGGCCCTCGGTGCGGCGGCCACGGAGGCCGGCATCCGCGACGTCCAGGTCCAGCGGCAGGAATTCGAGAGTCGCCTGGCCAACGCGCTCGACATGGCCGGAGGTGAGCCCGAGGTCATCGACGTGATCCAGCGGTCGTTCTCGACGGTGCTGCCCCGCGGTGCCGTCGAGCTGCTGCTGGCCGACAACAGCCACGCCCACCTGACGCGAATGACCGGCGTGGCACCCGAGGGCGAGCGAGATGCCGTCGTGCATGGTCGACTCGCCCGATCAGTGCCCGGCCGCCCGGCGGGCGCAGATTCAGGTCTTCTCGGACAGCGACGATCTCGATGCCTGCCCGAAGCTGCGCAACCGGCCCCAGGGCGCAACTCTCAGCCCTGTGCGTTCCGGTCTCGGTCATGGGTCGCGCCGTCGGTGTGATCCATGCCACCGGACAAGCCGGAGGACGACGTCGAAGAGAACCAGATCCAGGACCTCTCCACCCTGGCCAAGCTGGCCGGAGCCCGCATCGGTCTGCTGCGGGTGATGGCGGAGACCCAGCTGCAGGCCTCCACGGACACGCTCACCGGCCTGCTCAACCGCCGCTCCTTCTCCGAGCTGGTCGGGCCAGGTGCCGCCAGCGCCAGCACCCGATGGCCATCGCCATGGCCGACCTGGACCACTTCAAGGTCCTGAACGACACGTACGGTCACGACACGGGCGACCGTGCGCTCCGGCTGTTCGCCCGGGTGCTGCGCGACACGCTGCGCACGAGCGATCTCGTCTGTCGCTACGGCGGGTGAGGAGTTCGCCATCGCCTTCCCCGACTGCGCGGCGAGCGACGCCATGCACGCGATCGAATCGGTGCGGGTCCAGCTCGATGCCGCCATCACCGTCGCCGGACTGCCGAAGTTCACCGCCAGCTACGGCGTGACGGACAAGGAGCCGGGCGAGCAGCTCGAGTCGGCGCTGCGGCGCTCGGACGACGCGCTGATGGCCGCCAAGCGCGACGGTCGCGACAAGGTCGTCCACCACGATGCCGGCATCGCGCCGACCAACGGCCAGACTGTCACCGGTTCTGACTCTGGCTTGGCCGGCGAGCGAGACCTCGCTGGCCAACGGTCACGACGGGAACGGCGTCCGGAGGAGGAACGGCAACAGCCACACGCCGCTGCGTGGTCGAGAACCTGTCGCTTGCGCCACCAGAGGGTCGGTAGCGCACCAAGCAAGGAGGGCCATCATGAAGGCACCACACAAGTGGGATGTTCGCTATCAGGTCGAGATCGGCACCGAAGAGCGCCACGTCCTCGACGTGAGCTGGGACCAGGTCTGGGGGCTCATGAGCGTCCGGGTCGACGGCAACGAGGTCGTGCACCGGCGTCACCTCTTCGGCTTCAGGCGACTACGTCGCTACGAGCTGTCCGTCGGGGAGCACGAGGTGCACAAGGTCGTCGTCGAGAAGCGCAAGACGCTGCTCGTCTGCTGGTGTGCGCACACCAGACCGTCGACGTCTTCATCGACGGTGAGAAGCTCGACGAGGCGCATCACCTGCATCAGAGCGGGGTCTGACCCGGACGAGACCATCCGACCGAGGAGGACCGTGCTGACCGTACGGTGGGGCCGCTGCCGGGCGGACGGACGGATTACTCCTCGTCGGGGGCGGCGACCATCCGATCCTTGATGGCGTTGACCACGCTCGGGTCCAGCAGCGTGGTGACGTCACCCAGGGCACGATTCTCTGCCACGTCGCGCAAGAGTCGCCGCATGATCTTTCCGCTGCGGGTCTTGGGGAGCTCGGGCGTCAGCAGGATTTGTCGGGGTCGAGCGATCGGTCCGATGGTGGTGGCGACCAGCTGACGGAGGTCGGCGACGACCGCCTCGGTGTCTCCCTCCGCGGCCTCGCCCTTGAGCGTCACGAACGCCACGATGGCCTGACCGGTGGTGTCGTCGGATGCACCGATGCGTG
>CAVOTD010000073.1:0-31070 GCA_963698995.1 uncultured Alphaproteobacteria bacterium | reverse complement strand
GAAAGTGGCCGAGCCGGGGTCCGTGCCAGACCGCTCGCTCGCCGGCTATGGCTTGGCGGGCGTCTCGGGGATGACGGCCGGTACGCCTTCGGGATTGATGTTGAAGGCGAGGAAGGTCAACGAGCTCGCTACCGGGATTGCCCCACTGGTGGACGAGGCCGAACGGCTCGTAGATCAGAGATCCAGGCCCGCGCGCTACCGTCTTGCCGCCAACCGTGTTCGCGCCGGTGCCCGAGACGATGTAGTAGAGCGCGGCGCCCGAACGATGGTGCGGCCGATTTGAGGGCATCCCCGGTGGGAAGGTGACCCGCGTCAGGTTCAACTCATAGCTCCCCGGTTTCAGCCCAGGCAGCGGGGCGGGCGTCCGGTAGAGATCCTTGACCGTCGCCGGTGCGTCCGCCACCGGTTGATCGAGGGCCCCCTTCGGGACCAGCAGGAAATAGAGCAGGGTCGACGACTCACCGTTCCCGGCTGTCAAAGATGCGGTTGTCCCGCCGGCGATCAGCGCGCCCCCGCCCGCCGTGAGCTTCTTTGCCTCACCGTCGACTATTTCGGTCGATCCGGACAGCTGGTAGAGGATGCCGTTCGGCGCCGACAGGCTGATCTTCTGGCCCGACGGTATCGACACGCTCACCGCCCTGAAATAGAGGGGCGCGCTGCCGAGGGAGGGCAGCTTGGTGCCGGCCACTACCGTCTGCGCGATCCGGTCCCCATGATCTCCCAGCCGTGGCGCTCGCATATCTCTGCCAACTCGCGCTCATTCATCGACGCGAATTTGCGGCCCGTCCGCTGCTGCTCCTCGATCAAGCCGCCCGCCTTGGCCGGGGTGTAGAGAAACAGCACGCGTCCGGTCTCCGCCCCGGTGGTCTTCCAGGCATGCGGCACGCCGCGCGGCATGAAGGCGCAGATGCCGGGACCGCCGACCGTGACCTCATCGCCGATCATGAAGGTGACCTCGCCGCTCAGGACATACGCCACCTCGTCGCTGTCGTGATGCAGGTGGAACACACTCTTTGTCCCGGGGGGAACGGTTTCCTCGAACATCATGATGCTGTCGCCGGTCGCTGCGCCCCGCAGCTTGAGCGACCGATCGATCGGCCCGGCGATAGGCTGGGTCTTGCGCCGTCATCGCCCATTGCCTCAAGCCGGCTTGCGCCTCGCCACCGTCCGCGGGTCGTCGACATCGAGCTCGATAACCTCGCTGGGGAAGGATGTGGCGGCCATCAACGTCACGCCCTCCGACGATTGAAAGCGGTGCCAAGCACCCTGCGGATTAACCGCAATCATCCCGGCGCGGAGCGCGAAGGATTGGGGTGGTCCGTCGTCGCAGACGATTTCCAAAGTCGCAATGCCGTCGAGGACGTGGATCAGCTCGTCGCCAGCGAGATGGGCTTCCCAATGACCTTTCCCGGCAAACTTCGCAACGCTAAGGCCGCCATCGCGGTACGACGCCAAACGTGCGCTGCTGCCCTTGCGATCCGCCATCGTCGATTGCGGGGTCCGTCCACGGAACATCGTCAGCTTCGCGAGCTCGGCGTCGAGATCGATGATGCTGGGTGTTCCGCTTGGCATCACTCTCTCTGGTTCCGCCGTCCGCGGGTCGTCGACATCATGCTCGATGTGGTCGCCGGGAAGCGTCGCGCTCCAGGTTGTCCCGCCCTCTGCGGAGCGAAAGCGGTGCCACGTGCCCTTTGGAACGATAGCGATCATTCCGGCGCGAAGCTCGAACGACTTGGACGGTCCGTTGTCGCACACGATGTCGAGGATCTTCGTGCCATCGAGAACGTGTACCAACTCGTCCTCGGCATGGTCTTCCCAGTGGCTTGTCCCCGCGTTCTTACCGACGAAGAGGATACCGTCGCGATAGGGGCCCAGTTGCGTCGCGCTGCCGTGACGCTCTGCTCGCGTTGTTCGCGGTGTCAGTCCACGGAACATAGTCAGTTTTGCGAGTTCGGCGTCGAGCACTATCTGCTTGATTGGTTGGCCAAGGATGAACTGCCGCTTGCGGAACACGCTGAGCAGGAAGAGCTGCTTGCCCTTGACCCCCCAGTCGTGCACACCGAGTAGTCGCTGAAGCTCGGTCGCCTTATTGGCAGTGTCCCAGCTTTGCACGATGCGGTCGAATGGCTCCGGCAATTCGTTCGGGCGGTAGCGCTTGAACGATTCCGTCTTGACCAGACCGCCACCCAACGGGGCCGGAGCCTGCTGGTACTGGCCGGCGAAGTTGTATTCGCCGATCGTCCGGCGGATGCGGTCGAGGGTTTCGAGCGGCTCGCGCTCCGGGTGCAAGGCTTGGCCCTGTCGCCGCGTGAAGCATCGCGATCCGGACGTTCGATCTCGTGGACCTCGTCGACCTCGGCGATCGCCGGGAACCGGTATCTCCCATTTCTCCTGCCCGAGGACGTGGCCGACGAGATCGTCCTCGTGGAGCCGCTGCATGACGATGACAATGGCGCCGCGACGCTTGTCGTTGAGCCGGCTGTAAAGGGTGTGGTCGACCATTCGTTGGCGGCTTGCCGCTGCGCGTCGGAGAGCGCCTCTTCCGGCTTCAACGGATCATCGATGACGATGAGGTCGGCGCCCCGTCCGGTCAGCACGCCGCC
The DNA here is from genome assembly GCA_963698995.1 of uncultured Alphaproteobacteria bacterium. Classification (GTDB taxonomy): domain Bacteria; phylum Pseudomonadota; class Alphaproteobacteria; order ATCC43930; family CGMCC-115725; genus AP-15. The sequence continues at coordinate 28,467 of CAVOTD010000073.1, read as the reverse complement.
GGTGGAGGTGGCGAGCCGATAGCCCTGGCGGGTGGTGATGAACTCCTGCACCGCCTGGCGATGCGGCGCCAGGCGGGCCGGGGAAAAATCCGCCGGTACCACGGGCTCATCATGATGGAGCGACAATCCCGAGCAAGCTTGTCCGCAAGGTCTTGGGCATAGCTGACACACAGAATTTGCGCCGACGGATCACGGCCGAGACACCAGGCCGGGAATGCGACCGAGGCCAGCAAGGATTTCAGATGGCGCGGTGGCAAATTGATGATCAACCGCCGGATCTGGCCCCGGCGTACCGCCATCAGCTTGTCGGCGATGACCTCGAGGTGCCAGTTCATCTCCAGCGCGGTCTGTGGGTTGAGGTCGTAGAAGCAGCGCGCGGCGAAGGTGCTGAGATCCTGCCGCAGGAGCGTCTCGTACTCGATGGCTGTCAGGTCCACGATCATCGGAGCTCAATTCCGGCCGCGCAGCCGCGCTTCGAGCTGCGCGAGCACCTTTTCGTCCGCCAAGCTGAACGAGCTCTCCTCGGTTTGCGGTTCGTTCCGGCGCTCGATGTCTTGCAGGATGTCGAGCAGCAGCTTGAGGGCTCGCCAGTTGCCCTTGGCCGCTTCGTTGACGAGTTGCTTGAAGGCGGCTCTGCGCTTGCTGATGCGCTTGCGCCCGCCATTCTCGTTAACGATGACAACCTCGTTGAGCGCTTCGTTCAGCAGGGTCCCCAGGTTTTTTGCTCCTCGAGGCCGGCCCTTTGGATTTCCGGACTGGCCCCGCTTGAACTGCGTCTGCAGAGGAGGCCTGCCATAGCCGATCTGATAATTGCCCTCTCCGTCACGTGTCATCGGCCGCCCCCGCCTCGCAAGCGAGGTCATCAAAGCTGCGGCTGCTGGCGGCATGACGGGCGGTTCCGCCAGTTTGCGCTTGCCAGCGGCGGATAGTCGTGTCGACGTAAGCCGGATCGAGTTCTAAACCGTAGCAGCGCCGGCCCGCGCGCTCGGCGGCGAGAATGCTGGTGCCGCTGCCGAGAAAGCTGTCGAGGACAATGTCGCCGCGGGCCGTGCAGTCGAGGATCGCGTCGGCAACCATTGCCACCGGCTTCACGGTCGGGTGTAGTGCCAGCAGATTGCCCTCCTCGCCGCAACGGCCAAAGGAATTGATCCCCGGATAGTGCCAGACATTGGTTCGGTTGCGACCGAGCCGGCCGAGCTGGACATTGTTGCGGTGCCCATTGCGGCCACTCTTAAAGACAAAGACGAGCTCGTGTTGGCTCCGGTACAATGAGCCCATGCCGCCATTGTCCTTGACCCAGATGCAGAGGTTTCGGAGCTCGCGATACGCGCGGTGGCCGGCGGTGAGCAGCTCCTCGAGATGACGCCAGTCCATACAGATGAAGTGGAGCGAGCCATCGGCGCTGAAGGTGGCGAGGTTGCGGCAAGCCTGACTCAGAAAGGCGGTGAATTCGGCTTTGTCCATCTCGCCCGAAGCCATTGGAAACGGGCGATGATGGATTGCGCCGAGCCCGCCCACGTGTCCGTCAATCGCCAGGTTGAAAGGCGGGTCGGTGAAAACCATCCCGCCGCGCTCCTCAGCCATCAGGCTTACGAAATCGACCGGCTCGAGGGCGTTGCCACACAGAACCCGATGCTCGCCGAGCAGCCACAAATCTCCTGGCCTGGTGAGCGGCATCGGTGTCGGCAACTCGGGTACGACATCGGCCGGGTCGCACGCGCGCTCTTGTGACCCGCCGCGGAAACTCCTGCTTTGCGGCCTCCCAATCCTGCTCGCCCGAGGATGTCTCGCCGCGTGTCGTCAGCTCACGCACGCGCTGCTGATACCATGTCCGAAATTGCCGGTCCGGTACTGGAGCCATGCGCCGTGCGGATAGCCCTGCCTCGGCTGACCGGCCCTCGATAGCGCCGGAAGGAGAGCCTGGGGTTTTCTGATCAATCGGCTCGAGCGCCGCCCTGAGCCCCTGATTAAACCATTCGCGCACCACATCTTCTCGCAAAAATTCGACGTCCACCCAGGCCAGCCGGTGTTTTGACTTGGAGCGCAGTTCAATGGGCACGTCCGATTGATTGAGCGCCCGCTCAAAACCTGTCAGGTAATCTTGTCCTGGCTGGTGGATTGGTCGCGCGAAGAAAGCGAGGTCGCTCCACTCACCCGGTCGTATCGGCTCCGGCGACGGGTTCACGTAGCTATATTGCTCCGAGGAACGCACGAACTCTGGATTGGTGTGGTCCATTTTTGGCAATCGATCAAAACTGTACATTCGTCGGCGGCCACGCGCCTGGATTCGACCGGATGCGCACCGGCCTTCAAGACCAACGCGAGTGTCCCAGACCGAGGTCTCCGGGTAAGTGGCTCGAACCCACCCGATAACTTGAACCAGCGTCCACCAAATTTGGTCGCCGTCAGACAATGCTCATACCTGCTAAGATGGTCCCGAGAATTGGTCCCGAGCAGCAATCAACGGTTTGTCAGAGCCGCTCACTCCCCCAGGGGTTATTTGCCTATCGCCGTGGATCATATGGTTAAGTGCGCTTGCGGGACCAGCAACTACTCTTTCAGCCGGTCAAACTGCTCCGAGAGCTTCTCCTCCCTCATGCAGGCACCTCGGGGTCACCCCTGGGCAGGGGGTCGAGCCAAGCGCGCGGACAAACCGTGGCCGTGTTTATGGGGGCGCGTAGAGATCATCGGCGAATGCCGCGGGATCAACGAAGGCTTTACTGCTTACCATCTTTCTCTATAAGATGGCGAGCCGGCTTCTTTCAGACATAATCCTCATCCGGCTCCGGTGTCGCAGTAAATGGCCGCGGCGTGGTATTCCCTGATCAGGCGGCTTCGCTCCCTGTTCCCGCTATTTAATTCCCTGCTAGCCCGAAATAACTCCCTGTTCGGATGGGTAGGGAATTTGCCCGGTAAGGTACTGAACCTGCTGACGAATTCTTCGGCCTTGGTGGCGCAAACCAGGCCAAACTGAACAGTTTCCCTGTATTTTCCCAGCTAAGCAGGGAATTCCCCCAAGAGGGAGACGAGTTCGCTCGTGACTGCCTCCTCCAGCGGTGAGTCTAGTGCGAACCGGACCAGGTCAGCCGGCAGCGACAACGACGCTCGGCAAGAATGTCACGGGGCAGAGCGCACCCTCCGCCAGTGCCACAAAGCTCTCACCAACGAGCACGACGTGAGCATGCTCCCACCCTGAGAAGGCCAGACGGAACGGCGCTGGCGAAATCGGCGACGACGCTGTCACCCGCCGTGAGACCGGCAAGGAATAGGTGGTGGATGATCCGACTCTAACCGACGCCGGACGCACAGGACGGCGACGAAATCGGCCTGGACAAGCGCCCGGTTGTCGGCAGGCAGGACTTGGTCCAGCGCGGCACCGCAACTATTGCCTTGTCCATGATCCCGGCACTTTCGGCGACCTGGCCGGCAGCCAAAGCTCCGGCAGCATCCACCAGCTTGCGTCCATCGGCGCCGTTATCGAGGAATTCAGGTTCGCAGCTGACTCCGCGCTGGAGGAGGAGAGATTCGAACCCTCGGTCCCCGTAAGAGAGACTGCCCCGTTCGACTTCTCCTTCCAAATTCGCGGGCGCAGAGGCCCAACCCTAGTCGAGATGTCCGCCGAGGATGCCCAATATCTGATCCGCGCTGGCTGGACCAGGCTCGCCGAATGGAGCGGCGACGATGTCGCTTGACGCCTCAGGACCTCATCGGCGCCTCCAGGCCTTGGCAGCTCCTGGTAGGTCTGCACCGGCGAAGATACTTGGCCGACATACGGGGGACCGAAGGTTCGAATCCGTCTCCCTCCAGCGACGAGTTAGGTGCGAACCTGAGTTTTTGGGGCGTATCGTCGGAAATGGCTGAGATAGGCGCCGCGCGATAGGGTCGCGATCTGTTTGAAAGCCGCCGCGGCAGTCTGGTCGCGGCCCTCTTGAAAGAGGAAGATCGGCACGACGAGGAGGCCTAGCTCGCCGGCCAGCCGGCACAACCGGTCGAATTTCTCCTCCATCGCATCGCCGACGAACACCAATGCGTTGACCTTGCGGACCCGGGTCTCGCGGATCGCATGGTTCAGCACCCGCTCGATCTGGGTTTCGCAAGCGTATATAGCCCTTGCTCCCGCAGCGACCCACGAACGCCGAAAGATTCGGAGATGTGCGAGAGGGACAGGGAACGGCCAACAGGGAGCAAACGGATGCCCGACAATTTCGACACCTGCCTCGCCTTCACGCTCAAGGAGGAAGGCGGTTATTCCGATGATCCTGCCGATCCCGGCGGCGCCACCAATATGGGTATTACGCTGGCGACGTACCGCCAGTGGGCCGACAACCCGAACCTCGCCCCCTTACAGGTTCGGGATCTCTCGGAGCGAACGGCGCGAGCCATCTACCGGTCGCTGTACTGGAACCCGTTGCGCGCCGACGCGCTTCCAGCGGGCATCGATCTCAGCGTTTTCGATATGGGGGTCAACGCCGGGATATGGGGATCGGCGCGGCTCCTGCAGCGAGCGCTCGGCTTCACCGGTGAGGAGGTCGACGGCAGCATTGGTCCGGAGACCCTGGGGGCGGCGGCGAAATGCGATCCGCGGACCCTCGTCAACGACCTAGCCGAGCGGCAGGTGGCATATTACAAGTCGCTGTCCGATTTCCCGACCTTTGGCAGGGGCTGGCTCAACCGAACCGAAGCGCGTCGGAGCGTCGCGCTCGCGATGATTGGGGACGCAACGCCGCGAGCTGTCTAGCCCTCGACGCCTTACTCATCTTTGCAATGATCGTTCTGATTGCTCGGCGCAAGCCCCGGCCGTGGTTCGGGATGTGATGAAGATGACCGAATTCGACGCGATGCTTATTGCGCCACGCGCGCCGGCTCCTGCCCAAGGTTGGCTGACGTGATCGACACCACAGGGGCGAGCGGTTCTGCGACAGGCGCGGTCCTCGATTTGTAGAACCTGACGGCCCCGCCGCCAGCCGCGACGAGCAACCCGGCAAAGGCCGCTGCCGTCGGCAAGTCAAGAGGCTGCAGGGGCCAATGTGAAAGGTAAACCAGCACCGTCGCCAGCAAAGCAGTTATCGTGCCAGTCGCGATATGTGACGAGTCCATCGGTTAGCTCCCTCAGGTGGATAACCTTAGCCTAACTGCGCCGATTTCGAGTACTCTAAAGTATCTAAGTGTCTGGGATTGCTGAGATGGACCCCCGAAGGTTAGCACTACATCTGGGTGGGTGGCGCAGGCGCGTTGGCGGTGATTTTGCGTGGCGGTTGGGCGGGCAGCTCCAGTTTCAGCTTCTTCAGCAGGAGGCAGAGCTCGCGACTTCGTCGAGAGGCACCGAGGGTTCGAAGCCGATGCAGATTTGAGATCTCCGCCGCTCAGGGTGAGAGGCCGCTTTTACACCGCTCCCGCAGACTTTTGGTAAAGCCGCGGCGATCTTCTGTTCATCGGAAGCTGAGCCGGTCGCGGGACGAGCAACGCGCTCAACATAGATGTCCCAAACCAGCGTTCGGTACGCGTAACTATCCAAAATGCTGATGATCTGCGTCATCCTCGCGCGCCCGCGAACATCGGCCGGTTGTAGCGGCACGCCCGCAAAAGCTTCGTCAATGTAGCGGGCGATTGCTCCGGCTTCGTAGAGCCGGAAACTGTCATGCTCGAAGGCTGGTATTTTGCCGAACGGGTGGCGCGCTACGTTTCTGCGCTGCGAAATAGAGTGCCGTGGGACTCGGTAAACTCATTGACAACCGAGGGTTTCGCGCCGCTCGACCAAGCGGCCAGGGCGACCGCGAGTGGATTCTCCAGCATCGCGCGTCGGTGCGGCCGAAGAGTTCTGGCACAGTGAGTGGACCCAGCGCCGACTAGAGAGAAGCGAGCGTGCGGAACTCGTCGGCGCTCAAGCGGATCGACGCAGATGCGAGATTTTCCTCGAGATGCGCTAGCGAGGAGGTCCCGGGGATGGGCAGCATGGCGGGGGAACGCTGCAGCAGCCAAGCCAGCGCGATCTGGCTCGGCGTGGCGCCGTGGCTCTGGGCGATCCGGGCGAGCGATCGAATTTGGGCTGGTGAGCCTACCCACTGCCAGCGGGTACCAAGGAATAAAGGCAATGCCGGCACCGGCGCACACATCGATCAGCCCGTCGGACGATCTGTCGCGGAGATTGTAGCAGTTCTGGACGGAGACGCTCAAAACGCGCCGTAGCATCACGCATTATTGCAGCGATGCCGATCATCTGCCCGGCATCGTTGGTGAATGGCACAATAGTGAACTCCACAGAGATCCGTGCGCCATCCTTTCGTACAGCCGGAACGGACAGCACCTGGCCATCTCCGTAACCCGTCTGCCCAGTGCGCATCGTAGCGCGGTATCCTTGCCAGTGCCGCTCGCGCAGGCGCTCCGGAATGATAATGTCAAGCGAGCGACCGACGGCTTCAGCCTCCGTGAAGCCGAAAATTCGCGTCGCGCCGCGGTTCCACAGCCGGATCACCCCCTCGGCGTCTGCATAGATGATCGCGTCCGACATGCCGGAAACGAGCCGGTGGGCAAACTGCGTCTGGTCAAGCTCCATAAGTCGTGCAAATCCCAGCTATGTTCGTTTCGTAGCGGTCAATCGGGAGATACGCCGGAGATGCGGCCGCACTCGGCCAGCAACTCCTCCTGAGTCTTGAGGTCGGCCGCGATCGGGTTCGGTGCACGAGGCCGTTGATGATAGAAATACCCGCCGCTCGATTGTGCCAACTCGTCCTCGCTCGTGGCAAGCCACACCTGGGTTACGCATCCCTGATGCAGATCGTCCGGCGCTGAAGGGCCGCCCATCTTTGTCGCTACCCATCCAGGCTCCAGTGCGTTGGATTTGACGTCTTTCCAGCGGCGAGCGACGGCAAATGCCAGCAAAACATCGCACAGCTTGCTCTCCGCGTAAGCCGATGAGCCACTCCAGGATCGCTTGGTCCAGAGCAGATCGTCGATACGCGGACGCACGCCGCGATGCATCCCGGAGCTTACATAGACTAACCGGTTCGGTCTTTCGATCAGTGCGGTCAAAATGTAGGGCGCGAGGACATTGACAGCAAAGACGGTCGGAACGCCGGGCTCCGTCTCCACCCGCCCCTCGCGATAACCGACACCCGCATTGTGGATTACCGCGTCGAAGCGCCCGAGCTTGTTGACCTCGTCGGCAACGGTTCTTGCTCCCGCGATGGTGGCGAGGTCCCCGGAAACAACTCCGCGCGCGCCGGGTGCCGCCGCGAGCGCGTCGCGACTTCGGCCCTCGTTTCGACCGTGCAATACGACCTCATGGCCTTGCTCGATCAGGAGCCGGGCCGCCATGAGGCCGAGACCGTCCGACGATCCCGTTATGAATACGCGAGCCACCGCCGCACCTCCTCTTATCGCGACCATCCGGCCGACGATCCCGAATGGTTTTCCTGCGCCTCGCGCGCGTCCCCTCCGCTCAGTGCTCGGGATATTGACCAATGATATATAGCTGCATTCACGGGGAGCCGCGAGCCGTTGTCTGCGACGTGAGCGTCGTGACCGCCGAACAGGATCTGCCGTGCGAGATCGCGGTGGCGCAGTAGCCGGAGCCATAAACGAGTTCGAGTATATCATCCGCCGCGGCTGCGAGCTGGCGCCCGGCTCTAATCCCCAGCCGACTAGGCTCGCGGCTGATCGATACCCATTGGCGGCATGCGAGGCTTGCGCCGGCGGGAGATGAGGCGCGATGATCAGTGAGAACGAGGCGAGAGGAAGACCATGCTGTCACGCCAGGAAAACGAGCTGCTGACCCGGACCGGCCCGGGAACGGCGATGGGCGAGGCGATGCGTCGCTATTGGATCCCGGCGTTGCTGGCGCGCGAGATCGCCGGGCCCGACGGTCCGCCGGTGCGCGTCCGGCTGCTGGGCGAGGATCTCGTCGCGTTCCGCGACAGCGACGGCCGGATCGGGCTCCTCGACGAATATTGTCCACATCGCCGCGCCTCGCTGTGGTTCGGGCGCAACGAGGAGTGCGGGCTGCGTTGCGTCTATCACGGCTGGAAATTCGCCGTCGACGGCAGTTGTGTCGACCAGTTGAACGAGCCGGAGGAAAACCAGTTCAAGCACAAGGTCAGCGTAACTGCTTATCCGACCTGCGAATTGGGCGGCCTCGTCTGGGCCTATATGGGTCCGGCCGAGAAGATCCCGCCGCTGCCGAAATTCGCCTGGACACAGGCGCCCGAGACGCACCGGCACGTCAGCAAGGTCATTCAGGAGTGTAACTGGCTGCAAGGGCTCGAAGGCGGTCTCGACACCTCGCACGCGCCGATCCTGCACCGGCTGTTGAAAGACAATGCTGGGCGCGGCGGCATCAAGCCGTCGAATCCCTACGTCCGCGCCGGCGCCCCGCGGCTCGTTGTCGACATCACCGATTACGGCTACCAGTACACCGGGATCCGACGGCTTGGGGATGCGGAAATGCACGCGCGCACCTACCATTACATCCTGCCGTTCCACCAGATCCGCGCGGCGTCGAACGAGGTCGGCGACTGGGGCGATGCGGGTCACGCCTGGGTTCCGATCGATGACGAGACGACGATGGTCTACAATTGGGTGTATACCCGCAAATCGGCGCCGCTTAGCGCCGAGGACCGGCTCGAGCGCGCGATCGGCAACGGCCCCGAGCATGTTGACCAGACGACGTTCCGTTCAAAAGCCAACCGCGACAACGCCTATCTGATCGACCGCGCGGTGCAGAAGACCGAGAGTTTCACCGGCATCGACGGCATCAATGTGCAGGACCGCGCGATCCAGGAGAGCATGGGGCCGATCTGCGACCGCAGTCAGGAGCATCTGGGCCCGGCCGACAAGGGCATCATCCAGATGCGGCGGGTGTTGCGCGAGGCGATCAACACGGTGCGCGCGGGTGGCACCCCGGCCGGTGTCGCGCCGAGCTACTACGATCTCTATTGTGCATTGCAGGTATTGCCGCGCGATGCCGACTGGCGCCAAATCCTCGCGCCGGCCATCTCGCCTGAGAAAATATTGCAGACGGTGTGAGGGAGACGGGAGAGCCCGGCTGCCTGATGCGGGCGGCGGAGGTTATTGCCTCCGAGGGTCTTGCCTCGCGGGACCGGGAGTGAGCGGCCGTTCAGGTTGGGCTCTGGTTCGGTGTCGAACCGCCAGCTGTAACGGGGGTTGTTGAGGAGCTTCATGAAGCCCACTGGAATGTTGATCCGCATCGAATCATCGGGTGGGCCGGCTTCCAGCAGTAGAACCTGCGCGTGCGGGGTCTCGGAGAGCCTGTTGGCCATCACACAGCCGGCAGAACCACCACCGACAATGATGTAGTCGTAATCAGGCAAAGCGTTCCTCCCTTGCCTTGCGCCCGTGTTGAAAATTTTGCCGGATCGGCGCCACGCATGAGCCCAGCAAGGCGCGAAGCACGTATTAGAGGTTCATCGCCAGATACTGTCCAGCCGCGCCATCCTCTCTTTCCGATATCAATGTGGAAGGGGAGGGAGCCAACCTTTCGGGTGCCCCGCAATGAGCCAGTCGAACAGCATGCGGATGGCGGCAAGCTGCTGCTTCACACCCCGACGCCCCAGTCCTCATTGCCTCATCCCTCGCGAGCCATTGGCGGTGTGCGGAACGCCGCTGAAGGCGCGAAACGATCGCTCGATCACGGCCACACCGAGCCCGCGCGTGATGAAAACCAGACGCGAGCGTCGATCCCCATCGGGCCACGTGCCCAGATGCCGTGGCGGATGCACAAGATGCTGCACCGCATGCACCGCCACCGGCGTTGCCGTGTCGGCGACATTGAGGATGCCCTTCACCCGCAACAACGCATCACCATGGCGGTGGAGCAGCATCGTCAGCCAAATACCGAACCGGGCCCAATCAACCGGCTCTTCGAGCCTGAGCGGCAGAGTGCGGATATCATTGGCGTGGCGATGATGACCGTCGGGTGTATGGCCATGGGTATCTGCCGGCCGCCAGCGCTCTATACCGTCGTCATCGGCCGAAAGCAGCGCGGCCGCATCGAGATCGTCTTCCGCGGCACGCCAGAGTGGCGCGCCCGGATTGATGTGGCGAAGCCGCCGCGTCAGGCAGTCGGCAACTTCGACGGTCGCGAGATCGGTCTTGGTCAGAACCAGCCGATCGGCCACCGCGACCTGCTTGATGCTTTCGGGTTGCGCGTCGAGTTGCCGCGCTCCGTTCACCGCGTCGACCGTGGTGATCACGCTGCCGAGGCTGAAATGGTGCCGCAGCACAGGATCGGACCGCACCGTCGACAGGATCGGGAACGGATCGGCGAGGCCTGTGCTTTCAATGACGAGGCGCCGGAATGGCGGCAGCAGACCGCGTTCGCGCCGCGAATGGAGATCCTTGATCGCGGTTGAAAGCTCGCCGCGGATCGTGCAGCAGACGCAGCCCGATTGCAGCATCACCATCGTCTCGTCGATGCGCTCGAGCAGGTGATGGTCGAGGCCGATTTCACCGAATTCGTTGATCAACACGGCAGTATCGGACAGCGCCGGATCGAGCAGCAGCCGCTGCAACAGCGTCGTCTTGCCCGAGCCGAGAAAGCCGGTGATCAACGTCACCGGCGTGAAATCGGGCGGCGTATCAGCCAAGCTCGCGCTCCATCAGGGCGATAAGTTCCTCATCGAGCGGATCGCAGGGCCGGCCGATGAGCCGCTCGGCGGCCACCCACAGATGCGCAAGATTATCCACGATCTCGGTCTTGCCGGTTGCGGTCGACAGGACGAACGCGCTGCCCTGCCAGTCGGCAAGGTTCATTCGATAGTGGCTGAGAACGCGGTTTGCCGCCGCCACGCGATTCATCCTCTCGCGGCGGCGCGACGCCGCATCGGTGTTGCGCGTGAAAACGCCGGGTCGGGCGACGGCGTCGGTCCAGTGCTCCGGCCCGCCGAGAACGCCGCACAATGCGCACATGACCGTTCTGCCAATTTGCTTAGCGTCTGCGAGGTGAGCGGCGGGCAAAATCATCCGCCATCTCGTTCATCGTGACGAACCTGACGCCCGGATGGCCGATCATGTGATGATAGAGCCGTTCCAGCATCATCAGCACATGCGGTCGGCCGGATACGTCGGGATGAATGGTGATCGGGAACACCGCGTAATCGTATTCGCGGTAGACCCAGTCGAACTGGTCGCGCCACATCTGCTCGATGTCGCGCGGGTTGACGAAGCCATGGCTGTTCGGCGATTTCTTGATGAACAGCATTGGCGGCAGATCGTCGAGATACCAGCTCGCCGGGATCTCGATCAGGTCGGTTTCCGGCCGCGCTTCAGCGGCACCATCCATTCCGCCGGCTGCTTCGAATAGTCGATCTTGGTCCAGCTGTCGCCGACCCGCACGTAATAAGGCTGGTGATCGTGATGCATCAGCGAGTGGTCATATTTGATGCCGCGCTCGCAGCAGCAGCTCGTTGGTGACCGTCGAGAACTCCCACCACGGCGCGACGTATCCGGTCGGACGCCTGCCCGAAAGCTGCGTCACCAGATCGATACATTTGTCGAGCACCGCCATTTCCTGCTCGCGCGTCATCGCGATCGGGTTCTCGTGCGAATAGCCGTGGATCCCGATCTCGTGCCCGGCGTCCGCGACGGCCTTCATTTCGGTGGGAAATGTCTCGATCGAGTGGCCGGGGATAAACCAGGTCGTCTTGATGCCGAGCCGCGCGAACAGCTTCAGCAGACGAGGACTGCCGACCTCGCCGGCAAACAGACCGCGCGAAATATCGTCGGGGGAATCCTCGCCGCCGTAAGAGCCGAGCCAGCCTGCGACCGCATCGACATCGACCCCGAACCCGCACAGGATCTCCTTCGCCATCGCCCTTCCCACCGTCAGTAGTCGACCGCGTTCTTCTTATAGATCAGCGTCGCCTTCCGCGCATCGAATGCGTGCCCGGGGTGATCTTGATGGCTAAGGCCGCCTCCTTTAAGCGCGGTTGGCACCTTGTTCGGCGGCCACGTTTGCCGGGCCGGCAGCGGGTGAAGCAAGTCCGCTTCCCCCCGCTCACACGGCGGCTGTTGCTCTCGGCAATGCTTTGCTAGGTTGCCTCGTCCTGGCTCTTTGCGGTAGCGCAGCGGGATTGAACGACAAGCGGAGGAATGCGGTATGGCTGAGAACAAGCTGAAGGAACGGTGGAAAGCCGGCAAAGCGGCGGTCAACGGGTGGCTGGCCATCCCCTCGGGGTTTTCGGCGGAGGTCATGGCGCAGTGCGGCTGGGACAGCGTGACCGTCGACATGCAGCACGGGGTGCAGGATTACCAGACCATGGTCCAGTGCTTCCAGGCGATGGACCGGCTACCGGTGACGAAGTTGGTACGGGTACCCTGGAACGAGCCCGGGATCATCGGCAAGGTGCTGGACGGCGGCGCCTACGGCGTCATCTGCCCGATGGTGAATACACGCGAAGAGGCACGGGCGCTGGTTTCCTACTGCCGTTATCCCCCAAAGGGGCAGCGCAGCAACGGACCGATCCGCGCCGCCATGTACGGCGTGGCGGGCGACTATCAGAAGACCGCGAACGACGAGATCCTAGTCATCCCGATGATCGAAACCCGCCAGGCGGTCGAGAACATCGACGACATCCTGGATGTACCGGGGATTGATGCGATCTATGTCGGCCCCGCCGATCTCGCCTTCTCGCTCGGCAAGACGCCCAAACTCGACAGCGAGGATTCCGAGCAGCTCGGCATGTACGAGACGGTGCTGGCGGCGTGCCGAAAGCGCGGGATCTATCCCGGCATCCATTGCGGCGAGCCGGCCTATGCGGCGCGCATGATCCGGATGGGCTTCCGCCTGACCACGATCGCCAACGACAGTGGGCTGATGGCCAAGGCCGCGCGTGAAGCGGTTGCCGGCGTTTGGAAGGAAGTCAGCGAACTCCGGTAAGCCCCGCTCGCCTGGAGGACGCTGACGGGGAGCGCTGCGGTTCGGCGCTCTCCGCCCGCCATGGGTGTCGCGGGGAAAAAATCGGTTTGCCTTCCTTTGCGGATCGGGTGCAGCGTTGCCCGAACCAACCGATGGGAAGAGCGCCATGGCTGTCACCGCCCTTGAGGTCAAAACGCGACAGATACTTGCTAATGGGCGAGATTTCGGTTCCGTGGGGCGCTATACCCAGCTCGACGGCACAGCGCATTTCGCGGTCGATCCCGCTCATCCCCTAAATGGTTGCATTACCGATATCGACCTGGCCCCGCACGACGACGATGGCCTTGTGCATTTCTCCGCGGATATCCGCATCCTTTCTCCCGAAAACCCGAGGCGTGCCAATCATCGCCTGTTATTCGATGTGCCAAACCGTGGCAACCGCCTAGGACTGGCGACGTTCAATCGCGTCCCGCGACCAATCGATCCCAGTGCGCCGACCGACGCCGGCGATGGCTTCCTGATGCGCCACGGCTACACCGTCGTGTGGTGTGGCTGGCAGCACGATGTACCAGCCGTCGAAGGGCTGATGCGCATCCGCGTGCCGGAAGCGCAGCGGGACGGTGGTCCGGTCTCCGGCAGGCTTCTGGTCAGTTTCCAACCAAATGCCCCGACCCAAGTTCAGCTGCTCTCCGACCGCGGCCACCGCCCCTATCCGAGCAGCAATCTCGACGATCCAGGCGCCACCCTGCTGGTGCGCGAAGGCGATGATGCACCCCCGCGGGTGATCCCCCGCCAAGAATGGTCTTTCGCCCAGTTGGACGCCGGTCGCGTGGTTCCCGACGCCAATCATGTCTACCTCGCAGCCGGGTTCGTGCCGGGCAAAATCTATCACGTGATCTACGCGACGACGGGCGCCCCAGTGATCGGGCTGGGCTTGCTGGCGGCACGCGACACCGTCGCCTTTCTACGTCACGGAGGCGCAAAGGACGGCAACCCTTGCGCCGGCGACATTCGGCAGGCCTACGCCTTCGGCGCATCGCAAAGCGGGCGTTATCTGCGACAGTTTCTCTACCTCGGCCTCAACGAGGACGAGCAGGAGCGCATGGTGTTCGACGGCGTCCTCGTCCATATCGCCGGCGGTAAGCGTGGCGGCGATTTCAACCAGCGTTTCGGGCAGCCCTCTGCCTCGCTTCATCCGACCATGAGCAACGCCTTTCCGTTCAACGATACAATGAGCACTGACCCAGTCACCGGGCGCAGTGACGGCTTGCTCGAGCGGCTTGCGGCGCGGCGCCGAGTGCCAAAGATCTTCTTCACCAACTCGTCGACCCAGTATTGGCGGGGCGATGCCTCGTTGATCCACACCGACGCAGAGGGCAGGCGGGACGCTTCGCTCGCCGCCTCGGTGCGCGCTTACCACTTTGCCGGAACCCAGCACTCCGCCGGCACCTTGCCGCTGACCGACACCAGCCCGGTCGACGGTGCTCGTGGCCAGCAGGCACTCAATTCAGTCGATTACAACCCATTGCTGCGCACCGCGCTGGTGCGGATGGACCGTTGGGTAACCGGAGAGCAAGATCCCCCGCCGAGCCGGTATCCGCGTCTCGCCGATGGTACGGCGGTGGCCACTGAACAGCCGAGGAGCGTGTTCACGGCTATCCCCGGGGTCGGCTTTCCGGAGCACCCGCCACAGGTGATCCGTCTCGACTTTGGCCCCAATGCCGTGAGTGGGGTGGCGACGACCCTCCCGCCAGTGGAGGGCAAGCCCTACCCGCATTTCGTTCCGGCCGTCGATCGGGATGGCAATGAGGTGAGTGGCATCCGTCTGCCTGATTTGACGGTGCCGCTGGCGACCTATACGGGTTGGAACCTGCGCCATCCGCAGATGGGGGCTCCCGACAGGTTGATGAGCTTGATGGGGTCGACGATCCCGTTCCCGGCGACCCCCGAAGAACGCGCGGGGCGCGGCGATCCTCGCCGATCGATCGCAGAACGCTATCCGAGCAAGGATGGGTACCTGGAGCAGGTGCGACAGGAGACTCAGCGCCTGATTGACCAAGGCTACCTTCTTGCCGAGGAGCTGGAACTTGTGGTCGACCAGGCGTCGCGGCGCTACGGACTGCTCGCGGCCGCTCGCGAACCAGTTGCCGCTGGCGAATAGAAAGGTACTCGCCTCTCGCCCTGCGCCGTTCGGGTATCGGTAACTCCTCGCAGCAGCGAGGAATTCTGATGCGGCTCGCTGCCCGAGGTAGGGCGAGACGGCTCGCGCAAAAGCCGCTCGGTCCGTCGCCCGGTCTCTTGTACAATGCAGATCGCCGTCTCCTAGACCGGTGCATCTGGGCCAGCACCATGCTTCATGCCGATCCTTCCTCTCTCGGCGTTTGAGGCCAGTTTGATCCGGACCTCGTGTCCAACGTCAGTGTGAAGGACTGCTAATTCCATCATCGCTGGAACGCGGCGATACCCGATCTCTGTCCCTCTCCCAGTTCGAGGAGCATTAGCCTTCCAAACGGCCGCACTGGGATGTTGCAAGCCGAGGCAACGGCGTATTGGTAAGAGACCTTTGCAGCAGCGTGGCTATCCCCACTGACCGGACCGGCGGCGACGAACCCAGCTTTACAGTTAGAATTGACCAGACCTAAGAAGGCCTCCTCCCTCTACCACCGACTACGATCCAATCAATGCGAGCATTCTGCTGTTGCACTGTGTGCACAGTAGTGATAGACGCCGAGAAGATGATCAGTTCTGATCAACCTACACTTTCCGCCGAAGGTAAACAATGTCGACATTGGATGAGATCACCACCGAGAAGCAGCGGGTCGGCGAGGCGCTCGCGCGCCTCGATGCACAGCGCGAGAAGCTCACCGGCCAGCTCGGCGAACTGGAGGCGGCCGAGCGTGTGCTCGCGCGCTACAGCAAGGGTACGGGGCCAAGAAAGACGGCTTCAGCCCACACGCCGAGCACGTCAACGAAGGCACCCGCTGCAGCGCCATCGCGTGAGCGCCGGCGCACTAGGGTTGCAAAACCGGCTGGCGGCAAGCGTAGCTCGCTGACCCTCAACGATCAGATCCTTGCCCTGGCAACCGGCAAGACGCAGCAGGAGATCACCGCCGCATGCAAGGGCGCTCGCCCAAACCATGTCGGCGCCGCCCTCGCCCGGCACAAGCGGGCTGGCCGCATTGAAGAGCGCGAAGGGAAGCTCTACGCGACGCAGTCGACTGAGACGGCGCAACGCGCCACGATCTGACACCGGAATAGAAAAGAACGCCGGCCTGGCCCCGAACTGAGCCGGCGTGCAAAAGCTACACGGCGATCTCCGTTATTTTTGACCGGTGCAGCACCGTTAGGCGACTCGCAAACGCATCTCGGCCGTTACCTCGGCCAGTCCGAAGGGCAGCTTCAGGCCAATCGCATCGGTTCGCGACCATTAGGCGGGTCCGGTCAGGGCCAATGATCCGACCCTCTCCATCCTGATCAGCGCCTAAAGGATGCCAAAGGCGGAAGTCACCTGCAGAGCCCGCTCGCGCACATCGGGCGACGAGGGCACGGCTGCCTCTTGAACCGGCCTTTAGTTTGGGGCAGATCCGATACAAATGCCTGCAAGGATGGGGCTCGTTTATGGAACGCCACAGATTCGGCAATTCTGATCTTAGGGTTTCAGCCATCGGTCTCGGCTGTTACGGTATGTCGGGGGTCTATGGTCCGGCGGACGACGCGGAGTCAATCGCCACCATTCGCCGCGCGCTCGACCTCGGAGTCAATTTTCTCGACACATCGGCCAGTTACGGCGGCGGCCACAATCATCGCTTGATCGGCGAAGCGATCCGCGGCCGCAGACATGATGTTGTGATCCACTCGAAGAGCGGCAGCCCACGCGACGGCGGCCCAGACGCCGTGCGCGGTGGAGGCGATCCGCGTTATCTGCGTCAAACCTGCGAGCACAGCTTGAAAAATCTTGGTATCGAGACGCTCGACGTGTTTTGCATGTCGCGCGTCGACCCGAACGTGCCAATCGAAGAAAGCGTCGGGGGAATGGCCGAGCTCGTCAAAGAAGGCAAGACACGTTTCATCTCGCTCTCCGAGTGCTCGGCCGAGTCGCTCAGGCGTGGCAGTGCCGTGCATCCGCTCGTTTCACTGCAGATGGAGTATTCGCTGTTCTCGCGTGATGCGGAGGAGCAGGGTCACATCGACGCCTGCAAGGAACTTAGCATGGCAATGATGGCCTATGCCGTGCTCGGACGTGGCATGCTGAGCGACCAGGTTCCCAAAGTGGAGGAATTGGCAGCGGACGACGTTCGCCAGAGGCTACCTCGCTTTCAGAGTGTCAATATCGAGCAGAACCTCGGGCTGCGCTCTGCGCTCGAGGCCATCGCGCGCAGGAAGAACGCCACGCTCGCCCAGCTCTCCATCGCGTGGCCAATGGCCCAGGGAAAGCGTGCGGGAGCCTTCATCGTCCCGATACCCGGCGCGAAATCGCGCAAGCACATTGAGGAGACTGTGCGCGCCGCGGACATTGTGCTCGCGCCCGAGGATCTTGCGGAGATCGACCTCATCGTCCCGCCCGGTGCCGCGTCCGGTACTCGCTACCCGATTGGACAACTGCACCGACTGAACCTGTGACCTGCGAAGCTAACCTCAGGCTGCCGCCGAACAATGCACGGTCGGGAATCGGCGCTATCTCCACCCGGTCCCGGGGTGATGTGACTCGGCCGGCTGCAAGCCGGCTTGCCTACTCGGCAGCCCGTGCTCGGGCACGTCGGTGCCGAGGGTCTGTTTGAACCACACGGCCACGAGCCGTCGATGGCACCAGTTTGCCGGCCCAATCACTGTGAGCGCCGCCTGCGGGATCGGCTGCGGCGCTGTGAAGGGCGGCACCTCCCAGCACAGCAGCACTGGCTCTTCCGGCGCAACCAGCGCTACGAGCTCGGAATAGACCCGCTTCGGATCGAGCTTCTTGAGGATCTCGCCGTAGAGATGGCAGTACTCCTCGATGCCGACGCTCTTGAACCACGGTCCTGGCGCGAGTTTGCTGTAGATGCGGTATCCGGCAGGCGTGTGTCGGGGAGCCCAGCGCGCAACTGATTCGGCCTGAGCCGGTGTATGTTCTGAACGAGCCAGTCTTCACTCTGTTGATCTTTTTAAAAAACCAGTGCTATTGTAGCACAGTGACGGTCTAATGCCACTGTCATTGCTTTGTCGCTGCCCGTCCGCGAGTGTTGTGCAGCGTGATTTCAAGCCAGTCGCGGGTGGCGCTGCAGCTCTGGTATGGCGAGCCGGGCGCACGGATCGAGCAAGCGCCGGAACGCCAACTCATTGATGCGTGGGGGAGGCGCGCTGCATATCAAGCTGACAACCGGCGTCCCAGCGCGGCGAGTGGCCTCGTCGCTAGCCGTGCAGTTCTTAATGTCGAAGAGGATGAGTGCTCGACGGCGAAGGCTCAAGTCTCCCCGTTGTGATCGGTTCGATGCGCTCTTTACAGCGCCGGCACGCGATCGAACCACGGTTGCGCCGTCTCCAGCTCGGCGGCAAGCGCCAGCAGCGTCGCCTCCTCACCGTAGCGGCCCGCGAAATGCACGCCGACCGGCAGGCCATCTGCCGTCCAATGCAACGGCACGCTCATCGCCGGTGTGCCCGTCGCGTTATGCAGCGGCGTCACCGACAGATATTCCGTCACGCGCTCGGTGAAGGTCTGAACATCGCCGTTCTGGTCGAAATAGCCGAGCTTCGGCGGCGGGCCGGCCAGCGTCGTCGACAGGATCACGTCATAGCTCGTGAGGAACGCGCGCCATCTTGCGCCCGGCCGCGTGCGCGGCAGCGATTGCTTCGATGTACTCGATGCCGCTCACCTTCAGCCCGCGCTGGTACACCGCCCATGTCACCGCCTCCACGTCATCGGCATTAGGCTCGCGTCCCAGCGCCTTCCAGCGCATGTTGCATGACCGGGCGGTGTTGGCCGCCGAGATCCTGGCATTCATGGGCCGCAGCGCCACCATGTCGAGATTGGGGTCCGCCTCTTCGACCATGTGGCCGAGGCCGGCGCACAGTTTGGCCGCGCGTTGCACCGCCTCCAGGCATTCGGGATGCAATTTGGCACCGCGATGATCCTTCAGCATCAGAGCGATCCTGAGCTTGCGCGGCGGACGGGCGACGGCTTCGAGGAAGGGGCGCTCGTGCATCGGCGCAGCATAGGGGTCGCCGGGCTCCAGTCCGGCAGTGCAATCGAGCATGAGGGCCGAGTCGCGCACGCTGCGGCTGACCACGTGTGCGGCTGATAGCCCACCCCATCCTTCGCCCGCGTCTGGCGCCATAGACACCCGGCCGCGTGACGGCTTGAGCCCGAACAGGCCGCACTGCGCCGCTGGAATCCGGATCGAGCCGCCGCCGTCGGTTGCATGCGCCACGGGCAGGATGCCCGCTGAAACCGCCGCCGCCGCGCCGCCGGAGGAACCCCCCGGCGAGTATTCGAGGTTCCAGGGATTGTGGCAGGAGCCGTAGAGCCGCGGCTCGGTATTCGGGTTCAGGCCGAACTCAGGGCTCGAGCTGCGGCCGATGAACACGAGGCCGGCCTTCTTGCAGCGCGTCACGTAGGCGGTCTCGTGATCGGCGACAAAATCCTTGAACAGGCTGCTGCCGAAGGTCGCCGGCTCACCGGTCTCGAAGAAGCCGAGGTCCTTGATAAGATAGGGCACGCCCTTCAGCGGCCCTTCGGGAAGCCCTGCCGCGACCGCCTTGCGCGCCTGCTCATACTGCTTGTGCACGATGGCATTGATCGCAGGATTGACCTGTTCGGCCCGTGCGATCGCAGTCTCCAGCACCTCCTCGGCGCTGACCTGGCGCTTGGCGATGAGCCCGGCGAGGGAGATGGCGTCGTGCTTGCGATATTCTTCGAACCTCATGGCCTGCAGATCTCCGAATTAAAGCCCATGGAAATGACTACAGCTACAGCGATTTTGCCACTAGCTATTTCATCATCTCGGTGATGCTGGCGTAGATGCGATGTACGCGTGATGATGATGTCTCGCCCGAGGTGTCTCACCACCGAAAACGGGCGGCCATGCCGGTGAGCAAAAGCGCGACGGCGATCGCCCGCGTGTGCCAAGACTGACCGAGCAATCGCGCAGGGACATGAGTGTCGCCGAAATGCTGTCTTGCGCACTCGGAGCGCATCCTGCGGCTTGGGCGTGACAGACTGGGTGGGTGGTAGGCTGGTTCCAGAATCCGCCATACCTTACGCTTTGCTTTTGGCCGGATCGATCCGGGTCAAAGCTTCTGCCTTCCGCATGACAGCAATTGGAGTTAATTGTGTTGATTCGCGCCCATTGTAAGCGCGTCAGCTTAATACCAATGCGCCGACCTTCTCAATCCGCGGCGCAACAAGGAGTGATCCGCCAGCTTCGAGGTACATGTCGCTATCAGCTGCATCTCGCGCCGCGGACATTAGTGGCCGCGACCCGCTCAGCCGGCCAGGAAATTCTCGACCAGCCTCGCGAACTCCGTCGGCTTCTCCATCTCGGGCATGTGACCGCAATTCTCGATCACGACAAGCCGCGAGCGCGGGATGGCACGTTGATAGATCTCGCCGCACTCGATCGGCGTGATCGCGTCCTCGCGTCCCCACACCAGCAATGTCGGCGTACTGACGCCGGGCAGCAGATGACGCAAGGTGAGGCTGTGCATGTAGGGTTTCCACGCGATCCGGCAGGTCATCTCGCGGTGCTGCTCGACGAGATCGGTCTCCTCGGGCGTCCACTCCTTCCCCCAATAGCGCATGAACTCCGAGGATTGCTCGGGCCGATGGAAGGCGCGCCGCAGTCCCGTCAATCCCAACTCCAGGAAATAGTCGAAGATCTCGCCTTGCTCGGGCTTGATGCCCATCGCGCCGACAAGGACCATCTTGTTGAAGAACTGCGGCGCCACGGTCGCGATCTCGGCGGCCACCCACCCGCCGAGCGAACAGCCGATCACGTTTACGGGCGTGCGAAGATCGATGTCCCGGGCGAACCACGTGACCCAGGCGGCGAGATCGTGAACACCCATGATCCAGTCCGGGCGGGTCGACCGGCCATAGCCGGGAAGCGATGGAACGATCACATCGTGGTGCTCGGCAAGCTGCGCAAAACTCTCGAGCCAGCCCGGCACGCCCAATTCGCCGTGGATCACGAGCAGCGGTGTGCCGCTGCCGCCGCGCCGCAGCTCGACCGTGATCCCGGCGGCGTCGATCAGCCGCGGTGGGTTGTTCATTGCGGCCACGGCGTGACCTCCTTGCCGGTGACGAGCGCGGATTGGTGCTCGCGCAGAGCCGGGATGACTTCCTTGCCGAGGAGCTCGATGCCCCGCATCGTCGCCTCGTGCGGCTTCTTGCCTTCGCGCGCCCAGAAGGTCAGGTAGCCGGGATCGGTACGGTCGATGATGTGCTTGAATTTCTGGATGATGGTTTTGGGGCTGCCGGTGACGATCAGGCCGGCGCGAGTGGCGGCCTCGTAGCTGCCTTCGGACATCCGCCGCTCCCTCGCCATATTGCCGGTCTTGGCCTGTTTCGACATGTAGCCGGGCGGCGCCATCCATTCCGGATGCGGCCCGCCGCCCGTCGCGCCGGCCGAGCCGGTTCCGGCGGTCAGCGCCGAGGCCGCGACGCCGCCGCTGCGTCCGATGACGGAGGCGCCGCCGTAATGGTGGCGGCCCATCTCGTAGGCTTCTTCGTCCGTATCCATCACGCAGGTATGGATCAGGTAGCCGAGGTGCTGTGACGTCGGCACCCAGCCATCCTCTTGCGCGACCTCGTGGTAGATCTCGCGGCAGGTGGCGGTGGCATCGAGGGCGCTGCCCAGGACGAGATAGGTGATGCGCTGCCGCGCCGCCCAGCGGATCGTCTCCGGGCTCAAGATGCCGGCCGCCCAGATCGGCGGGTGCGGCTTCTGCAGCGGCAGCTGCCACGGATTGACGACGCGCAGGTGATAGTGCTTGCCCTCCCAGCGGAAGGGGCCGGGCACGGTCCAGGTCTTCTTGATGAGCGCGAAGGCTTCTTCGAACCGCTCGCGATTGTAGGCGGGATTGGCGTTGGTCGAGAGCTGCTCGATGCCGGTGCCGCGCACGAAGCCCGAGATGATGCGCCCGCCCGAAATCAGGTCGAGCATCGCGATCTCCTCGGCGACCCGCACCGGATTGTCGTGGATCGGCAGCGGATTGCCGATCAGCGCGATCGTGCCCTTGATGCGCTGGCTGATCACCGCCGCCGAGATGTTGACGCTCTCCTGCATCGACAGCACGTTGTTGTGGTGCTCGTTGCACACCGATCCGTCAAAGCCCATCTCGGACGCGTATTCGTGCTCGCGCAGGAACATCTGCCAGAGGTCGCGCGCCTTCTCCGGGTCGAAGATGCTGTTGGGGAACAACAGCGCCGAATAGCCGTATTGCTCGAGGGCTTCGAGCGGATAGGCGTTGTAGCCCATCTCCGAGAAGAAAAAGAATTTGCGCGTCATCGCATGGCTCCTGTCGCGCGTCGGTTCTGTTCGCACATTCAACGCCAAGCATGGCCACGTGCGCAACGGCGCCAATAGCCGACGTTCGCCGGGCCTGCTCCAAACCCGCCGCAGTCGATCCCAAAGCAGCCATTCTCGCGCCAGCAAATGATCGGCTGGGGCAGGACATTTACCAACAAACGTGTGCCCAAAGCCCTCGTATTGGCGACGGCGGCGGGGTCGCCGTCGAAATAGCTCCATGGAGCTGCTGATCTGAACCGTAATATCGCACCCAGCAGGCGAACCACATCGGCCGCCACCGCCGCGCCCGTGTCACGTGGCGCTGTTCGTCGCCAGTTCCTCTACGAGGCTGGGCTTATGGATCTTGCCCGTTGGCGTGCGGGGGAGCTGCGCTGCCGTGCGAAAGGCGAGTCGTGCCGGTACCTTGTAGCTTGCCAGCCGCTCGCGGCAGAAGGCGACGATCGCCGCAGGATCGGTTGCAGCCCCGCCCCGCAGCTCGACCGCTGCAGCGACGATCTCGCCCTTTGACCGATCCGGAACGCCCACGACACAGGCCTGCACGATGTCCGGATGCTGCAACAGGACTTGCTCGACCTCGAGCGGCGCGACGTTGACGCCGCCGGTCTTGATCATCTCCTTTAGCCGCCCGCGAAACCGGATGCGTCCGTCCGCCTCGATCGTGCCGAGATCCCCGGTCAAAAAATAGCCATCCCGGTCGAACGCCTCTGCATCGAGTTCCGGCGCTCGGTAGTAGCCCGGCGTGACGTAGCCGGCGACCGCGATCTCGCCGATCTCGCCTCTGGGCAAGGGCCGCCGGGTAACGAGATCGACGGTACGGATTGTCATTCCGGGAAGAGGCAGGCCTTGGCTGTGCAGGCGGAGCGCCAGCGGGTCATTGGCATCGGTCACGGCGCAATTGCCATACGTCTCCGTCGAGCCGTAGACATTGCAGAGTTCTGCGGTCCCCAGCGCCTCGATGGTCATCGCGATGTCTTCCGGCGGGCCGATGGTGAGCCCGGTCCGCATCGCACCGAGACGGCGCCCAGGGTGATCCTCGTGCTCCAGCAGCGCCCGCGCCATGTTGCCCATGCCGTAGTAGACACTGCAACGCTCGCGCTCGATTAGCGCCAGAGCCTCCCCGCCTCGAAGCTCTCTTGCAGCACGAGGCAGCCGCCATAAGTCATGATCGCCGGCACGGCATTGGCCGAGCCGAATGACCAGAACAGCGGCACGGCGAGCCATAACCGGTCGCTGGCGCGAAGGTGCTGCCGTTCGCCGATGTCGAAGCCGTTGGCGATGAGTGGCCCATGCGCCAGCGTCACGCCCTTAGGCGCCGCGGTCGAGCCCGAGGTATAAAGGATGTAGCAGATGTCCTCCGGCGTCACAGCCTGCTGCGCGGCGGCGAGTGCCCCGGCATCGACTGTTGCGCCCCGTGCCAGGAATTGCGGCAGCGAGAAGACCGCGGCGGGTGCACGCCCCTCCACAGCCACGACGGTGTGCAAGGACGGCAGCCGCGCGCTCTTGAACGCGCCCGGCGCCGACCCGTTGAGCTCGGGGCAAAGGTCGTGCAGCGCGTCGAGAAAGCGCCGGCCGCGAAAGGCATCGAGCGTGATCAACGCCGCGGCGCCGGAATGCTCCAAAGCCCAGGCGAGCTCGCGCGGCGTCGAGAATGTGCTGACGGCGGCGACGACGGCGCCGATCTTGGCGGCGGCGAAGGCGGCGACAATCCATTCCGTTCGGTTGGTGACCAGCAGCGCGACCTGGTCCCCACGCTGGATGCCGATGGCGAGGAACGCCCGCGCAAATTCATCTACCCGCGCCTTGAGTCCGACGTAATCGAGACGCTCGTCGCGAAACACCAGAGCCTCTGCGCGAGGCGTGACGGTCGCCATCTCATCGAGCAGATCGCCGAGCGTGCGGCTGGCCGGGCGCGGGCTCGCGTCATCACTCATCGCGCGCCCTCATTCATAGCGAGGACGCCGCTTCTCGCGGAACGCGGCGATGCCCTCCGCGAAGTGAGGGCTGGCTCGCACCTCGTCGCCGAGCTGCTGCTCCAGCGCCTCGCGGGTCAACGCGTGATCGGCGATTGTCGCGCTGACCTGACGCTTGACCGCCTGCACCGCCGAGGGGCTGTTCGCTGCGATCATCTCCGCGGTCTCGATTGCCCAACCCATCAGCTCGCTGCGGGGCACAAGCCGGTTTACCAGGCCGAGCCGGGCCGCTTCCCCAGCATCGATCAAGCGCGCCGTCAGCAGCAGGTCCATCGCGTGAACGTAACCGATCTGCTGGATCAGTTTTATCGTCGAGCCGCCAAACGGGTAGATCGACCACTTGACCTCGGTCAGGCCAAAACGCGCCTCCGGCGCAGCGGCACGGATGTCGGTCGAGAGCATCAATTCGAGGCCGCCGCCGATGCAGTCGCCGTTGACCGCAGCGACGATTGGCTTCGAATATGAGTCGTTTTTCAGCAAGGCGTGGTTGACCATCCGCGCCACCTCCGGCCCGGCCGACAGATCGCCGCTGACATCGGCGCCGACGGTAAAGGCTCGCTGACCGGCGCCGGTCAAGATGATGCAGCGGCAGTCGCCGTCGCGCTCCAGCTCGTCCCAGAGGCGGCCGAGCTCGATCATCATCTGTCGCGTCATGGCGTTGAGACGCGGCTGGTTGTCAACGGTGACGACAGCAACATGCCGGCCATGCCGGGCGAGTCCGATCTCCATCAGTTGGGCTCCAGGCAGCGTCACCGGTGACAGCAGTTGAGGGCCGGCGCCGGCCGCCTGTCAACCGACCGCTCCCGATCGTTTTGCGATATCGTCGGCGCGAGCGATAGCGTATGGCGAGGAGCAGGAAATGAAGGCGATCCGTTGCCGGGAGTGGGGGGCTCCCAATGTGCTGGCGCTCGAAGAGGCCGAGAGCCCGAGCCTCGAGCGGCACCAGGTGCGCCTCCGGGTTCGCGCTGCCGGCGTCAACTTCGCCGACAGCCTGATGGTCGGCGGCACTTATCAGGTGAAGCCGCCGTTCCCGTTCACCCCGGGGCTCGAAGCCGCCGGCGAGATCGTCGAGACCGGCAGTGCGGTCGATGGCTTGCCGGTCGGGCAGCGGGCGCTCGCGGTGCTCCGCAACGGCGGCGGCTATGCCGAGGAGATCGTGCTCGACGCCGCCGCGGTGGTGCCGATCCCCGATGCGATGGATTTCGTCACCGCCGCCGCCTTTCCGGTTGCCTACGGCACCTCGCATTTCGCGCTGACCCATCGCGGCCAGCTGCAACCGGGCGAGACGCTGCTCGTGCTCGGCGCCGCCGGCGGGGTCGGGCTGACCGCGGTCGAGATCGGCAAGGCGATGGGCGCGCGGGTCATCGCCGCAGCGGGCGGCATGGAAAAATTGGCGGTGGCGCGCTCGCGGGGCGCCGACGAGCTGATCGACTACAAGCAGGAAAGCATCCGCGACCGGGTGCGCGCGCTGACCGGCGGTAAGGGCGCCGATGTCGTCTACGACCCGGTCGGCGGCGATGCGTTCGACCAGGCGCTGCGCGCGGTCAACTGGGAGGCGCGGATGCTGGTGATCGGTTTTGCCGCCGGCCATATCCAGGCGGTCCCGGCCAATCTGATCCTGGTCAAGAACATCTCGGTCATCGGCGTCGTCTGGGGCGCGCAGGCCGAACGCGACCCCGCCTTAATCAGCCGCAACCTCGCCGAGTTGCTGCGCTGGTGGGAGGCCGGCCAGCTCAAGCCTCTGGTCGCGAAAGTTTTTCCCTTGCCCGAGGCGGGCGAGGCGCTGACAGCGCTGCTGTCGCGGCGGTACGCCGGTAAGATCGTCCTCGAAACCTGAGGGCCGACGCGACCTCAACGCGGCTCGCCGCGGCCCCAGCCTTACACCAGCCGCTCGCGCGCCTGCTCCAATTCGGCGCGGAAGGACGGGTCGGCGACTGCGACAAGCGCGCGGGCTCGTTCGGCCAAGGTGCGGCCGCGCAATTCCGCGATGCCATGCTCGGTGATCACGAGGTCGGCCTCGGCACGTGGCGTCGTGACGATCCCGTCGGCCAGCTTAGCGACGATGCGCGAACGGGTGCGTTGGCGATCGGTTGATTGCAGCGCGATGAGCGAACGCCCCTCCGGGGCGCGATTGGCGGCACGTATAAAATCCATTTGCCCGCCGACAAGGCCGATATGTCTTCCTCGTGCGGTCTCGGCGTTGACCTGACCGGTGAGGTCGACCTCGAGCGCGCCATTGATCGCGACGAAGCGTTGGAAATTGCCGAGCACCCGCGCGTCGTGGGTATACGACGTCGCGCGGATGTAGATCGCCGGGTTGCGGTCGGCGAAACGGTACAGCCGCGAGGTTCCCATCAGCATCGCCGCCACGGTGACGCCGGGGTCGATCTCCTTGTGCCGGTTGTCGACGATGCCGGCCTCCATCAGATCAGCGATCCCGTCGCCGATCGCGCCCGAATGGACGCCGAGACCCTGCTTGCCGCCGAGCGCGCGGGTCACTGCCTGGGGAATCGCGCCGAGACCAAGCTCGATGGTCGCGCGGTCGGGGATCAGGCGGGCGACGTGGTCGGCGATGGCGCGGTCGATCCGCCCCGCCGGCCGCGCCGGCAGTTCGATCGGCGGTAGGGCGGCCGGCACCAGCACATCGATCGCCCCCGGCTCGATCGCCGTGTCGCCGTGGGTCCACGGCAATTCCGGGTTGACCTGCGCGACCACCAACCGCGCCCGGCCGATCGCCGCGGGCAGATGCTCGATGCCGAGCCCGGCATTGTACCGCCCTGTTTCGTCCGGGCCGCTGACCTGCAGCAGCACAATGTCGATCGGCACGCGGCCACTGGATACGAGGCCGCTAATATCGGAAATATTGGCCGGCATGACGTTATCGGCGCGGTCGGCGAAAAATCGCCGTCCGGCGCTGGCGCCGCCCAATGCGGTGACCGTGACGTTGGGGTGGTCGGCGGCGAAGCCGTCGCTGAAGGTCAGCGCGAAAAACACGCGGAATGGCGGGCAGCGCTCCGCCTGGGCATCGAGCAAGCGGGTGAGGAACACCGGTTCCGCCGTCGCCTCAGCCCACCCGATTGTCTCGCCGGCGCGGATCAACTGGGTGAAATCGAGCGCCTCTGGCGTTATGGTGACCGGGGTTTTCACGTATTGCTCGGGGCGGCCAACTCACCAGGCGCAACGCGCCAATTTGCGGCGGCAGAAGGTGTTCAAATGGGTCGTGGACGCCGAAGCCCAAATTCCGATCGCTGGCGGAGCTATGGGCTCGGCCGACCTGTGTCAGGATTTGTAGCCGGCCAGCCGGCGCATTAGAGGACGGAAATCCAGAAATCGGCAATGAGCAGAACTCCAGGGGCTGGCATGGCCGGCGGCGTCTGGATGCAAGCGAACGGATGCGGTCGCGCGCCAATCTTGGCCGACCAGGCCATCGCGATACCGGGAAACGCTGTCAAGTCGGAGACGAAATACTGGGCGCGGAGCACGTTGCCCATCGACGTGCCGGCGCTCCGACACAGCGCCTGGGCGTAATCGTAGACCGCGGCCGCCTGGGTATAACCGGCGTGTGATAGAGCTCGGCGCAGAGCCCTGGCTGGGGTGGGGAACTCTTTCGCGATAGTCTCCTTCATCGCGTCGCTGCGCTTGAGGGGCGAGGCTTTATCTAAACCCGTCGGTGCAGGGGCCGAGATCACATGACGCCATCGGCAGCGTGCATCGCGCCTGGGATGAGAGGCGTATGTGGTTCAGGAGTTTCGCCCGCGTAGGCCAGCTCACGAAAGGTGCCGCCGCATCGCCGGCGCGCATATCCTCGCAGCGAACGCAGTAGGCCGGTGATCAACTCGGCTGGCGCAATTCGGAGTTCTCGAGAGAGGCGCGCTCGGTCCACCCCGCCGCCCGGGCGAATTCGTCGAAGAACGCGATGTCGTAGGCGCGTTCCGGCGACTGGCGCACCATTTCGTCGATCTTGTGAGCGTCCGCCCCGACGAGAATGCGCCAGCGATCGGCCTTGACGCCGTCGAGGATGATGGTCGCGGCCTGTGCCGCGCTGGTCAGCGCCTCGTCGCGAAAACGCCGCTCGAGCTCGGCCACGAGGTTGCGCAACTGATCATCCGACAGCTGCGAGACGTCA
>CAVOTD010000072.1:0-44598 GCA_963698995.1 uncultured Alphaproteobacteria bacterium | reverse complement strand
TTCACACTCAGCGATATGCTCGCCCGCGAGCGTATCGCGGCCG
This sequence comes from uncultured Alphaproteobacteria bacterium, assembly GCA_963698995.1. GTDB lineage: Bacteria > Pseudomonadota > Alphaproteobacteria > ATCC43930 > CGMCC-115725 > AP-15. The sequence goes on along the minus strand of CAVOTD010000072.1, from coordinate 44,555 downwards.
AGCCGATCCTGCCGCCGCCGCTGTTCAGAAACCCGGTCTTCGCCGTCGCCGTTTCCGTCGTCGCCGTCACCGCGATGGCGCTGTTCGGCGCCTTCGTCTTCCTGCCGACCTTCTTCCAGCTGGTGCAAGACAAGAGCCCATCGGATGCCGGTCTGCTGACCGCGCCACTGATGGCGGGGCTGATCGTCGCCTCGGTGATCGGCGGCCGGCTGGTCTCGGCGCTCGGACGGTACAAGGCCTTATCGGTGCTCGAACTCGGTCTCGCGATCGCGGGCTTTATTGCGATCGCCGCGGCGGTACGCGTGGCGGCCCCGCTCCCGGCGATCGAGGCGGCGCTCGTCGTTACCGGCGCCGGGCTCGGGCTGGTCATGCCGAATCTGACCGTTGCGATCCAGAACGCCGTGGCGCCCGAGACGCTCGGGGTTGCGACCTCGGCCGTGGCGTTCTTCCGTTCGCTCGGCGGGGCGTTGGGGGTCGCGCTGTCGGGCAGCCTGTTGGCGGGCCGCGTGGATGCGTTGCTGGCCGTGGCAGGAAGCGCTGCTGCCACAGCGTGGCGGGCGGTCGCCGGCGGCGCTGGGGGGATCGCCGGCCTGCCGCCGGAACTCCATGATTTCGTCGCTGCGGCCTATCGCCAGGCTATCGGAGCGACCTTTGCGACCGGCGCTGTGATTGCTGGGTTCGGCCTCGTACTGCTGCTGTTGCTGCCGGAGCAGCCGTTGCGCGATGCGCCCGCCGGCTGAGGACGACGTGCGCAACGGGTCCCGCGGGCATGGCCGTTTGCATCGTCAGCGCGCTTTTTGCTTTGTTGGGATATATATACGTCGTTCCGGGAGAGACTTGTGGATGCAGTTGACGACTTAATGATTACTTCAAATCTGCTTTCCGTAATTGAGTGTTGCGATTGCGACTGTAATTGCGACAGCTATACAAAACACAAGAAGGCTTATGACTTTGCTTCCGGTGAGATCAACATGTTGTAGCTGAGGGGTGGGTGATAAGCGGCGATGCCGAGCAGGGAGCGGAACGCGGCGTGCCGGGCACGACGGCGGTTGAAGCGGAAGACGAATTCGTCGAGATAGGACTGCAGATGCTTGCGGCGCAAGCCGTGGTAGACACCCAGCGCCCAGACCTTGAGGTTAGAGAAGATACGGTGCACCCAGGGTAAGACGATGTGGGCGGCCATCTTACCAACGACGTGGGGGTCGTGTTTGACGCTGGGAGCGCCGGGATAGGCGGACCAGCCGTCGGTCTTGGCGGTGGTGCCTGGTGCGAGGTTGCCGGCGATGAAGGGATGCAGGCTGTCGGCCGAGTAGTCGGACACCTTGTTCAAGCGGATGCGACCTGGGCCGGCCCCACCGTCCTGCACTTCGACGGCACCGACGATCAGCATCTTGCCCTGGCGGCTGCGGCCACCACCGCCGGTCACAGGATCGTTCTTACTGCGGCAGGCAATTTCCGTCTCGTCGATCTCAACCAAACCGGCCAGGGCGGTCCGGCTGGGCGCGACCATGCTATGGCGCAGCTTGCCACAGAGCAGCCAAGCACTCCGGTACGATCCCAAACCGAGCTGGCGTTGCAATTGCAGGGCCGAGATGCCGTTGGAGTGGGTGGCCATCAGATAGGCGGCCCAGAACCAAGTGGTCAACGGCAGCTTGGAGTGGTGCATGATCGTCCCGGCGGTCACCGAGGTCTGACGACCGCAGGTGGCGCACTCCCATGTCCACGGTTTGGTTTGCAGCTCCCAGGCTTTCTGCTTGCCGCAGCCGGGGCAGACGAAGCCCTGCGGCCAGCGCGTCGCAAAGAGATACTTGGCGCAGGCCGCTTCATCCGAAAAACGCTGTTGGAACTCAATCAAGGAGCAGGGGAAATCGCTCACGGTAGCCTCCGAGGCAGATGTTCGTTATTTGTTCTACCCCATACCCGCTCGCTGTGCCACCGCTAATCGCGTCACCGGACACAGAGACATAAGCCTTAACACAAGATATAGAATTACGTGGCCTAAGAACAGGTGGCACACCCGCACTCCTCGCCCCGCCAAGCCTTCTGGCCTTCGCGGACACAGATCGCGGAGATCACAAGCGCGATTGCTGGATCGAGCCACCAGAGGCCGAACAGGGTGTTGGCGGCCAACCCGACGAGCACCGCGCCCGCAAGGATGGCGCAGAGAACGTTTTGCGTTCCCTCGCCGTAAGTCGCGCGTGAGCCGAGCTTTTCGCCTATGCGCTGTTTTGCCCCTCCGAGCCACGGACAGATCACCAGCGTACCGGCCGTCAAACCGATACCGAGCCAGCTCGTCTCGGCGGCAGCACCCTCAACCAAGGTCTCGATCGCTTCGACTGCGACATACGGAGCGAGCAAAAAAAAGCTGATCGCCACCCAACGCTGAGCGCGGCGTTCGGCGTCGGTCGAGACCGTCCGGGTTCCTGTGAACCGCCAAATGATGATGACGCTCGCGAGGCCCTCGATCGCGCTATCCAGCCCGAAGGCGACAAGGGCAATCGATCCGGCCACAATCCCGGCGACGACAGCGATTGCCCCTTCGATCCCCAACCAAACGAGGGTTAGCGACGACAGAAGCTTTGCGATACGTGCAAGGCGCAACCACGACGGGCTGCCGGGCGTGATGCTGATATCGGCGACCATTGTTCTATCCGTGGTGATGATGTTGCGCCGGTTCAGGCGGTTCGCCATAACCCCGCAGCTGTTGATAGCGGGCGATTTGATCGGGATTTAGCAAGGCGCGGGTTGCCAGATGCGCGGTCAGATGCGCCGACCGCAGGCGGCCTTGCAGCTCGGCAATGGCGGTTGTTTCGACTGTAAGGCGATCGGGCGTGATTTCGCCGTTAGCAAAAAGTTGATCGAGAACTTCTTCGCGCGCAATCAGCTCTGCCCCGAGCGATTTGGCGGCGGCGCTCATGTGCTCGAAAATCGCCTGTCACGTCGCGTTGTTGTGTTTCGGTTAGCCCGAGCTGCGCGGCGAGCGTCAGCACATGCGCCGGGCCGGGATAGCCGTTCAGCTCGGCGGCCTTGGCCATGCCCATGCCCTCGCCCTTGCGCAACGCGGCGAGTGTCATCGTCTGAAAGTGCCTTGATCGTGCGCGCCTGTTGTCCGGCATAGGGCATGTCGGCCGCAAGCACCGGCACTGCGAGCAGACAGGCGGCAAGGCCCAGTGAGAGAGTCCGCGGCTTCATGGTTTTGGCCTTTCCGGGATCAAGCGCCGGACGATCGCCGCCCGGATAAATTCGGAGACCCAGCCCAATATCAGACCCGAGGGCCGGGTTGACAGTCACGGTTACGAAAGCGGTCGCGCCGATCACCCACCAGCAGGACGGCTTGCCGTCGAACAGGCGGCGCGAGATCGCCAAATCGGTGCCAGCGAAGATCAGCAGCGCCCCGACCGCGCCGATCGGGATGAGCGCGAACAGCGCGGCGGCATGATCGGCGAACCCGACCGCGAGCACGAGCAGGACAGCCCCGAAGATAATCGGTGCGAGGCCGGTTCGCGCACCAAAGCGGAATTGAGCCGCCAATCCCCCGGCCCCGTGGCACATCGGCATCGCGCCGAACGGACACAGCAGCACGTTCGCGAGACCCGACGACAGCGCGAGGTTGCGCTCACTGGCAACCGACGCGGTAGCGGGAAACAGCTCGCGTGACAGGCTCGCCGTCACGATCACCGCATTGGTCAGGGTCAGCGAGAGCTGCGGCAAGCACGGCGACCTGAAAGCTCCGCCAAATCTCCGCCCAGCTCGGCACGACGAGGTGCGGTACACCCGGCGTGATGGCGACCTCCGACGCGATACCCACCTTGCCCGGTCGCCCATCCGGTGACCATAGCGGCGGCAAGCGCGATCGGTGCGGCCGGGCAGCGCGGGATGCGCGTCAGCGCAAACAGCAGCGCGAGTGATCCAAAGCCGAGCCACGGCGTTTCGAGTATCAGCTTAAGCCCGAGTACGCCCATCAGCAGCCCAAGCCCGAGCTGAAGCCCGGCGCTCACCGATTGCGGAATCGCGCGCGCGAGGCGAGCCGATCCAGCCGGTGATACCCAACACGAGCAGCACGACGCCGATCATTATTCCAGCGGCGGCGACCTCGCCGGGCCGAAGACCGCCCGTCAGGATCACCGCCGAAACCGCCTTCATCGGCTGCACCGGCAGCGGCAGGCCGTAGAAAAGTCCCGTGGCGATCAGGAAGGCAGCAAAGCCGAAGAGCACCCCCGCCGGAGCGAGACCGGCGACGGTCATCGCCCCGATCACGTGCGGGATAAACGTGCCGAGATCGCCGCACGCGCCGCTGCACTCCAAAAGGAGTCGTCTGGCTGGCGGCGCGGTCGCAGGAAGTTCGGCCATGAACTTCCTTTACCAGAGCCAGCCCTGTTTGCCCATTTACACCATATTTTGCGGGCCAACGCGCCGCGTGGCGGCCTCCGGCAGAACCACAAGATATAGAAACGCCTCATGGATGGCCTCTCGCTCTTTGGATTATTCGCGGTCTCAGCCATGCTGGTGTTCTATGCGCTGGAGCATCGCCGCCGCTGGTTCATTCTGGCCTTTGCAGGCGCATGCGCCCTCGGATCGCTGTACGGTTTTCTTCAGGGTGCGTGGCCGTTTGGGATAGTGGAAGCCATCTGGTGTGTGGTTGCCGGGCGGCGATGGTGGCTGAAAGGGGATCGCGGATGAAAAGCACAGCGACGGAAAATCAGCCAATCGCCTGTACGCTGATCGAAGGCGATTTCCGCGACCGTCTCGCGTGGATCGCTGAACTGACACGCGATGCTCTGCGAAGCTACGAGCGCGCCGATCTGACCTTGAAGCTTCGGTATGACCCCGAGTCCGTGCAGCGCGTGCAGGAGATGATACGCAAGGAGCGGGCGTGCTGTGCATTTCTGACGTTTGAGATTCGCGAACAGGCCGACGAAGTGTGGCTTACGATCAAAGCACCCGAAGACGCTCGGACCACGGCTGATGCGCTGTTTGAGCCATTCCTGCCACGCAAGCCGGAGGAATAGGCCGCCATGTCCTGCGGCCGTTCCGACGAATCCACCGAAACCGCATCGCAGCGGCGGGTGCTCCGGATCGCGCTCGCGCTCAACGCGACGATGTTCATCGTGGGCGTCGTCGCGGGGCTGGTTGGACAATCGAGCAGCCTGATCGCGGATGCGCTCGACATGCTTGCCGACGCATCCGCATACGCGATTGCATTCGGCGCGATTGGCCGGAGCACTCGCTTCAAGGCAGGTGCCGCGACACTCAGCGGGAGTTTGCTCCTGCTGCTTGGCGTTTTGGTGCTCCTCGATGTTGGCCGCCGGGCGCTATTTGGCAGTGAACCGGAAAGCCTTGTTATGATGGCTGTGGCGTTGCTCTCGCTTATCGTCAATGCGACCGTCCTGCGGATGCTCGGGCGATACCGGGAAGGCGAAGTGCATCTGCGGGCGACGTGGATATTCACGCGGGTTGACGTGATCGCCAATGTCGGCGTGATGCTTTCCGGGCTTGTCGTGCTGCTGACCGGCTCACGGTTCCCCGATCTCATCGTGGGCAGCGCAATCGGTGTCTATGTCGTCAAAGAAGCGTTTGAGATCCTGAGCGAAGCGCGAGAGGCGAGGGCCGGGGAAAATTGCTGCGACGACCATTAAAAGACGCCGCAAACCGGCAGTGCTTGAAATCAACGGCCTTGCCCGACTTTGCGCCGGGGCAAGCACGACCGCCGCCTAGGAGATGTAGAACCCGGTTACGGCACCGAGCAGCGTCGCTGTCCCGATTAAAATGATCGGATGCACGCCGCGCAATTCGGCAGCCAGCACCGCCACGGACCCCAACAGCAAGACCGGATGAATATCGACCACTGGCCGCGCAATAGCGAGCAGCGTAACACCGAGCAGGCCGACAGCCGCCGCTGCGGCGAACCGTCCGAACGCCTGAAACCAGCGGGCATCCTTGAGCTTGGCGACAACCTGAGCCGCGAAGCCAGCAAGGACGACAGGTATGGTGAAAACAGCCGCCGTAGCCGCTACTGCCCCCGGCACGGCGGCAACGTGATAGCCGATAAAGGCCGCGAGTATGAGAACCGGGCCGGGCGTTGCGTAAGACAGGCCGACGCCAGTAGCAAACTCAGCCGGAGTGAGCCATCCCGTATCCGCTACCGCTAAACGCTCGACGAGCGGCAGGGCTGCCTGCCCGCCGCCGAAGGCAAGCGCGCCAATGACGAGAAATCGCGCGACCAATTCAAGCATCGCGCTTTACCCGGTCGATCAGGACGCCGATAGCACCCGCCGCCGCGACCACGAGGGCAGCGTTGACGAACAGGCCAGCAGCGAAGGCAACCAGCAGCACCGTCAACAGTAGCGCCGAGCCAGCCTCGCTGCGAGCGAGATGCCAGAGCGCCGCCGCGAGCAATCCGACAACGGCGACTTGCAGTCCCGTCAGCGCCCCGCGCACCCAAGGCGCATCGGGCAGCGCCAGCACGGCGGCCGCCGCGACTGTCATCAGGGCAAGGGCCGGTAACAGAAACGCGACGGTTGCAACGACAGCGCCCGGCCAACTACCCAACCGCCATCCAAGAAAGGTGACGACTTGAACAACGGTCGAACCGGGCAGCGGCTTCGTGTAGGCAAGCGCCTCGGTCACATCGCTCGGGCGCAGCCAGCCGCGCCGCTCGACAAGCTCACGTCGCAAAAGCGCGAGCGTTGCTCCAAGGCCGCCGAATGCGACGGCTCCAATGCACAGCAGCGCCCAACCGAGCGACAGCAGGCCGGGACGGCGTGTCGCCCTGCTTTTTGGATGAATCACGGCGTCGCGTGGCTGCAAGGCTCGTTTTGACGGCTGTGTTGGCAAGACCAAGGAAAACACATTCGCCGCCGATTTTCCAGAACACGCGGTTAGGCTGTCTTTGACAGCCGCCCCGGAACGCGCGAGAAACACAAGTGTAGATTCTCCGTGGAGACAATGATGGGCGGGAACTCGTACATCCCATTGCTCGGAATAGGGATCACGGCAGGCATGCTATTTTGTGGTGCGATGGTTTTGTTCCGCCGGGAGCGATCCGTTTCGGCGTTCTTACAGCTCGTTGGCGCAGCATGTCTGATAGTTGTCGTACTCACTCATGTGGCGGAAGCATTGCGTCTCTTTCCTTCGATGCACTGGGGACGCCCGCATAGTCTCGGCCACTACGTCGATTTCGGCAGTGCTGTGCTTGCCTTCGCCTTATTTCCTGTTGGATATCTGTCTCATGCGCTTTCAACTGCGAGGCGCTGATTCTCCAGGAAGAGCCTTTCTAGACTTTTGGAAGCTGCGTGGCCCAGCCGTCTAACATATGCGGCTCGCGACGAAATTTCCGACAGTGTGAAACGGTTCACACGTGTTCGGTTCCGGCACCTGCAAGATAGGTCTACCTTGCCGATCTGGGGTAGGCCCGGCGGTAGCTTTTAGCGACCAAAGGAGCGCACATGGGCTCCGTCTGGACTTTTGTTCGAAAGCCAAGCAACCAGCGGCTGCCTTTCCCAGCTGGGTGGTGGCGAGGCCGTGGTTGCCGCTGGAATCGGGACAGTTGTGACCCATGTCTGGCCCGCCGCGGCGTTTGGCGCGGCGGCGGTGTTCGCGGCAGTGGTATCGGGAAGTACGATCGCGGCGAGCAGCTCGCTGGTCAATGCGAGTGCTTGCAGCATTGGTCTCGAAGGTATCCGATGGCGGACGGAGATACGAAAGGGTTGCGAAATTGGAGGAGTGCACATGCCTGCCGCGACTGAAGGAGTGGACAAGCTCGTCGAGGAATCGAGTTACGTCTTCAAGGCAACGGTCACGCAGCTCAATGCTTCAAATGAGCCCGCCGTCCGGCCCGGTCCGGGTCTGATCGTCGCGCACGTGGATGAGGCATTCCGGGCGAGCCCGTCGGTCGGTGTGGACGGCCTGCGCGGTCGTGAGGTTACGATACGCTTCGCGGGCGGCGCGCCCGCCCTTGGCGAGAAGTTGCTCGTTTTTGCGAATGAGTGGCTGTACGGGGTGCATATCGCGTTGCGCGAAGTGGCCCACCACAGGGTGACAGCGCGGGCCGAAAGAGAGGTGGTTGAGGCGGTAGAACGGCTGCCGACTCGACACCTGGAAGCGAGACTCGACGGTGCCGTGCTGGTCGTCGAGGGTGAGGTTGAGAGCATCGGGCCGAGTCCTGTCCCAGATGGGATGACCCTGCGTTCGCCCAATTACCAGCTCGCCGTGGTTCGCGTCGTGTCGAGGCTTAAGGGGGAGTGCGGAGAACACGTAAATGTCCTGTTCCCGACTAGCCCCGCTCCCCCGTGGCGGACCGCGCCCCGGCTCACGGAGCATCAGAGTGCGGTCTTCATCCTCCGCCACGAAACTGCGCTGCAGGCCCCTCCGCAGTTCTTGACGGCGCTCGATCCAGACGATGTGCAGCCGCGGGACGCGCTGAACAGGATCAGATCGCTCCTGCAACGGTAGGCTGCGGCGCAGGAAGCTCGGCACCGGTTTCGCAGTGCACCTCTTTCGGAAGGAGACGTGACCATGGCGATCAGGGTCAAGGTCGTGAACATGATCCCGCAGTCTCAGAGCAACGAGACCAACGACGACTCCGAGACCAACATCGCGGTGAACCCTGCCGATCCGCGCATCATCGGGGGCACCGCGTTCACGAACAAAATCCCCAATGTCATCTTCCTCTCGAACGATCGTGGAGAAACCTGGGCCGAAGCAGGAATCGTGCCCGCGGCAGCTTTTGACTATAACGCCAAATTCAGCCGGCACGCGCTCTACTGCGGCGACATCGTCGGGCTGGCGGGGGCTGGCGGGCCGCTGGCGGTATTCCGCACGACCGACCCGTTTTCCGCCCTGCCGATGGTCCAGATCGACACCAAGCCCGTCATCGATCAGCCTTGGATGGCGGTCGAGACGGTGAGCAGGGGGCCCGATACGGGCAAAGATCGGGTCTACGCCGCGTACACCAATTGGAATCTTGTCACTTCGGTCGCGACGATCGACGTTTCCCAGGACGGAGCGGCCGCGGTCCCCGTCTTTAATTCTGTTACGCTACAAAATCGCGCCGTGACCCGGAACGCCCCGTCCGTCCGGCCTGCGATCCACGCCGGCGGCACCGTCTATACGGCCTACTTCGACTGGCGCGCGCCGCTTGTGCCACCCACCTGGGGTTCGACCATCGCGGACGTTGTCGTGGCGCGCGACGACAACTGGGGATCGGGCGGCTTCCAAGACCTCATCGATCCTCTCGACGCGCATTTCGGGGTACGGGTCGCCACTGGGTTCAACGCCAATTTCAATGGGACACTTGGCACGGACCGGTTCGGCTCCGACCTTGCTCTCGCCGTCGATCCGCGACCGAGGCACAGCCGGCGGGTCTGGCTCGCTTGGTGCGACATGCAGGGGACGAGCTATACCCTTCACGTACGCCGATCGACCGATCATGGGAGGACGTGGTCCGCTGATCTCCTCACGGTCCCTAACGCCAAGAACCCGGCCCTCGCCGTCAACATAGACGGCCGAGCCGGCGTCTTCTATCAGCAGTTGACGGGACCGGGCGGCGCGCAGCGCTGGGGGCACCATGTTCAGTTCACCCGGAATGGCGTGGACTGGCACGATGTTCCGCTCGCGAATGCGGCGGCCACGAACTGGACCGGAGACTACAATGGGATGCTGGCGCACGGGCGCCACTTCTACGGTACCTTCGCCACCGACAACACGCCGGACCTAGCGAACTTTCCCCATGGCGTTCGCTATCAGAGGAACGCGAACTTTGCGACGAAACAACTGTTGAACCTCGCCGGCATTGCAGTGATTCCGCCGTCGATCGATCCGTTCTTCTTCGAGATCACATTTGAGGAAGAAGAGGAAGAGGAAGAGGAAGAGGAGCGCGGGTTCGCTTTCGAGCGGCTGGAGATCGAGGGCCTGAGATACGAGAAGCTTTCAATCAAAAAGCTGAAGCTCGAGCGAGGCGGGGCGGAGGAGGACGAAAACGAGGACGAGGAGCGCCGTAGGGGGAAAGCCCGCAGAATCCCGCGGCTCCTATGGCGGATCATCGACCGCATCGAGCATGAAGAGGAGGAGGACGAGTAGCCCGTGTCATCTGCCAGCCACCCAGACACGGCCTAAGGAAACCAAGCGTTTCGCGAGAAGCGGCTCGACCTCACCCATGCTTAGCTAGTGTCCGTCCATAAACGGAGGTTTTTCAGCACAGTGGGAGGATGTTAGCACTGTTGAGTTGGATGAGGTGATCGGCCTTGCGAGGCGGTTTGGCAGTGATCACGCGTTTGAGTGGCAGTCAAGGACGGCAGCTGCACAATCACTGGCTCGTCGTTTGACAGACGCCGAAACGCGTGCCGATCGGTGCGCAAGCTGTCGGCCAGCACCTGAGCGTCGCGCCGGTCATCTTTGGCGCCGGCGACCACCCGCGCCACCGTGAGCACGCTTGAGCACGCCGTGCAGCGTCTGGCCGCAGGCGCTGTTTGAGACGCACGCCAATATCATCGTCAAGGGCCGGCCGCGAGGTGCACTACGGTCACAAGCTGAACCTGACCACCGGCAAGAGCGGCTTGATCCTCGATGTCGTCGGAGCTCGACGGCAAAGTCACCAACACCAAAATCGGCGTCATGCAGGTCTGGCAGAAACAGGACGGCGGCTGGAAGCTGCTGGCACGTGCGTCTTGGAGGCTGCCGCCGCCGGCATAGCACCACGCTGGTTGGCATCCACCGGCCCGCCGTGACATTCATCCGCGGCCTACGCATGCGCGCCACCTCTGGGGGGGGGAAGTCGAAGGTCTGACGCGAGATCAGCTCAATCAGGCTTTCACTGACTGCGGCCGGTGGCTCGCGGTTGAGGGTGATACCGTCATTGCCAAAAATGTAGATGCGCATGAACCGACCGGGACCGCCTCAGCGGAAATAGCCGACACCTCGGTCTCCCTCACCCCGAACGGGGACGTTCGTAGCATTTCGATCCGATGTCAGTGCCTGACTGACCGAGTTCGCAACTGCCTCGCCCCTGGAGGGAGCTCAGCGAGCAGCCGATCGTCCCAGGTCGCAATCTCGGTAAGCCGGTTGTCGGCGATCATAAAGGCGCGAAGCTGAGCCGAACTCAAGTGATCGAGGCACAGCGTCGGTACCTGGTTAATGCCGAGCCCGGGGCAGGCAAGCAACCGGCCATGGCCAGCGACCACGTGGCCGGCGTGATCGATCAAAACCGGGGTAACAAAGCCGAAAACCTTAATGCTGTCGGCAATCAGCCGGACCTGTTTCGGGCTATGGCGCCGTGGATTGGCGGGATCCGGCTTCAGCTCGTCAATCCGACGATAAACAATCTGCAAATCTAAACTCGTCGCCGGACACTTTTGCTGAACTTTTGAATCAGAACCTCGCTTCGCCTTTTTGAACATGCTGAATACCCTTAAAAATGTTCTCGCTCATGCCTCGTCTCCCAATCGCAGCGGCGCCTCGTCTGCTCACCGGCAAAGATGCGCCGATGCGATCAATCGCGACCAGCAAGCGGTTGCATTTGCTGGCCCGCGTTCGCTGATGTGTCGGTGCGCGACGATTGGAACTGGGGATGCGGGGGATCCGAACGGACGCGTTTGTCTCTAGCGTCCCTTCGGCCGGTCCCGGCCTTCCTCTCGCGTCAGAGCCTGAGCGCCGCCAGGTTCAGCGCGAGTTGCATTTCCACAATGCGTCCGGAGCAGTCGTCAGGCGAATTTCCTTCGCCCTCGTCCTGTCGCTCGCGTCGTGCAGAGCCGCTCGATCGATGCCCGGTTCCGCGAACCGGGCCACTGCCCCGCGACTTTGACAATGACGCTTTTTTCGACGATGAACAAATACTCCGGCATGCGTCAAAACAACGTCCCTATATCGTCCTGCTAATGGCGGCGAAGAGTAGGCACTCCGGTGTTCATGCCCCTCAATTTTCTAATCATTTAGGGTCGGTTGAGCCCTCTTGGAGCGGATCGGAAGAGTATCCGCTTGTTCTCGGGCCTACTTTGTCCGCTCCGGTCCCATGTTCCGACGACCCGGCCGTTCGGTTCCGCAGGCTGTTCCGGGGAGGATGCAATCGTCCCAGTGCAAGTGGGCCCCCGAGCGGGGCGATCCGTCAGTAGGCGCGAGATGCAGCCAAACCAGGACGTCAGCTCCCGCCGAACTGCGCGGCGAGCGTTGAGAATAACATCCGCAGCGGAGCAAAATCCCTGATCAGTGGAAAAACTTCCCTGTTGGCCAGATTCAATTCCCTGCAACGTCGCGAAAAATTCCCTGTTGAACTGCGTAGGGAATTGGCTGGTAAGACACTAATTATATGGCCTCCTCTGCCCGTCTAAGTGCCCGCCGAACGCCCGAATCGAGTGAAATTCCCTGTATTTTCCCAGCTAGCAGGGAAATTGGGGTTTTCCCGAGACGAGTTCGCTCGAGACTGCCTCCTCCAGCGCGGAGTCTTGTCTCAGCAGTGGACCCCGCGACGTGTTCGTTCCCTGGATGCGCGCGGCCGTCAGCGAAACACGGGCGGCGCTCGCCGGACGGCAATCATTCCGGAAATGGCCGACGGCTGCGCGGACTGGCGCGCCTAACCCTCACCCGGCACTCGCCGCGAGCTAGTCGATCTGCGAAGCGGTACGACCGGCGTGGCGATTATTTTGAGCGCCGCGTACCCAGCCGCCCGGTTCCACCGGTGGCGGTGTAATCTCAGTCGTCGTCGCCGATCGTCACCCCGGCCATCCGCTCGAACACCTTGATGATCGACGAGCCGTCTTCCTTGTTGAGCCCGGCGGCGCGGGCCATCTGGTAGACCTGCTGGCGTCACGTTGGCCAGCAGCAGCGGCACGCCGAGCGCTTGGCAAATGCTGGTTTCCAGCTCTTGGTCCTTGTACGAGATGTCGATCGTGCCGCCCGGCACGAAATTGCGCGCCAGCATGCGCGGCACCCGGTTCTCGAACTGCACGCTGCTGCCGGTGCTGACGCGCACACCTCGTAGATCTTGTGCGGATCGAGCCCGGCCTTCTTGCCGAACACCAGCGCCTCGGCAATTGCGACAGTAGCGATCTGGCCGAGCATGTTGTTGATCAGCTTCATCGCCAATCCATGCCCGAGCCGCCGACATGGAACACATTCTTGCCCATCGCGCGGAACAGGTCCTCGCTGGCCGCAAAGGTCTCGGCTGGGCCGCCGACGATTACCGACAGGGTCGCGGCTGCCGCGCCATGCGTGCCGCCGCTGACCGGCGCATCGAGCATGGTGACGCCCTTGGCGCCGAGGCATTCGGCAAAACGGCGCGCGGCAAGCGGGTCGATCGTGCTCATGCACAGGACGATGTCACCCTGTTTGGCCGATTGGATAATCCCCTTCTCGCCGAGGATCACGGACTCGGCCTGATCGGTGGTCTCGACCATGCAGATCGTGCGATGGCATTTGGCGGCAACGGCTTCGGCCGAGGCTTCGACGGTGGCGCCGGCCGCGACTAGGGGCGCGACCCTGGCCGGGTTGATGTCGTGCACGACCAGTTCGAACCCGGCCTTGACGAGATTGAGCGCCATCGGCCCGCCCATATTGCCAAGCCCGATAAAACCAACGGTGTCAGTCATCGGCTTCCTCCTCGTGACCGCGGCGATCGTAGCACGCGGCGGCTACCGAGAAACGGCGTTAGCCCAGATGTCCGTTAAGGCGTGAGGCGGTTGAGATGGCCCGCCGTCGAAGCGTCGAAGCCTCGGCAGCGCTTTCGATGCTCCTCCTCAGCGATCACGGAATGCTGATGGTGCATTCCCCTCTTCGACCGAGTTCAAGGTCGGTTTGCCGGCGGATCCATAGGGCCGCGGCAGCACCGTGTCCTCGATCGACAAGCCACAGACGCCGGCGGTCTCCAGCTCCTCGACCGTGCGGCGCACGTTGAGCGCATTACCGTAGCCATGGTCGGCGTCGACCAGCAGCGCCAAATTACCCGCGCGGCAGATCCGTTAGGCCTGGCCCGCGAACTCGGCCAAGGTCAAAACGACGAGATCGGGTGCCCCGAGCACTGACATCGACCCGATCGAGCCCGAAAACATCCCGACTTGGAAGCCGAGGTCCTCGGCAATGCGCGCCGAGATCGCGTCGTACACGGATGCCGGATGGACGCAACGGTCTCCGGAAAGAAGCGCGCGAAAACGCCGGCGCCGTTCGCTCCAGTTCATGGTTTCCTTCAGGTTGTCGCTTGAGTGTTGAGCTTATCACGCGGTCGGAAAAAGGAGATCCTGATAGGTGCTGTCCTAATTGGGGACGAGGTGTCCTAAGTTGAGCGACAACGTGTCCTAATTTCATTCTGAATCCGTTGCGGCACCCGTGGCAGGGAGGCTCAATCGCTTACGCTGTCGCTTTACATAATCGGTCAGCGCATCGAGCAAAGTTTCGTCGATCTCTCCGCTCGCAACCAGCTTGACGTATCGCTGAGGATTACACTCCTCGATAAAGACAACTCGCTCCCCTTCCATGATCGGAACCCTTCGCTGACTGGCAGGAGGGGGCGGCGGCGGGGGATCAGGGGATAAATCATCCTTATCCTTATGTTCCCCAGGATCATCTAGCTCGCCATCGTCATCCTGCATTCCTGGGGGAATTTTATCAGAATTGGTCAAGCCCGCAAAGGCGATTGTAGCGTCGTAGGTCCGCAGAAACATAGGGGCGCCGCGGTCACTAAATCCGTTACGCATGGTCAGTTCTTCAACGCACATAGGATCTGGAGGCCGATCCGCCCCCCAAGTCGGCCAAAACTTCGCGATCTCCTTAGGGCGAAGCGCCGCTCGTCTCAAAATCTCTCGTCTAGTAGATTCCTGCTGGGCACGAAGCAAATTACGTCCGTCCTGACTTAATGTGACCTGTCGAGTGCCGCTGTGGCCAATGTACTCTGTAAGCCCATAGTAGCGCAGCGCAGCAAGAATGCCACCAACTTGCTTTAATCCCCACGCAAGTCCGGCCTTTTCTATTGATGCCGGATGTCTCCCAAAATAACTCTCAAACGCCGTCAACCTCTCCACCGCTTCACCGAGCGGAATTTCAGGAAAGGATGGGCTACGATCGCGCTTTCCGTTTGCATCAGCCATAATCGGTTCTCCTAGTAATCCTATTATGGGAGAGCTCGCGATAAAAATCAATAGTCGTCTAATAGGGTATTGACGAGATGGAGCAATAGGCGCATTATAGCTCGGTGGAGGTGCCGTCAGATGATCAAAAAAATAGCGAGCCCCGGCGTGTCGCCGACCCCCGGCCGGGGCGATGATGAAGCAGGAAGGGCCGCTGCCCGGCTCCCCGCGAAGGAATAGGCAGCGGCCCCTAATCGGCTCTCTCTGGTGCCCCGTCGTCTAACTCGGTAGGACGCCCGGCCATACACCCGCGGAAATCCAGGTCCGAATCCTGGCGGGGCAGCACCAGAACTCAGCGGGACCGGAAGCGGCAGCAACCGCAACCGGCTCCTAGATCAACCACTCGGGGCCAGCCCGCGTGATCGACCCGCAAGCGATATATAGACGAATCCGACCGATTTGTCTATGCGCAAGGTCCGGTCCCCCGATTAGCGACGGGACCGATCAAATGAACATCCTTTCTCGTGATCAGCAAATCGCCGTCATCTCGGCCTTGACCGAGGGCTGCTCGATCCGCGCAACCGAGCGGCTGACCGGCATTCATCGCGACACGATCATGCGCCTTGGCGTCCGCGTCGGCGACGGGTGCGCCGAGCTGCACGACCGGCTGATGCAATTCGTCCAGGTCAACCGGCTGGAGCTGGACGAGCTGTGGAGCTACGTCGGCAAGAAGCAGAAGCGGGTCACGCCGACCGACCCTGCCGATCTTGGCGACCAATACGTCTTCATCGGGATCGACGCGAACCTGAAGGCGATCATCTCCTACCGCGTCGGCAAGCGCGACGGCGACAACGCCAATGCGTTCCTGGCCGATCTTCGGCGGCGGATCGTCAATCGTCCGGAGATTTCATCGGACGGCTTCTCGCCCTATCTTGAAGCGGTCGAGCGCGCGTTCGGGGCGGATTGCTCCTACGGTCAGGTAATCAAGCAGTACCACGGCGAGCCGGCGATCGATACGGCGCGGCGCTACTCGCCCGGCGTAGTAGTAGGGGTAAGGCGGCATCGGCTGATCGGCGCGCAGCGGCGGGTCTGCACGTCCTATGTCGAGCGGCAGAACCTCACCGTCCGGATGCAGCAAAGGCGGTTCACCGGTTGACGCAATGGCTTCTCAAAGAAGCTCGCGAACCATGTCGCCGCCGTCTCGCCTGTACGTCGCGCATTACAATCTGTGCCGCGTTCACGAAAGCCTACGGATCACCCCGGCGATGGCGATCGGGGATACCGATCATATCTGGACGATCGGCGAATTGATCGATGCGGCCGGGAGTTCGGAGCCGCCAGCGCCGTCCCATCGGCCGTTCACGGTCATTCGAGGGGGGCGCGAGTAGCGCCCCTCCAAAACTATGCGATGAGGGCCTTAATAGTGGTAAAATGCTCGCGAAAGAGGGCGAGAGGTAAGGGAACCATGACACCGTTGATTTCTCTATTCAATCACAAGGGCGGAGTGAGCAAAACCACAACTGCGTTCAACCTTGGATGGGCGCTGGCGGATCGTGGGAAACGTGTTTTGATTGTCGATGGATATCCTCAATGTAATTTGACCGGCACGGTCCTAGGTTTCGATGGAATTGAGGATTTTAGCGACTTCTATAGCCAACATCCTCGCGCCAATATCAGTGATTGTTTGGAACCAATCTTCAAAGCGACCAGCAGTCCGCTTACACCGGCAGAAATTACCAACACCACCCACCCGAACCTCTTCCTGTTAGCGGGCAACATCGATCTTGCAGAAAATGAGACGCAGATTTCTGTAGCCCTTTCTACGAGCGCGGCAATCCCGGCGCTTCAGAATATTCCAGGCTCTACCTGCGCTCTTCTTCGAATGACGGCAAAGGAAAATAGCATCGACGTCGTGGTTATTGACATGAGTTCGAGTGTCGGAGCGCTAAACCAATGCATTTTGATGGGAAGCGACTACTTTATAGTTCCGACTTCTCCAGATTACTATTGTCATCAAGCAATTTCGTCGCTATCTCGCGTGCTCCCACGATGGAACGGCGCGGTGGGGCATTTCCGCAGCGAGTCCCTTCTTTATCCATTCCCAGATCAACCGCCAAAGTTTTGCGGAATCATTTCTCAGAGATATCGCCCACGGATGGGTAATCCAGCTCATTCATTTCAGCAATGGATCGATGTTATTAAAAGCACAGTGATGAGCGAGCTTGTACCCGTACTTACGGTAAACGGTATGTGTATTTCTGTCAGCGAATTCAATAGGGGGATGCCGTCCGATACGCCCTACAACCTAATCAACATTTCTGATTTTAACTCACTTATCGCTCAGTCCCAGAAGCACAACACGCCAGTTTTTGCTCTTTCTGACGCTCAAATCGAACAAGCTGGCGTCATTTTGGAGAGGATGAAAAAGAGCCGGCAGACATTTCGGGAATGTTTCAGCGGGTTGGCCAATTCTATCGAAATCATTACCGGAATGACGCCGCGGCCATTCAAGAAAACTTGTTGACGGTCGCCCGCCCTCTTCGGTGTCCTAATTTGGAGGCGCGAGTGTCCGAATTAGGACAGCACCTCCTGATACCGCGCCTTGCCGGCGATTTGTTTCCTTTCAGGAGCATTGGCAGTTGATAGCACAAACCGTCGCGCACATATCCAGCGCCAGGCTTGCCGACACGGGCAGCGGCGGCCACGCCCGGCGCGGTGCTAAGAGCGAGAGAACAAGGCCGATGATGTGGCCCTTTTTACCGTCACGCGACTGGGTCAATGCGGCGGGCTTGCTGCTGATACTGTCGGCGACTGCTTGTGCCGCCCTGCCCACATCGCAAGTTGCGGCACCGCCGCCAGGACAAGCCAGGATCTGGTTCTACCGTCTGTGGGACCCATCCGAGAGCCTCAACGTCGCCAATATCGACGTGAATGGGGTGTATGCGGGGTCAGTTGAGCCTGGTGGCGCATTCTACCGCGATGTTGGCCCCGGCGTTTACCATATCGTCCCTGAGAACCGATACTTCGACGACAACCAAAACACTAATGTGGCGGTCGTCCCGGGCGAGCAGGTCTTCGTCGCGGTGCTTGACTTGAGCAGTTGGGCAACTGCCGTGAGCGGTGCCCAGTGGTACGTTCGTCGCGACGCGTGGTATGTCCGGCTCGTTCCACCCCAATATGCGCTAGCCCAGATCGCTTCGCCGGCTCTTGTCCCGCGCCCCAGCGCTCGTCCGGCCGCGGCATCGAGCGACTGAACGGCGTCTACCGGCTCGCTCTGACCAGCCGGGACAGCAGCTTGCCATAGTGCGGGAGCACGTGAACCTTTTCCATTTTCAAATTTCCGCTGCATTGGCGGCAACGATATCTTTGGCGGCGTGCGTCGCGCCACCAGCGGCGCCGACGATTCCCGTGATCCCGGGACCGAACAAGACCTTGGACGCGTTCGGCGCCGATCAGGCCGCCTGCCAGCAACATGCTGCCGCGCAAATCTCTGCCGCTGTGGCCGCCACCAACAACCAGGCAGTCGGCGGCGCGTTGCTGGGTGCAGCGCTCGGAGCCGCGCTTGGTGCCGGGATCGGCGCGGCCGCAGGCAACGCCGGCAGGGGGGCCGCGATTGGCGCGGCCTCTGGCGGTGCCCTCGGCATCATCGGCAACCCGGCTGGCGCGCCTTCGCAGGAGTTGCTGCAGCAGCAATACGACATGATGTATGGACAGTGCATGGCCGCCCACGGCAATTCGATCGTCAGCTTCCCCCCGCCCCCGGACACCCCGTTCTAGTTAGTTATCCACCGACCCGCCGGGACCCAGCGAGCTCGACCGGCCGGGCACAGAGCCGGTCCGGGGAGGAGCCACAATAGAGCTACGTAACCGGAGGAGCAGTCGCCTGGCAAGTGCCAGTAGCGGGTATATACGTCATGAAATCTCTGGCAGGCTTCTGGGACATTAGATTTGCCATTGCAGGGAATGCCAGAAGCAATCACGTCCGCATTTGGGGTGTGACAGAGCGAGCACGGTGCTACCCTTGCCCTGGAAGGAGCGCACTTCGTCGGTGTCCCGCACGGGTCACTTTTTACTTGAACATTGGTGGGAGGTCCGTCCCCTCCAGCGGTAAGTCCACCAAACTTCGAAATCGCGCGAGCTGGGAGACGGCTAAAGGAAGCAAGATGCGGTCGATCAGCGCTGTAAAGAAGGCACGCTGTCGCGTGCTCCAGGCGGCTCGGGCCAGGTCTTCCGGCGCAGGTAATCTGCGTATCCCTCGCAGCAGCCGCAGTCCGGGTTCTTGCCGCATGATCAAGAAGACACTGACCGGCAGAAAACGCCGTGCCGACAGAGCAGTTCTTAGCCTTGCATTTTCAGGGAATATTCGTCAGCTTCGGCAGATCCGCGAATGGCTCCGCGGGCAGCGGCGGCTCGTGTGGTTGTGGCAGGCCGAGATGGTCGATCACCAGCCGCGTATTCGGATTTCGCGCCGCCAACTGTCATTCGCCGCTGCATCTTGGCACGCGTGAAATTCTTGTCCCGATTATTGACCGCCTTGAACTTGCTGCCGTCGATCGCGACGCCAGCTTCGGCGAAGAGGTCCATCGTGCGGCAGAGCACAACAAACCGGCTGCAGACCTGGCGGATTGCCCGGCCGTTGTCCTTACGGAAATCGGCGATCGTCTTGTGATCGGGAATAAGGCGCCCCGTCAGCCACATCACCTCCACGTTCCGTCCGGCCTCGCGCTCGAGCCGTCGGCTCGACTGGACCCGGTTCAGATAGCCGTAAACGTAGAGCTTCAAGAGGATCGACGGATCATACGAGGGCCGCCCTGTCGCCTTCGGATCGACCCCGCCCAACTCCAGTTCATTGAGATCAAGCTTGTCGACAAAGATATCAATCACGCGAACCGGATTGTCCTCGTCGATCCAGTCATTCAAGCATTCGGGAAAAAGCGTCGACTGCCCGCGATCCACCCCCTCAAATGAAACGCTTCATTCAATCCCCCGCAAACCCCAACAGAACCATATCATGCGGGGGCCTTTTCACACAGCCTGGACCCGTTGCAGACCTTCGTCGAGAGACGTTCCCGGTCTGTGGCGCATCCTGGCCGAAACAGCCAAAGCTGCAACCGCCGCGAAGCATCAGCCGACGACGCTCCGGCAGAACTACAAGTTGCGACCACCCCCGGAGATTGCCCGGTCAGGCCGAGATGCTCTTCGCCCACCAATCGTGTTGGTTGCACGTGCTGGTCACGGTCAACTTCCCGGTATACCCGGCCGGCAGCGTGTGCTCCGAAACCGGCTGGTCCTTATAAGTGAAGGTTTTGCGGCTGAGAAACGTCCCGTCTGCCAGCACCACGGTGTGGCTGACAATGTAGTGCTCCTCGCTCATCGGATGCGGCGTCTTGATCGTTAGCTTGCCACCGGCGACCGTTGTCTCCGGAATATGCAACTTTTCTACCTTCTCCCAATGTCCCGGGTCGCCTTCCGTAAACACCACATTCTTATACGGGTCGGCACTTTCCGCCCTGCTTGGAAACGGCATAGCTGCCGCCGCCATAGCCACGCCGAGGCACGTCGATTTCGCAAAATCTCTGCGTCGCATCGAACTCCTCCCTTTCTGAAGTTATCTTGTGCATGAATTATGAACCGGCTCCGACAGATGTTCAATCCAGACGAAGTCAAATCCGTCTTATGTGAGTTAAGTTACGGTGCCCCGACATGGCTCTGCTAAGAGGAGAAGTGACTTAAAGGAGATTAACTCGCCCGGATTTATCGCCGTTATAGGGACTCGCGGTCGATTACGAGCCGGTGGAACCGACCCCCCAATTCTCAGGGTGTAACATCTTTTGATGCACCAAGGCAGTGTGGTTGCTTGAACTGAGATGGGTCAACCTGATCCGGTGAGGTTATGAACCCATCGGTCCCCGCCGCACCAGCATAGTAGCTGATGTTGTCGCTGGTCGGGGTTCCGTTAAGCCCGGCTTGCGCTCGCATGCGATAAGCTATTGCGTGATCCGCTCAGGACGTATCACCGGATACGCCGAGACCGCCGATGACATTCCCACCCTGATATAGCGCGACGCCACCGCCAAAGGTAATGATACCGCCGACTGCAAACCCATCACCCGTGCCCTGCGGATTAAAGAAGGAATTAAACGGGTTCGAGTTGTTCAGCCCATACAACGAACCACCCGGCTGCGTGGGCCCGTAAAGGTTGGCAGTCGAGAGGGCAAGTTGGCCATTGCTGAACCCGTTGGCGGTCGTTCGCCTTGGCTATTGCAATGTCACGGCTACCGGGCCACGCGTCGGGGTCAGAGCGCGTGACACCACATAGCACGCCCTGACGATCCACAACCGCCGCCCACATCAGGTTGGGAGAAAACAGGCCGCCGTTGCTAAGCTTGACCACGGATGCCAGTTGGCCGAGCACTTTGTTCACCACCGGTGACGGCAAAGCGCATTGCTTTGGCTCGAAATAGGAATAGTCCTCCGCCCAAGCTGCGCTGCCGCTCGCCATCGCGACTGCGGCAACCGTGGCTAGACGGTGGCGCAACATATGATCCTCCCTGTAATTGACAGCCCCACACATTAGGGAGGCAATCGCGTAACCATATGTCAACAAAAAGTTACAGTTAATGTCTCGGATATGGCAAAAGTAGCGCGCGCCGGGCCGATCGTGCGCCAGGTCGACGCGGTTCGCACGCCTGTCGGGTGTCTGCGTTCTCTACGTGCTCATGTGGGGTTGTGTCAGCTTTCGCGCCTGTTGATCAACGACGTTTCGGCCATCCTGCCTCGCGCTCAGGCCGTCTCCAGGATGCCGAGCGCCATCACGGCTCTGCGCATGTGCTGCCAACGCCGCGTTGCCGCGGCAACATGTTGGCGCATGCGGGACCGGCAGCGCAGGAAATTTCGGAGCTCGTCGTGGCCGCGGCAATATCGCCTCGCTGATCCAGTGCTCTTCAATCCAAGCATCGGTCGACATCGGCCCTTAATGCCGCGGTGATCCTGCTCAAGTCGGTTGTTCAGATAGCGACTTGTCCGATGCCGCACATGGCGGCCGAGCTCTGTCCGGATTGCCCTGGGATAGGCATCGTGGCCGTCCGTGGTGACCCGATCCGGGGTTACGCCGGTCACCGCCTTTGCCGATCGAAAGAAGGCCTCGGCGGCGGCAAGGTCGCGGTGCTCACTCAGCATCACGTCGACCAAGGCGCCAGCGCGATCGATCGCGCGATACAGATACCGCCAACCACCACGCACCCGAATGTATGTCTCGTCGACGTACCAGCTTCGGCCGACTTCGCCTTTTCGTCGCCGACGCAGGTTCTCAGCCAATGCTGGGGTAAGTTTCGCTTCCAATCACGGACGGCCTCATAGCTGAAGACGAGCCCGCGGATCAGGAACATTTCGGCCAGATCCCGTAGGCTGAGCTTGTAGCGAAGCCGCCAGAGCACCACGAGAGCAATGAAATCACTCGGGTATTGGGCTCGGTTCAGAAGGCCGGCGCTGCGCTCGTTGAACTGCTTGCC
Organism: uncultured Alphaproteobacteria bacterium; assembly: GCA_963698995.1. GTDB lineage: Bacteria > Pseudomonadota > Alphaproteobacteria > ATCC43930 > CGMCC-115725 > AP-15. The sequence continues at coordinate 21,997 of CAVOTD010000072.1, read as the reverse complement.
GCAGTTACCGCAGCGGAACCGGCGATAGCCTTGCGCCGTGCGCTCAGACCGATGCATGATGGCCGTGGATCGACATGCCGGGCACCGCATCCCGCTTCATCCCCCTCAAACGAGCTGGAGCGTACCCCACGACGATTGGTATCCGCCAGCTGGCGCAAGTGCTGACAGAACCGAACCGCGGGGCACAACGTTTCTACCAGCGCCTCGGCGCCAGCGACCAGGGCGGGGAGATATCGGAGCCGCCCGGCGGAGGACAGATCCACGGGCGCCGCTACGCGTGGAAGGCCGTCCCGGACATCCCGCGGCCGTGAGCGGGTCGGTTTGCGGAAATGGGTCATTTGCAGGTGCCCCGGCTCTCCGATGCCGACTCTTTGATAGCTGTTTGATAGCTGTCATTGACTACCCGACGCCGCGACACCCGACGTGGCGCCTATTTCCACGCTGCCTGGTAGATCGGAGGGCAAAGGTCTTCGTCGTCAATTGAGGGGTTGCAGCTCGTCGTCATGCGCTGTGAGAGCATGAGCACGGAATCACGTGATCACGCCCGGCTGAACCCCGAATGCTGATTCAGCCGGACCACCCCAACATCCGCGGGCTCCACTACTACCTCTAACTGGCACCGGCATGGTCATCGCGCGTAGAGAATACCTTTAAGGAGAATACCTACGAGGCAAGCCCCTTCGGCACTATTTGTCGGCAGCAGAGTGCGCTGCCGGGACGCCCTCCTGGCTGATATTCGCCTGGATGAGAACGAGAGGCACGGCACCGGGGTTTGCCAGCCTGTGGACCCAGCCGAAGCGCTCAAAGAGTGGCATTTCGGCTGAAATCGTCTCGGTCTTCCCGTCGGCGGTCAGTGCCGCCGTGCCGGCCAGAACATAGTCGAGCGCGGCACCGGACCGCGAATAGGGGGGGTCGGCAGGGGTTCCCGCTGGGAGTGTCAGCCGCGCGAGGCTGAATTCGTAGGGTCCCTCTTCCAGACCCGGCAGCGGATCGGGTGTCCGAAACAATTCACGGCTTACAGCGGGACGGTCGAGCACCGGGCGGCGCTGGTTTGGCCGGGCGGTCAGCAGAAACAACAACAGGTCGGCCGGTGCGGACGTCGACGCCCGGATCGTCACGATCTGCCCCGCCGCGATGAAGGCGCCGTCGCCCTCCGCGACGAGCTGCGTCGAGCCGCCCTGGATCTCCAGCGACGCGGCACCTGACAGCTCATAGAGCAGCGCGTTCGCGCCCTGGTAAGCGGCGTGCCCAGCCGGCGGCAGCCGTGCCCGGTACAGCCGGAAATAGAGTGGCATGCCGACAACGCTGTCGAGGCGTGCGGACGCGAGCGGCACGCCTACCGCACCGGGGGGCTCGGCTTGGCCACGGACTGGCGGGCTCGGCAGAAGGAGGAAAATTGCCAGCGCCAGCGTCTGGCATGAGCGGTTGCGCATGTCGCCGATCCCCCGATCCGACAACCTCAAACTTCACATGAAAGTAGTTGGGTCAAGCGAGCATTGCATTGCCAACCAAAAACTGCTCCCGTCGCCTTATTGGTCTCCGGGCCGGCCCCCTCGTCCTTTTGCTAACTCATATCAACTGCTCACCGATGTAGGCCCTGTGGAGTTGTGGGCGACGCACTAGCGGCGTCCAAGCGCAGCGGCAAATCCACAGGGTTTTTGCCGGCCACCGTATACCTCGTGCCACAAACATGAGGGTGGCACCGTCAAGGATCGTGTATTCCGACGTGCCGTTCCGTTCTCGAATTCGTGGCTCGAGCCCATTTATGGACTGCGGCTTTGATGCCCGCAGAACCTCACATCCGGTCGCCGTTCACAGAGCGGCTAGCACCACAATCCCTCATTCTCGAGGTCATCGGGCTCGGGAGGGCGGGTCCACACTGTATGGCGGCATATCACAGCCACTGTTTGCGACGGTCCGCCCGCCCGGATCCAACGGGGCTGATCAGGCCTCGTGGAACTCGCGATAATTGATTTCGCTTTCCCGGATGCCTCACCCTGCCTTCATGACAGCACCCGCAGGGATCTCACCATGGCTGACGTATCTCGAGAGGGCGATAAGCAGTTTGCGGGCGAGCGCGACGATCGAGATGCGGCGGGTCCGGCCGCGCTCGCAGCCAACGCGCTGGCGGAACCAACAGCTGAGAGCACTGCCAGGCTGGTATCTCACCCACATCCAAGCAAGCTCGACCATTGTGGTGCGCAGACGCGGATTACCTGTCTTCGAGATACCCTGTTCTTGGTCGATGCTGCCACTCTTCCATGGACTGGGAGCCAGGCCGGCATAGGCCGCCAACTGCCGTCGGTTCGCAAAATGGCGGAACAGCCCCTCAAGGTAGAGCACGGTAGCGAACTCCGCGCCAATGCCCTTGAGCCGCATAAGTAGTACAACCGGAGAGCTCGCTTGTGCCGGCTGCAGCATTTCATCGCGTTCAGTTTCGACCTCGCTGATCTGGCGTAATACCAGTTCAAGCCGGTCGATCTCGCGAAGGATCTCGGCCTTGAGATGAGCTGGCAGTGAGCGTCCGTCTCCGGTTCGCAGTTCTTCCAGACATTCCCGGCGGTTCTTGTGCAGCGGATTGTAGTTGTGGACCCCCTGGCCGAACAGCAGTCCTCGAATGCGGTTGGTGTGACGAATGCGCTCCCGCAGCAGCGTCGCGCGCTCGCGCGAGATCCGACGGCTGTCCTCTTCGATCGGGCTTGGCGGCACTGTCATGGCGCAGACCCGCGGCTCGCCGCGCTGCCAGGCCATCAGCGTGCGCAGCAGCGTCTCACCGTCAATCGCATCCGTTTTGGCGCGCCGGTGGCGTCGAGGCACGGCAATCGACGCCGGATCGACGACGTGGCTCTCAATGCCGTTGGCCTCGAGCAAGCGATGAATCCAGAAACCATCGAGCCCGACTTCGTGGATCGCCACAACCCTGACCGGCGCTGCAATGCGTTGCTCGGCTCTGGTTCTCAATCGTGCAAGAAGGTCTAGCAGTTTGCGCCCGTCACCGCCGACGAGCGTGTGCTTGGACATCTTGCTGCTGCCGGGCAGCAGCGCTGTTGCAACCCATGTCGAACGACTCGGCTCTAACGAAGACGAACAAAGTGGCACAGTCTTCCCGGCTGCAAGTCCGCTCTGGAACAGCAAGAGTGGTAGCGTGATGCATTGGTCGCTCCCTCGGCTTGGTGGTGGGCGACGTCGACTTACCAGAGTTTGTCGCCCACCTGCATAGGATCTGTATCATATTCAATGATCATCGGCTGCACGGGGATATTCGAATGTCCGGTTCCCCGCCGACCCGACAATCCGCTGGCGCGGTGATGAAGATGTTGGTGGTTCTTGGCAGGTCGCGTGCGCGCACCCGCGCCTGCGCGTGAGATTGAGCCGTCGGGTTCGCGCCACGTGCAAAGGCGATACAGTCCCAAGCCTTCGGCTTTCACTACCGATGTGTGGTTGCCCGAAACCGGCAACATCATTGCGACAACACCAAGGACCGGGGATGCGCGCGCGAGACGCGAGGATCCCGAGTCGCCGGACGAGGCCACCTCCTGCCGCGTATTGATGGCGGCCGGATCGGAAACCCCCTTTCGACCCCCGGGGGGAGCCGCTAATGACAAAACGAGCGGGTGTGGTTCTTTCTCGTCCCTTAGAGATTCGCTCAAAAAGCCGGAGGGGCCCCCGCGCAGGAGGCGCTGGGGGTCCAAACCAGGCGGACTTGCCGCAGGGGGTCCGGGGACAATTTGTCTGTGATATTGTCCGGGAGGACCAACCTAATCGGATTAGGAAGTTGATTGGCTATGGCCGGGCACAAATTCGGTCTTGATTTCGAGGCCAACAAGCGGGCCGCTCGACCGCCGGCGGAGACGCCCGAGGAGCGCGCCGCCCGCAAGAGGGCAAACGACACATTTCGTGCGCGGCACTACCGTGGCCTGACGCCGGAGCTTGAGAAGCGCAACGCCGAGATCGTAGCGGAGCATGCCGGCGGTGCGGTGGTTGAGGATCTAGCAGAGAGATATGCCCTGACGCGCCGGAATGTGCGGGCGATCGTCCGCCTCGCGCAGGATGAGGGGCGGTATCCCGTCGTGGACGATGTCGTCATCATGCCCACAAAAGGGGTCGTGGCTCAGCCGGCACCAAGGGCGCGGCCGCTCGGCGAGGGCGATTTGCATCATCGCCGTGTCGGTAATTCCATTCGGCACGCGTCGCGCATCGGCCACCGGTACATGGCGCACGCGATGCTAAGACTGGTAGAGCTGGCGCAGCTTGACGAGGTCAATGATCGCGGCGAGTTGATGCCGCTCAGTCCGGATGTGGACCGGCGGGTCGCCCTGGTGGCGGTGCGGGACTACCTTGATCGGGTATTGGGCCGAGAGAAGATGACGGATCCCGACACGCTCGAGCCGCCGCGCGCCAGGTTCGACCCGAGTATTTACACGCCGGAGCAATTGGCGCAGATAGAGCAGACATTGAGGATGGTCGCGGCGGCGCAAGCCGAGGCCGAGAACGACCGCTGATGTGGTCGTGAGCCCCGCCCCGTTGGGACTCGAACAAGACCGATCGGAACGGAGGCTGGCTTCCCGGCGTTGCGCCCGTCGGGTCCATGGCGATACCTCCACACCGGTCCTCAGCCCCCAGCCTCGAGCCTACCTCCCTTCCAGCTGCGGCGGCGCCGGATGGCGAGGGGCACGGCTGACCCGGGGAGGGGCCAGGGGCCGCTGCTGAGCAGGGTGGTCGCGGCGGTTTCTCTGCGCCGCTGGAGAAGGTGGTCGTCGCGGCGATCTCTTCTGGAACGTGGTGATACTCCGCGCGGCATACCGGGCACAAGATCGTGACGTCGGCGGCACAGCCCGGGCCATTATCTTGAAATCAGGGTAGATCACAAACGTTCATCATAATTTCCGTCGTTTTTGGTCCAGGAGGTCCGGGTGCTGGTCCGGGTGAAGTATCTCGTAAGTCCTTAATGGTCCGGGAGCTCTGGGTGGTCTGGGATAGGTGCCTAAGCTACGAGCTAGCGATTTCCCTGCGCGTACACGAGGCTGGCGCGACACCCTGGAAAAGTTTTTAGCGACCAGCCGGGACACGGGTTTCCCGGCCCATCAATAGGTTAGCAGACATGGGTCCTGGACCACTCGGATCGCCTTCATTTAGGGTTCCAACCCCCATTCGGTCAGAACGTCGCAAATCTCAGTGAAGCGGACGCGCGCTTCCTCCAGTTCGCCGATCCAATAACCGTGCGGGCGGTTTTGCCAGATGATCGAGGCTTGATCGATCGGTTTACCGGCTTTGATCACTTCGCCGTCGATGCTGTCGAGCTCGTAAACGGGATGACTTTCATGACGCGGACGCCCGGGCGAATAGATCGTGGTCATGAACCGGCCCAGCTCTTCGCGGCTCTTGCGATCGAATGGGCGACTTTCCTGGCACCACTGCACATAGCTGCGGTAGAGAAGTTCGGTCGCATAGAAGGGATGCCAGCCGCGGAAGTAGTTCGCGCCATGCCGGCTTTTCCAGACGAAACCGCGACTGAGCACCGCCAGTCACCATTTTTCGAGGCTCGACAGGCTCAGCGTCTTCTGAATTTTCAGCGCTTCGGTCTGCGGTGCGTCGCGGACCTCAAAGCCCGAGATGTCGCGGGCGAGCAGATCGTGCAGCATGGCTGCGAGGCCGCCTTTGTTCATCTGCCGATCGATCGTGGCAAAATAGGGGATGTCGCCGCATCTGTGGTCGGCGACATCGAAGACGGCGAAGCGCCGCTCGCCGACGCTTGCCGGGATCACCCAATCGTGGTTGGAGCCAAGAATGATGTGCAGCATGTTGGCGACGGTAACGACACGCTGATACTTGCCTTCGATCGGCAGGAACGGCTCGGTGATCAGACCTTTCAGCACGCTCTCGTGCTGCTTGTCGCCGGCATAGAAGGCTTCGTCGCCGAACAGTAGGACGCAATCGCGCAAATGTTCATTGAAGCGACCGACCAGCTGCGCTGGGTTGAAGATCTGCATGCCGTGCTGACCGTAGGCTTTAGCGACCCAGCGGCCGAAGATGCCCTTGCCGCAGCCCTTTTTTCCGCGCACCACGATCGCAACCTCGCCGGGCCGGCTCGGGTATTGGACCAGCCGAGCCATCCAGTCTAGCACGTAACAAAAATGCTTGGTGACCCCGCAGCAGATCACCTTCTCGATATGATCACGCAGCAGGCTCCAATCGCCAGGCTTGGGCTCGACAGCGAAGCCGCGCCACAGGTTCATATACCCTGGTGGCGCCTGGCTGGTCGGATCAAAGGTGACGCCATTGAGGTATTGGCAGCGGGCGCGGTGCTTGAGCCACCACTCGGCCCGGGTCTTGGTGATTTTTTTGCCCTCTTTCGTGAAGACCTCAAGCCGATCGTTTTCGTATAAGCGTCGGAAGTCGGCATGAGAGATTTATCCAGTACCTCGCGGCTGAGGACGGGATCCAGGCGCCACTCGAAGATCCAGACCTTGCCTGCCTCGTTCACCACTGAATAGCGGGCATTGAAATCGGTGATCACCTGCTCAAGCGCGCGACGGCTTCGGGCAATCTCGGCCGCGATCTCGGCTGCGGTGACTTGTTCATCGAACTTGGCAGCATTGCCGCGCATCTTGCGCCCAGCGGCGGTCTTGCCCCGCACCCTAGCGATCTCTGCGTCGAGGTCGGTGCGGTTGACATATTTCGCTCCAATCCCTCGCGGATAGTGGCGGATGATGCGCTCGATCGTCAGATCGTTGAGATCACGCTCGATCAGAGCGCTAACAACGTAGTAGAGCTCGCGTGAGCGATCTTCGCTCGCGGGCTCGGTAATGCGATCCCGCAACTTCTGCGGGAGCACCTTGATAATCGTCTCGACCAAGATCCCTGTGTCGTCGCTGGCTGCCGTGTCGTAGTCATCGCCGACATTCTCGTCCCCGACGTGCGCATCCTGAGCCGTGTGGTCCGTATCGTGCGCCACGCCGTTCGTGCGGTCGCTCCAAGCAGTCTCGTCCCGTGTTCTTGCCTGCAACGCGGCAACCAGGGTTTCAAGCAAGACGGTCGTCTGATCCCATGGTTTGATCACTTGCACGACTTGTGGCGTGCGAAGTCGCCCCGCAGCGACTTTCTTTACATTTGGCCAATTAAGCGAGCCAGCGATACGCCAAACGTGGGAAAGATCCAAGGTGCCGTGGTCGCAACCGGCGAAGTCCCTTAGTTGCTTGGCGACGGGTTTCACTGCCTGCGTAGGCTCAGGGTTCTCCAAGAAATAAAATGTCTGAAATCGGTCGGTGCTGGTCTCGAGAACGTAGTTGGGCGGCAACGGCAGGCGTTCGGCCCATCGCGCGGCATCACGATCATCGAAATCAGCGACAAGTCCGAGCACCGCAACGCTCTGGTTTTCGAACCCCTTCTTGCCCACTGGCAGGTCGATTCGAAACACCGCGAGCGGCATGTACACGTTGTAGTGCTCTCGTTTTGCCAAGTTGCAGATCGTACTGACTGTCTTGTCGACATCGCCGATAGCGACGTGCTCGATCAGCGGCGGCAACGCGTACCCCGAAGCTCCTGTTTTCGGGTTCGGTTTATCCGGATCCTCGCCGAAAGCAGCTATTACCAACTTTCCTTGGCCCGCGAGAGGCGCAGCGAGTTCGTGTATGATTTCGACATGTTCTCGGATCGCGTCTGGAGATATTCCCGAGATAGCCTTCGGCGCTGCGTCAAACATCGAACGCACTTTGCGGGAGCCGTCGCGGGGCTCGGCGGTGCAGGAGATCGTATTCGGGATCGATCGACTTCTGGCTGCCAGATGCCCGACTTTTGGCACGCTCGCACGGGTGGCTTGCAATGAACCTCTTCGGGCTCTATCTGCTGCGCGGTTGCTGTTGTTGAAGCTTTGGGCCCGGCCTCCCCGCCATGGGAGCGCCGGGCCGCTTCGTTTCCGGGCGGAGGGCGTCCGCGGAGCTTGGTCAGTATCATGCGGCCGGCTCGCCGGCAGGAGGAATAATCTCGGTGCGACAGCGCAGGAGGAAATCGTGCAGATCCTGATCGAGCACGAGGGTGCGGCTGCCGACCTTGGCGATCGGGATCTGGCCCGCGGAGATCAGCGCATAGAGCGTCGAGCGGCTGATTCCAATCCGTGCGGCGGCGTCCGGGATGCTGTAGGCGAGTGCGGAAGCTTCTGTAGCTAGACCGCGAACACGGCCATCCGCGCGTAGATGATTGGACATGTTCGGCTCCGATAGGATTTTCTACGGAGCTGATATGGACGATCAGAGCCTATTTCGCATTGTATTTGTATTGGAACTATATTGGAGGATTGAGGTAGCTATTTCGTCTCCAATTCACGTGCAATATCGCTCCAAGCCTTACCCGGCGGCGGCTCGGTCCCGAACTTGGCCCCGAACTTCGTTCTAAGGCGTCTCACTGTGCTCTCAGGAGAGCTGGTCATTTTCGCGATGCCGGCGCTAACGACATGGTGCGCGGCCGCATGGAGAGACACCTCCTTGTTGCTTGCGAGGAGTTGCAGCATCTCTTGCAGGGCGGGGTCGTCATCAAAACTCCCGGACCCAGTTTTCCGCCCGCGCTGCCCCTTTTTTGGTACCAAAACACCCGGTGCAGGGGCCCCGAAATCTCTAGGTTTGGGTTATTCTCGCCGCTCCGAGGCCGAGCATCGAGTGTTTGATCTTTGGGGGTGAATTCGTCCGGCCATTCCAGGAGATGCCGCGCGAACCACTCGCGGCACAAATCGAAGGACAGCCAGCAGAACCACAGATTATCCCTCACAAGCCCGGAATCATTCGTAAAGTCGGCCACCCCATATGCGTCGACCATCGCTCGAAAGTACTCACGGGTAAGCCGGTGTGGTGGGACTGATGCTACGAGGTTGGGAAAGAGCAGTAGGACCCAGGAGCGGCCATTTCGCTCGAACTCGCCTCTCGCCATCGACTCGACGAGTCGGCGATAGGCCAAGGCGCGCGCCTCTTCTTCTGCGGCGATGCTTACTGGAGACGCTGCCCTGGCACACACGTCGGCGATCTCGACAAACGAGATCCATCGTCGGACTTCTTGCTGCTTTGCGGCGAACCGGTCGATCCATTTCTGGCGCGACCGCTCCCGAATGGTCCGCTCGCCGCGCGCTCGGAACCTGTCTCCCCAATACTTATCGTCGTGCTCTTTGACGAAACCAGCGACGCCAGCGTTCGGCCACTCGCGGACCAAATCGGCTTGCGAGAATCGAACTGAGGTCCAAGCGCGACGCCGATACAGTATGCGTGAGAATACGTCTTCACTGCGAAGCTGTTCGCCGTCGCTGTCGAAGTAGAGTTCCACCCAATCGGAGGCCGGTATTCGTATGAAAGCATTGCGCGGCTGACCGGTCAGGCGGCGGCCGATGGCGTGCACGCGACCGGAACTGCAGAGTTCATGCAGCGTGCGGAGGACATCTTGGAAGGAATCAGGCGGATCGCGCGTTTGTCCCCAAGCCAGCGCGTTGAGCAGCGTCCAAAAAACCTTATTATCGGGGCCGGTCATGCAACACGTCCGCATGGCACTCAGCAGGGCGAACACGGCAGAAGCCCTCCGCGGTGCCGTCCTTTGGGGGCAACTCTATCCTTCGCGACTGGAGGCTACCGCGTCGTTGTGATCGGCACTACGTTGTCGGCGCTGCTCGCGCCGAAGGTCGGGGCCGTCCGCCGGATCATATCGGCCAGGAAGGATTGCGCCAGGTGCCCGTAATGCCGCTCGACCATACGCGTGTCGGCGTGCCCAAGGTTCTGTGCGACGACGAGCAAGGGGGCTCCGGCCATGATCGAGAGGCTGGCCCACGTATGACGCAGCGAGTGGAAGTCGATAGGCGGGAGGATCTTCGCGCGTTCGCAGGCCGCCTTCAAGGGGCGATGCTGGTGCGACTTGCCCCACATCGTACCATCAGCCTTCACAAAGATCCGCTGATCGCGAGCACGCCCGGCGCTCAACCCCTCGAAGAGCGCGTACCCTTCACGGTTCAACACGACGTGGCGCGGCTTCCCAGGCTTGCTCGTGCGAATAAGAGCGGTGCCGCTGTCCTGGTTAAAGTCGGAGACGGTCATCGCTGCTAGCTCGCCGTAGCGCGCGCCGGTCAACAACGCTGCCTCGACGATCTTTCGGAAATCCTCGCCGCAGGCGTTCAAGAGTTGCCGCGCCTCGTCCGTGGTCAAATATCTCACACGCGCGGCATCCGCCTCCGGGAACGGCCTAACGCGGCGCCAGGCATCATCTGATGGCGTTTTGCCCTCCCGCCATGCGTGGTTGAGCGCCGCCTTCAAGATCGTCAGCGTCCGGTTCGCGGAGGAGCGACGCCGACGGATCGCCTCGAGGTCGTTGGGGTCGGCGTCGCGACCTTTCGTCTTCCCTGCCGCGACTTCCTCGGCACTTCGCCGTAGACGCGCCGGAGCCGCCGCCAACCCCTCCTGCCATTTCCGCAAACGAACGGCAGACAGGCGATCGACGTTGATATCCCCGAGATCAGGCTGGATCAGCGCGTCAGCCCGGTATTTCGAGTCGCGGGTGGTCTTCCGATGACCCGCGAGCCAGTCGAGATAATCGGCGATGGCATCCCGAACCGTGTAAGGCCCTTTGCGCTGTTCGGTTTCGAGCCCCGCGGCTTCCCGGGTGCGCCGACCAAACAGCTTGCGGGCCTCGGCCTGGGCCTGTGACCAGGTCAGCACCGTCACACCGTCCGCCTCGAGCACGTCGTCAGGCCGGCCTTCGAGACCTTCTACCTTGTACACCTCTGCACCGACATACCAGCGCGTCACCCATGCGGCGCCACGGACACCCTTGCGGTAACCGAGATGCAGGCCTTGATCGAGCGATCGGTAATAGGGCTTGCCGGACGGCTTGAGCCGCTCACGCGAGGCCCGGGTCGAGAGATTGACTTCGCGAGCGGTGCGAGACACTGGTCTTCCCTTATGTCCAAGGTTTGTCCAATATATGGTATTGGACAAGTTCGGACAAGGGTAGACGAGATGACGCAAGAAACGCTTCTAATTAACAGGTTACTAGACATCATCGGACGCTCGTGGATACCCGTCGCGTCCCTCTCACGGCGGCAACACCGGTTCGAATCCGGTAGGGGACGCCATTTAAATCAAATAATTAGACGGAAGAAAGAGTTGTGGTGTGCCGGTAGTGTGCCGCACGTTTCAGGCCTGGGAATGCTTGGGAGAATAGCAGGTCATCAGCGACGGCATCATCACCGGCACCAGCATCGAGTGCAGCATGAACGTGCGCGCCCGTATTACTCTCCTGAAGGTCGAGTGCTTACCGGCCCCTATCGGCGCCCAGGGCGGCGCAGTCCATTTTGCCGGCGTCGGTCCGAGTGGACGCAACCGTGGATACCGCGCGGCGGGCCGTTGACATCGCAGTCGCGCTAACAGCCTCAACCGGAAAGAGGCGTTTATATGTAGCGGAGCATCATCGGCGAGCTGCGCGTAAGCACTTCTCCGTGCCCGGTCATGGCGATACGGCTGATCGTCCCGGAGAAGCAGTTGCGCGCCATCCGGTAATCGACGCCGCTGTGGGATCACCCAGCATCTGCTCTTGACGGCTTGGCTCTCGACGGTGAGCCGGCTGACCGAACCCGTCGACCCGAAGAACTTGCGCATGCACCCTACCCCTAATTCTGCTCATATCATTAACGGACATCGACGAACGATAGGACCCTCTGCATTGGGGCAGACGCGTGGGACTGCCGCCCTACTATTTTGAGAAGGCTAAAGCACGTGCGGTTGCGTGGCTGACCGCGTGGGATTCACAAGGCGCTCACCGTACCGGGACGCCTGGCGACGAAGCGGGCGCTCATTGGCTCGCGCATGAGGTGGGTGGCCTCGGCGTCGAAGTAACCACCGAGGTGTTTGAGCTGGAACGGCTAGACCCGGTCGACTGCTATCTGGAGCTGGATGGCGAGCGCATCGCAGCGGTGCCGGCATTTGACGCTCCCGCTACCGACGTAAACGGCGTGACCGGTACGCTTAGCCTCAGCGACCACGACGAGGCCATTCTCGTCGCCAAGCTGGCGCCCCAATCGGTTTATACCGGGGAATACGAAAGGCGGCGCCGCGACGCCGCGTATCGCGCTTTGGTAATAATCAGCGGCGGTGCGCGTCCGGGCATGGAGCTGCTCAATGCCGAACGGTTCCGAAATCCGCATGGCGCACCAACGATTCACGTTTCGAGTGAGGCGAGCGAGATCGTGCTCGCCGGTGCTGCGCGCGCTGCACTCACCCGAGTAGTCGCAGAAAGCCGATACGTTCCGGCGTCTGCATGCAACGTGGTCATCGCAATCCCCGGGTCCCGTCGCTCCTCTTCCCCGGTGGTGGTTATGACGCCACGTAGCTCGTGGTGGCCGTCGACCGCCGAGCGGGGTGGAGGCCTTGTTTGCTGGCTCGAATCGCTGCGTGCGCTTGTCGCGGCGCCGCCCGCCAGCAACGTGATCTTTACCGCCAATAGCGGTCACGAACTCGGCCACCTTGGTCTCGACGACTTCATAACGCGCCGACCTGGGTGGGAACATCCGATCTCCGAAGGAGGCGCCACCTGGGTACATTTCGGGGCTAACATTGGTGCCGCCGACGGCGAACTCTCGTTGCAATCGGCGAGCGATGACCTGCGCCAGCTGACGGAGGCTGAACTTCTCCCAGGCCGGTCAACCACCGGCCATAGTCGCCCCCAAGACCCTCGTACCCAGCGGCGAAACCCGCGAGATCCACCGCGCCGGCGGACGTTATGTCACCTTGGTGGGCAGCAATCCGCTGTTCCACCTGCCGCAGGACCGTTGGCCTCACGCGGTCGATGCGGACGTCGTGACCCGCGTTGCCGCCGCCGCGGCCGCTTTGGTGGTGAACTTAACACGCTGACCGTTGGCTTACGCCCGGTTGAAGGTCTGCGCAGATCCACTCGGCGATGCGGATCGAGGCGGCTTCTGGTCCCTTCCTACCCTCGGCTACGCCGACAAAGACGCGCTGGCCCTCGTTCAAATTCATGATGCCCGCTCGCTCAAGCGTGGAGGCGTGCATGAAGATATCCTTGCCACCCCATCCAGGATGATGAAGCCGAAGCCTTTGGTGGCGTTGTACCACTTCGCTGTCCCCATCTCTTGAACCTTCGCCCTCCAAGGGCTGTCGGTCTGACGGCGATCTGAAGCTCTTTCGTCGCCTGGAGGGAGTTGCGGTGCTGCTATCCACGCTGATGACTTCGGTCACCTGCGGACCTCGCTACCCGGGAGCCACCCGCAACTCGAGCGTCTCGCCCGTCTGTATGGCCCCGAGCCCGATCTGTTCGAGCGCGGCTGCGTGGAGGAAAACCGGGAGGCAGTTTATCGCCTACCTCCTAGTGCACGTTAAACCCGGCTTACGTGAGGGACTACACGTCACCCACCAGGCGATATAGCGCCCCACCTGGCGCCATGGCGCTTTGGCCTCTCGGATGGCACACTGAACGTTAATAACGCGACCAAATGGGAGGAGACGATGAAGGCCTTTTTACGGCTGCTGGCGCTCAGTGCGGCTGCCAGCACCTCGCTCACACCAGCTAATGCGGCCCGGGCGCAACTGCCGGTAACCGGCAACGACGAAAAGGTCTCGTTCGACGAGAACACGGGCAAAACGATCACGCACCCGGCGGGCAAGGATTCGGTGTCGATTATCGATATCGCCGACCCGTTAAGCCGAAGATCATTGTCAATCTGCCGTTGATGAATACGATTACCGGACCGCCAGTGAACCCAGCGATCACCCCCGATCGGCACCTGGCGCTGGTCGCCAATTCGCTTGAGTGGGTCAAGGATGGCGATGGCTGGAAGGGTATCCCCGACAACAAGATTTACGTCATCGACCTAACTGCGTCTCCGCCCACGCAGATCAGCACGGTGGAGGCCGGCAAACAGCCTTCGGGCATGGCGATCAACCGCGCTGGGACATTGGCGCTGGTCGCCAACCGCGCGGAGGACGCGGTCACCGTGCTGGCAATCGACGGCAAAAGCGTGAAACCCGTGGGCTCGGTGTCGGTCGCTACCCAGCCGACGGCCGCGGTGACAGCACCACCTCCGGCACTCCCCGTTGCCGTCGCGATCACCCCCGACGGCAAGCGCGCGCTCGTCGTCAAAAGCGGCGCTAACCGAGTGGGATTGCTCGAGATCGACGGCCAGAAGGTCAGTTACGCCCAGGTAGACGGCAAGAATTACGACATGACCACCGGCCTCAACCCACTCAACGTCCAGATCACGCCCGACGGCAAGCTCGCGATTGTCAATAACATCGGTGGCGGTCAGGACGGCCAGGTCGATACCGTCGGCGTTATTGACCTCGAGGCAAGCCCGCCCCGCGCTATCGATCAGGTGGTTGTCGGTGATGGCCCCGAAGGACTAGCGGTAAGCCCGGCTGGCGGCTATGCCGCTTCACTGCTCCTGAACGGCACCGGTGGCACTCCCAAGGTGGCCAACTTGGCGCTACCCGGACATCCGGCCTCGATGCGTGGGAGCACGCCCTAGGTCAATCGGCAGCCAAAGCGGGAGGAACCACGCCATGACCGAAATCCAACGAGTGGCGATCGTGACCGGTGCGGCCGGTGGCATTGGCCGAGCGATGACCCATGGCCTGCTGTCTGCGGGCATCCGGGTCGCCGGCGTCGATCGCGATCGCGAACCCTTGGAGGCCCTTGCGGCGAGCGCGCGTGAGCAGGGAAAGGCGTCCGAGCTGCTCACCATCCAGACAGATCTAACCAGCGACTCCGCGGCCAACGAGATCACCAGCACCACGCGCGGCCGCTTCGGCCATATCGACATCCTCGTCAACAACGCCGGGATTGGGCCGGGGGCCATCCGTGCAGATAGCTGGCAACGGCCGCTCAAATTTTGGGAGATCACGCCCGATCAATGGCGCCGCTTCGTCGCGGTCCACACGACGGCACCGTTGGCGCTCGCGAATGCCGTTGTGCCCCAGATGATGCGCCAGGGCTGGGGCCGGATCGTCAATGTTACGACCAGCCTCGGCACGATGTTGAACGCCGGCTCCCCGACCTACGGACCCTCCAAGGCCGCGCTCGAGGCGCTCAGTGCGATCATGGCGAAGGACCTCAACGGTACCGGAGTGACCGTTAACGTTCTGGTGCCCGGCGGGATCACCAACACGCCTATGGTGTCCGAACACGCGGGCTTCGATCGCGCCAAGATGATCCAGCCGGAGGTGATGGCGCCGCCTCTCCTTTGGCTCGTCTCCGATGCCGCCGCGAAGGTGACCGGTCGCCGGTTTCTCGGAGTCCATTGGGATCCCGCGCTACCGCCCGAACAAGCGGCCGAGATGGCCGGGGCACCGGTCGCATGGACGAGCATCGCGACAATGCCGATCACGCCCAGCCGCTCCTAGCTGACTTCGGCGGCCGATGCCGCGGCGTGGCCAGGACTGATAGCCGTCCCACGCTTGAGAGGACCTGCCATCCAGAGGACTTGCGTGAGGTTGCAGGGATCGGCCCTCGTCGCTCGGGCGGGGCAAGGTATCATCGGAGGGAAAATGACTTACGAGCATATCCTAGTCGACGCCGAAGAAGGCGTGGGGGTTGTGACACTCAATCGTCCCGACAAGCTCAACGCCATGAACCGGCTGCTTGCGAGCGAACTGCATGACGCGGTGAAGCGGTTGGATGCCGACGATGCGATCGGTTGCATTGTCATCACCGGCGCCGGTGACCGCGCTTTTTCGGCCGGCGGCGACATCCACGAGCAACGCGAGGACGATCGGCGGCATACGCAGGAGGAATTGGATGCGCGCCGCGGCCGAGGCAGCTACGAAATCGCCGCCTGCGCGAAGCCGACGATCGGAATGATCAATGGCCTCGCCTATGGCGGAGCGGCGGTGCTGGCCTCTTCGCTCGACATGCGGGTGGGGTGCGAGGATACCCGTTTTCGCTTCCTCGCGGCTGCCTACGGCCGGATCAACAGCACCTGGACTTTGCCTAACCAGGTCGGTTGGCCGATTGCCAAGGAGCTGCTGTTCACAGCACGCGTGGTCGAAGCCGAAGAGGCCTATCGCATCGGTCTGTTGAATCATCTCGTGCCGCGCGACCAGTTGCGGGCAAAGACGATGGAGCTCGCCCGCATGATCGCCGCCAACAACCGCGCGGCGGTTATGGGCATCAAGGCGTTGCTGCTCAAGCAGAAGCCACAAAGCCTCGAACAACAATGGGCCGAGGAGCGGCATTACACGACGCACATTGTCAGAGGCGCCAAGGCCGAAGAGGCCTTTCCCGAGTTCATCGCTCGTAAAGGCCGACGCCTCCGCTGAAGCTGATCTCTTCAGGCGGTCGAGCAACTGCCTGGTCAGCTCATCAATCGCGGCAGACGCCACCCGATCGTCCGATGAGGCGCAGAAGGTCGCGATCGTTTCGTAAGCCCGTCGCGCTTTTGCGCTTCATTGGACCTTGACGGCACGAGGGTGACCGTCAATGTCCTGGTTCCGGCGGGATGACCGACACTCGATATCTGCATCAAAACCAAGGCACTGATGAAATTGCGCTTTTTTGATACAAAATTCTGATGCAGGAATGCGGGCATGATTTACGGATACGCCCGCGTCTTGACCGACGCCCAAGTCCTCACCTGCCAGCTTGCACAACTCTGCCAGTGCACAACTCAAGGCGGCCGGTTGCGAAAAAGTGTACCGCGAGAAGATCACCGGCACGACCGCCGACTGGCCGCAGCTTAAAAAGCTGATGGCTGTTCTGGCCCACGGGGATGTTGTCGTAATTCCGGCCGTTGACCGCCTCTCGCGCGACACGACCGGCCTACTGGTCATCGCCCGCGACATGCAGCGCACGGGGGCGGGCCTACGCTCGCTTGCGGAGCCTGTCGTAGATACGACGTCGGACTTTGCCGAACTGGTGCTTGCGATGCTCGGCGGCGCCGCCAAGCTAGAACGCCGCCGTATCCGTCGGGTCCTGTGAGGCGGAAGGAGTCGTGGATCCGGCCCTTGCTCATGTCGGAGGGCCCAAGGCCTTTCGCCGCGTAATCGCGGCGCGCCGCCTCGATATCGTCCACCATCAGATCGAACGGCGCTGCGGCACCGGCCGCCGCCGGCTGCTCCGCCTTCCTGACGACGACGTGCGTGCCGCCACGAAGCTCGAGGACTGCGAGGCTGTCGTCGGCGAATATCGGGCGTAAGCCGACGGATTGGAGCCACCGTTCGGCAGCGGCGACATCGGTTGCCGGAAGCCGGACATGGCCCACCGCTACCGGTGGCCTCTGATCGACAGTCTGCGACATGGTACCCCCTCTCGCTTGAGTACAATCCAACGCGGGGCCTAGGCGGTCAGCACCTCAAGCAGGTGATCGTTCGGGTCGCGGAAATAGAACCCGCGGCCGCCATTGCGATGATTGATCTCCATGTTTTCGGCGGAGCGGGGACCACTGCCGTAGGCGAGGCCCTCACCGCGCACCCGGTCGAAGATCCCGTCGAACTCGGCTTCGCCGACCTTAAAGGCATAATGATGCCGCTCGAAGCTGTCCCAATTGTCAAAGTCGATCGTCAAGGTCTCGTTGATCCGCACCGGAGCGAAATGCGAGACTGGACCCTTGTATTCGAGGCCAAAAATTCTGGCAAAGAACCGTGCCGACTCTTCCTTGTCGCGGGCCGGGACGATCGTGTGGTCGAGGATGATGGTCAAGAGCGCCTCCTCCTAGTAGCCTTTGATAAAAATGAGCCCGATTGCCGCGATCGGCAAGCACCAACGGCTCAGGCCCATTTGGGTGCGCGGACCTCGAGGAAGGGAGGGCAAAGTCATGCGAAGGCAAATTGGATTACTATGGATCGTCGGGTTTTTCGGCTTGCTTGGTGCGGCGGACGCGCAAACTCCGTCGTCGACGGCCGGAGCGGCATTCGACGGCAAATATCGCTTTGTCTCTTCGGCGAAGGTCAATCAAACTTATACGACGAGGAACGGGCGGACGGGCCTATGTCCGGACCGGGTAGCGGGACCGCTCACCATCAAGAATGGGCAGGCGCGGTATACCAACGCCACGGGCTACCGGCTCAAGGGAGCGGTCGGGTCGCAGGGCAAGCTGGCGATGCGCGTACTCGCACCGTCCAATAGCAGCAACGCCGGCTCTGCGGCAATCGATATAATCGTCAGCGGCAGCATCGACGGCACCGGCACGGTACGCGCACGCCAGAGCGGTCATTCTTGTAGTTACGATTTTACTTGGCGAAAATAATCCACGTCACCGGTCAACACGAGGAGAGGACGGCGATCACCCTCGTTGGCGGTCAAGCCACCTGGGGATAGTTTCCCGCTCCGCCAGGACTTTGCCCGGACCCGATCAAGTCGCGGAGGGGACGCCGGTGATCGCGAGTGGCCCGCCGGCCGCTTGGTGAGCGTCCCCCAAATGGGGGATAGCGAGACAGCTGTCTAGACGATCCTCCCCCGTGCATGCGACGAGACGACCGCGAAGTCGTACCCGCCGAACGCACAGCGCGAGGCGCGGGAACGGCTTGCGGCCGGGGAGACGCAACGCAGCGTCGCCCGCAGCTACAACGTCAGCCCGGGATTTCACACCTTCCTGCGCTGCTATGAGGATCATTCAATGAAATCCCCCGCACTGACCATTGAAACACAGCTAACAATTGCTGATAAAGAATTTCTCTCATCACATCCGGAGTTACATCACTATACGACATTCGCCGGGCTAGAAGGGATTGTCCGAAGCAACACTATATGGGCCTCCCACTTCTCTGATCTAAACGATGCAACGGAAGTAATACTACTCCGGGAGCCCCTCGTTCGCGCTCTCACTGAAAATTTCTCAGATATTATAGGACTTCAACAAGATTCAAATGATTAAGTGAGGCAGGCTATAGAAGCAAACGACGGAATTGCAAAATTTTCAGAGAGAGTGGCAAAAGGCTTAGAGGCTGACCGGAAATGAATTGAGTGATTTCAGTTGGTTGTGGCATAGTGGTTGTATCGAGCAATCACCGAGGCACAACATGTGGACCGAAATCACTCGCCCGAAGTATGAACGTGCGGGGCAGCGGTATGCAAGCGATCTCACCGACGCGGAGTGGGCGGTAATCGAGCCCTACATGCCCGCGCGCAGAGCGTTGGGGCGTCCGCGCGAGACCAACTTGCGAGCCGTGCTCGACGCGATCTTGTATATCGCACGGACAGGCTGCCAATGGCGCCTGCTACCAAAGGATTTTCCAGCGTTCACGACGGTGCAGGGCTATTTCTACGACTGGCGGGACAGCGGTCTATTCGAGCGGATCAATTTCGAGCTGGTGCTGCAAGCGCGCGAACTCGCCGGCCGCGAGGCGAGCCCCTCGGCGGGCGTGATCGACAGTCAATCGGTCAAGACTACTGAAAGCGGCGGGCCGCGCGGCGGAGCCTGTCCTCGGGCGCGGCAAGCCGCGACCCGGGGATGCGGCCAAGAAGGTCAAGGGCCGCAAGCGCCATGTCGTGACCGATACTTCCGGTCTGCTGGTCGGCATCGCCATCCACCCCCCAACATCCAGGATCGCGACGGCGCCGGGCTCGTCATCGAAGCCATCCACGATCTGTTTCCGTGGCTGCGCCACCTGTTTGCCGACAGCGTCTACAACGGCCCTAATCTGCGCCAGGCTCTCGTCAAATTCGGCGACTGGACGATCGAAATCGTCAAACGCATTACCGAGGCGACGGGCTTTCATCTCCTCCCACGCCGATGGGTGGTCGAGCGGACCCTGGCATGGCTCAATCGAAACCGCCGCCTGGCAAAGGACTTCGAGGCTTCGATCGCGAGCGCCACAACCTGGATCTACATCGCCTCCGTTCAGCTCCTCATAAGGAGACTGGCGTGCGCTTAGCACAACCTATGCGATTCTGAGTCAGACACTAAGTTGAAGGGTTATATAAAGTAACATTCCAAAACAACGCCTCATTTTCGTTTGCCGAGCCGTTCATAACGTCGTTTTGTTCCCACGCGGCCGACCAACCCTATGAAAAGGAGCACGGCTTGTTGAGCCAATGGCGCGGCTACGGCGGCGACGGAGGATTTTGTATTGTGTTCGACACTGTTAAATTGTCGGAACTATTATGGCACGAATTTGATAGCCATTACTGGCTTCACCTTAATATATCATCCGTATACTACGCGCTAAGTACGGCAAGCATCGAGGAGATATTTCCGAAGGTGATTGAGAGATGTGGTTACTTTGTTGCTGAAATATTAGAAAACAGAGTGCCGCCGCCAATGGATGACGGATTTGTGCCCTTCGTGGCTGGTGCGACGCTTTTCAAACACCATGGCTTTAGTGAGGAACGCGAGGTGCGCATCGTGGCTATTCCCGGCTCTGACGAGGTACAAAAACAGTGCAAGCTAAATATCCGGCGGAGTTCAAAGCTTCACCTCTCAAATGCATCCGCGAGCGTGGCAGCAGCAATGGCAAGCGCCGCTACATAGCACTGTTTGACACCCTTGGCGTGCGGCTACCAATCAAACGAGTAATTGTTGGGCCATGCCGTCATCAAAACGAGAACTATGAACGCGTGACTGCGTTGTTAGGGGACAGTATACCAGTGTCGGTTTCTGTAACCCCATTCATTGGTTAAGGATATATGCGGCGCGGCTCGGTGACTTATTGCGCCGCCAGCAGGCGACGGATGTAGATTGCCCCCATGCAGTCTATAGCTGCAGAATTGCTCAAAGATTTCTAGCACTGTCAGCAAAAACCACGAAAAGACGATTGCATTCGTAGAAGCGTTCAGCACCCTCGCCGCTGTACTTGTCTCCTTGATATTAGCGTTTTCTGCCCGCAGGGCGAATAAAACACGGCTCAAGGCATGAGTTGATATCAGAAGGATTGTACATCCAACAATACCGCCGGAAATGCATCTGCGGTATATCACCGAGATAATCACGAACATCGAAATAAGGCCATTGCGGATTCCCATTTCGTTTTTTTACTGGCAGGTACCCCTACAGAGAAACGCATCATGGATGGTCAATCCTCTAAATGCGTATGCAACAGATAATTGGGTTCAACAAGAACGATACCCGGTAGAGATTCTACCCAAGGCAAGCCATCCCTTTATTGTGAGCGACATAGCTACATTTCGCCCAAGAGTTTCAGGCGATGCTACAAGAGCGCCCCAGCCTCGTTGGTCGAATATTTCTTCGATTCGCCCGAGTGACGATTTTCACCGATGAAGGCATGCGGTTTAGGGCGAAAATTGGCAAGGCATTGCGCAACGAAGTGAGGCGGCTAAACCCGCTATATTGAGGGCAACCCTTGCGGCCTCTGATTTTTTCAGAAGGTCCGTTACGCGACTTTGGCCCGGCGGATGCCGGGTTGGCGACAGCCCAACCGGAGCAAGCTGGACCATAGCCGTCGATTTACACAGACCCGTTGTTTGACCGTTCAGGCTCCTTGGCGTGCGCGGAGCGTCTGACCCTCAGGCGCATTCAGATGGTACAGCGGGAATCAAGGCAGTCCTCTATGCGGCAAGGCCGCCGATCACTAAGCGGCCCCCTAACTCGACTCCTTTGTCGCCCCCCGTATTCGCCGACGCTGAGAAGAGAAAGGAGCCGCCGGAGCCGGGGCTGTCTCACTGCCGCGAGCGATATGAGCAGCCGTTCTATCCGCTCAAGCCGGAGGCGCGCCTCGCGCGAGCGCTGGTCGAACTCGACCCTCGACAAGCTCCGGCTCCAAAAGTTGATGCTCGGCACGGCGCCCTCCATAGCACGGACGCTCCCCAGCAGGTGTCGGGAGCGGCGCCACGGATAGCTTGCCCATCCCCGACGATGTGTGAGCTGCTTCACACATCGCCGGCGATTTATTTTGTAAGGGCGGGCGCGCACGTCGGGTCCCGCCCCGGCCTCTCTCTACGTGATAATCCGGTTTCTCCCGAGGACTCTTTGTTGACCCGTGCCCGAGACGGCGAGTTGATGTCGGGACACCCGTTAATCGCGCGACACTTGGCGAGTTTCGGAAATCCGGCACCGGATAGGTCAGCGCTG
>CAVOTD010000071.1:0-15320 GCA_963698995.1 uncultured Alphaproteobacteria bacterium | reverse complement strand
AGGCTTATGTCTCTGTGTCCGGTGACGCGATTAGCGGTGGCACAGCGAGCGGGTATGGGGTAGAACAAATAACGAACATCTGCCTCGGAGGCTACCGTGAGCGATTTCCCCTGCTCCTTGATTGAGTTCCAACAGCGTTTTTCGGATGAAGCGGCCTGCGCCAAGTATCTCTTTGCGACGCGCTGGCCGCAGGGCTTCGTCTGCCCCGGCTGCGGCAAGCAGAAAGCCTGGGAGCTGCAAACCAAACCGTGGACATGGGAGTGCGCCACCTGCGGTCGTCAGACCTCGGTGACCGCCGGGACGATCATGCACCACTCCAAGCTGCCGTTGACCACTTGGTTCTGGGCCGCCTATCTGATGGCCACCCACTCCAACGGCATCTCGGCCCTGCAATTGCAACGCCAGCTCGGTTTGGGATCGTACCGGAGTGCTTGGCTGCTCTGTGGCAAGCTGCGCCATAGCATGGTCGCGCCCAGCCGGACCGCCCTGGCCGGTTCTGGTTGAGATCGACGAGACGGAAATTGCCTGCCGCAGTCAGAACGATCCTGTGACCGGCGGTGGTGGCCGCAGCCGCCAGGGCAAGATGCTGATCGTCGGTGCCGTCGAAGTGCAGGACGGTGGGGCCGGCCCAGGTCGCATCCGCTTGAACAAGGTGTCCGACTACTCGGCCGACAGCCTGCATCCCTTCATCGCCGGCAACCTCGCACCAGGCACCACCGCCAAGACCGACGGCTGGTCCGCCTATCCCGGCGCTCCCAGCGTCAAACACGACCCCCACGTCGTTGGTAAGATGGCCGCCCACATCGTCTTACCCTGGGTGCACCGTATCTTCTCTAACCTCAAGGTCTGGGCGCTGGGTGTCTACCACGGCTTGCGCCGCAAGCATCTGCAGTCCTATCTCGACGAATTCGTCTTCCGCTTCAACCGCCGTCGTGCCCGGCACGCCGCGTTCCGCTCCCTGCTCGGCATCGCCGCTTATCACCCACCCCTCAGCTACAACATGTTGATCTCACCGGAAGCAAAGTCATAAGCCTTTATCAGATATTCCGCCGACGTCACAGCAGCGGCCCGCCGAGTTTTCGACGAAGCCAGCGAGAAGGGAATTCACCGTTGTCGTCCGCAAAATCCCGGGACAGCGAATGGCTAGGATTTTAG
Organism: uncultured Alphaproteobacteria bacterium; assembly: GCA_963698995.1. Classification (GTDB taxonomy): domain Bacteria; phylum Pseudomonadota; class Alphaproteobacteria; order ATCC43930; family CGMCC-115725; genus AP-15. The sequence continues at coordinate 14,165 of CAVOTD010000071.1, read as the reverse complement.
CGGTTTGTGATGGTTCCGGAGAAATCGTCAGTGCAAGAAAATGCCACTCTCGCCGCCGATATGGGGTTCGTCGAGCTTTACGAAGAGCTGCTCGGCGCACGCTGCGCAGTCGATCGGGAGTCAGCCGCGAGCAGCTTTGCAAGTGCCGCGCAACTTACCCAGAAGGCGGCTGCCCTGATTGACCGCCAGATGACTGCGTTATCGACCGAGGCGCCAAAATGGAGGACGGCGGCGACCGATCTGAATGTGACGGGCGCCTTGAGCGATGATCCGCGAATCGAATTGGCATGTTCCGAATAGCCGACGCTTACCAAAATCTGGCTTTCCGGGCTGAGCAACACTAGGACACATATTTGAAGAACCAGACTTCACAGATTGTCGATCTTCAGCCACTCAGGAAGCAAGAGTCAGTGAGTTGAGTTCCACCGGCCGGCCGAACCCAGCTGAATTTCCATAAGGCTTCGCAACTCGAGCCGAGGCGTTCAAATTGTCGCGATCACCCCGGCGATTAATCAGGCATCGCCCTGCGGTCGGCACCGGCTCAACGAGGCTGGAGAGGCGGAAGTATCTCAATGGGATCGAGGTTCAGCTCGAAGATGCCCATGCTCCATAAGCAGAAATCCGCCTGAGGCGGCTGGATCAGCGCAAGCGCCCCCGTCGCGAAACAGCTGTTCGAGGCGCGATCCTTTGAAGATGCCGTGCGCGCCGCCGAGGGTCAGGGCGGTGCGTGTGATGCGGGTGACGGCCTCGCCGACGATGTATTTCGCGCGGTAAAGCGCTGCGGTGGTTTCCGGCGTCGGCCCTTGCGTGTCGCTGAGCCACGCGGAATGGTAGGTGATCAGCCGGGCCGCGTGGAGATCGGCGCTCATCTGGGCCACGTGGCGACGCACATCCGGATGATAGGCGAGGGGCTGCGCATAACCCGCCGGCTGGCGTGCATGCAGCACCTTCCGCACCTCGGCATAGGCGGCGGCCGCTACCCCCAGGTAGACCGCCGTATACGAGCCCCAAAACCAATTCGCATGGGCGTGCCGAAACGGCCGGATGTCGTCGGAGCAAAAGACGACCGCACTCTCCGATACCCAGCATTCCTCGAGGATCAGCGAGTCGCTGCGCGTCGCGCGCATACCGAGCGTGTCCCAGTTCGCATCGACCCTGCGGCCGGCGGCGACCCGCGGCACGAGCAGCATGATCCCGGCGTGAGGACTCGTTGCCGCATCGGGATACGCGAGCACCGCGCAATGGTCCGCCGCCTCGATCATCGAAGCAAACATCTTGCGGCCAGTGACGCTGTATCCGCCATCGACGTGCCGCGCCCGGGCGCTCAACGGACGCTCGCCGATCAGTGACGTCGCGCCCGCCTCCGAGAAGTTCCCGGCGATTAGTTGATCTTGCTGCACGACCAGCTCAGCCAAGCGTCGCTTGGTGTCGGTCGTCGCCTCGCTGCTCTCCAGCAACGGCATGACAACTGATGCGTGCATATTGAACGCCAGCGCAGTCGACGGGCAGCCTTCGGCCAATGCTTCGAACGCCAATATATGGCCGAGAAAGCTGAAGCCGGCTCCGCCCCACTCCTCGGGGATGCTCAGCCGGCAAAACCCCTCTTCGCGAAGCCGCTGATAATTTTCGGTCGGATGCGTCGCATCGCGGTCGTGAGCGGCCGATCGGGCGGAGAATTCGACGGCAAGCTCGCGGCAGCGCTGCTGCAAACGCTGCTGCTCGTCGGTGATCCGAAAATCCATGCCCGGGCTTACCGAGCGAGCGCCGGGCCGCGCGGCGTTCAGCCGCGTGCCAAGGCGTAGATCTGCGTGCCTTCCGGCGGCCGGGGGTGGGCGGTCCAGCTCTCACCGCCGTCGAGGCTGCTGAAGACTTCGCCGCCGTTGGTGGCGCAAGACATCCGAGCCGGCCGGCGCTCGTCGAAGGCGAGGGCGAACATCGTGTGTGCCGGCCGCCGGCCGATATCGACCCGGGCCCAGCTGTCGCCGCCGTCAGAGCTGTGCAGCAGTACTCCGACATCGCTCTGGAAACCGCCGCCTGCCGCCACCCACAGCTTCCGCGGATTGCCTGGCACCTCGCGGATGTCGCGGCAGTAGATCTGCCCCTTGGCGTTGAGCGGATCCAACGGCACGTGCCGCCAATGATCGCCGCGGTCGGCGCTGTGAAACATGCCGGCCCGGCCGATGCCGTAGACCGTGCCGGGGCGCCAGCGGCTCGCCAGCACGCCGTGCATGTCGACGGCGTCGTCGTTGAGGTATTGGCCGTGGCTCAAATTCTCCCAGTGCTCGCCGCCGTCGGTCGAACGGATCGTGCCGCCGACCTCGATGGCGGCGTAGAGCAATTCGGGCTCGCCGGCGCTGGCGTCCATCATCAGCACCCGCTTGGCCGGGTTGGCGCCGGGCGCGGTGGTGATCTCCGGGAAGCGAACGCTGACCGGCAGCCGAGCCCAGCGTTCGCCGGCATCGTCGCTGCGGTAGATCTCGCAGTTCTCATAGCCGACAAACATCACGTCGGGATCGTGCGGGTGGAACAGCAACGACCAAACCGGCAGGCCGTGGTCGGGCAGGTCGATCTTCTCCCAATGGTCGCCGCGATCGGCGCTGCGATAAGGCCCGGATTGCGTGCCGGCATAGACGATCGCCGGGTTTTGCGGGTGCATCGCCAGGGCGCGCACCGCCGGCGCTTCGGGCAAGCCATGCTGCAGCCGCTCCCATTCGGCGCTGCCGTCTGCGGTGCGGAAGAGACCGGAGTGCACCACCCGCCCGCGCCCGGTTTCACCGGCCAAGCCCAAGTACAGATACGAGGTTTGATTAGTCAGCGCTTCGGTCGACATGGAATGGCCCACCTCTGTCAGTATGTCCGTGGAGTTGTGGTTCGTGCGGCGAGCATAGGCGTGGCACGGGCTCTCATACAAGGGTCGCAGGAGAGTCATCGCTCACCCGCGAGCTCGGACCCCAGCAGGCACCTGACAGGGAAGCGTTGTTTCGTTAGAATTCAACTCACTGACCCGATGGGACCTGGTTTCGGCGGTGCGTTCTCGAGCCATTCGTTGCGTGCCGACTCGGTTCCCGGCAGAGTGAGCATCCGTCAGCTGAGCCAGGGCGCCTCATGGCCGATTTCACGATCTATCTCGGGAACAAGAATTACTCGTCATGGTCGCTACGACCATGGCTTGTTCTGAAACAGACTGGGGTCGTCTTCGACGAAATCGTCATCCCGCTCTACGAGCCGACGAGCAAAGCGACAATCATGAAGTACTCGCCATCCGGAACCGTCCCGGCGTTGCGGCACGGCGAGCTCGTGGTGTGGGATAGCCTGGCGATCTGCGAATATCTGGCTGAATCGTTTCCGACCTTTCAGCTCTGGCCACGCGATCCCGACGCGCGCGCCGTCGCCCGCTCGGTGTGCGCCGAATTACATTCGGGTTTTGCGGCGCTGCGCAGCCATCTGCCGATGAATGTGCGCTCGAGCTTTCCGCATCGCGGTGTCACCCCGGAGGCACAGGCCGAAATCAACCGGGTGATGTCGATCTGGCGCGATTGCCGCAAGCGTTTTGGCGAGGGAAAAGGCAATTTCCTGTTCGGTCATTTCAGCATTGCCGACGCGACCTACGCTCCGGTAGTGACCCGCTTTCGCACTTACAAGATCGAGCTCGAGCGCGGGGCGGAGAGCTACTGCGAGACGATCATGGCGTTTCCGGCAATGCAGGAATGGATCGCCGCAGCCCGCAACGAGCCGATGATCATCGACGCCTACGAGTTTTAAGCGGCAGCATTGCCGCCTCGCCCCAATCTGAGCAGATTCTGTTCGTGTGGCAACTTCAGTCGGATAATTCTTGCTCATGGTGCTGGCTTGAGTTCCTAAACGGCAACCATTTTAGGATGAAAAACAGGTTCGGTGGCCATGTGATTAGGGAGACGCAGAGGGCGCCGATGGGGCTTCGCATACTTGCGGCACTCATAGGCCTTGTCGGCTGGACGGCGAGCGCCGCTGCGCAAAGAATAACGGAGTACGTGATTCTTCCACCGTTGGACACCCCAGACGGCATCGCCACCGGACCGGATGGTGCACTGTGGTTCGTCGGTCCCGTAAGTCTTTGGCGTATCACGACATCCGGCACGTTTATCGCGGCCGGGCCAGACGGCGCGCTGTGGTTTACCGCGGGTTCCAAGATGGGGCGCATCACGACTTCCGGCACAATCAACTCGTTTGCCGTACCCACGCCCGATCCTACGGGCTTCCCGTCGGGCATCGCCGCCGGACCTGACCGCGGGCTGTGGTTCACCGGATCCTACCACAGCAAGATCGGGCGGATCACGACTTCGGGCATTTTCACTGAGTTCCCCACTCCAACTAGTGGAATTCAACGGTGACGGCTACTCCGACATCCTCTGGCAGAACGATAGCGGCGAGGTATCGATTTGGGAAATGAACGGGACCGCGGTGATCGGCGGCGGGAGTCTCGGTAATCCGGGGGTAACCTGGCATGTCGTCGGGCAATGATCGAGATCGAGCTCCAACGAGACTTGTCCGGCCAGGCGGCTGCTTAAGAGGAGAAGCGGTAGCCCCAAGCGAGCCATCGTTCGCGGCGGCGGCTGTGGAGTGCGGCGAATCGCGACGACGGCCAATACCGGCCAGTCCCTGCCGCATCTATGCCCGGTGGCGACGCGATTTCGCACCTAACATGGCCCGCACGCGCGGGCGCTGTCGGCGCGGCGCGCGACTGATCGGTCGGGTGCCGCACGGTCATTGGAAGACAACCACCTTTGTAGCCGGGCGGCGCGTTGATCGCATCAGCGCACCCTTTGTCATCGACCGCGCCATGACCGGCATGATCTTCCGCACCTATGTCGAGCGCTGCCTGGTCCCCACCCTGGCGCCCGGCGACATCGTCGTCATGGACAATCTGCCCGCCCACAAGGTCGCCGGCGTCGGCGCGGCAATCGAGGCGGCCGGCGCCATCCTCCTCTACCTGCCGCCCTATTCGCCCGATCTCAACCCGATCGAGCAGGTCTTCGCCAAACTCAAGGCGCTGTTGCGCAAAGCCGCCGAGCGAACGATCCCATCCCTGTGGACCGCGATCGGCCGCTGTTTGGACAACTTCCCCGCCGACGAGTGCTCCCGCTATCTTGCCCACGCCGGATACGGCTCAATGTAAGTGGAAATTGCTCTAGAAGATCGGGCTCGCGCGCGAGGCGGAGGTCTATTGCGAGACGATCATGGCGCTTCCGGCAATGTAGGAATGGACCACCGCCGCCCGGCAACGAGCTGATGATCATCGACGCCTACGAGTTTTAGTCGCCCGCCGCCGGAATCCTGCCGTCGGTCATGACGCAGTCTGCTTCTCCATGCGAGGATTCCCAACTAGTGATCTTTGTTAACTCCATCGGGCGCATTTGGACAATGACCCGCTGGACGACACAGCACATCAGCCAGGTTTGTGCAGGCCGAGAGCGTCGGCACTAGCCCAACGACAATCACGTAAAGTGCGATTATTCGCCTCATCACTTTCGTTCTCCCTCAGAATCACTTCAGCCGTCCCGGCTTATACCGTTCTCGAGATGGTTTGGTGGGGATCAGGCACGAGCTTGTTTCTGCCTCTCTGCCGGTGTGAGCGAACGAGAGTGCCGATATTGGCGGAAGTGGCCGGTCCTTGCCTGCAGATCGAGCGGCCGCGCTTTGAACGGACTCGGCGTGACTATGACGTGGAGAACACGCCGCCACGACGGGTGAAGCTTGTGAAGCTCGGATGTGCGATGCTTGCGCTAGCCCTTCAGCCGGTCGCGGAGAGGTGGTCATGCCAGACCCACAAATAGCGGCTTACGGTTCCTGGTCCTCGCCGATCACGTCCGACCTGATCGTCGCCTCGACGATTGGTCTCGGTGAAATCCTGCTCGACGGGACGGAGATATACTGGATCGAATCGCGCCCGCAGGAGAGTGGGCGATCGGTGATCGTTCACCGCGCCGCAGACGGTTCCTCGGCCGACGTCACCCCGCCGGTGCCGGCCGGTGGACAAGGGGCTTTTAGTGTACGGACGCGCGTCCATGAGTATGGCGGCGGCGCGTATCTGGTCAGTGGCGGCGTAGTCTATTTCTGCAACGACGCGGACCAGCGCCTTTATCGCCAAGAGCAAGGAGCTTCGCCCTCCGCGATCACCCCTGAACCCGCTCAGCCGAGAGGCTTGCGTTATGCGGACGGCGTGATGGATGCCGAGCGCGGGCGGATGATCTGGGTGCGCGAGGACCATACGGCAGCAGGGCCGGAACCGGTCAACACTATCGTGGAAATTCCGCTCGATACCGCCAGGCCCCAGCGAGTGCTGCAATCCGGACGCGACTTTTATGCCGCGCCACGCCTCAGTCCGGACGGCCGCAGGCTCGCCTGGCTCGAATGGAGCCATCCGAACATGCCTTGGATCGGCTGTGAACTGTGGGTCGCCGAAGTGGCTGGCGACGGCTCGCTCGGCCGCAAACGGCGAGTCGCCGGCGCCGACGACGAGTTGATCTTCCAACCCGAATGGTCGCCGGACGGGGCGCTTTATTTTGTTTCCGATCGCGCCCAGCCCACGCTCAGCGGAAGGTGGTGGAACCTGTTTCGCGCCCGCGGCGATGCGCTGGAGGCATCCGCCGCGGTCGAGCCGGTCTATCCGCTGACGGCGGAGTTCGGCAGAGCGCAGTGGCAGTTTCGCATGTCCGCCTTTGCCTTCGCTTCGGCAAACGAGCTCGTCTGCAGCTATGTCCAAAATGGGATTAGCCGGATCAGCATGGTCGACCCAGCCTGGCTGCAAGCGAGTCCGATCGCCACAGCTTACGAAGACATTTCGTCTCTCCGCGCGAGCGAGGGCCGGGTCTATTTTCGTGGCGGTTCGCCAACAGTCGCGCCGGCCATCGTCGAATTGGACCTCACCTCGGGCCGGGCGATCAGCCTAAAGCTCTCGACCAACCAGGATGTCGAAGCTTACCGCGGGTATTTTTCGGTGCCGGAGCCGGTGACGTTTGATACCGATGGTGGTTTGCAGGCCCACGGCATGTTCTACCCACCGCAAAACGCGGATTTCGCGCCTCCGGCCGGCGATCTCCCGCCGCTAATCGTGCATTGCCATGGCGGCCCGACCGCCGCAGCTTCCGCTACCCTCAGTTGGGGGACGCAGTATTGGACCAGCCGCGGCTTTGCGGTTCTCGACGTCAATTACGGCGGCAGTACCGGCTATGGCCGCGAATACCGCCTCCGGCTGCAAGGCAGTTGGGGAATCGTCGATGTCGCCGATTGCGTAAACGGCGCCCGGTTCCTCGCGGAAACGGGGCGCGCCGATCGGGAGCGGTGGGCGATCAGCGGCGCCAGCGCCGGCGGCTACACGACGCTCGCCGTGTTGACGTTTCGCAGCGAGTTCCAGACCGGCGCCAGCTATTACGGCGTCAGCGATCTCGAGGCGCTGGCAAAAGACACGCACAAATTCGAGTTGCGATACCTCGACGGCCTGATTGGGCCTTACCCCGCGTGCAAGGACCTTTATATCGACCGATCCCCGTTGCACAGCGCGCAACGATTGTCGGTGCCCGTTGCGTTCTTTCAGGGGGCTGAGGACCAGGTCGTTCCGCCGCAACAGGCCGAGGCGATGGTCGAGACGCTACGCCAGCGGCACATCCCGTTTCTCTATCTTCTGTTCGATGGCGAGCAACACGGCTTCCGCCGTGCCGACAACATCAAGCGGGCGCTCGATGCCGAGCTCTATTTCTACGCCACCTTTTTGACCGGCGAGAGGCTCGAATTCGGGGCGTTCGGAGGCTGAGCGATACCGGCTCTTCAATCGCTTGTGAGCTCGTCCAAAGTTCGGCCGAGCCGTTCGAGATCGGCTTCCCGCGAAAGCCGGTGGTCGCCGCCCTTGACCAGGGTGACCACGACGTCGCCGCTGCTGAAGCGTTCGGCCAAGGCGAGGCTAGTCTGCCACGGTACGGAGGCGTCGCGCTGGCCGTGCAGAAGACGCACGGGGCAGTCGAGCGCGATCTCCCGGCGCATCACGAGATGGCGCTTGGCCTCCTCGAACAGGCCCAGCCGATAGGCGTAGCCGGAGGGGTCGTATTCGGAGGGCACGGTAACCGCGCCGGCATCGCGCAGCTCCTGCTGCTGCCGCGGATCGAGCCTCGGCCAGACAAGATCTTCGGTGAAATCGGGGGCTGCGGCGATACCGACGAGGGCATGGACGCGCTCCGGTCGGGCCAGCGCCAAGAGCAGCATGAGCCATCCGCCCATGCTGGATCCGATCAGGATCTGGCGGCCTTCGGCCACCGAATTGAGAACCGCAATTGCGTCTTCGGCCCAACCGCCGATCGTGCCGGTTGCAACATCGCCGCTCGACGCGCCGTGGCCGAAATAATCAAAGCGCACAAAGGCCCTGCCGCGGCGGCGGCAATAATCATCCAAATACAGGGCCTTGGTGCCGGTCATGTCGGATCGGAATCCGCCGAGGAACATGACGCCCGGGACAGATCCGGCAACCCGGCGGTAGGCGATTGTCGCACCACTATGGCGTGTTAGTATGTCGGGCGCACTCATCGGAGGGTCTGGCGGCACAGTGGAATGAGCGCCGAGAATAGCATCCTAGCGGCTTCCTCCACAGGCCGCCCACCGGCGGTGCTGCAGATCCTGCCAAGCCTTGTCTCCGGTGGGGCCGAGCGCGGCACCGTCGAATTGGCGGGAGCGCTGGCGGCCGCCGGGTGGATCTCTTATGTCGCGTCGAGCGGTGGGCCATTGGAGCGCGACGTGGCGCGAGCCGGAGCCCGCCACCTGACCCTGCCGCTCGCCGCGAAAAACCCTCTGATCATGCGCCGCAACGCCCATGCCTTGGTGCGGCTGATCCCGCAACTCGGCATCGACATTGTTCACGCCCGCAGCCGGGCCCCGGCGTGGAGCGCCTGGTCGGCAGCGCGCGCCACCGGGGCGCATTTTGTCACCACCTTCCATAATGCTTATGACGCGCGTGCCGCGCTCAAGCGCCGGTATAATTCCGTCATGGCGCGCGGCGAACGGATCATCGCGATTTCGCGCTTCGTCGCTGACCATGCCGCGAGCGTCTATGGCATCGGCCCCGACCGGTTGCGCATCATCCCGCGCGGCGTCGATCTCGAGATCTTCAACCCCGCCCGGGTCGGTGCGGCGCGGATTGCCAGCCTCGCCCGCCAGTGGCGGCTGCCCGACGGGGCGCCCGTAGTGATGCTTCCCGGCCGGCTGACACGATGGAAGGGCGGCCTCGATTTCATCGCCGCGATCGCTGCCCTCGGCCGGCGGGAGATATGCTGTATTCTCGTCGGCTCCGAGCAGCGTCGCGGTTTTCGTCGCGAGCTTGAGGCGGCGATCGAGGGCCGACGGGCTCGCCGGCGTCTTTCGCATCGTCGAGGACTGCCGGGACATGCCGGCCGTGTACATGCTGGCCGACGTCGTCGTCTCGGCCTCGAGCGACCCCGAAGGGTTCGGCCGCATCATCGTCGAAGCCCAGGCGATGGGGCGCCCGGTCGTCGCCACCGATCATGGCGGCGCGCGCGAGACGATCGTCCCCGGCGACACCGGATGGCTCGTGCCGGCATCCGATCCCCTGGCGCTCGCCGCGGCGATCGGCAAGGCGCTTTCACTCGGCGCAAGCGAGCGCGGGGCCTTAGCCGGGCGCGCCGTCGCGCATGTTGCCGCTCATTTCCGCCGCGAGACGATGTGCTCTCGCACGATCGAAGTCTATGAAGAGCTGCTGTTTCCGCAGTCGACGGAGTTCGGCGCGGCCGCGTAATGGCAATGCTCGATGACGACGGGGACGACACCTTCGACTACATCGTGACCGGCGCCGGATCGGCGGGCTGCGTCGTCGCGGCGCGGCTCAGCGAGTTGGGACGCTACCGGGTGCTATTGTTGGAAGCCGGTGACAAAGATCGCAATCCATGGATCCAAGTACCGATGGCGTCGTCGCGGCTGTTCGCCAACCCGCGCGTCAACTGGATGTATGAAAGCGAGCCGGAACCAGAGCTGGGCGGCCGGCCGCTGTACCAGCCCCGCGGCAAGGTGCTGGGCGGCACCAGCTCGATCAACGGTATGGTCTATATGCGGGGCAATCCGGCCGACTACGATGAGTGGCGGCAACGAGGCTGCACCGGCTGGGACTGGGACAGTGTGTTGCCGTATTTCAAAAAGGCCGAAGATCAGGAGCGGGGTCCGGATGCGTTCCACGGCTCGGGGGGCCCGCTTCGCGTCTCAGATCCACTGACGCGCTGGGAGCTGGCGGATCGTTGGATTGCTGCCGCAATTGAGGCAGGACTGCCTGCCAATCACGACTTCAACGGTGCACGGCAAGAGGGAGCGGGCTATTTCCAGAGCACCACGAACCAAAGCCGCCGCTGGAGCACGGCGGCAGCCTATCTGCGCCCAGCGCGAATGCGGCGAAATCTCGCGGTCCTGACCACCGCGCACGCGACCCGCATTCTTATTGAGGATGGCCGGGCGGTCGGGGTCAGCTTCGTCACTGAGGGGGTGCTGCAGACGGCGCGGGCCCGCGGCGAGGTGATCATCTGCGGTGGCGCGTTCAACTCACCGCAACTGTTGCAATTATCGGGATTGGGGCCAGGGGAACTTTTGCGCGAATTCGGCATCTCCTTAATACGCGACATGCCGGCGGTAGGGGCTGGCTTGCAAGACCATTTCAACGTCCGGCTTGTTTTCCGGTGCACTAAGCGGATCACGCTTAACCAGATGGCCAACAGCTTTATTCGACGGGGCGTGGCCGGTGCACAATACCTTCTGTTCCGGTCTGGCCCGCTGGCCAACAATGGCGTTTGCGCCGGGGCCTTCGCCCGCAGCGATGCGAGGTTCGATCGGCCCGACCTGCAGCTCAACTTTATGAATTGGAGTGTCGCTGAACGCGACGAGGGCGGAGTGCGGGCGCATCCGTTCCCCGGGTTCAGTGTCTACGTTGTCCATCTGCGCCCAGAGGCTCGCGGCAGTGTCCGGCTTAAGAGCGCGGACCCTCTCGCGCCGCCGGCAATCCGCTTCAATTTTCTGCAAAGCGGCGAGGATGTTCGGGCGCTGACCGCCGGCATGCGGCTGGCACGAAAAATCGCCCAGCAGCCGGCGTTGGCTGATTATGTGGCCGAAGAAATCCTACCCGGGTCGGATGTTGTAACCGACCGGGATTTCGAGGCCACGATCCGGGCGAACGGTCTGTCGAACCTGCACCCGGTGGGGACCTGCCGTATGGGAGAGGACGAGGCGGCGGTATTAGATCCGCGCCTGCGGGTTCGCGGCATCGGCCGGCTGCGTGTCGCGGACGCCTCGATCATGCCCTCGATCCCAGCGGGCAACACCAACGCCCCATCGATCATGATCGGCGAGAAAGCCTCGGACATGATACTCGAAGATGCCCGAACGGCAGCGTAATTGGTCGGCGTCTCGGCCGTGATGTTCCCGCACTCGTCCGAAATCCGCAGTTTGAGAGAGCGGAGAGCGGACCCGAAAATACGACCACAGGGTAAAGCGAGTTTGCCCCAGGCCGGCGAGGAGGGGGTGGACAGGATAAGGAATAGCACGCAAGCCTGGATGCCGGATTGGAGACAACGATCGTGCCCGAGGCGTTGCGGGTCGAGGCGACAATTGCCGGGCTGGCGGCCAAGTATCTGTGCACCTGAATTAGTTAATTAGTTAACGAAATAGCTGTCGAGACGCGAACTTATTTGTCAGGGAATCTCGACAGCCCGGCAACCGTTACCGCGCGGTTCCCTTGCGTAATACCGCTGTCACATAGCTTCCGTACATCACCAATTGTGCTGTGCCGGTTGATTACCAGAGCGCCATTCCTGTGCGTGGAAGTCGTATCGCCCGACGATCGATCAGCCGCATGCAAGAGAGGATCGGTGACTACTTGAGCATGGGCGTGAGCTACATCTGGGTAGTCGATCCTTACTTGCGAACGGCGTGGACGTACACGAGTGAAGGATCTGTCGAAGCCAAGGATGGCGTCCTGAGGACGAAGGATCCCGACATCGAGATGCCGCTATCCGAAGTCCTTCCGTGAACCGCGGCGCCCGATCCACATGAATGAGGCGGAGGGCCGGGCAGCCGGACCGGATTTTTCATTGGTGTAGGCTAAGAGCATGGTTCCAACTCTCGTCAGCGTTGAGGAGTACCTGACTACGGACTACAGTCCGGATGTGGACTACGTGGACGGCGTGGTGGAGGATCGTAACGTGGGGCAAAGAAAACACGCCATAGTACAGACTTTGATTGCAGCTTTCCTGGTGCGACTTGGGCAGGCTCTGGGCGCCCTAGTGGTTGTAGAGCAGCGCATTAAGGTGTCTCACACGCGATATCGCGTGCCCGATATCTGTGTGATGGCCAAAGATCCTGGTGAGGAAGTTTTCACCACGCCGCCGTTTCTGTGCGTTGAGGTCGTATCGCCCGATGATCGGGCGAGTCGCCTGCAGGAAAAGATCAGCGATTACTTGCGAATGGGTGTGAGCTACGTCTGGGTGGTGGATCCGTACTTGGGGAACGCCTGGACGCATACCAACGAAGGTTCCTTCGAAGCCAAGGACGGAGTACTGAGGACGAAGAACCCTGATATCGTGATGCCTCTGTCTGAAGTCATGCCGTGAAGCGCATTGCCCTGATTCACTGGAACGAGGAAGAGGCGAAACCCTCCGCGTGTCGAGCGGTTGCAGCGGATCGAGTTTTTGATCATTGGTGTAGGCTAAGAGCATGGTTCCAACTCTCGTCAGCGTTGAGGAGTACCTGAGTACGGACTACAGTCCGGACTGCGACTACGTGGACGGCGTGTTGGAGGATCGCAACGTGGGACAAAGAAAACACGCGCTTACACAAAGGCGAATTCTGTTCTTCCTCGCGGCGCTGGAAGCCCGGCTTCGGATCTTTGCGCTACAAGAGCAGCGTGTCAGAGTGAGCGCAAGCCGCTTTCGAGTGCCTGACATCTGCGTAATGGCTGGAGGCGATCCGGACGAAGAGATCTTTACGACGCCGCCATTTCTATGCATTGAAGTGCTGTCGCCCGACGATCTCATGAGCCGAATGCAGGCTAAGATCGGCGATTTCCTGAGCATGGGTGTGAAGTACGTATGGGTGATCGATCCTTACGAGCGGAGGGCCTGGACGCATACCAGTGAAGGCTCATTCGAAGCGAAGGATGGCGTGCTGAGGACGAAGGATCCCGACATTGAGATGCCGTTGTCTGAAGTCCTTCCGTGACGCGCGTTGTACTGATCCACTGGAATGAGGAAGAGGCCAAACCGCGAATCGAGCGGTTGCGGCGGCTCGGGTTCGCAGTCGAGTGGATCGCACCTCGCGGAGGCCGAGGGCTGCAACCGTTCGTTCAAAATCCTCCTGACGCTTTTCTCATCGATATGACGCGGATGCCGTCGCATGGGCGGGCCATCGGAGTTTTCTTTCGGCAGACGGAAGGCGACGCGAGGTGTACCGATCGTCTTCATGGGCGGAGAGGCCGAGAAGGTCGAGACGACGAGGGAGTTGCTGCCGGATGCGATTTATCTAGAGTGGAAAAATGTCGCGCCTGGGGCGCGACATCGGACAGGCTAAAGCCTGTGTTACCCACGTGCCCAAGACCATGGCGCAGTATGCGAAGGTTCCGCTGGCTCGGAAGCTGGGGGTTGAGGGACGGAGATTGAGGTGGTGTTCGTCGGCGTACCTGACGACGTGAGGGACAGGCTGGGGACGTATGAGAAGGCGAGGACCGGTGAGCGCGTCCTCTTTTTCGCCCACTCAATGCGCGAGCTCGGAACAGGGTTCGACGTTGCGGCGGCCCGCGTCAAGCGAGGCGGTGGGCTGTGGGTTATGTGGCCGAAGAAGGCCTCGGGAGCCGGTTCAGGACGTGACGCTGCCGCTGGTGCGGGCCGTGGCGCTCGAATCGAGGTGGGTCGATTATCGGATTTGCTCGGTTGACGAGACTTGGTCGGGCCATGCTGTTTGCGCGGAAACGCTCGAAGTAGAAGCTATCCGCCGCCGCTCGCTTCGCGGAGCGGGGAGTGGGAAACCGGTCTGGAGACCTGTTCTACTCGGGAGTCAAAAAACGCTCCGATGCGGTAGACGGCGCGGGAGAGATTTTCGTAGGAGTTGGCGATACTGAAGCGGAGGAAGCCTTCGCCGTGCGCGCCGAACGCCGT
>CAVOTD010000070.1:0-95781 GCA_963698995.1 uncultured Alphaproteobacteria bacterium | reverse complement strand
CGCCGTAGGGCGCCGGATTGGCCTGTCGCAGGCGATGGAAGACGACGCTCGGCGGGTCGGGGCAAAGATCGGCGAAGAGCTGGCCGGGCACGACCTCGAACAGATCCCCGCGCATAAAGGCCGCCCGGGCGCGTTCGACCAACGCGGCGTATTCGCCGGGGCCATGGTCGCTCTCGTTCGGGCGGTAGGCCGGCAGATGACGGAGCTCGTAAGGAGTTGGCGGGGTCGAGCGCGGCAAACCGCGCGTCGAAACGATCCCCACATCGAAGTCGTAGCGGTGTGTCTGCGAGATCTGCCGCATGTGGTCAACGACCAGGATCTCGTCTGGTAGATAGAGGACGAGATCGCGCTGGTACCTTCCCTCAGGCCGCGGCAGGCGCAGCGGCATCGGCTCGAACTGAAACACCAGATCGTAGCCAAAGGCGCCGTAGAGCCCGAGGTGCTGGTCCTCGGCGCTGCCGAACAGATCGATCAACGCGCGCACAACCGAGAACACCGAGGGTTGGCGGCTGCGGCTCTCTTCCGGGAAGCGCTCCTCGCTTTGCTCGATCTCGCCCGATATCCGATCGCGCCCGACGCGAGCTGCGGCCAGATCGGCGAGGCTCTCGGCAACGGGGTTCAACAAAACTTGGCCGCGCGAGTTCAGCGCTTCGATCGAGAACCGGCGTCCGCGCGCGGTGAAGACCAGCGGCGGGTCGACAAACCCCATATCCCACCGCGTGTAACGGCCGGGAAACTCGAAGCTCGAGGAAAACAACACCCCGCGCTCGCTCGTCGAGCGATCGGGCCAACGTGGTATCGGCCGGCTGATAGTCGTGATTGCGCATCTTCCACGTAACGCGGATGCCGCCGTTGGTGATGTAGCTCGTGAGCTTCATGGGGATCCCTCTGGTTGGGATTGCCCCGGGGGCCGGGTAGCTTAGCCCTGAATTGGCAAGGCCGCCCGGTGCTCCCTGGGCGGCCTCAGTAGGAATAAGAATGCGGCCGCCTTCTTTAGACGGGCCACCACCAAGTCAATGATTGCGAAGAGGAGACCATGCCATTTCATACCAGCTGGGCGCCGCCAATACAATTGCCAAGTTGTGGGTCTCTGCCATCGGGTGTTCCCGTCATTGCGAGCGCAGCAAAGCAATCTCGCGCCACCGAGGCTCCGAGGGGACAAGATTGCTTCGCAGTCGCTCGCAATGACAGTTGGAATGATGCAACCTGGTCGGGATCTGTCTAGCGGAAATGCCGGCTGTTAATAAGCTCGGGCGCCTGCGGCCAGACGCATCAACGCAGGAGAGCGGGTCCATGGCGCAAGTAACTGATATGTCGGCGACCGATCGGCTGGTCGCGCTCTTGGACCATCTGGGTTCTCGGCTCGGCGTATTTTGGCACGGCGATCCCGCGGGACATCTCGGGGCTGGCGACAGCGCATCCCGAACGGCTGGCGGGGGATCGTGTTGTGTGTACCGAGCCGCCTCGATCCAGCTCCGTTCTCCCCCATCGCTGATCGGGTTCTGATGATCGCCGGCGAGCGCGGGCCGGCCGCCGATGCGACCGCCCGTGCGGCGGACCGCTTGCCGGCCGCCGAGCGCTCCTTGCTCGCTGGGTACGACGCGCCGGGGAGCTGGGAGCGATGCCGTCGCGGACCGCACCGACGAGATCGCCGACCGGATGATCGCTTTTCTCGACCGTCTGGCCGCGAAAGGAAAATGCCCGGACGGGCCTGGTCCGACGGCGGCGGAAGGAATGCATGTCGGCATTTCCTACCGCATCGAGGGCTGCGGCCCGGCGCTGATATTGCTGCCGTTTTTTCTGGCGCCATCGCAATGGGGGCCGGCAATCCCGCGCCTGGCCCGGCACTTCACGGTCGTGACCCTCGGCGGCCCGCATTTGGGCGGTGTTGCCTCGCTCGAGGACCGCGCCCGCATGCCGACCTATCAGGCGATGTTCCGGACCTTGATCGACCAGATTGGGCCGCGGCGCGTTGAGGGGATCCTCGAATCGGCTGCGGCGCCGGTTCGCTGGTTCGCCTCTTGGCAAAATGGCTCGGCGATGCCAATCCCATCACCGGGGTCGATGTGAACCCGTTTCTGCTGCGCGAGGCCGTGCAGCTGGCCGAGGCGGAGGGGCTCCGGGACCTGATCCGATTTACCGAGGGCAATGCCGAGGCCTTCGAGGACCATTCCTTCGATTGCGCCTATTCGGTCACCGTGTTCGAGGAATGCGACGCGGATCGGGCAATCGCCGAGGCGATGCGTGTCATCCGCCCGGGTGGGCGGGTTGGTCTCGTGGTGCGCGCGCTCGACATGCCGCAATGGTGGAACCTCGGCTTACCCGAGGCGATCTTGCGAAAAGTGACAATGCCGCCGCGTTCGGTTGCTCCGCGCGGTGTTGCCGACCGCAGCCTCTACCGGAGAATGCGCGAGGCTGGTCTGGTCGACCTCGCCTGTTTTCCGACAATGGTGACGCTCGACCGCCCAGGCGGACCGATTTGGCGCAACCGCGAGGACCACGTTCTGTCCCAGCTGTCGCCGGAGGAATTAACAGTCTGGCAAGCCGAACGCGACAAGACGGAGAAAGACGGCCTCCTGTTCATGGCCCATACGCTGCATTGTGCCGTAGGCACCAAGCCGAGAGCTTCCTAGCTCTGCTCTGTCTTTGGCAGAATCCCGGTGTCGCGCGGGTCGTCGAATGATACCCGGCGGCGCGCATAAACGACAAAGCCGGCCCGCTGGTATGTGGCCAGCGCCTTTGGATGATCGAAAGTCGAGGTATGGAGCCAAAAGCGGTCGAGCGGTCTCGACCAGGCCTGGTCGATCGCCGCCTGCAGCAGGTAGGGGCCGAGCCGGCGGCCGATAAAGTCAGGGATGAGCCCGAAATAGCACAGCTTCGTCTCGCGCGGCGCTGCAGTATCGAGCTCGAAAAAGCCGGCGGGGACCCCGCGCACGTGCAGCACGAAGATCTCGACCGTCGGCTTGGCGATGAGGGCTGCCAGCGCCGCATCCTCGACGAGCCGCCGTTCGAACCACAGCCCACGGCCGGCCCACCGTATCGTATATGTAACGGTAAAATGAGACGGTGCAGTCCTCGGCGCGCATCAGCGCGAGCTTGTCGAGCGGCGCCGGGACCCGCTTCCCGGCGGGCCGCTCGAGCATTTCGAGATAGGTGATGACGTCTTCGAGCGCGGTCACGGCGTCTTGGCAGGAGGCGTCTTGGCAGGCGGGGGGCCGGCCTCGACCGGCGTGTCGCCTGGCAGCCCCCATTCGACCACGACCCGTCATAGACGGCGACGTCCGGTACGCCCGATCAGGTGCAGCGCAAAAGCGAGCGCGCAGGCGGTGACACCGGACCCGCAGCTCGTGACGATCGGCCGGTCGAGCGCAACGCCAGCGTCACGGAACAGGTCCAAGAGCTCGGCGGCATCGCGCAGTCGGCGGGTCTGCGGATCGGTGACCCGGTCGTAGGGCAGGTTGTGGCTGCCGGGAATATGGCCCCGGCGCAAGCCGGGCCGGGCTTCTTCGGCAATCCCGGCGAACCGTGCCGCGGCGCGGGCATCGACGATCTGCTCGCGCCGCGTCGACAGATTGTCGAGCAACGCTTGCTGGTCGCGGACCAGCGCCGGGTCGAGCCGCGCTGTAAAACGGCAATGCGGCGGGTTCGGCACGACGGTTTCGAGCGGTCGCCCTTCGGCCTTCCATTTGGGCAGACCGCCGTCGAGGAGCGCGACATTGTGATGCCCGAAGAGGCGCAGCATCCACCAGGCGCGACCGGCCGAAGACAGGCCGGCGCTGTCGTAAACGATAACGCGGTCGTTGTCGCCGATGCCGAGCCCTTCCATCTTGCGCGCGAACAGCTCGGGCGACGGGATCATATGCGGCAGGCTCGTGCCCGGCTCCGCGATGTCGTCTATGTCGAAGAACACGGCGCCCGGGATGTGGCCGCGGTCATAATCCTCCCGCGCCGTCGGGGTAATTCCCGGCAGTTTGAAGGACAAGTTGACGACCCGGACATGCGGGTCGCCGATATGGGCGGCGAGCCACTCGCTAGTGACGAGCGCCTCGGGACGGGCGTAGGGCATGGGCCTCCTCCCCTTATTCGGCGAACGCGAGATCTACGCGGCGGTTTTGCTTGCCTTTGTTCTCGATTTTGGTCACCGCGACCAGGCCGATCTCGCTGGTGCTGCGGATATGCGTGCCGCCGCAGGGCTGCAGATCAATCCCCGAGATTTCAATCAAGCGCACCTGCCCCATCCCGCTCGGCGGTTTGACCGACATCGTGCGGACGAGCTCGGGCTGGGCGGCGAGTTCCGCATCGGTGATCCACCGCGGCCCGACTTGGTGCGCCTCTGCAATCAGTGCGTTGAGCCGGCCCGAGAGCATCTCCTTGTCGAGGCTCGATCCAGGCACGTCGAAATCGAGCCGTCCTCTGCCGTCGGAAACCTGCCCGCCGGTCACCGCCCCGGGCACGATGCTGCACAACAGATGCAGGCAGGTGTGCATGCGCATCAGCCGGTACCGCCGCTCCCAATCGATCTCGGCTACGAGCTCGGTGCCCGTCTCGGGGAGCGTCGAGCCAGGCGCCGGGATGTGAATCACCTCGTCTGCGCCGTCGCCTTTGATTGTATCGGCGATCGCAATCGCCTGACCCGTGGCAAGCCGCAGCACACCGGTATCACCCGGCTGGCCGCCGCCGGTGGGATAGAAAACCGTGCGGTCGAGCCGAATGCCGCGCTCATCGGCGGCAATCACCCGCGCCGCGCAGGACCGCAGATACCCATCGTCGCGAAACAGCAGCTCAGTCATCGCGTCCCCCCCCTTGAGCACCATCCCGGCGAAGGCCGGGACCCATGGTGCGGCGGCCGTCACGCATCGGGCAGATTGTCATAGAGGTCGATCCAATGTCGGTTTTGCGTCTCGATCAAATTGATCTTCCAGTCCCGTTTCCAGCCTTTGATCTGTTTTTCTCGACGCAGCGCCGCCTCCCTGTCCTCGTAACTCTCAAACCATACCAGGCGGTCCACCGCGTATTTGGTCGTGAATTCAGGTACCACCTTGTTTTTGTGTTCCCAGACCCGCCTGGCAAGGTTAGTCGTCCACCCGATGTACAGCGTGCCATACCGTCTGCTCGCCAGTAGCTCGCCAGTAGATAGACAAAATACATCGTGCAGCTCGACATATGGGTCCCGGCCTTCGCCGGGATGGTAAGGTGATCGGTTTCGGCGTGTTAAAGCCACGGTGGGGTGGGAAGGTCGCGGGCTTTCAGGAATTCGGGGTTGAACAGCTTGGATTGGTAGCGGGTGCCGGAATCGGCGAGGATCGTCACGATCGTATGGCCGGGGCCGAGCTCGCGCGCGAGGCGCATCGCGCCGCACACATTGATCCCGGTGGAGCCGCCGAGCACCAGCCCCTCGTCCTCAACGAGGCTGAACAGGACCGGCAGCATCTCGGCGTCGGTGATCTGGTATTGCCCGTCGGGCGCGAACCCTTCGAGGTTCTTGGTTTCGCGGTTGTTGCCGATGCCCTCGGTGATCGAGTTGCCCTCGGGCTTGAACTCGCGGCGCGCGTACCAGCTGTAGATGCCCGAGCCCATGCAGTCGGAGAGATAGATCTTGACGTTGGCGTTGCGCTCCTTGAGCGCGATCCCGACGCCGGAAAGCGTGCCGCCGGTGCCGACCGAGCAGGTGAAACCGTCGATTTCGCCGTCGGTCTCGTCCCAGATCTCCGGGCCGGTCGTCTCGTAATGGCCGCGCCGGTTGGCGAGATTGTCGAACTGGTTGGCCCAGATCGCGCCGTTCGGCTCCTGCGCGGCGATCTCCTCGGCGAGGCGCCCGGAATAGCGCACATAATTCATCGGGTTGGCATAGGGCACCGCCGGCACGAGCCGCAGATCGACGCCGCACAACAGCAGCATGTCCTTCTTTTCCTGGCTCTGCGTCTCGGGCATGACGATGACGGTGCGATAGCCGCGGGCGTTGCCGACCAGCGCGAGACCGATCCCGGTGTTGCCGGCAGTGCCCTCGACGATGACGCCGCCCGGGCGCAACAGCCCGCGCTCCTCGGCGTCCTTGATGATGTAGAGCGCGGCGCGGTCCTTGACCGAGCCGCCGGGATTGAGGAACTCAGCCTTGCCGAGGATCGTGCACCCGGTCTCCTCGGAGGCCCGCCGCAATTTGATCAGCGGCGTCTTTCCGACGCTGCCGACAAAACCGTCGCGAACCTGCATGCCTCCCTCCTTGCCCGAACTCCGCGCCGACAGTATCGGCGGTGCGGACGCGTCTTACAACCAGGCCAGAGTGTCGGGAGCGAGGCCGAGCCTATGATCGCGCCCTCCGTTAGCATAAACTTCGCAGATGGCGATCCGTCTTCTGCCTCCGGTCCTCGTCAACCGCATCGCCGCCGGCGAGGTCATCGAGCGGCCGGCCGCGGCGGTCAAGGAATTGGTCGAGAACGCGATCGACGCCGGCGCCGCGCGCATCGACGTCACGTTGAAGGAAGGCGGCCAGGCGCTGATCGCGGTCGCCGACAATGGCGCCGGCATGACCGCGGAAGAGCTGGTCTTGGCGGTCGAGCGGCACTGCACCTCGAAATTGCCCGACGACGATCTCTGCGCATCGCGCGCTCGGCTTCCGCGGCGAGGCGTTGCCGTCGATCGGCGCGGTCAGCCGGATGCGGATCACCTCGCGGCCGCCCGGCGCCGACAGCGCCTGGGAGATCGCGGTCGAGGCGGGCCGGAAAGCGGCGCCGGTGCCGGCGGCGCATCCGCCGGGGACGCGGGTCGAGGTGCGCGACCTGTTCTTCGCGACCCCGGCGCGGCTCAAATTCCTGAAGACGCCGCGCACCGAGCGCGATCTGGCCGTCGACTCGGTGCGCCGGCTCGCGATGGCCTATCCCGGAATCGCATTCACCGTAATCGGCGACGAGGAGCGCGTGCTGCTGCGGCTCGCCGCGGCCGGCGACAGCGAAGCGGCACTCGCCCGCCGCGCCCGGCTCGCGGCGCTGCTGGGGCGCGACTTCGCCGAGAATTCGGTCGAGATCGACGCCGAGCGGGGCGGGTTTCGGCTGACCGGGCTGATCGGGTTGCCGACGCTCAACCGCGCCGCGCCGCGCGACCAGTATCTCGTCGTCAACGGCCGGCCGGTGCGCGACAAGCTGCTGGTCGGCGCGGTGCGCGGCGCCTACCAGGATGTGCTCGCCCGCGACCGCCACCCGATGGTCGCGTTGTTTGTCGACGGGCCGGCCGAGGAGATCGACGTCAACGTCCATCCGGCGAAGGCCGAGGTGCGGTTCCGCGACGCCGCATTGGTGCGCGGGCTGATCGTCGGGGCGTTGCGCAACGCGCTGGCCGCCGCCGGGCACCGCGCCTCGTCGACCGTCGCCGCCGGGGCAGTCGCGGCCTTCCGCCCCGGGGTCCGGCACTCCCAGCGCCTCGAGTGCGCCGCGCTTCGCGTTTCCGCTGCCGCCGCCGACCCCGTCATTGGCGCTCGCCGAGAGCGCCAACAATTTTCTGCGGCCGACCGAGGAAGCTGCCGGCGACAGAGGCACCGCTCGGCACCCCGCGCGCGCAGCTGCACCGGACCTACATCCTGGCGGAGACCGCGACCGGGATCGTCCTCGTCGATCAGCATGCGGCGCATGAGCGGCTCGTTTACGAACGCATGAAGGAGGCGCTGGCCGCGCACGGCGTGGCGCGCCAGGCTCTGCTGTTGCCCGAAATCGTCGAGCTCGACGAGACCGGCGCCGCACGGCTCGCCGCCCGCGCCGAGGAGCTCGCCGAATTCGGGCTCGTGCTCGAGCCGTTCGGACCCGGTGCGGTCGTCGTCCGCGAGGTCCCGGCCTTGCTGCCGGGGCTCGATGTCGGCGCCCTGGTGCGCGACCTCGCCGACGAGCTCGCCGAGTGGGGCGATACCCTGGCGTTGAAGGAGCGGATCGAGACGGTCTGCGGCACCCTCGCCTGCCACACCAGCGTGCGCGCCGGGCGGCACCTCTCGCCCCCCGAGATGGACGCGTTGCTGCGCCAGATGGAGGCGACCCCCAACAGCGGCCAGTGCAATCACGGCCGCCCGACCTACATCGCGCTCGACCTCGCCGACATCGAACGGCTGTTCGGGCGCCGGTAGAGCCCGGGCGAGAGCTACTTGGCGGCTGCTTGCGCTGGCGCAATCTCGCCACTTCTGCGCCGCACGCTGATTACCTCGATGCCGATCGGGTTGCCATTCGGGTCGAACTCTACGAACACGCCCGGGGCGACTTCCTCAGACGTATCAGAAGGCACGCCCTGGGGGCCGAATGCGACATGGAGCACGTCGGCCTCTGGATCGTAACTGGTCCGGATCACAGCTTTGCTCCTCTGTCCCAATGCGCCGTCACCACGAAAATAATCATCGCCATCGGGCCGGTGAACCACGCGAAGCACGCGGTTTCCGAATTCGGGAATGACTTTATATGAGCGGCTCAGGGCCGGATCGGTCATATCCTGCACGACGCGTATCCGGCGAGGTGAGCGCCGCCTCGATGTAGGAAAGCAAGATACCGCGTCCCTCCATCTCATCAGCCGTATGCTTGCTGAGCTTTACCATTGCCGACTCGCAACCCACGCTGCCGCCTTGCCGACCAGAGGGCTGGGCTAGTCCGTGCGCCCCCCACCCTAGCCCTCCCCCGCACGCGGGGGGGAGGGCCGGGACGCGGCCGCAAGCGGCGGAAGCGGGCGCTGCTGCGCTCGCGGATGGTCTGGAAGGTGACGTAGAGCATCGGGATCACGAAGAGCCCGATGGCGCTGGCGGCGATCATCCCGGCGAAGACCGGCGTGCCGACGTCGTGCCGGCTGATCTCGGCCGCGCCCTGCGCCGTGACCAGCGGGTAGACGCCGAGGATGAAGGCGAAGGAGGTCATCATTACGGCGCGAAACCGCATCCGCGAGCCGAGCACCGCGGCCTCCCGGATGTCCATGCCCTCCTCGCGCCGGTCCTTGGCGAATTCGACGATCAGGATGCCGTTCTTGGCGGCCATCGCGATCAGCACGACGAGCCCGATCTCGGCATAGAGGTCGAGCGACAGGTGAAAAATCAAAATTCCGAGAAACGCCCCGAGCACTCCGACCGGCACCGACAGCAATACCGGGACCGGGATCATCCAGCTCTCGTAGAGGCCGACGAGAAACAGAAACGCGAACAGCACGGCGAGCCCCAGGATCGGGCCGGTCTGCCCGGAAGCCGCGAACTCCTGATAGGCGGTCCCGGTCCATTCATAGCCATAGCCGGAGGGCAGGGTCTTGGCCGAGATCTCCGCCATGGCCGCCAGCGCCGTGCCGGAGGAAGTGCCTGGAGACGGGCTCCCTTGTATCGGGATTGCGCGGTAATTGTTGTAGCGCGTGATGACCTGCGGCCCGACGACGACGCGAGCGTTAGCGATCGAGCGCAATGGCACATCGGCGCCGAATTTGTTGCGGATGTAGATTTGCCACAGCGAGGAGACATCTCTGCGGTCCGCCCCCTCGCCCTCGATGTTGACCTGCCAAACGCGTCCGAACAGGTTGAAATTGTTGATGTAGACGCCGCCCAATGTCGCCTGCAACGCGCCGAACACGTCGGTCATGCTGAGGCCCAGCGCCTGCGTCTTCTCGCGGTCGATGTCGAGCCAGATCGACGGGTTGCTGGCGGTGTAGGTCGAGAAAACGCGGGTCAGCCGCGGATCCTGGTTGGCGGTCGCGAGAAGCCCCTGCATGACGCTGTTCATCGCCGCGGGCTCCTGGCCTTCGAGCCCTTCAAGCCGGTACTCGAACCCGCCCGTCGTCGAGAGCCCGATGATCGGCGGCAGGTTGAACGGGATGACGGTCGCCGTGCGGATCTGCTGCCCCTCGCCGAACACTCGCGCGATCAGCGCCTGCGCTGAATTCGCCGCGCCGACGCGGTCGGCGAAGGGCTTCAGGGTCGGCACGATGAAGCCCGTATTCGGCTCGTTGACGCTGTCGATGATCGAAAATCCGACGATCGCGAAAACGTTCTGGACCTGCGGCATCTGCTTCAGCACGGCCTCGATCCGCTTGACCGCGTCGCGGGTGCGGCTGACCGATGCGCCGTCCGGCAACTGCACATTGATAAAGAAAGCGCCCTGGTCTTCTTCCGGGAGAAACCCGGTCGGGGTTCGCAGAGACAGAAAATAAACCCCGGCGGCGCTCGCCAATATCGCCACAATGCCGAGTATGGAGACGCGCACCAGGCGGCGCACGATCGCCGCATAGCCGTCGCGGATATTGTCGATGCGCCGCAACACCCAGCCCATCGGACCGCGCTTCGGGCCGCCGGGACGCAGAAACACGGCGCACAGCGCCGGCGACAAGGTCAGCGCATTCAAGGCCGAGATCAGCATCGCGACGCTGATCGTCACCGCGAATTGCCGGAACAATGTTCCCGCGATGCCGGGGATGAAGGCAATCGGCACGAACACCGAAAGAAGGACCAACGTGATCGCGATGATCGGCGCGGTGATTTCGGTCATCGCCTTCTTCGTCGCGTCCGCCGGTCGACAGGTTCGGTTCTTCCTCCATGACGCGTTCGACGTTCTCGACCACCACGATCGCGTCGTCGACCAGGATGCCGATCGCCAGCACCACCGCGAGCAGCGAGATCGTATTGGCCGAATATCCCATCACCAGCAGCACCGCGAAGGTGCCGATCACACTGACCGGCACCGCGATCGCGGGAATGAGGGTCGCGCGCAGACTGCCGAGAAACACGAAGACGACGATCACGACCAGCCCAAAGGCGATGACGAGCGTGATCAGCACGTCGTGGATCGTAGCCTGGACAAAGGTGGTCGTGTCGTAATTGACCAAATATTTGAGACCCGGCTGGGAAGCGCTGGCTCAAGCGATCCAAATTTGCGACGACCTGAGCAGCGGTCTGCACCGCGTTGGCGCCGGGCGAGAGATAAATGCCGATCGCGACCGCAGGCTCGCCGTTGAGGCGGCCTTCGACGTCCTGGTTCTGGGCGCCGAGATCGACCCGCGCGACATCGCGCACGCGCAGCAGCGAGCCGTCCGGATTGGCGCGCAACACGATGTTGCCGAACTGCTCGGGTGTCGTCAGGCGGCCCTGCGTCTGCACGTTCATCTGGAACTGCTGGTCTCTGCTGATCGGGCGTGCGCCGATCCGGCCGACCGGCGCCTCCACGTTCTGCGCCTGGATCGCCGCGATCACATCGGCCGGGGTCAACTGCAGATTGTCGAGCCGCTGGGTGTCGAACCAGATGCGCATCGAGTAATTGAGCGCGCCGAACAAGCGCGCCTGGCCGACCCCGGGTGTGCGCGACAACACGTCGAGCACATTGATGATCGCGTAATTGGTGATGAACAGCGGGTCCTGCTTGCCGTTCTCGCTATAGAGCATGATGAACTGCAGGACCGCCGACGACTTCTTCTGGATCGTCAGCCCCTCCAGCTGGACCTCCTGGGGGAGCTGGGCCAGGGCGGTCTGCACCCGGTTATTGACGGCGTTGGTGTTGATGTCGGGATCGCTGCCGAGCACAAAGCTGACGGTGAGGTTGTAGCTGCCGTCATTGCCGCTCGTCGAACTCATGTAGATCATCTTGTCGACACCGACGACCTGCGCCTCGATCGGCTGGGCGATGCTCGATTCGACGACGGCGGCGGAGGCGCCGGGAAAGGTGGCCGAGACTACGGTCTGCGGCGGCACGATGTCCGGGAACTGCGCGACCGGGATCCGCAGCAGCGCCAGGGCGCCGGCGATCGTGATGACGATCGCGATGACGACCGCGAGCCGCGGCCGATCGACAAAGATCGCCGAGATCATTGGGTCGCCTTTGGCGCGCTCGGCCCGTCGCCGGCCGCGGAGTTGCCGGCGCCACCGCTCGTACCCTGCTCAGCAGCCGGTTCGGCCGCCGGGGAAATCGGCGGCGGCGGGGTCGCCGGACTGGGTGACACGGTCTGCGCCGGGGCGAACCCGCTGCAGCCCCTCGCTGATGACCAGTTCTCCTTCCTTGAGCCCATTGCTCACCACGGCCGTTGACGGCGTCGACTGGCCGAGCTGGATGCGCCGTTGCTGCGCCTTGTTCTGCGCGTCGACGACATAGACGTAATCGCCCTGCTGATCCGACAGCACCGCCGCGCGCGGGATGGCGAGAACGGTAATCGGCTCGACGCCCTCGAGCATCACCGTCACGAACTCCCCGTCGAACAGCTCGCGCGGGGCGGGCGCGCCCGCGCATGCCGGGAAGCAGCGGGTTGGGGATGACGCCGCGCACCGTGATCGTGTCGGTGTTGGTCGCGACCGTCGGCGATACGTAATCGAGCTTGCCGTCCTGTCCGTAGATCCGCCCGTCTGGCAGGCGGATCTTGAGCACGACCGCATTGAAACCGCCCTTTGCGTCGTAGCGGTTGCGCAGATCGAGGCCGGCGCGCACGGACACCGGGAAGAGCACATACATCGGATCCTGGCTGACGAGGTTCGCCAGGGTCCCGCTGGTCGGCGAGACGACGTTGCCTTCGGTGACGTCGGTGGCGCTGATCTTGCCGTCGATCGGCGCGCGGATCTCGGTATAGCCGAGATTGATCTCGGCGATTTGCAGCTGCGCCTTGGCGGCTTGCGATCTGCGCCGCCAGAGAACGTTCGGAGGCGAGGGCGCTGTCGACGTTCGACTGCTGGCCGGCGACGGTCTTCAGCAGATATTGCGCGCGCTCGAGCGTCAGCTCGGCATTGCGGTGCTGCGCTTCGAGCTGCGCGACATTGGCCTTGTTGTTCTCGACCTGCGCCTGAAACGGCGGCTGCTCGAGCTGGTAGAGAAGATCGCCCTGTTTGACCTCGGCGCCCTCGACAAACAGCCGCTTTTCGAGAAACGCGCTGACCCGGGCTACCAGCGCGACCCGCCCGACCGCCTGGATGCGCCCGATGAACTCGTCGGTCTGTGTGATC
Source organism: uncultured Alphaproteobacteria bacterium (assembly GCA_963698995.1). Classification (GTDB taxonomy): domain Bacteria; phylum Pseudomonadota; class Alphaproteobacteria; order ATCC43930; family CGMCC-115725; genus AP-15. The sequence goes on along the minus strand of CAVOTD010000070.1, from coordinate 82,868 downwards.
TGCTGGCGCTCGGCGCGCACGACGCCGACCGCTGGCGGCCCGCCCGGCGCGGGCTGAGCGTCGGCCCCGACCGGGGAGCACGGCCACGATCAGAAGTAGGAGGACGACCTTCATGAACGAACTGTATTCCATCGTGTTCCCCAAAGCGCCCTCATGCCAAGTCTTCTCGGCTAAAACCTAGGTCTTCCCGCGGTCGCGGGAGATGTCAACTGACATTCCGACGATTTCCCGGGCGCTGCTAAGCGCCGTCGTCGCTTTTTGGATCTCCGTTACAACACCTCCGGTTGGCAAAGGCCGGTAGACTTCTTGTGGCGCGTACTCCTAGCGGACCAAGGTGTCTATTCCCGTTCTTCTTCCCGCTCGGTCCAACCCTGTTCCTGACGGTCGCCGACATCGGGCTCCAGCTCTCCAATTCTGGTCAGGTCCAAAACCGGTGTGCCGTCCTCTGCCGTGGTCACGGCATCCGTATAGCGCATGCCGAAGCGTATATCCTCCGCCGCATAGTTGCGGATGTCGTGCACCATTGTTGCGAGCGTCGGGTCGCGCGCTTCGAGCGTCACGAACACTTGCGCGTCGGCCTCGATCGCTCGCGCCGCATCGTAGCCGTGCAATGGGCTCCGCTCGTCCAGCACATGCATGAGTGTCCAGAAGAGTGGAAAGATCGGAATGTGCGCCCGCTCGAGTCGCAGCTCCTGCGCGCGGTGGAACAGGTTGCCCTCCGCGGTCGTCTCGGACAAGCAGGACGTTCAGCTTCGCCGTCGCATCCGCAAGCACGGCTGCGCGCCCGTTGCCGATCCGCACCATCAGCGTCGGTTTGCCGTTATGCATCGCCACCACCGGATTGGCGGCGAAGATCAGCTTGGCCCGCGGCCGCGAAAAGCGGACGAAGGTGAGGCCGGTCAGGATGGCCGTGAACGCGAGCCCGCATACGATCTCGGTCGCCGCGACCACATGGCCGTACAATGTCGCCGGATACATCTCGCCATAGCCGACCGTCGCCAGCGTCTCGATGCTGAAGAAGAAGGCGTCCGCGAAGCTATCCGGCCGAGCATTCGCCACCGAACCGGGAACCAGCCAAAAGAGTGTGGCGAAGACGACATTCACCAACAGATAAAGTGCGAGCAAGGCCGCGAGGAATTGCGGCCAGGTCAGGGCGACGGCGAGATGGTAGGGATCGCGCAGATCGAAGCGCGAAATGCCCTTCTTCCTGAACTCGTAGGAGCCGAGGCGAACCCGCGCCACTTTTTCGTCGGGCTCGCCCTCCATTGGAATGCGGCGATCGATCCCAGTCGAGCAGTCGCCGCGCCTTTTCGATCGCGACTTCAGGCCGCGCCCTTCCAGTGTGTCGGATGAACCGCGCGGAAGCTGATGGCAACGCGGTTCCATGCGTTGATCGCAGCAACGCACAGTGTCAGGTTGACCAGTTCCGTTTCGGAGAAATTGCTGACGCGCTTGGTCGTAGACGCCGTCGGGAACATGGGTCTCTGAGACCAACGTCACTGCCTCGGTCCAGGCGAGAGCGGCGCGCTCGCGCTCGTTGTAGAGCGGCGATTCATGCCACGCGTCGAGCAGATAGAGGCGCTCCTCGGTCTCGCCGTGGGTCCGCGCTTCGCTCGTATGCATATGGATGCAATAGGCGCAGCCATTGATCTGCGAAGCGCGAGTCTTGACCAGATAGATCAGCGCATGGTCGAGCCCGCTCTGCTGCACGTAATTCTCGAGCGCCACCAACGCCTTCATCGCCTCAGGCGCGGCCTTATAGGGGTTCAGCCTTGGGGTCATCGTCGTATGCCTTTCGGTTGCCTATTCCATTGCACCGCCATCGGCGTGGTCGACCTTGCCGAGCAGCAAGCTGGCAATCAGCGCGACCTGCCCCCGGATTAGCTGTCGAGGAACACCACGTTCTCCCTGATGGGCTCGCGGCTGATGTGCAGCTTACTGGCGGGGAAGTCTGGGTCGGGATAGCCGACTGCCAGACCGCACAGGATCGACAGTTCCGTCGGAATAGCCAGCTGCGCGCGGACGATTTCGGGATACCCCGCGATCGAGACCTCGACGCAACTGCCTAGGTCCCGTTCGGTCAAGGCCAACAGCAACGTCTGCAGGAACATCCCAACGCTGAGGGCGTCCGCTGGGCCGAGGTCCCGATGCATGCAGACAATGCCGGCCAGCGGCGCGCGAAAGAACTCCCAGTTGCGCAGGACTGCGGCTGCATGACTCGCCGTGTCCTCGCGAGCGATGCCCATCGCCCCGTAGACTTGAGCGCCCAATTCGCTGCGAAAGTGCTGGAATGACGCGGGCAGGGGCGGAATATTGGGCGGCCGACGCTCGGCCTCGTCGAGCAGGGCGGCGACCAGGCGGTCCCGGGACGCTCCGGACGCGAACACCATATGCCACGGCTGGATGTTGGAGTTCGACGGCGCATCCTGGGCCAGAGCGAGGGCCTCATTCACCAACTCCCGCGGCACCGGCTGGGGCAAAAACATCCGCGTCGAATGACGCTCTCTGATCGCTTGATCAAGGTCCAACATGATGCCTCCTCCAGCTGAACCATTTATTATCTTGACGTTTTGCTTCGACCACTACTCCATCCGCAGTTGGCGCGCCGATGCGGAGCAGATCGTAGGATTTGATTCGTTTCTCACAGGATGCGCTCGGCGGACAGGAAATTCAAAAGGTCTCTTGGCGCCGCCCCACCGTCGGAGACACTTGCCGTCCACCCCGTACAGTGCGGCCGTCCGGTCGCCAGAGTCCCGGTGGTCGGCAAGACAACATTGCCTTCGGTGACCGCGGTGCTGCTGATATTGCCATCGATCGGCGCGCGGATTTCGCTATAGCCGAGGTTGATCTCGTGTCGGCGGCGAGGCCGAGACGACCGAATTCGAGATCCGCGACGATCAGGTCACGCTTGGGGCCGATCTGCTGTTCCATTTGTCAATCCCGGTAGCGCATTGATGGGACAACGTCATCTATGCCTGGGCCAGCTTTCAGCCGTTTCTGACGGAAAGCGATATCGCCGCCTGTGCGCGCGCCACGCCATGCCGCGTGGACACACTATGACGGTTGCCGCCCTTTTTCCGCGACTGGTAGGGAAATTATGTCAGGAAGCCTTGGCGGAAGCGAACGCGGTGACCCACTATCCCGATCCGCTTGGCCGTTGTGCTATGCATTGCTCGGAAAAAACCCGTGAGGAAACGATGATCCATCATTTGTCCATCGCCGCGCGCGATCCGAAGCATGTCGCGGAGGTTTTGGCCGAGTTCATGGGCGGTAGAGCGGTTCCGTTTCCGCCCAATCCGGGGAGCTTTTTTGCGCTTCAGCTCGACGAGCACGGTTCGGGTGTCGAGGTCTATCCGGCAGGAACGGAGCTGCAGCCGGGCGGCAGCGAAGGCGGGGGTTTTGTCAAGAGGCCGGCTGCCGAGCGCGGCTACGGTCCGACCCATTTCGCGCTCAGCGTCGCCGCCGAGGCGGACGCTATCGAAGCGATTGCGCGCCGCGAGGGCTGGCAATGCTTGCGCTGCAACCGCGGCCCGTTCCACGTGATCGAGGTGTGGGTCGAGAACGAGTTGATGGTCGAAATCCTGCCCCCCGAGTTCGCGCGCGAATACCTCGCCTTCACCCGTCCCGACAAGATCGAGGCGGCGATGGCGGGAGCGCCCGCGGCAGCCTCCCGCCAACGCCCGGCATAAGCTTCGCGGCCGTCGCGGCTTTTGAACCGCGTCGATCGCGCACCTCGATCGGCTGGCGGGTCACCGATCGCTCCGTCAGCGCTCGGACTCGTTCTGCTCGTCCCATAGGGAGTAGTAGAGATCGAGGACACACTGACCGAAGGCGCCGCGGCCTGGGTCGATACCGACATCGGCGCAGGCTAAACGCGCCTGCGCCCAAGCGGTTTGATTGTCGCTCTCGATAGCATTGGCGCTCTGGGTGCCACTTGCTGCGAGCAGTGCGGCAAACGAGCCGATTAAGATGATACGTGACATTGCTGTCTCCTATCTAAGGGTTGTGTCCGTTAGGGTGTGTTTACTTCAAGGGACGGCGAAGGCTGCCCGATGGGGGGCGGCGTCTGTTGGGGGCTGTTCTGCGTTCACCACGCAGACTGCATAAGCTGGCGTACCGGGCCTGAGCCCCTCCCGGGCACATGCGCTTCGGTCTGTCGAAGCCAGTCGCGACTGGTCCAGTTCGGATAGGCTCTTGTCGAGGCTTCTGATGCATGTGGCGTAGAGGTCCCCCGGTCGGTGGAGTCCCATCACGACCGCACAGGCGTGCTGTTCCTGCGCCATACGGGTGGAGCTTCCCGCCGCATTGGCAAAGTTGCTGGCGCCGGAGAGCATCGCGATAGCCGAAGCGCCGACGACTAGCGCTAAAGCGGCGGTTCGACGACTGCGACGACCGAACCGACCATATGCCCGAGTCTGTGTGAGGCTGTTCGAGGTGAGAGGAAACATGTGACGATCTCTTTTGCTGGTGACGACCGAGGGCTAAACCTGTGTTGTGCCGTCCGATCGCCCATGCCGATCCATATAAACCCGCTTGATTGATCGAGTTAGACTATTAAAACATCACGTTTTGTTAGTTTACGACGAACGATTGGGAACGTTAGCGCGTTACCCCTGGACGGCAGACCACCGGATAAACCCGAGCGTGAGCATCACAGACCAGTCCATAGATTGACCGATTTCTGCTCAGCTTCTGCTCAGCACCTCGCTTTGAATTAAGTAAAGCTGGGACGGCGGTATGACGCTTGATCAATTGCAGATCTTCATCGCCGTTGCCGAACGCGAACACGTCACGCGCGCGGCCGACGCTCTCGGACTTGCCCCTCCCTCGGTATCGGCGGTAGTAGCGTCCCTGGAACGGGAGTTCGGCACGAAACTGTTCCATCGGGTGGGGCGTGGCATTGTCGTAACCGAAGGTGGCAAATTACTGCTTGACGAAGCGCGTGCTCTGGTCAGTCGCGCGTAGGCAGTAAAGCTTGTGATGGGCGAATTCGCCGGCCTCACCCGCGGACGTCTTGCAATCAAGGCCAGCCAAACGATAGCAAGTCATTTCCTGCCACCGAGACTGGTCGAATTTCATCAGGCCTATCCCGGCGTCGCCTTGGCGGTTTCCGTCGGCAACTCAGCCGAGGTCGTCGACGCCATAATCAGGGGCGACGTCGAGCTAGGCTTTATCGAAGGTCCCGAGGAGGAAATGCGTGATCCCCGGCTCGCAGCCAAGTTGATTGCTTGGGATGACCTCGTAATGGTGGTAAGTGCCGGCTACCCTTGGGCGCAGAAGGCGAAACTTTCGGTCGATGACCTAACCGCGGGCAAATGGGTTCTGCGCGAGGATGGTTCAGGCACCCGGGCGGCCTTCGTTAGGGCGCTGGACGCGCTCGGCATGAGTTCCGGCGATCTGAATATCGTCATCGAGTTGCCGTCCAATGAGGCAGTTCTCGCTGCTGTTCTAGCGGGTGCAGGCGCCACCATTCTGTCCTTGCGCGTCTGCGCCGGCGCAATCAAGGCCGGGACCCTGAAACGCCTGCCGGTCTCTATTGCTCCGCGGGCGTTTTACGCCGTCCAGCATGGCGACCGTTATCGCTCCCGCGCCGTTACGGCATTGCTGGAAATCCTCCGCGCCCATGCGGCATTGTAAGTCTGAAGCGCCGCTAATACGTCTCGCGCGCCAGGTTCAGGTGCGGGAAGGCGCTGTGCACATGCGGCGGCACGACTTGGCGCGCCGGGCGGAGGTAGGATTTGTTGAGCTCGTGGTAGCCGGTGACACCCAATAGCGAGAGGCAGATCCGGATCTCGTCTTCGAGAATCTCGAAGAGCCGCACCATGCCCTCGGCGCCGGCGGCGGCGAGGCCGTAGACATAGAGCCGGCCACAGGCGACCGCGTCGGCTCCGAGGATCAGGGCCTTGACCACGTCGGTGCCCCGGCTGATGCCGCCATCGACGATGATGCGCGCGCGCCCGCCAACCGCTTCGACGACCTCCGGCAACACATCGATCGAGCCGACACCTTGATCGAGCTGGCGCCCGCCATGGTTTGACACATAGACGCAATCGACCCCGTGCTCGACCGCGATCTTGGCGTCCTCGGCCGTCGCAATGCCTTTGAGGATCAGCGGGATGTCGAAGCCCTTTTTGATGCGCTCGACATCGCGCCAGTTGAACTGCGCTTGAAAGATGCGGGCATCGGCTACCCGCACCCGCCGGCGCTGGTGACGCTTGGCGATGTCGCGCTCGCGCCGGCTGTAGCTGTCGGTGTCGACGGTCAGGCAAAAGGCGTCGTAGCCTTTGTCGACGGCGCGGCGGACATGGTCGTCGACCCACTCGGCGTCGCCGCGCACATAAAGCTGGAAGATCTTAAAGCCGTCGCCGGAGGCTTCGGCGGTCTTGTCGAGCCCGGGATGCGACACCGAGCTCAGGATCATGCCGTTGCCAAACGCGCGCGTCGCCTCGGCGACCGTGGCGCCGCCGCCCGGCTCGAACACTTCGAGCGAGCCGACCGGCGCGCACAGCACCGGAATGCGCAATTTCTTGCCGAACAGCGAGCTGCTGCAATCGACGTTCGATACGTCGCGCAATACTCGCGGGCGGAAGCCGATCGCGTCGAGCGCGAGGCGGTTGCGTGCCAGAGTTGTTTCGGTCTCGGAGCCGCCGATCAGATAATCCCAATTGTTGCGATCGAGGTTGGTGCGCGCTTGCGTCACGAACTCGTGCAGGTTCTGGAAGCGGCCTTCGAGCGACTCCACCATGGTTCTGTTCTTCCACGCTGATTTGACGACGATCGCAACCTATCGCTACGATGCGGCGCTTGCCAACCACGCGCGACAATCCCCCGAAGAGGAGACGCTACATGCCTCGCATTCTTTCGCCCAGTACCCACTCCCAGGAGACGCTCGCGATCGCTCACGACTTGTTGCCGCCTGGCTGGGAGCTGGCCACCGCCCCGCATGGCCGGCCCGAATTCTTTGAGCTGCTGAAGGATACCGAGTATTACATCGGCGCCGGCCAATTCAAGCACGGGCCGGAATTCTACCAGGCGGCGCCGAAGCTGCGGATCGTCCAGACGTTGAGCGCGGGCTACAACACCTATGACCTCGACGCGGCGCGGACGGCCGGCGTGCCGATCTGCAACAATGGCGGCGCCAACGCGACGGCGGTGGCCGAGCACGCGATGATGCTGATGCTGGCGGTCTGCCGCAAGCTGATCTGGCAGCATGAGGGGGTGGTGTCCGGGCGCTGGCGCGGCAATGACTTCAACTCCGCCAAGCTCTACGAGCTCGAAGACAAAACTTTAGGCATCATCGGACTCGGCAATATCGGCAAAAAGGTGGCGCGCCGGGCCAAAGCGTTCGACATGCACATCAAATACTACGACATCAACCGGATGACCACCGATCAGGAGGATGCGCTGGGGGTCAGATTTGCGTTGTTCCCCGAGCTCCTAAAGACTTCCGATATCATCACGTTGCACGTGCCGCTCGACAAATCGACGCACAATCTGATCGGCGAGCGCGAGTTCGGCATGATGAAACCGACGGCAATCCTGATCAACACGTGCCGCGGCCCGGTCGTCGACGAGAAGGCGCTCTACATGGCGTTGCGCGACGAGAAGATTCTCGGCGCTGGGCTCGACGTCATGGTCGAAGAACCGCCGAAGCCCGATCACGAGCTGTTCACGATGAAGAACGCAATCTTCAGCCCGCACGGCGCCGGGCCGACCTGGGACAATCACTGGAAGCGTTGGCGCAACGCCTTCGACAATTTCGAGCGCGTCGCCCGCGGCCAGAAGCCGTTCTGGATCGTCCCAGAGCTGCGCGACTGAGCGCCGCTGACGTCACCCGACCTCTCGTCATCCCGTCGCAGAACGGGATCCATTTCTGCAATGGACACCGGCCTTCGCTGGTGTGACGAGGCGGAGGGTGTGCGGGCCATTTGAGGGGAATGCAATGACGGGTCGCAACCCCCGCACTGTCGAAGAAGCTTGGGCCTTCGTGGCTAGAGTCGAATTGCTGTTCATGCCGTGGGACATTACCGGTCTGCTCGCCGGGTTCACCGACGACTGCGTCGTGCGCTTCGGCGACCTGCCGGAGTTCCGCGGGAAGGCGGCCCTCGAAAGGCTGTTTCGCGGCCGCAGCGAGCGGCAGAAGGGTTATCGGCTGCGCAAACAGCTTCGTGCGCTGATGGGCGACACGATTGCCAATTATTGGGAAGGCGAGTGGGAAGACCGGGTGACCGGCGCACAGATGGCCGGGCGCGGGGTCGAAATCTGGATGATGCGCGACGGCAAGATCGCGGTCTGGGAAGCGGCCTTCAACACCAACGAAGTCGGCAAACCGAGCGCGATGGGATTGGCGTGACCGTCAGCCGAGAAAGTCGCGCAACGCGGCGGCGAGGTCTTTCGGGTTGTCGCCTTGCACGGTGTGGCCGGCATTGGGGATCGTGACGTAGCGGCCATCGGGCAGCCGCGCCGCCAGCCGCTCGGCGTCCTCTTGATGGAAGACGTCACTTTCGGCGCCGCGCACTACCAGGGTCGGACAGGTCACCCTGGCGAGGCCTTCGGCGAGGCCGCGCCGCTCTGCGGCGTGCATATCACCCATCTGCTGAAACCGCCGGCGGTCGTACTTCCAAACCCAGTTTCCATCGGTCTGTTGCCGTAAATTGTGCATCAGGCTGCGGCGCAAGACATTCGGGTCGCGGCGCGGGTTGAAGGCGAGCGCCCGCTCGATGATCGCGTCGAGCGATTCGGGCGCGGCACCCCCATTGACGAAGTCGCGGATGCGGCTCGATCCAGGGCGTCGGACCTCGGGCCCGGCATCGATCAGCACCAGGTGCGAGAGCCTCTCCGCGTAGTGGATCGCAAAGGCGAGCGCATTAATTGCGCCCATCGACATGCCGGCGAGGACGAAATGGTCGAGCCCGAGCGTGTCGACAAATCCTTTGACATCCTCGCGCTGCGCAGCGATCGAATAATCGGCGTCGGGCGCCCAGTCGGTGTCGCCATGCCCCCGCTGGTCGAGCGCAATGCAGTGAAACTCGTCGCGCAATGCGAGGCAGCAGAGATCCCAGGTATGCGCCGTCAAGGCGCCGCCATGCAGGAAAAGGAGCGGCCGCAGCTCCTCATTGCCCCAATCGAGGTAACGGAAGCGAAGGTGGCCAACGAGCACAGTTTTTTCATTCGGCAATACGACATCGTCGAAGCTGAAGCCGGCGCGCACCGCGGTGGTCCTCAGATGGTCGTGATACTCGTCGGCGGATAATGTCATGGCTTTGGCAGCTCCCATCGGCGTCGGCGCCCCAGGCTTTAGCACGAACCGGTTTCGCAGCCACTACCGCCATCGCTTTGCGGTTACCACACCCGCGTCCTCGTCATGGCTCACGGCTCCCCTAGGGTGTGTCTGCGCCGCCGGAGGCGCTACACTCGCCGTCGAACTTACCCCGCCGCGAGGAGAATGCTGATGGCGTATGATCTGCTGATCAAGAATGGCCGGGTCGTCGACGGCTCGGGAATGCCGGCGTTCCGCGGGGATGTCGGGATCAAGGACGGCAAGATCGTCGAGATCGGCAAATTGAGCGGGCCGGCCGACCGGACGATCGACGCCGACGGCCGCGCGGTCGCTCCCGGCTTTATCGACAATCATTGCCATTACGACGCCCAGGTCACCTGGGACCCGCTGTGCACCTTCTCGCCCGAGCACGGCGCGACCACCGTGATCTTCGGCAATTGCTCCTTGTCATTGGCGCCGGTGCGCAAAGGGACCGAGGAACGGCTGGCCGAATTCCTCTCCTATGTCGAAGCGATCCCGATGGAGGTGTTGCGCACCGTCGATTTCGACTGGGAGACAACCGCCCAATACATGGACCGTCTCGACAAGCGCCTCGGCATCAATGTCGGCAATCTGATCGGCCATACCGCGGTACGCCATTACGTGATGGGCGACGAGTGCCAGAAGCCGGGCGCCTCCGACAACCAGATCAAGGCGATGCAGGATGTCGTCCGCGACGGTATGAAGGCGGGCGCACTCGGCCTCTCGGTGTCGCGCGAGAAGGGTCACTATGACCCGCAGGGCGTCCATATCCCCGCCTTGTGGGCCGACGAAAAGGAGATTTTCGCGCTCGGCGACGTGCTGCGCGAAATGGGCACTGGCACGATCCAGGCTGGCGGCGGCCAGTATGTCGAATTGAAGGACGGCATGATCCGGCGTCTTGCCGAGGCGACCGGGCGGACCGTCGTCTACAACAGCCTCTCGCAGACCATGCGCAAGCCCGACGAGTGGAAGACGCACATGGCGCGCGTCGAGGAAACCGCTGCGCTCGGCATCCGCGCCTACCCGATGTGCAGTCCGAACCGCGTCACGCAGGACTTCACGATGAAGAACTGCCAGGTATTCCGCGGGCTGCCGACCTGGCATCCGATCCTGTTGGCGTCGGATGAAGAGAAGATGACGGCGTATGCGGATCCCGAGATCCGCGCCAAGCTCCATGAGGAAGCGGTCGTCAACAAGCCCGAATCGGCGGTCGGCTTCTCGAAGACCTGGTGGAATTACATCTGGGTCAACGAGCCGGTGCTCGAAAAGAACAAGTGGATGCAGTTCAAGTCGATCGGGCAGATCGCCGAGAAAGAGGGTAAGCGGGTGATCGACGCCTTCCTCGATCTCGTCGTCGAGGAAAAGCTCGAAACCCGCTTTCTGCAGGCCGAGAACAATGTCGATGACGAGGCATTGACGAAGATCCTGACCCATCCCAACGCGGTGATCGGGCTGGGCGACGGCGGCGCGCATGTGCAGTTCCACGGCGGCTACGGCTATCTCACAAAGCTTCTCGGCGAATGGGTCCGCGAGAAGCAGGTGATGAGTCTGGAGCAGGCGGTGCGGCGGCTGACCTTCGACTCGGCCTCGACCTTCGGGCTTTATGACCGCGGCCTCTTACGCCCCGGTATGGCCGCCGATGTCGTGATCTTCGATCCGGCCACCGTGAAGTGCGGCCACGAGGTCGTGGTCCGCGACTTCCCGAAGGGCGCCTGGCGCATCAAGGAGCCGGCCGAGGGTATTTTTGCCACTGTCGTCAATGGCCAAGTGCTTTACGACGAAGGCAAGCATACCGGGGCGTTGCCCGGCCGCGTGCTGCGCAACACGTACTACCACGCCAATCACGCGTAAGTAGGAGCGCGGCGAGACCCTCACCCGCCTCGCTGCGCTCGGCACCCTCTCCTGCACGGCGGGAGAGGGAGGGGCCCGGAGGGTGAGGGTAAATTGGGAGGCAAAGAATGGCCGAGATCCTGGGACTGGGGTGCACACACCGACCGGTGATGCTGCGCCGCGACGAGGACTGGACCTCGATGATGCGGGCCTCGCTCGACGATCCCGATATGCCGGCGGAGATGAAAGACCCGTCGCGCTGGCCTGCGCAACTACGCGAGGAGCTCGGCGACGACTTCGGTACTGCATCTGCGGGACGGGCGCGTCAGGTGTTTCGCCGGCACTTTGCCGATGCGCGGCGCGCGCTCGATGCGTTCAAGCCTGAAATCATCGTCATGTTCGGCGACGACCAGTATGAAAATTTCAAGGAAGACATCATCCCGCCCTTTGCGGTGCTGGCCTACGAGGACCGGGACATCCAGCCGTGGAAGCATCGTCGGTCGAGCTCCAACCCGTGGAACGAGCCGCCTGACACGACCTTTCGCCTGCGCGGCCATCGGGAGGCCGGCAAATATCTCGCGTCCGGGTTGCTCGAGGCCGGTATCGATGTCGCCTATGCTTACAAGCCGCTGCACCATTCGCTCGGCCACGCCTTTGAGAACACGATCCTCTTGTTGGACGACGAGCGCGTCGGGTTCGATTACCCGCTCGTGCCGTTCTCAGTGAATTGCTACGGAAGACGCGTCAACGCGGCGCACGGGCTGCGTTTGCCATTGGCGTTGCGCGACAAGGTCCGCGAGCTCGACCCGCCCTCGCCCAATCCGTCGCGCTGCATGGAGGTCGGCGCCGCTGCGGCGCGGGTCATGGCGAAGAGCCCTTGGCGGACCGCAATCGTCGCGTCGTCGAGCTGGTCGCACTCGTTTCTGACCGAAAAGCACTACCAGCTATGGCCCGATGTTGCTGCCGATCGGCGGCTCTACGCGGCACTCGAAACCGGCGACTACGCCACCTGGCACCGCTATACGACCGACCAGATCGAGGACAGCGGGCAACATGAGGTGTTGAACTGGTTTTGCCTGCTGGGTGCGATGGAGGAACTCGGCCGCAAGCCTGACCGCTGCGACTTCATCGAGACCTGGGCCTTTGTCTCTCCCGCCGTCTTCGCCTACTGGGTCCCGTAAGCCTCAGCCAGCAGGCAGCTCTGCGAGCAGGCGGCCAAAGGTAGGGAGGCGGTCGCCGCCGTTTAACGCACGCAGCATTGCCCATAACGAGGCCTGGTTGGTGGTCACCACCGGCTTGCCGAATTCCTGTTCCCAGCCGGCGATCGAGGTCATGGTCGGGAAGTTCCCGCCGGGGACGACAAAAACTTCGATTTCGGGCCGATCGATCCGGGCGAAGGCGTCGCGCGCGTTTTCCGGGCCGAGTTGCCCGATGGCATAGGAATCGGTCGCTCCGAAGCCTTCGAGTGCGACAGGTTCGAGACCGTGCTTGCTCTCGAAATAACGGGCGGCCCGCTCGTTGACAGGATCCGAGTAAGGCGAGACGACCGCGATGCGGCGCGCTCTGAGCGCGCGGACCGCTCGGCCGACCGCCTGCGCCGAGGTGATTGCCGGGACGCCGGCGCCGGCACTCATCCGCCGCGTCACTGTCTCGTCGTAATCGTCGGCAAACAGGCTCGCCGAGGTCTGCGCCAGGATCACCAGCTCGACCTTGGCGGTCCCGAGCAGACGCGACTGGTAGTCGATATCTTCGTCCCGGCTCGGAGAAAAGGTCTGGCCTGGGGCGCTCGTCATCAACCGCCCGATATGCGCCTGGTAGGCCAGCGGCAGCAGCCGGCTCTCCATTTCGACGGTCGTATTGGTCGAAGGGATCAAAACGCCAAAATGGTGGGCCATGGTGCGGGTCTTTCCGGTTGGCTGCAGGCTGTCTTGTCGCCAATCCTACCGGACGGGCGATAATTCTGTCGACGGTGTCGCCGGACTAGCAGGCAAGACCCGCGGTTTGCTAGGGTGATGTATCCAATCAATCAATCACAAAGGAACCAAAAATGAATGACACGATGACATTGGCCGAGCGCGCTGATGTGCTCGAACACCGCATGATGCGCGAGCTCGATGCGATCATCGTCAAGTCGCGTCTATTCAACCTCGCCGACGGCGATCTAAGCACCCCGAATGGCCCGGCGCTGCTCGCCCAGAACCCCGGCAAGCATATGCTGATGGGCGACGACCCGCGGCTGCCGAAGATGCCGGAGCGGCCGACCCTGATGGACTTTTTCAAATATCGCTTTGGTCCGGCCAACCATCTGTTGCAGAGCGCCAGACATGCAGTCAGAGCCGGGATGGACGAAAAAGTCGTCCTCGCCTGCCTGGTGCACGATATCGGCGTGATCGGCTTCATCCGCGCCGACCACGGGTATTGGGGCGCCCAGATGGTCGCACCCTATGTCGACGAGGAGGTCGCCTGGGCGATCCGCGCCCATCAGGCGTTACGGTTCTACGCCGACGAATCAGTGGGTTATGCTTACCCCGAATCCTACATCAAGAATTTTGGCGCCGACTACCGGCCTGACCCCTACATCGAAGAAGAGTACAACCGCGCCCGCAACCACAAATGGTACATGACCGCACGGATGATTACCGTTCATGACATCTACTCGTTCGATCCGGACGTGGTTGTGCACCTCGAAGAATTCACCGACATCATTGGCCGCAACTTCAAGCAGCCGAAAGAGGGGCTCGGCTGGGACAGCAGCCCCTCGGCGCATATGTGGCGGACCTTGATCCGGCCGACTTGGTATTTGTGAGGACTTCCATTCGAAGAAACGGCGGGAGAAAACGACAATGTTGGTCATGAACGTGATTGCCGAGATACTGAAGCGCGAGGGCGTTTCGACCCTGTTCTGCTTTCCGACCACCCCGATTATCGAGGCGGCTGCCGCGGTCGGCATTCGGCCGGTCATCTGCCGGCAGGAGCGCGTCGGCGTCCACATGGCCGACGGGTTCGCCCGGGTCTCGAACGGCCGCCCGCCCGGGGTGTTTGCGATGCAATATGGGCCGGGCGCCGAAAATGCCTTCGCCGGCGTGGCAACGGCGTTTTCCGATTCGACCCCGGTCGTGTTTCTGCCGCTCGGCCATCCGCGCGAGACCGCGCAGCTGTTCCCGATGTTCAAGTCGAGCCGGACCTACGCCTCGATCACAAAATCGGTCGAGGAAGTCATTTTGCCCGACCAGATCTCGGATGTGATGCGCCGCGCCTTCAGCCAGGCGAAGAACGGACGGTCTGGGCCCGGTTATGGTGGAGATCCCGGCGGATGTGCACAGCGTCGAAGTCGCGGTCGACCCCGCTGCGTATCGTCCGGTGCGTGCCACCCGATCGGCCGGCGACGAGCGTGACATCGATGAGGCGGCGGGCATGCTGCTCGAGGCCGCCTGTCCGATGATCCTGGCGGGTCAGGGCGTCTTCTATGCCGAAGCGACCGACGAGCTGCGGCGGCTTGCTGAGCTGCTGCAGGTCCCGGTCATGACGACATTCGACGGCAAGAGTGCCTTTCCGGAGGATCACGCATTGGCGCTCGGGCCAGGCGGCGGCACCTTTACCGGCCACGGCCGTCACTTCCTGCACAAATCGGATCTGGTGCTCGGAGTCGGCTGCAGCTTCACGCGCCACGGCATCGCCACCCCGGTACTGCCGCCCGGCAAGAAGATCATCCATGCGACCAACGATACGCGCGATCTGCACAAGGCCTTTGCGGCCGATCTTGGGCTCCTCGGCGATGCCAAGCTGGTGCTCGGCCAATTGATCGAGGCGGTGCGGGATCGGCTGAACGGCAAGGCGCGCTCCAACGGCGTCGCTGAGGAGGTCGCCGGCAAACGCGAGGAATGGCTCGCCCGCTGGGAGCCGAAGCTGCGTTCCGACGAACGCCCGATCAACCCGTACCGCGTGATCTCGGAGTTTATGCGGGTGGTAAACCCGGCGGAGGCGATCGTCACGCACGATTCCGGCAGCCCGCGCGAGCAGCTCAATCCGTTCTATCGCGCGACCCGTCCGCGCGGGTATCTCGGCTGGGGCAAGTCGCACCAGCTCGGCACCGGGCTCGGCCTGGCGATTGGCGCAAAGGTCGCAGCCCCCGACAAGTTCTGCGTCAACTTCATGGGCGACGCCGCCTTCGGCATGACCGGCCTCGATTTCGAGACGGCGGCGCGCTGTGGGATCCCGATCCTGACCATTGTGCTGAACAATTCGACGATGGCGATCGAAACCCACGCGATGCAGCTGTCGCATCAACGCTATAAGGCGCGCGACCTCGGCGGCAATTACGCGAACATTGCGCGCGACCTCGGCGGTTGGAGCGAACGAGTCGAGGATCCTGCGCAGATCGGCGACGCGATCCTGCGCGCCCGCCGTCAGACCGAGGACGGTCGGCGCCGCCCTCCTCGAGTTCATCACCAGTCAAGAGCAGGAATTCTCACATCGCCGCGGCGCGGCAGATTAGTCCCGGGTCTCAGGCGACTGATCACGATGCGTGCCGTGAGTTCAGCGGCACGCTTAGACCCGCGCTGAGCGCGGTTAATTCAATGCCCGGGTCCGCGTTACCCCGTAGGCACCGATCCGGCGTTTAGTCGCGGCGGTAGGGGTAGCAGCGTCCTCTCTCCAGCGCGAGGCCATAGTGCTGACCGAGTGCGCGGATATCATCGGCGTAATCAACATAAGGGTCGGCGTTTGCCTCGCCGACAATAATCGGCCGAAAACCCCGGTCATCGCGGCCGCCAGGCGGAAGCATCGCGGTGATCAGCGGATTGCCCTCATCGTCCCGCAACGTCAGGAACAGGGGCATTTCCCGCTGAATATGGGCTTTCAGGCCGATCTCCTGCTCGAAGTTCACTTTGGAGGCCGGCTGGAAGCTCTGAATCGCTTTTTCCTGCTCCTTGCGAAAGAACTTCTCGACTGCATGGCGCATACTGTCTAATTCACCGGAGGCCTCGGCTTCGGTCTCGATCCGAAACCAGGTGTTCCCACCTGATGCATCGCAAACATATTTCATGGCTCCTCCCAATTTCCTGCGACGAGCTGCGGTCACGAACCATCCAGGTGCGGCATTATCGGCTGAGGGAAACGTGCCGGCAAGGCCAGGTCGACAACCCTTGCCCGCTATCATAGCAGCATTTCGCGATGCGTTGCCGATCTGCTACGTCTCGTCGAACGGGTGGGCGTCCGGCATTTCCGTGGCCAGAGGGGGTTCTGTCCAATCTCGCCACAGCGAGATCAATGCAGCCATGATTGCCGGCCCGAGAAACAGACCGACAATCCCAAAGCTCTCCAAGCCGCCGAGAATGCCCAGCAGCACCCATAAAAACGGCAGGCGTGCGGCGCCGCCGATGATGAACGGCCGGACGAAATGATCGGCGACAAAGACGACAACTAGCCCGAAGCAGAACACGGCTACCCCGGCCATCGTGCTGCCCATCGCCAGCAGATATAAAGCGGCAGCTCCGAAAGCGACCGGCGCGCCGAACGGGATCACCGCGAGGACGCCGGTCAGTGCCGCCACCGAGACCGGATGCGGTAGGCCGGCAGCGATGTAGGCGATCCCCATCAGGGCGCCCTCCGCCAGCCCAACGAGGACCAAGCCGTTCACCGTAGCGAGCACTGCCTGCACCATGTGCCGGCCGATCCGTTCGCCATCGGGGCCGAGCACGCGATCGCTCAGGCGCAGGAGTTGTCGACTGAACAGCGTGCCATCGCGAAAGAGGAAAAACAGGGTCAGCAACGTAAAGCCGAAAATGATCAGCCGATGGGCGATCTCGGCACCGTAGAGACGGGCCAATTCACCGACCGAGCGCAGGTTCAGTCGCCCCAGCAGTTCGTGTGCGGCATTGGGGTCGCTCAGATTGGCGCGCCACCACTCCGCGATGATTTGACCGGCGACGGGGAGCTGCGGGATCCACTCCGGGACGGGAACCCCGTTGCGCTGCGCTTCGCCGAGAAACCGCACCGCCATGCGAATCTCGGCTGCCCCCTCGATCACGACATAGACGAACGGTACGGTCAGGATGAGACCGATCAGCAATGTGGCGAGGAGCGGCGCGACAACCCCCTCCCCCGGAAGCGCACGAGCGAGCCGCTGGTAGAACGGCCGGAGAGCGATCGCCAACACGCCGGCCCAAGCGAGCGCGGCGAGGAAGTGGCGCAGAATCCAAACCCCGAGCCCGACCAAGACGACCGTCAGCACGATGCGCGCAATGCGCTGCGAGAATGCTGAGCGCTCGGTCTCTACGCCCGCTGGGTACGGCGACGGATCAGGACCGGCGGTCATCGAGCCTCGCCGTTTCAACGATCGTCTTCAGAATGACGACAGCAATCACTTGAGCTGGTCTGCCATTTTCGATCGGAATGACCGCTCCTGCCCGGGATGCGGTTGACTGTCGAAGCCTACCACATTTCAATCGGTCATTAGCGTTGGGAGGGTCAGGAATGGTCGCACGACACCGGTGCCTTCGACACAGTTCTTGGTCAAACTCTGGCAGGCACAAAAGCGCCGCTCTATGGCCGTCTAGCGGCCCCTACTGGCACGTGGCTAACCTAAACCACGGGGCGTTTACGTGGGTGCCTGTTGTTTTCGCCGCGCGATGTCTTCGATCCTCGCACGCATTTCCGGCGCGGGCCAATCTTCGAGCAGCCACGCGGGGAGCGGATCGTCGGGGCCGCTAACCGCGAGTGCCTCGTCCTGGTCGGTGCGGCCGTCCGGAAACAGATCCAATGCGTGCGGCAACTCGTAATAGATCTCGAGGACGTTGCCGTCGGGATCGGCGAAATAAAAGCTACGCTGATTGACGTGATTGGCGGCGCGCGAGATCGTGACGCCGTTCTTGACGAGGTGCACATAAGCATCCCGCAGAGCGGCATAGCTTGCGACCTGGAAGGCGATGTGTGCGAGACCGATCTGCCCCCGCTGCGGGCGCGGCGCGTTCTGTGGCGATGGATGTTGACCGATGTCGAGGGTATGGAAATTGTCGCCTAGGGTCATGAAGACGCCGCCATGCTCGGGGTCTTCCTCGGCAATCAGAAAGCCAAGGACGTCGCGATAGAAGCGCTTGGAGGCCTCCTGGTCGGCGACCCTCAGATTGACATGGCCGATGCCTGCCAACTTGATCATCTCGGCTTTCCTGTCTGTGCGCGCCCGGCCCGCGAAATTAGGACGGCGGAAGCGCCTCCGCAAGGGTTGACGCGTGACATTGAAAAGCCTGGCTCCAACTGCAACGCGCAGTCTCAGCATGTCACCGTGACCCCCGCGAAAGCGGGAGTCCAGTGCAACAGTCGCAGCGCTTGCGGCCCCGGATTTCCCGCTTTCGCGCTGTGAAGAAATCCGAGAGGCGATCCGATTTGAGAAATGATTCTTTCACACGTTCTTGCGAGGGAAAGACGGGTAACCAATTGATCTTGTTCTCATAGTCTTGGGTCAGGCTTTTAACGCAGGTTAGGTCGATTGACGTGGGGGTCGATCACGGCTTTCCCTATCGCGGAGTGTGAGCGGTTAGTGCGGATCGGTTCGGACGAGGAGAGGAGGGAGCTCGATGCCCGCTTTCGAGAAACGCAGGATCGGACGGAGTTCGCTCGAAGTGACGGCGCTCGGCCTCGGCTGCGCGACCCTCGGGGGTGGCCGCATCGAAGTCGGCAGCGAAGAGGCCGAAGCCATCGTCAGCGCGGCTCAGGCGGCCGGGGTAAGTTATATCGATACGGCGCCGTATTACGGGTTCGGGCAAGCCGAGCGTTGCGTTGGAGATGTCATGCGGCCGGTGCCGCGCGACGAATGGGTGCTGTCGACGAAAGTCGGGCGGCTACTGCGCCCTCGTATGGCCCGGGCCGAGGCTAGTGATCATCGCCATCCGCTGCCGTTCGACGCTGTGTACGACTATTCCTACGATGGGATCATGCGTTCTTTCGAGGACAGTCTGCAGCGGCTCGGCCTAGTCCGGATCGACATTCTTTATGTGCACGACATCGGCGCGATGCAGCACGGCAGAGAGGCTCATCCCGGTCTCATGCGCGTGTTGCGCGACAGCGGCTATCGCGCACTCGACGAGCTGCGAAGCGGCGGCGTGGTTGGGGCGATCGGTATCGGGGTCAATGAGCGCGAGGTATTGCTCGAGGCGCTGGAGTGGGGCGCCTGGGACGCGTTCCTTCTCGCCGGCCGCTATACCCTGCTGGAACAGGCGCCGCTCGATGACCTGCTGCCGAGATGCGTTGAAGCGGGCACCTCGATTGTCGTCGGCGGCCCTTTGAACTCCGGCATCCTCGCCGGCCGCGATACCTGGAACTACCAGACCGCACCCCCTGAGATCCTCGCTCGCGTCAATGCCATCAGGGCGGTCTGCGACAGCTATCGGGTGCCCCTTGCCGCCGCCGCACTGCAATTTCCACTCGCCCACCCCGCAGTGGCAACGATCATCCCGGGCCCGCGCACTGTCGACGAATTCAAACAGAATTTGGAGTTGCTGCGTCATCCGATCCCACCCCGGCTATGGGCGGACCTTCGCGACGCCGGATTGCTCCATCCGGCAGCACCGGTACCGGCCTGATCCCGAGGCAACGTCCGCAAATACCGCGGGAACCCGGTGGCACTCGCGAAAAGATAGGGAGGGACTGGAAAATGCCCGACTTTGCCAGCTCGGTGTGCATCCCGATCGTGATCGTTTGAAGAATTGTTTGCGTTCGCGCTGTTGAGGAGTTATAGTTAACACCTGCGTTATCGCGATGCCGAATTCAAGCGCGGAACGCGCATGAAGCTCGGCTGGCCGCTATCGATGCGATCCCGCCGAGAGTTAGGGAGACGGCAGCAGCATAGAACTCCGACAAGACATTAGTGCTGGGCGCGAAACAATCGCCTCGGCCGAGAGATCAGTCCTTCATCGAGCTTGACGTGGCAGCTTGGCGTTCCACGGCAATGGGGCGCCTCCGTTAGATGTGCGGACCCGGCACTGCCGGGAAATGAGGCTCGAAACTGCGGGTGAGTGCCCAGTGCAGTAACGGCGTTTGCCGTCCAGGCGTCGTGCGCCTGCTGGCTGAGACCTTGGAGGTATCATGCCCGTCACACCGACCTATCCGGGAATTTACATTCAAGAGCTGCCGAGTACGTCGCACACGATAACCGCGGCGCCAACCAACATTGCGGTATTCATCGGCTATACCAATCCACTCAAGACAAACCCTGCAAACTTTAACAAGACGGTCCATATCTTCGGCCCCGCCGACTATCAGCGCCAGTTTGGCGGGCCGTTCAGAAGCACGGCCTTCACCGACGCAGCGGCCGATTTCGGCGACATGGCGCAAGCAGTCAACCAGTTTTTCATCAATGGTGGGAGCGAGGCCTATGTCGTTGGCCTCAGTCCGCAAAATTTGAACATCGTCGGAAGCACCGTCGCGATCGGGGCGTTGGTCTTCACCGCGCGCGAGATCACCGATGAAACCTTTGCGATGACGATCACCGTGCGGCCGGTCAATCCCATGGCTTCGCCGCCGACCAGCGAGATTGCCGATATCGTCATTACCTACGGGCCGGCATCCGGGCCCGGCACGGTTACCGAGACCTACCGGCGCGTCAGCCTCGATCACACGGACACTGTAAATTATATCGAGACGCGCATTGGCACAGCCGACAATCCGGTGTCCGCGTTGGTCACCGTCCAGGTCGGTTCGCCGCCGGGATCCTTCTCGGAGACGACGCAAACCTTCCCGACATCGCTGTCGGCGAGCCGCAGCGCCCAGATCTTCGATGCCGCAGATTTTACTGCCGTCATGCAGCAGGACAGCGACCTCGACAAACTGGCGATCTTCAACCTCATGGTGATCCCGGGTGTCGCCAATACGCTGGTGATGAGCACAGCGCTGGCATTCTGCGAGAGCAAGCGCGCCTTTCTGATCATGGATCCGCCGCTTGCCGATTCTGCCGATGGGCTTGACCCGCGATATCCGCACCGCATCGAGGATACCGTCGCTGGCCCGGCGATGGCACACGGCCAGAACGCGGCGCTCTATTTCCCGTATCTGACATCGCCCGACCCGCTGACCGGAGCAGCAACCAACCCGGCCGGGCAGATCAACGAGATCCCGCCAGGCCCCACTGTCGCCGGCATTTTCGCCGCGACCGACGTCAGCCGCGGCGTGTGGAAAGCACCGGCCGGTTTCCAGGCGACGACGAAGAACACGACGGGCGTCGTCGAGCGCGGGCGGATGACCGATCAGCGCCAGGGCGTGCTCAATCCGATCGGCGTCAACTGCCTGCGTGACTTCCCGAATATCGGTACGGCCGTGTTTGGCGCACGAACCACCGTTACCTTGACCGACGAGCAATGGCGCTATGTGCCGGTTCGCCGGATGGCGCTGTTTCTCGAGCAGACCTTGTACGCCAATCTCAAATGGGTGGTGTTCGAGCCCAATGCCGATCCGCTCTGGGCGGCGATCCGCATGAGCATCAACGCGTTCATGCTCGGGCTTTTCCGCCAGGGCGCCTTTCAAGGCAATACGCCGAGTCAGGCCTTCAAAGTGTCGTGCGACAGCCAGACGACGACGCAAGCCGACATCGACAACGGCATCGTCAATATTGTCGTCGCCTTTGCGCCGCTAAAGCCGGCCGAGTTCGTCATCATCACGATTTCTCAGATCGCGGGCCAGACACAGACATCCTGAGGACGCGCCGGAACGGGTTTGACCTGTCCGTCACGGGCCAGCAGCCGGAGGTGCCATCGTGGCGATATTTCCCGTCAATACGAGTCGTTTCGACCCTTACAAGAGCTACCGCTTCCTCGTCTTTTTCGGTCAGAACACCAACGCAGTGGCGGCGGTGAGCAAGGTGACGGCGCTCAAACGCTCCTCCGACGTGATCGAGTACAAAGAGGGCGGCGACCCGATCATCCGTAAAGGCCTCGGCCGCATGAAATATGAGCCGATCACGCTCGAGCGCGGCATCACGCAGGACAATGATTTTATTACTTGGGCCGACACGGCGCAGAAGCTCGACAACGGCATCGCGGGACCGACTGCGACCTCGCTGAAGAACTTGCGGCGTGAAATCAGAATTCAATTGCTCAACGAGGAAGGCCAACCGGTTCACGGCTACCTCGTTCACCGCTGCTGGGTTTCGGAATTCCAGGCGTTGCCCGATCTCGATGCCGGGGCATCGGCGGTCGCAGTCGAGCACATCAAGCTCGAGAACGAGGGGTGGGAGGTCGACCCGGCCATTATCGAGCAGCCGGAGGCCTGAAATGCGCATGCCGGTCGCTGCGCCGGGCATCGTTCCCGCGGCGGCCGCGACCTGCCGTCTGCCGATCAGCGGGCGCTTCGTCGATATCCGGCATCCGACGGGGCGGGAGGAAATGCTATTGCTGGAAATGCCTGCCGCAAGCGTCGAGCTGGCCGTGGCTTTGGCGCAGCGTTTAGGGCGTCCGGCGGACGGCAGCGACATTGCGTGGCGCGAGCTGCCGGTTACCGACCTCGATGCATTCATCCTTCGCCTGCGCCAGGCCCTGATCGGAGACCGCATCGTGGCCGATATACGGTGCCGGGCGCCCGATTGCGGCAGCCGGATCGACATCGCGTTCAGCATTGCCGCTTATCTCGATCATCATCAGCCGAGCGGAACTTGGAATAGGCGGCGTGGCTGGTCGCTGGCGCCCGGCAATGACGGCTGGTTTCGCCTGATGCCGCGATATTCGTCGGGGGAGCTGCCGCCACTCGAAGTGCAGTTCCGTCTGCCGAGCGTCGGCGATCAGTTGGCGGTGGCGGGATCATCGGACGGCTACCGCGAGCTGGTCCGCCGCTGCATCCGGCCCGACGATTTGCCGCGTCGTTTACGCCGGGTCGTCGAGGCGACGATGGAAGCCATGGCGCCGGGACTTTCTGGCGATCTCGAGGGTGTCTGTCCGGATTGCGGCGCGCGCATCACCGTCTACTTCGATGCGCGGCAATTCTGCCTGCAGGAGCTGCGCAACCGCGCTGCTTTCGTATACGAGGACATCGATGTCTTGGCGCAGCGCTATTGCTGGTCGGAGCACGCGATCCTGGCGATACCGAACATGCGGCGGGCGAGTTATGCCGAGTTTGCCCGGCAGAGCAGGAACGCCTAGCGATGGCATCGCCCTCTTATCTCCGGCAGATCGCCAACCAGGTTGCGGACGAACGCGACCGTGCATCCCTTGCTCCGCAACGGATGTTGTTCCGACCAACTGCGCTGCGAGCCGGCCTGCCGATCGAGGCCGAGACCATCGTGTCGCCGACGCCGCGCCCGGCCGCCCTCGAACGCCCGCGCGAGTCGGTAGCCGAACCGGCCCTCCCTCGGTTGCCCGGCACAACCCAGTACGCACCGGGCGCCCTGCAATTACCGGCTGCGGCAGACCGGCGTGAGCGTGCACGGGAGGAGGTCGTACCGGCGCGTCGGGAAATTGCTGCCGCGCCGCCAACGCCAGGAGATATGAGCGAGCGGATCCCGATAACGCTCGAGCCGCCAAAAGCCTCGAGCCGATTTGCCCCCGCGCCAAAGCCGCCGGCGGTTAACGCCGCCCAAGAAACGTATCCCGCGGTGAGCGAGCTGCTGCCTGCGTCACGGCCCGCCCTTCCGACAAGCGTTCAGGACGGTGGCGATCACCCGGGTGAGCGGCATCCCGCGACCGAAACCCTCGACAGCGGCCGGGCTCGCGACAGCGGCCCAGCTCGTGACAGCGGAATCGCGGCGCCGGGCATTCCACGCGACGGCTTGCCGCTATCAGCCGGGTCGGCCTCTCGCAGTGCTTTCGCAGAGACGATCGCCGCACGACAGCAGCCCGTTCAGCTGACACCGCCGATCATCCGCGACCTCCGCGATACCGGGGGTATGCCAGACCAAAAAGGGGTGCATATCGGCTCGCTGGAAGTCCACGTGGCAATGCCACGGATCGCCGCGGAGCAGGTTGCACCTACGGCTACCGTGCGAGCGACCGCCCGGGCGGCGGTGCGGCTGGCGCGCGGTTTTCCGGCGTTTGGGCTCGTGCAGAGCTAGGTGGAGAATACGGGATGACGGGCTTGCGCATCGATCGCCTGATTGTTCGCGCCCCCGAGCTTTCGGAGGCTCAGGGCCGTGACCTTGCATTGCGCATTGCCGCTCAGCTGGCGGAAGCCGGAGGCGATCCCGGAAGCAGGCGACATACCGCAACTCGAGGTGCGCGCCTTGACCGGACAGCGCGGCGATTTGTCGGATCTGGCGCGTCGGATCGTCGATCAGACGTTGCGCCAATTGCGCCGCGCAATTTAGCAGCCGTCATCGGCGGGAGGAGGCACCTGCTGTTCCACGGGCAATTAACCGGGCGGGGTCACTGAAGCGATGGCTGCCGGCTTTTTGAAGGGTGCGCTGGTCTCGTTCATGCCGACCTTTATCGGCGCAGTGCCCAATGTCACGGTGTTTCAAATCAACCCCGAGACCATCACTCATAATTGGACCGCCTCGGCGGCAGCGCCGTCACCGGATCAAAAGGGCGGCGGCGATCCGTTGGCGGTCAAAGGGCTGCCCGGCGAGAGCTTCGGCTTTACCCTGATCATGGACGCCAATGACGAGATCGCCGACGCCGACAAGAACCCAGTTGCGGCCGGTCTCGCGACGAATTTCGGCCTTTACACCCGTCTGGCGGCGCTCGAGATGCTGCAATACCCGCTGCAATCGACCGGAGCCGGGTTGCTCGGGACGGTGTCCGCGTCGGTGTCGGCCAGTGGGCTCAACGTCAGCGTGTCAGGAGCGAAACCCAGCGATTCGTCGGTGCCGCGTTTGCAGGTCCCAGTCGTGCTGTTCGTGTGGGGCGTGCAGCGCATCGTCCCGGTGCGCGTCACCCAGCTGAACGTCACCGAGCGGCTCTACGATGCGGGGCTTCATCCGATTCATGCCGAGGCGCAATTGACCTTGCGCGTGCTGACGCCCGACGAACTCGTGACGATCGAGGGGCCGATGAAGATCTTGGCGAATATCGCCTATGTCTACACACAAGGGCTGCGCCAGGCCCAGGCGGCGCTCAATCTCGGCGACGCCGCCGCCTCGATCATCGGCATGCTGCCGACACCGTTTTAGGAGGACGCCGTGTTCTTTCCCGGCAGCCGCTATGCCGCCTTGACGCGCTATCAGAAGAGCCGCGCGGACGGCAGCGTCGTTCAAGTGACGCGGCTGCCGCTTCCCGGGCCTCCGGTGGTGCTGGGGTTTTTCCGGCGCGCCACCGGTCAGCGCCTGGACCTGATCGCCAACCGCTTTCTTGCCGACGCCACGGCGTTCTGGCGGTTGTGCGACGCCAACAATGCGGTCGTGCCCGATGCGCTGGCCAATCGCGATCTGGTCGGCATTCCGCTCGACGCTCCAGTGAGAGGCTAATGCCGGGCACCTACCAGATCGTCCTCAACGGACAGCCAGCCGATGCGGCTCTCTATACCGTTATCTCTTCGCTGGAAGTCGAGGAGAGTCTCGATCAGCCGGGAGCGGTGCAGCTTACCCTGCCGATCGCCCGTTCCAGCGACGGCGATCTGGTCTATGTTTCCGACGGAAAATTTGCACCGCTTGCCAACATCGCGGTGGTCGCAACGCCGGGCGGCGCCGGCGCATCGGACGTCGTCGGCGGCGCCGCGGCCGCAGTCGCCTCAGCCTTTGGCGCCGGTCCCGCGAAGGGATCGGGAGCGCAGTGCATCTTTGACGGCTATGTGCTGTCGCACAAGGTCCATCTCGAGACCGGCATCACCAATTCGACGCTGTCCGTTTGGGGGCAGGACGCGTCCTGGCTGATGAACCTGACCGAGAAGGTCAAAGAATGGATCGACATGACCGACGCCGACGTCGCCAATGCGATCTTCGGCGATCGCGATTACGGGATCACGCCGGCCGACGAGAATACGGCCGACGACTCGCCGTCGCATACCGAAGCGGGCCACAGCCTGATGCAGCGCGGATCGGACATTCAGTTCCTGCGCACCCTGGCGCGCCGCAACGGCAAGTTCTGCCGGGTCTATTGTGCCGACAAGCCGGGCGCGCGCATCGGCTATTTCGCCAAGCCCAAGCTGGACGGCGATCCCGTCGTCACCCTGACTTTGAATGATCCGCAGAACTGGACGGTCAGCAGCCTTGATATCGATTGGGACGCGACGCGGCCAACCGCGGTCGTGGCCCGACAGGCGCTGTTTACCGATGCCGATCCCGATGGCGTCTCGGCCGATACATCCGATACCGGCCTGCCACCGCTCGCCGACCGCAGCCTGGCGGATTTTACCGGAAAACCGATGACGGTGCTGCTGGCGGCGCCGGTCGATGATGGCGGGGAACTCGCACTGCGAGCGCGCTCGCTGCTGCGCGAATCGACCTGGTTTGTGCGTTGCGAGGGCGAGGCCGACGTTGAGCGGCTCGGTGTCGTTTTGCGCGCCGGCATGATCGTCGCGATTGCCGGGCTCGGTGCACTTCATTCGGGCCGCTATCTGGTGTGGAGCGTGCGGCACGCAATTGGTCAAGACTCCCATGTGATGAAATTCATGCTCGTGCGCAATGCGGTCGGCCCGGCGTCAACCGGTGGCGCGGGCGGGCTCGCGGCACTGGTCGGCGCGCTCTAGCGATCGCGAGGCGGACGATGGACGAGCAAGCTCTGATGGATGTGCTGGATCGGCTCCGCAACCGGTTCTTCGGCAAGTATCGCGGCACCGTCACCGAGGTCGACACCAGCACGCTCAGGATCAAGGCCAAGGTCCCCGCGGTGCTGGCCGATCAACCGACTGGCTGGTGCCAACTTTGTGTGCCGTTTGCCGGCAGCAATCTCGGCATGGCCTTTCTGCCCGAGGTCGGCTCCGGGGTGTGGATCGAGTTCGAGGCGGGCGACGTCTCTTACCCGATCTGGACCGGCTGTTATTGGCGCGACGGCGAGTTGCCGTCGGACGCCACTCCAACGGTCAAGGCGATCGTCACCAAATCGGGCCACAAGATCCTGCTCGACGACGACGGCGAAACGATCACGATCTCCGATCAGAACCAGAACAGCGTCACGCTCGCCTCGGACGGGATCACATTGGAGCGTGGTGCCAACAAGATCGTCATTGACGATACCGAGGTGAATGTCAACGAGGGTGCTTTGGAGGTGCTGTAACGCATACCTGCTGGGACGCGGCCAGCCCGCATTCTAACCTGCATTTTAAACGGTCACGGGGAGAACCGAATGCCCGGCCTGCTCAATAGTTCGAGCGTCATGATGTGCCCGCATGGCGGGCAGGTGCAGGCGATTACCACGAACACGCGCACCAAGCTGGCGGGTGACTTTGCGTTGCGCCAATCGGATACGTTCGTGATTGCCGGTTGCCCGTTCATCCTTGGCCTCGTGCCACATCCCTGTGTCCAGGTCCAGTGGGTGCAGCCGGCGCTGCAGAGCCAAGCGCTCGGCGATTTCACGTTGACCGAGGCGAGTGTCGGCTTTTGCGTTGCGGCCGATCAGGCAGTGCAAGGCGCAGTGCTGATCCTCCTGACCCAGCCGCAAGTTTCCGGCCTCTAGAAAGTGTCGCGATGGCGCGGACCGATTACGCCTTTCCGTTCCGCATCGATCCGGCCTCGGGGCAGGCCGCGCAATCGCCGTATGGCCGGCATGTCGACGAAATGATCCGCCAAATCCTGTTGACCACCCCGGGCGAGCGGGCCGACTTGCCGGAATTTGGTTGCGGGCTGCGACAATTGCTGTTCGCGCCCAATTCCGAGGCGCTGCAAGCGACCACCCAGCTGATGATTCAGCAGAGCCTCAGCCGATGGCTCGCCGGCCAAATCCAAGTGGTCAGCGTGACGGTGACCGACGGTCCGGACGGCGATCAGTCGCAACTACTGGTCCAGATCCAATACGTGCTGCTCGAAACCCAATCCCAGCAGCAGACCGAGATCGTGGTCTCCTGAAATGGACGCGAAGGACCGCCGCGCCGCCATCCTGGCATCGACATCGTTCAACGGCATTGATTTTGTCGAGATTGCCAATTCGACGCAGACCCGGCTGATCGTTCATTTCCTCAACGGCGTGCCGGTCGGGTCACTGTCGTCGCCGCCGACGATCGCGGGCGGCGAGACGATTCCCACGGTCGCCGTGCAGCCGATCTCCGCCGCCGATTGGGGGTTTGACGAGGGGCATCTGATCCTGCGGCTACGCGTCGCCGCACCGGGCGATTTCTCGACTTATACGCTGACCGTCCGCAGCCCGGTCCTCGATCCGTTCTTCGACCAGGCGCCGTTCTCGTTCAAGGCGCTTTGCCCGTCGGATCTCGATTGCAAGATATCGCCGCCGCCCTGTCCGCCGATTACCGCAGACGTGCCGCCGATCGACTATCTTGCCAAAGATTTTCTGAGCTTCCGCCAAGCGCTGCTCGATTTCTCGGCATTGCGCTATCCGCAATGGCAGGAGCGTTCCGAGGCCGATTTCGGCGTGATGTTCATGGAGGCGCTGAGTGCCGTCGCGGACGATCTCAGCTATACCCAAGACCGCATTGCGGCCGAGGCGGCGCTGGCAACGGCGACACAGCGGCGTTCGGTGGTGCGGCATGCGCGTCTCGTCGATTACGAGCCCGGGCCGAACGTCTCGGCGACCGTGATGCTGCAATTCGACGTCACGCCGGGTATCACCGAAATCAAGCACGGCATTGCCGTCAGCGCGCAAGGCCCCGACGCTACCCCGATCCCCTTCGAAACCGGGACAGGCCTTGCGAGCCGCCCGGTCGACCCAATGACTGGCACGCCGCGCGACTCGTCCTCTCCCGCCAACGCGTTGTGGAATTCCGAACGGATTTATCCTTACTGGTTTGACGATACCGAGCGTTGTCTCAAGGCCGGGGCGACGCAAATGTATGTTCTGGGACACGGCTATGAGTTCCGACCCGGCCAGAATCTGCTGATCGAAACAAAGGCCGAGACCACGGCAGACTTGCCGATGCGGCAGATCGTACAATTGCTCGGGGTGGGCGACGCCGGCGGAGGCTGGGCCACCGAAGAGTGCGACCAGCTGTTCACGCGGCCGGTCGATCCCGCCGCCGCCCAACCGCCTTACTTTACGTGCCCGATTTCACCGCCGGCGCCAATGGCGCCGACCGCCGTGACCAGGATCGCCTGGCGCGCCGAAGATGCGCTTCTTGCCGACCGCGACCTGACGCGCACCACGGTCGCAGGGAATATCGTTCCGGCGACGCAAGGTAGGACCATCTCGAATGAACCTTTTATCGTCTCGACCGGCACCCTGACCACACCACCGACGATCGTGCGCACCGGCCCGCGCGCGACGCTCGCCGCCGGCACGCCGGGCGCGATCTCGCCGCTGCAGCTCTATACATTAGCCAATGCGCCTCTCGCCTGGCTGCCGCAGAGCGCACCCGACGGGACGGTGCTGCCGGTTCCCGAAATCCTCCTTGTGGAGAAACCTCCCTCCACCCGGCCCGTCATATGGAGCTGGTTTCGCGAGATCCTTGACGCCGAGGAATTCGATACCGCCTACACCCTCGACGCGGCCCGCTTTCGGCCGATCCAACGCAATGCCGACGGCTCGACACAGTACGAGTATGACGGCGATGCCGGCGACACGATCCGCTTCGGCTGCAATGGTTTTGGCGAGACGCCGGACGACGGTGCTCAGTTCACTCTGTCCTACCGCACGGGCATCGGTGCGGAGGGCAATGTAGCAAGCGGCGCGATCACCCGCCTCGATCCCGCCGCGGTGGCAACAAGCGGCGCGGTAGCGGTGACCAATCCGTTGCCGGCTTCCGGCGGTGCGGATCCGGAGCCGCTCGATGCCGTGCGGCAGTTTGCGCCGGAAGCTTTTCGCGCCCAGCAGTTTCGCGCGGTGATCCCTGCCGATTACGAAGCCGCGGCGCAAACCCTGCCTTGGGTGCAACGGGCCGGCACTGTCTTTCGTTGGACCGGAAGCTGGCTCACGGTCTTCACGACGCCCGATCCGCGCGGCAGCGAGCAGATCCCGGTTGCTCAGTGCACCGAGCTGATCGACCTGCTCGATCGCTATCGCCTGGCCGGATACGAATCCTACGTGCCGGATCCAAGGTTTGTGTCAATCGATCTGGCGATCGACCTCTGCGCCGAGGCCGGCGCCTTCCAGGGGGATGTCGCGGCAGGGGTCAAAGCGGCGCTTGACGCCGCTCAGCCCGGCGGCTTCTTCCGCGCCGATAACTTCACCTTTGGTCAGCCATTGCAGCGCAGCGCGCTCGAGGCCGCAATTCAGCACGCTCCGGGAGTTGCCGGCGTGTTGTGCGTCAAATTGCGAGTGCGCGGCCGCACCATTGGATTGGTGGAGATGCCCGATGTAGTCAATGTCGGCGCCGATCAGATCATTCGCTGCGACAATGATTTAAGCACGCCCGAACGCGGCGCCATCAGCGTCAACGTAATGGGTGGGAAATGAGCAACGGCGGCAACACGGCGCCGATTTGCCCCTGCGGAGCTATTTTGAGCCCGAGCGTCGTCTTCAATCCGCCGGGGCGCAGCGTCATTGCCTATCGCTCGGGCGATTATACGGGTTTTCGACACGCGCTGCTGCAGGCTCTCGACGGTGAACACGAGCTGACACAGCGCATCGATGGCCGCATCGAACAGATCTGGCGGCCAACGGCGGCCGGCGATCTGGCGCTGCAGATGATGGAATGGTGGGCATATCTCGCCGATATCCTCACTTTCTACAACGAGCGCATTGCTACCGAGGCGTATCTGCGGACGGCTGAACTGCCCGAGAGCGTCAATCGCCTGATCCGCCTTTTGGGATACCGCCCGCGCCCGGCGATCGGCGCAACCGGGGTGCTGGCGGCTCTCGTCAATTCCGCCAAACCATCGACCCTCCCGCAAGGCCTCCAGATCCAGAGCAAGCCGGGACCGGGGAAGCAGCCGCAAATATTCGAATTATCCGCGGCAACGCGGATCGGCTCGCCGGACACAATGACGGCGATCCCGCCGCCACTGTCGTTGCCACTCGTCACTCCTGCGCCGGGGGGTGCGGGCGCGGGCGCAAGCGGGACTGTATTGCTCGCCGGCACGGCGGGCGGGTTGAAGGCGGGCGATCAGGTGCTGCTTTTGGAAAAAGGCTGGTCCGGAACCGACGGCAACTACGCGATCGGCGCGGTGCAAGGGGTTGCGGCACGGCCGGACCCCTCGGGTGCCAAGAACACGGCTGTCACCTTCGCGATCACCGCGCGCGGTGGCGACAGCGTTTTCGCGGCAACCGCGGCGGGGTACCGCCTGCTGAAAAGCACCGGGACGGCCGCACTCTATCAATATCCGGTGCCCCCTTCCGGGGTCATCGGCTCCGGCCCGCAAGCCAATACCGGCTTTGTCCATCTCGCCTCGATCTTCCGCCAGGTCGCGGCGGGCGACCCGATCGTGATCGACGATCCTCGGCCGCAGGGCGGCAATTCGCCGTTCGCTGCCAGTGTCACCGGCTACCAGGAGCTGGTTTATTATGCCAACAACCCAGGCGATCCTACGCAGCCGCCGGTTGCATCGCCACCGACCGAAATACCCGCGATCCCGATACCGCACACCTATCTGACTTTCACTCTGCCGGGTACCGTCGTCGGCAGTGCGGCGACGTCGGTCGTGCGCTACGGCTGGAGGGACGTCGGCACATTGATCGACGTGCCGGCCACAACGATCGGGGGCGCCGGTGCGACCTCCCCGGCGACATTGCAACCGCCGCCCGGTCAATCCTTTCCGGTTGCTCCCGGCACGGCGGCTTTGGTCGAGGACGTCAATGGCGATGGATCGCCCGCGACCGTCGAGAGCGCCAGCCGGGTCGATCTTCCCGCGGCAGCACCGACACTGACACCGCCGCTCAGGATGCTATTCAATCTGCTGCCGGTAACCCGCGGGAAGACTGTGGCAAACGAGGTGCTGGGCAGCGGCAATGCGGCAATCCTCGGCCAAGATTTCACGCTGCAAAACGCGCCGGTAACCTACCTGCAAGACACCGCGTCAGCCTCGGGCGACGACTACAGCAGCACCGTCAAAGTCTGGGTCAACGGCATCCAGTGGCGCGAGGTGACGAGCTTCTACGGGCTGCTCGAAGGCGTCGAGGCGTTCATGACGCGCGAAGACGAGCAAGGCAAGACGCATGTCGTTTTCGCCAGCCGTCTGCCGACCGGGGTCAACAACATCGTCGCCAGCTACCGTTATGGCGCCGGCGCCGAATCGCCGGCGCCCGGCACACTTACTGTCGTCCTGCAGCCTCAGCCAGGGCTGAAATCGATCCGCAATCCGGTGGCGCCGAGCGGCGGCGCCGACGCCGATGCACCCGACAAGGTGCGCCAACTGGCGCCGCGCTCGGTGCTGACCTTCAATCGTGCAGTCTCACTCGACGATTACGAGGTCATCGCCGCCGCCGCCCCTGGGGTAAGGCGAGCCAAAGCGATATTTTCCTTCGATGCCGCTGCGCAACGGCCGGCTGTCAATATTTGGGTCGGCGATGACAGCGGCGCGGTGACGGCGGCCCGCGCGGCAATAACCGGGGCGGCCGATCCAAATCGCCCCGTTATCATCACTCAGGCGTATCAGCAGCAGGCGACTTTGACGCTGACCTATCTGCGCGACGCCAGATACGACGATGTGAAGATCAGGGCCGCCTTGCACGATGCGCTGCTCGATCCGGATCTGGGACTGTTCGGCGCCAATGTTGTCGCCATTGGTCAGGTATTCTACGACAGCCAGGTTTATGCGGTGTGCTTGGCGGTGCCGGGGGTCGAGGCAGTCCAGAGCTTGAGCTTTTCCCCGGTCTCCGCGATCGCGCCGGTCCAGTTTCTGGCGCAGGCGCTGGTGACATCGAGCGCACAGCCGGAAGCTGGCAGTTTTGCATCGACCATCCGCGACGTTCGCTTCGGTCTCCAGCTGCCTTCCGTCCGCGGAATTCCACTGAAATCCTGCGCGGACCATCGCTATGACCCCGGTCCCGGTGGCTATTTCTTCATCCCGGACGATAGCCAACATCTCACCCTGAACGGCGCGTTGGCCGCATGAGCAACGTGCCGGACCATTATGAAGTCTACTACGCCGACAAGCTGTGGAACCTGCTGCCGGCAGTGTATCGCGCCGAAGACACCGACCAGTTCGGCGCCAACGGACCGTTGCGCGAAATCGTCAACCGGATTGGCGCCCAGGCGGCGATTGTGCGCCGCAGCATCGACCGTCTCTGGGAAGACCAGTCGATCGAAACCTGCGACGACTGGGTCATTCCCTATATCGGCGACCTGCTCGACACCAATCTGGTGGCGGGCCTCGATGCGCGCGGGCAGCGCCTCGACGTCGCCAAGACGATCTATTATCGGCGCCGCAAGGGCACCCTTGCCGTCCTCGAGGAGATCGCCGCCAACATTACCGGTTGGGACGCCAAGGTCGTCGAATTCTTCCGCCGAATGGGTCGTACCCGGCATGGCTTGGATCCGGCGATCGGGCTTAGTCAATACGCGGCGGGCGATATCGCGCAGCTGCAGCGAGCCGAGGGTCTGGTCGGCAGCGTGACCCGCACCGGCATTGGCGGATTTGCCGATCTGCGCAATGTCTATGGCGCCTCGAAGGCGCATTCGGCCTTCGACGAGTTCTTCCACACTGCCGACATGCGGGCTGGCCGCGGGCGCCTGGGGTGGCACAATATCCCGCGGCTCGGTGTCTTCTTGTGGCGGCTCAAGAGTTACGGCGTGGGGCCGGTGACGCCGGTGCCCGTCCTGGGCTGCCCCGGCTGGTACACTTTCGACCCGACCGGACGCGACGTTCCGCTGTTCGCCGCCGGCCGGAGCAGCGCGGCCTTTGGCAGCGTCTGGGTCTCGCCGGTCGAAGCGCAGTTGCCCACCCCGATCAGCCAGATTCTTCTCGATGCCGCTTTGACGGGATCGCTGAATACCGGCGGGGTCAATCTCTATCCCGATGCGTTGGCCGTCAACACATCCTTGCCCCAGCCGTTTGGTATCGAACTTTTATCTGTCGATCAGCTGCGTTTGCGCCCCGAGCGCGGGCGTTTCGAGCATTTGATCTCGCCGCCGGCCAGCGAAACAGATCTGGTGGCGACCTACCACTACGGATTTTCATCCGACATCGGCGCCGGTCCCTATGACCGTCGCGGGGCCGTGTTGTCGATCGCGACGCCGCCGCCGAATGTCAGCCTCTCTGGAGGGGGCAACGCGCTAATCGTTCCCGGCGCCGTGCCGGCGAGCGGCACTGTCACCATCGCGGATTCATTGACCTATGCCGGCGCGCCCGACCTCGATGTCGCGGGCCAGCTCACCCTGCGCGCCGACAATCGCCAGCGCCCGCTGATCCGCCTGGCTCCGCCCGCCCCGTGGCGGATCAATGGCGCGTCGGCGAGCAGCCTCGGTTTTGACGGGCTGTTCGTCAGCGGCGGCGACATCGTGCTGACCGGTGATTTCGACACTGTGACGTTGAGCTGCTGCACCCTCGATCCCGGCGGCGAAGCCCCCCTTGGCGGATCGGATCTGGGGTCGCCGCCGGCCGAGCGCTTCGTCATCGCCGCCGATGGACGCCCCCTGGTGCCGACCCGGCTCTGGGTAGAGGGGACGGTGAAGAACCTCACCATCGACCGTTGCATCCTCGGACCCGTCCGCACCCGTAATGGCGGTTCGGTTGAGACATTGACGATCACCAACAGCATTCTGCAGGCGATCCCGACGGGCGGCGAAGGTGCGCTGACCGCCGACGACGTCAAGGACCCCGCACGGTTCGAGCGGCGGCTGCAGCTCGCGGAAGACCCGGTTTCCATCGATCTATTGGCGTTGGCGCCTCAGATTGCGGCGCTTTTGGGCAGCGCGGGGTCGCCGCCCGGCTCGGCTTCACCACCCTCGACAGGGTTGCTGCCTGAGCTTCTTTCGCTGATCGACGCCGTCGTCGCCGGGACGTCGATCTACGATGCCGGAGTATTTGCCACCGTGCCGCTTGCGGCTGCGACCCAGCAGCTGCTGCAGCGATCACCGGCGCTGGGCGCGACGCCGCTGCTTAATCGTCGGCTGCTGGAGGACGCCTTTCCGCTCGAGCTCGCCGATGCGGCACTGGCCTTGGCCGATGGCACGGTGGTTCTCAGTCGCTGCACAATATTGGGCCGCGTCATTGCGCATCGCCTGGAGGCGAGCGAATGCATCCTTCAGGATCTGGCGCAGGTCGACGACACCCAAAATGGCTGTGTCCGATTTACCGCCTGGGCCGATGGCAGTGTGCTGCCGCGTAAGTTCGAGAGCGTACGGGTTCCCCAGCAGGCTCCGCTCTTCGCGAGTATCGCATTCGGGCAGCCCGGCTACGGTCGATTATTGCCATTGGCGGATGCGGCCATCGTGATGCAGTCCGATGCCTCGGCCAGTCCCCAGAACACCATCTCCGCCGGCGCCGAAGACGGGTCGGAGATCGGAGCTTTCGCCCGCGACAAGAACCCGGTCAAGGAGCGTGGACTGCTGATCAAGTATCAGGAGTTCATGCCTGCCGGGCTGGTGCCGGTGCTGGTTTACGTAACCTGACAAAATGATGCCCGGCCGGACCGGGCATAGGGGAGCAAAGGACCGATCCATGTCGAGTGACAAGAGCAGATCAACAAGCGATCGGGACTACGCTTACACCGGTGTCGTGTCGCAGCAGGGCCGCGTCATCGTCGACCGTGATTTCAATGCTCTGCAAGACATTATCGATGGCCGTGTCGAAGCCGATGCGCTGGACGTCATCGGTCCTTGCGGCACGCCGGATGACGGCTTCGCGATCAGCCTGCCCGTGGCGAGCCCGCCATCGCTATCGCCGCCGACGGCTCACGGCTTCGACTTCCTGATCGCGCCCGGCACAATGTATGTTGGTGGCCAGCGCGCGGTCTTTCCGGCGCGGCCGCCCGGCCATCCGATCACCTACAGCTATTTCGATCAGCCCGACTGGATCAATCCGACCGACCCGCTGCGGTTTCCCTTCGCGCCTAATGAGCTCGTATATCTCCATCTCACCGAGCAGGAGGTCGGCGCCGTCGAGGACCCCGATCTGCTCGACGCGGCGCTCGGCGGGGTCGATACGACACAGCGCTTGCGGCTGCTGCGCCGCGTTCAGCGGCTCCCGGTCACGACCGCGGATTGCACCGCGGCCTGGCAGCAGGCCGTCAACGGCTGGCGCGCCGGCGGCCAGCTCGTCGATCCTCAATCATTGGCGCTCGTGCCGCAGGCCGAACTCAAGGTCAGTTTCGTCCAAGGGCAAGCCGTCACCGACCCCTGCGACCCGCTCGCGACGGGCGGTTATCTCGGGGCCGAAAACCAGCTGATTCGCGTCCAGATCGGCCTCAGCGATCCGACGAACCCATCGGGTCCCCGCGTGCTGGTCTGGGGATACGATAATGCCAGTTTCCTTTACCGGGTCGCCGCCGTAAAGCCGAACGGCACGATGCTGCAGCTGACGCGCGACCCGCCTGACGCTTTCCATATTCCTGGGACCGGACAGGTGGTCGAGATATTGCGCACCGCCGCGGTCCTCGAAATCGACCCCGACACCACCGACCCGCTGCATCAGCGCACGATCGTGCGCTGTGTCGCCGAATCGACCGGCGTCTTGGCAGCGCTGGCAAGCCCCTACGGTCCGGCCCAGCCGGGCGACCCGACGAACTACATCGTGCTGAACGCGCCGCTGCCGGAAGACTACCTCAGCGACCCCAACCCATTGTTCGTGCGGGTCTGGCAGGCGCAACTGCCGATCGGCGCGGCGGGCGGCACGGTGGAGCTGATCGACCCCGCCAACCAGACCACCACCGGCGTCCAGGTAACCATCTCGGTCGCGCAAAACGAAGCACTGACCGCGGGCATCTACTGGCTGATCGCCGTCCGCCCGAGCACCCCGCAAGCGGTCTACCCGGAGCGTTTATTGATCGCGCCGCAGCCACCGGACGGGCCACGCCAATGGGTCTGCCCGCTGGCCGTGATCGACTGGCGGAGGGCGGTCGTCCATGATTGCCGGTGCCAATTCGACAATCTCGTGACCTTGACCAAACGCAGGCCGGGTTGTTGCACGGTCAGCGTCTCGCCCGAAGACCTGACCCAGAGCAATACGCTGCAATCGATCATCGACCGGGCGGCGGGGCTGGCGCAGGCCGTGCGGGTCTGCCTCAATCCAGGAACCTATGTGCTCGGCCAGTCGCTTCGCTTGACGGCGGTCCATTCGGGCATGGCGATCGAAGCCTGCACGGGCGGCGTGACTATCCAAGGGGCACCGAACGCCGCTCCCGCCGCTTTTTTCGACGGCCTGGTCATGCTGAGCGGGGCGGCTGGGGTGACATTGCGCGGTATCAGTTTCGAACCGCCGGTTGTCGCGGTGAGCCAATTCTTGTCGCAATCCGCCACGTCGCTGTTGCAGCTTCTGTGGGCTCAGTGGATGGGAGCCGCCGTGGCGGCCAGCGTCCTCTCCGACATCGCCGCGATGATTGCCGTCCGTGTCGTCAATTCGCAAAACTTCACCGCAGAGCGCTGCGGCTTTCGCCTTTCAGCCTCGCTTTCGCCTCCCTCTGTCGACGTTTTGGGTCTCGGCATCTTGCTGCAGGGCGACTGCTCGGGGGTGACGGTTCAGGGCTGCAATTTTGACTCGGACGTCGCGCCGACATTTACCCCCAAGATCGTGGCGACGCAAAGGACGGGACTTGCAGCTGAGTCAGCGGCGCCGGCAAGAGCCTCTGCAGCGGCTGATGGAGCGGTGATGCGCGGCACCGCATCAACAGAGCCGGTCGCGACCGGTCCCAATGTCGCTTCCGATGCCGCCGAGTTGGCAAGAATGTTTCACGCCGGCGTCGCAGCCAGCGCATCTCCGGAGACGGCAGAAAGCGCCCGGCTTGCCTTGAGCCAACTTCCGGTCGGCATCCTCGTGCCCGCCGGTCCCGGCGTTTTCCGCCAGCCCCTGGTGGTGACGGTCGGATGCCTGTCGGAAATAGCAGTAGATGTATCCCCCCAGTCCCAGCAGAGCGCGCCGTGCCAATTAGGTAATGCTACGCTTCGAGACAATCGGTTTCACAACCTTACCTGGGCGGTCTTCAGCTGGGCCGACGCGGTCACGGCGCGGTTGGAAGAAAACAACGTTGCGCAGTGTGGCGGCGGGTTTTGGGTACAGTTGACCAATTCTTTGGGACCATCGGGTACTTTGTACAGTCAGGTGTTTGCCGCGATTACCGCGTTTCAGGAATACCCGATATTCTGGTTACTTCCGGCTCTGTTGTACCCAGTTAGGGAGATTATTGGCATAGGCGGACCGGCCGCTGTCGCACCGAGTGCCTTCTCGCTGTTCATCACAAACAACCAAGTAGAAACGATACTGCCGGTGGTCCAACTCTCGCCGCCCTCGAGCCCGCCGCAAGGCGGCACTCCGTCCGGCCAAGGCAGTTCGTCGCTTGTCGTTTTGGCGAACCGGGCAGTTGCGCCCAACGCCGATACGACGACGTCGCTGGCCGTCTCAAACAATCGGCTGCGGAGCCAGAATGCGCTGGCGCCGACGACGCTGATCGTGGTTCCCGATAATCAGCAGCGGTCGGTAGTCTCGGCAAACTTGATCTTCAACGAATTAAGACAGCCGGCGGTCCCGGGCGCGGTCGTGACCAATGGGCCGAGCTTGGACATCATACCGAATTCACTCACTGTCGTGGCGCTGTTCACGGTTGTCGGCAATGCGCTGCTGGGGCCGACCAACCTCGGTACGCTGGCGCGCTCCGACCCCACGACAACGATCGGCAACACCTGGGTCCCGTTCAATTCCATCGTGCCGTGAAAGCCGGGCCGATGGACCACCGCCGACCGAGATCGCGAGAACTTCGATGAGCAACGCCCTTGCCATTGCTGCGGTCACCGAGACCCTGGTGCAGGTGCTGCAAGCGGCGTTGACCGGCATCAATCTCGGGTCGAGCCCGCATGTCACCAACACCCGGCCGGATCAGCAGGCCGGCCTGCCGACGGTAGGGGTCAACGTCTTTCTTTATCAAATCGCGCCGAACCCTTATCTGCGCAACGCGGATCTGCCGACCCGCAAAACCGACGGAACGTTGTTGCAGCGACCTCAGGCGGCGGTCGATCTTTACTACCTCTTGAGCTTTTACGGCGATGACACCACCCTCGAGCAGCAGCGCCTGTTGGGCGCCGTGGTTCGTCAACTGCACGCGCACCCGACGCTGACCCGCAGCATGATCGCCAGCGTGCAACAGAATACGGCATTTCTGCACGGCGCCGATCTCGATCAGCAAGCCGAGCTTGTCCGCTTCACGCCGGTCGCCTTCTCGCTTGAGGAGCTCTCGAAGCTGTGGTCTTTCCTGCTCAAGACCGATTATGTGTTGTCGACCGCCTATGTCGGAAGTGTCGTGCTGATCGAGACCGATGACCCAGTCCCGCCGCCGCCGCTTCCGGTGCTGGCGCCGAACCTCTACGTCCTGCCGTTCCGTCAACCGGTGATCACGCAGATCCTGTCGGCCCAGGGGAGCAATTCACTGATCCTCCCCGGCAGCGAGATCGTTTTGCTCGGCCGCAACCTTATGCTCAGCCAATCGGGCAGCGGGGCGCCTCCCATTGGATCAACGCAAGTCTTGATCGGCGGCATCGCGCAGAGCCCGATCGTCGCCAGCGATACGCAAATTATCGTGGCGCTACCGCCGTTTCTGACGGCGGGGGTACAGACGGTACAGGTAATCCAGTCGCTGATGCTGGGCACGCCTCCCGCACCGCACCCACAGGGCTTTCAGTCCGATCCGGCGACCTTTGTTCTCCATCCGACGATTCAGAGAACTGGTAGTCCGCCCGGCTACGCGATCAGCCTGCAGACCGGGGTCGGTTCGCCACCGGGCAATGCCCTGATGCTGCAAGTCAGCCCGACCGTTGCCAAAGGCCAGCGCGCGCTGCTCGAGCTGCTGCAGGTGGCGCAACCGACGGCCGCTCGACTGTTCGATGCCGGGGTCGTCGAGACCGCCACCGATACGCTGATTTTTGCACTGCAGGGCCTGCCGTCGGGGAATTACCTCGTGCGTGTCCGCATCGACGGCGCCGAAAGCCCGCTCGATCTCGACCCGAGCGGGGCGCCGGTCGCGCCCAGCATCACTGTTTGAGGACGAGGCCCGGCTGCGATGGTCGCGTCACCACGAAACGATTGGTCGGCGGAGAACCAAATCTATCTCGTGCAAGCGCTTGCGGAACTGAAGCACACTCTGCGCTGCCACGCCGAGCGCAAAGCCGGCGCCGCCGCGACCCCTCCTCGGTCATCTTCCGCGCACGCCATACGGCACTGCGTTGAGGGAGAACAGGCTGCCGCAGGCGACGCGCCGGCGCTCGACCGGCTGATCAGCACATTCCTGCTATCGCCCTTCGAACGCGACATTTTGCTGCTCTGCGCCGGTGTCGAGCTCGACGGGGAATTGGCACCGCTCTGCGCGGCCGTGCAAGGCGACCCGTCTTGCCCCTATCCGACCTTTAGCCTTGCTTTGGCGGCCCTTCCCAACGCCCATTGGAGTGCCCTCGCTCCCAATGCACCGCTGCGGCGATGGCGGCTGATCGAGCCGGCGATCGGTTCAACCTTGACCACGGCGGCGTTGCGAATCGACGAGCGCGTGTTGCATTATCTCGTCGGCATCTCGCATCTCGACCCGCGGATTGCCGCCTTGGTCAGGCCCCTCGAACCGGCTGGCCCAGATCTCGCGCCGTCGCATGCCGCGGTCGCGGCGCGCGTCGTCGCAATCTGGTCGGCAGCGCCTTCCCCGCGAGACGCCCCGGTCGTGCAGCTATGTGGCGATCCAGCAGATTGCCGCCCGATTGCGGCCTTTGTGGCGGAGGCCCTCGGATTGCACATCGCGGTCATCGCCGCGGATCTCGTCCCGAGCGGCGCTAATGAGCTGGAAGCCTTTCTGCGCCTGGTCGAGCGCGAAGTCCGGCTGGCCGAGATCGGCGTCGTGCTGATTGAATGTGACGGCGGCGACGCCGCCGGACCGGGTATCGAGCCGCGCCCTCAGCTGCCGGCGGCTGGGCGCTTGGCCGAGCTGCTGGACGGGCTGGTAATGTTGTGCGAGAGCGAGCGCCGGCCGATTCCAAGACGGCATTCGGTCCCCTTTGAGGTCGGCCATCCGCTGCGGCACGAGCAGCGGGAGGCTTGGCGGGCGGAACTCGGCGGAGCGAACGGCATTGCCGATAGCAAAGCGGCAACGATCGACGCGGTTTGTGCGCAGTTCAATATGACCATGGCGAGCATCCGCTCGATCGCTGCCGAAGTGTCCGCCGGTGCCTCGTTCGGCGCCGAGCAGAAACTCTCAGCCCTGTGGGAACTGTGCCGCGCGCGGCTGCGCGCACGGCTCGACGTATTGGCGCAACATGTCCAAGCCGCGAGTACCTGGGAAGATTTGGTGTTGCCGGAAGCCGAAGCCGAGATCCTTCGGGCGATTGCGGTTCAGCTTCGGCGGCGCGTCACGGTCTACGACCACTGGGGTTTCGCCGCCAAGAGTTCGCGCGGACTCGGCATCAGCGCCTTGTTCGCCGGGCCGAGCGGGACCGGCAAGACGATGGCTGCGGAGGTGCTCGCCAATGAGCTGCACCTCGACCTTTATCGAATCGATCTTTCATCGGTCGTCAGCAAGTATATCGGGGAAACCGAAAAGAACCTGCGGCGGGTCTTCGACGCAGCCGAGGAGAGCGGCGCCATCCTGTTGTTCGACGAAGCCGATGCCCTGTTCGGCAAGCGCAGCGAGGTCAAGGATAGTCACGACCGCTATGCCAACATCGAGGTCAGCTATCTGCTGCAGCGGATGGAAGCGTATCGCGGCCTGGCCATTCTGACGACCAATCAGCGCTCGGCGCTCGACCCGGCCTTTTTGCGCCGCTTGCGCTTTGTCGTGCAGTTCCCGTTCCCGGATGCACCGCAGAGAACGGCCATCTGGCAGCGGGTCTTTCCGCCGGCGACACCCACCCAGGGTTTGGATCACGCCAAGCTCGCCCAGTTGCGGATCGCCGGCGGCAATATCCGGAACATCGCGATGAACGCCGCTTTCATCGCCGCGGACGCCGACGAGCCGGTGCGGATGGATCACCTGCTCGCCGCCGCCCGTAGCGAGTACGCCAAGATGGAGCGTCCGCTGACCGCGGCCGAGCGCGAGGGGTGGGCATGAGGGCGGAGTTGCCGCCGACCGTCAAGACCGGAACGCCACCGGGAAGGGATTGACCATGCGCAGTTTCATGCCAATGCCGCGGGTAAATCAGCGGACCAGTTTTGCCCATTCGGCGATGTCGGGTGGCGCACACCTGCCGCAACGGCGCGACATCAACCTGTCGCCGCCCGCTGCCCACGATTTCAGTCGGATACCGGTCTATTCGAGCCAGGTCGGCGCATTCTCCGACCGAAAGCAGGCGGTGGTGCCTGGTGTCCGCGACATGGAGGAGCCAACGGAAGGCGACGCCACTGCCCTAGCCGATCAAGACACCGGGTCGGATACCGGTTCGCCCGATGTAATGCCCGTGCAAGCGGTGCCCCAGCAAGTACTGCCGCCTCCGCCAATTTCAACGGGCCCCTCAGTAACACTCCCGACTCACATACGAAACAGCTCAACTCCAGCCGCGATGGCGGACAGAATTCCCCCGCGAGTTAATACGCCAGTTGCGGTCGGTATCACCGGCTTGACGATACCAATGCGGGATATAACCCTATCCATCGAAGGCGCTGGAGGCGGCAATGGTACCGCAACCATCAACGGGTCTGCTACGGTCGATCTGGGTGCGAGTGCAACCGTGCAATTGAAGGGCGTCGATCAGACCGACGTCGGCAGTGCGGGGAACCTCACACTGGTCGCCAGTCAGGGCGGGACGAGATTGGCCGCGAGCGCCGGGTTTTCGGTAGCCGCGATACCACAGAACTGGTCTGTCACACTGAATGCGCTGGTTACTGGCCCGGAACGTGGAATAGACGTGAACAACAATTGGGAATCAGATTCCGGGATTGTCGCCGATCTTGACAAGGCGCAGCGTTCCGAGCAGGTGCAATATGGCACGGGCACCGGCTGCTTTGCCGGTGTGACCGGAAATAACTCCGGCTACCGGGCAGCGGACAGCCCGCCGCTGGTCGATCATCATGCCGCCCCTGTCGGTCTCTTGACCGGTGTCGGGACGATCGTCGCCGAGCAAACCTTCATCTTCAAGGATGATCGAACCGGCGCCGTCGACATTCCGGCAAAGAACTCGGGTTTCAGGTTGACTCGCAAC
This sequence comes from uncultured Alphaproteobacteria bacterium, assembly GCA_963698995.1. Classification (GTDB taxonomy): domain Bacteria; phylum Pseudomonadota; class Alphaproteobacteria; order ATCC43930; family CGMCC-115725; genus AP-15. The sequence continues at coordinate 39,526 of CAVOTD010000070.1, read as the reverse complement.
GTTACGGTACCCAGTCCCGGTGCTCTGGCCATAACCACAACCAAGGCCGGAACCTCGACGACGGCCAACGGGTTTGCCTCCGACGCAGGCGCGGGCACCGTGACGAGCGGCGCACAGGCGGTTTGACGCCTTCTATTAAGCGAAGATTGCAAGGGGCGTGATCATGACGGACGAAGCAAAAGAAACACAAAACACCGATCGTATCCCCGAATACTTAAAGCATTTTCCTGGCCTTTATATGCGAAAAGGAACTGAAATCGTTGAGGCCTTGGCCGAAGACATCGAAGTTGCTAAACGTTATCCGGAGACCAAAGAAAAAGGTAAAGTGGTTGGGGGCAAAAGGCTAACGATTCTTACCAAAAAGCGTCGTTATAAGGTCAACGAAGAAGTCCGCGTCATTCATGTAATGGAGGTGGCAGAACCGGGTCACAAGATATTTGTGATGGGACCGAAGCCGATCTACGGTGAATACGTTGACGATAAACTGGTAACGCCAAGAGCGGCTCCTGAACAAATTTATGATGGGCTTGTACTGGACAGTCCGGATGTGGATTACAATTACGACATCACCTCATATCGATTTGTCGAACCCGGCCCCCACCGAATTCACTGGCAGATCGGCGAGCTGCGCTCCAACACCCTCCGACTCGAGGTCACCGCGTGATCAATGAGGTCCGCAAATTACCGCCCTTTGTCGACCGTGGTGTCGTGCTGTGCATGTGCATAAGCGAGTTTACGGCTGACATTTCCGCGGCGTAGCGGCGGCACAGAAAGTAACCCGGTGCCCCTCGTGTCGTGCATCATGCCAACCGCGAATCGCCGGCGCTTCGTACCGGAGGCGATCGGATTGTTCCTGGCGCAGGACTATCCGGAAAAGGAATTAGTGATCCTCGATGACGGCGATGATGGGGTCGCCGACTTAGTGCCCAGCGATCCGCAGATCCGCTATTTCCACAATCACCGGCGGGAGCCGATCGGCGTCAAGCGGAACCGCGCCTGTGAGGAGGCGCGGGGCGACATCATCGCGCACTGGGACGACGACGACTGGTATGCGCCACAGCGCTTGCGCCGTCAAATCGACGCCCTCATCGCCGACAACGCCGATCTCAACGGGCTCGATCGTGTGTTGTTCCTCGACGCCGCGGCGCGGAGCGCCTTCGAGTATGTGTTTCCGCCGGAATCTGGACCCTGGGTCTATGGTGCCACGTTTTGCTATCGCAAAGCGCTATGGCGCAGAAGCCCCTTTCCCGAGATCAACATCGGCGAGGACACCCGCTTTGTGTTCAATGCGCGGGATGCGCGGATCACTGCGCTGGCAGACAACCGCATCTTTGTAGGGGTGATCCACAGCGCCAACACCAGCCCGAAGCATACCCGTGACGCCCGCTGGCAGCCGCGCCCGCTCGAGATCATCAAAGCGGCGATGGGGCAGGACTGGGGCGACGATGCGGATCCGAACTGGATTAGCGAGAGGCCGCCGGTTTCGCCGCATCGGCCGGCGGCCCTGGTGACGGCCGCCGCCGGAATCGGCGACATGCTGCGGGTCACGCCATTGATCCGAGTGCTTCATCGGCTCGGCCATGACGTCGATCTGTTGCTTGCGCCGGATGATCCCGCGGCGATCGAGTTGTTTCGCGGCGCCCCCGAGCTGCGGCGGGTCGTCCATTACTCGGGCATCGTACAAAACCGCGGGGCGCTGCCGGTGCCCGAGCTGGCGGAGGCGCAATACGCTCTCGCCACCTTTACGACCTGGAGCGCGCCGCTGGCGCGTTGGGTCAAGGCGCAGCGGCAATACTCATTTTCGCGCAACGACTGGCTGACGTTCGGGGATATCGCATCGGTCGACGACATCGCTCGCAGGCTCGGTTGGCAGGGAACGCTGCCGGAACCCTTCGCCATCGGCTCGGGTCGCAATTTCGACCTGCCGGCCGGGACGATCGCTTTGCATCCCGGCTGCAAGCCCGACTGGCCGTGGAAGAAATGGCACGGCTTCGACGAGCTCGCTCGGCGGCTGCCGCAGGTTGCGATCATCGGCACCGCAGGCGATCTCGACAATGGCGCAACCTATTTCGGCGAGGCATTCGACTGGCCCGACCACGCGCGAAACTTTGTCGGCCGACTGAGCCTCGGCGATACGGCGGCGCTGATCGGCCAGTGCGCCGCGCTGGTCTCGAACGATTCCGGCATCATGCATTTGGGCGTGGCGCTTGGGGTGCCGACCTTTGGCATTTTCGGCATCACCAATCCGCAGCGCGAGACGATACCCTCACGCTGGATGATACCGGTTACCAAGGGACTGCCCTGCGAAGCCGCTTGCCGACGGCAAGCCTGGGGCAGGCGGGACTGTGAACATCACCTCGAGTGCCTGAAGATGCTGACGCCCGACGAGGTCATTGCCCGCATCGACGAAACGCTGCCGCGGCTGCACCGTAGCGCGCCGCCGCAAGTGCGGGCCTCGGCCAGCGAAGCGGTCAGGCTCAACTACTATGGCGAGGTGTCGGACGCGAGCGGTTACGGCCAAGCGGCGCGGCTCTATATCCGTGCTTTGGATGCTGCCGGGGTCAAAGTGTCAGTCGTCAATACCGGCTCGGGTTCACGGCACGTCGAGGACCCGTTGGTCAGATCTTTGCTCGGTACTGATCCGCAGGCCGATTTTCACCTGTTCCACGGCATTCCGCCGTTCTGGGCGCGCACCGCTTATCCGCTGCGCAACGTAATCGCAATGACGGTGTGGGAAACGGATACGATGCCGCAGCAGTGGCGCAACCCGCTGATGCATGCTGTCGATGTCTGGCTACCCTGCGACTTCAATGTCGAGGTGTTCGGCCGCGGGCTTGGCAGGCCAGCCTTCCGTCTGCCGCACCCGGCGCCGTATCGGCGTGACTGACGGGGCCCTCCGAGCAGCGCGCGAAGAGGAGGATTTTGGCGTCACCGCAAGCGACTTTGTTTTTTACAGCGTCTTCGAATGGCAGGAGCGCAAGAACCCGGACGGCGTCATCGAGGCCTTTCTGCGCAGCTTCCCGCAAGAAAGCGATGCCGTGCTGATCTTGAAGGCCAACTCCGGCGCCCACGCCGCAGCGGCGCACACATTGGACCGAATCCGCGGCGCTTCGGGCTCGCGCGGGCGCGTCATGCTGTGCTGCGAAGCATGGAGCGAGGCGCGGCTTGCGGCACTACATGACCGCGGCGACTGCTATGTTTCGCTGCACAAGGGCGAGGGTTGGGGGTATCCGCTTTTCGAGGCGGCATGCCGGGGCAAGCCGGTGGTCGCCACCGCCTATGCCGGGCCGCTGGACTACCTCGACCGGCAACGTCATTGGCTGGTGCGCAACAGCCGGACACCGGTGCGCCAGCGCTATCTCTACTACCATTCCGGGATGAGCTGGGCGGAACCCGATGTCGGTCACGCCGGCGAGGGCTTCAAATGGATCTACGAGCACCGTGACGCGGCGCGCGCCGGGGCAGCCGAAGCGGGCCGGCTATTGAGCGCCAACTTCTCTCTCGAGCGGATCGGCGCAGCAGCGAAGGAAAGGCTGCTCGCTCTGCTAAAACAGTCCAACCCGAAAAAGCTGTCGGCCATCCGCCTGCAGCAGATCGATCGCCTGCGGCCGGCTGCACTGCCGATCTGCGGCGACTGGTATGACGCCGACTATTTCGAGCACGGGGTCAAGAGCAATTGGGAACGAGGATACAGCTGGCCGCTGTTCAAGGGCGTTTTCGAAAGCGCGGCAGAGTATCTCGCCGACATGTTTCCGGAAGCGCGGACCTTCCTTGACATCGGTTGCGCCAAGGGCTTCCTGGTGCGGGCATTGCGCGACCGGCGATTGGAGGCGTGGGGCGTCGATCACAGCCCGTGGGCGATCAGCCAGGCCGACGCGGCGGCCAAGCCCTTCCGTACAGCTTGCCGATGTCGCGAGCGCGAGCGATGACCGGCAGTTCGACGTTGTCGTCGCGATGTCGATCCTCGAGAGCCTGACCGAGGAGCAGGTTCGCCTGGTCTTGCCGCGGGCGCGGGCTTGGGCGCGGCAAGCGTTCTTCGCGACGATCCCGACGTCTGATCCATCCTTGTCGGACGACCCCCATAGCGAGGACCGCGACCTGTCGCACATCACAATGCGGCCGCGCGGCTGGTGGCGCGAGCGCTTCGAGGAGGCCGGTTGGCGACAGGATTTTATCCACCGGCGGTTCGAAAGCGAATGTCAGAAGCAGCCTCTTCCGCTCAGGATGGGATGGACCGTCTATGTGTTTTCCCCCGGTGCCAATCAGTAATGATCCCTGCCGCCTACTTTTCCTGGAGCCGAAATGGAAGGTAACGCTTGCTATAAATTTTCAACGATCAAAAACTTCATCGCAATGACGCAGGCAAAGGATATAGAGGCCGTCGTCGACATTGGAGCCAATATCGGTGACATTACGCTTTTAATCCGGGAATATTTTCCAAGTACGAAGATCGTCGCGTTCGAACCCGTCACCGAGTATTTCGAGGTGATAAGGGAGCGGACGAAAGCGATTGCCGGCATTACCGTTTATAACCAGGCGGTGACGGCGCAGCATCGCTACTTTGACGACTTCGGCAAAAAACGCCGCCGCAGGCCGGCTAAGCTCGCCGTCTTGAAGGCGCGACCGGAGGCGGGGCCCGGCTGGGTCGGCGGCTCGATGGTTGTACCGGAAGCCGACGAGCGGAACGGAAGCGCGGAATGTTACAGTAAGATCGCGGATCCCGTGACGCCGATCACCCTCGAAGAAGTGATGAAACGCGAGGGATTTGATGAAATCGACGTTCTCAAGATTGATTGCGAAGGCTGTGAACACTCGGTCCTCGGCAGCGCCAAGCGCAATATCCTCAGACGTGTGCGGTTCATAACCGGCGAGTACCATGATCTCGATCGCTTTCGCGAGGTTATGCAGCGAAAATTATTCCTGACCCACAAGCTGAACTTGATCGGGGAACGGGACCTCGGCTGCTTTTTCGCGGAACGGCTAGATGAGCGGAAGGATGCAATTCTGCGTTATGACAAATCCGGCATGCTGATCCCGAGGCCCTGGCTGTGCGACAAGCCGATCGACTGGCATCTGTTCGATGAGCGATTTGTACTGCCCCAGGAGCGCTATTGGCATGCCTTACCGTAGCATGGTCCGGCAACGCGCCGGGTGATCGACGGGCAAGCGACGGCGCGTCGGCAATGCAGCGTGAGCCAGTCAGGTACGAGCAGAGCAATACCGTGCTCCTGCACCTAACCTCCGGTATTGGCAACATCGTGCTGGCCACCCCGTTATTGCTGGCGCTCAGCAGGCGAGGCCACACGATCGACCTGCTGGTCGAGGGCGATTACGGCGAGACGGCGAGCTTGTTTCAGGGATGGAGCGCGCTGCGCACCGTGTTCGACCGGATGACAGGCGAATGTCGGGACCGATGCTATGACGTCGTCATTCCAGCGATTCCGCCATTTTATTGGGCCCGCTATGCGGCACGCTACCGCGGCGTCGTCAACTGCATGGCGCGGCCGGCCGATACGTTGTTCTATCGTGACGAACAGGCCTTTTATCTCGAATTCGGCCGCGCTCTGGGCTGCGATCTTGCGGAACCGCCTTACTACTTTGTGCCCGCTGCCCCTGACAACCAGCACAGCGTGACCGGCGAGACGCTAGTGCTGGCCCCCGGCTGCAAGACCGGCGAGATGGCAGCGAAGCGGTGGCCTCACTTCTCCGGCCTCGCCGAGATGTTCGAGGATGTGGTCGTTGTCGGCACACCCGGCGATCTGCACCAATTCGACGGTATGGCGATGACCTTCCCCGGGCATGCCCGGTCTCTGGTTGGACGATTATCATTGCGCGAAGCGGCGGGTGTATTGGCTGCGGCGGGCGCCGTGGTCGCCAATGACAGCGGTCTCGGCCACATTGCGGGTGCGGTCGGGACGCCGACAATTTTGCTCTTCGGTCCTACTTCGGACGTTGCACTCGGCCGATTTCCGCCGAATGTGAAGGTGCTGCGGACGGGATTGGCCTGCGAACCGTGCTGGTTCGCCGAGCGCTTTGCCGCGTGCGCCGGACGCATCGCCTGTTTGTCGCGGATCACGCCCGACAGCGTGGCCGCCGCGATCGCGACAATGCAGAACCGGGTATCGGGAAGAGGATCCCGATAATCAGACCGTCGTGGCGTGGGCCAGGATCTCCTTGATCTTATTGGCGAAGATCCGAGCGGGATCAGACGGGACGAGTTGACGTATCCGCTGAGCGGCTGCCGCGCCGATCTGCTCGGCATCGTCCCTCCTGGCCCAAAGGCGCTCGAGTGCCTTGGCCACACTGTCGACAGTCGGCGCATCAGCCAAAAAGCCGGTGACACCGTCCTCGATGATTTCCGAGTGACCAGCCACGTCGGTTGCAACCACCGGTCGCCCGCACAACATGGCTTCGACGATCGCCAACGGTAAACCCTCATACCGGGATGGCATCACCAAAATATGGTTCGATTGCCAAATCTCTTTGACGTCCACATGCCCAGCAAACACGACACGATCGCCAAGCCCAAGTCGCTGAGCCAGCCGTACGAGGGTCTGTCGCATCGCTCCTTCGCCGTACAAATGCAATCGCCATTGCCGATCAGCCCATGGGGCCGCGGCCAGCGCCTCAAATAGGATATCCTGGCCCTTTGACGGGGGATGCAACCTCGCCACACAGGCAAGCCGGAGCTCGTCATTTGGCTCCAGGCGAGGCCAAGCGATTGATGCGTCAAAATCGACGTTATAAGGGTTCCAGACAATCTCTGCGTTCGAAAGTTGGCTGCCGATCTGCTTTTCCGCGAGCGAGCGGTTGGCCTTCGAGACAAAATAGCACCGTCGCGCGGCGGGCAATACTGAGCGGTACCGTTCGGCGGATTCATCGGGAGGCCAGTATTCCTCGCTATTGGCCTGCCCGATGGTGACAAACGGCCATCCTTTGGTAATGCACAGCTCGAGCAGATCTATGGGGGGGAAGGCAGCTCCGTCCGAGAGGACAACGAGCCCGGGCGGCCGATCGGCGACGCAATTTTGAAGCCCCAGACCGATTTGGCTCTTGCGCGGGGCCATTAGCCTACGCAGTGCATGTTTCCAAAGCGGATGTCGCGCCGGCCAAAACCTCACCTCCACCCCGTGCTCCATCAGATGCCGCACGCGCTGGTGATGCGGCGACCATTCGCGGACACTTGCAGAGACTGGAAAACCCTCGGCCGCAAGCCTCAGCGCGGTTTGCGACCAAAGCTCCTCAGAGCCGCCCCAAGGGGCGCCCTCCTGCGTAGAAAGGAACACAATTCTTTTGGGCACCGGCAATATTTTCCGAGCGGTACGGCCGTGCGGCAACGGGCAGCGCGGCTCGTTGAATTCGAAGAAATTGCGCTGTGGTAAGAATTTTCGCCCGGTGTCGCGCCGGGTCATCCGGTTGCGGTGCAGCCTGTCGATGGTCGTATTTTGGTCAGCCCAATGGGGTGGCCGATATCCGAGGTCGCGAACCTCTCCGCAAACCGGCGATGCAAGAGCTCGACGCGCTCCATGGTCCACGTTATTTCCATCGATTTCCCCGTATAATGTGAACTCCGCAATCCTCCCTACAACATACGGTACGACACTTGTGCGTCGATGCCAAGCAATATCTGTATCTCACACTGGCCCGGTCTTCACCGCGATTCTTCCCGTGTAGTCTATGCGTTGCAGCAGGATCGGGAGACGGTTGTCATTGATGTATTCGTCAACCGCTTGCCGCGCGCCCTCCCAGTGGCCATAGTCGTCAACGACCAGAACACCTCCGACCGAGAGTTTCGGATAAAGGTGGATCAGCTCGTGCCTTGTCGAGGCGTACCAGTCGGTATCCAGTCTGAGAAGGACAATTTTCTGAGGGGCCTCCCTCGGTATCGTGTCCTCCACCCGCCCTCTGATGAAGCGTATGCGGTCCGCCGGATAATTTGTCGATGCTAGGTTGGCGCGCACATCATCCAGTGGTGCGTGGGCCCAAATCAGGGACGATTCGTCGGCTTCCTCGAGCAATAAGGCGGCAGATTTGCCTGAACTCGCGGCGCGGTCGACCTCGGTCGGTGGAGGCATGCCCTCAAAGGTATCGAAAAGATAGAGACTTCGTGCAACATCATTAGCGCCGAGCAATGTGAGCGCCGCGGCCATCATGCTGCCGCCTCGCCAAACACCACACTCGACGATGTCACCCGGAATGTTATGCTTCGTGACGTAGTCCACCGCGTGGCAAAGCGCCGCAATCCGCTCGTGGCTCGTCATTGTGAAGGGAGCGACCTTTTCGATTATTTGCGCAACCCATGGCTCAATTTCGGCGAATCCGGGCCCTTCTGCCGCCCATCGTGTCCCGATTCGGTTGATCTCTACCCCGGCACAGCGCAAGACACGATTGAGCCCGCGCGCCGCCAGCGACTTTACCGAAGCTATGCCGCCCTCGGTCGCCATTGTCATTCGACCCGCGCGGCGTTACCAGCGCTCTCGATAGACCGTGCACCTGAATTCATCGACGTGCGATCAATGCGATGGCGATATACATGTCATGGCCGCTTTCATCCGCCCCAACAACACGGTGGTGGGGAAAGTTCGCATCACATGCTTTGTGTCGGCGCCGGGCACCCGTCAGCCGGACACTCTGCATCCCGTACCGGAGCATTTGGCCATACAATCCACCCCGGGTAAATTTCAACCGGTGGAGTTCGCGCTCAGCAAAGAACACCGCCGCTCGTGGCCCGGTAGTCAGCTTCCTCATCTTCTCAATAGTAAATCCAGCCTCTTCTAGCAGGCGCCGTAAACCAAACACTGTCCATCTCCAATAATCGTCGGGACAGCCATGGTCTTCATATAAACCATGCGTTGACAAGATCAGATGCCCTCCCGGTCTCAAGACGCGATAGCATTCTGAAAGATATGCCAAAGGAGAACAAACGTGTTCCAACACCTGGGACGATAGGACGCAATCGTAGTCCGACACCTCGGCGGGCAGGCGCGAATCCGCACCGTACTCGAAGTCCAAAGCATCGACTCCTGCCAAGTCCGCGCGATGATAAGTACAAGGCTCGAAGAAGGGGCGGTAGGGGGACCCTCCACAACCAAAATCAAGCACCCGAGCGGAATGAGCGGGGATAAAGTCTCTCACCGCCAGCATCAAGTCCGAAAGATGTAAATAAAATTGATCCCCAGGTCTCGGTTGTATCCGTTGCCGTATATATTCCTGGGCTGCCAAGTCTTCCATTGCAACTCCGCATTCAAGGTAGCGTTAACGGCCGTCTACGCATGCGGCTCACGAAAAGCACAAGTTTCCGGACGTCATCCCCAATGGGACATTATCAGATATTCCGCCGACGTCACAGCAGCGGCCCGCCGAGTTTTCGACGAAGCCAGCGAGAAGGGGGTCCACCGTTGTTGCCCGCAGAATGCCGGGACAGTGGTCTGATGAATTCCCGTCGAATACCGCACCACTTTGTAAATTTATCGACCATCATGTCGCAGGGGTTAGCCGCATTGCATGCGGGGACGTCGGCGGCGTTCGCCGCCGCTGAGGCAAGCACCAGATAATTGTTACGCACGCTTTCATGATAATATTGCGTCACTGCGACATTGAGTCAGCGCGCCTGATCTCGTGGGACCGGGAGGGTAGCGGATAAAAGAGCTTTGGGCGATTCTCGCTGGTCTACCCGGGGTCAGCCGGATCTCCGGAATCGCCCTTTCATGGCCGACAGACATCGAAGGCCGATTACCCCCGTTTCGCTGACCGAACAGGATCGCTCGGCGAATTTCGACGAGATATGCGCTTTCCACGACGGACGCTCGATTGACGGCGAATGGCTAGGATTTTAGCGGTTTGTGATGGTTCCGGAGAAATCGTCAGAGCAAGAAAATGCCACTCTCGCCGCCGATATGGGGTTCGTCGAGCTCTACGAAGAGCTGCTCGGCGCACGCTGCGCAGTCGATCGGGAGTCAGCCGCGAGCAGCTTTGCCAGTGCCGCGCAACTTATCCAGAAGGCGGCTGCCCTGATTGACCGCCAGATGACTGCGTTATCGACCGAGGCGCCAAAATGGAGGACGGCGGCGACCGATCTGAATGTGACGGGCGCCTTGAGCGATGATCCGCGAATCGAATTGGCATGTTCCGAATAGCTGACGTCTACCAAAATCTGGCTTTCCGGGCTGAGCAACATTACGACACATATTTGAAGAACCAGACTTCGCAGATTGTCGATCTTCAGCCACTAAGGAAGCAGAGTCAGTGAGTTAGTTTCACCGGCCGGCCGAACCCAGCTGAATTTCCATAAGGCTTCGCGACTCGAGCCGAGGCGTTCAAATTGTCGCGATCACCCCGGCGATTAATCAGGCATCGCCCTGCGGTCGGCACCGGCTCAACGAGGTCGGAGAGGCGGAAGTATCTCAATGGGATCGAGGTTCAGCTCGAAGATGCCCATGCTCCATAAGCAGAAATCCGCCTGAGGTGGCTGGATCGGCTATGGCCGAGAAAGCCGAAGCCGGCTCCGCCCCACTCCTCGGGGATGCTCAGCCGGCAAAACCCCTCTTCGCGAAGCCGCTGATAATTTTCGGTCGGATGCGTCGCATCGCGGTCGTGAGCGGCCGATCGGGCGGAGAATTCGACGGCAAGCTCGCGGCAGCGCTGCTGCAAACGCTGCTGCTCGTCGGTGATCCGAAAATCCATGCCCGGGCTTACCGAGCGCCGGGCCGCGCGGCGTTCAGCCGCGTGCCAAGGCGTAGATCTGGGTGCCTTCCGGCGGCCGGGGGTGGGCGGTCCAGCTCTCACCGCCGTCGAGGCTGCTGAAGACTTCGCCGCCGTTGGTGGCGCAAGACATGCGAGCCGGCCGGCGCTCGTCGAAGGCGAGGGCGAACATCGTGTGTTCCGGCCGCCGGCCGATATCGACCCGGGCCCAGCTGTCGCCGCCGTCAGAGCTGTTCAGCAGCACTCCGACATCGCTCTGGAAACCGCCGCCTGCCGCCACCCACAGCTTCCGCGGATTGCCCGGCACCTCGCGGATGTCGCGGCAGTAGATCTGCCCCTTAGCGTTGAGCGGGTCCAGCGGCACGTGCCGCCAATGATCGCCGCGGTCGGCGCTGTGAAACATGCCGGCCCGGCCGATGCCGTAGACCGTGCCGGGGCGCCAGCGGCTCGCCAGCACGCCGTGCATGTCGACGGCGTCGTCGTTGAGGTATTGGCCGTGGCTCAAATTCTCCCAGTGCTCGCCGCCGTCGGTCGAACGGATCGTGCCGCCGACCTCGATGGCGGCGTAGAGCAATTCGGGCTCGCCGGCGCTGGCGTCCATCATCAGCACCCGCTTAGCCGGGTTGGCGCCGGGCGCGGTGGTGATCTCCGGGAAGCGAACGCTGACCGGCAGCCGAGCCCAGCGTTCGCCGGCATCGTCGCTGCGGTAGATCTCGCAGTTCTCATAGCCGACAAACATCACGTCGGGATCGTGCGGGTGGAACAGCAACGACCAAACCGGCAGGCCGTGGTCGGGCAGGTCGATCTTCTCCCAATGGTCGCCGCGATCGGCGCTGCGATAAGGCCCGGATTGCGTGCCGGCATAGACGATCGCCGGGTTTTGCGGGTGCACCGCCAGGGCGCGCACCGCCGGCGCTTCGGGCAAGCCATGCTGCAGCCGCTCCCATTCGGCGCCGCCGTCGATGATGCGGAAGAGACCGGAGTGCACGACCCGCCCGCGCCCGGTTTCGCCGGCCAAACCCAAGTAAAGATATGAAATTTGATTAGTCAGCGCTTCGGTCGACATGGAAATGGCCCACCTCTGTCAGTATGTCCGTGGAGTTGTGGTTCGTGCGGCGAGCATAGGCGTGGCACGGGCTCTCATACAAGGGTCGCAGGAGAGTTATCGCTCACCCACGAGCTCGGACCCCAGCAGGCACCTGACAGGGAAGCGTTGTTTCGTGGGAATTCAACCCACTGACCCGATGGGACCTGGTTGCGGCGGTGCGTTCTCGAGCCATCCGTTGCATGCCAACTCGGTTCCCGGCAGAGTGAGCATCCGTCAGCTGAGCCAGGGCGCCTCATGGCCGATTTCACGATCTATCTCGGGAACAAGAATTACTCGTCATGGTCGCTGCGGCCGTGGCTTGTTCTGAAACAGACTGGGGTCGTCTTCGACGAAATCGTCATCCCGCTCTACGAGCCGACGAGCAAAGCGACAATCATGAAGTACTCGCCATCCGGAACCGTCCCGGCGTTGCGGCACGGCGAGCTCGTGGTGTGGGATAGCCTGGCGATCTGCGAATATCTGGCTGAATCGTTTCCGACCTTTCAGCTCTGGCCGCGCGATCCCGACGCGCGCGCCGTCGCCCGCTCGGTGTGCGCTGAATTACATTCGGGTTTTGCGGCGCTGCGCAGCCATCTGCCAATGAATGTGCGCTCGAGCTTTCCGCATCGCGGTGTCACCCCGGAGGCACAGGCCGAAATCAACCGGGTGATGTCGATCTGGCGCGATTGCCGCAAGCGTTTTGGCGAGGGAAAAGGCAATTTCCTGTTCGGTCATTTCAGCATTGCCGATGCGACCTACGCTCCGATTGTGACCCGCTTCCGCACTTATAAGATCGAGCTCGAGCGCGAAGCAGACACCTACTGCGATACGATCATGGCGCTGCCGGCAATGCAGGAATGGATCGCCGCAGCCCGCAACGAGCCGATGATCATCGACGCCTACGAGTTTTAGTCTCCCGCCGCCGGAATCCTGCCGTCGGTCATGACGCGGTCTGCTTCTCCATGTGAGGATTCCCAACTAGTGATCTTTATTAACTCCATCGGGAGCATTTGGACAATGACCCGCTGGACGACACAGCACATCAGCCAGGTTTGTGCAGGCCGAGAGCGTCGGCACTAGCCCAACGACAATCACGTAAAGTGCGATTATTCGCCTCATCACTTTCGTTCTCCTTCAAAATCACTTCAGCCGTCCCGGCTTATACCGTTCTCGAGATGGTTTGGTGGGGATCAAGCACGAGCTTGTTTCTGCCTCTCTGCCGGTGTGAGCGAACGAGAGTGCCGATATTGGCGGAAGTGGCCGGTCCTTGCCTGCAGATCGAGCGGCCGCGCTTTGAACGGACTCGGCGTGACTATGACGTGGAGAACACGCCGCCACGACGGGTGAAGCTTGTGAAGCTCGGATGTGCGATGCTTGCGCTAGCCCTTCAGCCGGTCGCGGAGAGGTGGTCATGCCAGACCCACAAATAGCGGCTTACGGTTCCTGGTCCTCGCCGATCACGTCCGACCTGATCGTCGCCTCGACGATTGGTCTCGGTGAAATCCTGCTCGACGGGACGGAGATATACTGGATCGAATCGCGCCCGCAGGAGAGTGGGCGATCGGTGATCGTTCACCGCGCCGCAGACGGTTCCTTGGCCGACGTCACCCCGCCGGTGCCGGCCGGTGGACAAGGGGCTTTTAGTGCGCGGACGCGCGTCCATGAGTATGGCGGCGGCGCGTATCTGGTCAGTGGCGGCGTAGTCTATTTCTGCAACGACGCGGACCAGCGCCTTTATCGCCAAGAGCAAGGAGCTTCGCCCTCCGCGATCACCCCCGAACCCGCTCGGCCGAGAGGCCTGCGTTATGCGGACGGCGTGATGGATGCCGAGCGCGGGCGGATGATCTGGGTGCGCGAGGACCATACGGCAGCAGGGCCGGAACCGGTCAACACTATCGTGGAAATTCCGCTCGATACCGCGAGGCCCCAGCGAGAGCTGCAATCCGGACGCGACTTTTATGCCGCGCCACGCCTCAGTCCGGACGGCCGCAGGCTCGCCTGGCTCGAATGGAGCCATCCGAACATGCCTTGGATCGGCTGTGAACTGTGGGTCGCCGAAGTGGCTGGCGACGGCTCGCTCGGCCGCAAACGGCAAGTCGCCGGCGCCGACGACGAGTCGATCTTCCAACCCGAATGGTCGCCGGACGGGGCGCTTTATTTTGTTTCCGATCGCGCCCAGCCCACGCTCAGCGGAAGGTGGTGGAACCTGTTTCGCGCCCGCGGCGATGCGCTGGAGGCATCCGCCGCGGTCGAGCCGGTCTATCCGCTGACGGCGGAATTCGGCAGAGCGCAGTGGCAGTTTCGCATGTCCGCCTTTGCCTTCGCTTCGGCAAACGAGCTCGTTTGCAGCTATGTCCAAAATGGGATTAGCCGGATCGGCATGGTCGACCCAGCCTGGCTGCAGGCAAGTCCGATCGCCACAGCTTACGAAGACATTTCGTCTCTCCGCGCGAGCGAGGGCCGGGTCTATTTTCGTGGCGGTTCGCCAACAGTCGCGCCGGCCATCGTCGAATTGGACCTCGCCTCGGGCCGGGCGATCAGCCTAAAGCGCTCGACCAACCAGGATGTCGAAGCTTACCGCCGGTATTTTTCGGTGCCGGAGCCGGTGACGTTTGATACCGATGGTGGTTTGCAGGCCCACGGCTTGTTCTACCCACCGCAAAACGCGGATTTCGCGCCTCCGGCCGGCGATCTCCCGCCGCTAATCGTGCATTGCCATGGCGGCCCGACCGCCGCAGCTTCCGCTACCCTCAGTTGGGGGACGCAGTATTGGACCAGCCGCGGCTTTGCGGTTCTCGCCGTCAATTACGGCGGCAGCACCGGCTATGGCCGCGAATACCGCCTCCGGCTGCAAGGCAGTTGGGGAATCGTCGATGTCGCCGATTGCGTAAACGGCGCCCGGTTCCTCGCGGAAACTGGGCGCGCCGATCGGGAGCGGTGGGCGATCAGCGGCGCCAGCGCCGGCGGCTACACGACGCTCGCCGTGTTGACTTTTCGCAGCGAGTTCCAGACCGGCGCCAGCTATTACGGCGTCAGCGATCTCGAGGCGCTGGCAAAAGACACGCACAAATTCAAGTCGCGATACCTCGACGGCCTGATTGGGCCTTACCCCGCGCGCAAAGACCTTTATATCGACCGATCCCCGTTGCACAGCGCGCAACGATTGTCGGTGCCCGTTGCGTTCTTTCAGGGGGCTGAGGATCAGGTCGTTCCGCCGCAACAGGCCGAGGCGATGGTCGAGACGCTACGCCAGCGGCACATCCCGTTTCTCTATCTTCTGTTCGATGGCGAGCAACACGGCTTCCGCCGTGCCGACAACATCAAGCGGGCGCTCGATGCCGAGCTCTATTTCTACGCCACCTTTTTGACCGGCGAGAGGCTCGAATTCGGGGCCTTCGGAGGCTGAGCGATACCGGCTCTTCAATCGCTTGTGAGCTCGTCCAAAGTTCGGCCGAGCCGTTCGAGATCGGCTTCCCGCGAAAGCCGGTGGTCGCCGCCCTTGACCAGGGTGACCACGACGTCGCCGCTGCTGAAGCGTTCGGCCAAGGCGACGCTAGTCTGCCACGGCACGGAGGCGTCGCGCTGGCCGTGCAGAAGACGCACGGGGCAGTCGAGCGCGATCTCCCGGCGCATCACGAGATGGCGCTTGGCCTCCTCGAACAGGCCCAGCCGATAGGCGTAGCCGGACGGGTCGTATTCGGAGGGCACGGTAACCGCGCCGGCATCGCGCAGCTCCTGCTGCTGCCGCAGATCGAGCCTCGGCCAGACAAGATCTTCGGTGAAATCGGGGGCTGCGGCGATGCCGACGAGGGCATGGACGCGCTCCGGTCGGGCCAGCGCCAAGAGCAGCATGAGCCATCCGCCCATGCTGGATCCGATCAGGATCTGGCGGCCTTCGGCCACCGAATCGAGAACCGCAATTGCGTCTTCGGCCCAACCGCCGATCGTGCCGGTTGCAACATCGCCGCTCGACGCGCCGTGGCCGAAATAATCAAAGCGCACAAAGGCCCTGCCGCGGCGGCGGCAATAATCATCCAAATACAGGGCCTTGGTGCCGGTCATGTTGGATCGGAATCCGCCGAGGAACATGACGCCCGGGACAGATCCGGCAACCCGGCGGTAGGCGATTGTCGCACCACTATGGCGTGTTAGTATGTCGGGCGCACTCATCGGAGGGTCTGGCGGCACAGTGGAATGAGCGCCGAGAATAGCATCCTAGCGGCTTCCTCCACCGGCCGCCCACCGGCGGTGCTGCAGATCCTGCCAAGCCTTGTCTCCGGTGGGGCCGAGCGCGGCACCGTCGAATTGGCGGGAGCGCTGGCGGCCGCCGGGTGGATCTCTTATGTCGCGTCGAGCGGTGGGCCATTGGAGCGCGACGTGGCGCGAGCCGGAGCCCGCCACCTGACCCTGCCGCTCGCCGCGAAAAACCCTCTGATCATGCGCCGCAACGCCCATGCCTTGGTGGGGCTGATCCCGCAACTCGGCATCGACATTGTTCACGCCCGCAGCCGGGCCCCGGCGTGGAGCGCCTGGTCGGCAGCGCGCGCCACCGGGGCGCATTTTGTCACCACCTTCCATAATGCTTATGACGCGCGTGCCGCGCTCAAGCGCCGGTATAATTCCGTCATGGCGCGCGGCGAACGGATCATCGCGATTTCGCGCTTCGTCGCTGACCATGCCGCGAGCGTCTATGGCATCGGCCCCGACCGGTTGCGCATCATCCCGCGCGGCGTCGATCTCGAGATCTTCAACCCCGCCCGGGTCGGTGCGGCGCGCATTGCCAACCTCGCCCGCCAGTGGCGGCTGCCCGACGGGGCGCCCGTAGTGATGCTTCCCGGCCGGCTGACACGATGGAAGGGCGGCCTCGATTTCATCGCCGCGATCGCAGCCCTCGGCCGGCGGGAGATATGCTGTATTCTCGTCGGCTCCGAGCAGCGTCGCGGTTTTCGTCGCGAGCTTGAGGCGGCGATCGAGGGCCGAGGGCTCGCCGGCGTCTTTCGCATCGTCGAGGACTGCCGGGACATGCCGGCCGTGTACATGCTGGCCGACGTCGTCGTCTCGGCCTCGAGCGACCCCGAAGGGTTCGGCCGCATCATCGTCGAAGCCCAGGCGATGGGGCGCCCGGTCGTCGCCACCGATCATGGCGGCGCGCGCGAGACGATCATCCCCGGTGACACTGGATGGCTCGTGCCGGCATCCGATCCCCTGGCGCTCGCCGCGGCGATCGGCAAGGCGCTTTCACTCGGCGCAAGCGAGCGCGGGGCCTTAGCCGGGCGCGCCGTTGCGCATGTTGCCGCTCATTTCCGCCGCGAGACGATGTGCTCTCGCACCATCGAAGTCTATGAAGAGCTGCTGTTTCCGCAGTCGACGGAGTTCGGCGCGGCCGCGTAATGGCAATGCTCGATGACGACGGAGACGACACCTTCGACTACATCGTGACCGGCGCCGGATCGGCGGGCTGCGTCGTCGCGGCGCGGCTCAGCGAGTCGGGACGCTACCGGGTGCTATTGTTGGAAGCCGGTGACAAAGATCGCAATCCATGGATCCAAGTACCGATGGCGTCGTCGCGGCTGTTCGCCAACCCGCGCGTCAACTGGATGTATGAAAGCGAGCCGGAACCAGAGCTGGGCGGCCGGCCGCTGTACCAGCCCCGCGGCAAGGTGCTGGGCGGCACCAGCTCGATCAACGGTATGGTCTATATGCGGGGCAATCCGGCCGACTACGATGAGTGGCGGCAACGAGGCTGCACCGGCTGGGACTGGGACAGCGTGTTGCCATATTTCAAAAAGGCCGAAGATCAGGAGCGGGGTCCGGATGCGTTCCACGGCGCGGGCGGCCCGCTTCGCGTCTCAGATCCGCTGACGCGCTGGGAGCTGGCGGATCGTTGGATCGCTGCAGCAATTGAGGCAGGACTGCCTGCCAATCACGACTTCAATGGTGCACGGCAAGAGGGCGCGGGCTATTTCCAGAGCACCACGAACCAAAGTCGCCGCTGGAGCACGGCGGCAGCCTATCTGCGCCCAGCGCGAATGCGGCGAAATCTCGCGGTCCGGACCAACGCGCACGCGACCCGCATTCTTATTGAAGATGGCCGGGCTGTCGGGGTCAGCTTCGTCGCTGAGGGGGTGCTGCAGACAGCGCGGGCGCGCGGCGAGGTGATCATCTGCGGTGGCGCGTTCAACTCACCGCAACTGTTGCAATTATCGGGATTGGGGCCAGGGGAACTTTTGCGCGAATTCGGCATCTCCTTAATACGCGACATGCCGGCGGTAGGGGCTGGCTTGCAAGACCATTTCAACGTCCGGCTTGTTTTCCGGTCCACTAAGCGGATCACGCTAAACCAGATGGCCAACAGCTTTGTTCGACGAGGCTTGGCTGGTGCACAATACCTTCTGTTCCGGTCCGGCCCGCTGGCCAACAATGGCGTTTGCGCCGGGGCCTTCGCCCGCAGCGATGCGAGGTTCGATCGGCCCGACCTGCAGCTCAACTTTATGAATTGGAGCGTCGCTGAACGCGACGAGGGCGGAGTGCGGGCGCATCCGTTCCCCGGGTTCAGTGTCTACGTCGTCCATCTGCGCCCGGAGGCTCGCGGCAGTGTCCGGCTTAAGAGCGCGGACCCTCTCGCGCCGCCGGCAATCCGCTTCAATTTTCTGCAAAGCGGCGATGATGTTCGGGCGCTGACCGCCGGCATGCGGCTGGCACGAAAAATCGCCCAGCAGCCGGCGCTGGCTGATTATGTGGCCGAAGAAATCCTGCCCGGGTCGGATGTTGTAACCGACCGGGATTTCGAGGCCACGATCCGGGCGAACGGTCTGTCGAACCTGCACCCGGTGGGGACCTGCCGCATGGGAGAGGACAAGGCGGCAGTATTAGATCCGCGCCTGCGGGTTCGCGGCATCGGCCGGCTGCGCGTCGCGGACGCCTCGATCATGCCCTCGATCCCGGCGGGCAACACCAACGCCCCATCGATCATGATTGGCGAGAAAGCCTCGGACATTATACTCGAAGATGCCCGAACGGCAGCGTAATTGGTCGGCGTCTCGGCCGTGATGTTCCCGCACTCGTCCAAAATCCGCAGTTTGAGAGAGCGGAGAGCGGAGCCCGAAAATACGACCACAGGGTAAAGCGAGTTTGCCCCAGGCCGGCGAGGGGGGGTGGACAGGATAAGGAATAGCACGCAAGCCTGGATGCCGGATTGGAGACAACGATCGTGCCCGAGGCGTTGCGGGTCGAGGCGACAATTGCCGGGCTGGCGGCCAAGTATCTGTGCACCTGAATTAGTTAATTAGTTAACGAAACAGCTGTCGAGACGCGAACTTATTTGTCAGGGAATCTCGACAGCCCGGCAACCGTTACCGCGCGGTTCCCTTGCGTAATACCGCTGCCACATAGCTTCCGTACATCACCAATTGTGCTGTGCCGGTTGTCAACATCCTGCAGGTGAGTCAAAAATGCCGCATTCCGCGAGCCTTGCTCGGGCTTTGCTAGAGCGGGAATCCTTAGCTATTAAAAGCGGACGGCAGATGATCTGGGACCGTGAATGCGCATTTTGTTTATAGCCACCCGAGCTCCACATGGCCAAATGCACGGCCATAAAATGGGGATGAGAACGTATATCCAAGCCCTCAGTGCCTTAGGTCACCAGGTGACGGTGGCCGCGTTTTCGGTACCCGGTGACGTTGCCGACTACGAGGACCTTGATGTAAAGATCTATTACCTGCCGCTTCCATCGTACTGGACGATCTTTACCAACTTTATCAAATACGGCTTAACGGAACGGAAGAGCATTAACGAATGCTTATATCTGGAAAGCCGCACGTTCCGACGTGTGCACGAAATTTGCCGGGTGCACGCTACCGAATTCATCATCGCCGACATGATCCGAACGGCGCCCTACGCTGAAGGAGCCGGCGTACCGTGGATGCTCGATCATGAGGATTTGCTTTCGGACCGATATCGCATGTGGACGACACGGGGCTCTGGAAGCGAGAACATCCTGGGATATCTCACCGGCTCGGTCCCAGTTTATCTGCGGTCTGCCGCCCGTTGCCTCTTTCGGATTTTACTTGAACGCGAGGCGAGGGTGCTCGCGTCTCGCGAGGTCTATTGGACCAATAAATCCTTATCCAGCAGCTTACGCTCGCCGCAGGAAGCCAAGAGCCTTGCTGAACGGACCCGACGCCGGGTATTTTGCATGCCAGTCACCGTTCCAGTCCCCGAGTATTCGATAGACGGCTTGTCGCGTCGCCCGATGTCGGCCGTCTTTACTGGCGGCCTGACCTATCAGCCGAATCTCGAGGCGCTTCGAGTCTATGTCGAGCAAGTGCTTCCTGCTTTCGCTCGGCTGAATGTCGAGCCGCCGCGACTATCCATTATAGGCGTCTGCCCAGAACTCCTCAAAAGCGGTCTAGAGCATCCGACCATTCACTTTCTTGGATATGTACCTAACCTGTATGAAGCACTGAAAAAGCACCAAGTATTTTTCGCACCGATAATTTCGGGCACCGGGATCAAGACGAAGGTGCTCGAAGCAATGGCTTGCGGTCTTCCGGTGGTTGCGCTCCCAGATGCGGTGAGCGGTCTTTCGGTAGAACCGATGCGGCACTGCCTGATAGCGGCGGGGCCGGAAGAGTTTGTTCAATGCTATTTGATGCTAGTGAATGATCCGCCATTTGCCGAGCGTGTGGGAATGGCAGGTCGCGAACTCGTGACGCGGTCGTACAGCATCAAGGCAGCAACCGAGATCCTCCGCTCCGAGTTGAAGTTGGCTCTGACCACACGCTCCGGCGCGATGTCATTCGCCGGAGAATGAGGCGCGCGGTGGGAGAAAAGCTCGCTGCCACGGCACAGAGTAGCGGCTACCCGTAGCCGACGGCCGCTAGACACCGACGATTTCCCTCGCGGAAATCATCCCATCTCTGCAACGTCGTGACAACGGCGCCTGACCTTCTCGTTCCGCTCACTCTTGTCTAGCTGGTGTTTCTGCTCTTCCGGCGTCGCGATGCTGAATCCGAACCTGGCCGATTGGAGCTCCGCTCTTGCGCCTCGATCGGCCCTTCCCATATCACCAAGTGGCGGAACAGTAAGATTCATGTCAGAGTATGGCGCGTATCGCGCAAGGCAGTTAGCCGCGAGTCTTAATCGATCATGAGCGATCACAACATTTCTTACGTTTCGAAACCGTCCGTGTCTCGTGCAGCCGTCAGTGCCGCGCCGATCACCGTCACACTGCCTGACGGCAAACGCCTAGAATTCGCGGGGCCCGTTACCGGCGCCGAAATCGCAGCCGCGATCGGGCCGGGTCTCGCGAAGGCGGCCATCGCCGTTCGGGTCGACGGCAGGCCGCGCGATCTGGCGCGCTTAGTCGATCGCGACGCCGCCGTCGCGATCGTCACGCGCGACACGAAGGATGGGCTCGAAATCCTGCGCCACGATGCGGCGCATGTGATGGCCGAGGCGGTCAAGGAGCTCTACCCCGACACCCAGGTCACCTTCGGGCCGGCGACTGACAGCGGGTTCTATTACGATTTCGCCCGCGCCGAGCCGTTCACACCCGAAGATCTCGGCCGGATCGAGGCTCGGATGCGCGACATCGTGCGACGTGACGAGAGAATCACTCGTGAGGTCTGGGACCGCGATGCGGCTGTCGCCTTCTTCCGCGAGATCGGTGAGAGCTACAAGGCCGAATACATTGGCGAGATCCGTGAAGGAGAGGAAATCAGCCTCTATCGGCAAGGTGGTTTCGTCGATCTCTGTAGCGGTCCCCACCTGCCTTCGACCGGGTATCTCGGCCAGGCTTTCAAACTAATGAATGTCGCGGGCGCCTATTGGCGCGGCGACCCGAGGAATGCCCAGCTGCAGCGTGTTTACGGCACCGCCTGGGCGAGCCAAAAGGAGCTCGATCAATACCTCTTCCAGCTCGAAGAGGCGGAGCGCCGAGATCACCGCCGGCTCGGGCGTGAGCTCGACCTGTTCCACATCGGCGAAGAGGCGGTCGGCAGTGTGTTTTGGCATCCGAAGGGATGGACGCTATTTCGCATCATCGAAAACTATATTCGCATGCGGCTCGATGCCGCCGGATACCTCGAGGTCAGGGGTCCGCAACTACTCGACCGGAGCCTCTGGGAGGCCTCCGGGCACTGGGAAAACTTTGGCGAGAACATGTTCATCGCGGAAAGTCGAGACGAAAAGATCCTCGCTTTGAAGCCGATGAACTGCCCAGGACATGTGCTGATCTTCCGCAACCGGCTGCGCAGCTATCGCGAATTGCCGTTGCGACTCGCCGAATTCGGCAGCTGCCACCGCAACGAGCCCTCGGGTGCGCTGCACGGCATCATGCGAGTGCGCGCCTTCACCCAGGACGACGCCCATATTTTCTGCGTAAGGCCTGATTCCCAGGCGCAGGGGGATAGCCAAGTCAAGTCGGAGGCGATCGCCTTCTGCAAACTGCTACTTTCAGTCTATCACGATTTCGGCTTCGACGATGTTGCTGTCAAACTCGCGACCCGCCCCCCCCAGCGCCTCGGTGGTGAGGTCTATTGGGATCTCGCCGAACAGGATCTGGAGGAAGCAGTCAAGGACGCCGGCCTTTCCTACACGTTGAACCCCGGCGAAGGCGCCTTCTACGGCCCGAAGCTGGAATTCGACTTGCGCGACGCGTTAGGCCGCGATTGGCAATGCGGTACGTTGCAGCTCGATTTCATGATGCCGGAGCGACTCGGCGCGAGCTATGTCGGCGAGGATGGCGGGCGCCATGCGCCGTACATGCTGCACCGCGCGATCCTGGGCTCGGTCGAGCGCTTCATCGGCATCCTGATCGAGCACTACGCCGGTCGGTTCCCGCTGTGGCTGGCGCCCGTCCAGATCGTCGTGGCGAGCATAACTGCGGAGGCGGCGGATTACGCCGGTGAGGTCGCTCGCGAATGCGCGTCTGCCGGGCTCCGGGCGGTCCCCGACACCGGCAACGAGAAGATCACATACAAAGTTCGCGAACACAGCCTCGCCAAAGTCCCGATCATGCTGGTTGTCGGGCGACGCGAGGCGGCAAACCGATCGGTTGCGCTGCGGCGGCTCGGCGGCAAGGAGCAGGAAGCCCTTGCGCTTGGCGAAGCCGTTGCTAGATTGAAGGAGGAAGCGGCGGTACCGTCGTCGTCCTGACCGGCGCGCCGTTGTTGTGGACGAACCCCTTCAACCGCCAAGAGGAGATTGTAAATAGCCAGACCACCGATGAATTTTACGCCCACCCGCGAGGGACCCCGTATCAATGACGAAATCGGCGTCATGCGCGTGCGCCTCGTCGATGAGAAGGGGCAGATGGTGGGAGTTGTCGGGCGCAACGACGCGCTGACCATGGCAGCCGATGCCGGCCTCGATCTTGTCGAAATAGCGCCAAATGCCGATCCCCCGGTGTGCAAAATTTTGGACTTCGGCAAGTTCAAATACGAAGAGCAGAAGAAAAAGAACGAAGCGCGTAAGAAACAAAAGATCATAGAAGTCAAAGAGATTAAGCTGCGCCCCAGCATCGATGATCACGATTACGAGGTCAAGCGGCGCAGCATGGTCAAATTCATCGAAGAAGGCGACAAGGTCAAAGTAACCATGCGGTTCCGCGGGCGTGAGCTCGCGCACCAGGAATTGGGCATGGATGTCCTCGTTCGCGTGCGGGACGATCTCGACGAGATTGCCAAGGTCGAGCAGATGCCGCGAATGGAGGGCCGCCAGATGACGATGGTCATGTCGCCCAAATAGTGGCAGTGCCGGCCATCGGCGGCTCGCGGGAGGTTCTGACGGTCGGTCGGGAAGGATCGGAGCCGGCGATGAAGCAGGTGCTCTGGCACCTCCTCAACGATTTCCTGTCGGCGATCCTGTTTTTGATCGTCTATGCGGTCTCGGGCAATCTCCGCATCGCGGCCGGTGCCGCAATAGCCGCGGGTCTAGCCCAATTCGGGTGGCTCAAATTTGCCGGTCGGCGGATCGAGCCGATGCAATGGACCAGCCTTGCGGTCGTCGTGGTGTTAGGCGGGGCGAC
Organism: uncultured Alphaproteobacteria bacterium; assembly: GCA_963698995.1. GTDB lineage: Bacteria > Pseudomonadota > Alphaproteobacteria > ATCC43930 > CGMCC-115725 > AP-15. The sequence goes on along the minus strand of CAVOTD010000070.1, from coordinate 15,710 downwards.
GATGCTGACGCAAAGCGCTCGGTTCATGATGCTCAAGCCGAGCATCGTCCATTTTGCGGTCGCAGCCGCAATGCTGCGGCGCGGCTGGATGATCCGCTATATCACTCCGATCGCTCGGGAGAACGTGTCGGAGGCGACTATGGTGGCCGCCGGCTACGCCTGGGCGGCGCTGATGGCGGCGCTCGGCATTACCAATTTGATAATCGCTCTGTACTTCGACCTCGCCACTTGGGCCTGGTTCGTTTTGGTCGGCGCAGTTGGCGCGAAAATCGCCGCGGTCGCGCTGCAATACGCCGTCTTCCGCACCATCGTCCGCCGCCGGCTCGCTCACTCGGCGCCCTAGCAAGCCAGCCCCCGGACGGATTCTTAGCGGTGGCCAAGCCCGCCGCTATGGGCGAAGCCTTGACCGGAGCCACCGGCGATACGGTGACCAAAACGAGGCGCGAATCCGCGTCCAATGCCATGAGCGAAGCCGCGCCTGAAACCGTGGCGCCGGCGACCGGAGGCAAAGTCGTCGAACCCGTAATACGGCCAATACCCGTAATCATACGGGTTGTAAGCGTTACCTGGAACGACACAGCCATAGCTTGCATCGTAGTCGTAGCCCGAAGGGCAGGCATACTGGGCGGCAGGGGGCTGTGCAGCAACCGGTGGCGAGCCGCGAAGCACTATGGGCGGAGTGTCTTTAGCGGATGAAGACGGAGCGGCGGCGGGATCCGAACCACGGATCACGACCGTTGTCGGGGTAGTCCCACCGGAATAGGGCTGAGCACTTACCGGCCGGGCTCCGGCCAATGCAGCCGCGATCAACCCGAGACCGCTTATCAACACCACCCCTTTGACCAGCCGTTTGCTGCGGTTCATCGCCGCCTCCTGGAGCAGTGCTCCGCCTGAAGTTGGCACCCACGGCTACCTGGGGAGCGAAAACCTGTGAAGAAGCGCAAACCTACCGAACGGGTCGAGATGCCGCAGGCCGGTGACGTCCCTGCGGCAAGTGGACCCATTAGCCGCGGTTCGCGGCTCACCATCTTAGAACCAGTCTAAACTTAGGCGGAGCGAGGCTCCGAGGAGGCTGCGATGAACCGCAGCAGACTTTCTCTCAAAGCGATCATGTTAGTGAGCGGTATCGGATTAGGCGCTGCTGCATTGGGCGGATCCCAACCGGCTGCTGCGCAGTCTTATTCCGACGACTACAGCTGCCCGGCGGGGTACATCTACGATCCAAGCTATGGCTGTACCTTATCGGGTTACGCCTATGAGCCCTATGATTACGGGTATTATGGATATTTGCCCTACCGCGGGGGTTACGGAGCTTATGGGATGCGGCAACACGACTTTGGCCACGGCTTCGCCCATGGCATGGGTGACGGCTTTGCGCATGACGTCGGGGGCGGCATCAATCATGGCGCAGGGTTCGCCCATGGCGGCGGTGGCGGGTTCGGCGGTGGCGGGTTCGGCCATGGCATGGTCGGGGGCTTCGGCCATGGTGGGGGCGGCGGGCACCGATAGGACAGTCCGCCATTAGGCCGCTCGCGGCGACCCCCTCTCCTGGATCGTCGGGAGAGGGGGTTTCTATTGGCTTGGCCGGCTTGCCTTCGGCGGGTGGGATCGCTATATAGCGCGGCTCGAATGGGCGGCGGGCCGCGTTGCGGAGGCGTGCCTCGGCGCTGCAAGCCTGACACGGATGTTCGAATGCCCAAGCTGAAGACCAAGAGCGGCGCCAAGAAGCGGTTCAGCCGCACCGCCACCGGCAAGATCAAGGTGGCGCACTCTCACAAGCGTCACCTGCTGGTCAACAAGGACAAGCAGGCGAAGCGCAAGGCGCGCGGCACAAAGGTCCTGCAGAAGGGTGATGCCGAGCTCGTGCTGACCTACATGCCTTACATACGGGGGTGAGCTATGGCACGCGTCAAACGCGGGGTCACGACCCACGCTCGCCACAAGAAGGTCCTCGAACTCGCCAAGGGTTACCGGGGCCGCGGCAGCACGGCCTACCGTGTCGCGATCGAGAAGGTCGAGAAGGCGCTGCGCTATGCCTATCGCGACCGGCGCAACCGCAAGCGCGACTTTCGCGCCTTGTGGATCCAGCGGATCAACGCCGGTGCCCGCGAGCACGGCCTCACCTACTCGCAATTCATGCACGGCCTCAAGCTGGCCGGGCTCGATCTCGACCGCAAGGTGCTGTCGGACATCGCGGTCCGTGAGCCGGAGGCATTCGCCGGGATAGTCGTCACCGCACGCTCGGCGCTGGCGTCGGCGCCGCCGGCTGCAGCGGCCTAAGAGGTCGCGTGCGATGAAAAGAGCGAATAAACAGGTATCCGGGTCATCCCGGCGCAGGCCGGGATCTATCCCGACCGTAGATACCCGCTTTAGCCGGTCTGGCGACAAAGGGCGATTTACCGCCGGGTCCGCTCGGTAGGCCCCTACGCGAACCGTTTGCCAGGCATAAGGGGCCGCATTGCTCGGCCCCTTTTCATTTGCACCCTCCGGAACTCGAAAATGGATGACGGCATCCGACTTGAAGACGCGAACGAGCTAGTCGAAGCGGCGACAGCCGAAATCGAAGCAGCGATGTCGGCTGAAGCTCTCGAAGAGGTCCGGGTAAGGTATCTCGGACGACGCGGATCGCTGACCCTTGCGATGCGCCGGCTCGGTCAGCTGGCTCCGGAAGCGCGGCGCATCTACGGCGTCCAGTTTAACAACGTCAAGGATTGGCTAACCGACGCAATCAGCACGCGCGCCGCGGAACTCGCTCGGGCGGCTCTCGAACAGCGCCTCGCCGGCGAGCGCGCCGACGTAACCCTGCCGGTGCCGTTCGCCGGTGCCGGGTATATCCATCCGATCAGCCAGACAATCGACGAGATCGTTGCGATCTTTGGCGAGATGGGCTTTACGTTCGCCGAAGGCCCGCATATCGAGGAGGATTTTTACAACTTCACGGCGCTCAACATCCCACCCGAGCATCCGGCGCGGCAGGAGCATGATACCTTTTATCTGCCGGAGCGGCCGGACGGCACCCGGTTGGTGTTGCGCACCCATACCTCGCCGGTGCAGATCCGCACGATGCTGGCACAAAAGCCGCCGATCCGGATCATTGTGCCGGGGCGAACCTTCCGCTTGGACCATGACGCGACACACTCGCCGATGTTTCATCAGGTCGAAGGGTTGGTCATCGACCGCACTACCCATATGGGGCACCTCAAAGGCTGCTTGATCGAGTTCTGCCGTGCGTTCTTCGGTGTCGACGACCTGCCGGTCCGCTTTCGCCCGAGCTATTTCCCGTTCACCGAGCCTTCGGCCGAGGTTGACATCGGCTGCTCGCGCGCTGGCGGCGAGCTCAGGCTTGGCGCCGGGAGTGACTGGCTGGAAATCCTCGGTAGCGGCATGGTCCACCCGCAAGTGCTGAAAAATTGCGGCATCGACCCGTCGCAGTACCAGGGTTTTGCCTTTGGCATGGGGATCGAGCGGGTGGCGATGCTGAAATATGGCATTCCCGATCTGAGGACTTTCTACGATTCGGATCTGCGCTGGCTGCGATATTACGGCTTTCTTCCCCTCGATGTTCCCTCGCTGGTGCGGGGGCCGCTGTCGAGAGGCGCCGCGGCATGAAGACGACGCTGGCCTGGCTCAAGGAGCACCTCGAAACCGATGCTCCGCTCCCTGGGATTGCCGACCGGCTGATCATGCTTGGTCACGACATCGAAGGGGTCGAGGACCGCGCTGCCGGTCTTGAGCCTTTCACCGTGGCTTCGGTCATATCGGCGGAACGCCACCCGAATGCCGATCGGCTTCGGGTCTGTATTGTCGATACCGGTAACGGGAAGGTCCAAGTGGTCTGTGGCGCGCCCAATGCCCGCGCCGGGATGAAGGGCGTCTTCGCGCCCGTGGGCACCGTCATTCCGCGCACCGGCTTGGCGTTGAAGGAGACCGTAATCCGCGGCGTCGCCTCGCGTGGCATGCTGTGCTCGGCATACGAGCTCGGCCTCGGCGACGACCACGAAGGCATCATCGAAGTGCCGCAGGATGCGCCGATCGGGGCGACCTATGCGAGCCTCATCGGCTTCGGCGATGCCGTTCTCGACATCAAGGTGACGCCAAACCGCGCCGACTGCCTCGGCGTTCGCGGCATCGCCCGCGATCTCGCCGCTGCCGGGCTCGGGCATCTAAAGCCACTCGATACGACGCCGGTCCCAGGACGCTTCCACTCGCCGATCGACGTTCATATCGAAGATAATTCGGCCTGCCCGCTGTTTCTCGGGCGGCACGTCCGCGGGGTCCGCAACGGACCGAGCCCGGATTGGCTGCAAAAGCGGCTGGAGGCGATTGGGCTGCGGCCGATCTCGGCCCTCGTCGACATCACCAATTTTCTGACCTTCGACGTCAACCGGCCGCTCCACGTCTTCGATGCGAGCCGGGTCGCCGGTGACCTCACGGTGCGCCTGGCGCGCCTCGGCGAAACCCTGCTTGCCCTAAACGGACAAGACTACGAGCTCGATCCCGAGATCACGGTAATCGCCGACCGCAGCGGTGTGCTGAGCCTCGGCGGTGTGATCGGCGGTGAGGTGACCGGCTGCACCGAGGCAACAAGCGAGGTCTTTATCGAGGCCGCGTTGTTCGACCCGCGGCGCACGGCCGCGACCGGCCGCAAACTCAACATCGCGAGCGACGCGCGCTATCGGTTCGAGCGCGGCCTCGACCCGGCCTTTGTCAAGGATGGGCTGGAGATCGCGACGCGATTGATGCTCGACCTTTGCGGCGGCGAGCCGTCGGAGATTGTCGTCGCCGGCGCCGTGCCGGATTGGCGACGCCGCTATGCGCTGCGGGCCGAGCGCCCCGCGACCCTCGGCGGTCTCCACGTGCCGCATCACAAAAGCGCCGAGATTCTTTCCGCTCTCGGTTGCACCGTCGAGAACCTGGCCGGGGGAGATCTCTCGGTCGAGCCGCCCTCGTGGCGCGGCGATATCGTCGGGGAGGCCGATCTCGTCGAGGAGGTGCTGCGGATCAAGGGTTACGACCAAATCCCTGCGGTGCCGCTGGAACGAGTAGGGACGGTGCCGCACCCCGCTCTTTCTGCGGCGCAGCGCCGGGCCGAGCTGGTGCGCCGCACCCTCGCCGCACGTGGGCTGACTGAAGGCGTGACTTTCTCGTTTATTGCCGCGCGGGAGGCCGAGCTGTTCGGCGGCGCCAAGCCGGAATTGCGGCTGGTCAATCCGATCAGCGCCGATCTCGACGTGATGCGCCCCTCCTTACTGCCCGGGCTTATCGCGGCGGCCCGTCGCAATGCGGATCGCGGCTTGCCCGATGCGGCCTTGTTTGAGCTTGGCCCGCTTTATCGTGATGATACGCCGGGCGGGCAGGCCCTGGCCGCCGCCGGTCTGCGCAGCGGGGCGATCGCCTTCAAGCACTGGCGCATGGCGGCGCGAGAGGTCGATCTCTACGACATCAAGGCCGACGCGCTCGCTGCCCTCGCCGCGATGGGCGCGCCCGCAGAAAATCTCCAAGTCGGCGCCGATCCGCCCTCCTGGTACCATCCGGGCCGCGCCGGCACCTTGCGGCTCGGCCCGAAAGTGTTGGGGGCCTTTGGCGAATTGCATCCGGCAGTGCTGGAAATGCTCGATGCACGACCGCCGATCGCTGGTTTCGAGGTTTTTCTCGACGAGGTGCCGGAGCCGCGTGCGGCTCGTGCCAAGCCGCCGCTGAAGCTATCGGTGTTCCAGCCGATCGAACGCGACTTTGCCTTTGTCGTCGATCGCGATCTGCCGGCCGAAGGCTTGTTGCGCGCGGCTCGCGGGGTCGACCGCAAGCTGGTCGCCGAAATCCGTCTGTTCGACGTTTATCAAGGGGCAGCTCTGCCGGAAGGGAAAAAATCGCTTGCCATTACGGTGGTGCTGCAGCCGCAGGAACGAACATTGACCGATGCCGACATCGAAGGCTTTTCGAAGCGGCTGATCGAGCAGGTGGAACAGGCGACAGGCGGCAAGTTGCGATCGTGACAAAGCCATCGCAGGCGATCGTCGCCCGGATGCACCGATAAAGGCTGCCGCATGTGTTAGTCGGCGGCGTTGCGCATGACGCCAAGGCCAGTCGGCAGGAAGCGGTCGAGGACGTGCCCGGGTCCCTTCTCGAGTGGGCAGTAGCCCGCACCGTCGAAGATTTTGATCCCGGCGCGTAGGGCATCGAGATCCATCCCTTCGACGACCGCCAGGTTGCGCATGATCAGATCGCGCAACCGCGGCGGGCTCGGGACGATGCCGAAGCCGCAATTCCCGATGACCGCGGTCGTGACGCCAGCGCGGGCGACGGCGACAATGTCGGGTCCCAGGTTATCTGGGCGTCGTAATGGGTGTGGATGTCGATGATGCCGGGCATCAATGCGAGCCCGCCGGCATCGATCGTTTGGGCGGCATCGTCGCCGAGGTCGCCAATCGCGGCGATACGCGAGTTTTTCACCGCGACATCAGCGCGGCGCGGCTCCCGCCCAAGCCCGTCGACAACCACCGCCCCACGGATTAGTAGATCGTACATCGTGGCGTTCCTCCTGTGGTGGCGGTCCGACGATCCTAAACGCCGCTGCGGGCCTTAGCCATGCCCCTCACCCGACCCTCTCCCCGTAAGCGGGGCGAGGGAAGGGCCCGCGTCAGCGGGAAGGTGAGGGGCAGGCGCTCGTGACTCGCCACTGCCGCTGGATCAAAGCTCGCCGATCGCCTCGATCACCGCGCCGGGGGCCTCGCGCGGCAGAAAATGGCCGGCGATGGGTATAACGCGGCTCTGGTAGGGGCCGATGAAATGGGGCGCGTCGCGCTCGGCGCGACCAGGCGGGGAAACGCCGTCGCATTCGCCGTGCAAAGAGATTGTCGGCACGGTGATCGGCGGCTGGGCAGCGAGCCGTGCCTCGATCGAGTCGAGCACCGGGTCGCCCGGAGCAGCACCATAGCGATGGCGGTAGGATTGGATCACGACCTCGACAAAATCGGGATTGTCGAAGGATGCTGCAGTCTTTTGGTAGGTTGCATCGTCGAAGCGATAGTTCGGCGACCACAGCTCCCACAGGAGCCGGCACAACGGTGCTCGGTTCGCCGCCAGGCCGGACCGACCCCGTTCCGTGTGGAAATACCATTGGTACCAATAGCGATATTCGGCCGCGGGCGAGCCCGGCTGTGTCGCCTCGGCAATATTTTGGATGTTGTAGCCGCCCATTGTGACCAAGGCCGCGGCGCGCTCCGGCCATACCGCAGCGACAATGCAGGCGGCGCGGCCGCCCCAGTCGTAGCCGGCAAGGACTGCGCGCTCGAGCCCGAGCGCGTCGATAAAATCGGCGAGGTCGCGGCCGAGCGCCGCCTGCTGACCCGAGCGCGGCGTCTCGGCGGCGAGAAACCGGGTCGGCCCGTAGCCGCGCAGATAGGGGACAAGCACGCGCCAGCCGGCGGCCGCCAGCGGCGGCGCAACGCCGTCATAGGCGTGCACGTCGTCGGGAAAGCCATGCAGCAAGACGGCAGGGCGGCCGCCGGGCGGCCCACTCTCCTCGTAGGCGATCTCGAGTGTCGCGGTGCGGACCGTCTTGATCATGCCATCAATCGGAAGCCGGGTAGTCCGTCGGCGGTGATCTGTGCCGGCAGTTCGGTTTCCCACTGCAGATAGGCGCGCATGGCATCCTGATTGCCGGCGTGTCGATCATGGTTCCAGAACACGTAATCGATGCGCTGTGCGTCGGGCGGATCATCCGGGGAGGCAACCACCGGGAGGCCCTCCCGAGCCCAGGCTTGTGTGCCGCCTCGGACCAGCGCCACCTGCGCCGAGGCCAGCTCGCGCAGGTCGACGGCCGCGAGCGCCGCCGATGCCTCGTTCTCGGCGAAAAGAACGATGCGTTCCGCGTTCAGGACTGGGGCGGGCAGAAGATCGAAGCGCGGTCGGATGCTCCACACTGCCCCCTGCGGATGTGCCTCCCGATAGGCCGAGCTCGCCTCGATCGACAGGGCCGCAGCGCCTTCGGCTAGCCAATGCGCCGCCTCGGCCGCCTCTATCATGGGCATCGGCGGCACCGCAGCTGCGACTGTGGTGCCCGACCCGGTCTCGAGCGCGACCCCTTGCAACCCGCGATCGAGAATCTGGACGTCCCAGCCCATCTGCTTCAGCCAATGCGCGGTCATGATCGAGCGCGTGCCGGTGTCGTCGACAAGCACGAGGCGGGCGCCGCGGGTTCCGACCCACCGATCGATCGCCTGTACCAGCTGACCGCCAGGTGCCGAGACCGATCCCGGGAGGTGGCCGGAATGGAACTCCTCGGGCGTCCGCACATCGAAAACATAGGTTGTCCGTCGATCGGCCTCGCCGACCCAGATGTCGAGGGTACGATGGCCGATGCGGCCGATCCCGAACCGGGCGGCAACTGCCTCGGCGCGGCGCCGGGCCGTGTCGATGGCTTGATCGCTGACCGCACCGAGCCGGGTTGTCGCCCCGCTTTCAATCTCGAGTCCAGCGAGGCGCCAGCCTTGCGTTCCGCCGGAGAGCGATACGACCCGGTTCGGAACCCCGGCGTTGATCAGCGATTGCGCGCCGATAATGCCCCTGGTGCGGCCGGCGCAGGAAACGACGACCAGAGTTTCCGGAGAGGGCACCAGATCGCTAAAGCGATGGACCAGTTCCGCGCCCGGGCAGGTGACCGCTCCCGGCACGTGAAAGCGCGCATATTCCTCGACCGGCCGGCTGTCGAGCACGATGACCCGCTCTCCCGAGCGCCGCAGATCGTCCAGCTGTGCGGCCGAGATCGCCGGCGTCGCGCATTCGTGCTCGATGATTTCGGCGAAGGCCTTGCTCGGAACATTGCTGCTCGGAAACAGTCGATTACCGGCCGCCGACCAGGCCGTTGCACCACCGGCGAGCTCATGGAGGTCGGCATAGCCGAGTTGCGCGAGGCGGCGCGCTGCTTTGGCCGCCACGCCATCCGCGCCATCCAAAAGGACTATCCGGCAAGATCGCCGCGGTACGAGGCGAACGATCTCCGTTTCCAGCCGGCTATAGGGGAGGTTGACCGCGAGCAGCGGATGACCCGATCCGTGCTGGCCTTCCTCGCGGATGTCGAGAAAGGCGATCTCACGGCCAACGCTCAGCCATCTCCTGACGGTCTCGACTTCCACAAATTTCGTCATAGGGATCCCTGCCTTCGGAACGACAGCAGGATCGCAAGCTACGGCCGGTGTGGCAAGAGACCGGCCCGCAGCCGGGCCTTTCCGCTAAAATGCCTTGGCCGTCGTTCCGGTGAGGATGTCGGCCTTGCGGTTGAGCGCCGCGATCAGCCCGTCGACGCCGTCATTCCTCAGGATGGCGGCAAATTCGGAGCGGCGGGTCGCGACCTCGCTGATCGCGCCGTCGAGGTAGATGTCGGAGATCAGCCAGTTGTCACCGCTGCGGCGCATCATGTAGTTGACATCAACTGGCTCACCGTTGGCCTTGATGATCTGGCTGCGCACCATTACTCCGGACGGCGCGGGCTGCTCGCCGGTGACCTGCAGTCTCTGCCCCGCGTAGCTATCGAAGCGGTCGGCGTAGATCGCCGAGAGGTAGCGGCCAAAGCTGTCGGCTACCTGCTGGCGCTGCGCCTCAGTCAGCGAGATCCAGGACGAGCCGACCGACAGCCGCGCCATCACAGGAATGTCAAAGGTCCGGCGAATAACCGGCTCCAACTGCGTGAAGCGGCCGCTCTGGCCGAGCGTGCGGCCGTTCTTCATCGTGCCGAGCAGTGCGTCATAAAGCTCCTGCACGGTGTCGCCGCCGCTCGCTGGGGCCGCATGGACCGGATAGGAAACCATGGCAAGGCCGAACCCCGCGACGAGAGCAGCGGCTTTCCATACCAGCGTCTTCGGTAGTGTTGCCTTGCGCATATCCAGGTTTCTCCTCTTTGTCATCGCTTGGACCCGCCCGCCGCACCCTTCTTCGTTCCCGGATGGGGGCCAAACGGGCTTGGGGAACAGCGGATCGAGGCTAACCGGGCGCTTCAGGCCGTGCTATTGCACCTGCGGATGCATGGGTGCCGCCTCAGAATTATTCGTATTAAACTTTAGTTTAAGACGGCTCAAAAAAGCGCCCGGCACAGCGCCTAAGGTAAGCCGTGTCCAGCGGAGCAAACCGATCGTCGTTTGAACACTCGGATCAAAGGGACAGAGGAACCGCCCCGAGGACAGGTCGGACCTATACGGTCGTCTAACAGTCCTGAGACTTATCAACCCCAAAGTTCAGCTTGTCGGCTATCCGGGCTAAGTCTGGCAGAGAAGCCGCCTTCATTTTTCGCATGACCTGGCCGCGATGGACTTTTACCGTGATTTCGCTGATGCCGATGTCGTGCGCGATCTGCTTGTTGAGGCGGCAGTCACAACCACGGCCATCACCTCACGCTCGCGCGGGGTGAGAGTCGCGAACCGCGCCCGCAGCGCGGCGATTGCCTTTTCATTCTCCAGCCATGCGCGATCTCTTTCGAGGCCCAGCTGGATTGCGTCCAGCAGGGATCACGCACAGACCTTCGCACGCACGGTGCAGTATGATTTTTCACCGGTCGGTCGGTGGGCAACCCTGCGCCTGCCTCTCGCCGCGAACAGGGCAGTCAAGGAGAAAATTTGACGGCCCGGTCACCCCGCCGCCTTTTTGACATCGATACCGAGAGCCCGCGCCACACCCTCGCCATAGGCCGGATCGGCGCGAAAACAATTGGCGATATGGCGCTCCTTGATGTGCTGCCGCGCGTCGCCCATCGCGCGCGCCGTGTTCTCGAACAGCACCTGCTGCTGCGCCGGCGTCATCAGCCGGAACAGATTGCCCGGCTGTTCCCAGTGATCATCGTCGGCGTAATGGTCGTAGTGGGCCGCCTCGCCTTCAATGGGCAGCGGCGGCTCGGCGAACTCGGGCTGGTTGTCCCACAGCCCGGCGCTGTTAGGGTTGAAGCTGGTGGTGCCGCCGAGATTGCCGTCGACCCGCATCTTGCCGTCCCGGTGGTAGCTCATGACCGGGCATTTCGGCGCGTTGATCGGGATCTGGTAGAAGTTGACGCCGAGGCGGTAACGAACCGTGTCGTTGTACGAGAACAGGCGCGCCTGAAGCATCCGGTCCGGAGAGAAGCTGATGCCGGGGACGACGTTCGACGGCCCGAACGCCGCCTGCTCGACTTCGGCGAAATAGTTGTCCGGCCAGCGGTTGAGCTCCATCACGCCGACCTCGATCAGCGGATACTCGGCCTTTGGCCAGACCTTGGTCAGGTCGAACGGGTTGTGCCGGTGCGTCTTCGCCTGCGCTTCGGTCATCACCTGGATGAAAAGCGTCCAGCGCGGGAAGTCGCCGGCTTCGATCGCATTGAAAAGGTCGCGGCCGTGGCTTTCGCGGTCCTTGGCAATGAGAGCTGCGGCTTCCTCATCGGTGAGATTCCGGATGCCTTGCTGGGTCCGGAAATGGAATTTGACCCAGACGCGTTCGTTCGCCGCATTGATCATCGAAAAGGTGTGGCTGCCGAAGAGGTGCATATTCCGAAAGCTCTTCGGGATGCCGCGGTCGGACATGACGACTGTGACCTGGTGCAGCGCTTCGGGCAGCAAGGTCCAGAAATCCCAGTTGTTGTCGGCGCTGCGCATCCCGGTGCGCGGGTCGCGCTTGATCGCGTGGTTGAGATCGGGAAAGCGCAACGGGTCGCGGAAGAAGAACACCGGCGTGTTGTTGCCGACGATGTCCCAGTTGCCCTCCTCGGTATAGAACTTGAGCGCGGTTCCGCGGATATCGCGCTCGGCGTCGGCGGCGCCACGCTCGCCGGCAACGGTCGAGAAGCGGGCGAACATCGGGGTCTGCTTGCCGATCTCGGAAAAGATCTTCGCCTTCGTCAAGCGCGTGATGTCCTGCGTAACGGTGAAGGTGCCGTGGGCGCCCCAGCCCTTTGCATGCATGCGGCGCTCGGGGATAACTTCGCGGTCGAAATGCGCCAGCTTTTCGAGCAGCCAGATGTCCTGCAAAAGCGCAGGACCGCGCGGGCCGGCGGTCATGATGTTGGTGTTGTCGGCGACCGGTGCCCCGTTTTCATTGGTAAAACGCTTCGTTGTGGACATGAGAAACTCCCTGGGTTGTATCGGTGGTGGGTGGGGCGCGGATCTGTTTACCCGGGCCAGGCAGAGGAGCGGATCACGCGGCAGAAATTCTCGGCCCGGAAGGAGGGGTCCTTGTCGGCGAGCACGTCGGCGTTGACAGTGCCGAACGTCGTTTCGGGCTTGTGGTGGAAGCCGTCGTAGAAGGCCTGGATGATCTCTTCCTTGAAGCGGCCGGGACGCGGGTGCGCGTGGACAACGGCTTCGCGCTCGGCTTCGGTGAACTCGGAAAAAGCGATGCCGAGCACGTCCATCTCGACACCGGCGGTGACGAGCGCGATGACGGGAGGCATGTGCGGAGGGATGCCGGGTGTCGTGTGCAGCGCGATTGCCGTCCACACCGTCTCGATGTCGCGTTCGGCTATGCCGCGGCTGCGCAGGAAGTCACGAGCCGTATTCGCGCCGTCGACCTCGAAGCGCTTATCTGCGCTGGCGTACTGAGGGGTGAGGCCCATGTCATGGAACATGGCGCCGGCATAAAGAAGTTCGGGATCAAAGCGGAGACCGCGGCGCTTGCCGGTGAGCGCACCCCAGTAATAGACGCGGCTCGAGTGGTGGAACAGCAGCGGTGATTCAGTATCCTTGACCAATTCGGTCACTTCACGCGCCAGCTTGCTGTCGGGAATCGTGACGCCCGCTACTGGCCTGGATGTCGCGGTGGTTGTGGCTAAGGGGGACAACGTCATTGCTTGCTCCTGTAGGAAACCGTTTTGGCGCGGCTGTACCGTGTGTTCAGGCCGTCGATTCGTACTGGCTTTGCTGTGACGACATCACCATTGGTGCTAGTTTCAGTTACCAGCTCGCATTGAAACCACACTGAAGCGATCGCCGGCGGTTCCGCGGAAGCAAAGCTCGACAAACCCGCAGCTTTGCTCGCCTGGGGCCTCGGCAGGCGTGTACGGTGGTATTCGAGCGCAATATGCCAATGAAACGGTAGCCGCGGCCGAATTCGGTGCGGAGAAAATCGCGGTCTTCGCCAAGAGCCTTGCGCAACGCGGAGATCTGAACTTTCAAGTTCTCCTCTGCGACAATGATGCCCGGCCACACGCGGCTGAGAAGCTCGCTTTTGGTGACCAGCGATCCGTCGGCTTCCAGCAAGACCAGGAGAAGATCGAACGCGCGCGTTCCCAACTCTATCGGCACGCCGTCGGCGACCAATTGCCGCTGGCGCAACAGAACGCGAAAACGGCCGAACTCGAGCGTCGCTTCGGCCGCCGCTCCGCTCGACCAATCCCAGACCATCGGCGAATTGTCCCGGGTCGTTGCCCTGACCGCCTCCATGAGCTCTCTCCGCTAAGAAGGAACAGAACCGCGGATAAAGCTAATGGGGCGCGTCAGGCCGTGCCATTGCACCTGCGGATGCATGGATGCCACCCCAGAATAATTCTCATTACACTTTAGTTTAGGACGGCTCTAAAACCTCCAGCGCCGGCTAGGGTGGGCCGCCCAGGGCCAAGCCGGATTTATGCGCGGGACTAGCAGGCCTGAGATTTTTCCGCCGCGAAGTTCAGCTTGTCGGCCATCCGCGCCAAATCCGGCAAGGAAGCGGCCTTCATCTTTCGCATGACCTGGCCGCGATGGACCTTTACCGTGATCTCGCTGATGCCGATGTCGTAGGCGATCTGCTTGTTGAGGCGGCCGGCCACCACCAAGGCCATCACCTCACGCTCGCGCGGGGTGAGGGTCGCGAACCGCGCCCGCAGCGCGGCGATTGCCTTTTCATTCTCCAGCCATGCGCGATCTCTTTCGAGGCCCAGCTGGATTGCGTCCAGCAGGTCTTGATCGCGGAACGGCTTGGTCAGGAACTCGATCGCTCCTCCCTTTATCGCCTGGACGGACATCGGGATGTCGCCGTGTCCGGTGATGAAGATGATCGGAACGCGAATGTTCGCCGCCGAGAGCTCTCGCTGAAAATCGAGACCACTTCGGCCAGGCAACCTGACATCCAGCACAAGGCAAGTGGGTCCGTCGGGGCGCCCTTCGTTCAGGAACTCGGGAACCGAAGCCAAGGCCTTGGCTTGTACGCCGACGGATCGGATTAGGCTGCCGAGCGCCTCGCGGATCCCCGGGTCGTCATCGACGATGATGATGGTCGGCTGTTCGGTCATGCTAACGCCCGCTGCGATAGAGGCAGCGCAACCAGCAGGGTGATGGCATCCCGCCCTTGGGACATCCTAAAATCGCATGCTCAACGAAGGAAGGGCTATTTGCCTTCGGCCATGACCCGCGAATGCCCGCGCGCGCTCCGGCAGCCAGCGTTGCTGGAGCCAGCTGATCGCCACGGCGTGCAGCAACGAGGAGATCCCTGAAACATCGCTCGGATAGAGAGCGATGCGGGGTGCAACATGTATTCGCCCTTGCGGCAGCTCTGGCTAAACCAAAGTATAATCGCCTGGCTCTTGAGTTTGTCTCATCTTCGTGAAATGCGGTGAATATCCCCCTGCGCCCAAGGGCTTCGGATCGCGGCGCATCGTTACTATCACAAGCCCGGGTGCGGGAGGTCGAGTGCCAAAGGCAAAGCCGCTGATTTCGATCATCGACGACGATCAGTCGATGCGCGAGGCGATAAAGGGTCTCATGAGGTCGCTGGGATATAGGGTCGAGGCCGTCGCGTCCGCGCGAGAGTTTTTAAGCTCGCGCCATGTCGGCCGCACTTCCTGCGTGATCGCAGACATGCAGATGCCGGGGATGACCGGGCTCGAGCTGCATCGTCACTTGTCGGCTTCGGGAAAGCCCATTCCGACCATCCTGATCACGGCGTATCCTGACAACGGCGCTCGGGAGCGCGCGCTGGCTGCCGGCGTCATTGGTTACCTGAGCAAACCCTTTGAGGAGGATGATTTGCTCGCTTGCATCCGCTCGGCTCTGACACGTGACCGTAGCGGCGGGAGGTGAAACATGGGAACAAACGGCGCTTCCGTGCAGTGTGCCGGGGGCAGTCTCGGCCAGCATCGTCATATTTGCGCTTTCTTTAACGGCCTCGACGAGGAACACAGGGTGCTTCGCTCGTTCATCAAAGAGGGCTTCGACCGGGGCGACAAAGCCTTCCACATCGTCGACCCTGAACTGCAGGGAGAACATCTGAAGCGGCTCGCCGAAGCCGGCATCGACGCAGAGCAAGCAATAGGTACGGGCCAGCTCGAGCTGCGGCGCTGGCAGGACGCTTACTTGCGCGGTGATCGCTTCGATCAGGACGCGATGCTGGGCTTGCTCGAAGAGGTGATCCGATCGGGAGCGGCTTCCGGCTATCCGCTCACCCGGCTGGTGGCGCACATGGAATGGGCGCTACTCGACAAACCGGGCGTGGATGACCTGGTGGAATACGAGACACGCCTCAATTACGTGCTCCCCAAGTACGACGATCCGGTCATCTGCACCTATGATCTGTCGAAGTTCAGCGCCAGCGTGGTGATGGACGTCATGCGGACGCACCCGGTCGTGATCATCGGAGAGGTACTGCAGAGAATCCATTTTTTGTTCCTCCTGACGATTCCTGCTCGAAATCCGCGAGAGACGCCGGTCCGCACGAGCCCAATGATCGCGAGCCAATCGCGATGGGTTCCGAGGCTGACGCCCTGCGGCTGCGAAGAGCGCTCA
>CAVOTD010000069.1:0-212574 GCA_963698995.1 uncultured Alphaproteobacteria bacterium | reverse complement strand
TACCAACGCTATCCCTCAAGCAAAAACTCACCGGAAGCTCCCCTATCACGTAAACTGTCCCCTTGACGCCAAAGAAAGAGGATGTCCAACATGCCTACGCCCTCTTGGGACACGTTACGAACAATTGGAAACTCCAAAATCGTCAAATAACAATAATCATGCCATTTATTGGATATATCATTATTTTCAATCAACATATTGTCTCTGCCCTACAGCTCGCAAACAACTATTTTTCGGAGCACGTAGAAACAACGTTGTTCGGGAGCGTCTCCGGAGAATTTCTAGACCTCGCGCCTCCGTCTTCTGTACTTCGGATAATTTCTAACCGGTCTTGGCTCTTCATTGTTCGCTATATTCTGTCCATTAAAAATTAAGCAATACACAGATGCAGTCGCGTTAGCTGAACGCGAGCTCAACTTTCTCCCGTTGCCTCATTTTTACTCACTGCTGAAAGACCTGTCTCGCATAAGAAATCCCGACTATGTTGACACAGACATCGATGACTATCGTGATCGTTTGCCAACAATCGACGGCGACACCCTAAAAAATATGAAGATCCAAATTCTCACTGAATGGTATTGGTCACAAAGTCACCGATACCCGCTCGCTCGGTGGGCCTCCCTCTGGTTCTTCCTTTGCGGCTTCTCTCTCCTATCTTACCCAAGTGCGGCCACCTTGGTGAGCGTACTGAGAGCCACTTTTTAGCCGCGACTTGGTAACACTCGGGGCCTTCTCGGCTTCTCTTGCAATGCCGGACTGTGTGGTGGCGACCGGATATCCCTAAATCGACCTCCACTCTCTTCTGCATCTAGCTGAAGTTTGTTGAAAATCTCCTGAAGATTTCCTGGCTGCAGTGCCCATCGGTAAGCCGGATGGATCTCCCAGTCATATCCAAACTCGGTAAACTGGTTTTGCAGATATCTGCTTTGGTCAAAATATTTCCTATCGATCATTCCATCACCTAGGACTTTCCTAGCGGTTATAAAGTCGATTTTGTACATAAATTGCGCCAGCTCGCGAGGCGTGCCAACGCGATTGTTGGCAAATACAAACTTAGCATTTTGACCACAGATATTGGTAATTTTGGTTATAAGCTGGTCGTTACTATACTGATACGACGTCGCGGTCTTCCGTTCGATACGCGTAGGTTTCATTCCAAATAGCAGATTTTCAATGTTCGGGAGCTCCGTGCGAAACTCGTTCACGATATCTTGTAGTCTCTCCTGCGAGTAAGCTTCAAAGATGGATTGGAAATCCGCGGACTCAATAAGATGCCCTTGTCGTTGGAAAGCCGCCCTTGCTCCGCCATGACACAGTTTTACGAGATCCCGTGGCCGCTGTCTTGTGAGAGAGAGGAGTACTTGGTAAATCTTGACTTGTCCCATTTTCCTCGACCTCTAAATATATCAGTCATCACATTATGTAGATGGGCGGCAATTAGATCTTGGCGTTGTTTAACTAGTTTTGTCTCATCTATGGGGTTCCCGAAATATGTTTCAACCCTCTTCGCCATCAATGTAAAATCTCATGATTGGTCCATGATAGCCAAATTACAGATGCTTCAATTTTATCTGTCAATTCATCGGATGTCCGCACCAGAAAGTATACGTCAGACCGAAGACCCAAGCGGAATTGCAACCCGGGATTATCATTTGTAAGGTCCCGAAGGGCGTTGAGTAGCGCAGAAATCCCTCGAATATCCCGGAGTTGCCCTTCCCAGCCCCGATCTAGGTCGTCAAGGTATATCCGTAATTTTCTCTTCCGAATAAAGGTCGCAGCCAGAGCACTGTGGTGTGTTGGCACGGATACAGAGTTTAGCATATTGGCTACAATATCTAGTAGTCGGCCACGCGAGGGTCGCGGACTGGAAGATAGCACCGGCATTCCTGTCAAATGCTCAAAGGCCTCCGTAGAGACTAGGCTAGATAGGCCGGATTTCCATTGTTCTATGAGACGAATAAGGGAGTCTGTGTCGGAAGAAATAAGGCTATTTACCTCCCCAGGCCGCAACCATAGTGCTGGAACACCAAACTCTATACTCTTCTAGGTAAGAAACCTTCAACAAGGCACTCTTACCAATTCCTTATGTCCAACTAAAATCCGTATGGGGAGATCGAGAATAACGTTTTCATATGCCTTGTTACGGAAGAAATATTCCTTTTAACCGATCCGGCGTCTCGTCTTCTGCGGCCTCTTTCCCGAATATTTGTTCGATGGCGACATCGTTGAATTCGATCATGGAAGGAGCCTATGGGTGTTGTGTAGTTCCTCGGATGAGGTCTCGACGCGAAAAGCGGTTGCGCCGCATTCTGATCAGCGGGTACGTGCGAGCATTTCCTGGCCGCGGTTGCGCCTTGAATACCATAGCGAGTTAGTGGCCAAACGTACATGGCAGCTGAAGGCGCTGGCTTGCGGCCGCATGCACCGAGACGTCTGCACGACTCGATGCCATCGTGATAGACCGCAGGCGCGCCGAAACGTCGGGACGGCCTCCGCCCTACGGTCTCGAGCTAGGAGACCGCGGATGAAGATGGAACTACCGAGCATCGAGACAATTCCTGACAATTTGGCGAGTGCTTCTGTCCGCAACAGCCGCGGCAATTTCGCGTCGTCGAGGCCGCTGCACCGGACCGGCTCAGCGGCTTGGTCGTAGACGCCGCGCTCGAACAACAGGAGCGCATCGGCGAAGAGGTCATAGGTGCTGAAAAGTCGCGCCTCATGCTGATCGGCCAAGAGGCCTGGGTGACATCGAGCGCCAACGACTGCTCGATCTCGTCCAACAGGTGAACGGGTCGCGGCCCTCGCGGGCGAGCTTGTTGACGAAAGTGATGATCGGCATGTCGCGCAGCCGGCAGACCTCGAAGAGCTTGCAGGCCTGCTCCTCGATGCCCTTGGCGGCGTCGAGCACCAATCCGCAGGCCGAGGTAGAAGACAAGCGGAGCCCATCTCGGAGACCCAGCCTTGACCCACTTGGGCTTACCTATAGAAAGAGGGAAGAAGTCGACGGGACATACATTGGCAGCATATTCAAACTAACTAAGTATACACTCCGTATTCTATTGTAACTAGAGGCCATCTTTCCGAATGGTCATTTTCTGGTTATCTTGCATAACGGTAATTAACATATCGTGAAAGACATAAGTCTGAGTTTCAGATAATATCAAGGCCTGTCGATCGTTCATTTACCGATACAGAAATCGCGGAAGATTACGTCCAATAAATCTTCGACGTCGACGGCGCCGGTGATGCGGCCGAGGCTGCGCAGGGCGAGCCGGAGGTCCTCGGCGCGCAATTCGGCGAGGGCCGCGGAAAGCGAGCGGTGCAGCGATGCCAATGCCTCTTCGAGCGCCTCGCGGTGCCGCGCGCGGGTCAGAACCGGCGCCTCGATCGCGTAGTTTTGCGCCACCCGCTCGCCGAGCGCCGCCAATAGTGTCGTCGATGCCCTCACCGGTCAGCGCCGAAACCGGAAAGGCGGCGCTCGGCAGATCACCCTGCGTCGCGGCCACGAGATCGATTTTGTTCGCGACAAGGAGCGTATCGGGTCCGGGCCAGGCCGTCGCCCCGTGCGCGTCGGCCAAATGGCCGGCGTCAAAGACGAACAGCCTGATCTCGGCCTCGCTCGGCCCGCTGCATGGCTCGGCGCAGCCCTTCGCGCTCGATCTGATCGCCGCTGTCGCGTAGCCCGGCCGTGTCGGCGAGGACGACAGGGTAGCCCTGCAGATCGATCGCGACTTCGATAATATCCCGCGTGGTGCCGGCGATCGGCGAGGTAATCGCTGCATCACGGCGTGCTATGCGATTGAGAAGGCTCGATTTTCCGGCGTTTGGCGGGCCGACGATCGCGACGCTGATGCCGTCCCGCAGCCTTTCGCCGCGGTGTCCGTCGCTGAGGTGGCGCTCGATCTCGGCCGCAAGGGCGCCGGTCTCGCGAGCGATCCGATCCTCGATCTCCGAGGGGCAGTTCCTCGTCGGGAAAATCGATCGCCGCTTCGAGATGGGCGAGAAGGCGGGTCAGCCGGTCGCGCCAGTCCCGATAAAGGCCGCCGAGCTCGCCGTCGAGCTGGCGCAAGGCCTGACGGCGCTGCGCCTCGGTCTCGGCGGCGGCGAGATCGGCGATCGCCTCGGCCTGCAGCAGATCGAGCTTGCCGTTCAGGAACGCGCGGCGGGTGAACTCGCCGGGCTCGGCAAGCCGCAGCCCGAGCCGGCCAAGCGCGCGCATGACGCCGGCGAGCACGGCGCGGCTGCCATGCAGATGGAACTCGGCGACATCCTCGCCGGTGACGCTCCGCGGCCCCGGGAACCACAGGACCAGCCCGTCGTCGAGTTGGTCTCCGCTTACCGGTTCGACAAGGCGTGCTCGTCGAGCCGAGCGTGGGGGAGGAAGGTCCCCGGCCAGTCGAGAGATGACTTCGGCCGTTCTCGGGCCAGAGAGGCGGAGAATGGCGATCGCGGCTCGCCCCGGCGCGGTTGCCGGGGCGAAGATCGTGTCGGAAGAGAGCCGACCGGGCCCTCAGTGCTTCGGCGGAAGCTGATCTGGCTGGAGCATCAGCCGCCTGACCCGGCCGCCGCTTTTGACATGCGTCTCCAGGATCTCGTCGATGTCCTGGGTGGATTCGTACCGGTACCACACGCCCTCAGGGTAAATTACCATGTTCGGGCCAAACTCACAGCGGTCGAGGCAGCCTGCGGCGTTACAGCGGATATTCTCGATCCCCAGCTGCTTCGCCTTCTCCCGCATGTACGCGCGGAGCTTCTCGACACCCCCGGCCTCTGCGGCGCGAGCACTGCAACAGCCGCGGGGATGGCCCTCAGGCCGCACATTCGTGCACATGAAGATGTGCCGCGCATAAAACAGCGGCGGGTCGGCCGGCGCACTTGCCATTCAGTTTCTCCATTTGGTGGTTATAGCGGAGCGAGTGTCGCACGCCGCCGTTTGTGAGGTAAGGTAGGAAACCTAAACCGTCGCGCCCGCCGGCGGCAACGCTGCTATGCGATCATCGGGAGTTATGATGGACCGCAACCGTCTCGGCGAGGAGACGAGCCCCTATCTCCTCCAGCACAAGGACAACCCGGTTCACTGGCAGCCGTGGAGCGAGGCGACGCTCGGCGCCGCCAAGGCCGCCGGGCGGCCGATCCTGCTCTCGATCGGCTATGCCGCCTGCCATTGGTGCCACGTGATGGCGCATGAGAGCTTCGAGGACCCGCAAATCGCCGAGCGGATGAACGAGCTGTTCGTCAACATCAAGGTCGACCGCGAGGAGCGGCCCGACCTCGACGCGATCTATCAGCATGCGCTGGCGCTGATGGGCGAGCAGGGCGGCTGGCCGCTGACGATGTTCCTGACGCCCGACGGCGAGCCGTTCTGGGGCGGAACCTATTTCCCGCCCGAGCAGCGTTGGGGGCGGCCCGGCTTCCCACAGATCCTCGAAGCGATGAGCAACGCCTATGCGCGGGACCGCGACAAAGTCGCCAAGAACGTCGTGGCGTTGCGCGAGGCGTTGCAAAGGCTCGGCCGGCCGGAACGCGGCGGCCCGATCGGCCGGGAGCAGCTCGACCCGATCGCCGAACGATTGCTGCGCGAGGTCGACCAGCTCCATGGCGGCATCGGCAGCGCGCCGAAATTCCCGCAGACCGGGATCCTCGAATTGCTGTGGCGCGCCTGGAAGCGCACCGGTCGGACGCCCTACCGCGACGCCGTCGTCAAGGCGCTCGATGCGATGAGCCAGGGCGGCATCTACGACCATCTCGGCGGCGGGTTCGCCCGCTATTCGACCGATGCCCGCTGGCTCGTGCCGCATTTCGAGAAAATGCTCTACGACAATGCCGAGCTCGTCGATCTGCTGACGCTGGTCTGGCAGGAGACCAAAAATCCCGCTCTATCTGCAGCGGGTTGACGAGACGCTCGATTGGGTCGGCCGCGAGATGCTGACGCCGGAGGGCGGATTTGCCAGCAGCCTCGACGCCGACAGCGAGCACGAGGAGGGCAAGTTCTACGTCTGGTCCGAGGCTGAAATCGACGCGGCCCTCGGCGAACACGCCGCGTTGTTCAAGCGCTGCTACGACGTCACCCCGGACGGCAATTGGGAAGGCAAGACCATCCTCAATCGCTCGAAAGCGCCGGCATTAGCCGATGACGAAACCGAGCGCATCTTGGCCTTTTGCCGTTCGCTGCTGTTCCGGGCGCGAGAGGACCGGGTCCGGCCCGGCTGGGACGACAAGGTACTCGCCGACTGGAACGGATTGATGATCGCCGCGATGGCGAACGCCGGGCTGGTTTGCGAGCGGCCAGGCTGGGTCGAGCTCGCCCGCGATGCTTTCGATTTTATCCGACGCGACATGGCGGCGCCCGACGGGCGCCTGCTGCACAGCTGGCGCGGCGGCAGCGCGCGGCATCCGGCGAGTGTCGACGACTACGCCAATCTCTGCCGCGCCGCTCTCGCGCTCCATGAGGCGACCGGCAACGACGGGGTTCTTGACGCAGGCCCGCGACTGGGTGGCGATCCTCGATCGCTATTATTGGGACGCGGCCGAGGGCGGCTATTTCTTTGCAGCAAACGATACGGCGGGGCTGATCGCCCGCGCCAAAACCGCCGCCGATGCCGCCGTCCCCGCCGGCAATGGGACGCTGGTCGGGGTGCTGACACGGCTGGCGATCTTAACCGGCGACGAGGCCTATCGACGCCGGGCCGAGGCCATCGTCGAGACGTTTTCCGGAGAACTCGCGGGCAACTTCTTCCCGCTCGCGACCTTGCTGAACAATGCCGAGTTGCTCGATCAAACCGCTGCAGATCGTGGTCGTCGGAGAGAACGACCACCCGGCAACGCAAGCCCTGCGTCGCGCCGTTTACCGGGTGTCGCTGCCGAACCGAGTAGTTCTGACCTTGCCGCCGGATCGGGTCGCTGCCGGCAGACCACCCAGCGTCCGGCAAAGGTCTCGTCGCCGGGAAACCGGCAGCGTATGTCTGCGATGGTCCGGTCTGCTCGCTGCCGCTTACCGACCCTGAGAGTTTGCTCGAAACTCTCGCCCGAGTGCGCTAGCGTTCGGGTCCTTCAAAACCCGCGGGGTAGGGTCATGGCGCACGCAATACGCTTCGAGAAACCCGGCAGTCCGGATGTCTTGTCGTGGCAGCAAGTCGAGGTCGGCAAGCCCGGCCAAGGTCAGGTTCGCCTCCGCCACAAGGCGGTCGGGCTCAACTACGTCGATACTTATCAACGCAGCGGCCTTTATTCGCTGCCGCTGCCGAGCGGCCTCGGCTCCGAGGGCGCGGGGGTCGTCGAGGAGGTGGGACCCGGGGTCAGCGGGTTGAAGCCGGGCGACCGCGTCGCCTATGCCGGCGGGCCGATCGGCGCCTATGCCGACGAGCGGGTGATGCCTGCCGACCGTCTCGTCCCGTTGCCTGCCGGCATCACCGACCAGCAGGCGGCCGCGATGATGCTGAAAGGAATGACCGCCTGGTATCTCGTTCGCCGTACCCATCAAGTAAAGCGCGGCGAGACGATCCTGATCCATGCGGCTGCCGGTGGCGTTGGCCTGATCGTCTGCCAATGGGCAAAGCACCTCGGAGCCACCGTGATCGGCACTGTCGGCGACGAGGCAAAGGCTGCTTTGGCCAAGCAGAACGGCTGCGATTACCCGATCCTCTACAAACACGAGGATTTCGTGGCCAAAGTCAACGAGCTGACCAATGGCAAAAAGCTGCCGGTCGTTTACGATTCGGTCGGCAAGGACACGTTCTACAAGTCGCTCGACTGTTTGGCTCCGCTCGGACTCATGGTGTCCTTCGGACAGTCCTCGGGAGCAATCGGACCGGTAGATATCGGGATACTCGCGGCCAAAGGCTCGCTGTACCTGACCCGCCCGACCTTGAACACCTACACGGCGAGCCGAGACGGTCTGCTGACAGCCGCCAGAGAGCTGTTCGAAGTCGTCCAGAGTGGGGCCGTTAAGCTGGCGATCAATCAGACCTATCCGCTACGCGATGCTGCCCGGGCGCATCGCGACCTCGAAGCCCGCAAAACTACGGGCTCGACCGTTCTGACAGTCTGATCCGAATGTCCCACCCTCCCGTTAACGCGGGAGGGTGCTACCATCAAGTATTCATCGCGTCGAAGAACTCGGAGTTGCTCTTCAATTCCTTGAGTTTATTGATCAGGAACTCCAGTCCATCGACGGTGCCCATCGGCGTCAGCACGCGGCGCAATACCCACATCTTGGACAGGACACCGCGATCGACGAGCAGTTCCTCTTTGCGCGTCCCGGACTTGGTGATGTCGATCGATGGGAAGGTGCGTTTGTCGGCAACCTTGCGATCGAGCACGATTTCCGAATTGCCGGTGCCCTTGAACTCTTCGAAGATCACCTCGTCCATTCTCGATCCGGTATCGATCAAGCGCGGTCGCGATAATCGTCAGGGATCCGCCTTCCTCGATATTGCGCGCGGCACCAAAGAAGCGCTTCGGCCGCTGCAGTGCGTTGGCGTCGACGCCGCCCGTCAGCACCTTGCCCGAGGACGGAACGACGGTGTTGTAGGCGCGGGCGAGGCGCGTGATCGAATCGAGCAGGATCACGACATCGCGTTTGTGCTCGACGAGGCGTTTGGCCTTTTCGATCACCATCTCGGCGATCTGGACGTGGCGTTGGGCAGGCTCGTCGAAGGTCGAGCTGATCACTTCGCCGCGCACCGAGCGGGCCATGTCGGTGACCTCCTCGGGCCGCTCATCGATCAGCAGCACGAGAAGGTAGACCTCGGGGTGGTTTGCCGCGACCGCATGAGCGATGTTCTGCAGCATCACGGTCTTGCCGGCGCGCGGCGGCGACACGATGATCGCCCGCTGCCCCTTGCCGAGCGGCGTGATCAGATCGATGACCCGGGTCGTCAGATCCTTACGCGTCGAGTCGTCGAATTCGAGCGCCAGCTTCTCTTCCGGGTAAAGCGGGGTCAGATTGTCGAAGTTGATCCGCTGGCGTAGGCGATCGGGTTCGTCGAAATTGATCGAGTTGACCTTGAGGAGAGCGAAATAACGTTCGCCGTCGCGCGGCGAGCGAATCTGACCCTCAACGGTATCGCCGGTCCGCAGACCAAAGCGGCGGACTTGGCTCGGGCTGACATAGATGTCGTCAGGGCCGGCTAAGTAGTTTGCTTCCGGAGATCGCAGAAATCCAAATCCGTCGGAAAGAACTTCGAGCACGCCATCGCCCGAAATCGGCACGTCATTTTCGGCAAGCTGTTTGAGAATTGCGAACAGCATATCCTGCTTGCGCAGCGAGGAAGCGTTCTCGATCTCCAACTCTTCGGCGAAAGCCAGAAGCTCCGCCGGGGTTTTACGTTTCAGTTCCTGTAGATTCATCGGGGTTCGCGTCGAGATGAGGACAAGGTTCGCCTGTCGAGGGGCTCCCGCGGACAACGCTCCGAGCAGGGTCTAAGGTTCAGGCGAGGATTAGCAAGGATTGGCAGGAAGAACCGGATGCCGGTACGTCAATCCGTCTATCCAAGTCAGATAAGCAAGTCAAATGCGATTGCAAGATCTTTGAGCATCAACAGGCGCATAGCACGCGGGTTAAAATGGCTTAACCACCACGAGCACCACAATCGCGATCAAGGCCAAGGTTGGCAATTCGTTGATCGTGCGGAAAAAGCGAGTCGAACGCCGATTGCGATCGGCAAGAAACGCTTTGCGCCACCGGGTGAGCGCGATGTGAAACCCCGTCAGTCCAACAACAAGGGCCAGTTTTGCCCAAATCCAGCCCAAGCGCCAGTCGACGACCCCCGGGGTACCGGCCAGCAACAGCCCGAAACCCCAGGTGGCGACCATCGCCGGTGTCATGATCCCACGCTGCAAACGGCGTTCCATGACCTTGAAGGTCTCCGACCGGTCCGATCCAGACGGCGCCATCGAGTGGTAAACATAGAGGCGAGGCAAATAGAGCAGCCCAGCCATCCAGGCGACCATGCTGACGATGTGCAGCGCTTTGATCCAGGGATAGGCTTTGGCAAGCCAGAGGATCAAGCCGCGGTTCCAGAGAGCCCACACAGGAACTGACCTGATGGGCAGCCCCCGACCCAATTTTCGGCGCGGGCACGATGTACCAGCCTTGCCAGCGATTGGATGAAACCCTGCTCGACACCGACCGTCGGGACCCTGCAATAAGCCGAGACACCCGATGCCTCGGCTAGCCGGCGGTAATCGAGATCGAGCTCAACCAACGTTTCCGAGTGCTCGGAGACGAAAGAGATCGGCGCCACGACAAGCGGCACCTTGTCCTTCCCGGCTCGACAAATCTCATCCTCGATTGCCGGACCGATCCATTCCAGCGGCCCGACGCGGCTCTGATAACAGACGCTGCCAGTCAAGCCCGGGACGGTCGAGGGCCGCGATCACCGCGCCAGCGGTCGATTGAACCTGGCCAGGATAAGGTTCACCGGCACTTGCGATCTTTTTCGGCAGTCCATGAGCCGTCAGCAGCAGTCGTGGCGGCTTGTCGAAATCGGCAGCCGCGTCGAGCACCGGCCGAATCAGCCTGGCCACCGCTTCGACGAAGCCCTGATCGGCGGGATAGCAGCAGACCGCCCGCACCCGGCGGTCGATGCCATAGCGTCTTGCGGCCGTTCGCCACGCCGCCAGCGATGAAGCCGTCGTGGTCGTCGAGAATTGCGGATAGAGCGGCAGACAGACGATCTCGTCGGGTGCCCAGCTCGCCACCTCGGCTGCGGTCTCCTTGCTCGTCGGGTGCCAATAACGCATCGCCACAAAACAGCGATGGTCGGCGCCCGAGAACAGCCTCGAGCTCCCTCGCCTGCGCCCGCGTATTGGCGAGCAATGGCGATCCGCCGCCGAGTCGCCGGTAGATCTCCCGCGCCACCGGAGTGCGCCGCCACGCAATCACACGCGCCAACGGCAAGCGCAAGACGCTGGGCAGGCGGAGAATCGCGGGGTCGCTGAACAGGTTGAAGAGAAACGGTCGCACCGCATCGAGCGAATCCGGCCCTCCCAAGTTCATCAGCACGACCGCGATGCGCGCCATTCTTCAGCAATCGAGCGGTTCCGATAACAAACGGGCGAGCATCGCAACATTCTTGGGAGGAGTTTCCGGGAGGACGCCATGCCCCAGATTGAACACGAAGCGCGCGTTGCCGAACGTTCTGCGGATCTCCGTCACCGCCCTTTCGAGGGCGGCGCCCCCCGCGATCAGCATCACCGGATCGAGATTTCCCTGCACCGTCGCGCTTGGCTGCAGATTTTCGCGGGCGTAGCCTAGCGGCACAACCGTATCGAGCCCAATCCCGTTCACCCCCGTCTCGCGAAGATACCGTTCGTATAAGAGCCCCGCACCGCGCGGGAAGCCGATGACCGGACACTCGGAAAACCGACGTTCGAGAGCCGCGACGATGCGCCTTGTCGGCTCGATGACCCAGCGTGCGAATGCCGGTTCCGGCAGCACGCCTGCCCAGCTGTCGAATAGCTGAACGAGCTCGGCACCAGCTTCGATCTGGCCGCCGAGATAGGCGATCGTCGACTCCACAAGCAGGTCGATCAACGCCGCGAAACCGTTTGGATCACGATAGATCCAACTCTTGATACATCGAAAATCCCTGCTTCCGCCGCCTTCGACCATGTAGGTCGCTACCGTCCAAGGCGCGCCGGCAAAGCCGATCAGCGCCGTCCGCGAACCGAGCCCGCGCTGCACGCAACGAACGGTTTCGAGGACCGGCTCAAGCCGAGAAACGGCGCGGCCGAGATCGAGCCTGGCAAGCCCGGTATGGTCTACGATGGCATCGAGTACCGGCCCCTCACCTTCTCGAAAGGCCAACTTCTGCCCGAGAGCGTAAGGCAGCATCAGGATGTCGGAGAACAGGATAGCGCCGTCCATGCCATAGCGTCGCAGGGGTTGCAATGTCAGCTCAGCGGCGAGGGAGGGGGTCAGGCACAGCTCGACAAAGTCCTGGGCCTTGGCTCGCACCTCACGATATTCGGGCAGGTAACGTCCAGCCTGCCGCATCAGCCACCATGGCGGCGTCGCTGAGGCTTCCCCCGCGAGCGCGCGCAACAGAGGTTTTGCCTGACTGGTCTCCATCGGTGCGATACTCTCCTCTCTTATATATAAGTTCTCTAGAAAGGTGGTTAGTTGTTGATCCTTATGGATATCGGGGATTGAAAGTTCTCCCGGAATGCTCCTCTGATCGGCGAGCAAGAAATTTCCGGGGCAATCCGTATGGAAGCGGAGTTATCCAGGATTGTCCCATGTTTCGAAAAGATTGGTCCACCGGTACCTGGACCGGTTGATGAAAAGCGCCATCCGGGTAGCGTTTGACGATCGAAAGCCGGCCATGCCCACTTTTCCACAGCACCGTCGGATGATCCCCAACGCGACGAGGATAACTCGTTTGATGCGGGCCAGGCCGGCGTGACCCGCTTTCATCTCCACCTGGTTTCCGATTCAACCGGAGAAACCGTCCATTCGGTAGCTCGAGCCTGCCTCGTGCAGTTCGACGATGTGCAATCTGTCGAACACGTTTGGAGCATGGTACGTACCCGGAGTCAGATCGATCGGGTGATCGCCGGGGTTGAGGCCAATCCCGGAGTGGTTCTCTTTACCATGGTCAACGACACTCTCAGGCAGTTGCTGCAGGATGGCTGCCGTCGGGTGCAGGTGCCGGCAATCCCCGTTCTCGATCCGGTGATAGGCGCACTGGCTTCCTATCTCCACAGCGAGAGCCGAGGGGTTCCGGGCAAACAGCATCTCCTCGACAACGAATATTTTGCCCGCATCGATGCCATGACCTTCGCCCTCAACCATGATGACGGTCAATCGAGTTGGGGTCTCAATGATGCCGACGTCTGCCTTGTTGGCGTGTCGCGTACGTCGAAGACCCCGACCTGCCTCTATCTCGCCAACCGCGGCATCAAGGCAGCGAATGTGCCCTATGTACCGGGCGTGCCGTTGCCGCCCGAGCTGATCGAGGCGAGTAGCCCGTTGATTGTCGGGCTGACAAACGATCCCGAGCGGCTGATCCAGCTGCGCCGGAACCGCCTGGACCTGCTGCATCACGACGGGGCGACCGAATATACCAATATCGAAGCGGTCAGGGCCGAGGTTCGTGAGGCGCGGCGGATCTTTGTCCAGATGCACTGGCCGGTTATCGACGTCACGCGTCGCTCGATCGAGGAAACCGCTGCGGCGATCATGAAATTGCTGGCCCGCCGTCACGGCCTTGAATGATTGAGCGGCGGATCGTCGCCTTGGCCCGCTCGCGGTACAGCTGATGAGGATCTCCGGCACAACCCAGCTTGCAGGTATCATGGGGTGGCCGGTTGCTCATTCCCGGTCACCGCTGCTGCATGGCTTCTGGCTAAAGGAAACAAAGGTGGATGGTGCCTATGTGCCGCTGCCGGTTAGGCCCGAGCACATCTCAGAAGCATTGCGTGCATTGCCGGCGCTCGGGTTTCGCGGCTGCAATCTGACCATTCCCCACAAGCAGACCGCCCTCTCCGTCGTTGACCGGGTCGAGCCGCTGGCGCGTCGCATTGGCGCGGTGAATACTATCGTCGTCGCGCCTGACGGGTCGCTCGAAGCGAGTAATACGGATGCCTTCGGGTTTCGCGAGAACCTGCGCGAAGCCGCACCGCAATGGGACCCGGAGAGTGGTCCTGCCGTGATACTTGGCGCCGGCGGTTCGGCCCGCGCGGTCGTCGCGGCGCTGACGGATGCCGGTGTCGCCGAGATCCGGATCATTAACCGAACGCTGCTCCGCGCAGAAACCGTCGCGCGTGATCTTGCAACACCAACGACACGGATCACGGTCCATTCTTGGAGCGAGGCGAGCAGCATGCAACGCGATGCTGGGCTCCTCGTCAATACGACGAGCCTCGGCATGGTCGGAGAGCCGCCGCTTCTGATCGATCTCTCGCCGCTGCCGCTGCCGGCGCCGGTCGTCGACATCGTCTACGCGCCGCTCGAAACGAGTTTGCTCGCCGCGGCCCGGAAGCAAGGGCATCCGGTTGTTGACGGTCTCGGCATGCTGCTTCACCAGGGTCGTCCGGGTTTTGAAGCCTGGTTTGGCGCGCCGGTGCAGGTGACGTCTGCGCTGCGTGCGGCAATCGTGTCCACCCTGGCCCCACCACGTTGATCGTCCTCGGCCTAACCGGCTCGATCGGCATGGGCAAGAGCACCGCTGCGGCGATGCTACAGCGTCTTCGCGTACCACTCTTCGATGCCGATCAGGTGGTGCATCGGTTGCTGGCCCCCGGCGGCGCGGCCGTTCGACCGATCTCCGACGCATTTCCCGGGGTGGCGACGGAAGGCGGCGGGATTGATCGCAAGCCGCTTGGCCAGCGCGTCTTCGCCGATGCGGCAGCGCTGACCCAGCTCGAAGGGATCCTTCACCCAATGGTGGCGGCTGAGGAAAAGCGGTTCCTCGATCTTTCCCGAGCCAGGCGGGAACCGCTCGTGGTGCTCGATATACCCCTGTTGTTCGAAACCGGCGGGGAGCGGCGCTGCGATTATGTGCTGGTCGTTTCGGCGCCACCCCTGGTGCAGCGGCAACGGGTGTTGCAGCGGGCAGGTATGACCGAGATTCGCTTGGCTGCGATCCTGGAAAATCAGATGCCTGACCGCGAAAAACAACGGCGTGCCGATTTTGTCGTGCCGACCGGAGGAGGACGCCAGCCGACCTTGCGCCGTTTGCAGGCGATCGTCAAACTCCTGCGCAGCGAGAGGCCACGCCGGACTGGTTGGAGCAGGCGCGCACGCAACCTGCAGGGAAGGCAATAATGCGCGAGATCGTGCTGGATACGGAGACCACGGGTCTAGATCCGAGCGAAGGCCATCGCATCGTCGAAATCGCCTGCATCGAGCTTG
This sequence comes from uncultured Alphaproteobacteria bacterium, assembly GCA_963698995.1. Taxonomy (GTDB): domain Bacteria; phylum Pseudomonadota; class Alphaproteobacteria; order ATCC43930; family CGMCC-115725; genus AP-15. Next base: position 197,717 of record CAVOTD010000069.1, on the reverse strand, counting down.
TCCACCACGTGCCCACCGGCCGCAAGTTCCATCGCTACGTCAATCCCGAGCGCGACGTGCCGGAGGATGCGCTTGCGGTCCACGGAATTACCGCGGTGTTCCTAGCGAGCCAGCCGACCTTCGCGGCGATAGCCGACGAGTTGCTGACATTCGTCGGCTCGGACCGGCTGGTTATCCACAATGCCGAGTTTGACCTGGCCTTCCTTAACGCGGAGCTGACGCGGCTGGAGCGAGTCCCGATCGGCAGCCCGTTTGTCGATACGCTCGGGCTCGCGCGCGTCCGTTTTCCGGGGGCGCCGGCGAGCCTCGACGCCCTGTGTCGCCGGTTCGACATCGACCTGTCGATGCGTGTCGAGCATGGGGCTCAGATCGATTGCGGCCTGCTCGCCGCCGTCTATCTTGAATTGCTCGGTGGCCGCCAGCCCGGGCTCGATTTTGCGCTGCCCGCCGATGATGTTGTTGCGGTCGAGCGGATCGCCCGCGCGCCGCGCCCCCATGCGCCTTCGGCTGAGGAGTTGATCGCACACCAAGCAATGTTGCGGCTCGTCACCGAGCCTATATGGCTAATGGAAGGGTAAGCCTCATACCATGGCGTTATCGGGAGAAGCAGCGGCCTGAACATCCGCCTGCTGGCGACGCAGTAGTTCGGCGAAATCGATCGGGTTGATCATCAGCGGCGGAAAGCCGCCGTCTCGGGTTGCGTTCGCGATGATCGCGCGGGCGAACGGAAAGACGATCCGCGGGGTCTCGACGAGAATCAGCGGGGTCAACATCTCTGCCGGCATGTTCTTGACCGTCACGACCGTTCCATACGCCAGTTCGACCAGGAACACCGGCTCATCCTGCGCCCGGGCTGTGGCATTGATAGTCAGGACGACTTCGAAAACGTCGGGTCCGAGATTCTGCGCCTTAACATCGACGTTAATGTCGACCGACGGTTGTGTCGTTTGCTGTATGAGGCTCTGCGGCGCTCTTGGATTCTCAAATGACAAGTCCTTGATGTATTGGGCATTGATCATCAGTTGCTGAGGCCCGCCCGCAATTAGCGGCGGCGTATCGCTGTGGCCGTTGCCTTTGGCTTCTTCCGCCATGATCTGCCTCCTGCGCGCCTGTGCCTGGGGCTAACACGGATCGCGAAGCCGCATCAACGGTCCGCTCCCATGTTAGTCCGGCTGCGGCATATAAACCGTTTCGGGTTCGCTGTCGGGCCGGATCGGATTTATCCGCAATACGGCACCATTCGGCACCGTAAGCCCGGTCAGGGCACGGATGAAGCCCCAATGCGTGACCACCGCTAATTCGGACCATACTTCCGCGGCCATCCGGCGCCGGAAGCGTTTCGATCGCCGCAAAATAGCGTCTTCGGTTTCCTCCGATTGAGGCCACCACGGATCCCGCAGGTGGTCGAAAACCAAATCCGGCCAGCGGGCACGGAGGTCGGCCAAGGACGAGCCGATGTCGCAGGTATAGAAGAACCGTTCAGCGATTAATGGTTCAATGGTGACAGGCAGATCCAGATGCTCGGCGATGATCTCAGCAGTTTCCAATGCTCGCACATACGGGCTGGTAATCAGGCGGCCAAGCTTCAAAGGACGCAATGCCTCGGCAGCCGCGCGCGCCTGTCGTCGGCCATGATCGGTCAGCTGCGGGTCACGGATACCGGGGTCCTGTCGGTTAACAGAGAAGACACGGTTAAATTCGGTTTGCCCGTGGCGGATCAAAATCACCTAAATCTTCCTTGGTTGCGGCCGGACGCCCGATAAAAATGCGAAACACGTTGCGACCGGCAATGGTAAACCCAAAGAGAAGCTGAGCGCCTCCGCCCCGAACGCGCTTGCCGTCGTCGATACCGACCCCTATGTACCCAAGTATCGAGCGGAGGGCTGGTGCCCGGTACTTTTTTGATAGTGACAAGGCGCGCAACGGATGGGCGAATTCCAGCAATATTTCGACATCATCCTGTTTGCGATGGTCGCTGGTTTCCTGGTGTTGCGTTTGCGCAGCGTGCTCGGGCGGCGCACCGGAAACGAGCGGCGCCGCGAGCTCTTCGTCCGGCGCGCAAAGCCGGCGCCGGACAAGCTGCCGGCCCTGGGTGATCCAAGCGCTGTCGCGGCCAATCCTACCGTCACCGCCGGACCGGCCGAGACGGCCGCTGAAGGGCTGGATCAAATACGACACGCTGATCCGAGTTTTGACCCAGCGCACTTCCTCGAAGGCGCGCGGGCCGCTTTTGAATTGATCGTCACGGCGTTTGCCAAGGGTGATAAGGCCGCCCTGCAACCTTTGCTGAGCGGCGAAGTTTTCCAGCAATTCGCCACCGCAATCGACGAACGGATCGCCGCCAAGGAGACGCTCGAGACGCGTATTCTACGGCTTGACAGCGCAGAGATCGTCGCGGCCGAAATGCTGGGGCGCACCGCGCAAGTCATGGTCAAGCTGGTTTCGCACCAAATCAATGTGACGCGCGCGATGGACGGCAGCATCGTCGACGGCGACCCGGAACATCCGATCGAAAAGACCGATCACTGGACCTTTGCGCGCGATACCCGATCCACCGACCCGAACTGGGCCCTCGTTACGACGAGCAGCGGCTAACGTTCCGCTGAAAGCGGCGTGGTCGCGGCGCGTCGCTGCGGCTGTCGCGCTCGGACTTCTGACGCTGACCCTGGCGCGAGATAACGGTCCCGTACGATTTCAGCTTGAGCCGGTCGGCTTCGACCGGCTCGCCGAGTGGAACGACGATACCCTTTCAGCAGTGATCCCGGCTTTCCTTAAATCCTGTGCCCGGTTTTTGACCCGCACGGACACGGCACCGCTCGATGCAACCGCCATGAGCGCCGATTTCGGGCGGGTCGGCGACTGGCGTGGATTGTGTCGCGCGGCAGAGGTGCTGCCGGCCGGAGACGACGCCGCGGCCCGGCGCTTTTTCGAGGCCGGGTTTGTGCCTTTGGCGGTGGCCGACTATGGATCGACCGGAGGGCTGTTCACCGGATATTACGAGATCGAGCTCAACGGGTCGCGGCAGCGCCATGGCCGCTACCAAACACCGATCTACCGCAAGCCGCCCAACCCGGTTCGGGAACCTCGTCCGACGCGAGCCGAGATCGAGGACGGAGCACTTGCCGGTCGCGGGCTCGAGCTGCTGTGGGTCGACGATCCGATCGATGCTTTCTTCCTGGAGATCCAAGGCTCGGGCCGGGTTGAGCTGAGCAGCGGCGGGAAGCCTTCGGGTTGGCTATGCCGGGCAGAACGGACATCCCTATGTGGCGGTCGGGCGTCTTCTGATCGAACGCGGCGAAATCGCGCGCGACAAGCTGACAATGCCGGCGATCCGCTCTTGGATGAGGCAGCATCCTGAGGCCGGCGCCGGGCTGCGCCGCGAGAACCCATCCTACGTCTTCTTCCGCGAGGTTACCGGCGACGGTCCAATCGGTGCGGAAGGCGTGGTGCTGACCGCCGAGCGAAGCCTTGCCGTCGATCGCTCCCTGATCGGCCTCGGCATCCCGATCTGGCTCGAAGCCGATGAGCGCTTCGCGCCGGCCGAGAAGATCCGCCGGTTGCTGATCGCGCAGGATATCGGCGGTGCAATCAAAGGCCCGGTGCGCGGCGATGTCTTTTGGGGGACCGGCAATGCCGCAGGCTCCCGTGCCGGGGTGATGAATGCCCGCGGGCGCTATTATGTGCTGCTGCCGCGCGCCGTGGCGAGCCGGCTTGCTCCGGGCAGGCTGCCGTCCCCGAGTGCGGATTGATTTGGCGAGCCGACAACCCCTAATTTCCGGAACCCTTCTCTTCGAGCTGTACCCTATGCGTGTGGCGCTGTTCGTGACGTGTCTGGTCGATCTGTTCCGGCCGTCAGTCGGTTTTGCCGCGGTGAAACTGCTCGAGGAAGCCGGGTGCACGGTCGAAGTCCCGCGCGCTCAGACCTGCTGCGGACAACCGGCCTACAATTCCGGCGACCGCGCCGACGCCAAGGCGATCGCATTGCGGCTATTCGATGCCTTCGCCGGCTTTGACTATGTCGTCGCGCCCTCCGGGTCCTGCGCTGGGATGCTTCGCCAGCACTACCCTGAGCTCTTCGCCGACGATCCGGCGAACCTGCCGCGCGCGCGGGAGCTTGCCCAGCGCTGTTGGGAGCTGGTCTCGTTTCTCGTCGATGTCTGCGGGATGCGGAAGGTGACTGCGCAGTGGAACCGTGAGGTGACCTATCACGACGCCTGCTCAGGCCTGCGCGAGCTCGAGGTCAAGCATCAGCCGCGCCAGCTCCTCGCCTCGGTTGCCGGGCTGCGGCTGAAGGAACTGCCGGGGGCCGAGATCTGCTGCGGCTTTGGCGGCACGTTCTGCATCAAATATCCCGAGATCTCGGACAAGATGGTCACCGACAAGGCAGCCGACATCGTCGCGACCGGCGCCGAAGCGGTTTTGGCCGGCGACCTCGGCTGTCTGCTCAACATGGCCGGCAAGCTCTATCGCCAAGGCCGGCGCATCGAAGTTCGACACGTGGCCGAAGTGCTGGCCGGCATGACCGACACGGTCCCTCCGATCGGCGCCCCGCGGTAAGAACCGATGCTCGCGACCAGCCGCAACTTCGAGGCCAATGCCCGCGCCGGCCTCGCCAACGACAATCTGCAGCAGGCGCTCGGCCTGGCGCGAACCGGTTTTCCGCTGCGCCGCCGCATGGCTGTCGAGCGGCTGCCCGAATTCGAGGCGTTGCGCGAGACCGGCCGGTCGATCAAGGACCATACGCTTGAGCATCTCGATTTTTACCTAGAGCTCTATGAAAGCAAAGTCCTGGCTTCGGGCGGCCAGGTGCATTGGGCATCGACGCCGCAAGAGGCCTGCGCCGCCGTGTTGGAGATCTGCCGAGCGGCCGGCGCCAAGACGGTTACCAAAGGAAAGTCGATGGTGGCCGAGGAGATCGGGCTCAACGAGGCTCTCGAGGCAAATAGCATCACCCCGGTCGAGACCGACCTCGGCGAATACATCATTCAGCTGCGCCATGAGCCGCCAAGCCATATCATCGCGCCGGCCATCCATCTGATCAAAGAACAGGTCGCCGACACATTCCGGGCCGAGCATCGCTCGCTCGACCCGGGACGGGTCGCTCGCCGACCGCGCGCCAGATGTGCGACGAGGCGCGCGCCATGCTGCGGCCGCGTTTTCTCGCCGCCGATGTCGGGATTACCGGCGCTAACTTCCTGGTTGCCGAGACCGGGTCGAGCATCATTGTAACGAACGAAGGCAACGGCGACCTGACCCAGACTTTGCCGCGCGTCCATATCGTCGTGACCAGCATCGAGAAGGTGGTCCCGACGCTCGAGGATGCAGCGACCTTGCTGCGCTTGCTGGCGCGCTCGGCGACGGGCCAGGAGTTCTCGTCCTACACGACGATCTCGACCGGCCCGCGCCAGGCCGGCGATCTCGACGGTCCCGAGCAATACCACGTCGTGCTGCTCGATAATGGCCGCAGCGCGCTGATCGGGGGCGAATTCCAGGACATGCTGCGCTGCATCCGCTGCTCGGCTTGCATCAATCATTGTCCGGTTTATGCCGCGGTCGGCGGTCATGCCTATGGCTGGGTCTATCCCGGCCCGATGGGCGCCGTGCTGACGCCGAGCCTGATCGGCATCGCAGAAGCCGGACACCTGCCCAATGCCTCGACCTTCTGCGGACGCTGCGAGAGCGTCTGCCCGGTCAAGATCCCGTTGCCAAAAATGATGCGCCACTGGCGAGAGCGTGAATTTGCCCAGAAGCTGAGCCCGCCGGTCTACCGAACCGGTCTGTCGCTATGGGCCTGGGCCGCGCGCCGGCCGGCGCTCTATCACATGCTGGCCGAGACCGTGAGTTGGGCACTGGGCTGGGCCGCCGGCCGGCGCGGACGCTTCCGCGCCCTGCCGCTCGCCGCGGGCTGGACCAACGCGCGCGACATGCCGGCGCCGGAGGGCCGCAGCTTTCACAGTCTTTGGGCGCAGCAGCAGAAGAGCGGAACTCGGAAGTGAGCGCGGCGCGCGACCGGATCCTGGGTGGCATCCGCAGTTCGTTGAACCGGGCGCGTCCAGGGAGCGATATCGAAGCTGAGTTGCACGCCCGCGTCGCGGCGCATCGCCGCAACCCCGTCCCGGCTCGGGCGACGGCCCTCGATGACCGGCAGCGGGTCGACCTCTTTGTCGCGATGGCGCAGGAGGTTCAGGCGACGGTGAGCCGGGTGACCTCGCCGGCGGCAGTACCCGAGGCCGTCGTGCGCTATCTCGCCGCCGAAAATCTTCCGGCCGAGCTGGTCATGGCGCCCGACCCCGCGCTCGGTGGGATCCCGTGGGAGGCTCGCCCGCTGCTTCACATACGGCATGGGCGAGCGGAAGCGCAGGACCAGGTGAGCCTGACGGCGTGCTATGCGGCAATCGCCGAGACCGGGACCTTGATGCTGATATCCGGCGCGCAAACCCCGACGACGCTCAATTTCCTTCCCGAGACTCACATCGTATTGGTGCGCAGCGACCAGGTAGTGGCGTGCTACGAGGATGGCTTTGATCGGCTGCGGGCGAGCGAGGCGTCGGACAAGCTCCCGCGCGTGATCAATTTCATCACCGGTCCGTCGCGCACGGCGGATATCGAGCAGCATATCGAGCTCGGTGCACACGGACCCCGGCGTCTCCATATCGTTCTCGTTGAAGGCGATCGGGTGACGAAAAGTGGCGACGAGCAGCACGTTAGGCCCCCGGAGTAGTCGCGCGGTATGGCAGGAGGCGGTTCGGGATGTGCGTCCTTTGCACGGCCGCGCCGTGCCGCCTCCCGAAAGGCCAGGCCCGTCACCTGAGCCCGCTCCGTTGGCCGCGGATCAATGCCCCGCGGGCTAAGCCGCACACCTCAGCCGGGCTCGACCAGTTCGCTGGCCTCGACCGAGCTAACGCCGAGAGGCTGAAGCGTGGCCGGCACAAAATCGAGGCCCGCCTTGATCTCCATGGAATGACCCAGGGGGAGGCGCATCGGTCCCTCGTCGTTTTTGTTTCAGCATCGCGGGACGCCGGGCGGCGTTGCGTTCTCGTCATAACCGGTCGAGGGCTCGGCGCGAGCGGGCCGGGGGTCCTGAAGAGCTCGGTTCCGCGCTGGCTCGAGGAGCCGGAGCTGCGTCGGCACATCCTGGCGATCTCGCCGGCGCAACCGCATCATGGCGGCGCCGGCGCAACCTACCTTTTGCTGCGCCGCCGCCGATAATCCGCGATAAAGGCAGGGTTTTGCGCTATAACCACAAGAATTCAGGAGCATTTTTCTTGCCGACCGTTCCCCGCCCCGCCAAAAGACTGCGCAGGCTCCGCAACCAAGAATTGCCGATGGTCAACAACAGCGATCTCCTTCCTCACATCGACCGCCTCAACTCCGCCCGGGTGCTGTGTATCGGCGATGTGATGCTCGATCACTACGTTTATGGCCAGGTCGAAAGGGTATCGCCGGAAGCGCCCATCCCCGTGCTGTGGATCGAGCGCGAGATGAAATCTCTGGGTGGCGCGGGCAATGTGCTTCGCAACCTGCGGGCCTTGGGTGCGGCATCATCTCTTATCTCTGTCGTTGGTAATGACGAGGCCGGCCGCGAGATCGGCAGACTGGTCGAAGCGCAGGACGGCGCCGAAGCCCACGTCCTTGTCCAACCGCAGCGGACGACCACGTTGAAGACCCGGTACATTGCCGGCAATCAGCAGCTGTTGCGGGCCGATCGCGAAAGCGCGATCCCGCTCGATCCCTACATCCGCGAGGATCTGCTGCGCCTGGCTCGCGAGCTCGTGGCTGATCATTCGGTCGTCGTGATCTCGGATTATGCGAAGGGCGTTCTGACCGAAGGAATGGCGCTCGAGATCATCCGGGCGGCACGCGAGGCCGGCGCGCGCGTCATCGTCGACCCGAAGGGCGGCGACCACATACGCTACCGCGGCGCCGATCTGTTGAAGCCGAACCGTCGTGAGCTCGAAAACGCGACCGGAATGCCGGTGACGACCGACAACGAGATCGTCGCCGCGTCGCGCGCGCTGATCGAGCGGTGCGGCTTCGGTGCGGTCCTGGCTTCGCTGGGCGCCGAAGGATCGGTGCTGGTGTCGGGCGACGGCAGGGTGCACGTCCAGCGCACCGAGGTGCGCGAAGTTTATGACGTCTCAGGCGCCGGCGACACGGTCGTCGCGACCGTTGCAGCAGCGCTGGCCATCGGCGTCGACCTGACCGACGCGGCGCGCCTCGCCAACGTCGCCGCCGGCATCGTTGTCGGCAAGACCGGCACGGCGGTGGTCTATGCCAGCGAGCTGACCGCCTCCATCAACGGCCGGGATCTGCACGCCTCGGACAAAGTTGTGCCGCGCTCGCACGCGCTTGACCTGGTGGCGCGCTGGCGCCGGCATGGGCTCAAAGTCGGTTTCACCAATGGCTGCTTCGACTTGCTCCACCCCGGCCATGTCGCCTTGCTCGGGCAAGCCAAGGCGGCATGCGATCGGCTCGTTGTCGGTCTCAACAGCGATGCGTCGACAGCCCGGCTAAAGGGCCCGAGCCGGCCGATCCAGAGCGAATCCGAACGTGCCGCAGTGCTGGCGTCGCTTTCCGCGGTCGATCTGATCGTCGTCTTCGAGGAAGACACGCCGATGGAGCTGATCCGCGATGTCCGGCCGCAACTTCTCGTCAAGGGTGACGACTACCGCCTCGACGAGGTGGTCGGGGCCGATTTTGTCAGAAACGCGGGCGGCGAGGTGCTGCTTGCCAAAGTAGTGCCGGGCTACAGTACGACCGCGACAATCGCCCGGCTGACCGGCTGAGGCTCAATTATCGGCAGACCTTTCGCGGACCATCCGGGTTAGCCCCTCCGCGAGGGCGTCGACGACAGCCGTCCAGTCGCTCGGGGTCGTCTGCCGGAATAATCGCATCGTCGGGTACCAGGGGCTGTCCTCCCGATCAAGCAGCCAGCGCCATGCCGGCACCACGGTTAGCGGAACCCACACGGGCCGACCGAGAGCGCCGGCCAAGTGAGCCACCGCGGTTTCCACCGAAATGATCAGATCGAGACGGCAAATCGCCGCCGCGGTTTCGGCAAAATCGATCAAAAATGGCGAGAGATCCGTCACCGTCTGGCCCCGGGCGAGAGCGATGTCTTCGCCGGGCGAGCCGACCTGCAGGCTGAACCAGGTGATCCCTGGTATACGCCGAAGCGGTTCCAGCGCCAGCAAAGGGATTGATCGGCTCGAGTTCAGGCGGTTCGCAGGGTTTCCCGACCACACGAGGCCAATTTTGAGGCCGGGTGAAGCCAGCAGCCGCCCGCTCCACGCGGCCGACGTGTCCCCGGGCGGAGCCAAATAGGGCACCGAGGCCGGAACCGTTTCCAGTCGGGTATCGAACAGGTGCGGCAGGCTGAGCAATGGACAATAGAAATCAACGTCCGGCGTCGCATCCCCTTCCGACAGCACGGCCGAGACGCCCGGCAATGTCTTGGCGAGGCGAATCAGTGCGCCGGGCACCGTCAAGACCACCTTTGCGCCGCGTTCGGCAAGCGCCGGGACATAGCGCAGGAATTGGAACGAGTTGCCGAACCCTTGCTCGGTCTGGATCAGAATCGTCTTGCCGGCGAGGGGCTCTCCCGACCACCGCGGACGCAACGGGTAGCCGGTCTCGGGATTTGTCTTGCATCGCCAGCGCCATTCGTATTCGGCCCATCCCTGGGCAAAATCCCCGAGCAGCAGCCGCAACAGCGAGCGGTTGTAGTGCGCTTCGGCATAATCCGGTTTGAGGGCGAGGGCGCGCTGATAGCAGGCCATCGCCTCGTCGAGCATTCCTTGATGTTCGAATGCATTGCCGAGATTGTTGTGGATCTCGGGTTGTCGCGGGCTCAGCGACACGGCTTTCTGATAATGGGCTGTCGCTGCCCTGAGGTCACCCGCGTGCTCGAACGCAATCGCCAGATTGTTGTGCGTTTCGGCGCGGTCGGGATCGAGGGATAGCGCGCGCTCGAAATGAGCGATCGCCGCGGCCGGCTTGCCTTGTTCGCGCAGCACGATGCCGAGACCGTTGAGCGTCTCGGCGCGGTCCGGCTCGAGGGCGACGGCCCGGGCATACTGGTCGGCCGCCAAATCCAGCTGACCCGCATCGCTCAACGCAGCGCCATAATTGGCGAGTGACTCGACCGAATCCGGCCGGAGCGAGAGGGCGCGCCGGTAACAAGCGATGGCCTCGTCGAGGCGGCCATGATCGTGGAGGGCGGCACCAAGATTATTGAGGATCTCGACGGAAGCCGGTCGCAGCACTGCCGCCTGCTCGAAATAGGCAAGGGCGTCGTCCGGCCGGCCGAGGTCCTGGCTGAGATTCCCGAGATTGTAGAGTGTATCGACCGAATCGGCTCTGAGATCCAACGCTCGTTGATAGGCGATCGCCGCCGCCTCGAGGCCGCCGGCTTCGCGTAACACGTTGCCGAGGTTGTGGTGGAACTCGGGCACTCGATCGTTAAACGCAATCGCTTCGCCGATTTGTTTGATCGCGGCTTCGGAATGCCCCCGGGCATGCGCGATGAGACCCAGCATATGAAGGCTGGGGGCGTGTCTGGGGTCGATCGACAGGACCTGGCGATAGCGCCGTTCAGCCTCTGCGAGATCTCCGGAGTGGTGATAGCGCAGCGCAGCGTCGAACAGTCGCGCCGGCGGGCCGCCGCCGGCAGCGGGATTGGCGGATGTCCCGCGCTTGGCCTCAGCGCGCCGCTGCCGGCGATTCACAGCGGACCCTCACTGTTCTCGTCCCCGTATTCGTCAGATTCCGTCGAGCGGGCTGGCTTCGGGGTCGAGAAAACGGCGCAACCGAGCGGCGCCGATACGGGCGAATCGCATGGTGAGCGCGCGGCGGCGGCCGGCATCGAGCTTGATCGTTGCGCCATCGCGCAACAGCGCCGCGCCGAAGGAATCCGCCACCATCAGGCCACATTCCTCTGGAATCAGCGCGCGCGGAAAATCATTTGGTACGGCGAAATAAAGGCGGTCCGAAAATTCGCGGTAGGCGGTCCATTTGCGGTCGGCGCGGAAATCAGCCACGGAGCTCTTGATTTCGACAATCGTCAGGTCACCGGATCTGCCGAGGGCGAGAACATCGGCGCGCCGGCCGTTGGCGAGCGGGAATTCCACTAGGCTCGCATAGCCGAGTTGCTCCAAGGTACGGCAGACGCCACGCGCCAAAAGAGTGGCGCTGATCGGCTCGACGGCGGACGCAGGCATGACGACCCCGGCATCATAAGGCGTATCATCGGGTAGGGCGAGACTGGCGGAGGACATCATGGCGGCGGCGACCAAACGGGGCTTCCTGCGTCAGGCCTGGGATCTTGCCTGGCCCTACTGGAATTCGGAAGAGAAATGGGCGGCGCGCGGCCTGTTGCTCGCCGTCGTCGCTCTCAATCTGATCACCGTCGGTCTCAATGTTCGCCTGAACACTTGGAACAATGATTTCTACGATGCGCTTCAGCAGTACAATTGGCCCGAGTTTTGGCGCCAGTTCGCAATCTTCGGAATAATTGCCTTTGCGCTGATCGTGGTGGCCGTCTATTCACTCTACTTGCGACAAATATTGCATATTCGCTGGCGGCGCTGGCTAACCGACCGCTATTTGCGCCACTGGCTCGACGACCAGTCGTATTATCGGATGCAGCTGAACCGGGCGACTACCGACAACCCGGATCAGCGCATCTCCGAGGATCTCGACCGTTTCGCGACGATAACCCTGGCGCTGTCGCTCGGTCTCTTGAGCTCCTTTGTGACCCTAGTCTCGTTCGTCACGATCCTGTGGACCTTGTCAGGCGCGCTGACGATCCCGCTCGGCAGCGGTCTTGTAATCAAAATCCCCGGCTATATGGTCTTTGCCGCGTTGATTTATGCCATCGGCGGCACCTTGCTGACGCGATGGATCGGCTACCCGCTGATCCAGCTCAACTTCGATCAGCAGCGCTATGAGGCTGACTTCCGCTTCAGCATGGTCAGGCTGCGCGAGAACGCCGAGAATGTGGCGTTTTACGGCGGCGAGGCGCGCGAGTTCGACACCTTCAAGAGTCGCTTCGCGTGGATCGTCGCGAACTGGTGGGGCATCATCAAGCGCCGTAAAAAGCTGACCTGGTTCACCACCGGCTATTCGCAGCTGGCGATTATTTTCCCGTTCGTCGTGGCAGCTCCGCGCTATTTCAACAAGGCGATCCAGCTCGGCGGGTTGATGCAGATTTCGTCCGCGTTCAACCAGGTTCAGGAGGCGTTGTCTTTCATCGTCAGCGCTTACACCGAAATCGCCGAATATCAATCAGTGGTGCAGCGGCTCGCCGGGTTTCGTGGCAGGTTGGACGAAATCGCAGCGGAACGCAGAGCGCCCCAGCCGATCGAAATCGAGCACAGCGGCAGCGGTCTCGAGGTCGACGCGCTCGATCTCAATCTCCCCGATGGCCGGTTGCTGCGGCCGAATATCTCGCTGACTGCGAATCCTGAGGAGTCGCTGTTGATAACCGGCGCTTCCGGGGCGGGCAAGAGCACCTTGCTGCGCGCCATCGCCGGGCTTTGGCCGTTTGGCCGCGGCCGAGTGCGGGTCGCCGACGGCCGTTCGTTGTTCTTGCCGCAGCGCCCCTATTTGCCCCTGGGTACATTGGCGGACGCTTTGGTTTATCCGCGTGCTGCCGGCGAGGAGTCGCGCGACAGCCTTGTCGCAGCGCTGCGCGCGGTTGGGTTGTCTGAGTTGGTCGATAGCCTCGACGAAGAGGCGGACTGGGCGCAGCGGCTGTCGATCGGCGAACAGCAACGTGTGGCCTTTGCCCGGGTATTGCTCGCCCGCCCCGAGATTGTGTTTCTCGACGAGGCGACCTCGGCCCTCGACGAAGCGGCGGAAGCGTCCCTCTACCGACTGCTGCGGGAAGCCCCTTGGCGGCCGACGATTGTCAGCGTCGGCCACCACAGCACCTTGCGACGGTTTCACGACACCGTCGTTGATCTCGCACGCGGCCCAGTCCCCCGGGCGGCGGTGGGATAGGTTTCTGAGACCGGATAGATGAAAACCGACGAGATTCACGAGCCAATCCGCCAAGCGACCGAACCGGAACGTGATGCCCGCAGCGCAGAGGACCCGTTACGCGCGGTCCGGATCGGCAAGCGCGACGGTCTCAAGGTACTCGGGATCGACCCCTACCCCTACGGCTTCGAACGCACGCACGAGGCGAGCGACCTTGAGAAGCGCTATGCCGGACTTGCGGCCGGTGTCGAAACCGGGGATCGGGTGCGCGTCGCCGGACGCATCCGCGCGATGCGCAACAGCGGCATGTTCATCGACCTGCACGACGCCACGGGGAAGATCCAGATTTTTTGCCACAAGGATTTGCTCGCGCCCGAAGGGCTGAAGGTCATGCGACTTCTTGACATCGGCGATCTGATCGGCGTCGAGGGGCTGGCGCGGCGCACGCCGCGCGGCGAGCTGACGGTCAACGCGACCGCGGTCACGGTTCTCGCCAAGGCGCTGCGTCCCTTGCCCGAAAAGTATCACGGGCTCGCCGATATCGAGCTGCGCTATCGCCAGCGCTATCTCGACCTGATCATGAACCCGCAGAGCCGCGACACCTTGCGCCGGCGCAGCCGGGTGGTTGCCGCGATGCGCAGCCACCTGGTGGAGCATGGCTTCCTCGAAGTCGAAACCCCGATGCTGCACACGATCCCGGGCGGCGCTTCGGCAAAACCGTTCGTTACGCACCACAACGCGCTCGACATCGATCTCTACCTGCGGATCGCCCCCGAGCTCCACCTGAAGCGGCTGTTGGTCGGCGGTCTTGCCGACAAGCTGTTCGAGATCAATCGCTGCTTTCGCAACGAGGGCCTGTCGCCCCGCCATAATCCGGAATTCACCACCCTCGAGCTCTACGAAGCCTATGTCGATTACACCGCGATGATGAAGCTGACCGAAGAGCTCGTCACCACGGTCGCCGAGGCTGTGCTCGGAACGTTGCGGATCTCTTATGGCGGGACCGCAATAGATTTGTCTCCGCCGTGGCCGCGGCGCACCATGGCCGAGCTTGTCAATGAGGCGACCGGGGTCGATTTCCTGGCCCTCGACAGCGCGGAGGCGGCGCGCGAGGCCGCGTTTGGCTGCGGCGCCATGCTGACCGGCAGCGAGAATTGGGGGCAAGCGCTGGAGGCGGCCTTTGCCGCGCGCGTCGAAGACACGCTGATCCAGCCGATCCACGTCACCGGATTTCCCCGCGACATCTCACCGCTGGCCAAAGCCGATCGCAACGATCCGCGGCTCGTCGAGCGGTTCGAGAGCTATATCTACGGCTGGGAGATCGCCAATGCCTTCTCCGAGCTCAACGATCCGCAGGACCAGCGCGCGCGCTTCGAAGCGCAGATGCGGGCGCGCGCGGTCGGTGACGAGGAGGCGCAACCGCTCGATGAGGATTACATAGCCGCCCTCGAATATGGGCTGCCGCCCTGTGGCGGGCTCGGCATCGGCATCGACCGGCTGGTCATGCTGCTGACCGACAACCCATCGATCCGCGACGTCATCGCTTTTCCGACCTTGCGGCCGCGGTAACCGACACCGGCGCAGCCGAGATCAGAGGCAGCGTATCGTCCAGTTGGTGAAAACACCGGGTTCTTCGGAGGCTCTGTCGGGAGTATTGCGGTGGACCGTTTGGTCCATCACCCGATAACCGCCCGGACAAACGCGTTCAGCGAGGCGCCGGTTCGGACCCTCTGACCCACCCGGTATGCCGCCGCTTTCAATCACAAAAGTGCGGCTGTCGACCCGGCTGACCGAAGCCTCGGTGCAAGCGGCAAGAAACATCAGTGCAAGCGGTACAAGCGCGCGCATCCGGCTCACGCAAATGTGACGGGACGATCGGGAGATTTACCCCGGCCAGCTTCCGTATACCAGCGGCGCGGCGGCCTTGGCGCAATCCGGCCATGATCTCATATGGAATAGACCGCCCGTCTCAGTAGTCGGAGATTGCGTATGGGTGACAATTCCAATTCAGCTGGGCGGCGGTTGGTGCGCGCAGCCTTCGGTCCGCTCTTGCTCGCGCTGGCAAGTTGCGCCCAACCCGCGGCGACCGGCTCGGTTGCGGTCCCACCGATCCCGTCGGGCGAGGCTCGGATCTGGTTCTACCGGGACTACGAGCCTTATGCCGGCAAGGGTCTTCCGGCGGTGGCCGCAAATGGCGGCTATGTCGGTCAAGCGGAGTTGGGTGGCGCCTTCTATCGCGACGTTCCGCCCGGGAACTACCATGTCACCGTGGAGACATTTGGTATTGACGTCAATCAAGCGGCCGATTTCGTTCTCGCCCCGATGCAGGAGGCTTACGTGAAGATCGTCTCCAACCCGGAATGGGTAAGCTATGGGGTCGAAACCCAGATCGAGCGGCCGACCTTTTACGCTTGGTTGATCCCGAGCGAGGCGGCGCGCGCGGACGTTGCGCATCTGGCATTCTATGGCGGCAGCTGAGCTGCCGGTTTGAGACACCGGCGGCATAAGCGGAGGATCGATATGTCGGCCCAATCAGCGAACGTGCCACGCCGATCACTGTTCGCCTGGGCGACAGGCCTTATGCTCGCGACCGCGGGCTGTGCCCAGCCGGCTGCGACAGGGTCATTGGCGATTCCGTCGATCCCCGGCGGCGACGCTCGGATCTGGGTTTATCGTGCCTACGAGCCGTATGCCGGCAAGGGCCTCCCGGCGGTAGCTGCCAACGGCGGCGATCTCGGGATGGCCGAATTGGGCGGCGTTTTCTATCGTGACGTTCCGCCTGGACATTATCAAATTACCGTGCAGACAGTTGGTATAGACGTCAACCAAACGGCGAATTTCGACTTGGCGCCGGGCAGAGAGGCATATGTTAAGATCGTCTCGAACCCGGAATGGTTTAGCGGCGGCAACCACACCGAATGGGAGCGGCCGACCTTTTATGCCTGGCTGATCCCGACAGAAGTCGCGCAGGGCGATGTCGCACATTTGGCTTTTTATGGCGGCAGCTGACCGCGTCATGCCGAGTCGATGGCGTCGGGTTGGGGCGGTGCTCGTCCTGCTCGCGGCGGTCGGTTGCACGCCGCCGGGGGTAACCGGCTCGGTCGCCAGCTCGCCGATCCCTAGCGGCGCGGCTCGGATCTGGTTTTACCGCAATTATGAACCCTATGCCGGCAGGGGACGCCCTGCCATCGACGCCAATGGCGAGTATGTCGGGATCGCGGAATTAGGCGGCGTTTTCTACCGGGATGTTCCACCCGGTCACTACCACATTACCGTGGAGACCAATGGGGTGGATTTCAATCAAACGACGAGCCTCGACCTTGCCCCCGGCCAAGAGGCGTACGTCAAGATCGTTTCAAACCCGAGTTGGGTTTCCGGCACCCTCTCCAACTATGAGCGGCCGACCTTTTATGCTTGGCATATAACGAATCAGGTCGCGCAGGCCGATGTCGCGCATCTGACATTCTATGGCGGCAGCTGAGTAGCGAACCGCGTCCGGTTGCCCGCGCTCTCAGAAATTCTCGAGGCTTAGCACCTCGGTATCGTAGTCGTAGGCGAAGATCTCGGCGTGCCGGCCCCAGTTGATCAGGGTTTCGAGCACGCGTTCCGCCTCCTCCTCCGACAAATGATCCTCGAGTTCGCGCAGGAACCGCGCTGCAGGCGCGCGGTGGCCGGGGCGCTCGTCGAGCACCCGGCGGATGTGAGCGGCAAGCGGCACATGCTTTAAGACCGCTTCGGCAAAGATCTGTTTGCGGGCCAGCATGTCGGCGTCGGCATGGGCTCGGCCGGACGGGGTCAGCTCGATATCGCCGCCACTGACATTGGCGAAGCCGAGCAGCTGCAATGTCTCGATCAGCGGGAACAGCTCGTCCATCACGAGATTTTCCTCGTCGGCTAGGTGCGGCAGATCGGCGCGTCCGTGATAAGGCGCCTCGGTTAGCGTGTCGATCAGACCTGAGAGCTGCTGGACCGAAGCATCGGGCAGGCGATAGCCGATCCCGATGGGTTCGGGCTTTGCCCCGCGCCTTCCGTCGCGGCCGGGCTCCGTGGTCAGCAAAGTGTAGACTTGGTCGACGATCTGGCGAAACCCGGCACTCTCGGAAGAGCGCGGCCGCGGGAGGGCGATCGGGATCTGCGCTCGGATACGGCCGGGATCGCTGCTGAAAATCAGGATGCGGTCGGCGATTTCGACTGCCTCCTCGATATTGTGCGAAACAAACACCATCCCTTGGGTCGGGATGCGGTGGTCGTCCCACAGATCGAGGAGATCACCGCGCAAGGTTTCTGCGGTCAGGACGTCGAGCGACGAGAACGGCTCGTCGAGCAGCAGGATATCCGGGTCGACGACGAGCGCCCGGGCAAAGCCGACGCGCTGCCGCATACCGCCGGACAATTCTTTCGGATAGGCGTTCTCGAACCCGTCGA
This sequence comes from uncultured Alphaproteobacteria bacterium, assembly GCA_963698995.1. Lineage (GTDB taxonomy): Bacteria > Pseudomonadota > Alphaproteobacteria > ATCC43930 > CGMCC-115725 > AP-15. The sequence continues at coordinate 180,311 of CAVOTD010000069.1, read as the reverse complement.
GGCCGATGAAATCGATCGCGCTAACCGCCCGCCGGCGCCGCTCTGCACCCGAGACCCCGAGCGCCTCGAGGCCAAGCTCGACATTTCCGAGCACGCTGAGCCACGGAAACAGTGCATAGCTTTGAAAGACCATCGCGATGCCGCGGACCGGCTCCGCGACCGTCAGGCCGCGATATTCGACAACGCCCTCATTCGGTGGGACGAGGCCGGCGAGGATCCGCAGAAAGGTTGATTTGCCGGATCCGGATTTCCCGAGGATCGCAACGATTTCCCCGTCGCTGAGGGTAAAGTCGATATGGTCGAGCACCAACCGCCCGAGATGATCGGGGGTGCGATACGTCTTCGAGACGGCTTCGGTGCGCAGCAACGGGACGGTCATCGGCGGTTCTCAGCGAATGTTACCACACAGCCGCGGCGAGACCGTACTGCACGACCCTTCGCATCGCGGTGATGCATCAACGTCAATCGAGACGCAAACGCTCGGCAGCAAGATCGTAGAGCCGGCGCCACAGCAGCCGGTTGAAGGCGAGCACGTAGAGGCACAGCACGCTGATGCCGAGCGCAATGCGGGCGCTGTCGCCCTCGGCGGTGGTGCGCGCGATATAGGCGCCGATCCCCGTCGCGGTCAGCGTCGTGTCGCCCCATTGCACGACCTCGGAGACGATACTTGCATTCCATGAACCGCCGGCCGCGGTGACGGCACCCGTCACATAAGCCGGGAAGATCGCCGGAAGGATCACCCGCCGCCACCAAAGCGCCCGCCTGACCCCGAGATTCTGTGCCGCTCGCTGCAGCTCGACCGGCAAGGCCGTGGTGCCGACAATGACGTTGAACAGGATGTACCACTGCGTTCCGAGGATCATCAGCGGGCTGAGCCAGATCTCCGGATTCAAGCTGAATCGCAGGATCAACACCACTGCCGCCGGGAAGAACAAATTGGCCGGGAAGGCAGCGAGGAACTGCACGATCGGCTGGACTCGATCGGCCACCGTGGGTCGCAGCCCGATCGCCACGCCGATCGGGACCCAAATCACCGAGGCGAGGCCGATCAGGATCAGCACCCGTGACGCGGTCGCCAGGCCGAGCAGAAGAACCCACCCGATCTCGGCGAGGTCCACAGTCTGGCATATGAAGGCGACAATCCACACGGCGGCAGCGGCGGCGAGCCCCAGGAGGGCGATGTCGAACAACAGGTCCAGCTGGGGTCGCTCCTGCCGCTCCACCGGCGTCCTTCGCCGGCGCGCGAGCGCCGCGAGCCCGTCATCGACCATCCGATTGATTTCCAGCACCCCTGCTTGGACCAGATCGAACAAGCGGGCGCGCTGCAGCACGATCAGAAACCACGGGCGGACATTGTCTTCATCGTCCGATGACTCGGCCTGGAACTTGCGGGACCAGGCGATCAACGGTCGAAATAGCAGCTGATCGTACAATAGGATCACGATGAACATGACCAATACCGCGTAGCCGATCGCGGCGAGGTCGCGCTGGTTGATAGCGGTTGCGATGTACGATCCGATACCGGGCAGCATGATGGTCTGGCCGGCGACCGTGATTGCTTCCGAAGCGACGACGAAGAACCAGCCGCCTGAAACCGACATCATCATGTTCCAGACCAGCGACGGGATCGTATGCGGTACCTCGAGCCGCCAAAATCTCTTCCACGGCGACAAGTGATACATGCGCGCGGCTTCGATCAGCTCTGCCGGCACGGTGCGCAGCGACTGGTAAACGCTGAACGTCATGTTCCACGCTTGGGAAGTGAAGATCGCGAAGATCGCGGCGCATTCGACGCCCAGCAGCCGGCCCGGGAAGAGGGCGATGAAGCCGGTCACGGTAATCGACAGAAAACCGAGGATCGGGACCGATTGCAGAATGTCGAGGACTGGGATCAGGATTTTCTCCGCCTGACGGCTTTTGGCGGCGAGCGCGGCATAGACCAGGCTGAAGACCAGCGACGCGACCAGCGCGCAGGCCATTCGCAGCACGGTTCGCAGCGCGTATTCCGGCAATCGCCACGGGTCGAGGCTGATCGACAGGACCTGCCCGATTTGGTAACGCGCGCTCATCGCCATTGCGCCCCAGGCGACGAGCGCAACCGCCCCGAGCACCAGCGGCAGCGCGACGAGATCCCAATAATTCGGGCGCAGCCGGGACGGCCAGGCGATCAGGGGCAGGCCCCAGCGCTGTTCCATGACCCCTCTTGTGACGATCGTCTGTGCGGCGGCCCCTACCACTAGCTCAGCCCCTGCGCGCGGCGAAGCGCTAATTTGCGGAAGGTTAACACTTCGCCGATGGCTGCCGCCCGCCGAGCGGTTTTTCACCTTTGGCCAAGGACCGGTTCATCCCTATATTGCGGCGCGATGGCGACAATTCCCGAAGCCTTCGCGATGGCTCAACGTCATCATCGAGCGGGCCGCCTTGCCGAGGCCGAGCGGATGTACCGGCAAGTCCTTGCCATCAACCCGCGTCATGCCGGTTCTCTGCACTTTTTGGGAGTGATCGCTCATGCAGCGGGGCGAAGCGACGTCGCCGTCGATTTGATCGGCCGGGCGCTGGCCGTCGATCCCAAATCGGCCGAAGCGCATGTGAATCTCGCGAACGTGCTCAAGGATCAGGGCGCCCTTGAGCCAGCGATCGCGCAGTATCGGCGGGCGCTGGCCCTAAAATCGGAAGACGGCGAGATCCATTACTCGATCGCGGTGGCCTTGCAGCTGCACGGCGAGCTGGACCGCGCAGCGGTGCACTACCAGCGTGCCATAGCGCTGCGGCCCGACATCGCCGAGGCGCAGCTCAACCTCGGCACGATTCGCGCCGAGCAGGGCGATCTCGAACCGGCGATCATCTGCTATCGGCGGGCGCTGAGGCTCCGGCCGGACTATCTGTCGGCCCATATGAACCTCGGAATTGCGCTCAGCCGTCAGGGTAATCCGACGGCCGCTGCGGCCTGCTTCGAGCGCGCAGCGGCCGTCGCGCCGGAGCATGGCGCCGCGCATCTCAACCTCGGGATGGCGCTGGCCGAGCAGGGCAGCACAGAGGCCGCGATCACCTGCTATGAACGTGCCTTGGCCCTCGCTCCCGGCGATCCCGAGGTGCATTTGAGCCTCGGCTCGGCGGTGGCCGCGTTGGGGAGGTTCGACGAGGCGGTGGTGCATTACGAGCGGGCTCTGGCGCTCCGCCCCGGCTATGCCGCTGCGCATCTGAACCTCGGCGCTGCCCTCAGAGAGCTCTATCGGCTGGACGAGGCGGTGGCGCAATATCAGCTGGCGCTGGATCACGACCCCGGCCTCGTCGAGGCACACTACAATTTGAGCCTCGTGCTCCAGCAACTCGGCCGGGTCGACGAAGCGCTAATACATCTAAAAAGGGCGCTCGTCTTGAAGCCGGATCACGGGCCGGCCAGGCTCGCGCGTTGCACGGCGAATCTGCCCATTCTCTATATGGAAGAGGCAGACATTGCGCACCGCCGCCTCGCTTACCGGGAGCGAGTGCGGCAGCTCTGCGCTGAGATTGCGCAAAGCGGAGACGCCGATGAGTTGGCAGCTGCCATCGGATCCAACCAGCCGTTTTTCTTAGCCTACCAGCAACAGAACGACCGCGAGCTCCAGGCGCTCTACGGCGGCATGGTATGTCGGATCATGGGCAAGAAATACCCGTCGCCGGCACCAGCGTCATGTCGTCGTGGGGGGCGGGTCCGGGTTGGTTTCGTCTGTGGCTATTTCTGCTGGCATACGATTTGGAAGCTTTTTCTCAGAGGCTGGCTGAGCCGGCTCGACCGCCGCCGCTTCGAGATTTTCGGTTACCACACGGGAACCGTGCGGGACACGACGACCATGGCGGCAGCCGATCTGTGCGACCATTTCGTCCGCGGGCCGCTACCCGCCGAACGGTGGCGCGAAACTATTCTCGCCGATCTCCCCGATGTCCTGATCTACCCGGAGATCGGGATGGATGCGATAGCCGCGTGGTTGGCGGCGCAGCGGCTCGCGCCGACGCAATGTGTCGCCTGGGGGCACCCGGAGACGAGCGGGCTGCCGACCATCGATTATTTTCTTTCGAGCGCGGCGATGGAGCCGCCCGATGGCGAGACGCATTACACCGAGCAGCTGGTTCGGCTGCCCAATCTGTCGATTTATTACGAACCGCTCGAGGTGCAGCCGGCACCGATAGAGCGCTCGGAACTCGGCTTTCGATCGAACGCCACCGTGTTCTGGTGCACCCAATCCCTATATAAATACCTGCCGCAATATGACGACGTCTTCCCACGCATCGCACGCGAAGTCGGCGATTGCCAATTTGCGTTCATCCGCTATCCCCACGGCGATCGTGTGACCGAGCTGTTTCGCAGACGGCTCGAGCGCGCCTTCGAGAAATTCGGCCTCGAGGCCGCCGATCATTGCGCCGTCCTGCCGGTGCTCGAGCAGCAGCGGTTCATTGCCGCCGCCGGCCTGTGCGATATTGTCCTCGACAGCATCGGCTGGTCGGGCGGCGCAACGAGCCTGGAGAGCCTGACCCATGATCTGCCGATCGTGACTTTGCCGGGATCGCTGATGCGGGGCCGCCATACGACGGCGATGCTCGAACTGATGGGGGCGACCGAGACGATTGCCGATTCTATTGGCGATTATGTGGCGCGCGCCGTGCGTCTCGCCCGGGAACCCTTGTGGCGAGCGCAGGTGAAAGCCAAAATCTCCGTGTCAAAACATCGCCTCTATCGGGACGACGCTTGCATCTCGGCGCTCGAGCATTTTTTGCTCGAGAGGGCTGGCGGCGACACCCGCAGTTTTTTGCCGGCCGCTGCCGCATCCGGCTCGCGGTAGCAAAGGAGACCGCGCTGACCCTTCTCGATCTCGATCGCTTGCGGGCGGCACCGTTGTGCCGCGACCCGTTCGATTACGTCGTCGTCGCGGATTTTATCCGCCCGGAAGAGGTTGGGCTCGTTGTCGCCGACTTTCCGAAGATTCGCGGCCCCGGCAGCTTCCCGGCAGACACGCTCGCATTGGAGCCAGCCTTCTCGCGCCTGCTCTGCGAATTGACCGGGCCGGCGCTCAACCGCGTCATCGAACAAAAGTTCGGCATCGACCTCGACGGCCGGCCGACATTGCTCACTGTGCGCGGCAGCAGCGACGGCAAGGACGGACGGATCCATACCGATTCCGACACCAAGATCATCACGTTGCTGCTCTACCTGAACGAGCGTTGGGAATGTGCCGGGGGACGCCTGCGGTTGCTGCGCGGCCCCGACGATCTCGAGAATTATGCGCTCGAAGTGGCGCCCCTGGCCGGCACGATGCTGGCGTTCCGCCGGAGTGATCGGTCGTTCCATGGACATCGTCCGCATTTCGGTGAACGTCGGGTATTGCAGCTGAATTGGGTGACCGAACCCGCTGTCGTCTGGCGCGAGCTTGGGCGGCATCGCTGGTCGTCTCGTTTGAAGGCGTTGAACCCGTTGAATTGGCTGAGATAGCTTGCGAACGCCGCGCCATTGCTTAACTTATTTTGCGACGCAAAACGCCAGTACACGCGGATTGAGAACAACAGTGTCGCAAATTCTTCGCCCCGCGATAATCGCTGCCGTTCTCGCAGCCACCGGTCCGAGCCTGGCCGCGGCACAGACCAAAATCGTCGACGAATTCAAATTCGGCGCTCTTGCGCACGATGTCGGGCTTTTCGACAAGCATGTCGAGAGCGGTGCGGACGTCAATTTCGAGATGCTGTTCACCCCGCCGGACTTCTTCAGCGTCATCGGCTCACCGCGCCCCCATCTCGGCGGTTCGCTTGAATACCGCAGGCAACACCAACGCGGGCTATTTCGGCCTGACCTGGGGGATCACGTTGATCCAGAACCTGTTCGGGTGGGGTAACGGGGTCTTCCTCAACGGCAGTCTCGGCGGCGCCCTGCAGGACGGCCACACCAACGACGCCCCGCCGGACCGCAAACGCCTGGGCTCGACGGCCCTGTTTCGCGAGAGCCTGGAGCTCGGCTACCAGCTGACGCCGACCGTCAGCGTATCGGGGTTCGTCGACCATATGTCGAACGCCAATTTGGCGCCGCACAATGCCGGCATCACCGATGCCGGCGCCCGGCTAGGCTTCAAATTCTAAGCGCTCTCGCGCAATCCGCGAGCACGAATATGTCGTCGAAACGGGTCTCCTCGGCCCACTGACGGTTTCGCGCACCTTAAAATTTTCCAAGGTGTTGCGGGCACTTAAAAGGATGTGTTGCAGCATCGCCACGCTGCGACGAAAAGACCACGTCAGGGGCAAAGGCTGCTTGATCGACACCCACCCTTCCCTATTATGACGCGAGAGAAGCGGGTGTCCTTGCATCCGGCTAGTTGCAACCTTTGATCTCTCGGGGGAGCGATGACGAAAAAGCGGAATATCGGCAGGGCGGCGGCGATCGGGGGTTTAACCGCGACAGTCGCGCTCCTGACAGGCCTTCCTGCGGCCAGCGCGGACGAATTGGCCGATCTTCGCGCCAATCAGGAGCTGCTGCAGCGCCGGATCGATCAGCTCGCCCAGGCGCGCCGTGCCGCGCGGCGGCGGCGCCGCAGGAGCCATGTCTACGGCACCGAACCGATCCCGGGCCAGCCGATCATCGGCGGCAGCTTCCCCCGCTCCTTCCTGATCCCGGGCACCGACACCTCGATCCGCGTCGGCGGGTTCGTCGACGAAACCCTCGATTACTATTTGACAGGCGGCGGTCAACGCCACAAACGGTAACCAGAGCACGACCGTCGGCGTCAACGGTCAATTGTCGGCACAGCCGCTCGACTTCATGGGCAGGCTGTGCCGGGCTTGACGGCTGGTCTCGCCGGGGTGACGGCGGTGCCCGGCAGGCCGGGGTTCGGCTCACCGCCGGCGCAGCTCGCGCATTCGCGCGGCAACGGCGTTTTCTCGCAGAGCCCGCGGGAATCGCGCCTCAATGTCGAGACGCGCACGCCGACCGCGTGGGGCGAAGCGCGCACCTTCATCGAGTTCGACTGGGCGGGTACGAATAATTTCAGCGGGCAAACCCTGCTGCACGTCTCGGACAATCTGGTGCCGCGTTTGCGATATGCCTACGGCACCCTCGGGGGCTTTCTCGCGGGTCAGGCCAACTCCAACTTCTCCGATCCCGATGCCAACCCTGAGACGCTCGATTTCGGCGGTCCGGCAGGCCAGGCCGGTCTGGTCCGCACTCCGCAAGTCCGGTATACGCTTGCCGGCCCGTACGGTAGCGCCTGGTCAGTCTCGGCCGAAACTCCTGATACCGACATCATAACACCCGCCGGTCTGGTGGAATTCCGACTTGAACACCGGCGGGCTGCCGGGTGGTCCCGGTGCGCCGACAACGGCCTTTGGTTTCTTCAGTAATGTTTACGGCCCACTGGCGAACGGGACGGCGTTGGGTCAAAATCCCACGAAGGGAGTCGCGCCGGACGTGACCTTTGCCTCCTACTGGTCGCAGCCCTGGGGGCATGTCGATTTCAGGTTGGTGGGACGCCTGCTCGACATCAACGACGGCAGGTTCATCAGCAGGCAATATTTCGGCTATGGCGGCGGCATATCCGGTGACGTCAAGCCCGGCTGGTTCGGCTGGGCAAAGGACGATTTCCAATATCAGTTTACCGTCGGCGACGGTCTCGGCCGTTACCTGAACGACAGTACCAATGGCGCCCTCGCCACCAATTATCTGTTGACTCCGACTAGTGCGGCGCAGGCCAACAGTATTCTTTTCAAGCCGATATCAGCGATCGGCTTCAATGTCGGCTATCAGCACTGGTGGTTGCCGAACGTCCGCTCGACCCTGTCCTACGGTTACGCCCATTATGAGGTCTCCTCGACCCTGATCGGAGCCTCTCAGTCGGTCAACCAGAACAAGCAGTTGCAGAACGCCCATGCGAACGTGATCTGGAGCCCGGTCGCGTTCATCGACGCCGGCCTCGAATACACCTGGGGCCAGCGCGAGACCGTCGCCAACATCAAGGGCAATTACCAGGTCCTGATCAGCAAATTCCGCGTCAAATTCTAGAAACAACAAAACAAAACATACCCTTGGAGACCCGCCAGCTTTTGCCGGCGGGTCTTTTATTGGCCCAAACCTTGGTTACAGGTCGGCTGCCACTTCCTGCAATACGCCGCGCAGCCAGGCGATCGCGCGCTCTTCGCCATGGTCGCGGTGCCACAGCGCCATGATGTCGAATGGCGGTGAGGGGTAGGGCGGCTCGAAGAGCTTGAGGCGATAGCGGTCAGCGAAAGCGGCCGCCAGGCGGCGCGGCAGCGGCGCCGCCATGTCCGACTGGCTGACCACGGCCAGGGCGGCGAGAAAATGCGGCGTTGTCAAACCGATCACCCGCCGCAGGCCATGCGCTGCCAGCGCGCCCTGCAGCAAACCCAACTCGCTGCGCGTGACCAGCCGTTCGAGCCCATGATCGATGACGTAGCCGTCGACCGCGTGCTCGTCCTCGCCGGTTGCGGAAATGATCATATGAGACAACTCGGCGAGGCGTTCCAAGGTCAGATCGCCGCCCGCCGCCGGATGATCGACACTGAGCACCCAAACTCGGGTTTCGCGGAACAGCGGCTGGTAAGCAAACGGCTCGGGGACGCGTCTGAAACTGCCGATCGCCAGGTCGACGCGGCCGGCGAGGAGCGCTTCCGCGACGCCCATATTGCTCGGTCGGATCCGCAGTTCCGCGTTCGGCGCTTCGACCCTCAGCCTGGCGATAAAGCCGGGCATCAGCACCGTTCCGGCGTATTCGGTGCAGGCAATCGTAAAGCGGCGGTTGGTCCGGCAGGGTATGAATTCGCGAGGCGCCAGCGCCAGTTGGATCTGTAACAGACCCTCTCTAAGCCGCGGTGCGATCTCGGAAGCGCGGGCGGTCGGCCGCATGCCGTCCGATACGCGCACGAACAATTCATCGTTGAGCACGTAGCGCAGCCGGTTCAAGGCATGACTGATGGCGGACTGGCTCAGCCCGAGCCGCTCTCCCGCGCGGGTCACGCTGCGCTCCTCGATCAGCGCGTCGAAGACCCGCAACAGGTTAAGGTCGAGTGAGTTAAAATGCAGGTCGTTCATGTGTGCGATGCACAATTATCATTTGCGTGCACGTTTGCCTCGTACCAGATTCGTCGGCAGTTCCCAATAGACCAATGGAGTATCCGGCATGCCGAGCTTGCTCAAATCGACTGTCCTGAGTTTAGGATTGTTGGCTGGCGTCGCTGCCACCGCGCAGGCACAATCGGTCTCGGCGCTGCCGCAGCAGGGCGGTGCGACGCCGGCGACGCCGCCACCGGTCACTTCATCGACCCAGTCCTTCTATCCCAAGCCCGGCGGCAATCAGGTCTGGCAAGAACAGCACTACCAGCCGAGCACCGGCTACGATGCGGATAAGCCGCAGCATCCCTATTCGACATCGATTGGCCCGAAGCCGGGCGCGCACTCCTCGGGGCAGGACGAGCACTATCAGACAACGGATGAGGATAAGCAGCCCGGGCGGCATCCTTACACGGCCACCGGTACCGGTCCCAAACCAGGCGGCTGACCCACTCGAAATCAACAGCCGACATCCCAGACCCGCCGTTACGGCGGGTCTTTCTTCATGCGTAGCGGGTCAGCGATGGCCGGACCGTTCAGGCCTGAGCCCGACAGTCCGCCGGAATAGCTTTCGCCAACCCCGGTTACCGTACCGGAGACGGTCCTACCGTCGAGTTCTGGTCGAGCGCGAACCCGCTGATCGTATTGCCGCCGAATAATTGTTGTCGTCGGGAACCGTCGAGGCGGCCGACAGAGTCGGCACCGGCACCGAGCTGCCGACGGCGAGAAAAGAGCCGCGCACCAGACCGTCGCCGACCACGTGTTTGACTTATCTTTTGGTTGAATTTCCAATGTTCAAGAGCCCGCGGTACGCTGGAGGCCAGAGTTTGCAATGGATGCTTGATGCGGCGCTTGTATCGGGAGCAGATTGGACGCTTGATTGATGCCCCTCTAGGCGATCAAGTTTGGGGGCCGTAGCGCGGAGGATTGCGTGGTGACGCAGTTTTACGATGCACTCGAAACCCGCGATCCGGCGGCGCGCGAAGCTCTGCTGATGGCGTCGCTGCCGCAGGTTGTCGCCGCGGCAAAGGAGCGCTCGCCGGCCTATCGCCGCCTGCTCGCGGCGGTTCACCCGGAGGACATCGTCGATCGGCGCGGGCTGGCAGAACTGCCGCTGACCCGCAAATCCGCTCTGATCGAACTGCAGCGGCACGACCCGCCCTTTGGTGGGTTTGTCGCCGCCCCGATCTCGACCTTGCGCCGGGTCTTCGTATCGCCCGGCCCGATCTACGAGCCGGAGGGGCGACGGCCAGATTATTGGCGGTTCGCTCGGGCGCTGTTCGCGGCGGGGTTTCGCCGCGGCGACGTGGTGCACAACACCTTTTCCTATCACCTGACCCCGGCCGGCGCGATGGTCGAGAGTGGCGCCGATGCGCTCGGCTGCCCGGTGATTCCGGCCGGCACCGGACAGACCGAGCAGCAACTGCGCACGATCGCCGATTTGCGGCCGGTCGGCTATGTCGGGACGCCCTCTTTCCTCAAGGTGCTACTCGACCGGGCAACCAGCGAGGGTAGCGATGTTTCATCGCTGAAAAAGGCGCTGGTCGGCGCCGAAGCCCTGCCGGCTGCATTGCGCGCCGACTTCCGCAGCCATGGGCTCAGCGTGCTGCAGTGTTACGGCACAGCGGATATCGGCCTCATCGCCTATGAGACCACGAACCCGGACGGCGATCTCTGCGACGGCATGGTGGTCGACGAGGGGATCATCCTCGAGCTCGTCCTCCCCGGCACCGGAGAACCTGTCCCTGCGGGCGAAGTCGGCGAGGTCGTCGTGACGACCCTGACCCCGGAGTATCCGCTGATCCGCTTTGCCACCGGCGATCTCTCGGCGCTGCTCCCCGGCGACAGCCCGTGCGGCCGGACGAACCATCGGATCAAAGGGTGGCTCGGCCGCGCCGACCAGACGACCAAGGTGCGTGGAATGTTCGTCCATCCCGAGCAGGTCGCGGACATCCTGCGGCGCCACAAATCGATCATCCGGGCGCGCCTCGTGGTCGACCGGCCCGGGAACACGGACGAGATGATGTTGCTGGCCGAAATGGGGGAGGCGCCGGAGGACCCCGCGCGTATTGCCGAAACCCTTCAGGCCGTCACCAAATTGCGCGGCACCGTCAGACTGGTGCAGAAGGGCAGCCTGCCCGCCGACGGCAAGGTGATCGAGGACCGCCGTCAACTCGGTTGAATTCATTGAATGGTCACAATTTTTTCAAACCGAAGTCCCAATCGACTCCCCATATGGTATGCGTAAGGCTTGTCCTTACAGGTTTGTCCCCCAAACCTCGTACTCGGCCGAGCATATCGGCCGTGGCCGCGCGGCTCCGGATTCCCCCTCCGGAGCCGCTTTTTTGTGCGCCGGGTGTCAGGCGGTAGACCTCTCACCCCGAGGGAGGGACCCGCGCCCGCGCGAGGGTGAGGGGCGGCTCGCCGGGTGCTTGGGCCTCTAACGCGAGTTCCGTGACGAAAGCCGCCCCCGATCTGATCGCCGAGGATCTTGCTTGCCGGCGCGGCGAGCGCCTCGTCTTTACCGGGGTTTCGCTTCGCCTGCCTGCCCGGGGGGCACTGATGCTGACCGGAGCGAACGGCAGCGGGAAGACAAGCCTGTTGCGGCTGCTGGCCACGCTGATGGCGCCGGCGGCGGGCCGGCTCCTTTGGGGCGAGGCGGCGATCGAGACCGACATCGCCGGGTATCGCGCGCGGCTGCGCTATGTCGGTCATCAGGACGGCGTCAAGCCCGGCTTGTCGCCGCGCGAGACATTGGCCTTCTGGGCGGGGCTGCAGGGACTGGGGCCGGGCCAGGTCCCCTCGCTCGTTGCCACGGGGTTGGCTGCATTCGCTCTGGACGGGGTCGCCGATTGGCCGTGCCGTTGGCTCTCGGCGGGTCAGCGAAGGCGGCTGGCGCTGGCTCGTCTGATCGCGGCGCCTGCTGCGATTTGGCTCCTCGACGAGCCGACGAGCGCCCTCGACCATGACAATCAGCTGCGTCTCGAGCACGCCATTGTCGCCCATCGCGCGGCCGGCGGGCGCGTCGCTGTCGCCAGCCATACGCCGATCGATATCGGCCCGGCCGCCGAGGTTACGCTGGATGCTTTCGCTCCCTCACCCGGCTATGCCGCTGCCGACTGAGGATGGCGGCGTTTATCGGGCTTTTCCGCCGCGACCTCCGCCTTGCCCTGCGCCAAGGAGGCGATACCGGTCTCGTCCTTGGGTTCTTTGTTCTCGCCGTGGTGCTGTTCCCGTTTGGCGTCGGCCCGGAGCCGGCAATTTTGCAACGCATCGGGGCCGGCATCCTTTGGGTAGCGGCACTGCTCGCCGCGCTGCTGTCGCTCGATCGGCTATTCGAGACGGATTATCAGGACGGCGGTCTCGATCTGCTGGCCCTGTCGAGCCTGCCGCTCGAACTTGCGGTGCTTGCGAAATGCGCGGCCCACTGGGTAGCCACGGGGCTGCCGCTGGCGCTCGTCAGCCCTTTTCTCGCCGTGCTCGTCGATCTGGAGCCGTCCGCGATTCTCACCCTGTTGACAAGCCTGCTGATCGGCACCCCGGCTCTAAGCCTGATCGGCAGCGTCGCCGCGGCGCTCACTCTCGGCGCCCGCCGCCAAGGCGTGGTCTTGTCGATCCTGGTTTTGCCGCTCTACGTGCCGCCGCTGATCTTTGGCGCCGGTGCTGTCGAAGCGACGGCTTCGGGCCTTGGTGCGCGCCCCCATTTGCTGGTTCTTGGCGCGCTGACCCTGGCGGCATTGGCCTTGTGTCCGTGGGCGAGCGCCGCGGCGTTGCGTCAGGCACTCGAATGATCGGTGCGCCGCCGGCACACCTGACGCCTCGCGAATTCTGCACTACATCTAAGCCCGCGATGATTAATTGGCTTGCCAATCCGGCGCGATTCATGCGGCTGAGCGCCAAGGCGCTGCCATGGTGCGGGTGGATGGCCGCAGTCGTCCTCGTCATCGGGCTCGTTTGGTCGCTGCTGGTCGCGCCGCCGGATTACCAGCAAGGCGACACCGTCCGGATCATGTACATCCATGTTCCGGCGGCCTGGATGGCGCTGAGCGTTTACCTGTTTATCGCGATCGCGAGCGCCGTCGCGCTCGTCTGGCGCCACCCGCTGGCCGACGTGGCGGCGCGCTCTGCCGCACCGATCGGCGCGGCATTCACCTTTGTGTGCCTTGCCACCGGATCCTTGTGGGGTCGTCCGATGTGGGGCACGTGGTGGGTCTGGGACGCGCGGCTGACCTCGGTGCTGATCCTGTTCTTTCTCTATCTCGGCTACATCGCGCTGGTGAACGCCTTTGACGATCCCTCACGCGGCGGCAAGGCGGGTTCCGTGCTCGCACTTGTCGGGGTGGTCAACCTGCCGATCATCAAGTTTTCGGTCGATTGGTGGAATACCTTGCACCAGCCGGCGAGTATCATTCGCAGCGGCGGGCCGACCATCGCAACCTCGATGCTCGCTCCATTGCTGGTCATGGTCGTCGGTTTTACATTGCTGTTCGCGGCGCTTCTGATGTTGCGCATGAGGACTGCACTGAATGAGCGTAGAAGCATGGTTCTGCGCCTCAATGCCAGGGCCGTGCCGGCGCCCCGTGCGGAGCGCGAGAGGGCGGTGTCGGCCAAGCCGGCGACACGATAATGAGCGATGTCCGCGCCTTTCTCGCAATGGGCGGCTATGCGGCGTTCGTCTGGCCTGCCTATGGTCTGGCGCTCGCAGTGCTCGGCGGGCTCACCGCCCATTCGTGGCGGCGCTACCACCGGAGCATCGTCGCGCTCGAACAGCTGCAGCAGGACCGCGGGTCGAGACGATGACCCGCAAGCAGCAGCGTTTGGGCGTGCTCGCTCTCGGCCTGGCTGCTCTCGCCGGGGCGACGGCGCTGGTGCTGGTCGCGTTCAACGACAATCTCGTATTTTTCTTCAGCCCCAGCGAACTCAAGGCGAGGGGAGTCGCGGCTGACCGCCGGGTGCGGATCGGCGGGCTGGTCGAGGCGCACAGCGTGGCGCGCGCCAACGACGGGCGCAGCATCTCATTCCGCATCACCGATGGTGCGGCGGATGTATCGGTCGTCTATCAGGGATTGCTGCCTGACCTCTTCCGCGAAGGACAGGGCGCTGTCGCCGAAGGAAAGCTGCGCCCCGACGGGGTTTTCATCGCTTCGAGCGTGCTCGCCAAGCACGATGAAAACTATATGCCGCGCGAGGTCGTCGACGCCCTCAAGAAGAGCGGGCATTGGCAGGAAGGCGGGGCTGCCGCCGCACCGATCGGGATGACGCAGACGAGATGACCGGCAAGGGGCTCGCCGGGATGAACGGCAGAGATGGCGCGTAAGCTGATCTTTCTGCTCCCGGCCGCGCTGTTCGCGGCGCTGATTGCGGTGTTTGCGATCGGCCTCAGACACGATCCGCATTTGCTACCGTCGGCGCTGATCGACCGCCCGGCTCCCGATTTTGAGTTGCCCGGCCTGTATGAGACGGCGGACGGACTGGCCCGCAAAGACCTGGAGGGGCGGGTCACGCTGGTCAATTTCTTCGCTTCCTGGTGCGCCCCGTGCCGCGAGGAGCATGCCGAGCTCATGGCTCTGGCGAGGCGACACGATTTGACCCTCGACGGCGTCGCCTATAAGGACAAAGCTGAAGAATCACGCCGTTTTCTCGATCGCCTGGGCAACCCCTATGGGCATGTCGGCGTCGACCGAAACGGCACGACGGCGATCGATTTCGGGGTCTACGGCGTTCCCGAGACTTACGTCGTCGACGGCACCGGCCATATCCGTTACCGTCATGTCGGTCCGCTGACCGCCGAGGATGTCCAAGTCGAGATTCTGCCGCTTATCGAGCAGCTCGCGGCCGTCACGAACTCGCCTGCAGCTGCCGGCCGCCCGGAATAGCTCGTAGCAGGGCAATTATGGTTCGGGTTCTCGGTTTTCGCTGGAGACTGCGGCGAGAAAGCCGGGAAGGTCGAGCCAGCCATAGGCAACGGCTTCGATCACCGCGCCGCCGATGGCAATAGATTTCCGGCTCGTCCGCTGTGCGCCGAGCCTTTCGTAAAAGAACCGTGAAGGATTGTCGCGGAGCACCCAAAGGATCGCAGAACGGCGACCCGTCGCGACCAGACGCCGGAATAAGGCGATCAACAACCGTCGTCCGATCCCTTGGTTCTGCCAATCCGGGGCGACATAGAGTGTAAACACCTCGCCAGTGAAAAAGCGGTCGCCCCGATTAGGTCCGCAACTGCCAAAGCCGAGTATGGTACCGGCCCGATCCGCCGCGACGCGCACATCGCGCGGCTCGCGCAGGATCACACCACGCCAGCCGGCTTCGCGGCGGCGTTCCGACAGCCCGACTAGATAGGCGGTGGTGAGCACCCCGGCATAGGTCGTCCGCCAAGTTTCGACATCGAGCCGGGCAATGCCGCGCGCATCTCCCGGTCTTGCCTGCCGAATTGTGATCTCACCCATGGCCGCCATTGTGCCGGATTTCGCACGCTCTGGGGAGGGCCAAGCGAGGGCGGGCGCCTGATCACGACATCGGGTAGACTGGCCTTGAGGTCGACGCCGGGAGGGGCCGCGATGAACAGCAGGTATTTCGCAACGCTCGCGGCTTACAACGCGTGGGCCAATCGCCGGCTGTTCGAAGCCTGCGAGAGGCTGGGCGCGACCGAGTATATGCAAGAGCGAGCGTGCTTCTTCGGCTCGCTCCATGGCACCCTCAATCACATTCTGGTGGCTGATCGGGTATGGATGGCACGCATCGAGGGCCAGATCCCGCCAAACCTGAAGTTCGATCAGATCCTCTACGGCGATCTGATCGGTCTCAAGGTCGCGCGTGGCGCCGAAGACGAGCATATCCGCATCATGGTCGCCGGCATCACGGAAGAAAGGCTCGACCAGCGGGTCGAGTACCGCAATTCGCGAGGTGATCGCTTCGAAGCTCCGCTCCCGCTGGTACTCGGGCATTTCTACAACCACCAAACCCATCATCGCGCTCAAGTGCACGGCTTGCTGTCGCAAACCAAAGTGCCGCCGCCGGCGCTCGATCTGATCGTCTTCCTCCGCGAGCACCGCACTGGGGCGACGGTTGACCAAGGTGCCGGATGATCGCTGGCCGACCGCGATCCGTTGCCGCGTGGCCTTCGTACGCCGACCCAGCTATGAAACAGAGCATGAGGAGATCCCTGGCGACCTGTCGCGGTGTCGTGATTCTGTTGCTGTGCGTGATCGCTGTATCAGGTCACGCTGCCGACTCGAAGAAGCCCGGCAAAGCCACGCGCTCTGCTGCATCGAGCCCTGCGGAGCGCCTCGGAGGCGTCGATGCCTGGACGGCGTATGCCTACCAGGAGAAATCGGGCAAGGTGTGCTATCTGACCGGCGAGCCCCAGAAGAGCGAGCCGATCAGGGCCAGGCGCAAGCCCCCCTTGGCCATGATCACCCATCGGCCCGGCGAAAAGGTCGCAAATGTCGTCAGCATTGTCGAAGGCTACCCGCTCAAGGAGGGCAGCGACGTTGCCCTCGAAATAGGCGGCGTCAAATTCGATCTGTTCACCAAAGGCGACAGCGCCTGGGCGCGGACTTCCGAACTCGACAAGGCGATCGTCGAGGCGATGGCCAAAGGAAAGCAAGCGGTGGTCAAGGGCGCCCCGCAAAAGGGGCCGAGCACTACCGATACCTATTCGCTTGCCGGCTTTGCTCCGGCGCTGGCGATGATCGACAAAGCCTGCGACATCAAGCGTTGAACACCGCGGCCCCCCATATAGAACAAGCCATGCCGACCGAGCTCCCTGACGAACCGCGCCGCCGTGACCTGGTCGGGCTCGGTCGCGAAGCGCTCGCCGCCGAGATGGCCGCGTTCGGCGCCGAACCGTTTCGCGCGCGCCAGCTGTGGCATTGGATCTATCATCGCGGCGCCACCGATTTCGCGGCGATGACCTCGCTGTCCAAGACCTTCCGGGAAAAGCTCGCGGCACGCTATGAGCTGTCCCGGCCGGCGATGTCTCGTTCGCAGATCTCGATCGACGGGACCCGCAAATGGCTGCTGCGCTTCGCCGACGGCGAGGAGGTCGAGACCGTCCATATTCCCGAGGAAGACCGCGGGACCTTGTGCGTCTCCTCGCAGGTCGGCTGCACCCTGACCTGCTCGTTCTGCCATACCGGCACCCAGCGCCTGGTTCGCAATTTGCTGCCTGAGGAGATCGTCGGGCAGGTCATGATCGCCAGGGACGCGCTCGGCGAGTGGCCGTCGCCGCAGGATGACCGGCAACTCACCAACATCGTTCTGATGGGGATGGGCGAGCCGCTCTACAATTACGAGAATGTCGCGGCGGCGCTGAAGATTGTCATGGACCCGGAGGGTCTGTCGATCTCGCGACGCAAGATCACATTGTCGACCGCCGGGGTCGTCCCGATGATCCGCCGTTGCGGCGTCGAGCTCGCGGTTAATCTCGCCATCTCGCTGCACGCGGTGTGCGACGACGTTCGCAACCGCCTGGTGCCGCTCAACCGCAAATACCCGATCGCCGAGCTGCTCGAGGCTTGCCGGACCTATCCGGGAGCGAGCAATGCCCGCCGGATCACCTTCGAATACGCCATGCTGAAAGGCGTCAACGACAGCCCGAGCGACGCCCGTGAGCTGGTCCGGCTGTTGGCCGGCATTCCCGCCAAGGTCAACCTGATCCCGTTCAACCCGTGGCCCGGCGCGCCTTACGAATGCTCGCCGGACGCGGCGATCGAAGCGTTTTCCGACATCGTCTTCAGCGCCGGATACTCGGCACCGGTGCGCACCCCGCGCGGCCGCGACATTCTGGCGGCCTGCGGGCAGCTCAAATCGGCGAGCATCAAGCTGCGCCGAAGCGAGCGGGCGGTTGCTCACCCCTCTGACCGCTGACACCGTTCGGTTTGCGGCTCGCAGGCGTGCTGTTCGCGATCCTCGCGTCTGCGCTGGGGGCTTATGGGGCCGTAGTTGGCGCCCTCTATGTTTTTCAACGCCACCTCCTCTATTTGCCGGACGGGAGCCGCCCCGAGCTCGGCGAACTGACCGCGCTCGGCGTTCGCGAGGAGAGGATTGATACCGCCGACGGGCTGGCGCTGCTCGCCTGGTACCTGCCGCCGCCCGAAGGCCGACCGCTCGTCGTGTATTTTCACGGCAACGGCGGCCATATCGGCTATCGCGCTGAGCGCCTAAGACGCTTTGCCGGCGAGCGGTATGGCGTGTTGATGCCAGAATATCGCGGCTTTGGCGCCAACCCAGGCAGCCCCACCGAGGCCGGCCTCTACACCGATGCCGCCGCAGCGCTCGATTTTCTCAGGCGCGAGGGAATCAAATCGAACCGGCTCGTGCTCTACGGCGAGTCGCTCGGATCCGGTGTCGCCGTCAAACTGGCGGCGCAGCGCGACGTGGCTGCCTTGATACTCGAAGCGCCCTACACCAGCGTCGCCGAACTCGCGCAATTTCACTATCCTTTCGTACCGGCCGCGATGCTGATGCGGGACCGTTTCGAGTTCGATTGGGCGGATCGGTAACGTGAAGGCTCCGATCCTCATCCTGCATGGCGCGCGCGACACGGTTGTCCCACCGCGCTTTGGGCGCGCGCTGTTCGATGCGGCTCCGGAGCCCAAGGAGTTTTGGCTAGCCCCCGGGGCCGGACACAACAATCTCACCCGGTCCGGCGCGCTCGAGGCGATGTGCGCTTTTTTGCAGCGGCATATCGACTGAGAGCCGGTTTTCGTTGCTGGAGTTCGGTTTTTCGATTAGTGCCGCGATCTTGGCGACAGAAGGACAGCAGCGATGCCCGAAGCGGTGAAGAAGGTGGTTCTCGCCTATTCAGGCGGGCTCGACACCTCGGTGATCCTGCGCTGGCTGCAGGAAACCTATCGCTGCGAGGTCGTCACCTTCACCGCCGATCTCGGTCAGGGAGAGGAACTCGAACCGGCGCGCGAGAAGGCCGAGCTGCTCGGTGCCGCCGGGATCTTTGTCGACGATCTGCGCGAGGAGTTCGTCCGCGATTTCGTCTTCCCGATGTTTCGCGCCAATGCGCTCTACGAAGGCGCCTACCTCCTCGGCACCTCGATCGCCCGGCCGCTGATCGCCAAGCGCCAGATCGAGATTGCCCGCCAGGTCGGAGCCGATGCCGTCGCCCACGGCGCCACCGGCAAGGGCAACGACCAAGTCCGCTTCGAGCTCGGCTATTATGCCCTGGCGCCCGAGATCAAGGTCATCGCCCCATGGCGCGAGTGGGATTTGACCTCGCGCACCCGGCTCCTCGACTACGCCGAGAAGCACCAGATCCCGATCGCCAAGGACAAGCGCGGCGAGGCCCCGTTTTCTGTCGATGCCAACCTTCTGCACATTTCGGCCGAAGGCAAGGTGCTGGAAGATCCGTGGGTCGAGCCGGAGGAGTTCGTCTTCAGCCGCACCGTCGCGCCCGAGATGGCGCCCGACAGCCCCGAATATGTCGAACTGACCTTTGAGCGCGGCGACCCGGTCGCGGTCGACGGCGTGAGGCTCTCTCCGGCCGGGTTGCTGCAACATTTGAACGAGCGCGGCGGAAAGCACGGTGTCGGCCGCCTCGACCTCGTCGAGAACCGCTTTGTCGGCATGAAGTCTCGCGGCGTCTACGAGACTCCTGGCGGGACCATCCTGCAGGCCGCTCATCGCGGGATCGAGAGCCTCACCCTCGACCGCGGCGCGGCCCATCTGAAGGACGAGCTGATGCCGCGCTATGCCGAGCTGATCTACAACGGCTTCTGGTTCTCCCCCGAGCGCGCGATGCTGCAGGCCCTGATCGACAAGAGCCAGGAGAATGTCGAGGGCGTTGTGCGGTTGAAGCTTTACAAGGGGTCGGTCAGCGTCGTCGGCAGGCGATCGCCGAGGAGCCTTTACAGCCTCGCCCATGTCACCTTCGAGGAAGACGCCGTCTACGACCAGCGCGACGCCGAAGGCTTCATCAAGCTCAACGCGCTGCGCCTGCGCCTTGCGGCACGGCGCAAGGCCGCACGCTGACCCTCCCCCGCTTGATTGCGGGGGCGGGAATGGGAGGGCGTGTCAGCCGGCTAGCTCCGCCTGGGTGTTAGGGTACTCGCTCAATAGGACGGCGGCGGAGGCGGCGAAGGCGAAGGCGGTGGAGAGAGAGGAGGATAGGCATAAGCCGTGGAAGGAGGCGGCGGCGGAGTTGTTGAAGCAAGCCCGGCGCCGGTCCCGCTCGCAGCGCCGATGATCGCGCCCGGGACGCATCCTACGCCAAGAAGAGGCGCGGTGACGGCCGCGCCGATACCGCAACCTACTGCCGCCCCACCGACAGCGCCTTCGGTCGCATTCGTGCCTGGATTAGGGGTGCATGCGGCAAGAGCCAGCAAAGCTCCAGCGGTAATAATGCTTCTCATTGCGTCTACCTCCAAGCAGACTAAGGTTGAGAGCGACGGATGAAAATGATCATCAACGTTCGCTAGCAAGTAGTTAACCAAACCTCCAACAAGGCTTGTCACCATCACTTTGATATTACATAACAAGAAGCAGGCACGATGGTTCCCATTCAACGGTAATTCTGTGCGGACCGGCAAATGGCGACGAATTTATTCGGGGACAAAGTCGTGCATTTCAAGCTCTACAAGGACTCGGCGCAGGTGGTCGCTAGGCGATCGCCGAAAAACCTCTACAGCCTCGCCCGCGTCACCTTCGAGGCGCACGCGATCAACGACCAGAGCGACGCCGGCGGCTTCATTAAGCTTAACGCGCTGCGCCTGCGCTTGACCGTTCGCCACAACCGGCGCTGACTGACCTTTCGCGCGGCACCCTCACCCACCTCGCTGCGCGCGGCACTCTCACCGCAGTGCAGGATGGGGGCCGACGCGCGAAGGGCTTGGTGGGTGAGGGAGGTAAGCCGGGTCAGCGCGCGCGGCGCTGTTCGTCGAGCCAGCTCGTCATGATCCGGTTGAACGCGTCCGGGCGCCTCGACATTGGGGAAATGGCGCATGCCCGGAATTTCCTCGTAGCGGCCGCCTGGAACGAGACTGGCGAGCCGGTGGTTTTCGCTGGCTGGGGTGCCCGGATCATCGGCGCCGCACACCACCAGTACCGGAACGCGTAGCGACGGCAGTTGCCCGGTAAAGTCGAAATTCATGATCGCTGCCGAGCACCCCAGAAAGCCGGCCGGGGTCGTCGCGGCGACGGTGTCGCGGATCTGCTTCCAACGCCCCGGGCTCTTCGCCTTGAAGCTGTCGGTGAACCAGCGCTCCATCGTGCCGTCGGCGAGCGGTTCGAGCGAGTTCGCATGGCGCACCGTGTTCATCCGCTCCGCCCACATCGCCGCCGCGCCCGACGGGCTGGCCGGCAAGGTGTCGCACCACATCGCCGAGATCAGCCTGGCGCCGTGGTCGAGCGCGAAGGCCTGGCCGATCATTCCGCCGATCGACAGACCGATATAATGGACGCGGGCGATCGCCAGCGCGTCGAGCGCCGTGGCGACGTCACCGGCCAGCGCTTTCATCGTATAATCGCCGGCCACCGGGTCGCTGCCGCCATGGCCGCGCATGTCGAGGCGCAGCACGCGGAAGCCGGCCTGCAGCAGCGGCGGCACCTGCTCGGCCCAACTGCCGCCGTCGGACGACAGCGAGTGCGTGATGCAGACGACGGGACCGTCTTCCGGCCCGGTGAGGTCGTAATAGATCCGGCGTCCTGCGAGCGGCAACAGCATGACAACTCCTCCTTGGGTCGGACGGCCGGCGGCCGGTGAGAACCAAGCTTATCGCGACCGAGGCGGCGCGGGGAGGGTTAGCGACGAGCTTTAGGGGATTACCACCGGGATCCCGGCGATGATCGCGTGACCGCGGTAGAGGACGGCGTAAAGCAGCAAGCCGGCGATTACTCGCAACAGGCTGATGTCGCGCCAGCGCATGCGCGTCCGGCCGGCGACCAACGCGGCAAAAGGCAGGTTCGATGTGACCTCGGCGAGGCGTGCCCAGTTGCTACCGAGGGCGAGCTGTTTTTTGCGGTCAATCAGCACCGTGCCGCCGAGCGAGAGTAAGGCGAATGCGCCAAAGAATATCAGTGAGCGCAGGTCGCCATTGGCGATGACATGGCTGGTCGCCCAGAGCCCGATGGCCCACATCACCGGATGACGGGTAATGCGCAGGACGCCCGGAGCCGGATCGTCTGCCCTCGCCGATCGCTCCATCCCGACAGCGGTTGGATTGGGGGTCGTATACCCCGCAACCAACAGGATCGCCGCCAGCGGCATGACCACCACCGGAACGAGCGCCGTCCACCTTTGCTCGGGCCACAACCGAACGGTCGGCGAGTGCGCGTAGGCCACCAGAAACCACGCGAAGGTTACCAGCGCGGTCAGCGAGTACACGGCGATAAAGCCGCGTTCGCCCAGTTGGCCGCGCAACGATCCGCGTAAACGAGTGCTCGACAGCAGGACATGGCTACCGCAGAAGGCGATCCCCGCGATTGCCAGCGAGATGATGCCATCGGTCATCCTCGCTGCCGTCTTACCAGCCGGGCAAGCCAGCAATCTCGCAAGTGATTTTCCCGATCAGCTGCCGGCTCGCCACCACCAAGCAATCTCTCGCGATAATCAGCGGTCCGTCAGACAAGATATTCGAACATCAGGTCGCGCAAGAACCACAAAATCAGAATGAGAACCACCGGCGAGACGTCGATCCCACCGAGATCAGGGAGAACACGCCGGATCGGCCTAAGTAACGGCTCGGTGACCCGCCAGAGAAAGTCCCCGATCGTGTTCACGACGCGGTTGTAGCGGTTGACGATGCCGAATGCGACAAGCCAGCTGAGGATTGCCTGGGCAATCAGCAGCCAGATGTAGATCGAGATCACGGTGCTGACGAGGTGGACGAAAGCGTACATATGACCCGGCACCTCGGCGGCAAGTGGCGCGCAGACCCTAGCTCTAGCCGCCAAGCTCCGCAAGGAGCGCCGGCGGCGAACCCTACTCCCGGAATGAAGTGCCGATCGGGCCCGGTGCCGCGCTTGACACCTGGCGGCACGGTCACCATAGTCCGCGCGCTCCGCCACGGGGCAAAAACGCGATGGGGCCGTAGCTCAGCTGGGAGAGCGTCGCGTTCGCAATGCGAAGGTCAGGGGTTCGATCCCCCTCGGCTCCACCAGCGTTATTTTAAGCAGAAATGGTGGTCGGCGCCCGCCCGCGCGCTCTACGTTCCAAAAGGTCCCCCGGGTACCGATTTCGCGTCCCGATCCAATGCCGCATCTGAAGCCGTGCCGAAAGCCGGCGCAGGCTTGCTCCACAAAACGACTCAGCCGAAAGCAACCACCGCGCGCCGTTCGCGTTAACTAATTGGCGCCACAGCTTTTGCGTCCGCAGACGGCGACCGACGATCCGAGCGGGGTTCAGAACGATGATAACGGTGCCAAAAGATGATCTTCGACTCCTGCTCGACCTCGTCTCGGTCGGCGCCGTCGCAGCAGCGACCATAGGGTTTTTCTTTGGCGCTGCTTTCTTATTGCTCTCCCCTCCACGCCCCGCAGCACCGCCTGCAAATCCGGTCTCACCGATACAAACTCTGGAAGCGCATGAGGTCCCGCAACCGGGAAACAACGACACGGCCTGGGGCACGCTTGTCGGCGGCTCCGGCCGACAAGGTGGCGGCAAGCCCCACAGCGGGCGCGCCGCCTGACCGAGAAGCGACGGCGCTGGAGGCGACAGAGTTGGAGGCAGCCCTCGTTCCGCCGGCCGGAATCACCCATAAGAAAAAGGTCGGGATCGGTCGGCGTCGCCACCAAGGAACCGGGAGGCATTGGGCCGCTTTCTGGCGACCGGACGCTAGCGCCGGACCCAATCCCGGCGGCGGGTTCTACGGTCCGCCGAATATCAATGTCGGACGCATAAACCCTCTTCTCCGGTGAGCCGGCGGTCACCACCGCGATAGCTGAAGGCACGGCTCGGGGGGTTGGGGGTTCAGCGGCGGCATCTCTCCCGAACTCAAGCTCTAGGTTCGCAGCGGCGACCATCTGACGAGCATTTAACGTTCGGAGCCCCGTCGGCTCCGCCAAGCCCACGTCGTTAATGGGTTAGGCGGCCGGTTCGGCGGCGAGTGCGGGTGCGAGGTGGCGGCGCACCGGATAGGTATAGGGGCCGACGCGGTTGATCATGACTACGGCCACGACGAGAGCGGCCGCAGCGCCGATCAGGGCCGGATTGTAGGATCCCGCCATATCGAAGACGAAGCCGCCGAGGAACCGACCCAAACTTGAGCCCAACCCGAAGATCATAAAGAAATACCCGTAGAGTTCGCCGAAGGCGCGCTGCCCGAAATAGCGCGAGATCAAGAACGCGATCAGATCGATTTCGGTGCCGAGCCCCAATCCCATCAACACCACCCCGATTGCCGCCAAGGAATCTGCGGCGCTGGCGAGGAACACAAACCCGGCGATCGGGGCCAGGAAAAATACCGAGGCGACATAGGGCGCATAGATCCGGTCGACCAGGTAGCCGGCGAACAGCCTGCCGGCCAATGTCGCGAGGCCGAAGATGCCCAGGATCGCGGTTGCCGAAGCGGCCGTAAGGCCGCGGTCGGTCAACAGCGGCACAACGTGTGCGACCGTGCCGTTGATCGCCACGGCGACAAGAAAAAATACCGCTCCCAAAACCCAAAAGCGTGACGCTCGGGCGGCTTCCCGAGTTGTCAATCCGGGCTGCTCGGTCATCGTATGGGCGGCGTGCCGCTCGCCTTCGCCGGGCCGCGGCTCGCGTATCCATAGCGCCACCGCCGGGAACGCAATCGCGAGGGTCATCAGCGCCAGAGCAACATAGGCGCCCCGCCAGCCGACCCGCTCGATTAACATGTTGGCAAGCTGCGGGATGACGAAGCCGCCCAGCCCCTACCCCCGACATCGCGATGCCGAGCGCGAGCCCCCGACGCTGATCGAACCAGGCCGAGATTGCCTTCGCGTAACCGAGCGGCGTCTGGATCGCACTGGTCATTTCGGCCAGTGCAAGGAGTAGCGTGAACATCCAGAACGAGGACGGGCTGAATCCCAACAGGCCGACACATAGGGTGTAGAGTACGATGCCCGGGAGCGCCACGCGACGAATGCCCCAGCGATCCATCATGCGCCCGAGCACCGGCACGGCAAGCGCCGAAAAGATTCCCCCGACCGACAGCGCGAACGACACGCTGCTGCGGTGCCAGCCCGTATCAGCCATGATCGGCTTAAGGAACACGCCAAAGGTAAATGACAGCACGGGGCCATTGCAGACAAACAAGCCGACGACCGCGCCGCCGACGACCCACCAAGGGTTGAGGAACCTCAGCCCCATGACAGTGTGTCCCTAGCCCCGCACAATGCCGAATTGACCGCCAGCTTACGCCGACATACTACGGGCACGCTACGTCGACCGCTACGATGCGGCGTTCGCTCAGCGGGCCGCGGATCGGGAGGGCACCTCGACCGGCTGGGCCGCACCCCGCGCGTGCCTGGTGCGCTCGACGGCCGAGTGCAGCAGGGCAGCCAACACGTCACGGCGATATGGTTTCTCGACCAGCGTGAATCCCTCTTCCACTACCTGCGACGCGTATTGACTGTAGCCGGTTGCCAAGAGTACCGGGAGTTCCGGACGGCGTTCTCGCAGCATTCGCGCCAGATCGAGGCCGCTCATACCGCCCGACAGCACGATGTCCGACATCGCCAACTCGATTGTCGGATCGCCGTCGAGTGCCGCCAAGGCGGCCTTTGCGTCGTGTGCGCGGATCGCCTCAAGCCCAATGTTCCGCAACAGCTCAACGGTCACTTCGGCGACTTCGGCATCGTCCTCGACAAGCAGGATGCGACCCGGTGCCGCTGCCGACGCGGGATCGGGCACAGCAGAGCGGGACACGTTCGCAATCCCGGTCGCCCGGGGTAGCAACAGTGTGACCGACGTGCCGCGACCAGGCTCACTGTCGATTAATGCGGCCCCGCCGCTCTGTTTGGCAAAGCCGTAAACCTGAGAAAGGCCGAGCCCTGACCCCCGGCCGACCTCCTTGGTCGTGTAAAAGGGCTCGAACGCGCGCGCCAGCACGTCTGTCGTCATACCGGTACCGGTGTCCGACAATGTCATCGCGACGAAATCGCCGACCAGCCCCTCGCTTGCGGCGTCGCCGGGGCGGATCGAGCGGTTACGCGCGGCGACACGAAACCGGCCGGCGTTCGGCATCGCATCGCGCGCATTGACGCCGAGATTTAGCAACGCAAGCTCGAATTCGGCTGGATCGACCGTCACCGGCCAGAGATCCTCCGGGATCTCGACGGCTACTTCGATGTTCTCGCGCAGCGACCGCGACAGCATCTCCGCGATTTCCCGGGTTCTCTGGCACAAATCGACGGATTCCGGCCGCAGCATCTGCCTGCGTGAAAAAGCGAGCAGCTGTCGGGTCAGTCGTTCGCCCTGCTCGGCGGCGCGGATGATGGCTGCGGCGCGGCGGGCCACGGCATCGTCCGGTGCCTTGTCGCGCAGCAGTGAAGCGTTCCCGCTCACCACGGTAAGGAGATTGTTGAAATCGTGTGCGATGCCGCCGGTAAGCTGTCCGATGGCCTCCATTCTCTGGGCTTGGCGTAGCGCGGCCTCGGCCTGCTCGCGCTCCTTCACCTCGAGCTGCAGGCGCCGGTTGACCGACGCCAAGTCGCGTGTTCGCTCGTCGACCACCGTCTCGATGCGGCGTGTATAGCCGGTTCCGAGCAGCAATAACGCGCCGAGGAGGCCGGTGCTGACGACCCCCGCGACAAGGACCGCCCAGCTCTGCCACCCGCGATGTTGCCTCAGATAGGATGCGGTCGGTACCGTCTCGACACGGTAATGACGCCCGCCAAAGGCGAACGTATCGCCGAACGGCGGTGGCGCGTCGGCGAGGCGAGAAAAGCCGCCGTAAAGCTCTTTGCCCGCCCCCGCGTCGATGAGCCGGACACTGACCCATGGTCCTACGGGGGCGACAATGTCGGCCATGAATGTGTGCATGCGCAGCGCGACCGAGACCACACCCGCTCCGCCGGGCCCGTCATGGACGGCAAACATCAGAAGAAGACCGGGCTGCTCCCCCTGTTCCTGAACCAGGCGAATGGGGGGTGTCGCGGTCACTCCTCCAGTGTTGATCGCCTCTTCGATTGCGGTCCTTCGACCGGCTTCAGAGAAGAGGTCGAAGCCGACTATTTGCTCATTGCCCTTAAGGGGCTCGACATAGGTGACGGGATAGTATCGGCCTCGCTCTGCAGCGCGGCGCCGTCCTCCCGACAGATCGGCCTCTCGTATTTCGAATCCTGGCAGATCGGCGCGTTGTGCTTCCTCGAAAGCCGCCCGTTGCGGGAGATCGACCTGCGGCGCCCATTTGACCGCCTGGATCGTGGGAAAGCGCTGCAGCAGATTCTTGGCCAAATGTCGAAAGTCGGTCCGCGAAAGCGCCGCGGGCCGGCTGAAGGATCTCTCCAACTGCTCGAGGAAGATTTCCTGCTCCGCAAGCCCGGCATGTATCTTATCGACCACCTCTTGCGAGAGGAGGCGGAATTCGAGCAAGGCCTCGTCGTGCTCCCAGGTGCTGACGCGTACGAAAATGGCGGTGAACAGCGCAAAAAACAAAAGCATGGGCAGTGCCACCGGCGCGGCGCGGCTGCGCCACAGGCCTCGCGGTTCTCCGGCGATCACAAGCATCAACGGCAGCACGATCAGGACGCCAAGAGTGTCGCCGATCCACCATGAAACCCAACTCGTCGCCAGATCGGGCGACTGCACCACAGCAAGAGCCGCTAGCCCGCCCAACGAGAGTGTGGCGCTCGTCAGGCAAAAGACCGGTGAGAGCAAGAGGAACCGCGACAGATCGCGACCATTGTCGAGGGGCGCCGGGTAACCGATCGCGCGGCGCAAAACCGTCCCGCCGATCGCGGCTTGCAGCGTCGATGCCGCAGCTATGACGAGTGCTGCAGCAAACCCGGTTTTGTTGAGCCCTTGACCCACCGAAAAGGCGGTCCAGAGATTGAGCAGGAATGAACCGAGGAAGATCCAGGGCAGGGTGGCCCGGGTGCCGATCAGCATCGCGGCTACGGCGATACCTGCCGGGGGGAATATCGGCGATGCATAGCCCGGCGGGACAGCCAGCAACAGCGCCAGTTTGCCGCTGGCGATGTATGCAACGGTCAACAACAAATGGGCGAGGAAAAACCCCTCCCTCAGGATCGACCAGGTACCGCGTCGAAACCGGAGCATTTGGTGACCCAAATGTTCTGCAGAACCGGCTATGGAGGCGCCAATCGCCTTTCCCTAGCAAATCAAGGTCTTGCGGACACAACTCGTCTTTCCCGCGAAATCGCGTGCCTGTCCCGTCAACGAAACACGTTGTAAGATCCAGCAGGCCTCTCGACCCATTGTCGTCATCACCGGATTTGACCCAAAGCTTTCCGGTTCAGAGTTGCTGCAATCCGAGCGGGTCGATACGACATGTTGAAACCATCTCTGTTCGTCAATGGCCGGACGTGATCCGGCCATCCAAGCACCTGTCCGACCGGGTCCCCGCTGCAGAAGGCGTGGATCTCACGACATTACATCATATGTGATGATTTCTGGTCGACAAGCAGCTAATCACCGGGACAAGCCCGGTGATGACGACCTCGGGTGGAGACCATCAGCAATTCTGGAACCACATTCCCTTAACCGGACAGCCGCGGGCTTGACCCACTGATCCACCCTTTGCCCGACAGCGGCAGCATCGGGCACTCTACCCAAGGGCGTATATCGATTTTCAGGTCAGCCGCTTCGGCATCGACAGAGCGTCAGCTTAGCGCAACAGCAAAACCGCGCTCGACACCCGGGCGCGCCATCATTGTCTCGTACCAGCGCTTGACATTGGGGAAGTCGGCCAGATCGACTTGATGGCGCTCGTGCCGCCAGGCCCAGCCGAGGATCGCGAAATCGGCGATCGAAATCTCCCCGCCGGCGAACGCGACTTCGCCGAGCCGTTTGTCGAGCACACCGTAGAGCCGACGCGTTTCCTTCGAATAGCGCTCGAGGCCATAGCGCCGGTCGTGCTCGTTGGCGACCTGCAGGAAATGGTGCACCTGACCCGGCATCGGGCCAAAGCCGCCCATCTGCCACATCAGCCATTCGAGCACCGGCACTTGCCGGGCGAGGTCGGCGGGCCAGAACTTGCCGGTCTTTTCGCCGAGATAAATCAGGATCGCGCCGGATTCGAAGATGCTGATCGGCTTGCCGCCCGGACCTTCGGGATCGATGATGGCCGGAATCTTGCTGTTGGGGCTGATCTTTACAAAAGCGGGTTCGAACTGCTCGCCCTTGGAGATGTTGACCGGCTTTACGGTGTAGGGCAGACCCATCTCTTCGAGCGCGAGGCTGATCTTGCGGCCGTTTGGAGTATTCCAGGTGTGCAGTTCAATGCTCATCGCGCCTCGCCCTTCCTATCACCGATTGCCTGCGCTGATCGTTCGCTGCCGAACGGCGGCATCAGGATTACCGTGATCGCGGCGTGCTTCAAGCAGCAATAAATGGGGTGCGGTAAACCGTCCTGCGCGTTACGGACGAACGCAGTCGAAGAACGCGACATTCTCCTGCGCTTCCAAGAAGCGCGGTACCCGCTCAAAGCGGGCGCAATGCTGCTTCGCGACGAGGGTGGCGGCGTCTATGTCGCCGGCAAACCCGACCTGTGCAGCGCTTGCGTCGCCCTGCAGCAGAAAGGGTTTTGGGCCAGTGCAGCCGTCTGCCAAAAAGCTCAGCAGAACAGCGATTTTTATCGGCCGCGCTACCACGCTGGCGAGAATTAAACTACTGCCGCCGACCGCTACTCCGAGGCGGCGTCGATCAGTGTTTTGATCAGCTGCACAGGGTGCAGCAATGATGGCGGGTCGAACCCGCTCGGCTCTTCGGAGCTCGGCGCGAGGCTCACGGTCTGATCGACGGCGAAGCTGAGCATGGCAACGGTGGCGAAGACAATTGCCATGGTCCATGCGGAGAAGGTCGCGGGCCGCTTGCCGTAGCCAAACGGGTCGCGGCGCAGCGAATGCGGGCTCATCACGCGGCCCTCCGAGCCGGTCGTTCCGACGTCGCATGTATCCTGCTCCGCATTCTACGCGCCCACTCGGGCGAGCGTCCCCATTCGTGACCCCGATGCCAGCTATTCCGGGCGGGAATGGCTGCCATTCTCAACCGGCGCCGCAAACCCGGCTTCAACCGCAAAATCGCGCCCGCGCGCGATATAGTCACGGTAATGCCCATAGCTCGGCGCCGCCGGCGACAGCAGCACCACGCCTCCGGGGGGCGTCACCTGCCGCGCCACCGCGACAGCGTCTTCCATCGATTTCGCCTTGTATATTGCGCAGCCCTTATCGCGCGATCGGTTGGCGGCGCTCCGCGCCAGGGAATAGATCCGCTGCCCGCTATTGCCGACACAGATGATGGCCTTGGCGGCGCCCCCCATTACGGTTTCGACGAGCTTGCCGTAATCGATCCCGCGATCGTAGCCGCCGACGATTACGGCGACGTCGCGATCGGCGTAGACCGCCAGGGCGGCGATGGTCGATTCCGGGATCGTCGAAATGCTGTCGTCGACAAAAAGGTGGCCCCCGACCTCGCCGAGCTCCTGCTGGCGATGCGGTAAACCACAAAACCCGCCGACCGCGTCGAGCGCTGCCTCCGGGTCGAACCCGAGAGACTTTGCCACCGTCAGTGCGGCGCATAGGTTTGAGCTGTTGTGCGGTCGGGCTAGATAGGGATTGCTGATCTGCCCGAGTACCCTTTCACCATCCGAGATTTGCCGCCCGCGAGCGTGTATCCCGCGCTCATCGTTGAAGAATTTTTTAGGGCGCGAGGGGCGGCCGATGAGCGGTTCGACCTTTGCCGGGGTCTCCCGGTTGATGATGCAGCTTCTGCCCCGGCTCAACAGATTGGCTTTATCGCGAAAATAATTGTCCACCGAGAGGTGCCAATCGATGTGCTCCGGAAACAGCGAGGTCAGCACCGCGACATCGCAGCTTCCGTCGAAATCCGCAGCCTGGTAGCTGGAAACTTCGATTACAGCAAACTCGGCGGTTGCGCTGTCGATCGCGGTAATTGGCACGCCGATATTTCCGACCAGCGCCACCTGCCGGCCGAGCTTTGCCATGATATGCGCAATCAGCGAAGCTGTTGTGCTCTTGCCCTTGGTTCCAGTCACACAGATCGTCGTGACATCGAGGTGCTCGGCAAACCACAGGTTCAGCAATGATGTTACGGCTATGCCTTTGCCGCGGGCGAATTGGATTTCGCGCCGGTAGAGGCTGACGCCGGGCGATTTGACGATGATATCGACCTTCTCGATCGCTTTCGCGATCCGGTCCACACCAAATACGTAATCGATGCCGGCACCGACTTCGTCCAGCGGTTGCGTATCGGCGGCATCATCCAACATCAGCAAGGGCAGCCGCGGATGATGTCTGCGCAAAAAGCCGACCGCCGCCCGGCCCTCGCGGCCGAGCCCCCACACCGCGACGCGTCGCGTCGCGAGGTCAGCTACACGCATCGAGCATCGCCACGTAAGAGGGCGGCACCCGGTGTGGGTGCCTGGCCTCGAACAGCTCGGCATAGCCGACCGGGTTGCTCTGCCGTAGGCTCGGAAACTCCTCGTATAATTGTCTTACCACGCGGTCGTTCCGCCAATCGGGATGGCCTGCGAGATGCGACATCACGGCGGCGCTCTCGGAGGTTTCGCCGACACATTCAAAAGGCTTGTGTTCTCGCAACCCGCACAACTCGGCAAAGCCGTCGCGCTGGGCTTGGTCGTCGAGCAGATTGCGGCCGAAGATTGCGATCAGGGCCGTCTTCGCTACGAACGGGGCTAGTGCAAGAAAAACAAAGCGGCATTTTGGGCAATCGCCACACCAATGTTGCCCGCGCTCAGCGCGCGACTGTCTGAAGGCGGTATTACAGCTCCTAAATATTGGAAAATATTCGCGGTATCTCGAAAATCGCCGAGCTATCTCAATTTCCGAAAAAGGCCGCAGCAAGGAAAAATAACTAATGCTCGGGGAAATCGTCCGACTCACATATTCGGCGAAATCGCTTTCGAATTCCAATGATTTGCTGAATTGATGATTGATCTTGACCCCGCCGACGGTGAGGTTTGGCGCGCTGGCGGAGTGTTCGTTGGACATGGCGATCGCGTCGCAGCCAGACAACACCGCACAGGCCAGGGCGACGGCACTCAAGATCCCGGTAATCGGCACGTGGCCGTTGAGCGCGCCGGCCCGATTGAGCTCGAAGAGACCGCCATCGAGCTGGCGACGGACCCTGACAAACGGTAGATTAGCCGCTGCGATGCAATCATTTATCGGCTTGGCATCGCCCAATGAGAATAGGAGGAGAGGCTCGCCGCCATGCTTGAGGCATTCGATCGTGACGATCGAATCCTTGCCGCCGCCCACTGGCACACAGGTCCTTCGCGGGAGGTCCAGAGTGATCGCCGACGTCGCCGGCGTCGAGCTCGCCCGAATACTGAAATGGCCGCGCAGAGAAAGGTTATTCCTGAACGCAAATTCGGCCAGCCCGTTCTCGTAGAACTTGTGTAAAAAGCCGGCGGTCACCTCGTCCAGCGCGAAAGGCCGACACGTCAGCAACTTTGGTATGAATGTTTTGTAGTAGCTGATTCCGGACATTAAGAAGATCAGGCGAAAAATTCGATTGAGAACCTGATCAGCCGCGGGGCATAAGGGCCTCGGCGTTAAGTCAAAGATCAGTCTTTCTTCAAACCGCGGCCCTTCGCTAAATCGGTAACAGAGCGATAGGGTCGATGTCGCGGGCTCGTAATGGTAGTCGTCGAAGACAAACTCCTTATAGTCCATGCTCGGCCTCGACGAACGCGCGGATCTGTCGGAGCTTGCTGTGATGGATGGCAATATCGAGACCGTCTACGGTCATGCTGCGTAAACGAGAGACGCCGTCGACTGCCGGCCCGTCATCAACCGTTGCCCGGAGGATCGCCTCGTCGAGCTTCTCGTTAAGGGCGGCGAGCAACGGTGCGCGCCAATCCTGCCGCAGCGCGGCGAGTGCGCCGAGCAGGCCGTAGGCTCCCCAATTCGACACTCCGGCGACGATCAAATGGCGGGCCGGGGTCCGGCAAGCGATCAGCTCGCCATGGTCGACATGTTGGGCGATCAGCTCGCGGGACAGCGAGCCCATCCCGATTTCATTGCCGCCATCCCCGATGGCGATGGTCTGCCACGGTCCGGCGGTGAACAGCTGATCGAGCGGCGATGTGTAGGCGCTGATATCGAGACCCCGCATATTGCGCGGCGCACCGTCGGCGCTGGGCCCGCAGCGCTCGATCGCGATCGCGTGAGTGATCCCGGCGTGGCGCCATGTCTCTGTGATCGCACCGACACCGGCGACATCGACCGGGACGGCGGCGACCCCGGCGCCGGCCAGTGCCGCTGCGCAGGCGCTGCGGCACGGTTCGTCAGTCGCGAGACGGCACGAGACGCCGACCTCTGCGAGGCCGCGGGCGAGCAACGCCGCGCCCACCGGGCCGTCGGTTTCCGCCGCAGGCGGCGACCCCAGCGGCACATAAAAGCCGGTGATCAATCCAACCCTGAGGGCCGGCGCCGTGGCCAACGCCGAGGCTGCTCCCCAGAGCCCGTCCTTTGCGGCATCGAACAAGGCGCTGACGTTGCGCCCAACGTCGACCTGGATCAGCCGCTCGATGCGATCGACCAGTAAATGCGGAGTTTCCCGGCTCGTCATGAGCTGTCGCGCCGTCACAGCCTTCGTCGCTGGGAAGCAGCCCCGCCTCGCCGCATCGGCGGGCTACAGGCTCGCCAGCTGTGAATTGACCAGATCCGTGATCAGCATCGAACCGGGCGCGTGAGTGATGCAGAACTCCGGCTTGACCTGGGCAATCACCGCTTGCGGGGTAACCCCGCAAGCCCAGAACACCGGAAGCTCGTCGCTCGCTACCGGGACTGCGTCGCCATAATCGGGCTTTGCCAGATCGGCGATACCGATCTCCGCCGGCAATCCGACATGGACCGGTGCGCCATGCACCGAAGGGAAGCGCGAGGTGATCTGGATCGCGCGAATCGCGTCTCTCGGCTTCAGAGGACGCATCGAGACGACCATCGGGCCGGCGAAGGGCCCCGCCGGCTCGCAGCGGATGTTGGTGCGATACATCGGAACATTCGATCCGCAGGTCATGTGCCGCAGCTCTATGCCGTCCTCGACGAGCGCTTGCTCGAACGAGAACGAGCAACCCAGCGCGAAGCTGACGAGATCGTCGCGCCAGACCTGCCGGAGATCGGCGGGTTCCTCGACGAGTTCGCCGTGCCGCCAGACGCGATAGAGCGGCAGATCGGTGCGGATGTCGAGATCCTCGCCCAGAGCGCGCAAGTGCGGATTGCCGGGCTCGGAGACCGCGAGCACCGGACAGGGTCGCGGGTTCGCCTGGGCGAACCGCAAGAAGTCGTGCGCCAGCACCCTCGGGAGAATCGACCAGGTTCGCCTGAACATTGCCGGGTGCCAGACCGGCCGTCGGTCCGGTGAAATCCCCGTCGCGAATTCGCAATCGCTCGCGCCTGCCGGCGGCGATGCCTCGATCAAGCGAAACGTTCATAACGTGATCCTGTTCTGCGCTGGGCAATTCTAGTTCCGATCGGACTCGCCCGCCAAGCGACCTCGCTAGCGGGGGCTTCTGACATTCGGGACCCACCTCCTAACCGTCATGCCCGCGGAAGCCGGCATTCAGAGCGGCGGATCTGGCGACTGCAGCCCTCGACCCCTGCTTCCGCGGGCGCGACAAAAAAGGGGCGCGGGAGTTGTCCGTCTCGTTAGGCTACAGAGGTTTGCTTCGCTGAACCAAGAGCCGGGAACCTGGTTTGTACATCGGAAGTCACGTCGCCGCAGATGAGGATCGAAATGCCGAGGCTCAGGGGATGGTTCAGCACGATCGTGGCAACGCTTGTGATGGTCAGCACGTTGGTGTGCGATGCGTCGGCCCAAGGCACAAACGGGCCAAGCGTGATTATCCGGCTTCGCCTGGCCGGCGATCCTGAAGCGATCCTGTCCGATCCGGTCTTGCCTCGCGGAAAGCTTATCCAAGATGCCCGATGTCAAGCTGGTTACCACGCCGACCGACGGTGTGCGGTTTATTGTCGATCTGGTCACCGCGAAAAATGCCAAAGACACCTAAGACATCGCGTCCGCGAGCGTCGTCGTGGCCGAGACCTTCCCGATGGAGGAATTCCGTCCGCAAATGAAAGCAGGCGAGAAATCCGAGGCTTTGCTCACCAGCATCCGCTTTTACACGCTGCTTCGGCTGCATGAGCTGATTTCCGACCGCAGTTACGAAAACCTTTGTTCGTCGATTGCCGGCGACATCGCCGACAAGGTGCTCTCTAAGGAATACACAGAACGGAATGACTGATCCGGCCAGGCATTTGTCCTGCGGTTAACCGGCGTACCGGGTGGAGGATCCGTTACCGGCGGCTCAGGCGGTTCGACCGGCGGCACGGGCACCGGGGAGGGCGGTTCGACGACAGGCGGCGGCAGATCAGGGTTGGGCGGTGGCTGCGGTGGCGTCCTGGGCGGCGGGTGCGGCGTTGGCGACTGCGCAATGGCGGCGCTGGTCGGCCACTCAAAAATCGGTGCATCGCCCATTGTGTTCCCAATCGCCGTAGCGGGTCGGCTCCGGTCCCTTCGGGCCGCCAATCTCGCGGGTGGGTTTTGCCGGAGTTGCCGACTTAGGCGGGGTGGTGGGCCGAGGCTCAACCGGGTCACTGGCCGCTTTTTTCATGTCCCGGAATATGGGACGCAATGACATCGGCTCAATCGCCAACCGGCTGTGAAGACGCGTTCGGTTGAGACTATCTTGCTGTCGGGAGAGTTGGAGGAAAATATGAGTTCGGCCGCTCGAAGGGGTGCTGGTGGTTTCGGTCGAGCAGGCGGTCGCCGCGCCGCTGTGCTCTTGCCGCCTCGCCGAGGCCGGCGCGCGGGTCATCAAGATCGAGCGGCCAGAGGGCGATTTCGCGCGCGGCTACGACCGCGCCGCGCGCGGTCAGAGCAGTTATTTCGTGTGGCTCAACCGCGGCAAGGAATTGGTCGTCCTCGACATCAAGAATCCCGACGACCACGAATTCTTATCGCGCCTCCTGGTGCGCGCCGACGTGCTCGTGCAAAACCTGATGCCGGGCGCGATGGCTCGTGCCGGCTTCGATCTCGAAGACCTTCGCGGGCGTCACCCGCGGCTGGTGATCTGCTCGATCTCCGGCTACGGCGAGACCGGCCCTTACCGCGACATGAAATCATACGACATGCTGATCCAGGCAGAGACCGGTCTTGCCTCGCTGACCGGACCGCCGGAGGCGCCGGGCCGGGTCGGCGCTTCGGTGACGGATATCGCCGCCGGGACTCAACGCCTACGCCGCGATCCTCGAAGCGTTGCTGGCGCGCGAGCGGACCGGAGCGGGGGCGCTGATCCGGGTATCGCTGTTCGACGCAACCGCGGAGTGGATGGCGGTCCCGTTGATCCATTTAGACTATGGCGGCCAGGCGCCGGGGCGGATGGGCCTGGCTCACCCGTCGGTCGTACCATACGGTCTGTTTGCCACCGCCGACGGCAAAGAGATCCTGATCGCGATCCAGAATGAGCGGGAATGGCGCCGCTTCTGCGCCGAGATTCTCGACGATGCGGCGCTCGCCGAAGATCCGCGCTTTCGCGACAACAACAGCCGAGTTGCCCACCGCGTCGCGGTCGACGGGTTGGTCGCCGAGGTATTTGCGCGGCATTCGCGCAGCACTCTTGCCGATCGGCTGAAGTCGGCCGGAATCGCTTTCGGCAACTTCAATACGGTCGAGGACTTCTCGCGGCATCCGCATCTGCGGCGGGTCACGGTCGAGACCGCGGAGGGCACTGTGCGGCTGCCCGCGGCGCCGGCAGTATTCGAAGATGAGCGGCCACCCGGCCGAGTTCCCGCATTGGGCGAGCACACCGCCACGGTGCGCGCCGAATTCGCCGATTGAGCCTCGGCAGTCTCCTTAATAGAGCGTTTCCGGCTGATCCCGTTATTGCGCGAGCAGCGCAGCACAGCCGAGAAATGCCGGCAGCGGATGGGTTACCACAAAGGTCGGGATCACTGTAAGGTAAGGGCGCAGACGGCCCTTTGCTTCGAAGCGCTCGCGAAATGGCGAGTCGACGAAAGCAGCGCCGAGCTTCGGGACGATGCCGCCACCGATGTAGACGCCGCCGCGCGCCCCGAGGGTCAGCGCCAGATTGCCGGCCAAGGTCCCCAGCATGCCGCAGAACATGGTTGTGGTCTCGATGCAGAGCGGGTCGGCCGCCTGAAGTCGCCAAATCGGTGATCTGCGCCGCCGTGTAACCTTGTGCCGCAATACCGTCGAGCTCGGCCAACGCATTGTACAGATTGACGAGACCGGGGCCGGAGAGCGCTCGCTCGGCCGAAACATGGTCGAAATGGCGGCGCATCCGATCGGCGACGGCGCTCTCGCGATCGGTGGCCGGCGACAGGGTCGCGTGTCCACCTTCTCCGGTCAGCGCAATCCAATTTGTCCCGGAGGCCACCAAACCGGAAACGCCGAGCCCCGATCCGGGCCCGACCACGGCGATTGGCGCCGCGGCTACCGCGGCGCCGCCACCCACCACCAGGCGGTGCTCCGGCTGGAGACGTGGGATGGCCAGCGCCAGCGCGGTGAAATCGTTGATCACTTCGAGCCGATCGAATCCGAAGCGGGCCTTCAACGCCAGGATGGAAAATCTCCAGGGGTGGTTGGTCATCGCCACGCTGTCCCCGGTGATCGCCGAGGCGATCGCGATCGCTCCCTGCCGAGGCATCGGCAGCGCGCCGCGCTCCGCCAGAAAGGCGGTGATGGCATCCTCTATCGTCGGGTGATCTTCGTCGGCGAGCGTGCGCGAGTGCAGCAGTGTCCCGTCCGGCGAAACCAGGCCGAAACGGGCGTGCGTCGCGCCGATGTCGCCGACGAGAGAGGTGCTGACTGGTCCCCGGTCGGAACTCACTGCCGTACGTCAACCGCCGAGAGCGCCCGCACGAAGCTCTCACGCCACGCCGTTATGTCGTTGCGCTCAAGGAGCTGCATCATCGCGGTCCAGCGCTCTTTTCTTTCGCCGAGCGGCATGTTGAGCCCCTGCAAGATGGCGTCCGCCATCCCCTCGATATCAAACGGATTGACGATTATCGCCTCCCCTAGTTCCCGCGCCGCGCCAGCGAAGCAGGACAATATCAGAACGCCTGGATCTTCTGCATGTTGTGAGGCGACATATTCCTTGGCTACCAGGTTCATGCCGTCGCGCAAGGGCGTGACCAGGGCGATCCGGCTCGCCCGGAAGAACCCAGTCAAAACCGGATGACTGAAGCTTTTGTTGATATAGCGCAACGGTGTCCAGTCGAATTCGCCGTAGCGGCTGTTGATCTGGCCGGCGGCGGCCGCGAGGCTCCTGCGAATGTCCTGGTACTCCGGAACCTCGGATCGCGACGGCGGCGCGATCTGAATGAGGACGGTTCGGCCGCGAGTTTCCGGGTAAGTTTCGAGCAGGTGCGAATAGGCCTCGAAACGGGCCGTCAGGCCCTTCGAATAGTCCAGCCGGTCGACGCCGATCAGAAACGCCCGGTTCCCCAGGCTGTGGTGCAGGCGGCGCATCGAACGGGAGCCGTCGGCGGCGGCGGCCTCGGTGGAGACCGCGGCGACATCGATGCCGATCGGAAACACCTC
Organism: uncultured Alphaproteobacteria bacterium; assembly: GCA_963698995.1. Taxonomy (GTDB): domain Bacteria; phylum Pseudomonadota; class Alphaproteobacteria; order ATCC43930; family CGMCC-115725; genus AP-15. The sequence goes on along the minus strand of CAVOTD010000069.1, from coordinate 141,525 downwards.
GGCGCGGACGATGCGGCCGAAAGCGCGCAAAACCCCATGCCCGAGTTCCTCTCCGCCGGCCCAGCGCAGTAAGTAATCACGAAAACCGTCGAGATCCGACTGGGTTTGGAAGCCGACCAGATCATAGGCGCATAACGACCTGACCAGCTCTTGATGGTTGGGCAGGACGCGAAGCAGCTCGGCGGCGGGGAACGGCGTATGCAAGAAAAAGCCGATCGGCTGGATTCGGTCCAGCTTGCGCAGCTCTTCGCCGAGGGGAATCAGATGATAGTCGTGTACCCAGACAAGGTCATCTGGGGACAGCATCGGCGCTAAAGAGCGCGCAAACATTCGGTTGACGCGCAAATAGCCGACCAGATTGTGCCGCGAGAACTGGACCAGCGAACTGCGGAAATGGAATAAAGGCCAGAGCGCCCGGTTTGCGTAGCCAATGTAATATTGGTCGAAATCTTTCTGCGTCAGGTCGACGGTGGCAAAGGTGATGGGCCCCTCGTCGATGACCGCAGGCTCGCTGGTCGCCTCGTCGCGCACCTCTCCGCTCCAGCCGAACCAAATGCCGCCGCTCTGCTGCAGGGCGGCTCGGATGGCGACCGCCAGCCCTCCCGAAATCGGGCTTCGCGCCGGCGCTTGGCGTCACCCGATTGGAGACCACCACCAATCGCCGGCTCGCCGTGCCTCCACCGTCAGAGATCTTTCCCGCCCGCCGTCTTGCTATGGCTGCGTCGGCTCGACCGCGCAAAACGAAACCGCTTTCGGTCATTTTCGCCTCGCTGCAACTGCGTCGGATAAACGCCGGCGCTTACGTGATGTTCCGGCCACGATCATTGGCCGGGCCAATTCTTAACCTTTGAGATGCTCAGGACAAGCTGGTTTTCGAAAGCCAGTCCAGCACCGCTTCTACGGAAGACAGCCGGTAATTCGCCGCGGTCTCGCGCGGGCACCCGACCCGGACCGCGATGCCGCCGCGGCGGCGGATTTCAGCGAAGCCGTCTTCGTCGGTCGTATCGTCGCCGACGAAGACGGGTGTGCGGCCAAGAAAGGGTTGCTCTTCCAGGAAGGCGGCGATGGCCAGCCCTTTGTTGACCCCGAGGGGCTGGAATTCGACGACCATCTTTCCGGTGATCACGCGCAACGCCGTTCCGGCCTCCCGCTGGAGCGCGGCGGCGTGGGAGCGGATTTCCATCTCGCGTTCCGGCGCGGCACGGTAATGAAGGGCGAGCGTGGCTCCCTTATCCTCGAGAATAAGGCCGCTTGCACCGCCGGTAAGCGCTTCGAGCCGGGGCCGGATAAGGTCGAGCGCCGCCGCGCCGGCGCTGTCGAGGATGCAGTCGAGCACGCCATCGGCGCGGCGGCGCTCGCTGCCATGCAAGCCGGCAGCGGCACCCCGCCAAGGCCGGAAGAGCAGGTCGAGTTGCGCGAGCGGGCGGCCGCTGATCAGTGCCAGGGCTCCCTGACGCTGCTCCGCCAGGCGGGTAATCAGCGCCGGCAACCCGACGGGCACCCGGACAAGTTCTGGACGCGGGGCGATTTCCAGCAAGGTGCCGTCGACATCGAGAAACACCGCCGTTTGCGAACCAATCGGCGGCGGCGTTCGCGACGATTCGCCGATCGTCAGAAAAGCGTCTTTGTGCATTGCACATTTCCCTGCCGTCGGATGGGCACTAAATGTCTGATCTGTCCGGGATTCTCCAACCATGCCAATGCGTTTCCCAAAAGGGGCTTGACTTCCCGGCGGAACGCTCTAAATTGTGCAGTGCGGTAACGATCACTGGTTGTGGTGTTACCGTACGTCTTCTAGGCGTTTCCTCCCTAAACTTGGGCCGCGCTACGTTGCGGCCCATTTTTTTGCCCGAAATGGCCGGAACCGTCCGCTCACCCTCGCGCCGCGATCGGGGTGATTGCTACTCCACCCTGCTTACCGGGTGGGGGTCGGGGCGATCGAAGAAGCAGGTGCGAATTCGCGGTCGGAGTTGATCAGCGTATCGGGTTCTATATCGGGTAACGCCGCGATTTCTTGGTAGATCGGCGCAAAATCAGGTCGCGTCGCGTCGAACAATTGCTGGAAATCGTCGATAACGAAATACGTCTGCTGAAAGCTGTCGATCCGATAGCGAGTCCGCATGACCCGGCGCAGATCGAAGCGGACGCGGTTTGGGCGAGGATCGTCGAGGCAGTAAGCCGACTCTCCTGCCGAGGAGAGAATGCCGGAGCCATAGATCCGCAGACCCTCCGGGGTGGCGATCAACCCGAATTCGACGGTGTACCAATAGAGCCGCGCTAAATGCGGCAGATGACCGAGACCCAGCGCTTTGAGTTCGCCTTCTCCGTAAGCCTGCATGTAGTCGGCGAAGACCGGGTCCATCAGCAGCGGCACATGGCCGCAAATATCGTGGAAAACGTCGGGTTCCTGCAAATAGTCGAGCTGGTCACGGCGGCGAATGAAACAGGTCGACGGAAATTGGCGGCGGGCGAGATAGGCGAAGAAGACGTCGTCGGGAACGAGGCCCGACACCGCGACGATCCGCCATCCGGTTGCAGCGTCGAGAACATCGCTGAGCCGGCGAAAGTCCGGGATCCCGTCGGCGGCCACGCCAAGACCGCCGAGCCCGGCAAGAAATTCGTCGCAGGCGCGCCCGCACAGCAGCCGCTGCTGGCGTTCGAAGAGCAACCGCCAGATCGCGTGTTCCTCCGCGCTGTATTCCCGCCAATTCTGCGCGATCGCAAAGTCCGAGGTCGAATTCCGCCGGGCCTCTGTCATCGATCTCTCCAAATGTCGCGGCCTCCCGCGCGGTGAAAGCATTCCCCTCAGATGTGAACGGCTGACTGGCGTATCAATTACGGTCGGGATCGCCGCGGTCATCGGTAGGCAATCCTCGGCGACTTGGCCGAGCCGCTGAACGAGATCGGCCAGGTCTTGGACCAGCCGAGCAAAGCGCGGCTTTTTGCGGTAGTTGCGTTCGTCCATATAGAGCGCCCGGTTGATCTCGATTTGCAGGGCATGGCGGTGGGCGCTGGGGTGTCCGTAAAAACCGGTCGTAAAGCCGCCGGCATAGGGGGAGTTGATCGCCACGGCGAAACCGCGCTCGGCGAGAAAGCCGGCGTCGTCGTCGAGGATGCGCCGCGTGCAGGCCGTGCCGAAGCAATCGCCGAGAACGATGTCGGCCCCGTTCTGGCCGCGGGCGGCGTCGACCTTCGACGGCATCGAATGACAATCGATCAGCAGATAGCCGCCGAATAATCCCTCGGTCTCCTCGATCGGCCGCCGCAGCACCCGATGATAGGGATGGTAGAGGCGCTCGATGCGCCGCATGGCTTCGGCGAACCGTAATTTCCCGATATAGATCTCCTCCCCGCTGGCGACGACGCGGGCAATCGTGCCGAGCCCAATGCGGACCCGCGGCGAGCCGGCGTTGACGAAACTTGGCAATTCGTCTGAAAACATCGCCGGGTCGAGCTCGAAGGCTACGCGGTTGACGTCGACATAGGCGCGCGGGAACCGGGCCGAGAGGAGAGGCTCCCCGAGGCCCGGCGCGGCTGCGAACAGCTGGTCGACGAAGCAGTCCTCGGACTGTCGCAGCGCCCGTGAGTTCGAGCCGCGAAGCGGCAACCAAATCGGCCGGATACTCGGACCCGCTGTGTGGCGAAGCGAGAACCAGCGGCAACTTGCGGGCGGCCGGCTCGTGAAGATCCAAAACCCCGGCTCGAGGCCACCGGGGCGGGAATTCACCGTCCATGTCACAAGCTTAGTGTGCCGCGGCCACCGGCATCAACACCGCAGAATCCAGCTGGATCGCGGTTGCACGGCGGTATAACGACGGCTCCTTCTGAGCGTATCGGCTTTGGCCCACCTGGGAGATGCAGATGGAACGCCGCAAACTCGGCCAATTGGAGGTTTCGGAGATCGGCTTGGGCTGCGCCACGATGACACCGTTCTACGGCGAGCCCGATCCGGCCTCCGCGATCGAGACGGTCGGCCGGGCCGCCGAGCTCGGGATCGACTTTCTCGACACCTCGGATGCCTATGGCAATGGCCGGAACGAAGAGCTGGTCAGCCGGGCGGTTGACGGGCGCCGCCACCGCTACGTTATCGCCAGCAAGTTCGGCAATTTGCGGCGACCGGATGGCACGCCGACCGCCGACGGCAGGCCCGAATACGTCAAAGCAGCTTGCGAGCGCAGCCTGCAGCGCCTGCGCACTGATTTCATCGACCTCTACTACATCCACCGGGTCGATCCGGCCGTGCCGATCGAAGACACGGTCGGCGCCATGAGCGACCTCGTTGGCGCCGGCAAGGTGCGATTTCTTGGCATATCGGAAGCTGGCCCGCAGACGATCCGGCGCGCCCATGCAACCTTTCCGATGTCCGCGGTGCAGATCGAGTATTCCCTGTGGACGCGCGACGTCGAGCGTGAAACTCTCGGCCTCTGCCGCGAGCTTGGCATCGGCTTTGTCGCGTACAGCCCGCTCGGCCGTGGCTTTCTGACCGGCACCGTCACGGGCCGCGAGGATTTGAGCGCGGCCGACGCGCGGCTGCGCATGCCGCGCTTCCAGGAAGAAAACCTGCCCCGCAACCTCGAACTCGTCGAGGAATTGCGTCGGCTCGCCCGCGCCGAAGGCTGCACTCCGGCGCAATTGGCGCTCGCCTGGATCTTGTCTCGGTGCCGCACGATCGTGCCGATTGCCGGCACCAGTCACCGGCGCTGGTTGGAAGAGAACGCCGCCGCTGCCGAGATCGCGATTTCGGCGGCAACGGCGGCCGCTCTCGAGCGAACCTTCCGCCCGGGCGCTGCCGCCGGCGCCCGCTATCCGGAACTGTTCAGCCGGACGCTCGGGCTCTGAAAGCGCTGCCCGGGCGGTGAGCTTGATGATGCCCGAACCTGGGCTCGGGCTCGTTTTGGCGACGATGATGTCTGCCGGCGGGTGGACGGCTGCTGCGGCGCAAGTCTCGGTCGCCGAGGCGATCTGCCGGCAATACGCCGCCGCGCAGCACGCGCTGCCCTACGAAACGATGTATGCTCAGTGCATGTATGCGAGAGGCTATGTCGTACCAGGCTTTTCGCCGTCGCCTGATTCGCCGGGCTACCAGGGGGAGTTGCCGGGTCCGGGAGCCATCGGCGGCGGCCACTAATTAACCGGCCGGCGCCGCCCGGAAAGGGATCTTTATCGTTTGCTTGCATAAAAAGATCGCTGCACCAACGTTTGCGCTCAGCGAGCGGGGAGAGGAAATGAAGCGGATCGATCCAAGGGTGGTTGGTATGGTTGCCGCAGCGATCGGCTTGGCGGCGTGCGTCCAGACGCCGGTGGTGCCGTCGATCCCGGTCGCTCCGGGGGCGAACAAGAGCTTCGACGTCTTCGCAGCCGATCAGTCGTTCTGCCAGCAATATGCGTCGGCTCAAACAGCCCCTGCGGCAGCGGCGGCCAATAATCAAGCCGTCGGCGGTGCGATCCTCAGCACCGCTTTGGGAGCTGGGCTGGGCGCGGCGATTGGCGGCGGCCGCGGCGCCGGAATCGGCGCGGCTTCGGGCGCCGCCTTCGGCACGTTCGCAGGCGCCGGCAGCTCCAGCTTCGCGCAGCTTTCGGTGCAGCAGCAATTCGATATGCTGTACGGGCAGTGCATGGCCGCCCATGGCAATGCGGTGGCCGGTTTTTCGCCGCCGCCAGGGATGTCACCTTATTCTCCGCAGGCCGCGAGCCCCTATTCGGGAGGCCCCCCGCCGCCGCCCTACGGCCAGTACCCCTATGGTCCAACGGCCTATCCCGGCGGGCCGCCGCCGGGGTATTGACGCGCTAGGTTGGCGACGGCTATTCGGTGCGGTCGGGTGCAGAGAACAGGTCACCTCCGAGATGGCGTGATCTGACCGCGTCGATGAAAAACCCGGCGCGATCGCCACCGGCATGGTCGGGCGGCACGATCATTGTCCACTCGCGGCAATCGATCATGACAAAGGCGCCGCCGGCCGGAATATCTGGCTTGCTGCAGCGCCCGGTCGCGGCGAGATCCGAGGCCGCCTTGGTCAGCTGGTCCGAGCTGAAATCGCGGCTGTGCGAAAGGTTCTGCCAACGCTCCCAACGGGTGGACCCGAGTTCACGAGTGAAATAGAAGCGCTCGACATGATCGGCCGATTCCGGGCGTTCGCCGCCGTAATGTTCGGAGATCAGCGTCGTCAAGGTCACCGGGACGCCCTGGCCTTCCCCCGTGCGGTAAGCGACCGGTTCGATCCGCCATTGAGTGAACGCGAAATTGAGCCGGGCCGGGCACTTTGACTGACGCCCTTCCCTGAGGTCGTTGAGCCGGGCCACAGTCTCTCCACGCGACGGCGCATTCGGGTCGAGGAGCGCGATGATCCAGGACTGAGTCAGTCCGGCCGCGGCGATCCGGTCCCGGCACTCCGGCCCGACAAACAGCTGAAATCCGCCGCCCCCGTCCTCGGTCGCGGCCATCGACGCTGCGTCGGACGACAGCAGGGTGACATCGCCGCCGTCGCCGCGTCCTGCGTCGAACACCCCGAATTGCCGCCCGCCGCCGTCGCCAAAGTCGAACGAGTGTTCGACGACGATGCCGAATTGACCGGTCTCGACCGGGAAGGAATCGCGCCGCTGATAGCCGCGGGGCAACCGGGCCCGATCTGCCGCGGCGGGGTGATCGTGCTTGTGATAGGGCAGTTTTTCGCCCGGCAGCAGATCGCGCTGGGTGATGCAGCGCCGGTCCCCGTCGACCGGACTGACCCCTTCAAGGACCGCTCCCGCGCGGTCGACGCAGACGTTTTGGATCATCAGGTCGCGGACCGTGCCGGCCGATCCGAGCCATGGCTCTTCTCGGTCGGCGGCGAGGAGGGCGCTCGCGGCGAACAGGGCGCCGGCCAGCGGCAGGCAGATCGCCGCCATTCGGCTGCGACCCGACCGGCTCATCCGCCGGGGGGCTTTCTGTTGTCGGTCAGAAAAAGCTGCTTCAGGCCTCGGCGGCTGGCCCACGAACGGCCCCAGACCAACGCCTGCTCGTCATCGTCAAAGAGGCGGACCCGCGGTTCCATCCGCGCGGTGCCGGCGATCTCGTCCCATTCTTCCAACAGGCTGGCGCGCACGCCGCCCGGCGCCGCATCGAGGATCAGGGTCAGTTTCATCGGTTCCGGTTTCGCTTCGCCGCTCTTTATACCAAAATGCCGCGATTGCAGCGGAGGATGCCATGTTGGACCTGAGAATTCGCGGCCGAAGGGCGCTGGTTTGTGCGGCAAGCAAGGGGTTGGGAAGGGCCTGTGCGATGTCGCTCGGGCGCGCCGGGGTCGAATTGACAATCACCGCGCGCACCGCCGAGACCCTCGAGCAAACAGCGGAGGAGATCCGCAAGGAGACCGGCGTCAAGGTCACGGCGGTTCCCGGCGACATCTCGACCGAGGCTGGCCGGGCCGCCGCGCTCGCCGCCTGCCCCAACCCCGACATCCTGGTCAACAATTGCGGCGGACCGCCGCATGGCGACTTCCGCGAATGGTCGGTCGAGGACTGGCAAAAGGCGGTCAACGCCAACATGCTGACGCCGATCATGCTGATCAAGGCGACGGTCGACGGCATGTGCGAGCGCAAATTCGGCCGCATCGTCAACATCACCTCGGGCTCGGTCAAGTCGCCGATCGCCAATCTCGGCATGAGCAACGGCGCCCGCGCCGGCCTCACCGCCTTCTGCGCCGGAATCGCGCGCCAAGTGGCCAAGTACAATGTGACGATCAACGGCCTGTTGCCGGGCCCGTTTCTGACCGACCGGCTGCGTTCCGGGATCGAATACGAGGCACGGCGGCAGAACATCTCGTTCGAGGAGATGGTCGCCAAGCGCGGTCAGTCGAACCCGACCGGCCGGGTCGGCGACCCTGCCGAATTCGGCGACGCCTGCGCTTTTTTATGCAGCGCCTCCGCCGGCTTCATCGTCGGCCAGAACCTGCTGCTCGACGGCGGCGCCTTCAACTCGACCATGGGGTGAGCGATCGCTCGGCGGCGGGCAACCGGACAGGCCGCCCTCGGCTCCGTATTGCGGCTCGGAGATCTCGGGAACTCAGGCGGCTGGTTCGGCCCATCGTCAAATTCCCGCGGCGGCGGATCCTGCGCCGGCGCCGCGGCGGCGTTGATTTGGTTAGTCGCAGGCGCCGCAAGCGGGCAAACCCGCCCCGTCGCCGCTCACCACCGTGCCGCCGCAATCGAGGCGATCTGCCGGCAATACGCGATCGCGCAGACCGGGATGCCGGCCGATCTGATGTTTGACCAGTGCATGTCGGAGCGGCGCTGCCGGCTGTCTCGCGGCTCACCAGCCTATCAATGCCAATTGCCCGGGCCGATGACATGGCATGGTGGTGGTTACTGACCCGACGATTTTCGCTTACCCGCCTCGCCCTGGTCCCATTTGCGGGTCCCAATTGCGCCCGAATACCGGAGTCTCGCCTATTCAGGACGAGGCAGCTCAGGAGAATCGGCGGATGGGACAAGATGGCACAGCTCTCGGCCGTCCTTGCAAATGAAAGCGAATCGCAATACTTTTGGCTGGAAATCTCGCGTGGAAGAACATGTCGGGTCGTGCAAACGTGTCAAACGGCGCGGTGACGCTGGGGGTCGCTCCGGTCGGGTTCGCCGGTCGAATCCGGGCCGTGCATGTAAACGCCGATGATCACGGGTTACCCGCTGCCGAACTCGAGCGGCGGCTGATCGAGCTTGGATTTGTCGAAGGCGCCCAGCGTCGAAATACTGCATCAAGGGTTATTCGGCCGCGACCCTATAGCGGTGCGCCTGAACGAGGCCACGGTCGCGCTCCGCCGCCGCGAGGCCGCTTCGATCTTGGCCGAACCGGAGCGCGGGTGAGCGACCTGGCGTTGCCGGCCCGCATCGCGCTGGTCGGCAATCCCAACAGCGGCAAAACGGCGCTCTTCAACGCACTGACCGGCAGCCGCCAGAAGGTCGCGAACTACCCCGGGGTCACCGTCGAGCGCAAGGAGGGTCTGGCGGTAACGCCAGCTGGCCTGACCGTCAGGCTGATCGACCTGCCGGGAACCTACTCGCTGCGTGCCCGCAGCCTCGATGAGATCGTCACCCGGGACATCGTGTTGGGGCGGATCGAGAGGGAGGAGGTCCCACGCCTCCTCGTCTGTGTGGCGGACTCGACCAATTTGAGGCTCGCGCTGCGCCTCGCGCTCGAGCTGAAGCGTGTCGGCCGGCCGATGATCCTCGCGCTCAACATGTTCGACATCGCCCGGCACCGTGGGTTCGAGATCGATCTCGACACGCTGTCGGCCGAATTCGGCATCCCGGTCGTCGCGTCGGTCGCCGTCCGCCGGGGTGGTACCAACGATCTCCTTGCCCGCATCGACGAGGTGATCCGGGAGCGCGGATTGCCGCGGGCACCCGATTGGTCCGAGCCCAACGCGGCGCAGTTGCGCGCGACGCAGCGCGAAGCCGACCGCATCCTCGATGCGGCGGTCAGGATCCCGGGAAGGCCCGACCTCTTTACCCGGCGGCTCGACCGCATCGTGCTGCATCCGGTGCTCGGTCTCGTCATTCTGCTCGCGGTGCTGTTCCTGATGTTCCAGGCGGTGTTCACCTGGACGCAGATGCCGATGGAGCTGATCAAAAGCGGGTTCGACGGGCTGGCGGTGGGGGCCGCTGCCGTGCTGCCCGAGGGGTGGCTGCTGAGCTTTGTCCGCGACGGCGTCATCTCGGGAGTCGGCAGCGTCCTCGTCTTTCTGCCGCAGATCCTGACACTGTTCCTCTTCATCCTGCTGCTCGAAGATTTCGGCTATATGGCCCGGGCGGCCTTTCTGATGGACCGGATCATGGGCGGCGCGGGGCTGCATGGCCGCGCCTTTATCCCGCTGCTGTCGAGCTTTGCCTGCGCGATCCCGGGCATCATGGCGACGCGGGTCATCTCGAGCCGCCGCGGCCGCCTCGCGACGATCCTGGTCGCGCCGTTGATGACCTGCTCGGCGCGGATCCCTGTCTATACCTTGATCATCTCGGCGTTTGTTCCGGCGCGCTCGGTGCTCGGCTGGTTGAGCCTGCAAGGCCTCGTCATGTTCGGACTGTACACCGCGGGCATTGCCGGCGCGCTCGGCATGTCGTGGGTCTTCAACCGCTTCCTGTGGCGGCACGAGCCGAACGAGCCCTTCATGCTCGAACTGCCCGACTATAAGCGGCCGAGGCTGCGGAACATCGCGCTCGGGGTACTGCAGCGTGGCCAGATCTTTGTGCGCCGCGCCGGCACGACGATTTTTGCGATGATGGTCGTGATCTGGTTTCTATGTTCGGTGCCGCCAGCCCCGGCTGACGCTCCCGAACCGGCGATCAATTACAGCCTCGCCGCCGGTATCGGCAAAGTCGTCGAACCTATCTTGCGCCCGGTCGGCTTCAATTGGCAGATCGATATTGCGCTGATCCCCGGCATGGCGGCCCGCGAGGTCGCCGTCGCGGCGCTCGGCACGGTCTACGCGATCGAGGGCGCCGACGGCAATCGCGACGCGCTCGGCAGCACCTTGGTCGCGCATTGGAGCCTCGCCACCGCCCTGGCGCTCCTCGCTTGGTATGTCTTCGCGCCGCAATGCGCCTCGACCCTGGGCGTCGTCAAGCGCGAGACCGCCAGCTGGAAATGGACCGCTTTCCTCTTCGGCTACATGCTGGCGCTTGCCTATATGGCGGCGTTTGTCACCTACCACACTGCCGTCGCGCTCGGCGCGGGTTAGCTCTAAACGGTTGCGATCGCGTTGGCCGGGGAACCGACAGCGCCGGGCAGCCGCAGCGGGGGAGCCGTCAACAAGAAGCGCGAGCGACCGTTGGCCCGCAGCCAGTCGGCTAGCTCGGAGAGGTGCCAGATCTCGCCGAGATAGACGCCGAGCTTGAAGAGGCAGTGGGCGTGCAATGGCAGCGTGGTGCAGTGATCTTCTTCGCAGGGTCGCGAAGGTGAGGCTTCGACCGCGCGATTGTCGGAGATCAGCGCGACGACCCCCGATTTGGTGATCCAGTTCAAAATCCGCTCGTCGCGCCCATCGAGCGCGGCGCAGGGATTGGCTTCGAGCACCTTTGGGTCGGGGTTCTTGTTCATATCGAGGATGACACGGTCGTAGCCGGTGCGGAAGCAGACGAGGTCACCCTCCTCGACCGAAACCTTGTCCGCGTCGATGATCCGCATCAGCTCGTCGTAAGAGACGAACTTCTCGCCGCGGCCGAAATGGTGCTCGAGATCGATCATGACGCCGCGGCCCTGCATGCCGTGCGCCGCCATGTGGTCGATCGACAAGGCTAGCGCACCGACATGCTCGCCGCGCTCGACCGCGCCCCCGTCGCGGTAGTCCATCGGGCCGAGGATATGCTCGCCGGCGCGATAGCCATTGTAGAAGACGATCTCGGGCTTGCCGTCGCCATCGGCGTCGAACAGCTGGCCGACATGGGCGAGGCTGTCCCACTGCGTCGAGTACTGCAGGGTCATCTCGACGATGTCGTCACAAATCACGTCGACGAGACGCGGGTCCTCGCGGGCGAGCGGATAGGCCATGTAAGGCATGCCGTTGCGCTTGTTGGCGAGCAGTCGCGGCGGGTGGCGGCGCGGGTTGACGACGGTGCCGCCCGGATAATCGAGCGGCAGGCTTAGGCAAAAGGTTTTGCCTTCGGTTACCTCGGCCACTCCTTTGAGCACCTTCTCCGGGGTCAACAGATTGAGCCGGCCGAGCTGATCATCGGGACCCCAGTCGCCCCAGGTCGAGCCCGGCGGCCGGCGTTTCCAACGTGGGTTCTCGGGCATCGCTTCTTCCTCTTAGTTATTCCAGATCTTGGTCATCCTGAGGAGCGGCCCTTGGGCGGCGTCTCGAAGGACGCAGAGGCGGTCGAGTGGCACCCCGGCGCGCCAATGACGGAAGCGATGCGAAATCGCCCCGGATCAATGCCTCCTTCTTGTCGCGACGCCAGCCTTTGACCTGGCGTTCGGCTGCAGCAGCATCATCCAGGCGTTCGAAGTGATGATGGTACACGAGCACTACCGGTCGCCTTCAGGAGGTATAACCGTCGTAGCTACCGGTTTGGACGCCGCCTGCGGCGGCTCCTCAGGATGACGGAGGTTGGTAGAGGTTCGCTTAATCCACCTTGACCAGTTTCTGCAGGCTTCTAAGGTCGGGCGGCAATTGCTCGCCGCGCGCTCGAACCCGGCGGCCCCAATTGGTGAACGACACTTCTCCGACATAGATGTCGCCGCGCGAGTCGACGGCGAGGCCGTGGGGTGAAATGAACTGACCGGGGTTGAGACCGGCGTGCGCGTGGCCGAGCCGCGCCAGGAGTTCACCCTTCTGCGTATAGATGCTGACCCGCGGACCGCAATTCGGCAGGTCGATATTGACCGCCATATCCGGCCCGATCTCGCCAATGAAGAAGCGCGGCGTCCTTGTGCCGCTTTCCATGAAGAGGCCGGAGGGGCGATGCATGTTGTTCCACTGGGTCTCGTACTTGCCGTTGCCGCCGAATACCTGGACGCGGTGGTTCTCGCGGTCGGCGACATAGACCCAGCCATCCGGATCGCAGCAGATGTTGTGGGCGATGTTGAATTGGCCGGGATCGGTGCCGGGCTCGCCCCACGACATGACCCGCTTGCCGTCCGGGGTGTATTTGTGGACACGGGAATTGCCGTAGCCGTCTGAGATATAGAGGTAGTCGGCTTGCGGTGACAGCGCGGTGTGGGTGCAGCGGTGAAAGGGCTCGCCGCTCATATAAGGCGCCGGCTTGCCGGGGATGCCGATGGTCAGCAGCACCTTGCCGTCGAGGGTGCATTGTCGGACCGTGTGGTCGCCGTCGTCGGTCAGCCAGATCGTGTCGTCCGGCGCCATGTGGACGCCATGCGGGCGGGTAAAGACGCCTTCGCCCCAGGAGCGCAAGAAATTGCCGGCCCGGTCGAACACGCACATCGGATGGGCGCCGCGATTGAATGCATAAACATTGTCGTTCTTGTCGACCCCGACGGCGGCGACATCGGCATTGAAGGCCCACCCGTCCGGCAATTTGGCCCAATCATCGACGACCTGGTACCGGAAGCTGTCCGTTCCGAGTATTACCGACATCGCGATCCCTCTCTTCTCCGCCGGGCTCTCTGGGATGAGCAACGGCGATTATAAAAGTCCACTCTCGCGGCACAATACCGATCGGGTCTCGCCGACCCTTACCGGGTTCTCATGGGTTTTTATGGGCCGGACTGGGACCGCGGGTCTTTGACAGGCCCATCGCGAGTCCCCAAGTCTTTCGGTGCCAGACGGCCGGATGGCCGCTCCCCGCCTTGCGGCGGGGAGAGGAAAGTCCGGGCTCCACGGAGGTACGGTGCCGGGTAACGCCCGGCGGGGGCGACCCCAGGGAAAGTGCCACAGAAAGTACACCGCCGGCCCGTCCCGGGAGTACCCGGCGGGCGGCAAGGGTGAAACGGTGCGGTAAGAGCGCACCGCGCCGCCGGCAACGGCGGCGGCAGGGAAAACCCCACCGGGAGCAAGACCAAGTAGGAGCGGCAGGCATCTTCGTTGTGAAGATGCCGGGCGAACCTTCGCGCTGCCGCTCGGGTCGGTCGCACGAGGCGCTCGGCGACGGGCGTCCCAGAGGAATGGCCATCCCCGCCCTGCCGACGGTTCGGCGCGGGCGGGACAGAACCCGGCTTACACGCCGTCTGGCGCTCTTGCTCCCGCAGAACATATGGCGAACATAAAGCCTTGCCTTTACACGGCGGTTAAAGTGATCCTTCTGCTTGTGACCGGAATTGGGTGTCCGACTACATGATGTGGTTGGATGACCAACAGCGCGGGCATTTCAGAAATCTGTGGTTTTATTTCTAAAATTCATTGACGCCCATAAATTCCCATGATATCCCATAGTCACCCATGGACGGGTGCTGCCGATGGGGGGAAGTTCGGCGGCGCCCATCGGGCGCCCCTTGCCGAGCGTCCACGGGCGAGCGTTGGGGGAAAAAGTGGAGCTGTATCTATCCACTTTCGTGAATAAGGTCGACCGCAAGGGGCGAGTTTCAGTGCCGGCGACCTTTCGCGCTGCTGTAGCAGACCAAAGCTATCCTGGTATCGTCGTATTCCCCTCGTTCAAGTGTGACGCGCTCGACGCGAGCGGTATCAAGCGGATGGAGGAGATGCGCGCCCGGTTGAACACTCTGGACGAGTTCTCCGACGAACAAGAGAACCTCGCCTTGCTGTTCGCCGATTCGCACGCGCTGCCTTTTGACACCGAGGGGCGGATCGTACTCCCCGAGAAGCTGGCGGCGCGTGTCTTCATCACCGATAGCGCGGCATTTGTCGGCTTGGGGAACAAATTCCAGATCTGGGAGCCGACCCGCTATGCCGAGCATCAGGCAATGGTGCGCGAGCGCGCTCGCCAGCAGCGCGCCAGCTTCCCTGCGCTGGGCGCTTCTCTTGGGCGGTCGCAGGAATGACCGAATGGCGTCCAGCGTCGCCGTCGCCCGCCGCGCATCTCCAGGCGCCGAGGCCTAGCGGGCATGTTCCTGTCATGCTCGACGAAGTGCGCGACGCGTTGGCCCCGCGCGACGATGCGGTCTATGTCGACGGCACCTTTGGCGGCGGCGGCTATAGCGAGGCTTTGCTCGCCGGAGCGCGGTGCAAGGTGTTCGCCATCGACCGCGATCCCGAGGCGGTCCGTCGGGGGCGCGATCTGGCGGCGCGCCACGGCGGCAACCTGACGATTTTGGAGGGACGGTTCGGGGATATGGTGCGGCTGCTGGCGCCGGTCACAAGCGACCCCATCGCCGGCATCACTCTCGACCTCGGGGTCTCCTCGACGCAGCTCGACACGGCCGAACGCGGCTTCTCGTTTCGCGCGGACGGGCCGCTCGACATGCGCATGAGCAGCGACGGCGAAAGCGCCGCGGATCTCGTGGCGACATTGTCCGAGCCCGAGCTCGCGGAACTGATCCGCGCGCTGGGCCAAGAGCGGTTTGCCCGCCGGGTCGCGCGAGCGATCGCCGCGGCGCGGCAACGCCGGCCGATCCGGCGCACGACCGAGCTCGCCGACATCGTGCGCGCCGCCATACCCAAATCCGAGCCGGGCCAGGATCCGGCGACCCGAACATTTCAGGCATTGCGCATCGCGGTGAATGACGAGCTCGGAGAGCTCGATCGCGGTCTCGTGGCGGCCGAACAGCTGTTGGCGCCGGGCGGACGGCTCGCGGTCGTTTCGTTCCATTCACTCGAGGATCGCCGAGTTAAGGAATTTCTGCGCGGCCGCAGCGATGCGGCGCCGCAGGCATCGCGCCATCAGCCCGATCGGGTCGGCATGCCGGCGCCGGCCTTCCGGCTGCTGTCGCGTCGGGCGGTAAAACCGAGCGCAGCGGAGATCGCCCACAACCCGCGGGCGCGGGCGGCGCGTTTGCGAGCGGCGGAACGAACCCCAGCCCCGCCATGGCCTATCAACCGCCAAGCGGGGAATCTCGACCGGTCGGGAGGGCTGGCATGATCAGGCTCGGCACCCTCTTCTGGCTTGTCGTCGTTTCGGCGACCGGGTTTGCGATGTTCGGCGTCAAATACCAGGTTCAGTCGCTCGAGGACGAGTTGGCGCGAACCAACCGGGCGACGATGGCGGAAGAGCATGAAATCCACGTGCTCGATGCCGAGTGGGCTTATCTGACCCGCCCGGAGACCCTCGAGGCGATCAATCGGCAATATCTGTCGCTAGCCCCGATCTCGACAAAGCAGCTTCGCACTACCGTCGCGGAAATTCCGATGCGGCCGGTGCCTCCGCCTCCGGCGGCCGCCCCGCCGCCGGCGGAAACCACCACCGTGGTCGCGGCCGCCGAACCCACCCCATTGCCGGCCCCTGTTGCCGGACCGCCTGACGGGGTGCCTCTTAGCCCGCCGGCGCCGCTCAAAGCGGCACTCGAGCCGCCGCCAACCCAAAGCGCGCTGCGCGCGATGCCGGCCTTACTGGAAAAG
The DNA here is from genome assembly GCA_963698995.1 of uncultured Alphaproteobacteria bacterium. GTDB lineage: Bacteria > Pseudomonadota > Alphaproteobacteria > ATCC43930 > CGMCC-115725 > AP-15. The sequence goes on along the minus strand of CAVOTD010000069.1, from coordinate 125,584 downwards.
CCGGCCGGCGCGTCCCAGCTCGCCAAGGCCGTGCCGGTCAAGGCGGTGGTCAAGTCCAGCCCCCCGCGCCGGGCAAAATCGCTCGACGATTTGATATCTCAGATCATGGCGAGCCGGTGATGCGCGCAGCCCAGCAATTCGACGATAATCCGTGCCGTCCGCGGCATTTCAAACCGCCGCCCTGTGCCCCGGTTATCCCCGAGGGTCCGGCGCGCAAGGCTGTCGAGGCCTGCCGCGCCCGGCTGGTTTTTACCGGTGTCTTGTTTGCCTGTGTCTTTGGCGTCGTCGCGTTGCGGGTCGTCGAAATCGTTGTCCTAGAAGGCGGCACGGCGCAATCACATATGCCCCGTTTCCGCATACCTGCGCCGCCTGCACCGGCCCGCGCCGACATTGTCGATCGCAATGGCAGGTTGCTCGCCACAACGCTCGATAGTCCCTCGGTCTATGCCAATCCCAAGCAGATCCTCGACCCTGCGGACGCCACCCGAAAATTGCTAAAGGCCTTTCCGAGCCTGAAGGGTCCCGAAATTTACGCCAAGCTGACCTCAGGCAAGAGTTTTGTGTACATCAAGCGCCATCTGACCCCGCGCGAGCAGTACGACGTTAATCAGCTCGGCGTTCCAGGAGTGCAGTTTCAGCACGAGGAGCGGCGGGTCTATCCGGATGGCGCGCTGACCGCCCATGTCGTCGGCTATACCGGCATCGACAATGCCGGCTTCGCGGGGATCGAACGCGGGCTCGACGACACGTTGAAGGACCAGCGGGACGCCCTGCAATTGTCGCTCGATTTGCGCATCCAATACGTGCTGCGTGAGGAATTACAACGCGTCATCGATGATTTCACCGCGAAAGGCGCGGCCGGGCTGATTATGGACGTCAACACCGGCGAAATCCTGTCGATGGTGTCGCTGCCGGATTTCGATCCCAACCACCCCGGCGCCCCAGACCCGGATCACCCGGACATCACGATCGCAGACCGGATGTTCAACCGGGACACGCTGGGGGTTTATGAGCTCGGGTCGATCTTCAAGATCTTCACTGTCGCGATGGCGCTCGACTACGGCACTTCCACTCTGACCAGCACCTACGACGCGACCCATTCGATCAATATCGGACGCTTTACGATAGGGGATTATCACGGCAAGCACCGGATCTTGAACGTGCCCGAAATCCTGATGTACTCGTCAAATATCGGTGCGGCCAAGATGGCTATCGCCGCCGGCGGCCAGAGACAGCGGGAATTCCTCGCTCGACTCGGCCTGTTGAAGGCCCCGAAGATTGAAGTGTCAGAGGTAGCGTCGCCGCATTTCCCGGCGAAATGGCGCGAAGTCAACGTGATGACCATCGCCTTTGGCCATGGCATCTCGGTCACCCCGCTGAGCTTTGCCAGCGCCGCCGCAGCGCTTGTCAATGGCGGGATCCTTCGCCAGGCTACCCTCGTCAAACAACCGCCGGGCGAGGTCCCGCAAGGGCAGCAGGTGCTGTCGCCGAAGACCTCGGAACAAATGCGCAAGCTGATGCGATTAGTGGTTGAACATGGGACCGGCACGATGGCCGCCGCGCCCGGCTATTTAGTGGGCGGCAAGACCGGCACGGCAGAGAAGATTTCGGGCAGGCATTATGCGGAGAAAAAGCTGCTTTCCAGCTTTGTCGGGGTCTTCCCGATCAATGACCCGAAATATCTGGTGCTGACGGTGGTCGACGAACCTCATCCCAATAAGCAGAGCCACGGCTACGCCACGGCAGGCTGGACGGTAGCGCCGGCGACCAGCCGTATTGTTCAGCGAATCGCGCCGCTTCTCGGGGTGCAGCCGGTAGACGAATCTTCGCCAGAAATCCGCCGGGCGTTGGCGGTTGACACTCTGCAGGGCAAGCGGCTTGAGAATTACTGAGCTAATCGCTCCGGCACCGGCGCCGACCGGGTTCTCGGAGCTAGAGATTGTCGGACTCACTGCCGATTCGCGCGCCGTTCGCCCGGGCTTTCTGTTCGCCGCAATGCCCGGCTCCCGGCAAGACGGGCGCCGCTTCGCCGCCGCCGCGATCGCGCGAGGGGCGGTCGCTATCCTGACCGACCGGGTCGAGGCCCTCGCCCTTGGACCGGAGCAGCACGGCCGGGTGGCGATCGTGACCGACGCGAATCCGCATCGCCGGCTGGCGCTGTTGGCCGCCCGGTTCAAGGGCCGGCAACCTCGGACGATCGCCGCGGTCACCGGCACAAACGGCAAGACGTCGGTGGTCCATTTTACGCGCGAGATATGGACGTCGCTCGGCTACCCCGCAGCGAGCCTCGGCACGCTCGGGCTGGTGACCGCAGACGAGCGTCGGCCCGGCGCGCTGACGACCCCGGATCCGGTGGCGCTGCATCGCGATCTCGCCGAACTGGCGAGGCAACGGATCGAGCATGTGGCGCTCGAGGCCTCGAGCCATGGGTTGGACCAATTCCGGCTCGACGGCCTGTCGGTCGCCGCTGCAGCCTTCACCAACCTGACGCGGGACCACCTCGATTATCACGGCGACCTGGCGCATTACCGCGCCGCAAAGGATCGGCTTTTCACCGCTCTCTTGACCCCTGGCGGGTCGGCCATCCTCAACCGGGACAGCGACGAATTCCCTCGCCTTGAGGCGCTTTGCCGCGACAGCGGTCATCGGGTGATCGGCTACGGCGCCAACCCGGCGTCTGATCTTCGGCTGGTTGCCCGTCAACCGCGGGCCGGCAGCCAAGCCCTCGTTCTCGAGGTTTTCGGGCAGCGGCGCGAACTGGTGCTGCCGCTCGCCGGCGAGTTCCAGGCGATGAACGCGCTGGCTGCTCTCGCGTTGGTGATCGCGACCGGCGGTTCGCCGGCCGCCGGCGCCGAGTCTCTGGCTCGTCTGACCGGCGTTCCCGGGCGGCTGCAATTTGTCGCCGAACTCCGGGCGGCGGAGCGGTCGTCGTCGATTACGCCCATACGCCGGATGCGCTGGCGACGGTGCTGACCGCATTGCGCCCGCATACAAGCGGCCGGCTCGTCGCGCTCTTCGGCTGCGGCGGCGATCGCGATGCCGGTAAGCGGCCGCTGATGGGGAAGGTGGCGACTCGCCTCGCCGATCGCGTTTATGTCACCGACGACAATCCGCGAACCGAATCGGCTGCGGTGATCCGGCGCGCCATTCTCGAAGCCGCGCCGAACGCCATCGAGGTCGGCGACCGCCGACAGGCGATTGCGACCGCGATCGACGAACTTGCTCCGGGCGATGTTCTCATTATCGCCGGGAAAGGACACGAAACCGGCCAGATTATCGGGACCGAGACTTACCCCTTTGACGACGCCGCGATCGCCCGTGAGGTCGCCGGTGCGGGTCGGCGGTCGCCCGCTCGGCAGGCGGGCTGATGACCCCTCTGTGGACCGCTGCCGAGGCCGCCGCCGTGACCGGCGGGTCGAGCACCGCGGATTGGCTCGCGACGGGGGTATCGATCGATAGCCGCAGCCTCGCTGTCGGCGATTTGTATGTTGCCTTGCGCGGCCCCAACCACGACGGGCACGATTTTGTCGGCGTTGCTCTGGAACTCGGTGCCGCAGCCGCGGTGGTCGATCGTGAACCCCCGAGTATCGCGGCGACGGCGCCTTTGCTTCGCGTCACCGGCACCTTGGCCGGCCTCGCCGCCCTCGGTGCGGCGGCGCGCGACCGCAGCCGGGCGCGGATCGTCGCGATCACCGGCAGCGTCGGCAAGACCGGGACCAAGGAGGCGTTGCATCTGGCGCTCGCCGCCTGCGGCCCGGCCTATGCCTCGGCCGGCGGGCTCAACAACCATTGGGGCGTGCCATTGTCGCTCGCCCGCCTACCGCCCGAAGCCGCCTATGGAGTCTTCGAGCTCGGTATGAACCATCCGGGCGAAATTGCTGCCCTGACCCGACTGGTGCGCCCGCATATTGCGGTGATCACGACGGTCGAGCCCGCCCATCTCGGCTTTTTCCCGTCGGTGGACGCGATCGCCGAGGCGAAAGCCGAAATCTTTCTCGGGCTGGAGCCCGGCGGCATCGCAATCCTCAACCGCGACAATCCATATTATGCTCGGTTGGCGTCGGCAGCAATGCGGGGCGGCGCGGCCGAAGTGATCGGTTTCGGAGCCCATCCCGATGCCGCGGTCCGCCTCATCGATTGCGTGCTCGATTCGCACGGTAGCATAGTCGAGGCTGCGCTTTCCGGGTCGGTTCTCCGGTTTCGCTTGCCGCTCCCGGGGCGGCATTGGGTGATTAACGCGCTCGCCGTACTGGCGGCGGCGCGGGCCGCCGGGGCAGATGCCGAGCGCGTCGCCGCGGCGCTGGCGGCGCTCGAGGCCTTGCCGGGCCGCGGTCGGCGCCATGAACTTGCGTGGCGCGGCGGCACCTTGACCCTGATCGACGAGAGCTACAACGCGAGCCCGGCGGCGATGCGTGCTGCGCTCGCCGTGCTCGGCATCACCGAGCCGGGAGGCGGCGCAAGGCGGATCGCCGTGCTCGGCGACATGCTCGAGCTCGGCGACGCCTCCGAGCGGCTGCATCGCGAACTCGCCGAGCCACTCGACGCAGCCAAAGTCGATCGCGTCTTTCTCGTCGGCGACGCAATGACCGCGCTCCATCAGGCCTTGCCCCAAGGCAGGCGGGGCGGTTTGTGGCGATCGGCCGACGAGGCTATCCCTGCGCTGCTCGGCTTTCTTGAACCCGGCGATGTCGTAACGGTCAAAGGCTCTCGCGGCGCGCGCGTCAGCGCCATCGTGGAGCGGCTTTGTGCGATATCGGCTCGGCGCGAGACGTGATCCCATGCTGTACCCGCTGCTCTATCCTCTCGCCGATCAGTTCCAGCTCTTCAACCTGTTCCGTTACATTACGTTTCGGTCGGGCGGGGCGGTTGTCACCGCCTTGTTGATCAGCTTTCTGCTCGGTCCGCGCCTCATTCTTTGGCTGAGGCGGAAACAGAGCAACGGCCAGCCGATCCGCCCCGACGGTCCCAACGGGCATCTGATCCGGAAAAAGGGAACGCCGACGATGGGCGGTTTCCTGATCCTGATCGCGCTGACGATTTCAACGCTGCTGTGGGCGGATTTGGCCAATCCATATCTGTGGATCGTATTGTTGGTCACCGTCGGGTTTGGGCTGATCGGGTTCTTCGACGATTATCGCAAGCTGACCAGGAATTCGCATCGTGGCCTTTCCGGCCGAGCCAAGCTGGCCGTCGAATTCGTCCTCGGTGCTGCGGCATGCATCGCCATCGCTTATGTGACACCGCCTGGACTGACAAACACGCTCGCCGTGCCGTTTTTCAAGAACGTGCTGTTCGAGCTCGGCTGGTTCTTCCTGCCGTTTGGCGTTCTGGTCATCATCGGCGCCTCGAACGCGGTCAATCTGACGGACGGGCTCGACGGGTTGGCGATCGTGCCCTCGATGATCGCGGCGGGGTGCTTCGCTATCATTGCCTATCTCGCCGGCAATCTGGTCTTTGCCAATTACTTGCAAATCCACCACGTCATCGGCGCCGGCGAGCTCACGGTGTTCTGCGGTGCGATGGTCGGCGCGAGCCTCGGTTTTCTGTGGTTCAACGCCCCGCCGGCGATGGTCTTCATGGGCGACACCGGGTCGCTGTCGATCGGCGCCGCACTTGGGACGATCAGTGTCATCACCAAGCACGAGCTGGTGCTCGCCATCATCGGCGGTCTCTTTGTGCTCGAGGCTGTATCGGTCATCGTGCAAGTCGCCAGCTTCAAGCTGACCGGGCGGCGGATCTTCCGCATGGCGCCGCTGCACCACCACTTCGAACAAATGGGTTGGGAAGAGCCGACAATCGTAATCCGCTTTTGGATCATCGCCTGGATATTGGCGATCGCAGGGCTCGCCACGCTGAAGCTGCGGTAAGGGGCGATGGCGGCCGTCACCACTCGTCACAATGACGGCGGCGCGTCGCGACCGAGAGCGTGGTATGAACTACAAGTAGTAGATAACTTTCGACAATTCCGCTATATCTACCCTTATGAGTGGTTCAGCGCTCGCGGCATGGGTGACGGATGAAATTCGCCCGGATCGATCAGGGCCCGGTCGCGCAGTGGTGGTGGACGGTCGACCGCTGGAGCCTTGCCGCACTCGGCATGCTGATCGGTTTCGGCGTTGTCATGAGCTTGGCGGCGAGCCCTCCGGTGGCCGAGCGCATCGGTTATGACGGGCTGCATTTCGTCCGCCGTCACCTCGCGATGCTGCCCTTGGCGATCGGTCTGATGTTCGCGGTCTCGCTGCAGCCGCCGCGCACCATCCGGCGCATCGCGGTGATCGGCTTTGCGATTGCGTTGGCGCTGCTCGCCTTGACCTTTGTCGTTGGGGTCGAGATCAAGGGCGCGCGACGCTGGCTCAACCTGCCGGGTCTATCGTTGCAGCCTTCCGAATTCGTCAAGCCGACCTTCGCCGTCGTCGCCGCCTGGTTGTTCTCGGAACAGAAGCTGCGCCCTGGTTTCCCCGGCAATCTGATCTGCACGGCGTTGTTTCTGGTGGTCGTCGCGATGTTGATAAAGCAGCCGGACATCGGGATGGCGGCAGTCGTCGCGGCGGTCTGGTTCGCCCAATTCTTCATGGCCGGGCTGCGGCTCTATTGGGTGGTGGCGGGCGCTCTCGCCGGGTTCGGGGCATTGGTCGGGGCTTACATGTACCTGCCGCATGTCAAGGTCCGGGTCGACCACTTCCTCGATCCCGCGGCCGGCGACAGCTATCAGGTGAGCCGCTCGATCGAGGCGTTCGCCAACGGCGGGCTGTGGGGCCGCGGCCCGGGCGAAGGCACGATCAAGGACGTCCTCCCCGACGCTCACGCCGATTTCGTCTTCGCCGTCGCCGGCGAAGAGTTCGGCGTCATCGTCTGTCTCGCCGTCGTCGCCCTGTTCGCGTTTATCGTGCTGCGCGGGTTTTCGCGGATGTCGCAGGAAGGCAGTCTCTTCGTGCTGCTCGCCGCGACCGGCCTGTTGGTCCAGTTCGGCCTGCAGGCGGCGATCAACATGGCTTCGAGCCTGCATCTGATCCCGACCAAGGGCATGACCTTGCCGTTTCTGTCCTACGGCGGATCCTCGATGCTCGCGCTCGGGCTGGGGATGGGGATGATGCTGGCGCTGACACGGCGCCGGCTTGCCGGAGGGGCGCGCTGTGAGCGGCGCCTTTGTGCTCGCCGCCGGCGGCACCGGCGGACATCTCTTTCCGGCCGAAGCGCTGGCGCTAGAGCTTCTCGGCCGCGGCAAGGAGGTCCATCTTCTCAGCGATGCGCGCGCCGAGGCCTTTGCTGGGCGGGTTGCGGAGATCACGATCCATCGAGTACGCGCCGCGCGGCTCGGTGGTGGGCCAGCGCGGGCGGCTCACGCGCTCGGCGAACTGGCGTTGGGGGCGCTGCAGGCGCGGCGGTTGTTGCGCCGGCTGTCGCCGGCCTGTGCAATCGGGTTCGGCGGCTATCCCTCGGTCCCGACGATGCTCGCGGCGGTTTATCTGGGTGTGCCGACCCTGATCCACGAGCAGAACGCGGTGCTCGGCCGCGCCAATCGGCTTCTCGCGCCCCGTGTGCGCCGGATCGCCACCGGGTTCCCGGCAACCACGGGCATGCGGCCGTCCGACCGGGCTCGCACCGTCCAGACCGGGAACCCGGTGCGGCCGGCAATTCTCGCGATCGGTCAGCCGAACTACGGCGCACCGCACCGCGGTGGCCCGATCGAGCTGCTGATCTTGGGCGGCAGCCAGGGCGCGCGGATCATGAGCGAAGCCATACCTCCGGCATTGGCGGCCTTGCCGACCCGGCTGCGCGAGATGCTGCGGGTCAGTCACCAGGCGCGCCCGGAGGACCTCTCCGCCGCTGAGGCGGTTTACCGAAAAAATCGCATCCAAGCGGAACTGCAGAGTTTTTTCACTGACGTGCCGGAAAGATTGGCGCGGGCGCATCTGGCAATTTGCCGCGCCGGCGCCTCGACCATCGCCGAACTCGGTGCGATCGGCCGGCCCGCTCTGTTGGTCCCCTACCCGCATGCCACCGACGATCACCAGACTGCCAATGCCCGCTCGTTTGCCGAGGCCGGGGGAGGGTGGGTCGTTGCGCAACCGGAGCTGCGGCCCGATACTCTGGCGCTGCGCCTTGAAAGCCTGCTCGACGACAGTGCGGCATTGACGGCCGCCGCCCGGTGTGCCGCCAGCTTCGGCCGGCGCAATGCGGCCCAGGAGCTTGCCAGGCTCGCCGTCGAGATCGAGCGGGCCGACGGCGTCGGCTCGCGCCCCCAAGGGCGGGCGGCATGAGAGCGCTGCCGCGCTCGATCGGGCCGCTGCATTTCGTCGGCATCGGCGGCATCGGCATGAGCGGCATTGCCGAGGTACTGCACAATCTCGGCTATCGGGTTCAGGGCAGCGACTTGGCCGACAGCGCCAATGTTCGGCGGCTCACCGACCTGGGCATCCCGGTTGCCGTCGGCCATGAGGCCGAGAACCTCGGCGCGGCGGAGGTCGTCGTGATCTCCTCCGCCGTCAGGCCGGATAACCCCGAGGTCATAGCGGCCCGAGTGCGCCGTATACCGGTGGTTCGCCGCGCCGAAATGCTGGGCGAGCTGATGCGCCTCAAATGGTCGCTGGCGATCGCCGGAACTCACGGCAAGACCACGACAACGTCGATGATCGGCGCGTTGCTCGAGACGGCGCAGCTCGATCCGACCGTGATCAATGGCGGGATCATCAACGCCTACGGCACCAACACGCGATTGGGCGCCGGCGATTGGATGGTGGTCGAAGCCGACGAGAGCGACGGCACTTTCACCCGGTTGCCCGCGACGATTGCGGTCGTCACCAATATCGACCCCGAGCATCTCGACTACTACTTAGACTTCGACGCGCTGCGCCAAGCCTTCGAAGACTTTGTCGGCAATATTCCGTTCTACGGGTTTGCCGCACTCTGCATAGACCATCCGGTCGTACAGGGAATGATCCCGAAATTGTCGGATCGTCGCGTCCTGACTTATGGCTTCAGCCCACAGGCCGACATTCGGGCGGTCGATGTTCGGCTCGGGAGGGACGGCGCCCGGTATGACATCGTCGTCTCCGACGCTCTGGCGGAACGCGGTCGCACGATCGCGAACCTGTTCCTGCCGATGTTCGGCCGGCACAACGTGCAAAATTCGCTGGCAGCCGCGGCGGTCGCCGAAGCAATGGCGCTCGGCGACGAGGCGCTACGCAGCGCCCTGCAAAACTTCAAAGGCGTGAAGCGCCGCTTTACCAAGACCGGCGAGTGGCAGGGGGTGACCGTGATCGACGATTACGGTCACCATCCGGTCGAGATTGCCGCGGTGCTGAAGGCGGCGCGCGCGATTGTCGAGGGCAGGGTGGTCGCCGTCGTGCAGCCGCACCGCTACAGCCGGCTCGCCCACCTGTTTGACGGGTTCTGCACCTGTTTCAACGATGCCGACATCGTTTTGGTCGCTGATGTCTACGCGGCCGGCGAGCCCCCGATCGAAGGCGTGAACCGCGACAGTCTCGTCGCCGGCTTGATCGAGCACGGCCACCGCAATGTCCGCTCGCTGGCGAACCCGAACGAGCTCGCTTCCGTCGTACTGGAACTGACCCGGTCGGGCGATATGGTCGTGTGCCTGGGTGCTGGTTCGATCACCGGCTGGGCGAACCGTTTGCCGGCTGAACTTGCGGCGCTGCACTCGTCGGACCGCGTCGCATGATGCGGACTGCGCAAGCCATCAACTGCCGCGCTGATCGCACAGCTGCCTCCAGTCCGCGGCAGGCTGATCGCCGACGCCGAGATCGGCAAGCAGACCTGGTTTGGCGTCGGCGGACCGGCGGAAATATTGTTCCGACCGGCCGATGCCGCGGATCTCGCCGGCTTCCTGGCGGCGCTGCCGCCCGAGATCCCGGTGTCGGTGATCGGGGTCGGATCGAACCTGCTGGTGCGCGACGGCGGGATCCCGGGTGTTACGATCCGGCTCGGGCGCGGCTGTGCAGCGATTGCCGTCGGCGGGCGATGAGGTTCGCGCCGGTGCGGCGGCGCTCGATCGCATCGTGGCCCTCGCTGCTGCCGAGGCGGGAATTGCCGGGCTCGAGTTTCTGTCCGGCATCCCCGGCTCGATCGGTGGCAGTGTGCGAATGAATGCCGGCGCCTACGGCCGGGAAATCAAAGAGGTGCTGGCGTCGGCGACGGCGCTCGACCGCAGCGGCCAAACCCATACCGTTGAATGTACGGCGATGGGGCTGTCCTACCGTCACAGCGATCTCGATCCGGCCTGGATCTTGATCGAGGCTCGGCTGCGCGGCATTCCCGGCGATCGCAGCGCCATCGCGTCCCGACTGGCCGAGATCCGCGCCGCGCGTGAGGCCACGCAGCCGGTGCGGGCACGCACCGGCGGATCGACGTTCAAAAACCCGCCGGACGAGAGTGCCTGGCGGCGGATCGACGCCGCCGGCTGCCGAGGTCTGGTGCGCGGCGGCGCGATGGTTTCGCAGAAGCACACGAATTTTCTGATCAACACCGGCAGCGCCACCGCGGCCGATCTCGAAGGTCTGGGCGAGGAGGTCAGGCGCCGGGTCTACGAGACCTCCGGGATCATGCTGGAATGGGAGATCGAGCGGATCGGTCTCCCGGTTCCGGCTATCGGGCAGATTACTTCGTCATTCCCGCGAAAGCGGGAATCCAGGGATCCATCGGTCGTGCCCGGCGGGTCCTGGGCCCCCGCTTTCGCGGGGGTGACGGAAACGGGCCGTGACTGAGAGGGGGCGGTGACCAAAACCGTGGCGGTCCTGATGGGGGGGTGGTCGCCGGAGCGCGAGGTTTCGTTGTCGAGCGGGCGCGAGTGCGCAAAAGCTCTGGTGGATTGCGGCTACAAGGTGCGGGTCATCGATGTCGGTCGCGATCTGCCGGGGTTGCTGCGGGCCCTCGAGCCTCGCCCCGACGTTATTTTCAACGCGCTGCACGGCATCGGCGGGGAAGACGGGACGGTCCAGGGCGTGTTCGAGATGCTGGGCATCGCCTACACCCATTCGGGCGTCCTCGCCTCGGCCCTGGCGATGCATAAGCCAACCGCAAAGGCGATATTCCGCGATGCCGGCCTGCCGGTAGCCGATGGCGTCGTGGCTCGACCCGAAGAGCTAGCCGAGGGCGATCCGCTGCCCGCGCCTTTTGTCGTCAAACCGACCAACCAGGGCTCCAGCGTCGGTGTGCGCATCGTGCGGGTGAACGACAATTCCTGGCGGGAAGAGGTGAAGGAGTGGTGCTTTGGGGCCGAACTCCTGGTCGAGCGTTTTGTTCCCGGACGAGAGCTCACCGTCGCGGTAATGGGCGAGCGGCCTCTGGGGTCTGCGAGATCGTACCGCGCGGCAGCTTCTACGATTACACGGCAAAATACGCGACCGGCGGGTCTGACCACTTGGTGCCGGCACCGGTGCCGTCGGTGATTTATGAGGAGGCGCTCGACATTGCACTGCGCGCCCATCGGGCGCTCGGCTGCCGCGGGGTGAGCCGGGCCGATCTGCGATATGATGATACGCCCGGGGGTTGCGGACGCCTCTGTCTACTGGAGGTGAACACCCAGCCGGGCATGACCCCGACCTCTTTGGTGCCCGACATTGCGCGCCATGTCGGCATCGGCTTTGACGAGCTGGTTGCCTGGATGGTGGAGAATGCGTCATGCGACGGCTGACCGGATCAAAGCCGCGACGCCCGCGACGGAGCGGGGTTTCCTCGCTGCTCCGCCGCTTTGCGTTGTGGATCGGGCTGTCCCTCCTGCTCGCGAGTGGAATATTCGGAGCGTTTCAGCTGGCCCGCTCGCCGCTCGGGCAATCGGGGCTGGAATACGCCCTCGACCGGTTGCTCGACGGCACCGCTCGGCTCGGGCTGGTGGTCGTCGACGTCAAGGTCGAAGGACGCGAGACGACGGATCGCGAGACGATCCTCGCCGCCCTCGACGCCGGGCCCGGCACGCCGATCCTGGCGATGAGCCCAAGGCGGGCAAAGGAACGGCTCGAGGCTCTGCCCTGGGTGCGCTCGGCGGTGGTCGAGCGCCGTCTTCCCGATACGCTCTATGTCCGCCTTGTCGAGCGCAAGCCGCTCGCCCTTTGGCAGCATGGCGGCAAGCTCGAGCTGATCGATCGCGGGGGTTCGGTGATCCCGGTGACCCGGCTCGACCGTTTCGCCAAGCTGCCGTTGGTCGTCGGTCCGACCGCCGCGAGACACGCCGCCGAGCTCATCGACATGCTGGCCAGCGAGCCCGATCTTTCGTCGCGCGTCAGCGCAGCGATCCGCGTCGGCGATCGCCGCTGGAACCTGCGCATCGATAATGCAATCGATGTGCTCCTGCCCGCCGATGCGCCGGCGTACGCGTGGGCCCAGCTCGCCCGGCTCGAGCGATCGAACGCCATTCTGAAACGCGACGTGCAGACGGTCGATGTGCGCCTCCCGGATCGTCTGGTTCTTCGGGTGAACCCCGAGGCGGCGAAGGAGCCGCCGACACCCAAGAAGGGACGCCTGTCGGCGAAGAACACATGAGCGCAACGGATGAAGCGCCGCCGCGCGCGAAACCTGCCAGGGAGCGCGCGACCGCCGCGCCCGACGGATACGCGAAATCGCGCAAGCCGCCGATCCGTCCGCGCGGCAGCCTGATCGCCGCGCTCGATATCGGCACCACGAAGATCTGTTGTTTCATCGCGCAGGTCGGGGACGACAGAGCCTCGCGTCCTCGGCATCGGCCATCAGATTTCCCGCGGCGTGCGCAGCGGCGCCATCGTCGACCTGGAAGCTGCCGGTAAATCGATTTTGAATGCGGTGCACGCGGCCGAGGAAATGGCAGGTGAGACGATCCAGCGTCTGGTCGCCAACCTGTCGGGCGGTTTCTCTGCTTCACGCATCATCAAGGCTGAGATCGGAATTACCGGTCGCGAGATCAGCGATGCCGAGATGCGGCGGGCGCTCGAGCATGGTTACCTGATGCGCGAGCCGGGCGATCGTCAGATTATCCATTCGGTCCCGGTCGGGTTTTCGGTCGACGACAGCCGGGGCATTCGGGACCCGCGCGGCATGCTCGGCGAGCGGCTCGGGGTCAATATGCACGTCGTGACGGCGAGCGCGGCCAGCGTGCGCAACCACACCGCGGCGGTCGGGCGCTCGCACCTCGAGATCGATGCGCTGGTCGTCAGCCCCTATGCCTCCGGCCTCTCCTGCCTCGTCGAAGACGAGATCGGTCTCGGCGTCACCGTGATCGACATGGGTGGCGGCACCACGACTATCGGGGTGTTCTTCGATGGCAACCTGATCTTTGCCGACTATGTGCCGGTCGGCGGGGGGCACGTCACCAACGACATTGCCCGCGGGTTGTCGACCCCGATCGCCCATGCCGAGCGCATGAAGACGCTGTTCGGCAGCGCCATCTCTTCGAGCACCGACGAGCGAGAGATGATTGCCGTCCCGCAAATCGGCGAGGAAGAGGAAGGCCACGTTAATCATGTCCCGAAATCGCTGCTCGTCGGGATCATCGCGCCGCGCATCGAGGAGACTTTCGAGCTCGTGCGCAATCGCCTGGAGGCGAGCGGGTTCGACAAGGTCGCCGGCCGGCGCGTCGTGCTGACCGGCGGCGCCTGTCAGCTGCACGGAGCGCGCGAATTCGCCGGCCTTATCCTCGACAAGCAGGTTCGGATCGGCCGGCCGCAGCGGGTTGCCGGCTTGGCCGAAGCGACCGGCGGGCCGGCCTTTGCGACGACTGCCGGGCTGTTGCACTTTGCTTTGTCGGAGCGCGCCGAGGTGTCGGGCGTCAGGCGCCACCCCGAACGCTCGCGCAGCGGCGTTTTCGGCCGATTGGGTCATTGGCTGAAGGAGAACTTTTGAGGCAGATTCGACTTTGTTGCTCGCCCGGCGACGCGTGAGCCAGCGAGGGGGGAGCCCGGACCGGACCGGGAATTCGTAGAGGCAGCGTAGCAGTGGAGGACAACCGCATGATCAATCTGAGCATCCCTAAGGACGAGCACGAGATGAAACCCCGCATCACTGTGGTCGGGGTCGGCGGCGCCGGGGGGAACGCCGTCAACAACATGATCCGTTCGAATTTGATCGGCTGCGAATTCGTGGTCTGCAATACCGACGCTCAGGCGCTGCTGCAATCGAGCGCGCCGCGCAAGATCCAGCTCGGTATCGGCGTCACCCGCGGGCTCGGCGCCGGGTCGCGACCCGACGTCGGCCGCGCCGCAGCCGAGGAGGCGCTCGACGACATCCTGGAGGCGATGGGCGGCTCGAACATGGTCTTCATCACCGCCGGGATGGGCGGCGGCACCGGCACCGGCGGCGCTCCGGTCATCGCTCGAATCGCGCGCGAATCGGGAATTCTGACGGTCGGCGTGGTGACCAAGCCGTTTCACTTCGAGGGCAGTCATCGCATGCACATGGCCGAAGCCGGCATCGAGGAACTGCAGAAATTCGTTGATACCCTGATCATCATTCCCAACCAGAACCTGTTTCGCGTCGCCAATGAGCGGACGACCTTCGCGGATGCCTTCAAGATGGCCGACGACGTCCTGCATTCAGGGGTGCGCGGCGTCACCGATCTGATGGTCATGCCCGGGCTGATCAATCTCGATTTCGCCGACATCCGCACCGTCATGGGCGAAATGGGCAAGGCGATGATGGGCACCGGCGAGGCCGAAGGCGAGAAGCGGGCGACCGATGCCGCCGAGGCCGCGATCTCGAACCCGTTGCTCGAAGACGTGTCGATGAAAGGCGCCAGGGGCGTGCTGATCAACATTACGGGCGGCCTCGACATGACCTTGTTCGAGGTCGACGAGGCGGCGAATCGGATCCGGGAAGAGGTCGACCCCGAAGCCAACATCATCTTCGGCTCGACCTTCGACGAGCGGCTCGATGGCAAGATGCGGATCTCCGTGGTGGCGACCGGGATCGATGCCGAAGTTGTCGCTCAACCGCGTCCGGCAATCAGCCTGGTCAGCAGCCGGGATGCGGTGCGAGAGGGCACGACCGATGGCTACACGCAGCCGATGCTAACGCAGAATTCGGCGACGGCCGCCAAGCCGGGGTCGCGTCCTGAACTCGACAGCGAGCCGGTGCCGCAGGCCGCCGAGGCGGCCGAGAATGCCGCAATCCGCAATGGCGCGTTCATTAGCCCCAAGCCGGCGGATGCCGGCGGCGCGCGGCCGGTGCCGCTGACGCAGCCCGCCGTTCCCGCTGCCGCGCGAGAGGCAGCAACGAAACCCAAAGGGCGCGTGCCGAGCCTGATTGAACGGGTGACCGGGGTCGGCCGGGCTCGTGTGACCACCCCGCCGCCGGCGCCGCGTCCGCCGGCGCAACCGGCGAAAGCGACCGTTCAGTCGAGCGCCCAACCCCGGCTGGCGCCGCTCGAGCCGGATGAGCGGCCCAATCTCAGCAAGGAAGACGATCTGCTCGACATCCCTGCCTTCCTGCGTCGCCAGGCGAACTGAACTGCCGGCCGGTCAGATGCCTGTCGTTCCGGGACGCGGGCGTAGCCTGCGAGCCCGGAAACCGGGAAAACCGGCGGGCGAAAAGCTGAGAGTTTGGTCGGGAGGCTCGCGCCGCAATTAGCGTTCTGTCGCCGCGGTTTTCGCGGCAGCCGTGCAGACGCCGACGATCCGGGACAATTGTGGCGCCGTTTTTTGCCTAGAACCATGCAGCTTCCTCGCTGCTGTGCAACAATCGGCAACAAAGAGTGATTTGAGGCAAAGTCGGGGCGCCGGTAGGGTCTTATTCGTTCGGGGACCACCTTCGAAAAGTCTGTCGCATGCTGGGGGATTTTACGGCGGCGTCTCAGCAGACGCTGAAAACAGTTATCGGATGCCGGGGGGTTGGACTTCATTCGGGCCAAAAGGTCGCGATGGTTTTGCGGCCCGCGCCACCCGATACTGGAATTGTCTTCCATCGCACCGATTCGGCGGTGGAGATCCGTGCGAACTGGGCCAACGTTATAGAATCGCCGCTCTGCACCGTGCTTTCCAACGGCGAAGGGATCACCGTAAGTACGGTCGAGCATCTGATGGCGGCACTAGCCGGCGCCGCCATCGATAATGCGATAGTCGAACTCGATGGTCCGGAAGTGCCGGTCATGGACGGCAGTGCCGCGCCGTTCCTGTTTTTGATCGAGTGCGCTGGCGTCGCCGAGCAGGATGCGGCCCGGCGCGCGATCAAGGTCCTGAAGCCGGTTACCGTCACCAAAGACGGTGCGACGGCGACACTGGTTCCCGATCACGGCTTGTCGATGAGCTTCGAGATCGATTTCGACAATCCGTTGATTCGCCGGCAGGAGATCTGTGTGGTATTCGATGCGGCGACGTTCAAGACCGAGCTCAGCCGCGCGCGGACTTTTGGGCTTCTCGATGAAGTGGATCGCTTGCGGGCGGCGGGCTTTGCGCGCGGTGGATCGCTCGACAACGCCGTCGTCGTCGGCCGCGATCAGGTGCTGAACATCGGTGGTTTGCGCTATGGCGACGAATTTGTCCGCCATAAGCTGCTGGATGCGTTTGGCGACCTCTACCTCGCCGGCGCGCCGCTCATCGGAAGCTTTCGCGGCGTGCGGTCGGGCCATGCTCATACGAGGCTGCTGCTCGTCGCGCTGTTCGCCGACCGCGATGCCTGGTGCTACACCGCGCTGAGCCGGACGACCAATCGCGGCGGGGTCGAATGCGGGCCCGAGTTGCAACTCGCCGGGGACTGACGGAAATCCTCGGCTTGCCCAGGCGCTCGCGAGCTGTGCTATAAGCGGCCAGTCATATTCCTTAACGAGTTAGCCGATGCGTTCGTTGCCCTTACTCAGGTGGTTGGGCGTCGCAGCGTCGATCTATGCGCTGTCCGCTTGCGGCGGCTCGAAGAAAGAAGTTTATGTCGAGAAGCCGGTCGACGATCTCTACAACAAGGCCATGGACGAGCTCGTCGAAGAGCGCTACGCGACCGCCGCCAAAACTTTTCAGGAGGTCGAAAGTCAGCACCCGTATTCCGTGTGGGCGACCAAAGGCCAGCTGATGGGCGCCTACGCCCTTTATGAAGCGGGGAATTACGGGGAGGCGATCATTGCAGCGGACCGCTTTATTCAACTCCATCCGGGTCACCGCGACATCGCTTACGCCTACTATCTGCGAGCAATTTCTTATTACGTGCAAATCGTCGATGTCGGGCGCGACCAGAAAACAACCGAACTTGCCTTGAAGGCTCTTGAAGACGTCGTGCGCCGTTTCCCCGATAGCAAATATGCTCGAGACGCCAAGCTCAAGCTCGATTTTACGCGGGATCATCTCGCCGGTAAGGAGATGGAGATCGGGCGCTATTACCTAAATCGGGGACAATACCTGGCGGCAATCAATCGATTTAAACGGGTCATCGACGATTATCAGACAACGACCCATGTGCCCGAAGCATTGGAGCGTCTGGTCGAATGCGACCTGGCTCTCGGTCTGACCGACGAAGCGAAAGAAAATGCCGCGGTGCTCGGTCACAATTATCCGGGCAGCGAGTGGTATGTGGATGCGTATTCGCTGGTTACTTCCGGGGTTCCGGGCAACCCCACGCCAAGCTGGTTCGCCCGCAATATCGGGACTCCGTTTTGAACCGTTCGCAACGGCCGATTTACCGCGGCAACATGAAAAATTGTTAATTTCGGCCTGAGTGCGGCCTGACGTATTTCAACGCGCCGGCAATTGGATCCGGCCGCGCGCCAAGCCACACGCCCGGGCGGGAAGCGCGTCGATGATCGGTCTCGGAGGATTGAGATGGCACTGCGGTTCGTCGCAGGTGGGTTTCTCGTATTAATCTCTATCGTCGCCCACGCCGCCGATAAGCCTTCAGGCATCACCGGCGTCTATTTGACGACGCGCTATCCGGCGTTGACTGTCCGCGCCGGCGAGACCACGACAATCGACTTGTCACTGCGCAACTTCAATCATCCGCCGCAGCAGTTGGCCCTCGCGGTGCCGGAGGTCGCAAAGGGCTGGAAGGCGACGGTGCTCGGCGGCGGCCAGCCCATCGAATCGGCGATCGTGGCGCCCGATACCGAGGAGAAGCTTCAACTGCGCCTCGAACCGCCGGCGGGCAGCGGCCCCGGCGAATATCGCTTTCTTGTCGAAGCAAAGGGAGATGGAAGCGATCTCAAGCTCCCGATCACCGTTACCATAGGGCAAGAGCTGCCGGCCAAGCTCAAGCTCACCACGAATTTCCCATCGCTGCGCGGGACCGCGACGACGTCGTTCAAATTCAGGGTCACCGTCGCCAATGACAGTGGTCGCGACGCGACGATCAATTTCAGCGCCGATGCGCCGAAGAACTTCCAGGTGACCTTCACCGAGGCCTATGGCAGCCAGCAAATCACCAGCATTCCGATTGAGGCCGGGAAATCGAAGGACATCGAAGCCTCGGTGGCGCTGCCGCGGGACACACCGGCCGGGGACTATAAGCTTGTGCTGCATGCCAAGAGCGAAGCCGCTTCGGCCGATCTCGACCTCGGCATCACCGTCCTTGGGCAGGCGCGCCTGGCGCTGGCCGGAGAAGGCGGGCGGCTCAGCGGCGAGGCTTATGCCGGGCAGGACAGTCAATTGACCGTCGTGGTGCGCAATGACGGCAGCGAGGCGGCGCGCGATGTCGAATTTAGCGCGACGGCCCCGGAGGGCTGGAAAACCAGCTTCGATCCGAAACAGCTGCCCGATCTCGCGGCCGGCAAGTCGCAACCCATCAAGGTCACTTTGACCCCGTCGCCCCGCGCCATCGCCGGCGATTATCAGACGACGATTCGCGCCAATGCGACCGGCGGACAGTCCGAATCCGCGAACTTTCGCATCACGGTTTTGACCGCGACCCTATGGGGCGCTGTCGGGATCGGCGTCATCGCGATCGCCTTGCTGGTCGTGGTCTTCGCCGTCGCCCGTTTCGGCCGCCGGTAGAGTAGCCGCCGGTAGAGTAATCGAGTGATAATTTTCGTCGTCCCGGCGACGGCCGGGACCCATGGCCGAAATGGGCACCGGCCTCCGCCGGTGTGACGCAACGAGGAAACGGGCGGCATGGTTGAAGAAGTCGTAATCAGGGCCCAGGGGCTGACCAAGCGCTATGGTGCGACGGTCGCGGTCGATCATATCGATCTGGATGTCCGTGCCGGCGAGATTGTCGGGATTTTAGGGCCGAACGGTTCGGGCAAGACGACAACGATCCTGATGCTGCTCGGGCTGACCGAGCCCACTGAGGGGCGCGCCGAGGTCGCCGGCTTCGACCCGCTGCGCGACCCGCTCGAGGTCAAGCGGCGGGTCGGCTACCTGCCCGATTCGGTCGGCTTTTATGATGGGCTCTCGGCACGCGACAACCTCGCCTACACCGGGCGGCTGGCGGGACTTTCGCGGCGCGAGATCGATGAACGATTCGCCGCGGCGCTGGCGCGGGTCGGGCTACCCGATGTCGGCCGAGATCGGGTGGGCACCTTCTCACGCGGCATGCGTCAGCGGCTGGGGCTTGCCGAGGTCCTGATGAAACATCCGAGCATCGCCATCCTCGACGAGCCGACCGCAACCTTGGATCCGCACTCGACACAAGAATTTCTGGCGATGATTCGGGGCTTGAAGGCCGACGGCACCACGGTTCTGCTGTCGTCGCACCATCTCGATCAGGTGCAGAGCGTATGCGACCGGGTCGCGCTGTTCAATCGCGGGCGGATCGCGCTGTCGGGCAGTGTGACCGAGCTCGCTCAGCGGGTTCTCGGCGGCGGCTATGTGATCGATGTCGAGGCGCGTGGCGCTGCGATCCAGAGCCAGATCGCCGTGGTGCCGGGCGTCGTCCGGGTGCAGGCGCTCGGTCCGGAACTCTACCGTGTCGACTGCGAACGCGATTTGCGCCCGGAACTCGCGCGGCGGCTGGCGCCGTCGGCGGAGCTGCTCGGCATTCGCTTCGCCGAGCCCAGCCTTAATGAAGTCTATACCCGCTATTTCGACGAGATCCGCGATGCGGCGTAGAGGCTCGCCCTTTACCGGGGTCGGGATCGTTCTTGCCAAGGAGGCGGCGGATTACCTGTCCGGCGCCCGCATGTGGCTGCTCGAGGCTCTGGTTTTTCTGACCGCGATCGCCGCCGCCTATGCCGCGATCTTGTCGATCCGCGCCAGTATCGGCGAGAGCCCGTTCCTGTTTTTGCGGCTGTTGACGATGGCACAGGATCCGCTGCCGTCGTTCATTGCTCTGTTGGGCTTTCTGATACCGCTGGTCGCGATCGCGATCGGCTTCGACGCCATCAATGGCGAGTTCAACCGCCGCACCTTGAGCCGGGTGCTGGCGCAGCCGATTTATCGCGACGCGCTGCTGTTGGGCAAATTTCTCGCTGGGCTATTGGCGCTGGCGATCGGCCTCTTCTCGCTGTGGCTGCTGACCATCGGTCTCGGCCTGCTGCTCCTCGGCCTGCCGCCCAATACCGAAGAGATGATCCGCATGCTGGGGTTTCTCGTCGCGACCTTGGCCTATGGCGGGGTATGGCTCGCCGTCGCGTTCCTTTTTTCGGTGGTATTTCGGGCGCCGGCCACTGCGGCACTCGCGGCGCTCGGCGTATGGCTGCTGTTCGCGTTGTTTTGGTCGGTCATTACGCCGCTCGCGGCAACCCTGATCGCCGGACCGCCGGAAGGGGTTCTCGGACCGAACGTCGCTTACCTGCAGACCGCACAGGCCTTGGACCGGATCTCGCCGAATACCCTTTACGCCGAGATCGCCCTGGCGTTGCTGCAACCCGCGACCCGCGCGCTCGGCCCGGTGCTCTACAGCCAAGTCCAGGGGGCGCTGCTCGGCGCACCGCTCCCTGCGGCACAGAGTTTTATTCTGGTCTGGCCGCAGCTGACCGGGCTGATCGCAACGATGATCCTGGTTTTCGCGGTTGCCTACATCGTTTTTCAGCGCCAGGAGATTCGTGCCTGAGGCTGGGGCGCCGTCGGCAGGTGATGCATCAAAAGGGGCGGTCCGAGCGGACCGCCCCTGGTGTGATTTGAGGGCTCGCATTTTCCCCCTGAAGTGGCCCGCCGACCTATCGGCCACGGCCTCAATTTCACCGTGTCAACCACACAATCGGAGCTTATCGCCCGGATTGGCCGGCACAAGCGCGGGAATCATTGCCCACAGGCTTACCCCCCGAATAGCGACTCTATCCCCTAAACCGTCCACAGGGCGGTACTTGGCGTGCCACTTTTGGGCGGCACGAACTCGCGGGCGCGGCGATCGCGTTCCTGTGGTTCGGCCGCGACCCGCTCGGCTAGCGTGAGGCCAGCTCCGCGGCCGTGACGCGCTCGGCGCGGCCGCGCAGGCCGAGCAATGCCGTCGCCGCCGCGGCAACCAACGCAAAGCCGCAGGCACTCAAAAAGATCTGCGGCGGCGGCAGGCCGAGCGACAGCAGGTAGCCGCCGAGCACCGGCGCGGCGATGCCGCCGAGGCGGCCGATGCCGAGCGCCCAGCCGAGCCCACTCGTGCGCATGCGTGCCGGATAGAGTTTGCCGCAGGCCCCGTTGGCGCCGGTCTGGCTGCCGATGATCGTCATGCCGGAGAAGAAGATCACGATCGCCAGCAGCAGATACGGCATCGCGACGAGCGCGATCGCGCCGATGAACACGACGCCGGCGGCATAGTGCCAGGCCAACGCACGCTCGGCTCCGAAGCGGTCGATCAACAGGCCGAGATAGAGCACGGCGAATATCGCGCCCAATTCGCGAAAGCTCGTCGTGCGGGCCGCCTCGGCCGGCGTCATGCCGGTCAGGTGCAACACCTCGGGCAGCCAATAGACGAAAAGAAACAGGTTCATCAGGCTGCAGAAGAAGATCACCCACAACAGCACGGTCTGCAGCGCATATCCCTTGCCGAACAGCATGCTGATCGGATTGCCCTGCGGGAGGTCGAGGTCTTTCGCGGCAGCCTGCCCCGGCATGACGTCGAGGCGCTGCAGCAAGGCGGTCTCGCGCGGCGACAGGTTGCCCTTCGCGGCGAGAAAGCGGGGCGACTCGGGCAGCCACAATGCGAGCGCGATCACCAGCAACAGCGGAACGATGCCGCCCACGAGAAAGACGCTCGGCCAACCGAAAGTCGGCAGCAGCACCGCGGCCAGCTGCCCGCACAAAAACCCGCCGATCGGTGCGCCGGTGAAGGTCGCCATGATCATCGTCGCGCGAAGCCGTTGCGGTGCGTAGTCGCCGCTCAACGTGGCCGCCCCCGGAAATGCGCCGCCGATCCCCATGCCGGTGAAGAAGCGCAGGATGCTCAGCATCAGCAGCGAGCCGGAAAATGCGCTCAACAGCGAGGCGACGCCAAAGATCGTGAGGCTGGCGAGCAACAGCGGTTTCCTGCCAACGCGGTCGCCGATCGGCCCCGCCGAGAGGGCGCCCAGCATGATCCCGATGCTCGACCACAGAAAAGCCTGCGTGAAGGCCGGCCCGGGAAGACCCCAGGCGTGGGTCAGCGACGGTACCGTGACGCCGATCGAGTTGATGTCGTAGCCGTCGCAGATCTGCACCAGGGCGCAGAGTGCTGCCACCCGGATCTGCAACCCGCCGAGGCGCTGGTTTTCCAACGCAAACTCGGTCGATGATAGCTGCGCTTCCGCCACCGCTCGCCTCCTACCGCTTCTCCCTATTGCGCCGTGTGACACGTTCCGCCCCGATCGCGCAAGCCCGGACGCGGGGCGGCGGTTAGACAGCGTGGCTTAACCACGTTATTGTACGACAAAACCCGGAATTGGATTGGCCGAGGGAGGAATTGATGCATGTAACCCGTCGTGACCTGGCCGCCGCAGGGGCGCTCGTGCTCGGCGCGTCGGCCCTATTGCGCAACAACGAGGCGCTTGCCGAATCCGGCGACGAAGCGGCCGTAAACCAGGCCGTCGAGGCCCTGCGGAAGGCCTTGCTCGACGCTGATAAGGCCCGATTGGAGCAGCTGGCGTCGGCTCAGCTGAGCTACGGCCATTCGGACGGCAGGGTCCAGAACAAGACCGAATTTATCAACGGCGTGATGACCCGAAAAGCGACCGTCAAGTCGCTTACCTTCCCGGAACTCAAGGTCGCGGTAATCGGCGATGCGGCGATCGCCCGCCACATCTATTTGTCCGACTCCGAAACCGACGGTAAGCCCGCGACGGTCAGGATCGGCGCACTCCAGGTCTGGCAAAAGCAGGACGGCGGCTGGAAGCTGCTGGCAAGGCAGGGGTTCAAGCTGGCCTGATCTTGCGGCAAGCTGCGGGGCCGATGCGGGGCGAACGTTCATCCGTGCGCCGGGACGATCTTTCAGGATACGCGGACCCCGCTGCGCATGTGGTTCTATGCAATCTACCTGTTCGTCACGACGCGGCATGGCGTGAGTGGCAAAGAGCTGCAGCGGCAGCTTGGCGTGACCTACAAAACTGCTTATCGGATCGGCCAGCAAATCCGCACCCTAATGGAACAAGCGGACATTAGCGGCCTGCTTACTGGTCATGTTGAAATCGACGAAGCGTATGTTGGTGGCCATCGTCCCGGCAAACGTGGCCGCGGTGCCGCCGGAAAGATAATCGTAATGGGCATGAAGGAACGTGGCGGTCGGATTACGGCTCAGGTGATCCCGGACATCCGAAAGGACACGCTGCGCGACGTAGTGCTGCAAAACATTGAGCCGGGATCGGTCGTCTCGACAGACGAGTTGATCAGTTATGGTTTACTCAGCGGCGATGGCTTCACGCATGGTGCGGTCAAGCACGGCGCGAAGGAGTGGAGCTGGTACGATTACCGTACGGGCGAGACGTTCCATACCAACAGCGTCGAAGGCTTTTGGAAACTGTTTAAGAACAGCGTGCGCTCGACGCATATTCACATCAGCGGCGAGAAGATGCCGAAATATCTCGCCGAGTTTTGCTACCGGTCAAATCACCGCCAGTTCGGGAACGCGATGTTCGACCTTTTGCTGTCACGGGTTTGACGGCGCTGCGAAGGACGGCCTCAAAAGCTTCTCGATTCGCCGTTGGCAGGCCGGCGGCTTGTTGCTGAGCAACGAACTCCGGTAATCGACCGGTACGGAGTGCTTCGGCGAGCGTCAAGGCCATACGCGGCATATTGGGGATTCAAGGCTCGACCGACAAGAGTTAGAATGAGGCCGAGCGGATCTTGGATTTCCGGCGGGAGGTGTTATGTTCTCGTTACGTTCTTAGAAGGTAGGATTGTCAATGCCAGCCGCCGCACGCCCACAGGATGCTTGGCGCCGCCGCCTCTATCTGCCGAACTATCAGGTGCAGGAGGCTGCTCGCTACGCGCAGATCGCGCCGCAGACGGTAGTTCAATGGCAGAAGGGCAACGCAGGCGCGGCTCTCGCGCCCCGTGAGGAGCGTGAAGCATTATCTTACATGCAGCTAATTGAAGTGGCTGTCGTCGCCGCACTGCGCAAGGAAGGCGTATCCCTAAAGCGCATACGCGATACTCGGGAATATCTTGGTCGAACCCTCGAAAGCGAGTTCCCCTTTGCCGAGTATCGGTTTAAGACCGATGGGCGCCGGCTTTTCATGGATTATGCGGAGATAGCTGGCGCCAAAAGGGGACGTGGCAAGCTGCTTCGACCTGATCAGCAGGGGCAACTCGCTTGGGAAGCGGTAATCGGTCGTCTGAAGGAATTCGACTACGAAAGACGCGGCATCGTCATTCGTTGGCATGTTGCCGGCCCCGAATCGGCTGTGGTGATAGACCCGCGCTATTCCTTCGGCGCGCCGACGGTGAAGGGCGTTCCGACTTGGGCGGTCAAAGGACGCTGGGCTGCCGGTGAGAAGCCGGATGAAATCGCTGAGGATTTTGGTATTCGCGAGGAGGAGGTCGTTAATGCCCTGGAGTTTGAGGGCGTTGATTACGACCAACTCCGAAAGTGGCTTCATTAACATTCTACTTCGACCGCAATTTCGGCAAGCGCTTTCCAGAAGCACTTGTTCGGATGAAGCCTCCATTCACAGTTGAATATCATCACAGCAAAACCAACAATTTTCCGCAAAACATGCGCGACGACGTATGGCTGGAAATATGTGGCAAAAATGGGTGGATAGCCTTTAGTCACGATCAGAAATTTCATTCTGTCGCGGTAGAGGCGACAGCAATAAAGCAACATAATGTCGGTTGTTTCTATTTGCCCGGAGCAAATAGCCAGACGTTTGATAAACTGCAATACTTCTTTAAGGCATATCCAAAAATATACATTTTGGCATCCCAAACGACAAAGCCATTCTTATATCGAGTAATGCCAAGCGGACGAATTCAGAAAATCACGCTACCATAACGGCACGTCATACGGTCGTCAAGGGGATAATCCCGAATAGTAAAATGCCCCAGGAGGTATGATGCGGTGTTTTTGTTCAATCGTTTGCGGTCCAGCTCCTAATTTGGTGCCCCAAAGATAAAGATCGGTTTTCCCTACATGTAAATTGAAATTTTTGTCGGCATAAATTAGTACGACAGACGGCGTATAATTTAGCGCCTCCTGTTTATTAAATGCGTCCCGCGCAGCGTCCTGTTGCAGATACGGTAAAACACTTATCAGTATTCCGAATACTATCAGGCCAATCCGACACGTCCACCTAGCCGCAGCGCGATTCTTCCAGCCTCGGGCTCTCCATAGACACATAGACACCCACAGCCGAAAGCATCGATGGAAGGGCCACTGCAGCCCAATCAAGCCACCACTGATTTCCAGACATGTAGTCAAGTGTGACTTCGCGGGCTATCTTCACCGCAATATCGCCAGAGCGATTTCGTCGTTTGATTGCTACCTAATACCGGGGATTTCAGTGAGGACACCTTCCGTTCCGGCTGAGCCCTGGCCAACCATGCGGTTGCCATAATCGCATGCTATTTTTTGCACCTATCGACGCTCGCGATCGGGCGGGCAGTTGGCTTCTGGAGGGAGTTCGCGATACCTGATCTCAACCTGATAAAACAGGGAAAACAGGTGGCGCGATTGAGGCGATACCTGCTTGATCGCAGCGATCGCCTGCTTTACCGCTGCGACGAGATTGTTGGCAGGGGTCGGCGCATTAGCACCGGGTGCCGTGCTCGCAGCCGCAAGCGCCCGGCAGGTCTAGGCGCTGCACCGCCTCGCGGTGCAACCGGAAAACCGGACGGCTGCTGGGGGGACGGCACACCGGTATCTCGGCCACTTTCTCGCCCTCGCGGGCGAGCGGGCGAGGACCGGGTCGCGCGCGGCAAAACGAGGGAAAATCAGGCGGCAGCGGCTTTTCGGTTGGCCGCCAGCCGGGCGTCAACCAGGGCTACCGTCGCGTCGACGACGGCGTTTCGCATGCCGTATTGCGCACCGATCAGCTGCACGAGCCGGTCCGTCCGTTCGATGTTGGGGGCGCCGTTGTTGAGGGCCCGGGCGGCCGAGGACGGCCGCACCAGGTCGTTTGCGGCGGCGGCATATTTTTCGAACGGCACCAGGTCGTTGGGTGATGCGCCGAGGCGCTCGCAGACGCCGCAGACCCAATTGTAGACCGCGCGCGAGGTTTCGAGATCGTTGTGCACCGCATCCTTGATGTCGATCGCGCCGTCCTTCGTCACGCAGCGGTAATTGCCGGTCAGCAGCATCGCCCATTTGGCGAGCGGCACAAAGATCGAGTCGTGGACCTTCAGTTTGACCGGCAACTGGATCGGTCCGTCGCCCGGATCGTAGCGCGCCGCCTCGATATCCGCCTCCATCTCGCGCAATATGGCGGTGGAAGCGTCGGAGTCGAACCGGGCCACCTTGAAGTTGGTCGGCAAGGTGACCTGCAGCACGTTGATCTTTTCGTCGGGCGGACGGATGGCCTGTGGGTCGGGGCTGCACAAGGTCAGCAGCCCGGGCTCGAAATTGTCCCAGACGCTGGCGTCGGTGTAGGCGGGTTTGAGGCCGTCGGTCGCCAGCCCGGGGATGCGCTTCAAGTACGGCAATGGCGGCATGTTCATGATCGACATGCAGGGCACCCGGGACTTCGCCACTGCGTCCAGCAGCTCGCGCACGCCGGGTGAGCGGTATTGCGGCTCCTGCATCGCCAAGGCGACGAGATCGTAGTCCCTCGGGTTGACCTCGGCGGTGCCGGCTGCGGAGAGCTTGCCCGGCAATTTTCGCGAGTTCGAGCTCGATCGGGTCCTTTCTGCCTCGGATCGGCAGCCGCACCCGCGCCCCGTCGTTATTGAACGCCTCGACCTCGGCCGGGAGGCACACCATCGTTATCTTGTGGCCGCCGAACAGCAGCTTTGTCGCCAGCAGCGAGCCGTAGGAAGCCCCCATGATCAGGACGCTGTAAGCCGTCATACTGCGATTTCCTCCCGAAGCCGGATGGATCTTCTAGTCAGACGATGCCGGATGCGGCGCTTCCGGGCAAGCCTCGTCCGCCAGGATCGCGGCGAGGCCGGCGCGATAGTCCGGGTAGCG
Organism: uncultured Alphaproteobacteria bacterium; assembly: GCA_963698995.1. GTDB lineage: Bacteria > Pseudomonadota > Alphaproteobacteria > ATCC43930 > CGMCC-115725 > AP-15. Next base: position 98,218 of record CAVOTD010000069.1, on the reverse strand, counting down.
CAGGGTCACGCCGAGCTCGCTCTTGATCAGCCGGTTCGATACTCGCTTGTTGTCGTCGTAGAAGCTGCGTGCCATCGGCGAGAGCGCCGCGGCTTCGAGCGGCACGAGCGGCGGCACGGGCAGGCCGAGCAGTCCCGCAGCGTGGGCGACCACGGCCTCGGGCGCCGCTGGGTCGTCGTCGCAGACATTGTAAATGGCGCCAGCCCTGGGCCGGGCCATCGAGGCGATCAGCACGCCGGCGAGATCATCGACATGAATGCGCGAGAAGACCTGGCCCTTTTTGTCGATCCGCTTGGCCGTGCCGGCCCGCAATGGGTCAATGGCGCTGCGGCCCGGCCCGTAAATGCCGGCCAGCCGAAAAATGTGAACCGGCACTGCGCGATGGCGCCACAGATCGAGCCAGGCGGTCTCGGCGGCCACCCGGCGGCCGCCGCGCTCGCCGGTCGGCAACAGCTCGGCCGACTCGTCGACCCAGGCGCCGCCGCGATCACCGTACACCCCGGTGGTCGAGAGGTAGCCGACCCAGGAGATACCGCCAAGCGCAGCGCTGTCGCGACCCAGCGCCTCAATCACCGGGTCACCGACGGGATCCGGCGGGATCGATGCGAGGAGATGGGTGACCCCATCCAGCGCCTCCCGGGGCAACCGGTGATCACGGTCGAAAAGCTCGACGGCGAAGTCCGCTTCGCGAAGCGTCTCGGCTTTCTCGGCGGTCCGGCAAGTGCCGCGAATGACCCAGCCCTGGGCGGCGAGCCGGCGGCCCAGCGCGACCGCGGTATAGCCCAAGCCGAAGCAGAAAAGCTGGCGAGCCGTCATGAGGGATGGCTGGCTGGAGCCGGTGCGGCTGCGACCGGCAGGGCGGCGGGATCGGTCTCGAGGGTTTCGGCGATACGCTTTTGCTTGAGCCGAGTCCACCCCCAGAAGCCGCAGGAGACCAGCGCCCCGACGGCGAGCGGCAGCCGCAGACCGAAGCGTTGGCTGAGGGAGCCCATCAGCACCGCGCCGACCGCCGGGCCGGCGCGAAAGATCATGCCATAGAGCGCCATGATCCGGCCCCGCATCCGAATGTCGACGGCGGCCTGGATCAGGGTTTGCGCACCGACCCCGGTGATCGTCATTGCGGCGCCGGCGACAAACACACAAGGGAGGGCGACGAGAAACCGATCGGTCAAGGTGAAGGCGAGGATCGCCAGCGAGATGACGAGCGTGTTGGCGAGGACGAGCCCGGTCAGCCCGGCGATCGCCGGGCGCAGCAGCATCCAGGCGGCGCCGAAGATGGCGCCGAGGCCGACCGTCGAGGTCAGGGTCGCAAGACCCTCAGGGCCGCGGCCGAAGACGCTGTCGGCAAAACCGGGAAACAGCTCGACAAAACCGCGGGTCCCGACCGTCGTGATCGTGAACAGCAGCAGCATCGGCGCGATGCCGGGATGATGGCTGGCATAGCCGTAGGCTTCGGCCGAGGCCTTCAGGACGCTCTGGGTGGCGGCGACCGGCAATGCCGGGATGCCGCGCAAATTCGTCATCGCCACGAGGAACACGACGTACGTTGCGGCATTGACCGCAAAGGCCGCGCCGACGCTGATCTTGGCGATAACAATCCCGGCGACCGCCGGCCCGAGAAAGCGCGCGGAGTTGAAGATGATTGCATTGATCGCCAATGCCGAGGGCAGTGCCGCCCGATCGACCAGAGTCGGGATCAGCGCCAGACGCGAGGGCTGGGCCACCGCGTTGAAGACGCCGAGCAGCAAGGTCAGCCCGAACAACAGCTCGATCGTGATCGCGCCGGTGTAAACCAGGATGGCGAGCACGGTCGCCTCGATGCTGCCGGCGATCTGCGTCACCCGGATGATCCCGACGCGATCGCGGCGGTCGGCAAGAGCTCCGGCGAGCGGGCTGAGGAACACCACCGGAAAGAATTCGGCCATCGAAACGATGCCGAGCCAAGCCCCCGAATGTGTCAACGTCCAGGCGAGCCAGCCAACCGCCACGCGCTGCATCCAGACCCCGATCAGCGAGACAGCATTGCCGCCGGCGTAGATGCGGTAGTTCCGGTGAGCGAAGGCCTGGAGGACATTGCCGAGCCCACCGGGAAACAGGCGATCGCGGAGGACGGACAACAGATCAGGGACCTTTATCAAATCGAATGGTGCTCCATCGTATCCCCGTTGCGGCCTGCTGATAATGCTTGACACCGCTTTCGCCCCAGCTTTTCAGAGACCGTGATTTATCGCCCCCTGGTACTTCGCTGCGCGGGCCTCGTCTTCTTTCGCCAAGGCGGGTCGATCGTCGGGGAGGGGGCGTCACGGGGGCAGTTAATGAGGATCTATGGTCTGGTTGCCCTGCTGCTGTGTGTCGGGGCGCTAAGCGCTGCCGCCGAACCATCGCAACCCTCGGCGCCGCTGAAGCCGCGGAACGCGGAGGCCGAGGCGGCAACCTACCAGCAATGCATGAAGCTTGCCCGGCACGACCCGGCCGCGGCCGAGAAGCTGGCGCTGAGCTGGCACGAGCGCGGCGGCGCACATCCGGCCGATCACTGCGCCGCCGTCGCGCTGATCGGGCTTAAGCAGTACAAGGAGGCGGCACTCCGCCTCGAAGCCCTGGCCAACGCGATGATGACAGCGCCGATCGGGTTGCGCGCCGAGGTGCTCGACCAGGCGGGGCAGGCGTGGGGTCTGGCCGGCGATCCGGTGCGAGCCTACGCCGCCGCCGGCGAGGCGGTGGCTCTCCAGCCGAACGATCTTGACCTGCTGATCGACCGGGCGGAAGCGGCGGCGTCTGCCGGTTATCTCGACAAGGCCGTCGACGACCTCGATCACGTGCTGAAGGCGGACCCCGGCCGGGTCGACGCGCTGATCTACCGCGCTTCGGCGAACCGGGCGCTCGACCGCCTCGATCCGGCGCTCGCCGACGTCGAAAGGGCGCTCGCCCGGGTGCCGAATTCCGCCCCGGCGTTGCTCGAGCGGGGCAACATCCGCCGCCTCAAGGGCGATAACGGAGGAGCACGACAGGATTGGCAGCGCGTTGGCCGTTTGGCCCCGGGCAGCCAAGCAGATATGGCCGCCAAGGCTAATATCGAACACCTCGACTCGAATAAGAAGACCACGCCGACGAAATCCGACGCCGGTCGTTGAAGAGGCAACATTCGGCTTCACTCTGGTAGCCAAGCTCTCTTCTTCATCTGTTGCTAAGCATCTCTTGATAGCTTCTCGGGGTGGTGAAACTCGATCGCTCTCGTCGCCGCCGTTTTGGCGCCAGCCGACATCTTTCGTTGATCGGCATCGGATTGCTCGTTGTCATTATAGTTACCGCCAGCCTGACCGTTTGGGACCGGCGCGAAGAGGCCATCGTGCGTTCCCGTCAACAGATGACCAATCTCGGCACCGTTCTGGCCGAGCAGACCGCGCGCTCGATACGGGCAGCCGATCTGGTCCTGCAGCAAACGCAAGCGATGGTCCTCGCCGACGGGGTCGACAACCCGGAACAGTTCGAGCGTTTGATGCCCACCGCCGAGGTCAATCGTTTTCTGCGCGACCGACTAAAGGCATTGCCGCAGGCCGATGTGGTCGACTTGGTGGGGCGCGACGGCAAGCTGATCAACAGTTCGCGAGCTTGGCCGACGCCGGATGTCGACCTCTCCGAGCGCGAATATTACACGCATTTGCGACAGGAAGACGAGCGCGGGGTCTTCATCAGCGCCCCGATTGTTAGCCCGGACTCCGGTGCTCGATCGTTCTATCTGGCGCGCCGGATTGACGGGTCCAATGGTGACTTCCTCGGCCTTGTTCTGAGCTCGATCGACATTCACTATTTTGAGGATTTTTACCAGGCGATCAACTTGCAGGACGGCGGATCGGTAGCGGTATTCCGCCGCGACGGCACGATGTTGGCGCGCTATCCCCAAGTCACGACTAGGATCGGCAAAAAACTGGCCTCGCAATCGCCGTTCTACGCGTATGTCGAGAAGGGGGGCGGCACTTACCGCTCGCCGGGTTACATCGACGGGATTGGGCACTTTGTCTCGGTCCACCCGCTGCGCGACTTTCCCCTCGTGGTCACGGTTTCGCTACCGGAGGACGCAACCTTCGCCAACTGGCGCCGCCAGTCGCTGTTGATCGCCCTCGGCACGCTTTGCACGGTGATCGGGTTCATCCTCCTGTTCCGCGCCTTGATCACCCACTCCCGTTCGCTCGAGCGATCAGAAGCGACCCTGCGCGAAAGCGAAGCGCGGTGTCGCGACTTCGCGCTGACGTCGTCAGACTGGTTCTGGGAGACCGACGAGAAGCATCGCTTCACCTACCTTTCCGACCATATTCGTGCGTTCGGTCAGGATCCGCAGACCCGCATCGGCCGGACGCGCTACGACCTGGCCAGAGATATTACCGACGAACCGGCCAAGTGGCAGGAGCATCGGGCTGTGCTCGACATGCACGAGCCATTCCGTGACTTTGTCTACACACGAAAAATCGGCGAGGATCCCGAACGCATCATCTCGGTCAGCGGCAATCCGTTCTTTGATCAGGCGGGGCGGTTTCTCGGCTACCGCGGCACGGCGCGCGACATTACCGAGAAAGTGCTGGCCGAGCGCGCGTTGCGCGAGGCCAAGGCAATAGCCGAGGCGGCCAACCTCGCCAAATCGCAATTCCTCGCCAATATGAGCCATGAGCTGCGCACGCCGCTGAATGCGATCCTCGGCTTCTCGGAGGTGCTGGAGAATGGGATTGCCGGGCCCCTCCGGTCGCGGCAGACCGAATATGTCGGTCTCATTCGCCAAAGCGGCGGACATCTTCTGCACGTCATCAACGAGATTCTCGATCTGGCGCGGATCGACGCCGGAAAACTGGAGCTCGACGAAGAGCCCATCGACCCGCGCCGGTTGGTCGACAGCTGCATCGCGTTGGTCAAGGATAGAGCAGCCGCCGGGTTGCTGACCCTATCGGTTGAGATTGAAGAAAACGCACCACGGCTGACGGCGGATCTGACACGTTTGACCGAGATCCTGCTCAATCTGCTGTCCAACGCGATCAAATTCACCGAGCTCGGCGGCTCGATCAACCTGGCGGTGCGGCGCGCTACCGACGGCGGCATCGAATTTGTCGTGCGCGACACCGGGTGCGGAATGACAGCAGCCGAGATCGACGTAGCGCTGGAGCTTTTCGGCCAAGTGGATACCGGTCTGGCTCGCCAGCATGAGGGCACCGGCCTCGGACTCCCGCTGGCCCGCCGACTGGCCGAGCTGCATGGCGGTTCGCTTCGCATCGCAAGCGAGAAGGGACGCGGGACGACGGTAACGGTAGCCCTGCCGTCGACCAGGGTTGTCGAACCTGCCCGCGGTCTGCAGCCGGCTTGACGGCAACTGTCAGTCGACCGTGAACACCCACACTGAGCCGCCTTGCGGCACCTCGGGGAACTGGTGCGGACGCACGAGATTGAGCCGGGTTTGCACGCGCGCGGCATCAACGCCCCAGCCGGATTGCACGGCTGCCTTACCGGATCGGCATTGGGACGCCCCGTCTTGGGGGCGAGTCTCTGGAAAAAATTCTGTTTTACTAAGGGATCGCCATCGACGAAGTTGAGCTTGTCGGCGGTGCGCTCAAGCTCCCATAAATAGCCGTCACGCGCCACATCGACGAGGCCTTTAACGGTGCGGCGGTCATGCTGGTAATCCACCAGAATGGGCGGCTCCGAAGCCGCGGGCGCGGCGACACACCTTAATAAAGGCGCCGCAACGGTCAGAATGTGAGACGGACACCAACGGTCCCGGCGATCGGAGCGGCCGGGCTGTAGCTGCGCGGGTTGGCGGCACCCGGGACCTGGGCGATTAAAACCGAGGAGGTCGGCGACAAGATGCCGAATGTATAATAGGTCGTGTTGAACGCGTTTTGCAGTAAGCCGAAGAGCTGCAGGTTGGGGGTAAGCTGATAGCTCGTGTGCAAGTTCAACACGAAATAGGCCGGCGTCTTCGGAGTGAGATTTGCCTCATCGCCGACCGCAACAATGACGAGACCGGAGCCACTGGATCGAGCAGCCCGACCTATGCGCCGTCACCGCGATAGCGGCTCCACTACCGCCGGAGCAGCGCACACCCGCTGCAAAGCGTGCAAATATAGGGGGTGCGCGCATCAGCCTTCGTCGTTTCGCTGCCGATCGCCAAGCGAGGGGCGCCGAGTTCAATTCGGCTGATGATGCAGTCCGCGGGGGTTTTGGCCGCCATCGTTCTGGCGACGGCCATGGCTCATGCCGAGACGGCGCCGCTGCCGGTGACGGAAATCGCCGCAGGGGTATTCGTTCACCAAGGGGTGCATGAGGAGGCGTCTTCCGCAAACGAAGACGGAATCGCCAATATCGGCTTTATTGTCGGCGGCGACGCGGTCGCGGTCATCGATCCCGGCGGCAGCTTCGTAGAGGGCGTCGCGCTCCGCGCCGCAATACGCGCCCGCACCGATCAGCCGATCCGCTATGTGATCTTGACCCATGTCCATCCCGACCACATTTTTGGCGCCGCCGCGTTTCGAGACGATCACCCCGAATTCGTCGGCCATGCCAAGCTGCCGGGCGCGCTTGCTCAGCGCGGTGACTACTATTTGCGCAGGTTGCGCGACGCTCTCGGCGAGATGGCGAGCGGCACCGAGGTCATGACGCCGACGGTGCTCGTTACCACCCGCGCAATGTCACGGCGAGCTATAAGGAGCTCGAATGGGAGTGACCCCGTCGATCTTCGCTCCGGCCGTTTTCGCGCTCCTGTTGGCGCTTTTCACCGTCGCCGGCCCAGCGGGCGCCGAGCCGAGCGAGGCGGAGCGCGCGGTGCGCTGGTCCGATTTGCGGCATGCGATCTTTGGCGATCGGGTCGTCGAAGATGCCGGTGACCGTATCGCGATCGATGCGCCGGCGCGCGCCGAGGACGCGGCCATCGTGCCGGTAGCGATCCGCGTCGCCGACACGCTCCGCCCCGAAATCCGTGGGCTCTACCTGGTTATCGACGACAATCCTTCGCCGCTCACGGCGCATTTCGTGCTGGGGCCGCTGGCCGATGCGAGGGAGATCGCGACGCGCGTGCGGATCGATGATTACACCTACGTTCACGCTGTTGCCGAGACCGCAGACGGTCGGCTTTACGCAACCGCGCGGTTCATCAAGGCGGCCGGCGGCTGCTCGGCGCCGGCCGGGAAGGACCAGGCCCTCGCCCTCGAACGGCTCGGCAAGATGAAATTGACGATGGCCGAGCGACGCAACCCGGATGCCCCGATCGCGGTCAAGCTATTGGTCAGTCATCCGAACAACTCAGGTCTGCAAATCGACCAGCTGACGCGCAATCTCGTCCCGGCCGATTTTATGCAAAGCCTGGAGGTCACCTATAACGGCCAATCCGTATTCCGGCTCGAATCGGATATCGCGATCAGCGAGGATCCGAGCTTCAACTTCAGCTTCCGCACGGCCGACCCGGCGGCTTCGGGGGTGATCAAGGCGGAGATCCTCGACAGCAGCCAGCGCCATTTCAGCCAAAACTGGCCGGTTCCGGCGTCGCCCCAGATGTGATCGGGGTCGCGGTCATAACGCTCACCGGCACTGAAGATTAGCCTCGGCCTGGGCCTTGCGCAGCTCTTCGATGACAGCCTTGATCTGCGGCGGATCGCGGAACAGGCCGACCCGTCCGCCGACCCCGCCGCCGGCCTGCAGGCTGAGCGCGGTTTCCGCCCGCTCGTAACGGGCATACGGCACCAGCCCGGCGATCGTGTCGATCGCGCAGGAGCATTTGAGCAACGCTTCCCGCGTGTTGCCGTTCGCCGCCATGCACCCGATCACGTAATCCGCCCGCGCCGCAGTGGGATAGTCATTGCCGTTGGCCTGGTTCGGTCCTGCGCCGAGGGCGAGGCCCGCTTGGGCGGCCAGCAGCGCGCCGATGGCGATAGCCGCGAAACGGAAAGTTGCCGTTTCCATAATCTCGTTAGGTTATACCGATTGAGTGCCCGGGGAGACCGTTTTCCCTGCAGGCTCCACGGTGAAAGGATGCCAGTGACCGTACTCGTGCTCGTCTTTTGCCTCCATGCGGCGCCGACATCCTGCACCGAGCAGCGGCCGATCGAAGATCTTTCGTTGCAGGCCTGTCTGGTCAGGGGCCAGCGCTACGCCTCGGAATGGTTGGCCGAGCATCCGAAATGGATGCTGGCGCGCTGGCGATGCGAGCGCAATGTGCCGCGGCAGGATCCGGCATAAGACTGCTCCGCGGGCATGCTCTCGCCCGTCTTGGGCCTACTTGTGGTAAACGCGGAAGTGAAATAGCATCCGCGCAATAGCCTCCGAAACCGGCGGAGGGCGCCACTGAACCAATCTGGGAGGGACGAAGGGGATGAAATCATTCCGTTTGTGGATCGCTGCGCCTGTGCTCGTTCTTCTGGCAGGCGGTGCCAGTGCCAATGACGAGCTCATCAAGCTCTCGAAAGACCCCAACCAGTGGGTCATCCCGAGCGGCGACTATGCCAATACGCGCTATAGCCAGCTGAACAAGATCAACAAGGACAACGTCAAGAACCTTCGCCCGTTGTGGACGTTCTCGACCGGCGTGTTGCGCGGTCACGAGGGCGGACCGCTGGTCGTCGGGGACGTCATGTATATCTCGACACCGTTCCCGAACAACGTGTTCGCGCTCGATCTCAACAACAACGGGCGCATTCTGTGGAAATATGAACCAAGACAGGATCCGACCGTCATCGCGGTAATGTGCTGCGACACGGTCAATCGCGGCGTCGCCTATGCCGACGGTAGGATCTTCTTCAATCAGGCCGATACGACGCTCGTGGCGCTCGACGCGAAGACGGGCAAGGAGCTTTGGAGCGTCAAAAATGGCGATCCAAAGAAGGCCGAAACTGCCACGAGCGCCCCGTTGGTCGTCAAGGACAAGGTGCTCGTCGGCATCAGCGGCGGCGAGTACGGCGTCCCAGGGCACGTCACGGCCTATAACATCAAGGACGGATCAAAGGCCTGGCGGGCCTATTCGCAAGGACCCGACGACCAGATCCTGTTCGACGCCAACACGACCGAGCTCGGCAAGCCGGTCGGCAAGGACTTCGTCGCTGAAGACCTGGCAAGGCGATCAGTGGAAGATCGGCGGCGGCGATACCTGGGGTTGGATCTCCTATGATCCGCAGCTCAACTTGATCTATTACGGCTCGGGCAATCCCAGCACCTGGAATCCCGTGCAGCGGCCGGGCGACAATAAATGGTCCATGACCGTTTTCGCCCGTAACCCCGATACCGGCATCGCCAAATGGGTCTACCAGATGACGCCGCACGACCAATGGGACTACGACGGCGTCAACGAGATGATCCTGGTCGACATCAACGTGAAGGGCCAGCCGACCAAGGCGCTCGTGCACTTCGACCGGAACGGCTTCGGCTACACGCTCAACCGCGAAACCGGGGCGTTGCTAGTGGCGGAGAAATTCGATCCCAAGGTCAACTGGGCTTCCAAGGTAGACATGCAGACAGGCCGGCCTCAGGTGGTCGCCCAATATGCGCCGGGCTCGCAGGGAGAGGACCACAACTACCAAAACGTTTGCCCGGCGGCGCTCGGCTCGAAAGACCAGCAGCCGGCGGCCTTTTCGCCGAAGACCGGTCTCTTCTACGTGCCGACCAACCATGTCTGCATGGATTACGAGCCCTTCAAGGTGTCGTATACGGCCGGTCAACCCTATGTCGGTGCGACAGTGGATATGTATCCACCGAAGGGCGACAGTAACCTCGGCAACTTCATCGCCTGGGATCCGAGCGCGGGCAAGATCGTCTGGTCCGATCCGGAACCGTTCTCGGTGTGGTCGGGCGCTCTGGCCACGGCCGGCGACGTCGTCTTCTATGGCACTCTCGAAGGTTATCTGAAGGCGGTCGACATGCAGACCGGCAAGGAGCTCTACCGGTTCAAGACTCCGTCCGGGATCATCGGCAATGTCAACACCTTCACCCATGGCGGCAAGCAGTACATAGCGGTACTGTCCGGCGTCGGCGGATGGGCGGGCATTGGCATGGCGGCCGGGTTGACCCAGGCGCCCGCCGCCGAAGAATGGCACCATGATGTGAGCGGCACTCACACGCCGACGCAGACCGAGCATATGATTGACACGGCTGGCCTCGGCGCCGTGGGCGCCTACAAGGCGCTTGCCAACTACACCCAGCTGGGCGGCGTTCTGACGGTGTTCGGTCTCCCCGAATAATCGCCGGATAGGCCGGGCACGGAGCAGGGCCGGCATCTCCCGCCGGGAGGTCGGCCCTTTTTGTTCGGCATCGGCCCCAATGCAAGTTTTGAAAGGATCACGAATGATCGTGTGGCCGCCCATCACTTGTGCCATTGTCGCCCTCATTCTGGGAACGGGTTTGGCATTGGCTGCGGAGAGCGATCAGGCGGTCAAACCGCCTTATACGGTCGAGGACGGGAAGGTCGACAAGAAGACCTTCAACGGCTGGCGCCGCTACACAGAATCCTGTCTGCGGTGCCACGGGCCGGACGGGGCGGGCAGCTCGTACGGGCCGGACCTCGTGGAATCGGTCAAGCACTTGACCCAGGACGAGTTCAACGAGGTCGTCGTCAATGGCCGAACGAACGTCAACACCGCCAACACCAATGTGATGCCGCCCTTCGGCGAAGTCGAGGACGTGGTCACCTATCTCGACGACATTTGGGCCTACCTAAAGGCGCGCGCTGATGGGGTATTGGGACGTGGCCGCCCGCCCCGCATCGGCGGTTAGAGAGCATGTGGCGACGCTCTATCGAGACGCTGTTTGCCGCGCTTCTCATTTGCGGCAGTAGAACGGCCGCCGCCCAAATCCCTGAGCTCATCGATCCCAGCCTGCTCAAAGTCTGCGCCGATCCCAGTAATCTTCCGTTCTCGGACGAAAAAAAAGAGGGATTCGAAAACAAGATCGCTGAATTGATCGGGGCTGAGCTCGGCCGCAAAGTCGATTACGCGTGGTTTCCGCAAGTTATTGGGTTCGTGCGCAATACGCTGCGCACGCATCTCTGCGATCTGGTGATGGGCACGGTCGCGGGCGACGAGATCATGCAGACGACAAACCCCTACTACTTCACCACTTATGTGATGTTCTACCGCTCGGACCAAGGTCGTGACTTTGAGGGTCTGCAAGATCCCCAGCTGGCAAGTTTGCACCTCGGGGTGGTCGCCGGAACGCCGCCTTCTGATCTCCTCGTGCGCTACGATTTGATGTCTCTCACCAAGCCCTATGCCCTGAGCGTCGATACCCGCGCCGAATCCCCGACCCATGAGATGGTCCAGGATGTCGTCGACGGCACCATCGATGTCGGCTTTTTGTGGGGACCGATCGTCGGCTATTACCGCAAGCATGACGCGTTGCCGCTGACCTTGGTTCCCCTCAAAACTGAGCCTGGTGTGGCTCGCATGGCCTATCATATCGCGATGGGCGTCCGCGCGAACGAGCGCGAATGGCGCCGACGCATAAACGCCGCCATTCTCAAGCGCCAGACGGAGATTACGGCGATCCTGCGCGATTACGGCGTTCCGCTGCTCGATGAGCAGGGCGAGCTCGCCGGTCCCTGACAGAGCAAACCCGATGGCTAGATTGCTCAACTTCGTGTGCGTGATCCTCGCAGTTTCGCTTCGGTCTGCGCTGGGGGCGGATCTCAGCGCCGAGCAGGTGCGTGCGATCCTGTCGGCGGCGCCGCCCGATAAGCCCGCTGACTTGTCCGGAAAATCCCTCGAAAACCTCGATCTGAGCAAAGTCGACTTCAGACGGGCGAACCTGTCCGGGGCAAACCTCTTTGGCGCGAAACTCGATGGCGCGAATATTTCGGGCGCCAATCTTTCCGGGGCCAAGTTGGATCTGGCGTGGATCATGCGGGCGAATTTTACGAATGCCGATCTGTCGAACGCCAGCCTCCTCGGCCTGGTCGTCTCGTCCGGTCTGGAGATCTCCCTGGCCGAGGCGCCGATTTTCAAAGGCGCCAAGTTTTCGGGCGCGCATATCATCGCCCGGCTGAGCCGGTTCGATCTGAGCGGAGCCGATTTCACCGGCGCACGGATGGCGCCGGATCTGAGAAACCAGTCCATGGGATTAATGAGGACCGATCTTTCGGGCTCTAATTTATCCGGGGCCAATTTTTCAAAGGCGGATCTCGGCTTCGCTCTGATGCGTTTTGCCAACATGACTGGGGCCGTCCTGAGCGGCGCCAATTTGACCGCGGCCGATCTTTCGGGCGCCGATCTGACCGACGCCGATCTGACGGGCGCCGATGCAACCGAAGCCGATCTCGGCCGTGCGGTCTTAACGAACGTCCGCGGCCTCGACACGGTGAAGGGACTAACGACGCCGAGCCGACCCTAACGCTCACTCGGAGGCAGCTCGTTGCAATGCCCGTGCCCAGGCTCCGAGCCGAGCATCGAGCTCGACTGGGAGCTCGCAGGCATAGCGGATCGTGCGTTGGATCTCTTCGAAATTGCGCGCCGTGAAATCGTGACGCTGCTGCAGATCGACGCGCCTGGCGGAGGCGTCGCCGGCGGCATCGGGCGGGATGGCATCGAGCTCGGCCGCGAGCTGGGCGACGCGATCGGCGAGTTCGCGCTGCCGCCGCCCGATCTGCTTGAGCTGTTGGATCAAGGCAGCGCGCTCGCGGTCCGTCTCTTCGAGGAGCCCGTGAAAAATGAGGGCGAGCCGGCGCGGCCGATTGCCCGACAACGCTCGTGCCAGGGCCGCAATCTCGGACAACCCGTCCTCTGTCGAAACCCGCCGGGGCGCGAGACGGCGAACAAAATCGGCGATCTCGGGATCGGCCTGCCAGTCGCCAAGGGTCTCAGCCAGCGGCCCATTCCAGTACGCAGCTGCAGTCAGCGTCGGCACCAGCCGCTGCTGACAAGGCCAATCCGGATCCTCCCCCCGCGGCGTCGCCGCCCACGCCTGAACGGCTCCGGCACAGGCTAAGGCCAACATCGTTGACCCGAACCAAGACGCGCCACAGCGCATGTCGGCCCTTATTCCGCCGTGCGGCGCGCCATCAGGCCCTTGGCCGGGTCATAGCCATAGACTGCAAGGGTCAGGAAGATTGCGGTCGCGGCGATCAATACGACCGCCGAGACCGGTTCGAGCCGGCCGTAGAGCGCGAAGCGGATCAGCTCGACGGCATGAGTGAACGGGTTGACCTCGCAGATCCGGTAGAGGAGGAGGCTCGCTTCCTTGACGTGCCACAGCGGATAGAGCGCCGAGGACGCGAAGAACATCGGGAAGATCACGAAATTCATGACGCTGGCGAAATTCTCGAGCTGGCGGATTGCCGAGGAGAGCAGCAATCCGAGCGCACCCAGCATCAGTCCCGACAGGATCAGCGCCGGAAGCACCGCGAAGTAGCCGTACCAGGGCGGCTCGATCTCCCAAATCAGGGCGATCGCCAGGAAGGCGTAGGCCTGCAAGACCGAAACGATGACCCCGGCGAGCAGCTTCGCGGTCAACAGGAACCAGCGCGGCAGCGGACTGACCATCAGGATCCGCATGCTCCCCATCTCGCGGTCGTAGACCATCGACAGCGAGCTCAGCATGCCGTTGAACATCAGGATCATCGCGATCAGACCCGGGGCGATGTAGACCGCGTAAGGAATATAGGTCTCGTAAGGCGGGATGATCGACACGCCGAGCACGAAGTGGAACCCGGTGGCGAAGATCGCCAGCCAGACCAGCGGCCGCACCAAGGCGGAAAAGAAGCGGCCGCGCTGGTTCATAAAGCGCAGCCATTCGCGCATCGCGATGCCGGCGAGGCAGCGCAGGTAATGAATCGGCCTCATGCCGCCTCGCGCTCCTGCACCAGGGTTTCGAATACGGCGCGCATCGAGGGCGCCCGCATTTGGCCGAGCAGCTGGGCGGCGGCGCCGTCGGCCAGCACCTCGCCCTTGTGCAGCACGACGACTTGCGCGCCCTCACCGACCTCGTCGATCAGGTGCGTGGCCCATAGCGCGGCGATGTTTTGCTCGCGGCACAGTCCGCGGACATGGTCCAGCATAAACTGCCGGCTGGCGATATCGAGGCCGACCGTCGGTTCGTCGAGCAACAGCAGGCGCGGCCGGTGCAAGAGGGCACGAGCGATCTCGACCCGCCGGCGTTGGCCGCCGCTCAGCCGGCGCACCTTGTCGCGGCGCTGCTCGGCGAGCCCGACGCGTCCCACTTCGGCGGCGATCCGCTGCGCTGCATCGCGATGCGCGAGGCCGTGCAACGCCGCATGGTAGTAGAGGTTCTGCTCGACCGAGAGATCGAGATCGAGCGTCGGCTGCTGAAAGACGATCCCCATCTGCCGCAGGCATTGCGATGCCCGTTCGCGGATGTCCATGCCAAAGATGCGGATCGTGCCCTCAGCCTGGGCATAGAGCCGGGTGGCAAGCGAGAACAGCGTCGTCTTGCCAGCGCCGTTCAGGCCGAGCAGCACGGTAAAATCGCCGGGCGCAATCGTGAAGCTAACATCTTTCAGCACCCGCCGCTGCCCGAAGCGATGTCCGAGCCCCTCGACCGAGAACGCAGGAACGCCTGTCACGAGGTCCGTCTCATGGGCGGGACACGACGCCCCAGGGAGCTTGGCCGACCGGAACCGATTTGATGACTTTGAGCGATCCGACGTCGATCACCGAGATGTCGTTGCTGACCCCGTTTGTCGTGTAGACCCGGCTCTGATCCGGGTTGAAGGCGAGGCTCCATACGCGTTGGCCGACCAAGAGGTAGCGCATGACCTCATAACTCTGCGCGTCGATCACGGCAACGCGGTTGGCCGGCCCGAGCGCGACAAAGGCGAGCTTGCGATCACGGGTGATCGCGATCCCGACCGGCTGGATCGCCTCGTTCGGCACGCCGGGAACGGCAAAAACGATGCGTTGGACAATCTGACGTTTGGCGGCATCGATGACACTGACCGTGCCGCCGATTTCGGCCGACACCCAGAACTGCGCGCCGTCGGTCGTCCATTCAGCGCGGCGCGGGCGGCTGTCGACGAGCACGTTGGCGACCACTTGGCGTGTCGTGGTGTCGATGACATGCGCCATGTTCGTGGTTTCGGAGGTATTGACCAGGTATTTCCCGTCCGGGCTGATGCCCATGCCTTCCGGCTCGACGCCGACCGGGATCTCGGCCACGACCTCGCCCCTATCGATATCCACGACGGTCACCAGATTGCTGTCCTCATTGGCGACATAGAGCAGTCGGCCCGCCGGATCGATCGCGAAAAACTCCGGGTCGGGACCGCTCGGCAAAGTGCGGACCACCTGGTTGGTGCCGAGGTCCAGCACTTCGATGTGATCGCTGTCGCTGGCGCAGATATAGAGCGATTTTCGCGTCTCTTCGAGAGCAAGATGCCGCGCGGGCGCTGGCCGACCGGGATCGTCTTGACCGGTGCGAGGGTCGTGCCATCGACGACGGTGATCGTGTTGTCCTTCTCGTTCGAAACATAGATCGTGTCGGCCGACGCGAGCTGGCCTGCGCAGAGCCAGGCGACCGCCGAGACTCGCGATCAACCCATTCGGCATTTTGTCTCCGGCTGGTCGATTCCGAGCGTGTCGAGTTCGGAGAATTGGTGCAGGAAACCGGGCTGCGGCGACACCGAGACCAGCGAGTGGGCATCGGCGAGCAGAACCGGCTGGCGCAGCTGGCCGTCCCAGGAGCGGAAGCTGAGGCGGGCGCCCTTGAAGGCAGCGAGCTCGAAGCGGTCGCTGCGCATGAAGGCGACGATGGCGGCGGGGTCGGTCGATTTGGAGCGTGCCGCCGCTTCGCCGATCGCCCGGACCGCCATCCAGGCGGCGTAGTCGCGGTCGGTCATCCAGCGATTTGCCTGGCGCAGAAAGCGGTTCTGCAACTGCGTCGCACCCCATTGCTGATGCGGCCGCGCCCAGGCGGTCGGAACCAGGCCCTGGGTCCCGGCCACGGGCCGCGGATCGAAGGTGCGGTAGGACAGCTCGTCGCCGAACTCGTCCGCTTCGTCGGCAACCACCAGAACGTCGTAGCCGATGCCCTGGGTAAACCGCGCGACCTCGGCCTGGATGGCAAAATGGCCGGTATCGGTCCGGCGCGCCCCCGGGATAAAGGTCCAGGGTTTCTCCTCGACGATGCGCGCCTGAAACTTTTGCGCGGCATGGCGGATGTCGCCGGCCAATTCGCGGTCGGCCTCGCCATGCCCGGTGACCAGCAGAATGTCTGGCCAGCGCTTGACGACAAGATATTGCACGAGCGCGTCGGCCAGCATCGCCCGGCTCGGCGGCAGGTGCAGGATATTGGCGCGGCAGTCGATGCCGCGCAGCCGATCGTCTGCCGCGCCGGTGTTGAAGAATGTCAGCGCGCCGGCCTCGGGCGCGCCGGCGATCGACAGCAGCGTCGGCGCCGCGAGGTCGGTCACGATCAGGCGGACGCCTTTTGCCGCGAGCTCGCGTAGGCCGGCGGCGAGATCGCCGTTCTCCGGTACGATCGCCTCGACGAGCGCGAAGGATTGGCCGGTGAAATGGCCGGTGGTCTGGTTGTCGGCGATGCCGAGCCGAGCGCCCTGGATACCTTCATCGTGCGGTGGCTGGTCAAGATAGGAGAGCGGCAAGGTCCGGTTGATCGCCTGCGACAGCCAGCCGATCTGCACCGCCTCCTCACCGGTACCGGCTCTGGCCATCCCCACTCCGGCAGTGAAGGTTAGGACCAGTAGCAGCAACGAGATGTTCGGCCGCTTAAATATCTGCACCCGCTGTCCCGTCGAGCGGGGAGCCGGACACCTCATTTCAGCGTTTCGAGATAGGCGATAACGTCTTGCCGCTCCTTCTCGTCCTTGATGCCGGGAAAGATCATTTTGGTTCCAGGCACCGTCGCCCGCGGGTCTGTCAGATAGGTATCGAGGGTCTGCGGATCCCAAGTGTGGTCGAATTTCTTCATTGCGTCAGAATAATTGTAGTTCTCGACGCTCGCGGATTTGCGGCCGAGGACGCCGAACAGGCTCGGTCCGACCTTGTTCTTTCCGGCCTCGATGGTATGGCACAGCGCGCATTTCTTGAATTCCGCTTTGCCAGCGTCGATATCGGCGGCGACCGCCGGACGGGTCCGCGACGAGTGCCAGCAAAATGCTGCAAGACGGGGCATGGCATCCGAAACCGCATTCTTCCTCTCGGCGGATACAGTTTCATGGGGCGTTCGCTTTCTTCTCATCGAGAAGCTGCGCAAACAAGGCCACTCGGAGCAACGCAGTGTCTGTTCGCGGCGGCTCTTGTGGTAATCAGCGCGCAAATGCGATAAGCGCCTTTGAGCATAAACGCTCGGCGTCGTAATTCGAAACCCAGATAACTCGAACCCAGGGAGGCGGATTTGGAGACGCGCGCTGCTGTCGCTTTCAAGGCCGGAGAGCCCCTCAAGATCGAGACCGTGCAGCTCGACGGTCCGAAGGACGGTGAGGTCCTCGTCGAGATCAAGGCCACCGGCATCTGCCACACCGACGAGTTCACTTTGTCCGGCGCTGATCCGGAGGGGCTGTTTCCGGCGATCCTCGGCCACGAAGGCGCCGGCATCGTCGTCGATGTCGGGCGCGGGGTGACCAGCCTCGCGAAGGGTGATCACGTGATCCCGCTCTACACCCCCGAATGCCGGCGCTGCGAGTATTGCCTGTCCCGCAAGACCAATCTCTGCGTCGCTATCCGGGCGACGCAAGGTCAAGGGGTGATGCCCGACGGCACCAGCCGCTTCTCCCTCGGCGGCGCCAAGATCCACCACTATATGGGCACTTCGACTTTCTCGAACTTCACCGTGCTGCCCGAAATTGCAGTTGCGAAAATCCGCGAGGACGCACCCTTCGACAAGGTCTGCTATATCGGCTGCGGGGTCACCACCGGCATCGGCGCGGTGATTAACACGGCCAAAGTCGAGCCCGGCGCCAATGTTGTCGTCTTCGGCCTTGGCGGGATCGGGCTCAACGTGATCCAGGGCTGCCGGATGGCCGGCGCCGACATGATCGTCGGGGTCGACCTCAACCCCGGCCGACAGCCATTGGCCGAAAAGTTCGGGATGACCCATTTCGTCAACCCCAAGGAGGTCGCGGGCGACCTCGTCCCCTATCTCGTCAACCTGACCAATGGCGGCGCCGATTACAGCTTCGAGTGTATCGGCAATGTCGGGGTCATGCGCCAGGCGCTCGAATGTTGCCACCGCGGCTGGGGCGTCAGCGTCATCATCGGCGTTGCCGGGGCCGGCCAGGAAATCTCGACCAGACCGTTTCAGCTGGTCACCGGCCGGGTGTGGAAGGGAACCGCGTTCGGCGGCGCTCGGGGTCGCACCGACGTGCCGAAAATTGTCGACTGGTACATGGAGAAGAAGATCAATATCGACGATCTGATCACCCATAAGCTGCCGCTCGACGAAATCAACAAGGGTTTCGACCTGATGCATGCGGGCGAATCGATCCGCAGCGTCGTCGTTTATTGAGCCATTCCTCCAAAGCCGTTGATCACCCCCTCTACTACCGACGGGGACAAGCCTGGGTGCCTGGCCGGAACAGTGTTGCTAAGCTCCAACTCATGCTGTTCCGTTCCTTTTGTGTGGTCCTTGCTCTGGTCGCACTGATCGGCGGGGCAGCGGGCGCCGAGCCGACTGTCCGTATCGGGTCACTGCGCTACGGCACATTGAGCTGGGAAATCAACGTCATTGCCCGCCACGGTCTCGGCGAAAAAAACGGCATTCACATCGAGGCCCTGGAGCTGGCGGGTGCGCCGGCGGCGCAACTGGCGTTGCAGGCCGGGCGCGTCGATATGATCGTGTCCGACTGGTTGTGGGTGTCGCGGCAAAGGGCCGCCGGTGCGGATCTGACTTTCGTTCCCTTCTCGAGCGCGATCGGCTCTCTGGTCGTGCCGGCGGCCTCGCCGATACGAGACATTCCCGATCTTGTCGGACGCCGGCTCGGGATAGCGGGCAGCGCCCTTGACAAGAGCTGGCTCATCCTGCAGCTCTGGGCGCGCTCGCGCTTTACCCTCGACCTCGGCGCAACGGTTGACAAGAGCTTCGGCGCGCCGCCGCTGTTGAGCGAGGAGCTCGCAGTGGGGCGGCTCGACGCGGTGCTGACCTATTGGCCCTTCGCCGCCAAACTCGAGGCGCGCGGGATGAGACGGGTCCTCACGATCGGCGATGCGCTTGCGGGCCTCGGCATCCCGAGAAATTTGCCGTTCACAGGCTATGTCTTTTCGGCCCGCTGGGCGGCCGAGAATCGTACCGCACTCGACGGATTTCTCAGGGCCAGTCGAGAAGCGAAGACTATCCTCGCGACGTCGGATGCCGAATGGGAGGATAGCGCTGCGCTAACCGGAGCCCGTGACGCGCTGGAGCTTGCCAAATTGCGCGACGCCTATCGCCATGGTATGGCTCGGGATTGGTCCGCAGACGAGACGGAGGCCGCGGCGCGGCTCTATCGGCTTCTCGCGGAGCTCGGCGGCCCCACCCTGGTCGGGCCGAGCCGGGAGCTCGCACCGGGGACCTTTTTTTCCGGTGTCGGGTTTTGACGAGGCTCGAATGGCGCCGTTTTCGGTCGCGCTTGCCGGGCGGGCAATCTCGCTGCTGCTCCTGATCGCCATTTGGGAAGCGGCGGCGCGGCTCGTCCACAGCCGGTTGTTCCCCGGGGCAGGGGCGGTGCTGGAGACGCTGGCCGACGAGGCCGCGCACGGCGAGTTGCTCCACCATCTTGGCGCCACCCTGCTGCGGGTTGCCATCGCCTTCGCCGCGGCGATTGTTGCCGGCAGCGCAATCGGCATTGCGATGGGTTTGGTCCGCGCCCTCGACACGCTGCTCGACAGCTGGCTCGTGCTGTTTCTCAACCTGCCGGCCCTCGTCATCGCGGTGCTCCTATACATCTGGTTCGGGCTGACCGAAGCTGCAGCAATCACGGCCGTCGCGCTCAGTAAGCTGCCCACGGTGGTCGTGACTTTGCGCGAAGGCGCCCGCACTCTCGATCGCGAGCTTGCCGGGATGGCACGCAGCTTCCGTCTCGGCGCTTGGCGCACTCTGCGGCATGTCGTTCTGCCGCAGTTGTCGCCTTATTTCTTGGTCGCCTCGCGGTCGGGTCTCGCCTTGATCTGGAAGATCGTGCTGGTCGTCGAGCTCCTCGGCCGGTCCGACGGGATCGGCTACGAGATCCAGGTCTTTTTCCAGCTGTTCGATATCAGACGGCTGATCGCCTACGCATTGGCTTTTGTCGCGGTGGTCCTAGCGATCGAGTGGTGCATTCTGCTGCCGCTTGAACGGCATTTGCTGCGGTGGCGGAGATGACCATCGGGATTACACTCGATATCGCCGAGAAGCGTTTCCCCGCACAAAGCGGCCAACGCGCGGTAACCGCCATCAGCTGTCTGCAAGCGCGCATCCGGCCAAACGAGTTTTGCGTTCTCTCCGGGCCGTCGGGCTGCGGCAAGTCCACCCTTCTCAATATCATCGCCGGGATCGATCGCAGCTTCTCGGGCATTCTTCGCTTCGACGGCGCCGGCGCTCCCCGCATCGGCTACGTCTTCCAGAACCCCCGCCTGCTGCCGTGGCGCACCGTCAGCGAGAATGTCGCCCTGGTGCTGCCGCGCGACATCGATGCCGCAGCGGTCGATGAGCTGCTCGGCGAGGTCGGCCTAGCCGACGTCGCCGGCTTTTATCCAAGCCGGCTTTCAGGCGGGATGGCCCGGCGCGCGGCGCTCGCGCGTGCCTTTGCGATCGCGCCCAACCTCCTGCTGCTCGACGAACCTTTCATGTCGCTCGAACTCGGCGGCAGCCCGCCGTTTGCGCGCGCTTTTGCTGCGTCTCCTCTCCGCCCACCCGGCGACCGTGCTGTACGTCACCCATGATGCGGCCGAGGCGGTCGCGCTCGCCGACCGCATCCTACTGCTGTCGCCGGCGCCGGGGCGGGTGACGGCCGAATTGGCCATCCCGATCCCGCGCGAGGAGCGCCACGATCCCGCGGTGCAGGCGGCCCTGCAACGCGAACTCGCTGGCCTTGCGCTACCGGCGCTCGCGCCCGCCATGGTACGCGCCAGCTCCGTGAGAGCGCCGCACTAACCCGCGATTTTTAGTTCGCAGCCGAGCGCTCGGCGGGAGCCCGCAATCGAACCTACCCGCATGAACCCCATGCCGACAACATCCCGTGGCGCGACGGCGTTTCGTCCTTGCTTTCGCAGGTGACGCAACCAAACCAGCAAGATGGGCAAGGCGTTTGGCGATGGGCTTGAACGGCGGACTCCTCCCCGTCGATACTGCGGAGGAACTCAGAGCTGATCAGGAGGGATGCTGCAATGAAGCTCTACAGCTATTTCCGGTCCTCTGCCGCGTTCCGCGTCCGTATCGCCCTCAATCTGAAAAAGCTCGACTACGAAACCGCGGCGATTCACCTGCGGCGTAATGATCAGAGCAAGCCCGGTTACCGCCGCGTCAACCCTCAGGGCCTCGTCCCGGTGCTGGAGGATGGGGGACACACGGTGATTCAATCATTGGCGATCATCGAGTATCTCGATGAGCTCCATCCCGAGCCGCCGCTGCTGCCGAAAGACCCGGCCGATCGGGCGCGAATCCGCGCGCTCGCCGACATCGTCGCCTGCGACATCCATCCGATCAATAATCTGCGTGTGCTGCGCTATCTGACGCACGAGCTCGGCCATGACGAGACGGCGATCGCGAGCTGGTACAATCATTGGATCGCTGCGGGCTTTCAGGCGATCGAGCCGCTCCTTGCCCAAGATACCCGGACCGGCGCCTTCTGCCACGGCGATATACCGGGCCTGGCCGATATCGCCCTCGTGCCACAGGTCGTCAATGCCGAGCGATACCGGCTCGATCTCGCGCCCTACCCGACACTCGTCCGCATTTACCAGAATTGCATCAGGCTGCCGGCCTTCGAAGCGGCACAACCGCGCAACCAGCCGGATTTCGAGACGTAGGGGGGTGTTACTTCGCCCTAGCCCTTGCGCGCGTCGGCGATCATGCTCCTCAGAGCATCGAGGTCGAGCGCGCCGGGGACGATGTGCTGGCCGATGATAAAGCCCGGCGTTCCGCGGATATTGAGCGCATCGGCGAGCGCGAGATTGGCCTTCAGCGCGTGTTCGATTTCTGGCGCCGTCATATCCTGCTTCAGGCGGTTCACATCGAGTCCAACTGAAGCCGCGACCTTGTAGACAGTGTCCTCATTGATCTGGCCTTTGGTCCCCATCATCGCGTTGTGGAAGGCCTCGTACTTGCCCTGCCGCTGGGCGGCGAGCGCGGCCCGCGCCGCAATGATCGACGCCGGCCCGAGGACCGGCATTTCCTTGTAGATAAAACGCAGCTTGCGGTCTTCTTTCAGCACAGTCTGCAGTGACGGTAATACCTGTTTGCAGTAGGGACAGCGGTAATCGAAGAACTCGACAACCGTGACGTCGCCCCGCGGATTGCCTCCTACGGGGGTCGCCGGGTCATCGAAAACCTCACTTCGGCGGTCGCTCAGAATTGTTGCCGCCTTGGCGTCGGCCTCATGGTTCAGCTTGTCTTCCGCCCCGCGCAGCGCTTCGATCAAAACGTCGGGATTGTGCATCAAGTAGTCGTGGATGACCCTTTCGATTGCCTCCCGCTCGGAAGCTGTCATTTCAGCCGCTGCAAGAGCGTGAGGCGGCGCGGCAGCGGCAAGCGCTGACGCGAACGCCAGGGTCAGGAACGATAGGCGGAAGGGCATTACGACGAAAACTCCTACATCGAAAAGATATACGGGCGATCCCGATTATTCGGAATTTTCGATCTTCTCCGCCTCGCGCTGGATTTCCTCGGCGCGGCTGTAACCGGCGGAATTTCTCAACAGCAATGCCTTCGCGCGGCTGGCCTGCTGGGTGGCGTCCTTCTTTTTGCCGGCGGAGAGGCCTTCCTCAGCCAAGGCCAAGGCGGCCATCCCCATTTGGTTGTCGCGGCCATACGCTGTCGCCAGCAAATGCCAGCCGGTGGTCTCCTTGTCCTCGGTGCGCAAGGCGTCGTTGAGGTAGGCGATGGCGCGTTTGTTCATCTTGGGATCGTCCGATTCGACATAGACCTGAGCGAGCGAGATCCGCAACAACGGTGCGGCGGGGGCGAGGCGGACTGCTTCCTCGTACGGCTGCGCCGCATCGGCGATGCGGCCGTTCTCGAACAGCATCTGGCCCTTCAGCTCGCGAAAATAAGGGTCCCTCGGATAGTCACGGATCAGCCCGTCGATAATCGGCAATGCCTTGTCGAGTTTCGGGATCCGGTAATACGCAATCGCCCGCGCATAGCGCGCCAGAACGGATTGGTCCGTCTCGGGATAGGCCGCCAGCGTCGATGAGGGCGGTGCGGTGAAGGCGCCGAGCTTAACCTTGATGCGTTTGAGCATCTCGATGTTGGCCGGCGTGTCCGGCACGTCCGAGAAGCGCGAATGTTCGACGTGATTGCGCACGTACTCGATGCGCTGGGCGGTCAGCGGGTGGGTGCGCAGATAAGGATCCTGCCGTGCACCGGAGAGCAACTCTTCGCTCTCCAGGATCTGGAAGAATTGCAAAAGCCCGCGTGAGGATTGGCCGCTGCGGTCGAGAAAGGTCAGCGCGGCCTGGTCGGCCGAGGCTTCCTGCGTCACCGAATATTGCATGAACGCGCGTTGCGCGACCCCTTCTGCCCCCAGCAGCGCAGCGCCGCTTCTTCCTGCTATCGTGGCGGCGGCGCCGAGCACCATCGCGATGATCCCCTCGATGCTGGCGTTCCGCATCGCCTCCTGAGCGCGGGTCAGATGCCCGCCGGCGATGTGGCCGGTCTCATGCGCCAGCACCCCGAGCAGCTGGTTCGGCGTTTCCGCGCGCATGACCAAACCGGTATTGATGAATTCGTTCTGGCCGCCGGCAACAAAGGAATTGAGCTGCTTGTCTTCGATCAGATAGACGTGCAGGGCGCTCGGCTCGAGACCCGCCGCCTTCCAGATCGGGGTCACCATCGTCCGAATGTCGGCCTCGATCTCGGTATCGCGAATAAAGTTCTCGGCAGCAGCACCGCGAGGCGCCAAGGCGAGCGACATCGCCAGAACGATCGCCGCGGTTCGAACCAAAGGTCGAGAATTCACCGAAGCCGCCTTCAAAGACCGATCGCGGTCGCCTCCACGATGGCGAGTAGGAGGCTGCCGCATTCGACCTACCCGCCGCACTCAAGGATAGAAATACGGCGAAGGCAGGGCAAGCCGCCGCGGAATTCTCGCGGCGATTGCCAGGAGCGGCTAAGGCTGGATCAGTCGCTGCCACCAGCCACGGCGCGGGTTGGCCGGCTTCTCGGTGACGGTTTGAACCGGCAGCGCCGGCTCCGGCTCGCGCTCTTGCATCGGGGCCGCGGATGCAGTTTCGAATAAGCGCTCCGTTTCGCTGACATATGGCACGCCCGCCTCGGATTCCGTGGTCGGTATCCCTTCCGCCGGGTTCGCCCGATCCGCCTCTGCTGCCTCGTGGGTCGGCACCGAATGGGGCGCCTCAACGCCATCGTTCGCGACGTAAGCCGCACTTCCTCGCTCACTTTCGTTCGCCGCACCGATGCTCTCGCTAGTGATCGGCGGATCGCCCGCCAGGGCTGGCAGGCTTGCGGTTTCAATGGCAATGGTGCCGAACTTGACAGGCGAGTTCACATGCGCTTCCACCAGCATCGGCTGACTTTCCTCGACTTCGGGAGCCGGCAGAATCTCGACCGTGTCGGAAGCCGGGCGGGACCCCCCAAAGCTGGGTTCGGCGCCCTCGCGCCGCCCGCGGCGTCGCCCGCCGCGCCGCCCGCGGCGGCGGCGGCGCCGCTCAGCGTCACTCTCCTCGTCGTCATCAGCGTCGTCGTCCCGGCTTCGACCGTTGGCGACCGCAAGCCCGGTCTCATCCGCCGTCGAATGCTCCTCGGCGGCCGCAGCGGATGTCGCAACAGATGCGGGCTCATCGTCGTGCCGCCGGGTTCGCCGCCGGCGCCGGCGGCGGGATCGCCCGCGTTCCGCCTCGCCCTCCTGCTCGGCGCCCGAAACTTCCGCCGCCTCGTCGATTTCTTCCTCGTCCTCGTCCGGTGTCGGCGCCTGGGTCAACGGTGCAGCCGGCAGGATCGCCGCCTCGGCCGGCGAATAAGCGCGCAGCCGTTCCAGCCTGAAGGCCGGCGGAATCAGGGTATCGTCCCGTGCGACCAGCACCCGAATTCCGTAACGTGCCTCGAGCTGGACGAGCGAGTCGCGCTTCTGGTTGAGGATGTAAAGCGCGACCGTCATCGGAACATGGACGCAAACCTCCGCCGAGCGCTGCCGCATCCCCTCCTCCTCGATCGAGCGCAGCACATAGAGTGCCGTCGACTCGGTCGAGCGGATGAAACCGGTGCCGCCGCAATGCGGACAGGGCTGGGTCGAGGTCTCGACCAGGGAGGGGCGCAGACGCTGACGCGACATTTCCAGAAGGCCGAACGCGCTGATCCGGCCGACCTGAATGCGGGCGCGGTCGTTCTTCAGCGCGTCTTTGAGCCGCCGTTCGACGGCCCCCTGATTGCGATGCTCCTCCATGTCGATAAAGTCGATAACAATAAGTCCGGCGAGGTCGCGCAGCCGAAGCTGTCGGGCGATTTCCTCGGCCGCTTCGAGATTGGTGCGGACCGCGGTCTCCTCGATGTTGCGCTCGCGCGTCGAGCGTCCGGAATTGACGTCGATCGCGACCAGAGCCTCGGTCTGATTGATCACCACATAGCCGCCGGACCGGAGTTGGACGATCGGTGAATGGATCGCGTCGATCTGGCTTTCGACCTGAAAGCGGTGAAAGAGGCCGATCTGCGGATCGCGGTATGGCTGGACCCGCTTGGCATGGCTCGGCATCAGCATCTTCATGAATGCCTTTGCCGTTCGGTAGCCCTCTTCGCCTTCGACCAGGACCTCGTCGATATCGCGCGTGTAGAGATCCCGAATCGACCGCTTGATCAGGTTGCCTTCCTCGTAGATCAAGGCCGGCGCGGTCGAGCGCAGCGTCATCTCGCGGATCTCGTTCCACAGGCG
Organism: uncultured Alphaproteobacteria bacterium; assembly: GCA_963698995.1. Taxonomy (GTDB): domain Bacteria; phylum Pseudomonadota; class Alphaproteobacteria; order ATCC43930; family CGMCC-115725; genus AP-15. The sequence goes on along the minus strand of CAVOTD010000069.1, from coordinate 72,234 downwards.
CAGCAGGTATTCGTAGTCGCGCTTGATTTCCGCCTTCGAGCGTTCGGCGCCAGCGGTCCGCACGATCACTCCCATGCCTTCGGGAATATCCAGATCTTCGAGGATATCCTTGAGCCGCCGACGGTCGCTGATGCTGGTGATCTTGCGCGACACCCCGCCACCGCGAGCGGTGTTGGGCATCAGCACGCAATATCGCCCGGCAAGCGATAGATAGGTCGTCAGCGCCGCCCCTTTGTTGCCGCGCTCTTCCTTGGTGACCTGGACCAGCATGATCTGCCGGCGCTTGACCACCTCCTGGATCTTGTAATGCCGTACCGTGCGCGAGCGCTGGCGCTCGGCTTCCTCGAACTCATCACCGCCGAGCGTCTCGACCGCCTCGCCCGCTTCGTTGTCGCCCTCGGCGAGCGGCTCGGTCGTGGTCGCCGTCCCTTCGGCAGAGTCGAGGCCGTCGGCCGCGTACGTTGCAGGCGGCAATTCCGCCATCGCGCCGGTCGAAGCGTCTACATCGACCTCGGCAGCAGCCGCTGTCGGGGTGATCTCGATGACGGGTTCCGCAGCGAGCTCCGTGTCGCGCGGCAAAACTTCCCACGGCAGCTCGATCACGGTGTTGTCGCCGCGGCCCTGCGCGACAAGCATCTCTGGCGGCGCTGCTTCCGCGGCCCCGGACGACTCCAACTCAGGGTACGGCAGCGGTAGAGGGTCGACGGCCGCCTCCGCGCTTTCGTCTTCGCTGCCCTCCGCTGCGGCCGGGACCGGAACCGGTTCCGGCAGCGCTGCGGCCAGCAAGATCCCTTCGCCATCGGTCGTTTCGGGCGAGGCTTCCTGCATCTCGGCTTCGTCGTGCATCCGCTCGACGTCGCCCGGCTCTCGGTCACCAACCGGGATCTTGTAGTAATCGGCGTGGATCTCGCTAAAAGCTAGAAAACCATGTCGGTGATTGCCGTAATCTACGAATGCAGCCTGCAGCGACGGCTCGACGCGGGTTACTTTTGCAAGATAAATATTGCCTTTTACTTGTTTTTTAGTGGATGATTCGAAATCGAATTCTTCGAGACGACTGCCGTTGAGCACCACCACCCGGGTCTCCTCCGGGTGAGTGGCATCGATGAGCATGCGTTTTGCCATTCGGGCATAACTCCGGGGCGCGCTGCCGCGGCCGTGCGAAAATCGGCCGGCGGCGCGATCCTGTGTACAAGGAAGCCGCCGGCGCCTGAAGCTATTCCACCGAGCAATGAGAAAACATCGGCCATGGGGGTCTCGTCAGGGGAGCCTTGATCGGCTTCGGGTTCCTACGATCCGTATCGCCCGGCGCTGCGACCCGGCGCGGCGGCAGGCAAGCTGCTGCCAATCTGCGGGCTTGCGTCGCATTGCCCCACCAGGCGCGGCGCCCGATCGGCGAACGGCGGTTCTTCGCGCCTCGCACTGTATAGAGGAAAGTGGCCTGCCACAACGGTTTCGTCCGGTCCGCGCGCACTCGTGCGAGCGCTGCACTTAATCGGACCACTTTGCTCAAAACAAAACATTCTTGGAATGGTTTTGCGGATGGCGCATATGAGAGCCCTGCCGCGTGGGCTCAGGATCGGATGGTGATCCGGCGCGGCGCCGGCATGGAGGTGGTCGCAAACCGTCCAGCAAGAATGATTAGGCTTTTCCGGTTTCTGTTTGTTTGCGCGGTCCTGCTGGCGATCGTGGGCTGCGGCTTCATCGGGATCACACTTTGGTATTTTGGTCGTGATCTGCCCGATTACCAGCAGCTTGCGCATTATCAGCCGCCGATCATGACGCGAGTCCACGCGGGCGATGGCCGGCGCCTTGCCGAGTACGCGACCGAGCGGCGGATCTTCGTGCCGATCCAGGCCATCCCAAAACCGCTGATCAATGCCTTTCTCGCGGCCGAGGACAAGAATTTCTACAGCCACCATGGCGTCGACCCGGTTTCCATCCTGCGCGCTGCCATCACCGATGTGAGCAGGTTCCACGCAAACCGGCGCCCGGTCGGCGCCTCGACGATTACCCAGCAGGTCGCCAAGAACATGCTGTTGTCGAACGAGATTTCGATCGAACGCAAAGTCAAGGAGATCCTGCTCGCGACACGCATCGAGGCGGCGCTGCCGAAGGACCGGATCCTCGAGCTCTATCTGAACGAAATCTATCTCGGCTCCGGCGCTTATGGCGTGGCCGCCGCAGCGCTGACCTATTTCGACAAGTCGTTGGGCGAGCTGACGCTTGGCGAGTCCGCCTTTCTCGCCGGGCTGCCGAAGGCGCCGAACCGCTACAGCCCGGCACGCTATCCGCAAGCGGCAAAAGCCCGCCGCGATTGGGTCCTCGATCGGATGGTCGAGGACGGCGCGGCAACTCAGGAGGCGGCTGCCCAAGCTGAAGCGCAGCCGCTCGAGTTGCGCCATCGCGAGGACGCCGAACAAGTCCGCGCGCCGTATTTCGCCGAGGAGGTGCGGCGCGAGCTGCTCGCTCGCTACGGCGAGAAGGTGCTGTACGGCGCGGGGCTGTCGGTGCGCACCAGCCTTGACGCCCGGCTCCAGGCGGCTGCCGACAAGGCGCTGCGCACCGGGCTGATTGCCTACGAACGCAGTCATGGCGGGTGGCGCGGCGCGGTCGCCCGCATCGATCCGAAGGGAGATTGGGCCGCCCATCTGGCCGCGCTGCCGGTTCCCGGAGTGACAACCGATGTCGGATGGCGCCTGGCGATGGTCGTCCGCACGGAGCCTGACGGGGCGACGATCGGCTTTGCCAATGGCGCATCCGGACGCATCCCGTTCTCCGAGATGCGTTGGGCGCGCCCGCGCCACGAGAACGGCAGCTTTGGTCCTGCGCCACGCGGCGCCGGCGACGTCGTCAAGCCGGGCGACGTCGTTATGGTCGATCTAGTCAACGGGTCGAAGGGGGAGGTGAACGCTACAAAGGCTGCTGGCCTTTACACCTTGTGCCAAGTACCGGAAGTCTCCGGCGCCCTTGTCGCTATGGACCCGCATACCGGCCGGGTGCTGGCGATCAGCGGCGGGTTCAGCTTTGAGACCAGCCAGTTCGATCGGGCGACCCAGGCCAAACGGCAGCCCGGCTCCTCGATCAAGCCGTTCGTCTATCTGACCGCGCTCGATCACGGTTTCACGCCGTCGACATTAGTGGTCGACGGTCCGATCTGGCTCCCGCAAGGCCCGGGGCTGCCGATGTGGTCACCGACAAATTATGCGAGGCTCAACCATCAGGCGAAGTTTCGCGGGCCGACACCCCTGCGCGTCGCCCTCGAGCAGTCACTCAATGCGGTGACCGCCAGGGTTGCTTCGATCATCGGGATGGAGCCGATCGCGGAGACCGTCGAACGCTTCGGCATCATGGATCACATGCCGCGCGAATATTCGATGGCGCTCGGCGCCGGCGAGACGACATTGCTGCGCCACACCGCCGCCTATGGCATGCTGGTCAATGGCGGCAAACGAATTGTTCCGACCTTTATCGATCGCATCCAGGACCGCAACGGCGCGACGATCTTTCGCGCCGATCAACGACGGTGCGACGGCTGCAACGATGTCGAATGGCAGCATCAGCCGGTGCCGGTCATCCCGGATACCCGCGAGCAGGTCGCCGACCCCGGCTCGGCCTTCCAGATCGTCACAATGCTGCAAGGGGTGGTGGAGCGCGGCACCGCGAAGGTCGTGCAGGCCGTGGGCAAACCGATCGCCGGCAAGACCGGGACCACCAACGACTGGCGCGACGCCTGGTTCGTCGGGTTCTCGCCCGACCTCGTCGCCGGCGTTTATGTCGGCTATGACGATCCGGACAGTCTCGGTGACGACGAGACCGGCGGCCATGTCGCGGCCCCGATCTTTCGCGACTTTATGATCGCGGCACTCAAAGATTCGCCCGCGACGGCATTCCGCACGCCGCCCGGGATGCGGCTCTACCGGGTCAGTGCGGCCACCGGGTTACCAGTCGGCGCCGGCGAGTCGGCGATCTACGAGGCCTATAAGCCAGGGACCGAGCCTGGTCATAACCGCAATCTCGGATTGCAGCACGTCGCCGGTGAGGACGAGACGCCGATCGCCTCGACCGGGGAGGTCGCGGGCGGTAGCCAAAGCGCGCCGCCGCCGGTGCGCGGGGCTCCGGCGAGCGGGACCGGCGGCCTATATTAGAGCGATTGGAGTGAGCCGATGCGCGCCGAAATTCAGGCGGCTGCCGACGACATAAGCAAGTCGCTGGCGCTGCTGAGGAGGCATCTTTGACTGGGAGACCGCAACCCGGCGCCTTGCCGAGCTGAATGCGCATGCCGAGAACCCGCGCCTGTGGGATGATCCGGCAGCCGCGCAAAAGCTGTTGCGCGAGCGCACCAAGCTCGACCAGGCGATCGGCAGCTATCGGCGGATCGAGCGCGAGGTCGGCGAAACCCTCGAGCTGATCGAGCTGGGCGAGGCCGAGGGCGAGGCTGCCGTGGTCGCCGAGGCCGAGGCGGCGCTCGAAAGGCTGCGCGCCGAAGCGGCGCGGCGCGAGCTCGAAAGCCTGCTCTCGGGCGAGGCCGACGGCAACGATTGCTATCTCGAAGTCCATGCCGGCGCCGGCGGCACCGAGGCCCAGGATTGGGCCGAAATGCTGTTGCGCATGTATGTCCGCTGGGCCGAGGCGCACGACTATAAGGTCGAATGGCTCGAGGAGAGCGGCGGCGAAGAGGCCGGGTTCAAATCGGCGACGGTCCGGATCAACGGTCCGGACGCCTATGGCTGGCTGAAGACCGAAAGCGGCGTCCATCGGCTGGTGCGCATCTCGCCCTTCGATTCGAACGCGCGGCGCCACACCAGCTTCGCCTCGGCCTGGGTCTACCCGGTGGTCGACGACAAGATCGAGATCGAGATCAACGACAAGGACCTGCGCATCGACACCTACCGCTCGTCCGGCGCCGGCGGGCAGCACGTCAACAAGACCGACAGCGCGGTGCGCATCACCCATCTGCCGAGCGGCATCGTCGTGCAGTGCCAGAGCGAGCGCTCGCAGCACCAGAACCGCGCGCATGCCTTTGCGATGCTGCGCGCCCGGCTCTACGAGGCCGAATTGCAGCGGCGCGAGGCGGCGACCGACGCGCTCAACGCCACCAAGACCGACATCGGCTGGGGCCACCAGATCCGCTCCTACGTCCTGCAGCCCTACCAGATGGTCAAGGATCTGCGCACCGGCGTCGAAACCTCGCAACACCGGCGCGGTGCTCGACGGCGACCTCGACCGCTTCCTCGCCGCCGCCCTCGCCGCCCGCATCGAAGGCGCCGACGCGATCACGGCGAATCGGGTGACCGGTTGCCCGCGGTCAGCCTTCGAGATCCTCGAGGAACTCGGAGGCGGGATTGACGCCAGTGACGAGCAGGTGGTCGCGCGCTCGGGTGCAGGCGACGTAGAGCAGGTGGCGCTCGGTGTTGTAGACCTCTTCGAGGTCGGCCTCGTCGGCGACGTTCTCGATGCGCTCCTGCAACGGGATGACCTCGTCGTCGCAGGCCATGACGGCGACGGCGCGAAACTCCAAACCCTTTGCCAGATGCATCGTGCCAATCGAGACCTTGCCCGGCGTGAACTCGATCCTGTCGGTGACTTCGATGGCTTGAACACGGGCTTGTTTGACCGCGTTTCGCGCCCGGCGAAGTTCGCGGGGCGAGCGAACGAATATGCCAATCTCGTGCGGCTCAACTCCTTCTCCGATCCGAGCGGCGAGCCATTTGCCGATACCCTCGACCTCCTGTTCCGGATCGTCGAAGGTCTCGACTATCGGCGGCGGGCCGTTGAATACCGATACGGTGCCGCGGCGATCCTCGGCATTGCCGTCGATATCGGCCAGCGTGGACGGCAGCAACCGGTCGGCTTGAGTGCGGATCTGGTGCGAGGTCCGGTAGTTGATGCGCAGCGCAGAGGACCGACCGCGCACATCGACGTCGAGAGACCGCCACGAAAACGGCTGCTGGAAGATCCGCTGTCCGAGATCGCCGGCGAAGAACAGGCCATCCGGCTGGTCCGCGGCGAGAGAGGCAAGAAACCGTAATTCGGCGACCCCGACATCCTGCGCCTCGTCGACGACGACGAAATCGAACGGGGATTTGTTGGCGGCGATGTGCGCCGTAACACGACCGAAGAGATCAGGCCACGTGACGGCCTTGCGTTCGCCAAGACCAGCCCGCACGCGCTCGAAAATCGACCACAGCACCTCGCGCTGCTTGCCGCCGATGCGGGTCTTGCGACCGAGCCGGGGGACATCGCGGTAGTCTTCCCACTTCGCGAGCTGCCACGCGTCCACGACTTCGCGCCACTCGCCGATGAGAAACCGCGGCGCGAACCGGTGCACCTCAACCTCCGCGGCGGCTTGGCGCAGCAGCGTCTCGATCAGCGCGGGCGGGGCGATGTTGGGCTGACCGAACGCTGCCGTATAGAGGTCGTATCCGATCCCCGTCACCGGATGGACTGCGATCCGGTCGGCGATCTCCGGCTCGTTGCTGGTCAGGGTCCGCAGACGTATGCGCAGCTCGTTTGCGAGCGCCTTTGAGAAGGTCGTCGCCAGCACGCGCGCTTGCGGGTGTCGCCCGGCCACGGCAACCGCCCGGTGCAGTGCCACGATCGTCTTGCCTGTGCCGGCACTGCCGCTTATCCGTGCGGGTCCGTTGTAGTCGCGGTCGACGAGCCGACGCTGCGCCGGATGCAGGAAGACCGCCCATTTATCCCACGGGTAATCGAGCGCCCGTTCGAGTTCCTCGACATTCGTCAGCACGCGGAACCGGCGTTGCGCGTCGGGATGGGCGAACGGATCGGCCTCGATCGGCGCCCGTTCCGGCATCGCCGGGGTGGTACCGGTCGCCAGGTTCAGCAGGGCCTCGGCAGCCTCTTGCGGCAGGCGTTCGGCGATGTCGAACAGCGTGTCCTCGTTCGCTCCCCGGACCTTTTCGAGCCACTCGGGCGGCACACCGTAGCCTAGCAGCGCATCGTCGGCGACGCCGGCGAACAGCAGCGGCTTGGGTGCGGGCGCCGTCGCGACAACGGCCGTTATCGCGACCTGTTCGACCCGCTCGGGAAGTTCGACGAGTTGGGCTGCACCCGTCGTCGGATGCCGTTCGATCCGGCGTCGCTCGGCCCATGCATAAGCCGTGTCGTGGTGCCCGACATGGCAAAGCAGCAGGCTTGTGGGCGTTCGATGGACGATTAGGCGAATATCGTCGCTGACACGGACTGACCAGAAATTCGGGTCGCGCGGACGTTCGAGCCGATGAAAGCGGAGACCAGGAGCCGATAGGTTCAGTTGCAGGTCGAATGCCGTCGTCTTAACCGCTTTCTGCTCTGCGCCGTTAAGGCGAGCGAGGCTGGCGGTGAAGGTATCGGCGATGCGGAATTCCACCGGGCCTACCGGAGCGGATCGGGATTAGGCGGGCTGAGTTCTCGGTTTTCTAACCGGTCGAAAGATCACCTCTAAAGGCTTATGACTTTGCTTCCGGTGAGATCAACATGTTGTAGCTGAGGGGTGGGTGATAAGCGGCGATGCCGAGCAGGGAGCGGAACGCGGCGTGCCGGGCACGACGGCGGTTGAAGCGGAAGACGAATTCGTCGAGATAGGACTGCAGATGCTTGCGGCGCAAGCCGTGGTAGACACCCAGCGCCCAGACCTTGAGGTTAGAGAAGATACGGTGCACCCAGGGTAAGACGATGTGGGCGGCCATCTTACCAACGACGTGGGGGTCGTGTTTGACGCTGGGAGCGCCGGGATAGGCGGACCAGCCGTCGGTCTTGGCGGTGGTGCCTGGTGCGAGGTTGCCGGCGATGAAGGGATGCAGGCTGTCGGCCGAGTAGTCGGACACCTTGTTCAAGCGGATGCGACCTGGGCCGGCCCCACCGTCCTGCACTTCGACGGCACCGACGATCAGCATCTTGCCCTGGCGGCTGCGGCCACCACCGCCGGTCACAGGATCGTTCTTACTGCGGCAGGCAATTTCCGTCTCGTCGATCTCAACCAAACCGGCCAGGGCGGTCCGGCTGGGCGCGACCATGCTATGGCGCAGCTTGCCACAGAGCAGCCAAGCACTCCGGTACGATCCCAAACCGAGCTGGCGTTGCAATTGCAGGGCCGAGATGCCGTTGGAGTGGGTGGCCATCAGATAGGCGGCCCAGAACCAAGTGGTCAACGGCAGCTTGGAGTGGTGCATGATCGTCCCGGCGGTCACCGAGGTCTGACGACCGCAGGTGGCGCACTCCCATGTCCACGGTTTGGTTTGCAGCTCCCAGGCTTTCTGCTTGCCGCAGCCGGGGCAGACGAAGCCCTGCGGCCAGCGCGTCGCAAAGAGATACTTGGCGCAGGCCGCTTCATCCGAAAAACGCTGTTGGAACTCAATCAAGGAGCAGGGGAAATCGCTCACGGTAGCCTCCGAGGCAGATGTTCGTTATTTGTTCTACCCCATACCCGCTCGCTGTGCCACCGCTAATCGCGTCACCGGACACAGAGACATAAGCCTTCACCTCTAAATCTATGGTGCCACTATTTTCCGATAGAACCTTTGCTTCCTTAACAATTTTAGGCATTTCAAAGCCCAATCGCGCGTTGGTGGAAACTCTCACTTTGACGGATCGTGCCCCGGCTTTTGCGCACGCTTCGATAAGCTCCGTTAGCACTCGAATCTGTTCGATCACACTCGGTGCGCCAGGGAAGAAATACTTGTATGCTTCTTTTGCAAGATAGCCGACTCCACCTGTGACCGCGAGCAAGACAATATCAGTTGGTTGGAATTTGCTGAAGCCCTCGGACGGTCGATTTCTCGTGAGGTCTATGACTTGATCTGACATGGCGTCGTTTTCCTCGCCTGAACCCGCTACGTCTGCCATTCGCGGAAGGCGATCACCCTAAAGTCCAATCTCTAAGATCCAGTTCATTTGATCGGCCGAATATTGTCAGCCGCGCCTCACACCAACTACCCGCGAGCGACGTTCGTGATCACCTTACCGAAAACACCTTCATCACCTCGTCGCCGAGATGGTTGATGACCTTGACGGCGATGCGGCCGGATTTGGGTTTGGGGAAGGGGCGCGAGGTGTCGCTGTTGAGGCTCGACCAGACTTCTTCGTCGATCTCGGCCTTAAGGGTCGTCTTCAGCGCCTTGTAGGGGTCGGTCGCGGCGCCGAGAAAATAGGCGTGGCGGACGAAAAAGCTCTCTTCGTTGTAGTCGGTGTCGATGAACCACAACGCGATCGTGTCGGGGCCGCCCGATTCGATCTCGCCGGTCTGCGGCTTGAACACATCGACGCCCTTGATCCTGACCCGGATCCGGTTGTCGCCGGCCGGCTCGATCGCGATGTCGGGCTCGCCGAAGACGACGAACAGATTGCCGGAGCCGGTGTTCTTCAGCTCGCCGGCCATGTGCAGGTCGGGGTTCATCCGCGCCTTCAGGATCGGGAGGCGGCCGATCCGCTCGAGCTCGGCCGAGTGGGCGTCGAAATTGAAGGCGCAGGCGATCACGACGTCGAACCGGGCATCGGCCGCCTCGCGCGCCGCATCGACGAGATCGGCGCGGGCCACGGTGCCGAATTCCGGGCCGAGAAAGATCGCGGCGCGGCGCTCGCGGTCGCCTTCGAGGTAACGGCCCTCGGCACAGACCAGATTGCCCGGCCACGGCGTCAGTGCCGTGAAGGTGATGCGGTCCTCCTTGTGCGCCTGCTGCACGCCTGATGTCTTCAGGTTTTCGAGCACCATCTGCGCGAAATCGTTCCAGCCGGCGCCGGGGTCGGCGAGGTCCAGCGTCTCGATTAGGCTGTCGTCCTCGTCCATAGCCATCACCCGGTGCGGCGACAGGCTCTCGACCGTGAACGGGCCGGCGACGCGGGTGCGCGAATTGTCCGTATAGGGCTTGTCGTAGAGATATTCGAACTCGGCCTTGGCCGCGATCGAGGTATCGATTTTCTTCTGTCGTGCAATCCGCGCCGCCCACCAGTCGGCGTGCAGCGCCTTTGCCTCTGTCGGCCAATCCGCCTCGACCTCGCGCGGGATCTCCCACTCCTCCCAGGGCTTCGCTTCGCCGGCAACGGCCGCGTGCGTGCTTCGAGACGCGCCCTGCGGGCGCTCCTCAGCATGAGGCGGTCCGTTGATAGCATTGAAAATTCCTCACCCTGAGAGCCCGCGGGGCGGGCGTCGAGTTTTCCTCATCCTGAGGAGCCCGCGCAGCGGGCGTCTCGAAGGACGCACCCCGCCCGAGCGCGGCATTGAGCCGGGCGTACAACGGCTCCAGCGTCTCTTGCCACTTCTCCCAGATCACCTCGATCTCGGCATTGTTGGCGATCGACTTCAACGTGATGTGCGGCACCCGCTCATAGACAAAGCCCTGCCGGATGTCGCCGCGCGTCGGCGTCTCCTTCGGCGCCGTGCGGCTAACTTCGCCCTCCTTGCGCTGCCCTTCGGGGCTGTCGGCCAGCAGGTAATAGGGGTAGCGCGCGCCCATGATACGCGCGCGTGCGAGCGCCAACGCCACGCGCGAGGTGTCGATCGTGATCCAGCGCCGTCCCCATTGCTCGGCGACATAGGCGCTTGTGCCGGAGCCGCACGTCGGGTCGAGCACGAGGTCGCCGGGGTCAGTGGTGATCAGAATGCAGCGCTGGACTACCTTCTCTGAAGTCTCGACGACGTATCTCTTCTCCGACGCGAAGCCCGCGATTCCGGTATCGCTCCAAATGTTGTCCTCCTCGAAGGCACGGAAATCCTCGAAATATCGTAGGTAATAAAGTCCCCTCCCGGTCGTGCTGAGCCGCTCGGACTTTAGTAGCCGATCCATTCCAGCTTCATTGGTTTTCCAACGGACCTTCTCAGAGGGCCTGAAGGTGCGCCCCTGAAACGGCACTGGGAACCACGATGCGGCACCTTCTCCTTTATCTCGCTCCACGCTCTGGCTGGTGAGGTTATCGATCCGAAAGACACGAGAGCCGACGGAAGTGCGCTTCGTCCCGAAAGCTCGTCGTCTGTGATCGACCGATCGGTCAAATCCTCCAGCTTGATCCGCTTATACGCGCTTCCCCCGAGTCCTCCGATTTGCTTCAAAGTGAAGGGCTGTCGGTATTTCATCTTTTCACGAGACTTTGCGAATAGCAGCAGCATATCGTAAGTCCCCGAAAGAAATTCAGAAGTTGCTCCGGCAGTTTTCGAGAAAATAATTTGTGAGATAAAGTTCTCCGATCCGAACACCTCATCAAGCAGCCCACGAACGAAATGGCAATTTTCCTCGCCGATCTGCACGAAGATCGAGCCGCTGTCGGCGAGCAGGTCGCGGGCGACGGTCAGGCGGTCGCGCAGATAGGTCAGGTAGGAGTGGATGCCGTCGCGCCAGGTGTCGCGGAAGGCTTTGACTTGCTCGGGCTCGCGGGTGATGTGGTCCTTGTTGCCGTCCTTGACGTCGCGGCTCGTCGTCGACCACTGGAAATTCGAATTGAAGCGGATGCCGTAGGGCGGGTCGATATAGATGCACTGCACCTTGCCGCGCAGCCCTTCGCGCTCGGCGAGGCTCGCCATGACCGAGAGGCTGTCGCCGAGGATCATGCGGTTCGACCAGTTGGCGTCGTGCTGGTAGAACTCGGTCAGCGCCTCCTTGTCCGGCAGCCCGTTGAAATCGGCGAAGAGGTCCGGCACCGGCGGCGACGCCTCCTCCCGCCGCTCTTTGCTCTGCCGCAACAGGTCGTCGATCAATACCTTCGGGTGGACCTTTTCCTGGATGTAGAGTGGCGGCGCCTGGACGATCAGGTCGGACCAGTCCTGCTCGTCCTTGCCGCGCCAGACGAGCTGCGGGTCGAGATCGCGGTTGCGCGGATAAGGCACGCGTTCCGGCGCCTTATCCTTCTCGTCCATAACCGATTCGAGCTCGGCCGTCGGAATGTTGCGGCGTTTATCGTTGTGCCGCAGCGCCTCGACCCCGATTTCTCTTCTTGGCATGTGCTTCGCTTTCCTTTTCCGACGACGGCCGCTTCTATGAACCGGACGGCTCAGGGTTGACCGCGCGCAAGCGCGTCGCCAGCGCATCGACGACTTCGAGCGCCCGGCGCAGCTCGTTCTCGTCCGGCACAGGGGGTGCTTCGTCGGACGGGTAGCGATAGACGAAGGCCCAATCGCTCCAATTCTTGGCCGCGGCTACCAGCTCCCCGATTTCAGGGAAACTCTTGGCAGCCGCGGCTCCCAATCGATCGAGCGCATGCGTCTTGCCGCCGCGCTTGCCCGCGAGCGTCAGGAAACCCTTGAGCAGCTTTTCCAGCGCTTGCTGACAGTGGAAGGGGGCACTCGGACGCAGGGAAGGGACGGCCAGGAGAGCTTGGGCCGCATTGCGATCGACCTGGGCCACTTCGAGCCAGCGATTCACCGCTTCCCATCGGGCGCGCGGGTCCGGCGCTTTCATGCACGATCCTTTCGGCGCGCCATAGACGACGATCCCGTCGGCGTCGGCTTCGGCGGCGAGGGTGTTGACGACGGCACGGTTGCGCTCGAAATCCTCGGCACGCATCGGAAATATGTCGGCGTCGCGCTTCGACCGGTACGCCCCAAAGCCGTCCTGCCAATGCAGCTTTTCGGCCGGCGTGTCGTCGTCGACCACGACGAGCAGATCGATGTCGCTGTCGCGAGTGGCCTCGCCGCGCGCCCGCGAGCCGAACAGGATCACCCGCTGCGGCTTGAAGTAATCCACAACCGGGTCGAGCAGGTCGCGAGGAACGCGTGGTTTCGTCATACAGCGATATTAACTCGCGCGGCCGGCGACGGCGCGCTCGATCGGAGCGTCGAAATTCGCGGCGATCGCGTAAACCGACTTCTTTGAACTCCGCGAAGGCCCAGCGGCCGAACGTGCCGAGATTGTTGACGCCCGGCACCCAATAGGCGTCCATCGTGTTCGCCTTGTCCTTGGCGTCCTCGCCGCGATAGCCCTTGATCTCGACGACGAGGTTCAACGGATCGTCGGGCCCATGGCCGTCATCGACCCGAACGATGAAATCAGGCAGATATTTCTTCGGCGTGAGCCCAAGCAGATAGGGCACCTCGAAGCCGAGGCCCTGGTTCTTGACGTAGGAGCGCACCCGCGGGTTGGCCTCCGCGGCGCGGCAGAACTCGGCTTCCCAATCGCTGTCGCAGACGACCCAGTTAACGTGGCAGCGGCGATGATCGGTCTGCCACAACGGCGTCTTCGACGTGTCGAACCGCACATGCGCGGTCGAGCCGGTCGGATTGTACGGATCGAGCACTGCCTTGATCGGGTGCTTGCCCACCATCGACTCGGTAATCGCCGCCTTGATGCGCTCGCAGGCCTGTCGGCGAGTTCGCGATAGCAGAGCTGTGCCGGCGACGTTCCGCCGGTGCAGTGCAGATAGCCGCCATCGATCCATTGCGACGATCCGCTTCAACTGGCCAAACAGATACAGCTTCGGATCCTCGCCGGGGTCGCGATACTTGTTGAAAGCAGACGGGACGTGTCAGCCGGAACAGACATCTTCGACTGGCGCATGTCCGCCTAGATGACCGACCGTGAAGTTGACCGGTTGGCCGATGATCGCCCGATTCGTTGTGTCGACGGACCGACAAGCTCCGGCGTCAGTTCCAGCACCGAGTCGGCGCTGAACTTTGCGGTCAGACGCTCCTCCGGCAATTCGACGCGATATCCCTCAACCCGTGGGAAACGTGATTTGCAGCGCGTCGCGGTCCGGCCGCACGGCCTCGACACGCACCGTCTCGCGCGGCTTGGTCGGCGGCGCGACCACCGGCTTGGCGGTGAAGTCGAACGGGATGCCGAGCACGTCGGCGTATTCGACGTTGAAGAGACTTTCCTCGTTGTGATCGTAGGACTGCCGACGCAACGCGCGTCCGACAACCTGCTCGCACAGCAGCTGCGTGCCGAATGCCCGGACGCCGAGGATATGAGTGACCGTGTTGACGTCCCACCCTTCGGTCAGCATCGAGACCGACACCACGCAGCGGATACTCTCGCCAAGCTGGCCGGGCTTGCCGACGGTGTTCATGACCTCGCGCAGGAGATCCTGGTCGTTGAGCTTGTCGCCGGCGCGGGCGTCGCCGGTTCGCTCAATGATCTCGCGTCGAAAGTGCTCGATCTCGTCGGCCGCCATCGTCCGGAAATCCTTGTCGAGCGCATCGCCCGATTCAAGCTGTGCGCTGTCGATCAGCAGCGTGTTCGGACGGGCAGATGGTTGCCGTACTCGTCGATAGTTGCGGAACAGCTCGAGACGGCCATTGATCGACGTGAGTCATCCGTCGTCGTTCCGAAAGCCGGAGATGAAGTGATAGACGAGCTTCGACGTCGACGTGTTGTTGCAGACGACGATGAAAACTGGCGGAACGTCGATACCTTCCTCGTCCCAAAAGTCGAAGGTCTTTGCGTAATGTCCGTACAGCGCTTCAAGCGCGGTCTGCAGCTCGACCGGCAGGCTGAGCGGGTCGAGTTCGCCTGATTTGCCGCGACCCTTCTTCGGCATCTTTGGGCCGACATGCTTCCCACAGCTTGCGGAACTTCGGCATGTCCCCGCCGGGAATGTTGTCGGCGATCGGCACGCGCGGCAGTTTGACGATGCCGCACTCGATCGCGTCCATCAGCGAGAAATCGCTCATCGTCCACGGGAAACAGGGTGCCCTCGGCATAGCCCGAGCCGCGCAGAAAGAAAGGCGTCGCCGAGAGGTCGTAGACGGCGGAGACGCCGAGCTTGCGCTTGACGGTCTCGAGCCCCGAAATCCACATCCGCGCCGCTTCGTTGTTCTTTTTCGCTTCTTCCTTGTCTTCGCCCTTGAGCTCTCTTCGTCGTCGGTCCTGCGGCTTTTCGCGGTAGCAGTGATGCGCTTCGTCATTCAGCACGACGATATTTTTGAGGCCCATCAGATCGCCGCAGGCGCGCTGAAGCATCTGCCCCTCAGTTTCGAGCGTATTCAGCTCTGGCCCGCGTCCTTGCAATAGCGCCCGCCCGGTCTTCGATACCTCCATGCGCTCGCGCCGACGGAAGGCGTGGTAGTTGGTAATGACGATCTTAGCCCGCTCGATGTCACTGAGCATGTCGTTCGGAACGAGTTCGCGCTCGCGGTAATAACTGTTCGGGTCGTTCGGCAGCAGCACACGCAGCCGATCCTTAATCGTAATGCCGGGGGTAATGACCAGGAAGGCACGGGAGAACTTCTGGCTGTTCGGATGGCGTACAGTGTTGACCGTCTGCCAGGCGATCAGCATCGCCATGACCGTCGTCTTGCCGGCTCCGGTCGCGAGCTTTAGCGCGATGCGCAGCAGTTCGGGGTTCGCCTCCTTGTTGGCGCCGCGTAGGTGCGTCCAGAATTCTGGCCCCTGCCGCCGCGCGGTCGGAAGCGACCTCGGCGAGCCAGATTGCAGTTTCGACCGCCTCGATCTGGCAGAAGAACGGGCGCAGGTTCTCGAATTTATGATGCCGCCAATGCTGTAAGAGCCGGGCCGTTTCCGGCGTCACCTGCCATTGATCCTGGTTCGGCAGGGTGCGCCAGTTTTCAACGTAGCCCCGTATCTCGTTGATGATCCCGGTGACGTCGTATTGCTGCTCGGCGGTCGAGGGGTCATTGCCGGCGCCTAGCCCCAATTCCGCCTGCCCTACCGAGCGTCGGCGTCTCTGCGGCTTCGGCACAGGCGTGATCAGCTGGCAACGCCGCCGGCGCTCTTCGATGCGGTTGGTCGGCTGGCCGTCGGCGTCGAGGTCCCAATGTCGGGCGGGATAGGCATAGGGCGAGTTGAGGATCGGCTGCTCGAAAAAGCTCTCGTCCATCCGCCGTTCCCTGTTTATCACTGCGCGCCCGAAAGCGAAGTTACTCGGCTTAGGATAAACCAATCGTTGCGAGCGGCGGAGTTCGTAAAAGTCAATGGGGAAAGCCGCTATCGCCGACTTGCCGATCCCGAGCACTCGCTCCACGGCGGAGCGCGAAAGTCCGCGATAGAACGGCGGCTTTGTTGCGATGAATGACGAACCCTAAAATCGCCTCCTTCGCATTGCATGCTTCCGACCCAACGCGGGTTCTGAGCGGGCCGGGTTGACTATGGAGGTGCCGATGTATGATGGCTTTCGCCAAATGCGCTGCGGGGCGCGCCGGGGCGGGCGATAACTTCAACTAAAGGTGAGATCTCGCTGCAGACCCGCTGCAGGTGCAGCGATGAGGCAATCGCCGATACAATTTCTGATTGTGATTATCGGCGACGAGAGAGCGCCGCCTCGATCCGTATCGGCGTGGGTCTAACCGGTGGTAGCAGTGGGGAGCACTGCCGACGGGTGTTTTTTGTGTGGAAACAGAAAGGGAACTTGCGGGAATGCTCCTCACCAATATTGCCGAATGCCGCTGTGCCAAGAAGGGCGCAACAACGCTGATGATTAATAGAAATTGACGATGTTTCGGGCTGCTGCCACCTGACTCATTCAGTACACCCGACAGTAATCGAGCGAGTAAGACAGAGGACACCATGTTTCGGAGACCGAAAGAATATTCGCTCGATGAGCTGCTCGAGCACCCGGTACTCGGAGTGCAAATGACCAGCGAGGGCATCGAACGCCGATGCCTCGATCTTATGCTTGATCCAGTAAACGGGCAGCATCGGTTCGCCGAGGCCGAATACGAGGAAATCCGCCTCGATTAGCTTTCGCCCGACCGCGGCTTGCCGGAACCGCGGAACGCGGCGTCGCGTGGGGGTGTTGGACCGGCGCACACTCTCGCCACAGGATTTGAGTTGGCCGCCCGGCATTTGATGTCCGCTGCATCGACCGCCAAAAAAGCCGTCCCCGCCGTGCCGGAAGCGGCACTCGATCCGCTAGCGGCGGCCAAACTCGCCAAGCTGCGTCACGTCGGCGACGACATGCCCGGAACTACCCGTCATAAGGCCCGCAACGGCTTCGACTATCGCCTTCCCGACGGCGACCTGGTGCGCGATATCGAAACCCTGAAGCGCATCCGTTCGCTGGCGATCCCGCCGGCCTGGACGGCGGTTTGGATCTGTCCCTACCCCTACGGGCACATTCAGGCGATCGGGCGGGACCAGCGCGGCCGCAAGCAGTACCGCTACCACCCGCGCTGGCGCGAGGTCCGCGACGAGTCGAAATACGGCAAGATGCTGGTTTTCAGCCGGGTTCTCCCGGCGATCAGGGAACCGGTCGACGCCGATCTGAGGCGACCTGGGCTGCCGCGCGAGCGCGTTCTTGCCGCTGTCGTCCGCCTGATGGAGGTGACACTCTTTCGCATCGGCAACAACGAGTACGCGAAGTCAAACAAGAGCTACGGTCTGACGACATTGCGCGACCGCCACGTCGAGATCGAGGGCGGCAATATCCATCTGAGCTTCCGCGGCAAGCACGGCATCCGCCACGAAACCGATATTAAAGACCGCCGGCTGGCTCGCATCGTCAGGGATTGCCGAGACTTGCCGGGTTACGAGCTGTTCCAGTACCTCGACGAGGACGGTAATCGGCACACCATCGACTCGGCGGACGTCAACGAATATTTGCGGGAAATCAGTGGTGAAGAGATTACCGCCAAGAACTTCCGGACCTGGGCCGCCACCAATCTCGCCGCACTGGCGTTGCAGGAATTCGAGCTGTTCGATACCGAGGCCAAGAAAAAACGCGCGGTCGTCCGTGCCGTGGAAAAGGTGGCGAAGCATCTCGGAAATACGCCGGCCATTTGTCGCCGCTGTTACATCCATCCGGCCATTTTCGACGGCTATCTCGACGGGACGTTGCTGACGACGTTAAAGGAACAGACCCGGATCTACCTGGCCGAAAACGTAACCGGGATGAGCGCCGAGGCAGCGGCAGTGGCTGCGTTCCTTGGAATTCGTCTGGGCGAGCTCGAGAGAGAGCGGCAGCGAGGATCGGGCCGAGTGCCTCGCGCCAAAGCGCCGGATTTGTTGCAAAGTAAGCGTCGGGTCGTGCGCTAGTCGCGTGATGCCGTCAGATTGTCGGCTGCCAAGCTCATTGCCGGCGCTCAGATCACCGGCGCTGGGACGCTGTCAACTGTTGGTATCGGAGCGATATTCGCGACGGCATCGCGCAACGAGAAGGCCACGATATCGGCCGTCGAGGCAGCGGCGGGCTGTGCGACCAGCTCTTCTTGGCCGGCCGCACCCCAAAACCCGACCAGCACCCTCGCTCGCGGTGCGCGCCGGCGGATGCGCCTCACCAAGTAGCGGGCGCGCGCCGGCGAACTGGTGCTGATCAGGGACAGACAAACCACAGACGCGTTCTTCAGCAGCGGCAGATATGAGGCGTCGGACGACAGAGCAGCCGAGGAAAGCGGCGGCGCGATTTCGTTGTGACTCTCCAGGCGCAACAAATGCGCCAGCAACAGGGCCGCGGCTTCGTCCAGATCGTTGCGGCCGGCGACGCAGACGATCGCGGGCCCTCGCTCGGGTTGCGGCCGCCTGCCGGATTCCGGAGAAGAATCATCGTCCTTTTCGTCCTCGGACAAATTTTCGAGGAGCGTCCAGATGCCCTCCTTGAATGTGGTACGGCTATCCGGAGCCAATACGCCGCGATCGCTGTCCGCCTGGGCTCGCGCCAATGCCGGGATCACAACCTCGTCAAAAAAATCGATAAGCGAGCGCTCCTTGGCAAATTCTTCGGCTTGTTCCGTCGCTTCTTCGGGATCGTTTGCGAGGATGCGTTGGTAAAACGTCTCTTCGGGTGTCAACACCGGCTCGTTGCCAAGGATCACATCGAGGAATTGCAGCTGCGGCACGTGCCGGCCCAAGACAACCAGGCAAACCGTCATCGGGGTCGACAACAACAGACCGATCGGTCCCCAGAGCCAGGTCCAGAAGGTCGCTGCGGCAATCAGCGCCACCGAAGATAGCCCGGTGGTGCCGCGATAGACGAGCGGTTCGACCACGTTCGAGACGATAAGCTCGACGGCGAGAAACAGGATTGCGGTCCAGACAAGCAGCGTCCAGCCGGGAGCGACGGCAATCGCAAGGGTAAGTGGGAAGGCAGCAGCGATGACGATCCCGAGATATGGAATGAACCGCAGCACCACCGTCATGATGGCCCACAATGCCGCGTTCGGAATGCCGATCACCGTCAGCCCGATGCCGATCGGCAAGCCACAGCTGATATTGACGACAAGTTGAGACAGTAAATAACGGCTGATCCGCTGAGCCGCATCATTCATCGCTTCTGTTGTGCGGTGCAGATCACCCCTTCCGGCAAGCCGCAACAACCGATCGCGGAGGTCCTCGCGCTCGAGCAAGATCATGATGACGAAGACAACCACCAGTCCCGCCGCGGCCATCGGCTGAAGCAGTGGCCCAACGACGCTTTCGACGATTTGCAGCGGTCCCGATTCAGGCTCCTGGATCTGGACGGGTATGGGCTTCGGCGGCGGGGCGGTGGCGGAGGGGCTGTCGGTTTGCGGCGCGCCTCGGCTTTCCGAGTTTGCCAGCTCCTTGCCGAGGTCCTGGAGCGTTTGGACGGCCCGACGGAAAACGCCGCCGCCGGGCACGATACCGGGCAGCGAGCGGATTTTTGTCTGTAGATTGTACCTGTACTCCGGGAGCTGCTGCGCCAAGGAGGAGACTTCGCCGACGACGACCGCGGCGAAACCCGCGATCGCCAAGAAGGCAATCAATACGGTAAAGCCGACGGCGGTGACCCGGCCTATCCGCAACCGGCGGAGCCAACGGACCACCGGTGCCAGCAGAAAGCTCAATAAAACTGCAAGTATGATCGGAACAAAAACTTCTCGCGCAAAATACAAAGCAGCGACGACCACTGCTGCGACGAGGACCGCCACCATGCGAAAAAGCCCCGCCGGCGGTCCCGCCCGGGTGGGTTCGTCAAAATCTGAGGGCCGATCGGACATAACGTCACGCGCGCGCGATATCATTCAACCGGGACCGCGGCCGTAAGCCTCGAATTCGTCACTAGACCGTCCCGGCGATCGCAGGCGTGGAGAATTAAAATCCGCCGCCCCGCGCATCAGCGGGGCGGCGAGGCGCGGTGCCGCCGCTACGCGCGGTGGATCAAATAGGCGAGCCCATATCCGATGAAGCCGGCGATCAGCAACGCGGTCAGCGGCTGTTCTGCTGTATAACGGCTGACATACCCGCCCGCGAGGCTGCCCTGCTGATAGAGATTGGTGGCGGCTTGGCTGGCTTGACTGCTGACATCTCGCGCGACCCCTTGGATGACCTCGCCTGCCCGCGATGCCGCCTGCCCACCGCTTTCGGAGACTTGGCGTGCCAATGTCGTCGCTTTGTCGATTGTCTCTTGCGCGCCGGTCCGCACGTTCTGGGCCATGGCCTTGCCCTGATCGAGTTTGGCCTGCACGGTGGCCCCGACCTGCCCCACGGCATCGCTCGCTGTTTTGCCGGCTTTTTCGACCGCGTCCTTCGCCATGCCCTCAGCCTGCTGCTGGTCCATTATCTCCTCCAACGTGAATGTCGCATCACAGTGTAAACAGTTGGCCCGCGAAAAAACTCCGAAGAATTCGCGCTGTCGTCGTCGGAGCCGTTCGATCTCGGATCTGCGAATATGTTACGACAGGGCGCGTTCGAGTGCGAGCTTGCTCATTTTCGATCGGCCCTTAATGTTCCGTCGCCTGGCCTCGGCGTAAAGCTGCGATCGCGTCCGCCCGTTCGAGCCCTCTGTCTGATCCTTTCCGGTTTCGCCGCGCCGTTCGCGAGCCTTTGTATGTTTTAAATTCTGACGATTTTTCGCGGGGCTTTCGGATGTCGAAGCGCCGGCCTCGCGCAGCCCGATGGCAATCGCCTGCTTCGGGTTCTTCACCCTCCGGCCGCGGCTGGTTTTGAGCTCTCCATGCTTGAACTCGTGCATGACGCGCCCGACGGTTTCCTGTTGCTCCTTGGACTGGTGAGTTGCCATCGCTGACCTCGCTATTTTCGATAATCGAAGAAATGTTCCGGACGATCTTTGGTTCCAAACTTGCCGTAGATAAGCAGCACGGCTTCGATTGCGGAACCGTCGGACAAACGGGGTTGTTTGTGCAATGTCAATCGGCAGTAGAGGAGATGTAGAGTGTCGAAAATCTATATGACAGCGACCGTCGCATTGGCGCTCGCCACCGCGATCCCCGCAGCATACGCCCAGACCAGCACGAGTCACGACACGCGCGCTGCCGCAACGAATGCTTCGCCGGCTCCTGGCATCCAACCGGACGAATTGCGCGCCAGCAAAATGATCGGCAGCGCGGTCTACGACGTTCAGAACCGAAAGATCGGCAGCGTCCGGGATTTGATCCTGGATAAGAGCGGCAAAGTCGACGCGGTAGTCGTCGACGTCGGCTCGTTCCTCGGAATGGGGGGCAAGGACGTCGCGATTTCGCTCAGCGATATCAAGACTGACCATAACCGGCTGACGCTCGACCGGACCAAAGAGCAGCTGCAGCAGATGGCACAGTATCGGCTAGAAAACCGAAACACCGGTGCCGGAACATCGGCCTCGCCGACGGAGGGCGGACGGCTCGGCCGGTAGCTCCATAACACAGTAATTCGGACCAGACCCTGCCACTTCCGCGGATCGGGGCGGTGGCGACCCGCCCCGATCAAGGTAACGAGTGTTTGTTTGCGCGCGAGAGGCTCCCACGCCTAGGGCGGAGGGGAACCTCTCGGCCGCTCTCGTGTTTTTGCATCCGGCGAAACACAACGGGCGGTGGAACAAATCATGTCGAGCGAGAACCTACACGCACCGCGTGAGCGTCTTTCGCAACAGACCCTGAACCTCCATTTCGCGATTGTCTCGTTGATGGAAGAATTGGACGCCATCGACTGGTATCGCCAGCGCGCCGACGATGCCGAGGATGCGACGCTGAAATCGTTGTTGCTCCACAATATGCGCGAAGAGATGGAGCATGCCTCGATGCTGCTCGAGTGGATTAGGCGGAGCGACGGCGACTTCGAGAGGTTCCTGAAAACTTATCTTTTTACCGAGGGAGCCATTCTCCAGGAGGAGCAAGCGGCAACCGGTAAAGGAGCGCAGGATCGGTCCGAAATTGATCGTGGTGGCGGCAACCCGGGCTTCACCATCGGTTCGCTGAGAGACCGTTAGCCGATGGACTACCTCAATCGCGGTCAATCACATTTGCCGCCAGGTATTTGGCGCGAGATTGACAAGGCGGCCGTCGCGGCGGCGCGCGACCGGTTGACCGGTCGGCGCTTTCTCGACCTGCAGGGGCGGTTTGGCGTCGGCCTCACCGCGATTGAAGCGGGCAATAACGATTACTGCCGCCAGCCCGCGGCCGATGAGGCCGGCGCGGTGATGGGACGAACAATTTTAGTGCCGATGCTGCGGCGCGCCTTTCGCCTGAGCGTTCGGCGGGTCGCCGCATATTTGGAGACGCCCAACCGCTCGATCTGACGCCGGCCGAGGACGCTGCCGAAGCCGTCGCCGATCGCGAAGAGGAATTCGTCTATCGCGGACAGCCGGATTTCCAGCTTCCCGGTTTGCTGACGCATGATGGACGCCAGCAACTGCAAGGGGGCGACTGGTCGGCCGTCGAGCAGGCACTTAGCGACGTTCTGGCGGCCGTGACCAAGCTCGATGAGGCCGGCTACCGTGGCCCCTTTGCATTGGCGCTGGCACCGCCGCTCTACAACGGGCTGTTCCGGCTCTACCCCGGCAGCGACGTTTCGCAAATCGAGCATCTACGCCATCTCTGCACCCGCGGCATTTATAAAGCGCCGATCGAGGGTGGAGTTCTTGTCGATCCACGGGTCGGTGCTCTGGTGCTGGGACAGGACCTGCAGGCCGGGTACATTGGGCAGGATGGCGTCCACTACCAATTGTACCTGACCGAAAGCATCGTGCTGCGCATTGACGCCCCACGAGCGATTTGCACGATTTCGGCGGAAGCGAGCAATCTGCGCTCGGGCACTGCAACGGCACCGGACCATTGAATAGCCGAACCGTGCCAGTCCGTCGCGCAGCCGGTCGGCGCCAGCGCGTGCGCTGCGAACTGTCGCATGATAGCTTTCGCAGACGGAGCCGATGGACGTGACTGGGCTCCTGCGGAACCGAGGAGGCGGCCATGCCCAAGACGCGCGGAACCGGATTGCTGATGGTGTGGACCGACGTCGATGCTGAATTCGAGGCCGAGTTCAACCGTTGGTACAACGAGGAGCATATCCGACGCCTGCTCGAAGTGCCCGGCTTTCTCAGCGCCGGCCGCTATGTCGCGGTCAAGGGGGCGCCGAAATATCTGGCAATGTACGAGCTCGAGGACCACAACGTGCTGCGCAGCACCGCCTACCTCGACACCGTCAAGTATCAGCCTTCGCCGCAACGCGCCAAGACCGGCACCAGCCGGATTGGGCGGAATTTTTTGCGCAACTCGTACCGGCAGATTTTTCCGGTGCACACCAACCCGATCGAACAGACAGTCGAGATGGCCCCATTTCTGCAAATGGGGCGGATCGACGTATCCGCCGCGATCGAGGAGGAGTTCAACGCCTGGTACAATACGGCGTACATCCCGGGCTATCTGGCGGTGCCGGGCTGTCTTGGCGCTCGACGATTTGTTGCGGTCGAAGGCCAGCCCAAATATCTGACGGTATACGAATTCGAGAACGCGCGCGTGTCGGAGAGCGAGGCGTGGAGCCGGGCTCGGGTCAGCAATCCGTGGACAAGGCGGGTGCAGCCAAACTTACGGCATGACGACGGATCGCCCGGCGTCTACCAGCGCATTTACCCGAAATAGGGCTCGAGGTTCGAGTGTAACGGCGCCTCGTGTTGGAAGCCGCTGCGCCGGCGTTCCGCGGCACCCGATCGGCAGTTTATCGGATCCTCGCAGATGCCGGCAGTTCATCCCAGGTGCGGCCATCGAGAACCCGCCCAGCAGCCCGTCTCCCCACCCTCGTCATTTCCCCCGATCTGTTCTCTGACACTGGAGCCCACTCGCCCCATCGTCGGAAGAACAAAGGAATTCCGGTTGCCGCACACTGGTCTCTGAGGTTGCGCACCCAATCAGCCTGCATCGGTCGTGCGTCGGCGCCGATTTCGCCGCCGATAACGACCCAGTCGAGCGGCTGCCAGGCCGGCCCTTCCACCGGTTGGCTCCGGCCGCGGCTGTCGATCGCATAATGGCGGCCGCCAAACGAGTCGAAATAGCGGTCGCCGACCGGCACGGCCTCCGGCCGGACCCGCTCGAGCAAGGGTTCAAAACAAACCCATCGGAGTGCAGCAGGGGATTGCAACAGATCCGCAATGCGGACGATGCGGTCTTGATCCTCGACAGAGACACCGAGCCAGAGATTGGGGAGCGGCCAGGAATTGGCTCGGGCGAAGCTTACCTCAGGGTCGACACGGCGCGACGAAAGTCGGCGGCGCCTCGCTACCGGTGAGACGACCGACGACAGCCGAGCGAACTGCTCCCCGACGCGACGTGGTGTCTCGGGATCACTGTAATAGTCGCGCATCCTGCGACTGCGCTTGGTCAGCACCAGAAATCGATGCCAGTGCGCCGCCCCGATGACGGCATGAAGCAGATCGACGGTCTCGGTGGCGAGGTTCTCGTGAAACAGATCCGACATTCTGTTGACGACGATGTGACGGGGCTGGCGTTGCCTGAGCGGCCAGCCCAGTAGATCTTCAGAAAACTGGATCTCTCCGGTCCATAGCGGGCCAGAGCGCGTCATCGTGGTAAGTCCGGAATACCGCGAACCGGTCTTACCACCCACGCGACCGAGCCGAGCGGAGATAAGCATGGCATCGCAATGATCGCATCCCGGACTGCAAACCGAACACCCCGCCGTCGGATTCCAACTACCTTCGAACCACTCTCCGCCTGCCGATCCGGCTCGTCGGACGCGGCCAGTCCGGGCGTCCCGTCCCGAGACCGACAGCAGCCGCGGGTGAGCACCAGCACGGCCTTCCACACAAATCTCCCGTAGGATGAATAAGTTTCATCTTAACATACCATACAGGATCTAAAGAGATCAACCTTTAGATAATTTGGTTAATTTTTTATGCATCTTAAAGTCGTCCTGAAACCTATCAAAACGTGGCAAGCGTGGAAGAGAGTCTGCCGGCCTCTGCTCCACGGCCCGGTCCAGCGGTTTTCTTTAGACAAAGGCGCAAGGGAGCTTGGCGCCGGCAGCCGCGCGTTTTCGCCCCGGCGTTAGCGGATCGGACGGGCCGATCGACTATGCCGGATCACCCGTGTCGGGAACGAAGCCAGCGCTGTTAATGCCGTAGATCGCGCAGGTTTCGTCGTTCTCGGAAGTGTCGCCGCTGATCCCGACGGCGCCGATGATGTCGCCGGCCGCGTCGCGGATCAGCACGCCGCCCGGCACCGGAATGATGCGGCCGCCCGACGCGGCGCTGAGCGCCTGGATAAAAACCGGGTTGCCGGCGGCGCGGCGGGCGAATTCGCGGCCGCCAAACCCCATGCCCAACGCGCCCCAGGCCTTGCCGCCGGCGATCTGTGGCCGCAGCAGGCTCGATCCGTCCTCGCGTTTCAACGCCGTCAAATGGCCGCCGGCGTCGAGCACCGCCACGGTCAGCGGCTTGAAGCCAAGCTCTCGGCCCTTCTCCAATGCCTTGTCGACGATGATCGAGGCCTGTTCGAGGGTCAGCGTCATATTGTTTCCCCGATCAGTGGGCAGTCTGGCGGATCAGCTCAGCCCAGCGGTCGAGGGTCGGGAGGATTTCGTCGCGGTTTGCCGACGGGAGGCTCACCACCGCGCGGGTGATCTGCTGATCGCGGTAGCGCTTGATGCGATCCAAGTTCTCCGGGACACCCCATATCGTGACCGAGATCGACGCCGGGTCGCGCCCGGCCTCGGTTGCCATTTGCCGGAACTCCGGCAAAAACTCGGTCACGTCCGCATAATGCGCCCGGCTGGCATTGGGGATCCATCCGTTGCCATAGCGTATCGCGCGCCGCGCGCTGTGCGGGAAGGCGCCGCCGACGATGACCGGCGGGTGCGGCTTCTGCACCGGCTTTGGCCAGGTCCGCATCTTCGGAACGTTGACGATCTCGCCGTGATATTCGGGCTCGGACTCGGTCCAGATCTGCTTCATCGCTTCGATCTGCTCGCGCATTTTCTTGAAGCGGGTTTTGAAGACGGTGCCGTGGCTCTCGATCTCGTCCTGGTTCCACCCGCCGCCGATGCCAAACACAAATCGGCCGCCCGAGACTTGGTCGAGCGATGCGACGAGCTTTGCCGTCTGGATCGTGTCGCGTTGGATCACCAGACACACTCCGGTCCCGACCTTCAGCGTCTTCGTCGCCATCGCCGCAGCCGTCAACGTGACGAACGGGTCCATCACGTCATAATATTGCTTGCCGAGTTCTCCGCCCCCCGCCGGCGGGGTCAGGCGCGAACTTGGAATATGCGAATGCTCGGGCGCCCAGACCGACTCGAACCCGCGCGCCTCGAGCGCTTGCCCGAGTTCCGCCGGGGTCATCGAGTAATCGGTGAAAAACATCGCCGCGCCAAAATCCATCTGCCCCTCCGATCTCATGATCGCCGATCTGCTGACGGCGAGCTTAGCCGCGAACCCCGCCCTCGCCTAGGGTCCAGCGACTACTCCGACATCGCCTCGACAATCGCCGAAACCAGCGGCTTCATGGAGTAGCTGTGATCCGGCGTAATCGTCGCCATCAGACCATGTTTTTGCAGTTCACCGGCCACCACGGGACCGACGGCGGCGACGGCGGCTGCCCGAAGCGCCCGTCCCAGTATCTGCTCCCGCCCGGTTGCCTTTGCGACCTCGAACAACCGCTGGACTTGCGGGGAACTGGTAAAGGCGATCACATCGACCCCGCCGGCGGCCATCCGATCGATCAGCTCGACGACCCTCTCGTCGTCCGCCGCGGAGACATAGACATAGGGCAGAACCGCATGAGGCTCTGCCTCCGCCTGGCGAAGAAAGTCGGTGAGCTTGGTGTTGGGATTGCCGGGGTACAGCTGAACACCGACCCGTCGGCCACACAAATCATGGGCCGACAGTGTCTCGATCAAACCATCGGTCGTCGGCTCGGCGGCGCGCAGGTCGGACTTAAGTCCAAGCTCGCGAAGCGCCCGCTCGGGCTTGGGGCCGCGGGTGATCTTGCGCGCCGCGGACAGCCCGTCGCGAAAGGCCGGTTCGAGATCAAAGCGCCGCGCGAAACCGTGCAGCCGGCGGACCCCCTCGCCGGTGAATAGGATCACATCATCAAACGGCAGGCGCATCAGCCAATCCGTGACCGGCGTCGGATCCGGGGCGTCCGCGATTGCTACCATCGGGCAACGCAATGTCTCGGCGCCCTGCTGTTCGAGCATCCGGGCGAGCTGCTCGAGCTCGCGGGTTTCGGGGAGGGCAATCCGCCGGCCGGATAGCGGGCCTACCTGATGTCGATCGCTCATCGCCTACCAACCTGATCTCGGCAAGGCCGGCGCGCAAGACTATAGTCCGGACCGAAAGCACCGGCGGGCGGAGAAAACCGGATGGATCGCGAGTATCAGACATTAGGGGTCGAGGATCGCGGCGAAGGACTGCTGTTGCTGACCCTCAACCGCCCCGCAGTCGCCAATGCGATGAACACCCAGATGGGGCGCGACCTCCTCGCCTTCTTCGAAGGGATCAACGCGGCGCCGGCAAAACACCGCTGCATCGTGCTGACTGGCGCCGGGGAGCGGGCGTTCTGTGCCGGGGGCGACCTCAAGGAGCGCAACGGCATGACCGACGAGGCCTGGCAGGAGCAGCACCTGTTGTTCGAGCGGATGATCCGCGCCTTTGTCGGGTGCCCGGTTCCGGTGATCGGCGCGGTCAACGGCGCCGCTTATGCCGGGGGATGCGAATTGGCACTGTGCTGCGACTTCGTCTATGCCGCTCCGACGGCGCGTTTCGCGCTGACCGAGGTCACCCTCGGGATCATGCCCGGCGCCGGCGGGACGCAGAACCTGCCGCGCGCTGTCGGCGAGCGGCGCGCCAAGGAGATCATCCTGACCGGACGCCCGTTCAGCGCCGCCGAGGCGTATGAATGGGGCATGGTCAACCGGGTCTGTGACGCCGGCCGGGTCGTCGAGGAAGCCCTGGAGACCGGTCGCCGGATTGCCGACAACGCGCCGATTTCGGTCCGGCAGGCCAAGCACGCCATCCATTTCGGGATGCAGATGGACCTTGCGAGCGGCATGATGCTCGAAATCGAGGCCTATAACCGGATGGTCCCGACCGAAGACCGGCGCGAAGGCGTCCTCGCCTTCAACGAGAAGCGCAAGCCGCACTTTAAGGGGCGATAAGGGCAACGATGGAGCGTGCGATGACCGATGACACGCAAGCCGCCAATCTCACCGAATTCTTGGCTTTTCGCGCAACAAACTTGCGCTATGAGGACATTCCTGAGCCGGCCAGAGCTCTGGCGCGGCAATGCATTCTCGACTACTTCGGGGTTGCAATCGCTGGCGCGGATGACCCGCTCGTCCGGATGCTGCTGGGCGAGCTGACGGAGGCCGGCGGCGCGCCGCAGGCGAGCATCATCGGGCATGGCGCGCGACTGCCTGCGCTGTCGGCGGCGCTCGTCAATGGTGCGGCGGCGCATGCGCTCGATTACGACGACGTCAATATGGCGATGCCGGGACATCCCTCGGTCGCGATTCTGCCCGCTTTGCTCGCGCTCGCGGAGCTCAACGGCGCGGCTGGCCGTGACGTGATCACCGCCTTTGTCGCCGGGTACGAGACCGCTTGTCGCATCGGTTCGGCATTGCAGCCCGGTCATTACAATCTCGGCTTTCATTCGACGGGCACTGTTGGGAGCTTTGGCGCAGCGGCCGCCTGCGCGCGGCTCTTAAGGCTTCAGACGATGGCGACGGCTTGTGCACTCGGCATTGCCGGCACGCAAGCGGCCGGGCTCAAATCGCAGTTCGGTACGATGTGCAAGCCGTTTCATGCCGGCAAGGCCGCGCAGAACGGGCTGCTCGCCGCACGCCTCGCTGCGCGCGGCTTTACCAGCCGCTCCGACATTGTCGAATGCGTGCAAGGCTTCGCACCGACTCACGGCCCGGACTTCGCGCCGGAGGCCGCGCGCGCAACACCCGCAAACGGGTTCCATCTCCTCGCCAATCTCTTCAAATACCACGCCGCCTGCTATCTGACCCACGCGCCGATCGAATGCGCTCGGCGGCTGCGCAGCGATCATCCGTTCAAGCCTGAAGAAATCGCCGACATTACGCTGCGCCTCGACGCCAGTTGCGAGCGCGTCTGCAACATCCCCGCGCCGGTCGACGGGCTTCAGAGTAAATTCAGCCTGCGTCACACTGTGGCGATGGCGCTTGTTGGTGTCGACACGGCGAGCCTCGGCGCCTACAGCGTCGAGAATGCGGCCGACCCGCTGCTAGTCGCACTGCGCGAGCGGATCACGATCGATTGGCAGGACAGCTGGCCGCAGACCTTGAGTGAGCTCGATCTCGAACTAGCCGACGGCCGCCGTCTGACGGCACGGCACGATACCGGCGTTCCGGCCGCCGACATCGCCGAACAGGGCGAGCGTCTCGCCGTGAAGTTCGATAATCTCGTCGAGCCGCTGCTCGGCCCGCCGCGCACCCGCGAGCTGCGCGAGATGATTTCCGGGTTCGATGGGGTCACCGATATCGGCAGCCTCACCAGACTTGCGGCAAGTTGAATAGAAAGGGCCCCTCACCCCGACCCTCTCCCCGCAAGCGGGGCGAGGGAGGGGCCCGCGCAGCGGGAGGGTGAGGGGCGGCCCGATGCAAGACGCCGTCGTCGATAAGATCGTCGCGCATGTCGAGAGGGTCGGCGTGCACGGCGTGCCAGCCGCAGCCCGCTCAGCGGCCAGGGCCTTCCTTGCCGATACGCTCGCCGTCGGGGTCGCCGGCGTCTCGACGCCGTGGCGCGGCGAAGTCCTCGACATGCTTGCCGGCAGCGGCGGTGTGGCGGAAGCGACGGTGTGGGCAGCGGCGAGCGGCTGCCGCTCGTCCACGCCGCCATGCTGAACGCATATCAGACCCATGGACAGGAATTCGACTGCGTGCACGAAGCCGCGGTCGTCCATCCGATGGCGGCGGTGCTGCCGGCACTGCTCGGTTGGGCGGAGCGCGAAGGCGGGATTTCCGGCGCTCGCCTGCTGCGCGCCATTGTCGTCGCGGTCGATGTCGCGGCGACATTGGGGCTCTGCTCGCGTGCGCCGATGCGATTTTTTCGCCCGGCCAATGCCGGCGGGTTCGGCGCCACGGTCGGTCTGGCGATGCTGGCGGGGCTCGATGCCAGAGCGGCTGCGCGACGCCATCGGCATTTATTACGGACAATGCGCCGGCACGATGCAGGCGCACACCGAAGGGACGCCCCAGCTGGCGATGCAGATGGGCTTTGCGGCGCGCAGCGCGGTAACCGCGGTCGAGCTCGCGCGGCGCGGCATGCCGGGGCCGCGTGCGCCGATTACCGGGGTCTTCGGCTACTTCGCGCTGTTCGACGGCGCGGCCGATCCGGCGCCGTTCGACGAACTCGGCCGCGCCTGGCGCATCACCGAGGTCAGCCATAAACCGTTCCCCAGCGGGCGGGCGACGCATGGCGGCATCGATGCCCTGCAGCGCCTGATCGGCGAAGACGGCGTGATCGCCGAGCAAATGGTCGACTGCCGTTTCCACGTCCCGCCCTTGACCGCCCGGCTGGTCGGCCGCCCGGCCATGGAAGGCATGACGGCCGGCTATGCCGGCTCTGCCTGCAATATGTCGGCGCGGTCTGCCTGCGCCGTGGCAATGTCGATATCAACGATTTCAGCGCGGCGGCGCTCGCCGATCCCGCCACCCTCGCACTCGCCGGCCGGCTGACGGTTGTCGACGACGGCAACCCCGACCCCAATGCGCTCACACCGCAGCGCGTCGAGATCGCTCTTGCCGAGGGGCGCACTGTGGCCTGCACGGTGAGCTCGGTGCTCGGCAGCCCGGAGCGGCCGCTTTTGCCGGAGGCCGCGAGGGCGAAGTTTGACGCATGCTGGCGCACCCTTCCGGCACTGCGGGCCGAGCAAGGCGCGGCGCTATGGAGAACCGTCGGCGCTCTCGACACCTTGGAAGGTGCCCGCATTCTTGGCACAATGACCGCGCCATAATCTTTCGTCTCTGAAAACAGGGAGGCAAAGGTGACCTACAAGCTGGAAGGCAGCATCCTTGAAGTGTGTGATTGCAAGGTCCTCTGCCCGTGCTGGATCGGCGAGGCCCCGGACAACGGCACTTGCCAGTCCGCCGTCGCCTATCACGTCGACCGCGGCACGATCGACGGGGTCGACGTTTCGGGACTGACCCTGGCAACCAACGTCTTCATCCCGGGAACCCCGTTGGCCGGCAATTGGCGCGCGCAGATCTATATCGACGATCGCTCGAGCAGCGAGCAGGAGGCGGCGCTCCTCAGCGTGTTCAGCGGCAAGCAAGGGGGACCTGTTGCTGATCTCGCCGCGCTGATCGGCGAGGTCGTCAAGGTCGAGCGTGCACCGATTACCTTCGAAGTAAAGGAAGGAAAGGGAACGCTGCGGATCGGCGACACGACCGAGGCCGTGATGGAACCGTATCTCGGACCCAGCGGCAAGCCGACCACCTTGGTCGACAGCATCTTTTCGACGATCCCCGGCTCGCCGGCCTATGTTGCAAAGGCGTCGACGTTCCGGTTGAAGAACCAAGCGGTCGGCGTCGATGTCGATTTGCGCGACCACAACGCCATTCAGGGGCAGTTCGCTTTCGAGGGGTAACGGGGCAACCCGGAGGCAACCACTCTGTCGCATGCAGGCGGCCTCGCATCGCAGCCGTTTTCTGCCGCTGATGGCGGCCCTCACCGCCACGGCGTGGCTGACCTTGTGGCTTTGGGGACAGAGCCCCTATGCCCGCTACCTCGACCACGGCCAATGGACCGAGATCGGGGTTGCCGGGAGCCTTTGCCGCGCGCTGCCGGGCGGTGAAGTAATCTTGAGCGGACTGCTGGTCGTCGGCGGCTGGGTCCTGATGCTGGCGGCAATGATGCTGCCGACGACATTGCCGCTGCTCGATACCTTTTGCCGGCTGACCGCGCAACGCGCCGACCGGCGGCGGTTGATGGCGCTCGTCATCCTCGGTTATGTCGCAGTCTGGGGAGCTTTCGGTCTCGCCGCGCATCTCGCCGACTGGGGCGTGGCCTTTGTCGTGCACCAGTCCGATTGGTTGATCGCCAATGGCTGGGTCATAGGCGCGGCGGTTCTGGGGATCGCCGGCCTTTATCAGTTCAGCGCGCTCAAATACCGCTGTCTCGACAAGTGCCGGGCGCCGCTCGGCTTCATTATCGAGCACTGGCGAGGCGCCCGCGAGAAATGGCACGCGCTGCTGCTCGGCGGCCGGCACGGGACGTACTGCGTCGGCTGCTGCTGGGGTTTGATGCTGCTGATGTTCATTGTCGGCACCGCCAATATCGGCTGGATGCTGGCATTGGGCGCCGTAATGGCCGCCGAGAAAGAACCTTCCCGCCGGCCGCCGTCTGGCTGCGCCGGTCGGCGCCGTGTTGATCCTTGCCGGGCTGTGGGTCGCAATCTCCGGCGCGGTTGTTTGATGCGCCTTCAGTCGAGGCTGACCGCCGCTCCGAACTCGTTTGTGTCGAGTGTCGCGAACCCGTATCGCGGATAGACCTCGCGAGCAGCCCCGAGAAAGAATTCCCTAAACGCCTTGGCCGCTGGCGCGCGCAGCGGTTCGACGGCCGAGACCATCGCAATCGTCGAAGAGAATTTGTCCGCTCCCGGCACCGGGATCGTTTCGCAGAACTGCGGGTAGGCAGCCGCAAAATACTGTGCGAGATGATGGAAGATGATCCCGACATCGGCACAATGGCCGGCAATCGCCTGCAGCACGTCGCGGTGCTGGATGCCGAGCCGTCCCGAGAAGGTTCGGACCTCGTGAGCGAGGATCGACCGCGCAGTCTCTGCTCCGGCCATCGCCTCGAGCGCAGTGACGTATTGACGGCGCGCACCGGGCTCGCTCTCACTCGCCATGACCACGCGCAACCCCCGTCGCGCAACGTCCCCGATGCTCTGGATCGCGCACGGATTGCCGGCTGCGACCAGCAAGGCGAGCCCGCGGTTGCGCGCAAAAACGCACGCCTCGGGCTCGACGATCGAAGCCTTGCGCAGCTGCGCTAGCGGCGCCGTGCCTCCCATGACAATATCGGGATAAAAGCCGCTGGCCCGGCTCACTTCGAGTGTCAAATTGCCGAAAGATACGCCGCCTTCGAGAAGCATCGCGACGATGATCGGCTGCGGCAGCGTGACGACAACGATGTTCTCGAGGCTGAATGCGGCGGATTGCGCCTGCGACTTCGCCCAGGCGCGGAACGGCTCGATGATCTCGGCACCAAGCAGAGCCGGAAAGTGATTACCCTCTGTGAAGATGGCGAGACTGATCGGCGAGCCGAGCCGGCCGACGATGTCCGGAACGGTATCGGTGTGACCGTTGAGCGCCGGGACCCCCGGTAACGCGGGCACCATCGCCTTCCAGACGACGCCGTCGTTGCACACTGCCACGGGAGCTGCCGCCGATCCCGGGATTGCGGCAGCGGCTGAAATCTTGAACAGCGTCCGACGCCGCAATTTCGACGCCGATGCACCGGCCGGCCGGCTCAATACGACCGCGGCGTGCCGAGGACGTGCTGGCCGAGATAGGCGAGGGTCAAGTTGGTCGGTCCCAGTACCCGGCGGCGGCGGGAAACACCGGCCGACAGCGCGTCGCCTGGGGCGCACCGTCGAGCGTGTCCGCGGCGGCGCGCCAGACGGCGTAGTGCGGGGCCGCCCGGTGCGCCTCTAGCGCAGCCTCGTCACGGTAGACTTCGTAGAAGTAATAGACGTTTTGGTCCTGCGCGTCCTGAAGGACGTTGAAGCGCATGCAGCCCGGCTCGTCCCGCTCGGAGCCGAGCCACCTCGATCGCCTTCAGGAAGCGCTCGCGCTCGTCCGGCTTCACCCGGACCTTCACCCACATCGCCAGCATGCAGCCTCCTCCTCTCCGTCGACAAATCGGACTCGCCGGGCGCCCCGCGCTCCGGCGCGAGCCCTTGAGCGCGGATCTTATGCGAACGGCGAGGCCGGCGTCATCCGCCGATAACCCTGACCTCAAGTCCGCACCGATGTGATCCACGTCACGTTCGGCCGTGAAACAACGGGGATTGCAGCCGGCCCGTGTCGGCCCAATTCTCTGCGAGTGAGCGGACTTTCGCCTTCCCGTCCGCGTTCTGCTCTGACGCGCCCCGCAGCTGCTCGAACTGGGCGTCGGGCGTCTTGCCCGCTGGTCACCTTCGCTCCTAGACCGGCCAACGCGAAGACGACCTGGTTGTCGCCGCTGCCCAGCACCGCGACGCTCTTGCCAGCGATATCGCGGAGCCATTTGAGTTCGGCGGAATGCAGAGCGAGCGAGGGGTCACGGTGACACTTTTTCCAGATACCACGCGTATCGGCGCGATTCGCCCAGGATGCGGAGCCGGCATCCCAGCGACGACGATTGGCCTCGTGGAGGTGGTCGGACATGCTGACGCTCGCGCCTAAAATTCGCACCAGTTTATAGGCCGGAAACCTGGCCAACCGTGCCGGAATTCTTGAATTTCGCACGGCGAACGCGAGCAATCCTCGCGGTTCCCGGCTCAATACGACCGCGGCATGCCGAGGACGTGCTGGCCGAGATAGGCGAGGATCAGGTTGGTCGAGATCGGCGCGGTCTGGTAGAGCCGTGCCTCGCGCCATTTGCGCTCGATGTCGTATTCCTTGGCGAAGGCGAAGCCGCCATAGGTCGCGAAGGTCGCTTCGGCGGCGTGCCAGGTCGCCTCGGACGCCAAGAGCTTCGCCATGTTGGCGTCGGCGCCGCATTCCTTGCCGTCGTCGAACAAGGCGGCGGCGCGGCGGCAGATCATGTCGGCCGCCTCGAGCTCGGCATAGGCCCGCGCCAGCGGGAACTGAACCCCTTGGTTCTGCCCGATCGGCCGGTCGAAGACGACCCGCTCCTTGGCGTAATCGATGCCCTTTTGCAGGAGCCAGCGACCGTCGCCGATGCATTCCTGGGCGACCAGGATGCGTTCGGCATTCATCCCGTCGAGGATGTAGCGGAAGCCCTTGCCCTCCTCGCCGATCAGGTTGTCGGGCGGCACTTCGAGGTTGTCGAAGAACACCTCGGTGGTGTTGTGGTTGATCATCGCCTCGATCGGCCGGATCTCGACGCCGTGCCCGAGGTTCTCGCGCAGATCGACGAGAAACACCGAGAGCCCGTCGGTGCGCCGCTTGACCTCGTCGACCGGGGTGGTGCGCGCCAACAGCAGCATCAGGTCGGAATGCCGGGCGCGCGAGGTCCACACCTTCTGGCCGTTGATCACATAATGGTTGCCCTGCCAGACCGCCCGGGTCTTGAGCTTTGTCGTGTCGGAGCCGGTGGTCGGCTCGGTCACCCCGAAAGCCTGCAGCCGCAGCTCCCCCGACGCGATCTTCGGCAGATAACGCTGTTTCTGCTCCTCGCTGCCGTGCCGCAGCACGGTCCCCATGATGTACATCTGCGCGTGGCCCTGGCTGGCGGTGCAGCCCGAGGCGTTGATCTCCTCGAGAATCACGGCGGCGGCGCGCAATGGCAGTCCCGAGCCGCCATATTCCTCGGGGATCAGCGAGGCGAGAAAGCCGCCCTGCGTCAATTCGGCGATGAACTCGGTCGGATAGGCCTGCTCCGCTTCGAGCTTGCGCCAATAGGCGCCGGGATAGCGCTCGCAGATCTTGCGCACCGACTCGCGCAGCTCGGGATAATCCTCGCCAAGGGCCACCATCGTCGCCGTGTCGGTCATCGCGCGCTCCTCTCCGCCGCTTGCTCGGCTAAAATAGCGCAGAGCGGCGGCGAATTCACCCGGTGCGGACGGCGCGGTATTCGCGGCGGACGATCTCCAACAGCTCTTCGGCCGAGGTCGCCGCGGCTTGGCTCTCGAAGGTAACCTCGCCGTGCTGCATCAGCATCACCCGGTCGCAGATCTCCAAGGTCTGCGCGTAGTTGTGGGCGATCATCACGATCGCGATGTCGCCGCGCGCCCGGAGCCGCTCGATCAGCTCGATGATCAGCCGCGCCTCGCGCGCGCCCATCGCCGCGAGCGGCTCGTCGAGCAGCAGGATGCGGGCCTTCGAATAGACCGCGCGCGCCACCGCGATCGCCTGGCGCTGCCCGCCCGAGAGCGCGCCGACCGCGAGCTCGACCGAGGGCACGTCGACGCCGATTTCGGCGAGCGCCTCGGCCGCGCGCCGCCGCATCTCGCGATGGTCCAGGAGCCGCAACGGCCCCCGGCGCAGCAATTCGCGGTTCAAAAACATGTTGTGGTAGATGCTGAGCCCGTTGACCAGCGCCAGATCCTGATAGACGCATTCGATGCCGAGGCGCGGGCGTCATCGACCGAAGCGAGCTCTACCGGCCTGCCCTCGACGAACACCTGCCCGGAATCGGGCTGGTGATAGCCGGTCAGGATCTTGATCAGGGTTGATTTGCCGGCGCCGTTGTCGCCGAGGATGCCGAGCGTCTCGCCCCACGCCACCTCGAGCGAGACGCCGGCGAGCGCGGTGATCTTGCCGAAGGTCTTCACCACCTTCTCGGCCCGGATCGCTTCGGTCGCCCCTTTCATGCGGGGCCGCCGCCGCGCAGCCGCGCGAGATGGATGTTCGCCACCATCGCGATCAGGATCGCGGCGCCGATGATGATGTCGAAGGCGAAGGCGTTGATCCCCTGCAGGGTGAACCCGTCCTGCAATACGCCGAGCATGATGCCGCCGACCAGCCCGCCGACGATCGTGCCGGCGCCGCCGGCGATCGCGGTGCCGCCGATCACCCCGGAGGCGACACCCAAAAACATGATGTTGCTGCCGCCCGCGAGCGGATCGGCCGAGCCGACGCGGAACGTCTCCAAAAGGCCGGTGAACCCGCCGAATAAGCTGGTGAGGATGAAGTTGCCGATCTTGACGCGGTTGATCGCGACGCCGGCCTCGGCGGCGGCGACGATGTTGCCGCCGATGGCGATCGTGTGCAGACCCCAGCGGGTGTGGCGCAGCACGACGTGCATGACTGCGACAATCAGGAGCGCCCAGACAATTTCCGAATAGCCCCACGCCCCCATAATCCCGGTCAAGACAGGGCCGCCCGGCGCGTTGGCCGGGAAGCCGCGCGAGATCGTCAAAGTCACCCCGGTAATCAGGAACAGCATGCCGAGTGTCGTAATGAACGACGGCACGCTGAGCCCGATCGTGATCAGCCCGATTGCCAGCCCAATCAGGCCGCATACGACGAGCGCCACCACAATTGCCGCGACCACCGGCAGCCCAACGGCGTGCGCATGCCCCATAATGAACGGAGAGAGCGCGAAAACTTGACCCACCGACAAATCGATCTCGCGGCAGATCAGCAGCATGATCTCGCCGCAGGCGATGATCACCGGTGCGGCGACGAATTGCGACACCGTCTGCAAATTGTCGTTGGTCAGGAAATTGGCGTTGGCCAGCTCGAAATAGGCGACGAGCGCCACCGACACGACGATGACGCTCGCCTCCGGCCGCAGCAGGAAATCGTAGACGCGCTTAGCGATGCCGCGGCGCGGCGCGGCAGCCCGATCCGCCGTCTCGGGTGCGAAGCTCACCGGCCGATCGCGCCGTTATGCGGCACGATCTGCGCCTCCGCTCCGCTGCCTTCGTAGCGTGTCTTCGTGGTCAAATAGGGCTCGACGCTGTCCTTGGTGACAAATTTGAGGCCGGTGTCGATGTCGGCCGGCCCGACCAGCCCGCCCGATGCCTTGTAGGTGAACATTTCCATCACCGTGTAGAAGCCCTGCAGATAGGGCTGCTGGTCGATCGCGAAGTCGAGAAACCCGTCATGCACCGCCTCGAGCGAACGCGGCAGCAGATCGTACCCGCCGGCATGCACGCCCTTCTTGGGCAGATCGTACTGGCGCATGATGAGGCCGGTATTCATCGTATCGCCGCCGCCGGTGCCGAACATGCCTTTGACATTCTGATTGCCGAGATAATAGGCGCGGATCTTCGACAGCGCCGCATTCGCGGTCGGATCGGTGGCGATCATCGTCGCCTCGATCTTGGCGCCCGATTTCTTGATCGCGTCCATTGCGCCGTCGACCCGCGGCTGCAGGTTGAGCTGCCCTGGGGTGGCAATGAAGATCGCCACCTCGCCCGAGCCGACCAGCTTGACAATGCGCTCGCCCATCAGCTGGCCGGACAGAAACAGGTCCTGGCCGATATAGGCGAGCCGCCGGTTGCCGCTGCCATGCGGCGCATCGGCGTTGTAGCTGAAGACCGGGATGCCGGCGTCGAGCGCGCGGTCGATCGGCCGGTCGAAGCCCTTCGGATCGACGATCGCCACCGCGATCGCGTCGGCCTTGCCGGCGATCGCGGTATTCATCGCATTGACCATCTGCGCCACGTCGGAAGTTTCCGAGCCGGTCCACTGGTAGTCGCAGCCGAGCAGCGCGCAGGCGTCGTGGATGCCGTATTGGCAGGGCACAAAGAAGGCGTTGGTGGTCACATGGTTGACGAACACGAATTTCCAGCGCGGATGCGGTGGGAACGCCACCTCCTCCGCCGCCCGCGCGCCGCCGGCAGCGGCTGCCAGCAGCGCCGCCACCGGTGCCGCGGCGACGCCGCGCATCAGCGCGCGCCGCGGGAGTGCCGCGGCGACCGCAGCGGTGACTTCGCGTAAGCGTCCTTTCATGTCGCATCCTCCCTTGGGTGCCTCGCGGCGCGTCCCGCTCGCCGGTCGCGGACTCCGCGAAACATATCCTTCCGGGTGCACGCGGTCACGATGACACATATCGCGGCAACATCGCGGACCGGGCCGAGCGATATCCTGCACGCGAGCCGAATCCGATGCCCGCGGCTCAGTCAAAGTCGAGAAGGTCGATTTCTAGAAAGTCACCGGCTCATGCGTCGCTTCTGCTCGGGCCGGTTCACTTGCGACCTCGATTGGTACGGAGTCGTAAGCGTCACTGACTGCCAAAATCCGCCGAGCGGCTCGACACCTGGTGCGGACCGCGCGACGTTCGCGGCGGCCTTGCCGAGGCCAGAGTCGGCCCAGATCGCCCCATGGTTGAGACCGGGCCTGCGAGCTGGCGGGGGACCGCCGATCGGCTCATCCGCTGCCGCCGCCAGGCCGTGATCTCGCTGATCAGCGCTGCCGTGCTTGCAGCACCGCGGCGCAATCCGTTGGCTAGTACCTGGTTGCAAAAATTAGAGTACCGAACTTCCGCCCGTCGTCCCCGCGCAAGCGGGGACCCAGAGCCTG
This sequence comes from uncultured Alphaproteobacteria bacterium, assembly GCA_963698995.1. GTDB lineage: Bacteria > Pseudomonadota > Alphaproteobacteria > ATCC43930 > CGMCC-115725 > AP-15. Next base: position 33,007 of record CAVOTD010000069.1, on the reverse strand, counting down.
GCCCTGGCATGAACAGGGGGCGAGCGCTCTTACGCCAGCTGGTCGTAAAGATCATGCCATTGCGGATTGTGGCGCTCAATCAACTCAAGTTTCCACGCGCGGCGCCATTTCTTGATCCGCTTTTCGCGGAGGATCGCATCGGCGATGGTCTCGTGAAACTCGACAAACACTAACCTGTGCACTCCGTAATCGCGAACAAATCCACCGACAGCGTTCGAACGATGTTGCCAAGCACGGCGCGCGATATCGCTTGTGACACCGACATAAAGCGTACCATTACGCTTGCTGGCGAGGATGTAGACGCAAGGACGCTTCTCGCTCATGCCCCGTCGGCCGCCCTGGGTCCCCGCTTTCGCGGGGACGACGGAGATTTGTCGTCCCGTCCGAGCGAGGATACCGAAGAGAGATGCGTAGGACATACGCCAATTTGCGCAACCAGATACTAGCCCACCGCGGCGCCGCGGTGCGCCTCCAGAAGCCGCGCTGTGGCGGGTTGCTGACCGCTCTTTTCGCAGACGGGCACCCTCGCCCGTCGAGCGGGCGCGATGCTAGCTATCTTTTCGGTCGTGACCGCCTTGGTATCGCGGAGACCGCCGATAATAGTTTGCGGTAGAGCTGCTCGGCGGTCGTCATAGGCCGAACAGATGCAGGTTGATGGCATTGGCCATGGCCGAGTAGCCGGCGTCGCTGGGGTGGAGATGGTCGCCGCTGTCATAGGTCCGCAATAATTGCGTCGGCGCGGCCGGGTCGCGCACCGCCGCTTCAAAGTCGATCACCGCGTCGAATTCGCCGCTAGTGCGGATCCAATTATTGACCGTCTGCCGCATAAGTTCGCGGTCCGGGCGTGGCGCATCGAGCGGGTCGTAGACGGAACCGTGAAAGGGTGTCAGCGTGCCGCCATAAATGTAGAAACCCTTTGAATGAGCCCGATAAATAAGCTGCCGGTAGCCGGCGATTAGGTCGTCGGCTGTGATCACCGCTTCAGTCTCGTCATTCCTGCCGATATCGTTAATGCCCTCCAGTAGAATGACGTAGCGCCCCCCCGGCGTGGAGAGGACGTCCCGATCAAAACGCGCCAGCGCACTAGGACCTGCAACATCGCGCAAGACCCGGTTCCCGCTGATACCTTCATTGACCACGAAGGCCGCCGGCAGGCAGGCTGAACAGATAATGTTGGCGAGGCGCTGGGCCAGAACATCTGGCCAGCGCCCGTTTGCATCTGGGGTCGAGCCGTCCCCGTCAGTGATCGAGTTGCCGAGCGCCACGATCGCTGCGGGCGGCGCTGCCACATAGATCCTCGATAAGAACAAGCGCGATTGAGTGGTAGCACGCAAATTAACGATATTTGTAGCGCCGGTGCTATCGCCATCCATGATGTAGGCACTTTGCCATCCGTTTGGATGGAGAGTCTCAACAGGGGTATTATACGGAAGGTATAAGCTTACAGCCAGAAGCGAAAGGCTGGGAAGGGGGATGCCCAGATCGAAGTCGATCGGATCACTCATTACTGGCCCGCCGGCCGGAATGACGACGGATTGGCGGCCGCCGAAGGTTAGCATCCGGTCCGAGTTCGGCACAATCGATCCGAGCGAGCTGGCCAAAGCGATATGTGCGGTGCCCACGAACACTCCGTCCGCTCCGAATGCATTGCTCAGTTCGACGCGCAGGCGTTGGCCCCGGCCGCCCATCGTGACAAGCGCAAACTGGCGGACGGTGTGATTGTTTAAGCTAATCGGCTCCCAAGGAACGGACGGGCTCGCCCCCCAAGTGGCGACCCAGTGCTCATCAATCTGTTCATCGGCGAATAGAGGCGAAGAGAGCGACAGGCATGCCGCGGCAAAGGCCATCACCGCGGCACGAGCGCGCAGTAGCAGCGTGGGGAGAGATACCTTGAGTGCAGGAAGGTAGAACTGCCGACAAAGATTCACATTGACCCCCGGTTCTTCGAGACGTAGCGCCAGAGCCTGCACCACGCAGTTGTGCCACGACCCTGGCATTGCGACAGTTTGCCGCTGCCAATTTCCATGTCTCCAGGGACCGCGAGAGCGCGCGGCAATCAGCTGGGGTGCGTAGGTTATTTGGTGGCGGCGGTGGGATGGTGGGCAGACCGTAAACAGCTAATCAGGCTGGCTCAAGCAAAATTTTCGAACGCACCGGATTTCACCACTCACAGATCGGTGGATCTATTCTCTTAAGGGTAATTCCAATGCAACGCCTAATGCTGCAATCGGTAGCGGATCACAGCCCTTTCAGACGAGTCCGCTGCACTTGCAGTGTTCCGGCCCTAAACGGCTTGCGAGGCAGCGGCACTCCGCGAAGAGTGCCTTGCCGCCGCAGACGTCGATATGGTGCGAGTCCTGCGGGCCTTTGTCCCAACACTCGAATAATACGTCGGAGAACAGGTCGTCGCATTCCTTCACATGCTGGCGCTCATGCGGCATGCAGCAGATCTTGACATGCCCTTCGACCTCGCCCGTCCCGCAGTCCTGTTCTGTTGAAGGTTTGGTCTTTGCCGGTATCTCCTCGCCCTGGTTCGCCATCTGGCGCTGGATGACTGCGGTAGATACAGTGCTGGTCAGACGCGGCATCTGGCCGCCCGATTGCTGCACGACATGCGTCAGTTCGTGGGCGAGCAATTGCTTTCCCTGCTGCGTATGCGGCGCATACCGGCCGGCGGCGAACACCAGATTAGATCCCACGGTAAAGGCCTCGGCACTGACCGCCCTCGCCGCCTTATGCGCGAGGCTGTCGCAGTATATCCGCACCCGGCTGAAGTCGTGCCCAAAGCGCGGCTCGAAGTAGCTGCGGGCCGATGCGTCGAGCGGTTGACCGGATGAGTCAATAGCCTTGTATACGGCACCCGGTGCGTATCCAGCAGCAGGTTCGGACACGTCGGCCGGCTTTGTCTGCAGCATCCGCGCTTCATCCTCCGCCGCACAGTTGGCGCATATACGGCTGACTCTTAGAGGCGCGCTGCCGATCGATGGCGCAGGGGTAGGTGTCTGCATCATCTGGTTGACGATCCGGTCGGCCTCGTGTTCGAGCGGGTCGTCGGCCTTTCCGATTGCGAGCTTCGGCTGGATCAGCGGCGGTGAGGTTTGCGGCCGGCTTGCCCGGCCGGGCGGAAACACTGGGATCTTGTTGAAATCCCATGCCGGGCTCGGCGCAGCCGCGCGGCCGGCTATGCCCTCCCGATCATCTGTGAGGCTCTCGGGCCACGGCGACGAAAATCGCAGCATTGCTTGACCGCCGATGCCAGTTCCGGGTCGCCAAGGCATATGTTGCGGCGGTCGGGGAGCACGCGTCGGAACGGCCTGCGATGCAGTCCGCGCCCGTGCTGCCTTGACCGCAGGAGCCAACATGGCTGCCCGTCTCCGTTAGCCGACACTCCCGGATTCGGGAGCCCCTGGCTTGATTTAGGCCATTTTGGGGCCGCCGGGGCAACCGGTTTCGGCCGACGTTGACCTGGTGACCGTGCTGGAATCTGGTGATTTACCTCGACCGAGAGGCACCTCCCCCTTGCGGTTCGCGCCGTTCGAGCGGAAACCCCTGCCCAGATTGCCTGCGTGGTGCTAAGGGCTTCGCGCGGTCCCCCTCCTTGGAGCAATCCGTCGATGTCGAGCCCTCGCCCGCTCTCCTCCGGCATTACCGTGATCGAGATCGGTCACAGCATTGCGGCGCCGTATGCCGGGATGATCCTCGGCGAGCTCGGCGCCGAGGTCATCAAAGTCGAGAACCCGAACGGCGGCGACGCCTGCCGCGGCTGGGGGCCGCCCTTTAGCGACGGGACGGCGACCGCGTTTCATGCCTTCAATCGCGCCAAGCGGGGCGTCACGATCGACCTGATGGATCCGGCACAAGTCGCTCAATTGCGCGGACTGATCCGTGACTGCGCCGACGTGCTGATCCATAACCTCAAATACGGCGCGCTCGATCGTTTTGGGCTCTCGCAGAATAGCCTGACCGCCGAGAAGCCGAGCCTCGTCTATTGCAACATCGGCGCCTTCGGCTCGGCGGGGCCGCTGCGCGACCGGCCCGGCTATGACCCGATGATGCAGGCCTATGGCGGGCTGATGAGCCTCTTAGGCGAGGACGGCAGACCGCCGGTCCGGGTCACCGTCTCGATCATCGACATGGCGACTGCGATGTGGGCGGTGATTGCGATCCTCGCCGCCCTGCAGGAACGCGGGCGGACTGGCCATGGCGTCGTCGTCGACACCTCGCTGTACGAAACGACGCTCGCCTGGATGACCCTGCCGATCTCGGCCTACCTCGCCAACGGCGAAATACCGACACGGCATGGTTCCGGGGTCGAGCAGATCGTGCCTTATCAGGCCTTCGCCGCCGCCGACGGGCACATCATGGTGGCGGCGGGTAACGACAATTTGTTCCGCCGCCTTTGCAGCGCTATCGGGCGGCCGGGCCTCGCCGAGGACAAGCGCTTTCGCTCGAACAGCGACCGGGTCGTCAATCGGCGCACTCTGATCCCGCTACTCGCCGACCTCTTCGCCGCCGAGCCGATTGCGGTTTGGGCGGCTCGGCTCGATGCCGCCGGGATCCCGAACGGGCCGATCCGGACGGTCGACCAGGTCGTGGCCGACGCGCAGACCGCGGCGCTGGGCATGATCCAGAACTTGAGTGCGATTTCGCTGGTCGGGCTTCCGCTTTCCTTTGACGGGGCTCGCCCGCCATTGGCAAAGCTGGCGCCCCGGCTCGGCGAGGACAATCCCATGATTATCGATTACTCGAAATGATCGTCGCATGGCGAACCGTTCTCACCCTCCTGGCCGCCGCAACAGTGACGGCCTGCGCTCAGCAGTCGGCGACTGAATCCCCCGCTCAACCCGGCGCCGCCGTCGCGCCGACCGGCGACGATCCGTCGTCGCGGTTTATCGGCGTGATCGGCACCAGGGCGCAGCATGCGCCGCTCTTTCTCGGCGTGCCGGAGACGAACTTCTATTGTCTGCGCAGTTTTGTCGATCGCCGCACCGAAGAGACCGAGCACCAACTCTATGTGTCCGACAGCTACTCGGGGACGGAGCGGCGCTGGAATGCCGCCCGCGATGGCGCGGGGCGGCCTTTGCGCTTTATCGAGGTCAGCCGTCACCAGATTACCTGTGATGGCGGCTGCTCGTTTGTCGAGGAATTCGCAGCGAACATTCCGGAGAGTGAGCTACGCGCCAGCCCGCAGGGCCTGACCGTGATCTTCACCGCCGGCTCGGGCACCGAGAAGCAGATCCTGGTTTCGGGCGCCCAGATTTCCGCACAGCTCACGGCGGTCGATGCGAGGCGAAATCCGGTTCAGCCGGTCTCTGTACCCTCAGCGCTGCAATCCTCCGTCCTTTACCAATAGGCTGACCGGTCCCGGCTGACCGGAATATTCTCGCACCCGTCGACCACGGGGGCGGAAGCGACGCCAGGACCGATGCACGGATTATGTTGCGGGATTACGACGCCGGCCAAATGCCGATGCGGCTGCACGTCGCCGCGCGGACACGCCACTGCGCCGACTCCGGCAAGCAGGAGCAGGAACAATAGAACAAGCGCCCAAGCCGACGCCACGCCGGCCCAGCCTGAGACTTGCCGTTCGTTGCGCTCGATGCCATCGGTCATGATCAAGCCCTCATGATGTTGCGCCGCAGCAAAGTAGGTCGGCGCCTTTGCCGGTACAGACCAGTGCGGCATGACGGTCATGCCATCACATTACGGTGATCGAACGGGGCGGTGATCGAACGGGGCACGGTGTAGCGGCATCGACCGGACGCGGGTCGCGCCATATATTGTGGGCGGGATTTCGAGGAGGCAGCGTATGAAGTTCGGACTATTCGGCGGGGCGCGCGCACGCGGCGGTCCGGCCGGCGACAGCCACTCCTATCATGATTTCGTCAACTATGTGATCGAGGCCGAGAAGCTCGGCTTTTCCAGCGTCTTTCTGGTCGAGCACCATTTTACCGGCTTCGGCCAAGTCTCGGCGTCGATGAGCCTGCTCGCCTATTTGGCGGCTCGCACCGAGCGGATCCGGCTCGGCACCGCGGTGGTGGTGTTGCCGTGGCACAACCCGATCCTCGTCGCCGAGCAGGCCGCGACCCTCGATCTGCTGTCGAACGGCCGCCTCGATTTTGGCGTCGGCAAGGGCTACCGCAGCTACGAGTTCTCCGGGTTCTGCATCCCGCCGGAGGAGGCGACCGAGCGCTTCGACGAGGCGATGGCGGTGATCCGCCAGGCGTGGACCAGCCCGGGCCGGTTCTCGCATCACGGCAAGCGCTGGCATTACGACAACGTCGTTGTCGAACCGAGCCCGATCCAGCAGCCGCACCCGCCCTTCTGGCTTGGCGCCGGCAGCGAGGACTCGATCCGCCGCGCCGCGCGCGACGGCTACAACCTGCTGCTCGACCAGATCGCGCCGACCGCTCTGATCATCGAGCGCGTCGCCACTTTCCGCCACGAATGCGAGCGGGTCGGGCGGGCTTACGACCCGACGATGGTCGGCGTCACTCGCGGCTTGCAGATCGTGCACAACGAGGAGGAGCGCAAACGGGCGATCATCACCCGTCGGCAGGTGCTGAAGAACATCGGCGACCTCGCGCGCGGCCCGGGTGCGGAGCGCTACGCGCACATCAAGGAGGACGAGGCTTCGTTCGTGCTCGACGACGCGCCGTTGCTCGGCACACCCGAGGAGATCATTGCGCAATTGAAGCGGCTCGAAGCCGGCGGCGTCGAAAATGTGCTGTTCGCCGCACCGGGCGCCTCGGTCGCCGGGCTGCGCACCTTCGCCGAGGAGATCATGCCCGCCTTCGACCAAGAGCCGATGGCCCTCGCCCAGGTTTAGGACGGAGAAGCCCTTCACCCTCCTGCTTCGCGGCCGCCCTCGCAGGCGGGGCGAGGGGATCCGGCGGACTGTTCTCCCTCGCCCCGCCTGAGCGGGGAGAGGGTTGGGGTGAGGGGCCTTCCGATACCGATCGGAGGTTTGAATGGAACAGCGGGTCGCAATCGTCACCGGCGGATTGCGCGGTCTCGGCCGAGCGATGGCGTTTGGGCTTGGCGCGCGAGGGGCACGACGTGGTCGCGGTCGGCCACATCGAGGCGGATATCGCCGAGGTCGAGGCAGCGGCCGCCGACCTGGCGCGGCCGGCATCCTGCCGCTCGTCGCCGATCTGCGCCGGCCCGCCGAGTGCGACCGGATCGTCGCGGCGGCGCTTGAGCGCCGTTCGGCGGGTCGCACATCCTCGTCAACAATGCCGGCCTCACCTTCACGACGATCGACCCGGCGCGCTTCCGCCGTCCCGAGCCGCAGAAATTCTGGCAAGTGTCCGGACGACATCGTCGCACGCCGTCATCGAGACCAATTACATCGCCGCCGACCAGATGGCCCGCCGCGTCGCGCCCCTGCATGGTCGAGCAGGGCTGGGGCCGCATCGTCAATGTGACGACCAAGCTCGACACGATGAACCGCGCCGCACACCTCGCCCTACGGCGCCTCGAAGGCGGCGCTCGAAATGGCGACCGAGGTCTGGGCCAAGGAGGTCGAGGGTACCGGCCTGACGATCAACATCGTCAACCCCGGCGCCGGCGCCAACACGCCGGGCATGGCCGACGAGATGCGCGCGATGAGCCGCGAGGGCCGCGCCCCGCGCCTCGTCGAGCCGGAGGAGATGGTGCCGCCGCTCCTCTATGTCGTCTCGCGCGACGCCGACAGCGTCAACGGCTATCGCTTCGACGCCAACCTCTGGGACCCATCGCTTGCCGCCTGCCGAGGCCGCCCGCCGCGCCGGCCGCCCGGCCGGCTTCGAGATGCACCCGCAACCGGCTTGAGGATGCGGGTGGCCGTCATTCCTCGGGGAAACCAGCGCGGCGCAGGCCGACATTGCACCGTCTTCTCGCGGAGTGCCCAGAACTGGGGGTTGGTGATCCAGGGACGCGTAGGCGCGCCAACGCTGCCAGTGAATTGACCTCCGGTTTGAGCTTGATCGCTTCGGCCAGAGCAGCCTTCGCCTCGTCGAGATCGCCCCTGAGACCAAGCGCCCCCGCGAGCATGCAAATGATGGCCAAAGAGCCGTCGAGGATTTGCAGCGTCGCGCCTTTCTGCAAGAGTTCGATTGCCTGATCCACATGGCCCGAGAAGGAGATGGCACTGACCTAGCGCACCAATAACTAGTTGCCAACAGTCGGGTCGTGCGGACTCAGCCGGATCGATTTCTCGATGTAGGGGATTGCCTCCTCCGGCTTCGCCCATCTGCATCAAGGTTAATCCAAGATTGCGAAACGCCATCGTATTATTGCGATCGAGCGCTATCCCGTCTCCAGCTCGATCCGCGCTTCGTCCAGTCGGTTCTGAACTCGGCGGAGGATCCCCATCGCCAAGTGCGCTCTCGCATCGTTCGGATCCCGCTCGAGAGCTTCGACGAGCAATTGTTCGGCTCGCGCCTGATCTTGCTGAAGCAGAGCTGCTCCATCCGTCGGACAAATAGCCATCCAATACCGACGCCATGCCGATCTTCGCATCGACCGATCGCGGGTCGATCTCCAGCGCCCGCTCGATTTAGCCGCTGAGCCTCGTCGAAGAGTCGCTAGGGACAGGCGGTCCGCGTAAAACCCGTGCCCAGGCGCGCATCGCGAAATCGCGCGCATCGGGATCGATGGCTCTTTCTTGCTCGATCCGACGGCTCGCCGCTTCGAAGAGTTCAACGTTGAGCGTCCTGCGCGAGGCGGCCGGTGATGTCGTTCTGCGCTTCCGCGAGGTTCGTGCGGTCGGTGTCGAACCGGTCCGCCCAGAGATGCGCGCCGGTTTCGGCATCGATCAGCTGCACGTTGACCTGAACCTGGTCACCGGCCCGCCGCACGCTGCCTTCGATGACGTAGCGAACGCCGAGGTCGCGACCGATCTGCTTCACGTCGACCGGATTTGCCCTTGTAGGTGAAGGCGGTGGTGCGGGCGATCACGAAGCTGTCGGAGATGCGCGACAGATCGGTGGTCAGATCGTCGGTGATCCCGTCGGCGAAATACTCCTGGTCTGGATCATTCGACAGGTTCGCAAAGGGCAGGACGACGAACGACAAGCGCGGCGCGACGACGGGTGCTCGCACGGCGAAGGAGGATTGCGGGCTCGCCGCCGCTGCCGACCGGAGCGGATACCGTCGCTTCCGTTGAGGCCACGCCCACCAAACGACGACCGCGATAACGACCGCAGCAGCGGCGACCGCCGCGATGAGCAGCCCGCCGGCCGAGCTTCGGCGCGGTGAGACTCGGGTTGTGCTGGCGCCGCGACGAGCGGTGTCGATGCCACGGCAGCGGCGCTCATCGCGTAGACGCGCACCGGCCGCGCAATGTTCTTGACGCTCTGCTCGCCCATGTCCTCGAACGGGTAGGGCAGCTTGTCGCGGATCTGGTCGCGCACCACCCGCGAGATGCAGATGCCGCCCGGTTCGGCCAGTGCCTCCAGCCGCGCCGCGATGTTGACGCCGTCGCCGTAGATGTCGTCGCCGTCGATGATCACGTCGCCGAGATTGACCCCGATTCGGAAAGTGATGCGCTTGTCCTCTGGCGTCTCGGCGTTGCGGTCGACCATCGCCCGTTGCACTTCAACGGCACATCGCACTGCGTCGACGACGCTCGCGAATTCCACCAGCATGCCGTCGCCGGTGTTTTGACGATGCGCCGACCGGCGGGGGTCGGCGATCCCGATCACGGAAATAGCGCTCGCTGCGATTAGTGCGCGCCATTGGCCGAATAGCCGGGCCGCCGTTTCGTCACGCGTGATAATCGGACGCGACGGTCTCATCGAAGGGCGTCCGCTGCGCGTGTACCGCATTGAAAACCGGGGTCAGAACGATCGCCAGCCCGACGTTGAGGATCACGGTATAGAGCGCGGTGTAGCCGGGGAAGGTGTAGCCGGCCAACTGAAGAGGATAGGTCGGGGTGAGGTTCACCGCGGCAGCCATCCCTGTGCCGAGGATGATCCCCGCGGCCCAGCCAACGAGCAACGCCCAGTCGTTGAACCAACGGGTATAGGCGCCGAGCATCACTGCGGGCAGGGTCTGGATGATCCAGATGCCGCCCAATAGCTGCAAGTAGATGGCGTATTGCGTCGGCACGAAAATGATGAACACTAATGCGCCGAGCTTGACGATCAGCGATACCCACTTCGCCATCTGCGCTTCTTGCTTGTCGGTCGGATTCCGATTGATGAACTCGCGGTGGATGTTGCGGGTGTAGAGGTTTGCCGCAGCGATCGACATGATCGCTGCCGGGACCAAGGCACCGATCCCGATCGCGGCAAAGGCGATGCCGACAAACCAGGACGGGAAGCTGTGTAGGAAGAGCGCCGGCACCGCGAAGTTGTTGCCAAACTGCTTGAAGCCGGCGGCGTATTCGGGAAGGCTGCCGACCCCGGCGGCAATGGCGAAGAAGCCGACCAGCGCAAGCAGGCCGAGCATGAAGGAATAACCTGGCAGCAGCGCGGCATTCCGGCGGACTGCCCGACCGCTGCTTGCGCTCATTATTCCTGTAAGAGAATGAGGATAGAGAAAGAGGGCCAGCGCCGAGCCCAGCGCCAAGGTTGCATAGGCGCTGTAGGCACCCGTGGTATTGGGCCCGGGATTTGCCAGCAGCAGCTTCTGCGCTGGGACCGCGGAGAAGATCTTGCCGAAGCCGCCGAGTTCGATCGGAATGACGATCACCGCGGCGAAAGCGGTGAGATAGATCAGGATATCCTTGACGATTGCGATCGAAGCTGGCGCGCGCAGACCGCTCGAATAAGTGAACGCAGCCAGGATCACAAAAGCGATGATCAGCGGCAGATCAGCCGCAAACCCCGTCCCCGAGATGCCGAGCGCGCCGATCACGACCTGCAGGCCGACCAGCTGCAAGGCAATGTAAGGCATTGTCGCGACGATACCAGTAATCGTGACCGCTAGGGCGAGCCAGCGATTGCCGAAACGGCCGCGCACAAAATCGCCCGCCGTAATGTAGTGGTGCTTGCGGCAGACGTACCAGATCCGCGGGAACACCAGGAAGAAGATCGGATAGGCCACGATCGTATACGGTACCGCGAAGAACGCGACGGCGCCGGCACCAAAGGCAAGTGCTGGAACAGCGATAAAGGTATAGGCGGTGTAGAGATCACCGCCGACAAGAAACCAGGTGATCACGGTACCGAAGCGCCGTCCGCCGAGCCCCCACTCGTGCAGCAGGTCAAGATCGCCTTTGCGCCAATTGGCCGCCGCGAAGCCTAGCCAAGTTATAAAGGCGAACAGCAATATAAAGATGACCAGAGCGGTCCAGTTCACGTCCTGCACGATTCCCCCCATTCTGGTGCTCGTTGCCGAGCTTTATTCGACGGTGCTAGTCTTCGGTCGCAAAATACACAATCGCGGTAAGCAATGCACCGATAATTATCCAAAGAAGCTGATACCAATAGAAGAACGGCATACCCGCCCAAACGGGTTCTACTCTGTTGTAGAAGGGGGGCCACAGCACGGCTACGAATTGGATCAGGAGGAGCAGATACCACCAGCTCCATCCGCGGCGCGTCTTATGTATTTCAGACATTGAACCCCCACTGAGCTGTTGCCCCGCCGCCGATGCCTAAAGTGATCGACCCTTGGTCGATCATACACCAAGGTTCACCGGAGATAGCGCAGCCAGAGATAAAGATTGCTGATGCCGACGCTGATCAGCATCACGACAAGGCCATACTTGGTAAAAGTCAAAAAGCTGAATCTGACACCGCTACGCTCGGCGATGCCGGCCATAGCGAGGTTGGCCGAGGCCCCGACAAGGGTGCCGTTGCCGCCGAGACAGGCACCCAGGGAAAGCGCCCACCACAGCGGTATGACATGCTCGGCTCCCCCCAAATGCGGCGCCATCTCCTTGATCAGCGGGACCATCGCCGCGACAAACGGGATATTGTCGACGATCGCCGAGAGAGCGGCCGAGCCCCAAAGAATGATCACCGCCGTCGTCGCCGGATCTTCCCCGGTCGCCGCTAACAACCACTGCGCCGCGATGTCGAGAAGGCCCGCGACATCGATCGCGTGCACAATGATGAAGAGGCCGATGAAAAAGAAAATCGTGATCCAATCGATATCGTTGAATGTGGCGGTGACTTTTATTGTCTGTTGTTCCATTTCCCGGTGGTGCTCGATGTTGTGGCACAACATCAGAACCGCCGCGCCGAACAAGGCGATCGTGCCGGGCTCGAGAGCGAGGGGCCGGGCAAAGACAAAACCGGCGGTCACCGCACCGAGGATCGCCAGTGAAATGCGCATCAGCGGGGGATCGACGATCATGCTCCACTCATCGAGCGCCATGATCCGGGCCCGCGCATTTGGTGTTGCCCGCAAACTCCTGCCCCAGATCAGGTGCGTCACGACGAGCTGGACCGCCATCACGATGACGATGACCGGCGTAACGTGAATGACGAAGTCATTGAAGCTGAGATGGGCGGCCGAGCCGATGATGATATTGGGCGGGTCGCCGATCAAGGTCGCCGTGCCGCCGATATTGGAGGCGAAGACCTCCGCGAAGAGAAACGGATAGGCCGGTATCTCGAGCTGTCGTGTCACCGACAGCGTCACCGGCGCGATCAGCAATACCGTCGTTACGTTGTCGAGGAAGGCCGACAAGACTGCCGTTACAATGGACAACATGGCCAACATTACCGAGGGTTGCGCCCGCCCTTTTTTCGCCGACCAAATGGCGAGGTATTCGAACATGCCGCATCGACGCGAGATCGAGACCAGCATCATCATGCCGGCCAAAAGGGCGATCGTGTTGAAGTCGACGCCGCGGACCGCTTCCTCCTGGGTCAGCACGCCCATTACGATCATCAGGCCGGCGCCGAGCAGCGCAATGATCGAGCGGTTGATCCGTTCGGCGATGATCAAGACGTAGGTAACCGCGAAGATCGCGATCGCCACCCACACTGAACTCGAGCCTAAAACCACCGAGCGGTGCCCTCGAGATGATTCACCGAGAGACCACAATCGGCGGAGCTGTAAACCCGCCCCTCATGCCGCGCAGACTACGCGGTTACCCCCGGTGATAGCCATACGCGATGGTGGCTTCCCGGGTGAAGCCCCTATAGTGTCGCCGCGCTCGCAATAGATGCGCCCCGGAGCGGGAAAGGGCCTGTCGGTGGAACAACGAAATCTCGGGAAATCGGGGCTTCTCGTGTCGATGATCGGCCTCGGTTGCAACAATTTTGGCGGGCGCATCGATCTCGAAGCAACGCGCAAGGTCGTGCACAAGGCGCTCGATCTCGGGATCACCTTTTTCGACGAGGCGGATACTTATGGCGACCCGCGGGGCAGCTCCGAGACATGCCTCGGCCAAATCCTCGGCGATCGCCGCAAGGACATTGTGCTGGCGACCAAGTTCGCGCGCCCGATGGACGCCGCCGGCCGGCTGCAGGGTGCGTCGCGCCGCTACATTATGGCGCAAGTCGAGGCGAGCCTGCGGCGCCTCAAGACCGACTGGATCGACCTCTACCAGCAGCACCAGCCGGATCCGTTGACCCCGATCGAGGAGACGTTGCGGGCGCTCGACGATCTCGTGCGGCACGGCAAGGTTCGCTATATCGGCTGTTCGACCTTGCCGGCCTGGCAAGTCGTCGAGGCGCAGTGGACGGCCAAGCATCTCGGTCTCCACCACTTCGTCTCGTGCCAAGAGGAATACAATCTGCTCGCACGCGATCTCGATCGCGACATGCTGCCGATGCTCGAGGCTTCCGGCCTCGGCCTGATCCCGTTTCGCCCGCTCGCGGATGGCCTGTTGACCGGCAAATATCAGCGCGGCGCTCCACCGTCTCCCGGCACCCGCTTAGGTACCATGCCGAGAGCCGCGGAACGCTATCTGACCGACGAAAATTGGGCGATCGTCGAACGGCTCGAGGGCTTGGCCGCTGAGTGCGGCCACACATTGCTGGAGCTCGCCTTCAGCTGGCTCGCGCGGCGCCCGGCGGTGGCGAGCATCATCGCCGGTGCGACAAAGCCGGAGCAGGTCGAGCAAAATGTGCGGGCGGCCGGCTGGCGGTTGACCGAAGGCGATATGCAAGAAATCGATCGGCTGACCGCGAGGTGACGGTCAGCCGCCGATACCACAACCACAAGGAGGATCGAAATGGAAATTCGGTTGGATGGAAAGACCGCAATCGTCACTGGCGGCAGCAAAGGGTTGGGTCTCGCCATGGCAGAAAAATTCGCCGCCTCGGGAGCCGATGTCGCCATCCTGGCACGCAGCCCCGAGACGCTCGGCGAAGCCAAGCAGAAAATCCAGGCCAATGCCAAAGGCAAGGTTACTGCGGTCAGCTGCGACGTTTCGAAGGCGGCCGATATCCGCAGGACTTACGATCAGGTGATGTCGGAATTTGGCAAGGTCGACATCTTCGTCAACAATGCCGGCCAGTCGACGCGCGGCCCCTCCGAGACGATCACCGACGAGATGTGGCAAGCCGATCTCGACCTTAAATTGTTCGCGCAGATCCGCTTTTGCCGTCTGATTTTCCCGCAAATGAAGCAGCGGCGCTGGGGTCGGATCATCAGCGTGCTCAACATCGGCGCCAAAGCGCCGGGTGCCGACAGCGCGCCGACCTCGGTCAGCCGCGCCGCCCAAATGGCGTTCACCAAGGCATTGTCGCAAGAGGGCGCACCGCACAATGTGCTGGCCAATTCGCTGCATGTCGGCGTCATCGTCAGCGATCAGATCGTGCGCCGTCATCAGCGCGACGGCGCCAATGTCTCGCTCGAAGAGTTCATCCGCCAGGCCGGGCAAGGCGTGCCGATGGGCCGCATGGGCCGGGCCGAGGAATTCGCCAACGTCGCCTGCTTCCTCGCCTCAGACGCGGCCTCCTACGTGACCGGCTGTGCGATCAACGTCGACGGCGGCCGCTCGCCGGTGGTGTAGCCGTAATCCGCACGCTGGCCGGCATTTGGTCGAGTTCCGGTGCCCGCCTTGCCGATCAGGCGCGACGGGCACATACTCCCGATGCCACCGAGTTTACTGACCTGGGAGGACCGCAATGAGCATATTCGGGGATATCATGTCGGCCATATTTGGCCGCTCAACGGCGCAAGCCGCGGCCCCGCCCACTTCCGCACAGGCGGCGCCGAGCCCGGCGGCACCGGCTGCGGCCGGCCCCGCGGCGGCTCCGGTCGACGTCGCCGCGATCATGGATAATATTGCCGGACAATCGGCGCAGAGGCTCGACTGGCGACATTCGATCGTCGATCTGATGAAGCTGATCAACCTGGACAGCAGCCTCGCCGCCCGCAAACAACTGGCTCAGGAGATGAGTTACACCGGCGACATGAACGACTCGGCTTCAATGAACATCTGGCTTCATCAGCAAGTCATGATCAAGCTCGCCGAGAACGGCGGAAAAGTTCCCGACGAACTCAGGCATTAGGCTTCGCGCTCGACCCTGAGGTATTTTTCTTCGAGCGCACGCCAGCGAGCGGTGCCGACGGCGTCCTCGCGCTCCTGAAAGGAGGCAAGGTCGCTTTCGACGCGGCGGGTGTCGCCGTCTTCCTTGAGGGCGCCGAGAACCCTTTGCGCGGCGCGGATCGCGGCCCGGTGGGTTTGCGACGGGTAGATGCCGAGCCGGAAACCCATTGTCTCGAGCTCGCTTGCCGGAACCATCGGTGTCTTGCCGCCTTCGAAAACGTTGACCAGGGCCGGGCCGCTGACTTGACGACCGACGATCCGTAATTCTTCGACATTCTGCGGCGCCTCGACAAAGCCGACATCGGCGCCGGCTTCGAGATAAGCGTTGACGCGGTCGATCGCGGCCTGCAGCCCTTCGACGGCGCGCGCGTCCGACCGGGCGATGATCACGAGGTCCGGGTCCCGCCGGGTGTCGACGGCGGCATGGATCTTGCCGACCATCTCCTCCAAGCCGATGACCTCCTTGCCCTCGTAATGGCCGCATTTTTTTGGGCTCACCTGGTCTTCGATGTGAAAGGCCGCGACCCCCGATTTCTCGTATTCGCGGACGGTGCGGATGACGTTGACCGCATTGCCGTAGCCGGTATCGGCGTCGGCGATGACCGGGATGTCGACCGCTTCGACCGTCAGGCCGATAAACCGCACGTTTTCCGACAAAGTCAGCAGCCCGAGATCGGGATATCCGTTGGCGCGCGAATAGCCACCGCCGGTTAGATAGACCGCCTCGAACCCGGCCTGCTCGACAAGACGTGCGGTCAATGTGTCGTAGGCCCCTGGCGCCATCGTATATCTGCGCCGGGTAATCAACGCTTTCATTCTGCGACGCGGTGTCATCCGGCTCTCCTTCAACTTTTCGTCAGGCATCTGATCAATCAGGGGAATCCACTTTCTTTTCGGCGCGCTCTGTGGCTCATAGGGGGCCGTTTGGCGTGAGCGCAACCCAAAGCACGCCTCGCCGAAGCCGAACCACAACAGCCACGCCTGGGAGGAATGATTATGACCAGCGCAGTTCGCTCGGGGAAGCTTGACCGTCGGACCATCATCAAGGCAGCAGCCGCGGCCGGGATGGCGCAATTCGCTGCGCCCTTCGTGATTAGCGCGCGAGCTGCCGACGAGATCAAGTTCGGGCTCGACGATCCGCTGACCGGCACCTATGCCGAGCTCGGCAAGAACGAGCAGATCGGCTGCCAATTGGCGATCGAGCAGATCAACGCCAAGGGCGGGATACTCGGTCGCAAGGCTCAGCTGCTGGTCGAGGATTTCGACCAGCGCCGATACCGGTATTGCGGTTCAGAAGGCGCGCAAGCTGATCGAGCGCGACAAAGTCGATTTCCTGCTCGGCAACGTCAACTCGGCGATGGCAATCGCGCTCGGTGACGTATCGAACGAACTGAAGAAATTGCACATCGTCACCGGCGGTCACACCGACTCGGTCACCGGCACCGATTGTCACTGGAACGTCTTTCGCGTCTGCAACACGACGCGCATGGAGACCAACTCGGTCTCGAAGACCTTGTTCAATAAATACGGCAAAAGGTGGTACTTCATCACTCCCGACTACGCCTTTGGCCATACTTTGCAAGAGGGGTTCGAGGCGAGCCTCAAGCAATTCGGCGGCACCGAGGTCGGCGCCTCTCTGACGCCGCTCGGGGCTACCGACTATTCTGCCTATCTGATCCAGGCGCAGTCCGCCAATCCCGACGTCATCATTTTTCTCACCGCCGGCAACGACATGGTAAACGCACTAAAGCAGGCGGTTCAATTCGGCCTCGACAAGCGCTTCCATATCGCCGGGGCACAGCAGGAACTCGAAGTGCTCGAGGGTCTGCCGCCCGAGGCGCGCATCGGCACCTGGGTCTTCGAATGGTATTGGGTGCAGCCCAACGTGCCGCACGTGAAGGAATTCGTCGCCGATATCAGAAAGATCAACGGCGGCAAAGTCCCGACAGCACGCCATTGGTTCGGTTATGTCGCGACCTGGACCTGTGCACTGGTCGCCAATGAGAAAAAGACGCTGGACCCGGTCGTACTGGCCAAAGCGCTCGAAGATTTCAAGCTGCCGCCCGAGATCGCACTGATGCCGTACGACACCTTCTATCGCGCCGGCAATCACCAGCTGATGCCGACCCTCTATGTCGGCAATGCGGTGGAGAAAGGCCCAGAGCCGGAGGATCTGTTCAAGGTCGACGAATTGGTGAAAGGCATCGACGCAGCGCGGCCAGTGGCCGAGACCGGCTGCCATCTGAAATGGCCGGCCTGAGCCGCGGATGAGCCCCTTTCACAATGAAGTCCCGCAGGACTCTCCCTCTCCACCCCCAGGGGTGGAGAGGGTTGGGGCGAAGGCGGCGCGGGCCACCTGCTCGCACGAATGACCCAACTCGTTCTCTTCAACCTCTTCAACGGCCTGATCATCGGCGCATTCTATGCACTGATGGCGCTGGGGCTGTCGCTGATTCTCAACCTCAGCGGCGTTATCAATTTCGCGCATGGCGGGTTTCTGGCGATTGGCGCGTATCTCGCCTACACGCTGATCCCCTATATCGGTTTTTGGGGGGCGTTGGCCATCGCGCCCGTCCTGACGGCGGGCCTTGGCCTCGTGGTCGAGCGCGTTTTGATCCGCCCGCTCTACGGCCGTGATCCCTTATATAGTCTACTCCTTACTTTTGGCCTCGCCTTCATCTTGGAGGACGGAACCCGCTACATTTGGGGCGCGGGAACCCTGCCTTTCGCCGTCCCGGGATGGCTCACGAGCCCGCTCAGCAGCACGTTCTTCTTCCTGACCGGCTATCGCATGTTCATGGTCGCGCTGGTGGTCGCGGCGGTGGTCGGACTGTTTCTGATCCTGAACCGAACCCGCCTCGGTATGCGCATCCGCGCCGGAACATTGGATCTCGAGACGGTGTCGGTCCTCGGCGTCAACACCCGTATTCTGCGCAACCTCAATTTCGGCCTCGGCATTTATCTCGCCGGTCTGGCAGGGGTGCTGGCGGCCGGCATGCTGGGCCTGCAGCCGACTATCGGCAGCGCGCTGATCATGCCGAGTTTCGTCGCCATCATCATCGGCGGCCTCGGCAGCCTGCCCGGCACGCTCCTCGGCGGCCTGTTGATCGGCGTGGCCTCGGGTATCACTTCGGTGTTCTTTCCCTCGGCAAGCGAGGCGGTCATTTACCTGATCATGGGTCTCGTCTTGCTGGTGCGGCCGCGTGGATTGTTAGGCGAGGAGGGGCGGTTCTAGTGAACGCGCAGGGCAAGCGGGCCGCAGACCTCGCCGTGTGGGCGCTGCTGCTCGGTATGCCCGTATTGGCTCAATTGGGCCGGTGGCTACACATCGTTGGGGAGCCGCATCCTGGTGCTGGCGCTCGCCGCGATGTCGCTCAATTTCCTGTTGGGCTTTACCGGTGTGCTGTCTTTCGGCCATGCCGCTTATTTTGGGCTCGGGGTCTACGGCGCCGGCCTTACCATCAAATATCTGGTGCCGAACACATTGATCGGTATGGCCGTCGGCGTGACCGCCGGTACCGTCGCAGCCGCGATCATCGGCGCGCTGATCGTGCGCCTCAGAGGCATCTATTTCGCCATGGTGACGATCGCGTTCGGCCAGGTCTTCTATTTCATTGCTTATCGGTGGAACGCGGTCACCGGTGGCGACGACGGGCTTTCCGGCTGGCAGCGACTGCCGATCGATTTAGGATTTACCACGGTCGACATTCTCGGCAACGACAAGGCTTTCTACTATCTGGTCCTGGTGTCTTTCGCTGTCGCAGTCGCCATCATGGCGGGGCTGCTGCGCTCGCCCTTTGGCCGCACTCTGCTGGCGATCCGCGAGAACGAGCGGCGCGCGCGCTTTCTCGGCATTCCGGTCGACCGGCATATCTGGATGTCTTGGGTGATCTCGTGCCTGTTCGTCAGCCTCGCGGGCACGCTCTATGCGCTTCTCAACAATTTCGCCGATCCGCACGATCTGCGCTGGGACCAGTCCGGCGACTTCGTCATCATGGCGGTGCTGGGCGGCATGCGCGCCTTCTGGGGGCCGCTGATCGGCGCGGCGATTTTTGTCGTGCTGCAGGATTATGTTTCGAGCGAGACGGCGAACTGGATGTCGTTCATCGGCCTGTTCTTCGTTATCGTCGTACTGTTCTTCCCGCGCGGCGTGCTCGGCATGATACAGCGAAAGGCCGTGCGGTGAGCCTGCTCGAGGTCGACAACGTTTCCCGCCATTTCGGCAGCCTCGTCGCCGTCAGCAACGTCTCGATGTCCGTCGCAGCCGGCGAGCTGTGCGCGGTGATTGGCCCTAACGGCGCCGGCAAGACGACCTTTTTCAACCTGATCAGCGGATTTCTGGCACCCACCTCGGGCCGCATTCTGTTCGACAACGAGGATATCACGCGACTGTTGCCGGCGCGTCGCGTCTGGCGCGGCATCGCGCGCACCTTTCAGGTGACCGAGGTGTTTCCCGAGCTGTCAGTACGGGAGAATCTGCGCATCGCCGCCGAGGTTGCGGCGGGTTATCGGCTCCGCCCGTGGCTCTCGCGCGAGGCCGACGCCGAAGTCAGCGCGCGCGTCACCGATCTTTCCGATATGGGAGGGCTCAGCGACAAGGAGAGCCGGCCGGTCGGCGAGCTCAGCCACGGCGACCAGCGTGCGACCGAGATCATGATGGCGCTCGCGCTCAATCCACGGCTCCTGCTGCTGGACGAGCCGACGGCGGGCATGGGTGATCAGGAGACCTACAATATCACACAGCTGGTTCGTCAATTGCACAAGGACCACAAGCTCACGATTGTGCTGATCGAACACGATATGCGGGTCGTCTTCCACCTCGCCGACCGCATCATGGTCCTGGCCGAGGGCGCGATGCTCGCCGAGGGTACGCCGCAACAAATCGCCGCGAACGAGGAAGTGCAGGCCGCCTATTTGGGGGCGGCCGCATGAGCGGCCCAGCGCTTGCGGCGGAAAGGCTCCATACATTCTACGGCAAGAGCCACATCCTCCACGGCGTCGACCTCGAGGTGCGCGAGGGCGAGATCGTCACCCTCCTGGGGCGCAACGGGGCCGGCAAGACGACCACTTTGCGGAGTCTCGTCGGGTTGACTTCGGGCCCGCGAGGGTGCGGTTCGGATCTTCGGCCAAACCACGACCGACTGGCCGCCCTACCGGATCGCCGGGCTCGGCGTCGGTTATGTACCGGAGGGCCGCCACATCTTCCCGAACCTGACGGTCGACGAGAACCTGAAGGTGCCGCTCGAGCGGCCGGGACCCTGGACGATCGCGCGCATCCATCAGCTGTTCCCGCGCCTCGCCGAGCGCCGCGCCAACCAGGGCCGTCAGCTCTCGGGCGGCGAACAGGAGATGCTGGCGATCGCCCGCGCGCTGATCCTCAATCCGCGGCTGCTGATCCTCGACGAGCCGTCGCAGGGCCTCGCGCCGTTGATCGTGCAGGAGGTCTTCAAGGTTGTGACCTCGGCACGCGAGGAGGGCATCTCGGTGCTGCTGGTCGAGCAGAATGTGCGCGCGGCGACCGAGATCGCCGATCGCGCCTACGTCCTCGACGATGGGCGCGTGGTCTATTCGGGTAGCGCCGCCGAGTTCGCCGCGGACGAGGCCCGGGTCCGTGCCCTCGCCGGCGCCAGCGCCGAAGCCTGGTCCGCCGCCGAGGCGCAATAGTTATTTCGGCCTAACGGCCGAGGGGTGAAACAGCTGCTCGCCATCGAGCTTGTAGGCACCGATCGCTGCTTGCCCTTCCGCCGAGACGAGCCAGTCGGCAAAGCGGCGGGCCGGCTGTTGCTGGGCTTCGGGGTGCTTCTTCGGATTGAGCAGGATCACGTCGTAGCGGTTCAGCAATTTCGGGTCGCCTTCGACCAGAACCGTCAGGTCACCCTTGTTGCCGAAACTGAGCCAAGTGCCGCGGTCGGATAACGTATAGGCGCTGATCGCCGAAGCGGTGTTGAGCGCCGCGCCCATGCCCCCACCGATATCGCGGTACCACGAGCCGCCGCCCGCCTTCGCAGGATCGATTTCGGCGGCGCGCCACAGGCGATGTTCCAACGCATCAGTTCCGCTCTTGTCCCCGCGCGATACGAACGGCGCGCCGGCGGCGGCGATCGCGGTAAGGGCCGCGACCGCATTCCGGCCGCCGGCGATATGCGCCGGGTCGGCGCGCGATCCGACCACAATAAAGTCATTCCAGGCGATCTGCCGGGGTTCGACACCGTGACCTTCGGCGATGAATTGCTGTTCAGCTTCCGGATCGTGAACCAGTACCAGATCGGCGTCGCCGTGCGCCGCGGTCGCCAGCGCCTGGCCGGTGCCCTGCGCGAGGACATGCACCGCGATGCCGGTCTTCTGCGTAAACTCGGGCAGAATATGCGCAAGAAGACCGGAATTCTCGACCGACGTCGTCGACGCCAGTACAATCGTCTGCCCAGCGTAGATCCGGCCGCCGGCCAATGCTATTGCGCCGGTCAGAATTGCCGCAACGAGCCGGCGCTTCACTACCACCGCTCGCGCTTGGCGCCGAGCGCAAAGATGGTCCCGCTGACGGCGACGCTCGTCCCGATCAGCACAAAGCCGAGGCCGAGGGCGAGTGTGAGATTGCCCTTGCTGGTCTCGAGGACGATTGCCGTCGTCATCGTCCGCGTGTACCCCGCAATATTGCCGCCCACGACGAGAATGGCTCCGACCTCCGAGATCGTGCGGCCGAACCCGGCGAGAACGGCGGTAACGATGCGCTTCCGCGCCATCGCGACGAGGTGCGGAATGGCGCGCAGCCGCGTCGCGCCGTCGATCTGCAGCGCGCCGCCGTACTCCGTCCAGAGATCGGCCGAGGCGCTGTGCACGAGCGCCGTGACGATCGGCAAGGCCAGCACGGTCTGCGCCAGGACCATCGCTCCCGGCGTGAACAGCACGCCCAACCCGCCCAGCGGACCCGACCGCGAGAGCAACAGGTAAAGCGCCAGACCGACGACAACCGGCGGAAGGCCCAGTAAGGCATTGATCGCCACAATTAAGAATTGCCGGCCGGGGAAGGTGTAGACCGCAAGCGCGGCTCCAAGCGGGGTGCCGAACAAGCTCGCCAGCCCCGTGGCAGACAGGCTGACGGCGAGCGAGAGGGCGACAATCGGTGCGAGAGCTTCGGTGTCGAGGATCGACCAGGGTTCCACGGAGAACACGATCGGCAAAGCTCACCACGGCCGCGGCCCAAGGCCGCGAAGTCGCCGCGACGACGCACCGCCTTTGTCAACTTTCGGAGCCGTCGCCGGGCTCGAGAACCCAGGCGCTGGCTAAGGCCGCCGCTATCTTCCCGATCCGTAGCGTCGAGCTGAGGAGCCGGCCGGCCAGCGATCCGGTTCGAGCCGCTGTCGGGCGTCGCTGGCCTTCAGCAGACCGCGGCTGCCGGAAGCCGCTTCCTCGGCATCACGGCCGTCTCTTTTGGAGTGCTGCGCGCGCTCGCGGCGCAACTCCTCCATTCGCGCACGGATCATGGCAAAATCGTCAGCAGCGCGGGGTCTGGTCACGTTTCCTCCTCGAGCTTGACGAACCTCGGACGGGCTCGATCGGCTTATCTAACCGAAATTTCGCGCTCATGCTGGCGCATGGGCCGACCTCCGGCAAGCGAAAATCAAGGGACCGAAGCGACCAGATCGTACGCCTCGGCGATCAGCCGGACGGCCTCTGTCTCGTCGATCGACCGACCGTTGAAAGCAGCGTCCTCGAGCATATCGATGATCTTGCCGGCGATCTCATTGCGCCGCGCGGTGATCGCATCGATCCGCGCCTCGAGCGCCGCATAGGTCGCGTCGTCGCCTTTCAGCGCGGTCGTCGAGATCCCGGTCAGGGTGCGGGCGCCGAGCGTGCCGCGTGGTGCGTAGATCTGCTTATAGGCCTCGGCCAGATCCGACAGAATGCTGCGATGATCGTGCAACGACGCGGGCACGGCTTCGTCATCGAGGGCCTCGAACAGCACGCGACCGTCATGCGCGTAATCGTCCTTGAGCCCCGTCAGACTAAGGATCGTCGGCCGGATATCTGTATGGTCACTGAAGATCTCGCCGAACCGGCCTAGCTCAAGCACGCCCGGCCCGACGACGCCGAGCCAAGTCTTCGTGATCTGGTTCTGGAAGTCGCCGTGGTTCCAGGCAAAGCCAGGATTTTCAGCAAAGCAGCTCGCGGCATTCCGCGCCGGTGTGCATGTCGGCGGCGGCGTCTTTCCCGAGGTGAGGAAGAAATAGTCGGGATTGGCGAACAGGATAAAATTCGGGGTGCGGTTGGGGTCGGCCGTGATCATGTGCAGGAGGTCCTGCTCGGCATAATCCGCCAAAGCCTTCGTTATGTGATTGGTGCCGCCGTTCGGCCCGTCGAGGATATCAAAGCCGAGGAGGTTGCCGACTTCCCGCTCGAGCTTGCGCGTTACCGGATCGGTCTGTGGGGGATTGCCTTGGATGTTAAAGGTCGACGCATCGTCGAAATGAATGCTGAAGGGCGTCGTATCACCGAACTCGGTGGCGATCACGGAATCGAGATTGGCATCGATCTCGCCTATTTTGGCGTAGGTGCAAGGCGTATTGACGCCGTCGCAATTTGCTGGCGAAGGCGGGCCGCCGGCGAAATGATCGTTTTCGTCGGAGGTGACTATGAACAGGGTATTTCGCTTTGTAATGCCGTCGGCGGCGAGGCGAGCGAAGAATTTGCCGAACGCGTCATTGTAAGCAGTCAGCTGCTGGACATATCCACTTTCCCCGGGTCCGAAGGCGAGGTCGTTGACATGATCGTCATGGGCATCGGCGATGTATCCATAGACCACCGGCACACCCGCCTCCAGCATGGTTGTCAGATAGCCCAATGTTTGTGACGCCGACGGACTGAAGCCGGGGAAACCCAAGTTCGGCGGGCTCGAAGAGTCGGCGATGACATTGCCGTCGAGGTCCGTAACCGGGCCCTGAGGTGAGATCTGCGGCTGAACATTGGCGTTGCCGTATAAAGCGGTGAACCCGTCATAGCCGCCGGGTTCGTCCTTCAGAATATCGGGGGCACTGTTTTGCACGCAGAGTCGGCTTCCTTGTGCGCAGTGGATAATGATGCCCTCGAAATCGGCGATCGCCTTGTTGCGATTGCTGGCCGCCTCCATGGCCTGCGGCGAATTGGGGCCGAAGACGTTGTTGATGTCGCTGCCGACGTTCTCGAACTCGATATTGGCGATCGAAAACGCGCCCACATCACAGCCGGCGCGAGTGAACGGTACCCAGGGTGCCGGGGCGTTCTTGCCGCGCTTATCGAGCATCTCGGGCAGCCCATCGGACAAGACATCGGTCCAATAGGTAAAAGAGCTCGGAAACGTCACCCCATTTGGGCCGAAGAGCCCGAAGCTGTTGCCGATCGAGAAGCCGAATTTGTCGCCGTAGACCCCGGTCAGCGACGTCACGATGTCTACCGCAGTATGCGAGATCAGCGGTGTGTGGTGATCGGTGAACAGCGTGCCCTTATCCTCAAGGAAATTCAGCAAATTGGGTATCTGCTCGAGGTCGGAGGGCACATTGGGATTGTCTCGGCGCAGATGAACATTGTCGAATTGAATGTAGACGATGTGTTCGATGCCGTTGCTGAATTTGCAGCGCTCGGCGGCGCTCGCCAGCTGGCCCACCGAGACCGTCAGCGACGCCGCTAGCAGCAGAAAAGCAAACCCCTTCATGACCCGGCTACCCCTATTTGCCCCGCCGATGGAACACCACGGCTGTTGCGCAGGGAGCCTACCCGCCGACTGTTACGCACCGCGGTCACAAATATTGCAGAACCGTGACGCCTCCGACTTTCAGATCGGCGGTGGTTGACTACAGGATGGCGCGCAGCAACGGGATCTGCCGAAACACCGTACCGCTCAGGACGAAGGTCACAATAACCGCGGCGCCAGTCAGGATCGCAAACTTGACGAGCGGGGACCAAGCAAACTCGTACAGCACCAGCGCACCGATGATGACGACCGGCGGATGGAAGACGTAGGCACTGAAGGCATTAGCCGACAGAAACTGCGCGACCGGCCCGTGCGAATGGAATTCTCGCGAAACAGCACCAGCAAGCCGAAACACAAGGCGATGCCAGTAAACGATTCCCAGAGGTTGATGGCTGCGCTCTGCCAATACCATCCGCCGAGGTACGGCCTGGTGTTGCCTGCCAGGCCGCCGCCGGCATAGAGGATTGTGAGCCAGGCGGCGAACCCAGCGGGCAGTGCGACGACCAGCCATCGCATGCCGGTAGAGAAAGGCAATCGCGGCAACCAGCCCTGGCGCGCAGCCAGCACCCCGGCGCCGAACAACAGGACGTATTGCGGGAAATCGCCGAGATGCATGTTCAGAAACGTCGTATTCGCCGGCTGCACGAGCCGAACGACGAATGTAGAGACGGCCATCGCCAGCGCCAAACACATCAGGCTTCCAGTCGCCGGTGGCCTCTCTCCGGCAATGCCGAGCGCGGCACCGCCGCGCCGTGCCGGCAATGCCGCGTAAATCAGCGAGAAGATAAGAAGCGCGAGGCAGAACCACAGCGGGCCGTTTTCCGAGAGAACCTCGAGATCGGCGATGTGCAGCCACCACTGCCTGATGAACGACGATCCCGGGGCGCGCCACGAATGCGCGACGTAGTATTCGGTGACCGGCCCCAATAGGAACATGTAGAACAGCACCGGCAGCCCGAGCCGGAACGCCCGATCGCGCACGAAGCGCAGCCGGCCTTTTCTGGCCAATGATCGTGGGACGAAATACCCGGCGATGAAAAACAAGAGGCCCATGAAAAAGGCCTGCAGGTACATCTGCCAGGCGGCGAAAATCAGCAGTGTCGGTATGCCAAGCTTGGTCCGCTGCACGAAATACCAGTTGCCCAAGGGACTGTAGGTGTCCGCCGCATGCATGCTGATGACCAATATGATCATGGTCCAGCGCAGGTTATCGATGAAGAGCAGCCGGTGAGCGCGTGCCGGCCGAGTTAGCGGCTGCGGATCGACCGAGGCGCGGTGCAGTGCCGCCAATTGGGCGCGGCTACCCGCTGGGCTTGCCGACATAGGTTGCGGCGCTGTCGCCGGCGAGCTTGCCGAACACCGCGCCGCGGGTCAGTCCGCAGCCGAGCGGGTAGTTGATGAAAAAGAACCCGCCGGTCAGCTCGCCACTGGCAAACAGGCCGGGGATCGGCCGATCGACCCCGTCCAGCACTTCCGCCTGGCCGCTGACGCGGATGCCGCCGAAGGTGAAAGTGATGCCGCCGGTCACCGCATAGGCGCGGAACGGCGGGGTCTCGATCGGGACGGCCCAGTTGGTTTTCTCCGGCCGTAATCCGCGGGTTCTGACGCCGTCGAGCGCTTCCGGCTTGAACCCGCCGCCGCGGGCGGCGGCACGGTTGTAATCGATGATCGTCTTCACGGTCGCGACGGTGTCGAGGCCGAGCATCGGGTAGCGCCGGTCGATGACGGCGACCAACTCCTCGAAGCTGCCGGCCTCGACCGGGGTTGCGGTCTCGTAGCGCTGTTCGAGCAGCGGGAAAGCCCGGCTGTCAAAAATCTGGAATGCCGTGGCGTTGCGCTGGGCGAGGATCGCCGCGCCGTAGGCGGCATAGGTGTAGCTGTTGAAATCGGCGCCCTCGTCGACAAAGCGCTCGCCGGCGAGATTGACCATGATGCCGTAGGGATAGGAGAGCCGGTTGGTCTTGTCGGTCAGCCGCAGATCGCCATAAGCCGGCGCATCCGCATCGATCGGCGTCGCATGACGGCCGGCCCAGTCGCCAAAACTCTGGGCACCGAGCGCCAAGAGCTCGCGGATCACTTCGCCGGTGTTGTAGCGCGATCCGCGGGTTTTCACGAGCCCCCATGGCCCGCCCATGTAGGCGGTGCGCATTTCCGGATTGGCCTGGAAACCGCCGCTCGCGGCGATCACGGCACGGCCGTAATGCCGTTCGAGGCCGTTGGGCCCGCGCGCCTCGACGCCGATCACGCGGCCCCCTTCATCGTTGAGGATCCGGTTGACCTGGCGCTCGTAGAGCGTGGCGATGCCGTGCTGCCTCGCCAGGTCGAACAAGCTCTGCGACAAGCCGGTCCCCTCGTGATGGGCGCGGATCGCGGCGCCGGGTTGCAGCCTGGTCTTGTTGGTGCCCGGGATCCTGATGCCGGTGACGGCACGGCTGAACTCGAAGCGCACTCCCAGATCAGCCATCCAGCGCACGGTCTCGTAGGAGCGCTCGATCAGCACCCGGCTCAACAGCGGGTCGGTGCGGCCGCCGGTAACCCGCTGCAGATCGCGCTCGAACGCCGTCGCGGGGTAAGGATCGACGACGACGTCCGCGGGGTCGTCGGTATCCTTGACGATCGGCAACAGATCATCGAGCCCGTCATAAGTGAAGCGGAAGACGCCGCCGGTAAACCGCGTGTTGCCGCCGCGGAAAGTTTCCGGGGCTTTCTCCAGCACGACCACTCCGCAGCCCGCGCGCCGCGCTGCAAGGGCTGCGGTGAACGCCGCATTGCCGGCGCCGATGACGACCACGTCCACCATATTTTCGTCGCTTCGTGCCATCCGTCGGTGCTCCTCGCAGTCATCTAAGCTTGCATCGGGACGGGACATGGGCCACCTGCAAACTCGCGCGTCCTCAGCCGGAGATCGGGAGACGAGTGAGCAATGGCGACGCTTGACGACATCGTTTCGGCAGCGGCGAAGGTGTTTCGCACCAAAGGCTATCACGCCGCCACGGTGCGCGACATCGCCGACGAGGTCGGCATCCTGAAGGGCAGCCTCTACCACCATTTCGACAGCAAGGAGGACCTGCTCTATCTCGTCGTCAAAGAGCCGATCGCGCAAATGTATCGGACAATCGCCGAGATCGCCGCCGCCGAGGGGCCAGCCACAGAGAAGCTCCGCGCGGCAATCTCGGCGCATCTGGAGGCGTTCGATCGTCACTATCCGCACCTCTTCGTGTATCTGCGCGAGCGCGAGGCGGTGAAGCGCCGGTTCCGCGAAATGATCGGTTTCTCTCCGAAGGAGTATGAGCGTTGCTGGCAGCGGATCATCCGAGAGGGTGTCAGCAATGGCGAGTTCCGTTCGGATCTCGATATTCAGGTCGCTTCGTACGGGCTGCTGGGCATGCTGAATTGGCTCTATAAATGGTACGACCCGCATGGCCGGTTGAGCGTGCAGCAAGTCGCCGAGCAGTTTACCTCGCTGGCTCTCGCCGGCCTCGCCGCCGATCAGTCGCGCGCGTCCGCAACGTTGCCGAGCCGCCGCCAGCCGAGGCGACGCGGCCGTCAAGCGTCGTCCGCTAGCTCTGCCGTGCCTCGAGTGAGGCTTCCCTGAAGGCGCTTTCCGGCCAATCGAGGCCGTAATGCTCGCGCAGGGTCGCGCCGGCGTAAGACGTGCGGAACAGGCCGCGCCGCTGTAAGAGCGGGATCACCTCCGTGCTGAAGACGTCGAGCATCGCCGGCAGCAGCGGCGGCATGATGTTGAAGCCGTCTGCCGCCCCGTCGGTAAACCAGTCCTCGATAATGTCGGCGATCTGTTCGGGCGTGCCGGCGGTAGTGAAATGGCCGCGGGCGCCGGCGAGATAGCCCAGCAACTGCCGCAGGGTGGGCCGGTTCTGCCGCACCAGATTGAGGATCACTTCGGTCCGGCTGCGCGCCGCCTCGACCGAGTCGGGATCCGGGAAGTCTTCCGGCATCAACGGCCGGTCGAGCGGCAGGTGCGAGAAATCATGCCCGCCGAACCGGCCGGAGAGCCGCCGGCGTCCGACCTCCGGATCGCTAAGGTCGTTCACCTCGCGCGCCAGGCGCTGCGCCTCGGCCTCGGTGGAGCCGATCATCGGGCTCAGTCCCGGCAGGATCAGCACCTGGTCGGGCGTCCGCCCTTCGGCCGCCGCCAAAGCCTTCAGATCGGCGTAGAATTCCTGCGCCGTCGCCTTTGCCACATGGGCGGTGAACACGGCGTCGGCGTGCCGCGCGGCGAAGCGGCGGCCGGTGTCGGATGATCCCGCCTGCACCAGCACCGGCCGCCCCTGCGGGCAGCGCGGCATGTTCAACGGCCCGGCCACCTGGTAGAAGTCGCCGCGGTGATTGATCGGCCGGATACGGTCCGGCCTGGCATACTGCCCTCCGCTTCGGTCATCGACCACCGCGTCGTCGGCCCAGCTGTCCCACAGCGCCTTGACCACGGCCATGAATTCCTCGCCGCGGATGTAGCGGTCGGCATGGCTCACTTGCCCGGCGCCGCCAAAATTGCGCGCCGCGGTAGCGAGCCATGAGGTGACGATGTTCCACGCCACCCGGCCGTTGCTGATGTGATCCAAGGATGCGAACTGACGCGCCAGATTGAACGGCTCGGTATAGGTGGTCGACGCCGTCGCGATCAGCCCGATCCGGTTGGTCGACACCGCCAGCGCGGCGAGCACGGTGAGCGGCTCGAGCCAGATGCGCGGCGCCTGCCCGACATCGTCGGCGAGCGCGAGCTGATCGGCGAGGAAAATCGAATCGAACAGCGCGGCCTCGGCGCAGCGCGCCAGGTCCTGGTAATAACGAATGTCGGTCAGAGGCAATGGCGAGGCGGCCGGATGCCGCCACGACGCCTCATGGTGCCCACGGCTGTGGAAGAACAGGTTGAGGTGCAATTGCCGCTTCATGGCTCTGATCCTTGTCTATTGCTCGCCTTCCGCCGGCGTACCGTGCTAGCAACGGAAACGTAGACGCCGCTTGGCAAGGCGGGCAAGACGCTAGGAGCATCGGATGCAATCGGTCGAACCCTTCAAAGCTCCGGTGGTTGACTCGTTGTCGGTGCGGGTCGTCGTCGACTCGGTTTTTGACCAGTTCATGCCCAAAGCGACTCACCCGGTGGTTGCGATCGAGCATGTCGGCCGGATCCGGAACAATCTGAACTCGACATTGGCCGGCGAGTGGGGCTTGTCATTGCACCTCGAATCCCGCAACGCGGGTGAAACCGGCCAATATCTCCTCGATTTCGGTTATACCTCGGAGGTATTGGTGCGAAATTTGACGCTGCTCGGCCTCGAGCCCGAGCGGCTCAACGGCCTTATTCTGAGCCACGGACACCGCGACCATTACGGCGGGCTGCCCGGTTTCGTCGCCGAGTATCGCGACCGCATGCGCGACGATCTGCGGCTTTATGCCGGCGGCAAGGAGAATTTTCGCGAGAAATGGATCGGCTCACGCGATGAAGAGCCGGCCTCCTGGGGAGCCCTCGACCGGGCGGCGCTCGAAGCCGCGCGGGTGGCGACTGTGTGCTGCGACAGCCCGCACGCTCTCGAGGGTCCGTTTACCACCGGCAATATCGCGCGCCAGTCATTCGAGCGGGTATTACCCAACACGTTGGTCGAGCCGACGCCGGTCGATCACTTCACCGAGGAGGAGCGACGCGGTCGGCTCGTCCCGGACCGCCATCCCGACGAGCATGCCACCTGCTATGTCGTCAAGGGGCGCGGCCTTGTCGTGATCTCTTCGTGCAGCCATTGCGGCGTGCTCAACGCAATCAGGACCGCGATGGCGGTCTCGGGCGTCGACAAATTGCACGCGGTGCTCGGCGGCTTTCATCTGGGTGTTGCCCCGCCCGACTACGTCGACCACACGATCAGCGAGATGAAGGCGCTCGCGCCCGACGTAATCATCCCGATGCATTGCACAGGCCGCACCTTCATCGCCAAACTGCGCGCCGAAATGCCGGACCGGCTGATCGACTGGAACACTGGCAGCCGATTTACTTTCGGTGTCTAGATTATAGTAAGCGGTGGTGTGGTGACATGATATTAGGCACCTGTTACGTCAGGCGAGTTTTTCAACAGTATTGCCCTATTTCGGCCATTGACTAAAGCCAGCCGAGAGGGTCTCGGCGGATGAACAGCGGTCATTCCGTTCCGCGCTGCAACCTCGGCGATCAGCTCTTGGATCTGTTGGACGCCCGAGGGTCTAGTACCAGATCCATTTGTTGTGGGAGCGTCAGGCAAAGTACAATGTTTTTTCCGCTTGCGGGGTGACGCAGGGGACCGAGACGAAGGGAGCAGCGTATGGCAGCGGATTACAGTATATGTCTTGGTACGGCTGGCTGGGGCGTATGGCACAGTCCAGATGCCGGAAAGTCGTGGATACGGCATCGCGCCCCGTTTCCGCTCAATAGCCGCATACAGGCGTTGGTCGCCCATCCCAAAGAGGCGCATACCGTTCTCGCAGGTGGCGATACGGGCTTGTTCGTGAGCCACAATGGAGGGGCGCGGTGGGAGCGCATCACCGCCAATGGGGCCAATGGGGCCAATGGGGCTCTGCCAACGATCTGGTCGCTGACCATCGACCCGGTTGATCCCGATATTCTCTTTGCCGGCACGCGCCCGGCTGCGGTCTATCGCTCGCGAGATGGCGGACTGCGGTGGGAGAAATTGGCTGTGGACATCGCCCGGGAGTGCTCCATTGGCACACCCTTCGTGACCAGCGTCATCGTGGACCCCGACGATCATCGTATGGTCTGGGCAGGGGTGGAAATCGACGGCGTCTTCCGCAGCCTCGACGGTGGAGACACTTGGACGCACCTTGAGACGGGTTTGTATGACCCGGATATTCACGCCGTGACGATCGCGGCGACGCAGCCCAAGCGCCTATATGCCAGCACAGCACGCGAAGTGTTTACCAGCAACAATCTGGGCGAAACCTGGCAGCCCTTGGGCATCAAGGAGAAATGGCCGCTGCCCTATGCCCGCGGCATGGTGGTCAAGGCCGATGATCCTGGCGTGCTGTTCGCCGGGTGCGGAGAGACCACGACGGGTGAAAAGGGGCACGTGCTCCGCACCACAAACTTCGGGGAGACTTGGGAGATCCTGCCACTCCCCACCCAGCCCAATGCCACTGTGTGGGGCCTTGCCACGCATCCCGCCGACGCCAACCGCATTGTGGCGTTCAGCCTGTTCGGTGAGGTGTACGTCACTGAGGATGCCGGCGCGTCCTGGCGCAAGATCGCGCGTGAATTCGGCGAGATCAGGGCCGCAGTCTGGGTGGTCTGGGTGCCAAACTAATTTTTACGCATCTATCCCTTTGCTAAAGGAATGTCGGCGTCATAGTACATCACATGAAACTTTTCTTGATCTGACAGGGGAGTGAAGTATCGTGTGACTTCATCGAACCGGTCTTCGCCGACGAAGCCGAAATAAAGTCCCTCTGGTTTAGTCTCGTTACGCAAACGCAGTCGCGCTTTGCACAATTCATCGGACGCGGAGATATAATGCAGCACATGATCGGCATTAGCGCGTTCGAATATCGATCGAACCCAGGCGCGATCGTTCGGTGTATTTCCTGCGAAGTCAAACACGATCGGCATACCCAACTGAAGTAGCCGGATACAAAGGGGAGCTAAGACGGCTTTCAGCCGCTTTGAATGACGCACGTGGTCGGCCAGACTATTGATCTCGGCATCAAAAAGGGTCAGCCATTCGTCCTCGCCGAACATGACTGCTGCGTGGCGCGCCGCCAATTCTCGGGCCAGCGTCGTCTTACCAGACGCGGCTTTACCGCAGATGAAGTGTAGGGTAGCCATTACTAAAAGCCGCCCTGGTAGA
>CAVOTD010000068.1:0-3200 GCA_963698995.1 uncultured Alphaproteobacteria bacterium | reverse complement strand
TGACCGAAACGGCGATGTTTCACTTGCCATACCCACGCGCTAGATATAGATTAGGCGGCGAGATGAGCGCGCCGCCCTCGATTTCATGTTGACGGGTTCGAGTTCGGCCGGCTTTGGAGCCTGCTGGACATGATTAACTATCACCTTTTCCCTCTTTGCCATTTGCTTGTTACGCTCACAAATTTTGAAGAAAAGTTGAGAGAGCGCTCTGCCATTTTGCAAGGAGGAAATATGAATGAAGAAGTCGCCAAAGCATTAGGCACGACGATAGTGGTTACCGAAAAGGACCGCAATCATATTGGTGCATTGCTGAAAGTTAGCAAACAAATTTCAGACCAAATGATGCTTGAAAAGGTTACGCATCGAATTAGGCGATTTGAAAACAAACTTCGGGCTAATATTTCTATGAGCGATTTTTATGCTGAGACGCGGATATTACGTGAATCATTTGAGGATGATGTTAAGTCAAATTATTTATATCTCTATCCAATCGACAAAGCTAAATTGTTATTGCAAATAAGAGAGGCGTGGGCGCCTGCGATAGACAAATTTGGATCGATTGTGGTTGATTGCGATGCGGCGACAGATTGTTATGCTCTTGGCAATAACATTGGATGTGTTTTCCATTGTATGCGTATCCTAGAGATAGGTCTCAAAACATTAGCAACCGATGTCAAATTAATCTTTGATGTGCAGCAATGGCATACGATTATAGATCAAATCGAATCGAGGATCACGGCTGAGAGAAAGACGCTACCTAAAGGGGCGCAAAGAAATGCGCGGTTGCAGTTTTTTTCGGAGGCAGCAAAGGAATTTTTCTATTTCAAAGACGGGTGGAGAAATTATGTATCACATAATCGGGCTGATTATGATGAGCATCAAGCCAAGGGAGTGCTGGAACATGTCAGAGCGTTCATGAACCATCTTGCGACCCAGCTTTCTCAGGAACCACTTTAGGCCGAACAATTTTTTTGGTTCTGCCTTCGTGGGGAGCTTTAGGATTCACAACGCTATCAAACGCCGTCTCAAATGCTTCTGGCCTTTCATCTGCTCCTAGCTTGCGGGCTAGGTCAATAAAGCGCTTCGATTGCTCTGGATCGTCAGGGAGCGGTGCGGGCTTTCGCGGCATGTGGTGATTCTAGCACAGAATGAGCGGTTGAGCTAGGCCGGCACCAAACTCAGGAGGCAGACCATCATCCTCAAGTTGTGTTTGTAGTAGGCCCGCTAGAAAGTCTTCCATTGATGACAAATCAAGTTTCCCTGCCTCCCATGCAATGTCGCATTCTTTAAGCGCCCTATAATAAGGTTCCCGGTTATCGCGGATACGCTCGGGAACAATTTTCCGACCCGGCAACAAATTCCCTGTGCGTGCACAAAGGAGATAATAGCAAATTGCCCTTGCCGTCCGTCCGTTCCCCTCAATAAAGGGATGAATCCAATTCAATCGCCACAACCCATAAGCAGCAAGCTCAGTATGCGACCATAGGAACCAATTCTCGTGGATCGTCGATAGGAACCGATCCATAAGTTCTGGGACCTCGCGAAAATGCGGGGGTATGTGATGCTCAAGGTAAATAGGCTCTTCGCGAAATCGCCCCCCAAAATTGGCGACCGCCACATGGTTGAGCGCCCATATCGTATATTTATCTAGCGCTAACGGCCCTTGCTTGAGGCCAATCTCGATACAATTCGTGAGAAGGTCATATTGCCTAATCAGATTGTGCTCTTGCACGCGCTCAAATAGCTCAGGATCGGTTTCTTCGAGCACAACCATTTGAGCGCGTGCCGATACGGGATCAGTCGGACATCACGCGAATTTTTTTCGCCGCAAGTCGCGCTGAATCTTTTGTTATTTTTGAACCTTCCGGAGCATTTCCATAAGTGAAGCTGACGCGCTGCTCAAAGAGCTGCTCATCCGTAACCTTGGCAGTGCGCGCGGCCTCAAGCAACTTTGCAAGAACCGGACGATCTGGGGCGCGTTTAAGAAGAGCTTGACGTGCTGGCATCTGATTCTCCCTCCTGCGGCTCTGATACTAACTCACGATTGGTTAGGATTACAACCAAATAGTTGCATTTGTGGCAAGGCGGACGGAGAGTCATTCCCCGCCGCCGCCATCGAAAGGCAATTCCAATTGTCTTGGGTCTGCAGTGGACGAATTTCGCCAACGGCCGCGCTTCGGACGTTTAGGCTTGGGCCTGTTGCGCTGTCCTTCGGCGACCAGTCGTTTCGTAAGTGAGCCGCTTACCTTTGGCACCCAGCAACGCAATGTCAGCGCGAGCACCGTCATCGAAGCCAAGCTTAATGCGAGTATTGTAACGGAAGTCGAATTCGGAGAGATACCTCTTCAAATGGGCTTCGGAAACGTGTTGATATACGCCGTAAATTCCGCGTTTAAGGATAGAGAAATATCCTTCGACAGTGTTGGTATGCGCCTCGCCTCTTACGTATTCCTTCTCGCCGTGACGCACAGTTTCGTGCGAAGAGAAATTCCAGCCAATGCCGGCATAGATATTCGACTCGTCACTCATGAAGCGGCTATCAGCTGCGGCATGGCGACCGATAATCGGATGTAAGTTCCTGGCGGTGACATTGGCGACATGAAACGAACGCACGCGGCCTTCGCGTTCAACCAAAGCGAACACTGGCTTTTGCAGTCCAGGGCCTGCGAGTTTTTTGTTCGCATCACGGCCAATAAAGGCTTCATCAGCCTCAATGGTCTTATCCGCGCCGCCCAGGGGCTGGCCAAAAATGCCGTGCTTTTCGGTCATGGCTTCGCGAATACGATGGCCTAGAAACCACGCAGTCTTGAGCCCAACACCAAGCATTCGTTGAAGTTGACGAGTGCTCATGCCCTTCTTGCTGGCGCAAATCAGGTGGATCGCTTGAAGCCACAGATTGAGCTTGAGATGGCTTGACTCGAAAATAGTGCCCATGCGCACGGTAAAGGGCTTGCGGCAGGCGTAGCACTTGCAAAGGCCGGGGCGAGTGCTTTTGCCGTTTAGGCGACCAACCTTTTCCGAGTTAGCGCCGCAATGCGGGCAAACCGGACCGTTCGGCCAAAGCCGTGCTTCGACGTACTCGAAAGCAGTTCTTTCGCAATGAAAGTGGGGGACGGAAAGCACGGAAGCCATGAGGTTATCTCCTTTTAGTGAGACAACCCTACATCATGTGGCTGGGTATGTCAAGTTAAACATCGCCA
>CAVOTD010000067.1:0-74192 GCA_963698995.1 uncultured Alphaproteobacteria bacterium | reverse complement strand
CAATCGCGCCCGCCCGACGAATCAATACTCGAACTGAACCGACGCGGGGTGGAGCAGCCCGGTAGCTCGTCAGGCTCATAACCTGAAGGTCAGAGGTTCAAATCCTCTCCCCGCAACCAAATACAAAGGCCCTGATCGCCGCGCGGGATCAGGGCCTTCTCTGCGTCCCAAAAACGCGCGGTGAACCCCTCTGTGAAGCCGGAGATCGCCGTGATCTTTTCCGCTCTGGAGGCACTCGGATGATCGAACAGACAGTCGAGACTGCCACCGCTGCCGGCTGGATGGGACGCTGATCTGGCGTTCCGAGCTCGGCAGCCCGTTCCCCGCAGTATTGAAGGCGGTCACCCGACTGCGGCATTCCAAGCTTTGAGCGGCAAAGAAAGGTTAATATCTGTTTGCGCGCGCTGTCGCGGTTTGCCATCTTTGCGGCAACACGACGGGGGGACGCCATGGCAGAAAAACTCGGACGGGCGGCGGCGGGCGTAGCCGTTGCCGGGATCGGGTTTTTCTTGGCGGGAGAAGCTTGGGGGTCCGGTTTCCAGGTTCGCGAAAACAGCGCTGCGGCGCTCGGTAGTGCTTTTGCCGGCGCTGCAGTATCGAGCGAGGATCCCAGCGCCATCGCTAATAATCCAGCAGCCATGATCGGGCTTTCGGGAAACCAAGTGTCGGGCGATATCACCACTGTTATCCCGTCGGCGGTATTTTCTGGATCTGGGCTCACTGCCGCGCGACGGCCGATCAGCGGAGGAAACGGCGGCGATGCGGGCAGCGCCCAGCCCGTCCCCGCGGCTTATGGCTTTTATGATGCTGCACCCGACCTGAAGTTCGGGTTGGCGCTTACCGCTCCCTTTGGCCTCGAGACGCAATACGACAGCGGTTGGGTCGGGCGTTACCAGGCGATCAAATCCGACATCGAGACGATCAACATCAACCCGAATGTCGCTTACCGGGTCGCGGATTGGCTTTCGGTCGGGGGCGGGCCGGCAATTCAGCACGCACATACCGAGTTTAGCAATGCGATCAATGCCACTACCATCGTGCGGCTTGCCAATCCGTTGCTGCCGGCAGGATTCACCCTTCCAGACGGCACGGCCCGCGTTACTGGCGAGTCGTGGTCTGTCGGCTATGTCCTCGGCGCTCTCGTCGAGGTATCTCCGGGAACTCGTCTCGGGGCGAGCTATCGCTCGCAAATCAGCCATCGGATCGAGGGAGCGGCGATGTTTGCTGTTCCGGGCCCGCTGGCAGCCAATCCGCAGTTTCAAGCTACCACGGCCCGAGCCGATCTGAAGACGCCCGACATCGTCAGCTTGGCGGCGTCCCGCCAGATAGCGACGGCGCTGACATTGCTGGCCGAAGCCCAGTGGACGAACTGGAGCGTCGTCAAGAATCTGCGCATCGAACGGCCCGACGGCTCGGCTTTGAGCGATCAGCCCGAGCAATGGCATGGCACTTGGTTCGGCAGCCTAGGGGTGACTTGGAGCCCCGACCCGAACTGGACCTTTCGCGGCGGATTTGCCATCGACCCGACGCCCATCCGCAACCAGTTTCGGACGGCCCGCCTCCCGGACTCGGATCGCTATTGGCTCGCCGTCGGCCTCGGTTACGCGTGGACGCCGGATCTCCGCTTTGATGCGGCATACGCCCATATCTTTGCCGCGAACCCGTCGATCGACGCGGTGTCGCCAACCGGCGATGTGTTGACCGGCCGTTATTCGAACCACATCGATATCGTTTCAGTGTCCGCGACACTGCGCTTTTGATGACGAAACTGCGCCCCGGGTCGGACTTAATCCTCAAACCGGCGATCGGCGGCTGGCTTGCGTCACGGCTAAAAGAGACTGCTTTGAGGCGACGGTTTCGGATGGCGGCTCGTCCGCCTGTGGCAGCCAGAGCTCCACCGTGGTTCCTTGACCCGGCTTGCTGCGGATCTGCACAGCGCCGCCGGATTGCGCGGCAAAGCCTTGCACCATCGGCAAACCTAGCCCGGAACCGCTGCCGATTTCCTTGGTGGTAAAGAACGGTTCCGCGGCTCGAGCGACCGTCGCCTCGTCCATGCCCATCCCGGTGTCGCTGATCGACACTACGACATAGTCGCCGGGCGACAATTCGGGCGGCGAACGATGATCGGTTCGGCGGTTGAGCAGGCCAATGTGCAATGCGCCGCCGCCGGGCATCGCGTCGCGCGCGTTGATCGTCAGGTTGAGAAGTGCGAGTTCGAGCTGGTTGGTGTCGACGCGTGCCGGTGCGAGATCGGGGAAACTGGCAATCGCCAGACGGATCTGGCTTCCCAATGTACGGCGCAGCAAGTCTGCGATGTCGGCGACAAGGCGATTGAGGTCAACCGATTGCGGATCGAGCTGCTGCTTGCGGGCGAAGGCAAGAAGGCGCTGGATCAGCGCGACTCCGCGCTCGGCGGCCTGTAAGGCGCCCTGAAGCGGCGGCACTACCGCTGGATTCTCCCCCGCCCGCCCGATCGCGAGGGCGAGATTGCCGATCACGACCGTCAGAAGATTATTGAAATCATGTGCGA
Organism: uncultured Alphaproteobacteria bacterium; assembly: GCA_963698995.1. Lineage (GTDB taxonomy): Bacteria > Pseudomonadota > Alphaproteobacteria > ATCC43930 > CGMCC-115725 > AP-15. Next base: position 71,662 of record CAVOTD010000067.1, on the reverse strand, counting down.
TGCCTCCGGTAAGCTGACCGACCGCCTCGAGCTTTTGCGCTTGTCGCAGAGCGTCCTGCGTCGCCTCGCGTTCGGCGATTTCCGTCTGCAGGCGACGGTTGGTCTCGCTCAACGCCAATCGCAGCCGCATGGTTTCGGCGATAAACCGGTTAAGTTGCCCGCCGGCGAAAGACAGCGCCGCGACAAAGACCACAGTCATCGCTCCCAGCGCGCTGCCAGTCGCCTCGCCTTGGGCGAAGAAGAGGATAGCCATCGGTACGCTCGCCGACAGCAGGAAGGCGAGCAGCGTCGACAGGTGCGACGCGCTGACCACTACCGCGCCGGCGCACATGCCGCCGATCACGAATGTAAGGAAGATTTGCCCAACCACCGGCAACACCGGGAACAGAACCACCGCACCCAGGCCCCAGCACAAACCCGCAAGCAACGAACCGCAGGACGCGAGCAGCGGCCAGCGAGGATCGTCTTCGAGCCTGGCGTCCCGATGGCGGTATCGCCGCCATACCAGCCAGCGCCCTGCTGTTACTAGCAAAACGATGCAAAGCCAGGCGAGCGGCAGCATCACGCCGGCGAAGCGTTGAAGAACGATCGCCGTTATGACGGCGTTTACGGTGTTAACCGCGAGCGCGATTGGCATCTGGCGAAATACCGCGCTGGTTTGCGCGGCGCGGATTTCCCTGAGGACACCGTCGGCAGACGAGCCGGTCACCCCGAAAAGTCCCCGCATCTCCTGTTTCGTAAGAGCAGAAGGAGGAATGCGGCAGCGGGGGGCGTCGGCGACCGCCCTCGAGCGATGCCTCGACGCGTTAATATATATCCTCCGAGCCGGTCCGGTGAGCGAGAATTGATTTTCATTTCAGACTTCGGCTCAGCCAAGCTCTAGATCTCAAGGCAAACCGCCTTCTCCGCGCCGTGCCTTCGCCGGTGAGTTTGGCCAAGTTTTGCAGACTATCACCCAAAGGGGCGATTTTTTGACGATCCCTGGACGGAAGATGGACGAAATGCGCTTGCGATCCCGGATGTCGCTCGGGAGTGGGTACATTTCCGCCCGCAAGGCTGTCCGGGGAAGATTGAAGAGCAGACCGTGGGACGTTTCGCACCGGAGTTCTGGTCTCAAAAGCCCCTTGCCCGGGCTTGTCCTGGCTTGTCCCGAGCATCCACGACTTGAGGCGGGCAACCGCCATACCGAAGACGTATGGCCGGACCAAGCCCGGCCACGGGGATACTCTCTGGTTGTACACGATCATGGCCCTAACCCTCTTCATCCCCGCGGACAGCCCTGCTTCCGCTCGAGTTGGAGAGTAGGGTCGCGCTGAAGCCGTTGGCGGTTAAAATTCGCAAAAGGGCGCAGTTCTCCCCCAAGTGTCGCGATCTTCCAGTCAGGCTATCACCAGCGGTCCAGTGAACGCACGTGCGGCCTTCTGATCGGCTCACCAGGCGATCGTCGCTCGTCGTAATATTGCTGACTTCGATTTACTCGGATCGATGGTCCGGGTGGATGTCGCCTCGTTGGCGGCGTCCGATCTCAACCAGTGAGTTCTACTGCACCCGTCGGATCAGCCCCGCCCAACGATCGAGCACCGGGAGAACCGCGTCGCCCTTTTCCGATTGCAGCATGACGACCACCCGCGCCACACCCATATCGCGGTAGCGGGCCAAGCGGTCGGCGTCCTCCGCCGGGCCGAACAGGGTAACCGGCATCGATTGCGGGTCACGGCCGGCTTCCGTCAGCATCTGGCGGAAGCGCGGCAGGACTTCCTCGGCACCGCCCTCGGGCCCGCGCCCGGCAATCGGGGCCCAGCCGTCGCCATAGCGGATCGCGCGGCGCGCGGCATGCGGGAAGGCGCCGCCGACCAAAATCGCCGGGTGCGGCTTCTGGACCGGCTTCGGCCAAGCCATCATCTGCGGAAAATCGACCATCTCGCCGTGATATTCGGCCTTGGTCTTGGTCCAGATCTCCTTCATCGCCTCGATGCGTTCGCGCACCAGCTTGAACCGCGTTCTGAACTCGGTGCCGTGATCGGCCATCTCCTCGGCGTTCCAGCCGCCGCCGACCCCGAATAAAAATCGTCCGCCCGAGACCTGGTCGATCGATGCGACGAGCTTTGCCGTCTGGATCGGGTCGCGCTGCTGAACAAGACATACCCCGGTCGCGACTTTCAGCGTCTTGGTCGCTATCGCGGCGGCGGTCAGCGACACGAACGGGTCCATCGCATCGTAATACACCTTCGGCAGCTCGCCGCCGCCCGGCCACGGCGATCGGCGCGAGGTCGGGATATGCGAATGCTCGGGCGCCCAGACCGATTCGAACCCCCGCGCCTCGAGAGCTTGGGCGAGCTCCGTTGCCGGGATCGCGTAATCGGTGAAGAACATCAAAGCGCCGAAATCCATTCCCGTCCTCCGGTTATGCCGATGCTGACGATCAGGTCTACAGCTTACGTGGCGCGCTCGGTCAGAGCAAAGGCGAAGCTCTGGCCGCGCCCCCGGTTCAGCGCCTGGTCGATCCACAGCATGCCATAGGCTTCCAGCAGACGCGCGATGCGCAGCGGGCCGGCATCGATCGCGGCAAAGCCGAGCTTGGCGATCAGCGACAGGACGACCGGCTTTTTCAGGTCGTCGTCGCCGGCGACAAACATGACCGGCCGGAGCGGAAACAGCGCGGCCTTATCCATATTTGCGGCACCGGTTTGGTTGAGCGTCTTGAACACCGAGGCTGCCGGTGCCCAGGCTGCTACTCGCTCGCCGCCCGATATGCTGTGGCCGAGCACGAGCTCTAATCCGTTGGGTCCCATGCCGAGCGGATTGGTGCAGTCGATCAGAATTTTCCCGGACAGATCGCCGAGACTTTTCACCGCAGTTTCAGTCGCCGGCCAGGGCGTCGCGAGAACGATCACCTCGGCATCGGGCGCCGCCTCCGCGGGCCTGCGCAGCTGCTCGCCGGGCAGCGCGCGATATTTGGGATCGGTCGGGTCGGGTACGCCGAACACCACGTCCTCGCCGGCCCCGATCCAGGCGCGTCCGAGCGCCGATCCGACATTGCCGGCACCAATGATGGCAAGCCTCATTTCCCGTCTCCTTCAGCATTTGCAGCAGCAATTTCAGCAATAGCAGCTACCAAATCGCCGGCGGGACCGGTACCCGGTCATTTAGCCGGCTCCCGCCCTCCCCATCCGCCCGGTGGTATCGGGCCTCGACCGCGGCCATCCTCCTGACCATCTCGAGGAGGAGAAATACCATGCCCGACATTGTGCAAAATCCGCTGACCCTGTTGTCCGAAGCATTTGCCGAGCGCGCGCGCCTCGCCCGGCCGCTGGTTGCGGCGATCGCTGCGCCAGGGCACCGGATGCGCTCAGCAACCCTCTGGCGCAAGAATGTCGTCGTCGCCGCCGAGCAGTCGTTTCCAGAAGTCGCCGAGGCCACCGCGACCTTTGGCGACGGCAGCGTCGGCGCGGCGCGCTTGGCGGGCCGCGACCCGGGCACCAATATCGCTGCGTTCCACGTCGACGGCAGCCCCGAACCGGCGCCGATCCCAGCGGCAGAGCCGCATCCGGGAGCGCTGGCTCTCGCCTTGGGCGCGGACGATGGTGGCGTATCGGTCCGGCTCGGCATTATCCATTCTGTCGGTGGCTCCTGGCACAGCCGCGCCGGCGGCCGGATCGACCACCGGATTACCCTCGACATCTCGATCACCGGACGGGAGGAGGGAGGGCCGGTGCTCGACGCCGGCGGGGGGCTTCTCGGCATCTCGACCTTGGGCCCGCGGGGGCGGGTATTGGTGATCCCGCGCGAGACCGTCGAAAGCGTGCTCGACGCTCTGCTGTCCAAAGGGCGCGTCGAACGGGGTTGGCTCGGCTTGGCGTTTCAGCCGGTCCTGGTGCCGGAAGAACTGCAGTCCAAAGCCGGTCAATCGCGCGGCCTGATGATCATGGGCATAGCCAAGGACAGCCCTTCTGCGCAGGCTGGGGTGCAACTCGGCGATATCCTGCTTAAGATGGGCGGTGAGAGCGCCACACGGCCGGCGGTGGTAGCTCAAAGCCTCGGGCCAGACTCGGTTGGGCAGCAGATCGAGCTTCAGCTGATCCGGGCGGGCAATCTCATCTCGCTTCCGGCAAAGGTGGCCGTCCGGCCCTCGAAATGAGAGATCCGGGGGCCGTCCGTCCAAGTCGGCTGCGGATCGCGGTGGCGGCGTCGGATGCCGCTGCGCACCGCCGGCTCGCGGCGCTTGTCGGGCAGTGCGGGCATGACATCGTCGAAATGACGGCGGCCCCCGACGCCGTGCTAACCGACGGCGTGGGCGACGCGGTTCCACCGGCCTTGGCCGTTGCTCTTGGTGCTACGGATGGGGAGTTCGCCGGCCTCCTCGGCCTCGACGCCAGTACGGTCGAGGTCGACGCGGCGCTGCGGGCTGTCGCGGCGGGACTGACGGTGCGCGCACCGCGCCGGCAAGGCCGGAGTTTCGGCCCGTTGCCCGAGGAGGCGTCGGTGCTGCTGACGCCGCGTGAAATCGAGGTGCTTGCCGCGATCGGCAACGGCTTCAGCAACAAAGCCGCGGCCCGACGCCTCGGCATCTCGCCGCACACCGTCAAATTTCATATCGAATCCTTGTTCAGAAAGCTCGGCGCCGGATCGCGGGCCGAGGCCGTCGCCAAGGGACTAAAGCGGCAGATCGTCGAATTTTGAACTGGACTGCGGCTAATAGCCTGGCCGCGCGATCCTGCGCGGCATTTTTGCCAAGGTCATTATCCCGGCCATAAAACCGATGGTCGGTCCGCAACTTTGCGCCTGCTATCGCGAGGGCTTTCCATGGCTTAGTCTCTCACCTGACACGCGACCAAAGGTGCTGTCATGTGGCCACGCACAGATCTCCTCGAACTGCTCGGCATCACCCATCCGATCATCCAGGCGCCGATGAGCGGCTTTACCCCGCCGGCGCTTGCAGCGGCGGTAAGTAACGCGGGGGGCTTGGGCTCGATCGGTTGTGCCGGCCTTCCGCCGGCGATCGTGCGCAAGCAAGTCGCCACCCTGCGCCAGGCGACAAACCGGCCGTTCAATCTCAACTTTTTCGTCCATTCGCGCCCGCGAAACGATACTCAGGCGACGCGGCGCGTGCGGGCTCGGCTGACAACATATTTCGACGAATTTGGGCTGGGACCTGTGCCTGAGCCCCAGGAGCCCTTTCCGAGCTTCGACGAAGAACGGCTCGCTCTTGTCCTCGAGCATCGGCCGCGGGTCGTCAGTTTTCATTTCGGTCTGCCCGAGGCCTCCGCGGTGCGTCAGATCAAACAAGCCGGCTGCATTATAATGAGTTCGGCGACGACAGTGGCCGAGGCCCGCTCGCTCGAAGCAGACGGCGCCGAGGTCGTCATCGCGCAAGGATTTGAGGCAGGCGGCCATCGCGGCACTTTCAGCGGCGCTCCGGGAGCCGGCATGGTCGGGACAATGGCGCTGGTGCCCCAGATCGTCGATGCCGTCCGCGTACCGGTGGTGGCTGCTGGCGGCATCGCGGATGGACGAGGCCTGGCCGCGGCGTTCGCTCTCGGTGCGAGCGGGAGCCAAATCGGCACGGCTTTCCTCGGCTGTCCCGAAGCCACCGTTTCGTCGCTGTATCGAGCTCAGCTTCGGATTGCCAGCGATGACGGCACCGAGCTGACGCGCGCGTTTACCGGCCGCCCAGCCCGCGCTCTGCGCAATCGCTTTGTTACCGAAATGGCCGACACCGAGCCATTGGAGTTTCCTCTTCAAGGAAGTCTCGTTGGCCCGCTTTGGCAACTGCCGAGCGAGGAAGCCCGTGCTGCCTTCATGCCGGTCTGGGCCGGTCAGGCCGCTTCGCTGATGTGCGACCTGCCGGCCGACAGGTTGGTCGAAAAGCTTGTGGCGGAAGCTCAGTCGATCATCGGAATCGGGCGATAGTGCGCGTGGATTAGACCGTTAACGGGAATGTTTCGGCTCCAGACGTGAGGGTCAGTATTTGCAAGGCAGAACCTAGCCCAGCTAACGGGTGCAGCCGATCTGAAGCGGGGTCTCGAGCGGCGGCAGGTTCGCTGGCGGGCGGCGCGCCTTTGTGGCTTGCTCAAAGGCGTAGGCGAGACGCAACAGCGTGGGCTCGCTCCAGGCCCCGCCGGTGAAGGTGGCGCCGTAAGGATAGTCGGGGGTTTCCTTGCCGTGGATGCCGGCAACGAAGCCGGCGGGAACCTGGACGCTCGGGTACCCTGCTTTGGCGGCGATCGAAGCACCGGTGGTGCCGGGGAACAGCACGGCGTCGAGTCGGTGCTCGGCCATGTAGGGGTCGAGCCCCAACGTGCGCGAGGCGCGCAGGTCCATCTGCCGAGCGGAAAGGTATTCGGGTTCGCTCAGATCGCCGCGGGTCGCTTCGGCCGCGAGAAATATATCCTGGCCGAAGCGCAGGGCCCGCTCGGCATGTGCCCAGTTGAACGCAATGATGTCGGCGAGGCTCTGCATCTCGGTCGCCGTCGCCCAGTCGCGCAGATAGAGATTGAGGTCGTGCTTCAATTCGTAGACGAAAACGGTCGGCCGCCGGGCCGGCTGGTTTGTCGTCGGGCTCTCCGGGTTGCGGTTCAGGATCGCCATTTCGGTGCCGGGGCCGCCGATCCAGCCCTCGGTCGGGAGGTTGGCGCGCACCACCGTCGCACCCTCGCCCTCCAAAACGGCGATCGCCTCGCGCATGACCGCCGCGGCGCGTGGCGGCAGCGGACCGTAATAAACGTCGTTGGCCGGGTCGGAAGGATCGCTCGGCACGCCGATGCGCGCGCCTTTGAGGCCGTCCCTGTCGAGAGCGCTTGTGTAATCCGCCGGGCGTTGCAGCACCCCGGTCGCCGGATCCAACGAATCGGCTGCGGCCAGCACGTTGAGCAGGATCGCCGCGTCGCGCACCGTGCGCGTCAGCGGGCCGGCGGTGTCCTGGCTGTGGGCGATCGGCACGATCCCGGCGCGGCTGACGAGGCCGACGGTGGGCTTGACGGTCACGACGCCGTTCTGGCCGGCCGGCGACAACAGCGAGCCGGAAGTCTCGGTACCGATCGCCGCGGCCGCCAGCCCCGCCGCTACGGCAACCGCCGAACCCGAGCTAGACCCGCCAGGCGGAACAATCGGCACGCCCTTGTCGTCGAGTTCCGGCGCGTAGGGGTTTTTTACTTGTCCGCCCAACGAGCTGTAGCCGGCCGGCATGTCGATCGCGATAATGTTGGCGAACTCCGTCAGATTGGCCTTGCCGAGGATCACCGCCCCGGCCTGCCGCAGCAATTTGACGACTGTCGCGTCCGCGCCCGCTCGCGCGCCCGCCAACGCCAGCGAGCCGGCAGTGGTGTGCTGCATGTCCGCGGTCGCGATATTGTCCTTGATCAGGATCGGGACACCCTCGAGCGGTCGGGGCTTCGACGCCCTTTGCGCGTCGAGACCAGCGACGATCGACAGCGCGTCCGGGTTGACCTCGCGCACCGCATTGAGGCGCGGGCCCGCCCGGTCATAAGCCTCGATGCGCGCCAGATAGGCCTGCACCAGCCCCTCGGCGGTAACGCTGCCCGCGGCCAGCGCCTGCTGTAGCTCGTTGATCGTCGCATTCTCGACGCAGACGGCACTCTCGGCGCGTCCGGCTGGTGCCGCCATCGCCAGAGCCAGCGCGCCGATCACGCAGCCGCAAAGTGGCGTTCGTGCCACTCGGTCTGCTCGGCGTAATTCTCGCGATAGCGGCGATAGACCCGCTCGTGCCGCTCGAGTTCGGCAGCGCCGAACTCGCTATCGGGCGGCGCCAGCAGATCGAAATGGCCGCCAGTGTTGTGGCCGCGCACGAGAAGCGCGGACAACCGATAAGAGCCGACCGTCCGGACCGACGCGGGTATATAGCTGATCCCCAGCCCGATCCGCCGATGCGATGCCCGGTTGGGCGCCGAGCGGTGCCGGCACAGGGTGTGGTGCAGGGAAAAGCTGCCCGTAGGCAATTCCATCGCCACGGCGCCTTCCTCGTCGAACGGCTCGACGATCGCCTGGCCGCCGCCATTGATGCTGTTGGCGAGCCCCAGGGCGGCGTGGTGGAGCTGGCGCGGCGCACCCTTCGACGACACCACCTCCATGCAGCCGGCCTCGGATGTGGCGTCGGTCAATGCCACCCAGGCGGTGACGTGCTCGTGTGGGGTCAAGCCGAAATAGGTGGCGTCCTGGTGCCAGGCGGCGAAGGTCGGCGAATTCGCTTCCTTGATGAAGAAGGTGCTGGTGTAAACCAGGATATCCGGGCCGACGAGGCTTTCGACCGCATCGAGAATAAGAGGATGGCGAACCAGCGCGTCGACCCAAGGTAGAAAAATATACCCCGCCGAGCGCCATTTGCGGTCGGCTTGGGTCACCGGCTTGCCGAGCCATCGCTCGAACCTTGCGAGACCGTCGACGCACGCCGCGATTTCGCCCGCCGATAGCGCCGGGACCGGAAACAGGTAGCCGTCGTGACGGTAGCGGTCTACCTGCTCTGCGCTCAGCATGTCGGTTGTCCTCTTGATTGACTGAAGCGCCCGCGCGATCACAGCGCTGCCCGCAAGCGCCGGTCAAGAACAGTCTTCGCGAGGGAAGAGAGCAGCCTGATGAACAAACCGCGCAGGTTCGCAATCATCGACGCCTTGCGGCTGCGGTCCCGGTCATCGGCCGGGGCGCGGCCGGGCTCGCGCGGAGCCTGGCTGATGCTCGGCGGCGCCTTTGCCGCGTTCACCGTCAGCGCCGGGATTATGCATTCCTATGCGGTTTTTCTCGTCGCCTTCATCGAGGATTTCCGCTGGAGCCGCGCCGAGACCTCGATCGCCTACTCGGTCTCGCAGCTTGTAGCCGGCGGAAGCTCGCCACTGGTCGGCGCGCTGGTCGACCGGCTAGGGCCGCGCCGCCTGTTGCTGCTCGGTGGCAGCCTGCTGATCGTCGGGCTACTGGGGAGCGCGATGATTGCCGCCCTGTGGCAGGTGATACTGCTCTACGGGATCGTTATGACCATCGGAGCCAACTGCATCGGGCTGGTCGTGTTCGTCCCGCTGCTGTCACGGCAATTCGTCCGCCGTCGCGGCATGGCGATTTCGATCGTGCAGTCGGCCAACGGCTTTGGGCGGGCTGCCTCGGCGCCGCTGGTCCAGCTGCTGATCTCGACCTGGGGATGGCGCGCCACCTATCTCGCCCAGGCCGCATTCATGGCCGCCGCGGTGCCGTTGCTTGCCGCGCTGTTCCGCCGTGCCGGTCGCTCGCGAATTTATACCGGGCCCGATACGCCGCCTCCGACCTCCGCTCCTGCCGCCCTGCCCTCACCTGGCTGGACCTTGTCCGAAGCGATCCGCACCTCGCACTTCTGGCTGCTGTTCGCGGTGTACCTGTTCACCGGGGTCGGCAGCTTCCTGGTTTCGCTCCACCAGCTCGCCTTTGCGGTGGATGTCGGGTTCGACAAGCTCTACGCCGCGGGAGTGCTCGGCATCGGCAGCTTTCTCGCCATTGCCGGGACGATCGTCACCGGCACCCTGTCGGACTACATCGGGCGCGAGTGGTCAGCGATCCTGGCCTATGGCATCTCGATTGTCGGTGTCGTCTGCGCGTTGTTGATCACCAACCCCGACCAGCACTGGCTCTTGTGGTTGTTCGCGTGCTTCTTCGGCCTGACCTGGGGCGCCAGAGGCCCGGCGATCACCGCCAAGACCGCCGATCTCTTTCCTGGAGGTCAGCTCGGCACGATACTCGGCGTGATCACGATCGGCAGCGGCATCGGCTCCGCCGCCGGCGCGTGGGCGGCAGGATGGATTTTCGACCTGTCCGGCAGCTATCGGCTCGCCTTCATCCTGTCGATTGCCGCCTATATCTGCGGCTGCATCGCCTTCTGGGGTTTGCGCCGCCCGCCGCAGCGATAACGATCAGGCCGCGAAGTCGATCAGCTGGCGCACCGGCGCGCCGGATTTGAGCGCGGCAAAGCCGTCGTTGATCTGATCGAGCTTGATCCGGCCGGAGATCAGGTGGTCGAGCTTCAAGCGGCCCTGCCGCCACAGCGACAAGCAATCGCGGCATGTCGACACGGAAGCGATTGCCGCCCATCGAGGTGCCCTGCAGCTTGCGGTCGCGCAGAAAGTCGTAGCCGTGCAGCTCGATCTTCACGCCGAGCGGCACCATGCCGATGATCGTCGCGGTGCCGCCCGGGCGCAGCATGCCGAAGGCCTGCTCGGCGGTGGTCTTGGTGCCGAGCGCCTCGAACGAGTAATGCACGCCGCCGCCGGTCATCTCCCTGACCTCCTTGACCGCATCGGCATTGCTGGCGTTCAACGTGTCGGTGGCGCCGAGCTCGCGCGCGATCTCGAGCTTCGAGGCGACCGTGTCGATCGCGATGATGCGCTCGGCGCCGGCGAGCGCCGCGCCGTTGACCGCCGACAGCCCGACCCCGCCGCAGCCGATCACCGCGACCGTCGCGCCCGGCTCGACCTTGGCTGCGTTGAACACCGCGCCGACGCCGGTCATCACCCCGCAACCGACGAGGGCGGCGCGGTCGAGCGGGATGTCGGGGTCGATCTTCACCATCGAATTCTCGTGCACCAGCATCTGCTCGGCGAAGGAGGAGAGATTGAGGAACTGGTTCATCAATTCCCCGCCCTTCCACGACAGGCGGCGCGAGACACCGGGCGGCAATTTGACTTCGGTGTTCTCGCACAGATTTGGGTGGCCGGTGACGCATTGCGAGCAGGTGCCGCAGAACACCGAGAGGCAAGTGATGACGTGGTCGCCGGGTTTGACATAGGTCACGCCGTCGCCGACCGCCTCGACGACGCCGGCGGATTCGTGCCCGAGCACGCAGGGCGTCGGATGCGGGTACAAGCCGTCGATAAAATGCAGGTCGCTGTGGCACAGCCCGGCAAAGGCGGTGCGCAGCAGCACCTCGCGGGTCTGCGGCTTGGTCAGCGCGACCTCTTCGATCGTCAAGGGTTGATTTGCGGCGTGCAGGACGGCGGCTTTCATCGAAGGATCACTCCTGGAAATTGAGGTGGAGGCCGGGCTCGGGCCAATCCATCGCGGCCAGCTGGCCGGTGCCGGATAGCGTGATGTAGGCGGTCTTCATGTCTCTGCCGCCAAAGCAGATGTTGGTGGGGTAGACGTCTGGCATCTTGATCTGCCGTACCACTCTTCCGTCGGGTGCGATAACCGTGATGTGGCCGGTGATCAGCGTCGCGACAGCGATATTGCCCGAAGCCTCGACGGCAAGGCTGTCGAAGCGTTGAAAACCGGGCAGCCCGCAGACGAGGTGGCCGCCGTAAGGCGAGGGGAAGGGCTCCTTGCGTAGGACACCGGGCTCGACGATGTCGAAGGCGAAAAGGCGCGAGCTCTCGGTGTCGGCGACATAGACGACCTTTTCGTCCGGAGATAATCCGACCCCGTTCGGGCTAAGCATCGGATGGACCAGCTCGACGATCTTAGAGCCGTCGGGCAGCGCGTAATAGAGACCGCCATGGTCGCGATCCCGCCCCCGCCGCTTGCCGAGATCGGTGAAATAGAAACCGCCCTGGCGATCGAAGACGATGTCGTTGGGCGCCGACAATTTGTGCCCGCCGCACTGGCTGTAGAGGATGCGGGTCTCGCCGGTGCGCGGATCGATCCGCTGAATATAGCCGCACTGATAATCCTTGGAGGGCCCGGTCGACAGAAACCCGCCTTGGGCGTATTCGTTGCCACCGTTGTTGCACAGATAGAGCGCGCCCTCGGGGCCGCGGGCGAGCCCATTCGGGCCGCCGCCCGCACTTCCGATCGTGGACTTACCACCATCCGCGGTGATGCGAGTGACCGCGCTGCCGGCGATCTCGCCCAGAATGACCGAGCCGTCGGTCATCGCCACCGGGCCCTCGGGAAATCGTAACCCGGTCGCGATTACGCGTATTTCCGCCATTGCACCTTCCTCCCCTCTGGTCTGCGCCGGAATTCTGTTGCGCAACTCCGCCAGGCGTCAAGCGACCCGAGAGGCAATGCCCAGCAGATCGTTCGCCCGTAGCTCCTGGCCATGCCGAAGCGAGATCGTATGGACAAGTCGCTGCAGGCAGAAAATCATCGCCGGATCACGCGGCTTCCGCTAAAGGAGCAATTATGCCGACCGCCGTAAATCTGACCGAGAAGCTCTCTGCCTTTTCGGAGCACTGGTCGCCGAAGATCATCGCACAGTTCAATGGGCACGATGTGATGGTGGTCAAGGTCAAAGGCGAGTTCGTCTGGCACTCGCATGCGGAGACTGACGATCTCTTTCTTGTCCTCCAGGGGAACCTCACCATCCAGCTCAGGGATAGCGAGGTCAGGCTGAGTCCTGGCGATCTCTATGTCGTCCCGAAAGGCGTCGAGCACAGGCCCGTTGCCGAAGAGGAGACGCACCTTCTGCTCATCGAGCCGCACGGAACGCCAAACACCGGCGACCCGGCCACTGCCGCGGTGAAACACGCGATCTAGTAAGAACGAGGGGCCACATGCGCATCGAGATCATCTGCACCGGCGACGAGGTGCTGACCGGCAAGATCGTCAACACCAATTTCAGCTATATGAGCCAGAAGCTCGAGGATTTCGGGCTGTCGGTCAGCTGGGGCACGATCGTCGGCGACGACCGCGAGGAATTGCTCGCGGCGTTTCGGCTGTCGAGCGAGCGCGCCGACGCGGTCATCGTCAATGGCGGGCTCGGGCCGACCGTCGACGACCTGTCGCAGGAGATCGCGGCCCGCGCCGCCGGGGTCGATCTCGTCCTCAACGAGGACTGGCTGGCCACGCATGGAGGAGTTCTTTCGCCGGCGCAACCGCGTCATGTCGTCGAACAACCGGAAGCAGGCGATGCTGCCGACGACCGCCGAGATCCTCGACAACCCGATCGGCACCGCCTGCGGCTTTGCGCTCGACATCGGCAAGGCGCGCTTCTTCTTCACGCCCGGGGTGCCGCGCGAGCTGCGCCGCATGCTCGAAGAGCAGATCATCCCGCGCCTCCTGGCGCGCGGCGGGGCGCCGGCGGCGATCCATCTGAAGCGCTTCCATTCCTACGGGCTCGGCGAATCGCATGTCGACCAGCTGCTCGCCGGGGTCGAGGACCTCGTCCCCGACGGCAGCGTCAAGCTCGGCTTCCGCACCCATTATCCGCAGATCGAAACCAAGCTGACGGTGCGCGGCGCCGATATGGACGACATCCAACAGCAAGCTCGCGCCGGTGCAGGCGGAGGTGCGCAAGCGCCTCGGCAACTTCATCCTCGGCGAGGACGACCAGACACTCGAAGGCGTCGTACTGGCAGCGCTCGCCGCGCGCGAGCGGCTCGCTGGCGGTGGTCGAGACCTTCACCGGCGGCCAGATCGCCGCCCGCATCGCCCATCTGCCCGGCGCGGAGAAGGTGTTCCGCCGCGGCCTCGTCGCCCGCGACCCGGCCGAGCTCGCCGCCGCCCTCGGCCTCGACGGCGCGCTGATATCAGGCGAATTGAGCCGCGAGGCGGCCGAGGCGGTGGCGCGCGCCGCGCGCCAGGAGACCGGCGCCAGCCACGCGCTGGCGGTGCTGATCGAGGTCGACGACGGCCCCGACCGCATCGATTTCGGCGGCAGCATCCATCTCGCGATCGCCGCCGAGGAAGGGGTCGAGTCCCGCCGCTCGCGCATCTATGGCGGCCGCGACTGGGTGCGGCTCGGCGCCGTCGAGCTCGGCCTCGACTGCCTGCGCCGCTACCTCCAGGGCCTCCCGGTCACCGAGCGCACCGATTTCGAGCGGGTGTGAGCGACACTATGCCTTCCGGCAATAGCGAGGTCGTTCTCGTCCATAGCTCGGATATTCACGTCGACGATGGTCCCAGCGCCGGGTCGCATGATGGCGAAGAGACGGCCAGGCTGGCAGTCGTACTGACGACCGCCCGGGCCCTCCACGCGGACGTCGTCTTGCTGGCCGGCGACACCTTCGAGAACAACCAGCTGGATGCGGCTGTTCTTGAGCGGGCCGGGCGGTTGCTCGCCGGAGCGGGTAGGCCGATCGTCATCCTACCCGGCAACCACGATCCGGCTTTGCCGAATTCGGTCTATGTCCGCGGCACGCTCGACCGGATCCCGAATGTCCGAATTCTCGGTGTGACTGATGACGAGGCCGTGGCGTTTGCCGCACACGATCTCGAAATTTGGGGGCATGCCCACCGCGATTATCACAGCATGGCGCCACTGCGCGGGCCGCGGCCGCGGTCGACGCGATGGCAGGTGGCGATAGCCCACGGGCATTATGAGCCGCCGGAAACCCGCGCCAATCCGTTGCGCCCGTCCTGGATTTTCAGCGACGACGAGATTGCCGCCACTCGTGCCGACTACCTGGCGCTCGGTCACTGGGACCGAGCGACGCGTGTCGGCAATGGCGCGGTCCCGGCGTTCTACTCCGGCTCGCCGGAGCTTGCGGGCACGGTTAACCTGGTGCGGCTGACTGCGGCCGGTGAGACGACCGTCACCCGCGAGAAGCTGCAGTGGCGTCGCTGAACCGTGCTATTGGTCAGTGATCATGGAGCTGCCGCCCCGCAGCGGCATGCCGCTGCATTTCGGCATCCGCATCACCTCGGCTGACAAGGACAAGATCGTCGGCGAAATGGAGGCTGACGAACGTCATCTGAACGCCGTCGGCATCCTGCATGGCGGTGCGCTGATGGCTTTCGGCGACGAACTCGGAGGTTTGGGGTCGCGGTTTCACATTCCGCGCGGCGCGCGGACGGCGACAATCGAATCCAAGACCAACTTTTTCCGCTCCTGCGCTCCCGGCCGGGTCATCGGCGAGTCGGTGCCACTGCATGTCGGCCGCCGCATGCTGGTTTGGCAGACCTCGATCTTTGGTCGCGACGGCGAGCGGGTCGCTCTGGTGACGCAGACACAGCTCGTGTTGCCGGGCGACAGCGCGCCGTCCGAGCGACCATCCGACTAGCCGCGGAGAGCCGCAATCTCCGCCGAGCTGTAGCCAAGCTCGGTCAATACCGCTTCGGTGTTCTCGCCAAGTGTAGCGACATGAGGGACGGCCGCGGCCTTAGCGCCGGACAACCTGAACGGTGGGTTGAGCGCCCGGAAAGTACCGCCGGCATCGTGCACCTCGGCAAAGGCCTGGCGGTGCGCGAGTTGTGGATCGGCCATCGCTTCCCTGACCGTGCGGTAGGGCGACGACGGTACGCCGTGGCGATCGAACAGCGCCTGTACTTCCTGCGTGGTTCGCTCTTTCGACCAGGTTTCGAGCTCGTCGATCAATTCACCCCAATTGACGCGGCGATCTGCGTATTGGGCGAAGCGTGGGTCGGTGATCCATTGGGGATGATCCGAGGCGATTGCCAGGTTCTGAAACGTCCTCTCGCTGGCGATCGACAAATTGATATAGCCGTCCTTGGCGGCAACCGGACCAAAGATTGGCCTGCCGAGCGGCGGAAGCGAAAACTGCGCCGATTGGATCTCACTGAGCGTCAGGCTCAGCATGCTTTCGAGCATTGAGACGTCGATCATCTGCCCGCGGCCGGTCGACTGGCGCTGGTAAAGCGCGGTCATGATCGCGCCGAAGGCGTAAGTGCCGGTCAGCACATCGGCGATATAGATGCCGCAATAGTCCGGCCGACGCTGTTCACCCTGATAGGCCATATGCGCCAGATCGTAGCCGGAGGCAGCGTGAATGACCGGCGCATAGGCCGGCAGTTGCGACGACGGACCGGTCTGCCCATAACCCGAAATGGCGCAATAGATCAGCCCTGGCTCGAATTCCTTCAACGCGTCGTAATCGAGCCCAAACCGCTGCATGACGCCGGGCCGGAAATTCTCCGCCAGTACATCGGCAGTGGCGACCAGGCGCTGTGCCGCTTCAACCCCGCGGGCCGACTTCAGGTCGAGAACGACGCTCTTCTTGCCGGCATTGAGCTGGCCGAAACTCGTACTCGCCCCGTTTCGCAACGGCGGCCGGGTGCGCATCATGTCGCCTTCGGGCGCCTCGAGCTTGATCACCTCGGCGCCGAGATCGGCCAGCATCCGGGTGCAATGCGGCCCGGCGATGGTGGTCGTAAAATCGAGCACACGCACGCGATCCAAAGCGCCGGTCATGATCCAACCTCCCACCCGCGATCCCGATCGAGCAGGGTTGGGAGCGCGACCCGAATGTCAAGCCGCGAGCGCAGCCCTCGTTCGACATCCGGCTTGCGTTTGCCGAGGTTCGATGCCAAGAGAACCGGCGCATCTGGAGGAGGTCCGACATGGCGTTTCGAAACATACAGGCGGGGATGACGACCTATCGCGGCCACGGCGGCGACCGCGGCGATGCGTATTACGCGCACCCGACCAACGCCGGGCCGCATCCTGGCGTCGTCGTGATCCATCACATGCCGGGCTGGGATGAGTGGACCTGCGAGGTCGCCCGCAAATTCGCCCATCACGGCTATGCTGCAGTCGCGCCGAGCCTCTATTTCCGGGTCGGCGACGGCGCGGACGAGGCGGTCGTCGCCAAGATCCGCGAAGGCGGCGGTATCCCCGATGAGCAGATGCTCGGCGACGTGACCGGCGCGATCGATTTCCTGCGCTCGCAGCCGCATGCCAGTGGCAAGGTCGGGGTGATCGGCTTCTGCTCGGGCGGGCGGCAGACTTATCTGGTTGCCTGCAAGCTGTCGCATCTCGTTCAGGGTGCCGTCGATTGCTGGGGCGGCAATGTCGTCGTCGACGACAAATCGCGGCTGACCAAGGCCCAGCCGGTGGCGCCGATAGACCTGACGGAGGGGATCAATTGCCCGGTCTTGGGCCTGTTCGGCAACGAAGACCCCAACCCCACGCCGGAGCACGTCAACAAGACCGAGGCCGAGCTGAAGAAGCACGGCAAGAATTACGAATTCCACCGATATGACGGCGCCGGGCACGCGTTCTTTGCCCACTACCGTCCGAACTACCGCCCGGAGCAGGCGGTCGACGGCTGGCACAAGGTCTTCAATTTCTTCCACCGCCATATCGGCGCTCCCCGCACCTAGCGGTCGCCTGCTCGGCCGATGATCGAAGCGGCGATCGTCGGCCTTGGCCGGTGGGGCAAGACGCTGGTCGATGCTGTGCAAGGCAGCAGCGATCGGCTGCGCTTTACCTGCGCGGTCAGCCGCGATCCGGACAAGCATCGTGCCTACGCGGCAAAGCATGGGCTGGATCTCGCCGGCGAGCTCGGACCGGTCCTCGCTGACCGCAGTATCGATGCGGTGGTGCTGGCGACGCCGCATTCGGTGCATTGCCAGCAGATCATTGCAGCCGCCGTTGCGGGAAAGGCGGTGTTTTGCGAGAAGCCGCTGGCCTTGAAAAAGGTCGAGGCGGTGCGCGCGATCGCGGCTTGTCAGGCGGCCAAAGTGGTGCTTGGCGTCGGCACGGACAAGCGGTTCTTTCCGGCGCTGAAAGAGCTCGTCCGGGTGGTTAGAAGCGGCGAACTCGGCAAACTCCTCCACGTCGAGGCGCATTTCAGCAACGAAGTCGCCGGCACCTTCACGGAATGGCGCTATTCGCCGGCGGAATCACCGGCGGGCGGCATGACCGGGACCGGCATCCACGCCCTCGACGTGCTGATCGCGATGGCGGGTCCGGTCCGCCGCGTCCAGGCGCTGTTGCTCTCCCACAAACCGCCGCCCGATCCGCTCGACAGCCTCTCGGTGCTGCTCGAATTCACCTCCGGCGTCAGCGGGACCCTGGCCGCGGTGCGGTCGACACCGTTCTATCTGCGGGTCCATGCTTTCGGCCGCAATGCTTCGGCCGAAGCGCTCGGCCGGACCGAGCTTTTGATCAGGCGCAGCGGCGCCGAGCCGCAACATCTGAATTTCCGGCCGCTCGATTCGGTCCGCGCCAACCTCGAAGCCTTCGCCGACGCGGTCGCCGGGCGCGAGCCTTATCCGATCTCGACGGTCGAGATGCTCGACACGGTCGCAGCGCTTCGAAGCCATCGCCGGAGCGGTCGGCGCCGACGGCCGGATCCAAGAGGTTTGAGCCGCCGCGGTCTTGGCGGGTGCGCCGGGCTGCGCCACATAGGCAGGGTCATGGAGCCTGGGAACGCAATGGCGGAAGCAGCGGCGGCCGAAGAACCAAACCGCGACTTTATTCGCGACATCATCGCGGCCGATATCGCGGCCGGCGGCAAAGAGGTGGTAACGCGCTTCCCGCCGGAGCCGAACGGCTACCTCCATATTGGGCACGCCAAGGCGATTGGCCTGAACTTTGGGGTGGCGCAGGAATATGGCGGCCGCTGTCACTTGCGTTTTGACGACACCAACCCGACCCGGGAAGAGCAGGAATACGTTGATTCTATCAAGCGCGACGTGCATTGGCTTGGCTTCGACTGGGGGTCGCACCTCTATTACGCCTCCGACTATTTCGAGCAGCTTTATCAGTGGGCCGAGCACCTGATCCGCGCCGGCAAGGCCTATGTCGACGATCTGCCCGCCGAAGAGATGAGGACGATGCGCGGCAGCTTGACCGAACCCGGGCGTAACAGCCCTTATCGCGACAGGTCCGTCGCCGAGAACCTCGACCTGTTTCGCCGCATGCGCGACGGGGAATTTCCAAACGGCGCGCGGGTGTTGCGCGCCAAGATCGACATGGCGGCAGGCAACATCAATTTGCGTGACCCGGTGCTCTACCGCATCCTGCATGCGGCGCACCCGCGCACCGGCACAAAATGGTGCATTTATCCCACCTATGACTTTGCCCACGGCCAGTCCGATGCGCTCGAAGGCGTGACGCACTCGCTGTGCACGCTCGAGTTTGAGGATCATCGACCGCTCTACGACTGGCTGCTCGACAATCTGCCGGTGCCGTCGCGGCCGCGGCAGTACGAATTCGCTCGCCTCGGCATCAACTACACCGTGCTGTCGAAGCGCTTTCTGACGGAGCTGGTGCGCCAAGGCCGGGTCAGCGGCTGGGACGACCCGCGCATGCCGACATTGGCGGCGCTGCGGCGCCGCGGCGTACCGCCGGCGGCAATCCGCGACTTTGTCCGGCGTGTCGGCGTGGCGCGGGCCAATAGCGTCGTCGATGTCGCGATGTTCGAGCACTCGATTCGCGAGCTGCTGAACAAGACCGCGCCACGGCGGATGGCGGTGCTGCGCCCATTGAAGCTCGTCATCGAAAACTATCCGGCCGGCGCTGCTGAGGAGCTCGATGCAGTCAACAATCCCGAGAATGCCGCTGCCGGCACACGGCGCGTTCCGTTTGGACGCGAGCTCTTCGTCGAGCGTGAAGATTTTATGGAGCACCCGCCCAAGAACTTTTACCGGCTGTCGCCCGGGCGGGAGGTAAGGTTGCGCTACGCCTATCTCGTCACCTGCCGGGAAGCGGTGAAAAATGCTGCGGGCGAGATCGTCGAGCTGCTGTGCACCTATGATCCAGCGACGCGCGGCGGCACCACCCCGGACGGACGCAAGGTCAGGGCAACTTTGCACTGGGTGTCGGCGGCGCACGCCCTGCCGGCAGAAATCCGCATCTACAATTGGCTTTTCACCCGCCCCGACCCGGGCGCCGATGGCGACTTTGCCGCCGATCTTAATCCGCACTCGCTTGAAACCTTGCCCGACAGCCGGGTCGAACCGGCGCTCGCTGCCGCCAACCCGGGAGAGCCGTTTCAGTTCGAACGTCAGGGCTATTTTTGTCCGGACCTCGACAGTGCGCGGAACCGCATGATCTTTAACCGTACAGTCGGCTTGCGCGATAGCTGGGCGAAAGCTCGGGCGAGCGGTGGTTGATGCCGATAGCTAAGCTCCAGGCTTTGGGCAGTGCCGGATAGGGAATTCTTAGCGGCGGACTGGTAGTCTGCGCCGCGTGCCGAGCCCGGGCCGCCCTCCGGTTTCAAAAGCAAGCGCCGGGGAAGAGATGCGACGCTCGAGCGGGAGAAAGTTGGGTGCATTTAGGTTATTCTCTCCTGGAGACGCCGGGCGCTTGTGCCGGGTGTCGCAATGGGCGGAAGTTTTGACCAGACCCAGCGGCGATAGGCGGCTCGATTGGGAATAAGGCCTGCTCGCCGGCGATGGAAGGACCGTCGATGCAACCATGGATGATCGTTTTGTCGAGTGCGATCGGCGCGATTGTCGTGGCGGCCGCGTTCGCTGTCCCCGATGTCGTGAACGTTCCGCGCTCCGACATTGAGTCGATCCTGCTGACCCGCCTGCCCGTGCTCGCAGTTGCCGGTCTGGCGGTCTACGGCCTTTGCGCGATGCTGCTGACAACGGCAAATTTGATAGCTGGCACTCTTCGCGTGCGCCACCACTTGGCGCGCACTGGATCCGACCAAAGCCCCGCTCGGCGCGATTGGTTCGCCGCCTTTGGGACCATCGGGTTCCGGCAGCTTGTATCGCGGTTCGGCCCAGTGCTGGCGCCATCAGGCAGAGCGAACGGAAGCGGCGCACTCCAAACCCGTTTTGCGTCGGTCGAGATCAGGCGCGAGATTGCCCGGCTTCACTATATTTTGCTGGCGCGCAGCCATTTTCTGAGTGCCCTGATCGTGCTTGCTGGAATTGCCGGTTTGGGACTCGCCCAAGATCACGGGGCCCTGCCGTTTCAGCCTGGCCCGATCCCGACCGCTTCTGCCATTTTGATCACCGTCGGTTTACTGCTTCTTGCCGTCCTCGGCCGCATCACTATCGACGTCACCGCGGAGCCGTTGCTCGAGACGATTGCGCAACTACCTGCCGAACGCGTCGAGGTCGGGCTCCTGCGCCGTGCGGTGGAGCTGCTGGAGGTGGCGTGCAACGGCGCCGCATCGGGCGAAACCGCGCCCGCTCAACCGCCCGAGAGGCTCGCGGCGGCTCTCGAGCAAGGCCATCATGCTCTACTGGATGCAGTCAGCCAATTGTCCGCCAATACGCAATCGCTCGAAGCTGCGATGCGGGCGTCGGCCGAAGCGTTCGAAACGGCAGCACGGGCGTCCGCCGCGCAGCAACGGCCGATCGACGGCGATAAGGTCTCCGAAGCCGGTGTCTTTCCGGAACTGCAGGCCGCCATCGAGGAGCTGACAAGTGTCCTCAGGCATCTGAGCACAGGGTCAGACGGGGCAGAGGATGCGCCCCGTGCCGTAGATCCCCTGCCATCTCCCCGCAGAGATACTACGCCTCGCCTGGCACGAGAGTTGCGCCGGCTTCTGCAAGAGATTGATACGGCTCGCTAGCTGTCAGCATTGGCGCGGGCACCGAGGCCGTTGCCGCCGGTGTCTGAGAAGCTGACCAAGACAAGGATTCTCAACGAGTTGCTGCTCCCCATCGTCATTCCTGCGAAAGAGCCTGTGAAGCAATTGACGATTGGCTGGATCAGCGCGGTGCGTCCTTCGAGACAGCCGCTTCGCGGCTTCCTCAGGATGAGGAACATTTCTCAATGCCATCAAAAACATCCTCATGCCGAGGAGCACCCGAAGGGTGCGTCTTGAAGCATGCACGACCGCGATGCAGCCAATTCGGGGACAGGTTCTAGAACAAAAAACCGAGCTTTGAGACGCGCCTAAAGGCGCTCCTCGGCACGACGGTAAACGTCGCCCCTCATCCGTGCTTCAGCTCCTGCAAAAGCTTCTCCGCTTCGGCCTTGTCGGAAAATGACACGCCGGAGCCAAGGAGATTCTCCAGCGTCGCCTGAGCATCGGCCTGCCGGCCAGCCCGGTGAAGCGCGACAGCCAGGTGATATTGAATGTCCGGGTTGCTCGGGGCCGAAAGGTTGGCGGCGCTCAGATAGGTTATCGCCTTATCGGACTCGCCCTGAGCGAGCAGGATCCATCCCAGCGTATCGTCGATCATCGCTGCTCGCGGAGCCGCGGCGACTGCTCGCTCGGCTAAGGCACGCGCTTTCGCCAAATCGCCTTTCTGCTGATAAAGCCAAGCCAGGTTGTTGAGCGCCGCCGCATCGGTCGGGCGCTCGATTGTGATGCGCTCGTATTCGGCCACCGCGTCATCGTATTTCTTTTCCTCGAGATAGAGCGAGGCCAAAGCCGAGCGCACCAACAGGTCCTTTGGCTCGGCCTTCAAACGGGTATTCAAGCACGCCTCTGCTTTGCCGGGATCGCCGGTGCGCGCATAAAGGCGGGAAAGCGCCACGATCAGGCCGTCGTCGGACGGCCGCGCGGCGACCGCCTTTTCTAGCAAGGTGAGCCCTTCGCGGGCACGTCCGGACTTCTCGTAAAGTTCAGCCGAAACGATATCGTAGAGCGAATTATCGGGGTCGTCCTTGGCAAAGGCGCGCGCCTTTGCGAGCCCGGCGTCCAGACCGCCGTTTGCCGCCTCGACACGGATCAAATCGCCCTTTAGCGCTCCGCTCTTGGGATCGCGGTCGAGAGCAGCTTGCAGCACGCTTCGCTCTTGCGCATAATCCTTTGCTCCATGTAGCAATCCCAAATAGCGCGATAATACCGGAGCAGAAGTAGGCGCGATTTCGGACAGTTTTTTATAGGTGGAAATTGCGCTTTGTATGTCACCTGATGCGATCTGAACTCGCCCTTTGGCGTCGAGAACATCGGGATTCGCGGGAAATCGCTGGACGAGTTGATTTGCCGCTGCCAGCGCGTCTTTCCACTCCTTGCGCACTCCAAACAGGTTCACGAGCGCGATCCCAGGAGCCGGATCGTTGGGTGCGGCTGCGCGTGCGCGGCTGATGTAGTCCGTCGCTTCCGGCCAGTTCTTCTCCTTTGCCGCAATTTCGGCCCGGCCGAGCAGGCCAGCGACATTGTCGGGCTGCTGCGCCAGGAGGCCGTCATAGACTTTCTTCGCCTCGGCGAGGCGCCCGGCTGACTGATAGAGCGGCGCCAGCGCCGTGGCTACCGCAACATTTTTCGGATCGGCTTTCAACCGGCCGGCCAGGACCGTTTCGGCCTTGGCGAAATCCCCGGTGCGGCTATAGAGGCGGGCCAGAGCCACCGTCAGGCCATCCGATGGCCGTGCCGCGCCGGCTTTCTCGAGCACGGCGATGGCTTCGGCGTTGCGTCCCGCCTTCTCGTAGAGCTCGGCCGATATCAGGTCATAAATGTTGTTGTCCGGATCGGCTTTGGCCAGTGCCTGCGCCTTGGCCAAGGCGGCATCCAGCCCGTTCACCTCGGCTTCGATGCGGATCAGGTCGGCTTTCAAGGAGGCGTTACGCGGGTCGCGGGCAACCGCTTCCTGCAGCACCTCGCGGGCCTCGCTAAAATATTTCCCGGCATTGAGCAGCGCGAGATAGCGAGACAGGATAGGGATCGAGTTCGGCGCCAACTCGTGAGCACGCTTGTAGCTGGAGATTGCACCGCGGATATCGCCGGCGCCGAGCTGGGCTTCGCCCTTGCGCATCGAGCACGTTGACGTCACCGGGGTATTGCGCGGCGAGTTCCGCCGCCACAGTCTTGGCGTTGCTCCAGTCCTGGCGAAGTTCGTAGAGGGCGACCAGCTTAAGGCCGGGCGCCGGATCATTACGCGCCGCGGTGCGCGCCCGATTGATCGCCTCGGTGGCTTCCGGCCACTTCTTTTCGGCGATATAGATATCCGCGAGCCCGAGCAGGGCGCCAACATCGTCTGGCTTCTTCGTCAAGAGATCGTCGTCGACTTTCTTGGCTTCGTCCGTACGGCCGGTAGCGACGAAGAGCTGAGCCAGATCGCGGGTTGCCGCCGGAAACTCCGGGTCGATCGCCAAGGCTGCCCGGAACGCTCTCTCGGCGGCGGGATAATCCTGCTGGGCGACACGGACCACCCCCAACAGGGTGTGGTAAATCGGGTTCTTGCCGTCGCGTTTGATCAGCGAGTCGGCAACTTCGGCCGCCTTATCCAGCCGCTTGGCGCGCAGCTCGGTCAGCACCAGCGTCGGACCGGCGACGCTCGCGCCGGAATCGGTGGCGAACACCTGCTCTAGCGCGGCGAGCCCCTGCTGACCTTGCCCGGTATCGATCTCCGAAATGGCGACCCGGGTCTTGATGTTGGGGTTATCCGGGTCGAGGGTGGCGGCCTTTTCGAACTGCTGCAACGCCATGTCCGGCTTCCCCTCAGCCATGTAGGCGTTGCCAAGGAGGCTCAGCGTTGCTGCGTCCGCCGGCATCTTGTCGACCAGCGGCTTGAGGTATTCGATGGCCCGAGAGGCGGCGCGCTGCTGCAGCGCCGCGGTCGCCATCAGCCGCGCTGCCCTCATATCGTCCGGCGCCCGACTGAGGTATTTCGCCAATATTGTTTCCGCCTGGGCATATTGCCCGAGCGCGAGCTTTGTCGCCCCCTGGAGATAATAACCGGTCCAGAATGCCGGGAAGGAAGGACTGATGCGCTCGAATATGCGGTCAGCCGCAACATATTGCTCCTGCTTAGCCAATTCTAGGCCACGCAGATAATTCGCCATGAAATTGTTCGGAGAAGCCTTGAGGATCGGGTCGAGATCCTCGTCGGCAGCCTTGAACTTGCCCTGCGCGATGTTGACGTTGGCGCGGCTCAGATGGGCCGGCACGCTCTTCGGGTCGATCTTCAGCGCCTCGTCGAACAGGCGCAGGGCGGCCTCCTGGTCGCCACGGCTCCGCAACATCTCCCCCTTGACCTGAAGCGCTTCGGCCGAGCGCGGGCCTCCCGCAATTGCTTCATCGATCAGCTTGTCGGCCTCGTCGGGTTGAGTCGCGTTCAGCAGGCGTGCGAGCTGGATCTTTGGCCGGACGGCGCCGGGATCGAGTTTGACGGCGTCACGCAACAGCGTTTCGGCCTTGTTCCGATCGCCCAATCCGGCCGCCGCGCTGCCAAGCGCAGTCCTGATCTGGCTTTCGAGCGCCGGATTTCGATCGCCCGGCTGGACCAGGTCTAGAAGGTCGGCGAATTTGCTCTGACGAAGCAGCGCATCCGCTAGTGTCGGAAGATAGCCTGCTTCGTCGCCGTTGCGTTCGCGGGCGGTGCGCGCCTCGCGTTCCGCCGATACGGGGTCGCCGAGCTGCAGATAAACGTCGGCGAGCCGGGCATGCAGAGCGGGATCTTGCGGTGACTCGCGGACGGCGTTACGCAGCTCGATCTCAGCCGCCTTGAGATTGCCTTTCGCGACATATTGGTCCGCTTCCTTGATCGACGCGGTTGAGTCTTTAGCGGAGGCGGCCGGATAGGCGAGTATCGAAACGGCAGCGGCGAAAACCATGCAGCGCCATGGACGGCGGCATTGACCTTGGGACATTGCCCTTCCTTTCTTCCGCAAACGGCCGTCACGCATCGATCTGATGCTGCTGCATCAAGTCGTAAAGCGTCGGCCGACTGATCCCGAGCAGCTTTGCCGCTTTGGACAGATTGGACCCGGCCTGGGCGAGGGCGAGTTGCAGCACTTCGCGTTCGGCGCGCGCGCGCGCGGCGCGAATGCCGAGCGACTGCGGCTCCGCCCCGGTCGCGGACAGACCAAGATCATCCGCCGAAAGCAGCGCGCCGTCGGCCATAACGACCGCTCGCTTCACGCGGTTTTCAAGCTCGCGGACATTCCCCGGCCACGGATGATCCTTGATGGCGGCCAGGGCCGCCGAGGCGAACCCGCGGACCGGCCGAGCGTATTCCGCGGCAAACCGCCGGAGAAAGAAACTCGCCAGAACCATCGCGTCGCCGAGCCGCTCGCGCAGCGGCGGCACCCGCACCATGACCTCGTTCAACCGGTAAAACAGATCTTCTCTGAAGCGGCCCTCGGCCATCATGCGATCGAGATCCTGGTTCGTCGCACACACGATCCGCACATCGACCTGCACTGGCTTTCGACCGCCGATCCGCTCGACGATCTGGTCCTGCAGGAACCGCAGCAGCTTGACCTGCATCGGCATCGGCACATCGCCGATCTCGTCAAGAAACAGGGTCCCGTGATCGGCGCTTTCGATCCTGCCGATGTTCTGGCGCAGGGCGCCGGTGAATGCTCCCTTCTCGTGACCGAAGAGTTCGCTTTCGAGCAATGTCTCGGGGATTGCCGCGCAGTTGATCGGGACGAACGGCGCCCGAGCGCGGCCGCTCATTTTATGGATTGCCTGAGCCAGCAATTCCTTCCCGGTGCCGCTCTCGCCGAGCAGCAAGACGGCGACGTCGGTCGGCGCGATCTTCTCGATGCTGCGCAGCACCCGCAGCATCTCCGTGCTGCTCGCGATGATGCCGTCGACCGGACATGCCGCCGCGGTCTCGGCAAGCCTGCGGTTCTCGGCTTCGAGCTCGAACATATGTTCGGCACGGCTGACGATCAGTTGCAGTACGTCGATGTCGATCGGCTTTTGATAAAAGTCGTAAGCGCCCAGAGCGATCGCCCGCAATGCGTGTTCGCGGGTTTCGTTGCCGCTCGCGATGATGACCTTGGTCGCCGGCGCGATAGCGAGAATTTCGCTCAGGGTCGCCAATCCCTCCGAAGCGCCGTCCGGATCGGGAGGAAGTCCGAGATCGACGATCGCGACCGCAATGCCTTCCTTTCTCGCGACATCGATCGCTTCCTGGCGGGTTCCAGCCGGATGCACCCGGTGGTCTGAAAAGGCCCAGCGCAATTGGCGCAAGAGCCCCGTGTCATCGTCGACGATCAGCAGCGGTTTCGCATTCTGGGGCATATGGTTCAGGTCGCGGCGGCGGATACCGCGGGCTCCCTTTCAGAGACAAGAGGCAAGACGATCCGCATCGTCGTACCGAAGCCTTTCTCCGAGATGACTTCGAGATCGCCGCCCGCCATGCGGATCAATTCGCGAGTTTGAAACGCGCCTATGCCGTAGCCACCCGACTTCGTCGAGCGGAACGGCAGGAATAGCTCGTCACGAATAAACGCGTCGTCCATTCCCGGACCGTTGTCGGCGATGTCGATCAGAAGCTGGGTGCCGAAACGCTGCGAGGTTACGATCACCCGGCCGCTCGGACATGATACATCGATCGCGTTTTGCAGGAGGTGGGTCAGCGCCGATCTGAAACGATCGGGGTCGATTGCCACCGCGCAAACCCCGGCACCGTTGCGCGTCTCGACGACTACCGGAGCAGCGGCGAACTCTGCGGCAACCGCGTCGACCACGAGGTTGGGGTTGAGGAGTCGTGGCGCGCGCGGCGCGGCGTCGGCCTTCAACTGGTTCAGCAGATTGTTCATTCGCGCTACGGAATCTTCCACTGTCCGCAGCATATCGCGCTGAAATTCAGGGTCGTCGATGTGCCGTTTCGCGTTCGACACGATTAGATTGAGCTGGCTCGCCAAATTCTTGATGTCGTGGACGACAAACGCAAAACGCTTGCTGTACTCGGTCAAGAGTTCGGTATCGCGGAGAACCTTTGTCGAGCGCTCTTCGGCGAGATAGCTGGCCGCTTGCCGCCCGGCCGCGCGCAGTAGGTCGAAGGCCTCCCAGTCGGGGCTGACCAGGCGACTTGGGCGATCGAGCAGGACGAAGCCAACGACTTCCCGGCGGTGCGACAATGGGACGGCTAGCCACGTCTTTTCGGATGTGCACGACCATGTCTCGTCCGGCACCGCCGCGGCGCGTTCCTGTATCCAGCCGCCATCCCGGAAACCGAGGATAAACGGATCGTCGATTGACACCTTCAGGTTACCGGGGATGGCTTGCCTCCATGCCGCCGTGGGGTAGTAGCCGACACCGCCGCTCAACGACCACAGCACGCCGGCCGGGCTGTCGACGAACTCAGCCAGAGCGCGGATGATTCTGACCGAGAGTTCCTCGCCTTGTTTTGGTTCGGAAACCAGCTCGATGAATTTCAACCACTCGACGCGATAATCGTAGCGATGGGTAAAGAAATTACGTGAAATCAGAAATTTGAGACGCCGGCGAACGCTCCCCGACGAGAGCACGGTGGCAAGCACGACAATGCTGCCAAACAGCATCGCCAACTGGAGCACCAGCCCCCAATCACCCTCCAGCCCGCGCAACAGCATGCCGACGACGGCGACAGCGAGCAGGAAACAGCCGCTCGCCCCCAAGGTCGCCGTGTGCAGCACGACCTGGCGAGATACGTGGATGTCGATCCGCCATTCGCGATTGCGGGCCATTGCGAGCGCGAGAAGCGGAGCCATGAATGCCGCGACGATCGGCCGACCGAGGGCGAGGCCGGGATCCACCCGCCCGCGCGTGATAAAGGCATCGGAGAACAGGAACAGGTCGTAGGCGAAGAGGCCGCCGACGGCGAGACACAACGGCCAGATATGCCAGCGCCGTGCCGGTTGGGTATTGCGCCAGAGATTTTCGATCGTCAGAAGGCCGGCAACCGCGAACCCGATGCGAATCAATAGCTGCGGAATGATCAGGACCGCAGCGCTCGGATTTACCAATAGTATCCATACGTCATCGGCGATTGCCACGACGCAGAACGCCAGCGCCCCAAAAAGGAAAGCGCGGCCGACACCAAAGCCATCGCTTGCCCTGATGGTCACGAGCGCAACTGCGAATATTAGCCAAGCGGACAGCCTGACGCCGTCCAACAGAGCCAGCACCGCGAGCGGTGCCGCGGCAGCGGCCGCGGCTGCCCAAAGCGCCGAGGTAAGGCAGCAGCCGAGGATGGCAAGGCCGGTTTTGCTCGTCCGGCCGCGCGGGATCATCAGCACGACGAGTAGCACGAACGCGAGTGCGCACGCCGAATAGACGGTCCCTGTTACCAAGACACCGAGGCGCAAGTTCCTATCTTGCTCCCTGATTCCAAAATATCACTCGGGCAGTCTGCAGCAAAATCAGCGCATCCAAAAAAATACTTCGATTCTTAACGTAATAAAGATCAAAAGTTAGTTTGCGACGGGCGTCGTCCGTCGAAGCGCCATACGGAAAGTTTATCTGTGCCCAACCGGTAATTCCCGGTCTGACCCAGTGGCGTTCGGCATAGTAGGGGATCGCTTTGGCGAGTTGGGCGACAAAGAAGGGGCGTTCCGGGCGCGGGCCGACGAAGCTCATATCGCCGCGCAGGACGTTGAGAATCTGCGCCAGCTCGTCGATGCGGAGCTTCCGAATGACCGCTCCCACTCGCGTGACGCGTGGATCGCTTTTGGCGGCCCATCGGGGATGGCCGTCAGTCTCGGCATCGACCCGCATGCTGCGGAATTTGAGGATGGTGAAAACGCGACCCTGCAAGCCGACCCGCGCTTGCCGATAGAGGACCGGTCCCGAGCTCTCGAGCTTGATCAGGCATGCCGTCACGATCAGCAATGGCAACGTCAGGATCAGCAAGCTTGCGCTGACCGCAATGTCGAGGGCTCGTTTCAGGAGTTCGTCGAGCGGACCGCGTCGAAAGCCGTCCGAGTAAAAGAGCCAGCTCGGCCTCAGCGCATCGAGTTCGACCGTCCTGGTTTCGCGCTCCCAAAAGTCGAGGAAGTCGGTCACCTTGATACCGGCAAGCTTGCAGTGCAGCAGTTGGCGCACCGGCAGGCCGCGTCGGTCATCGGCGGCTACGACGATTTCGCTCGCCCCAACTCGATAGCTGAATTCCATCAACTCATCGGGCTCGCCGGCCGACCACTCGGCGGCTTCGGAAGGGCGGTGTCCGGTTTGGCCCGGCACGTCGATGAACGACACCGGCAGGAAATGTTCGTTTTGCCGGGTTTCGACCAGCCGAGCGATGCGCGCGGCCTGTGTCCCGTTGCCCAGTACAAGGATCCGCCGCTTCAACAGACCGCGCCCCAGTGTTACCGAAAAGGTCCCGCGGGTCACCGATACGCAGACCAGCCAGAGCAGCGTCGCCTTCAGTGGAAAATTTGCGAAATCGGTAAGTTCGTCCAGACCGTCTCGCCAATATGTTGCGGAGAAAGACACCAGCAATAAGACGAGTAGCGCGGCAACAGCTATTTTACTAAACAGGATCCTAAGATCCATAAAGCTTTGTTGCCCGTATAAACCCACGGAAATCATCGTCGTCACAGCGGCCACGGACAATCCGGCAGCAAATTGAACACTAAAACTGGAAGCGCCGAGCACAATCGGGGTACCGATTTCCGAATGCGACACTAGTTGATAAAAGGCGCCAGTAATCAGCAAGACATCCGAGGACGCGAGAACCACGACCGAAACCGGAACAAAATGTCGGAATAGTCTGAGCTGCATCGCGAGCTGGAAAGTGTTAACACCCGGCGCCACAAACAGCCCGGCCCGTGGCTAGGAACCCTTTAGGACTATAGCAGGAACGAAGGACCCCGTCTAGTAGAGTCGCAGATTTTAAGTGTATCCGTAAATTGTCGGTAACGTTAAACACGGCAAGTTTGACTTTTTGCTCTGGCTTAAGCTTACTCGGCGCGCCGAGTGCAGCCGCCGTCCGTCCGATTGCTTGGCGCCTGGAAGCGGTCGCCGGGGATTGTAGCGATGCCGAGTTGCCACGTTCGACGCAGCGGGTGATGGCGGCGATGGGCCGTCATGCCGGCAACTTGTCGGTTTGCGGATATCGAGTAGGTTAGCGGCAATCCGGTCGGGGGACGGCGAGAGCAGAGCGGCAGCGGCAAATCCGATCGCCTGATTCCCGGTGCGAGCGAACCGTTCTCGCCGAACCACGCGGTCTTCCTTGGTCGCGGCAACCTTGCTGTGCGGCGAGCGTTTGGCAAATATGGCGAAATCGCGCCACACCTTTAGATGCAAGGAAATTCAGCAGCCATGATCACCGCCGCCCAATGCCGTTCTGCCCGCACATTGCTCGGCTGGTCCGTAAACAAGCTGGCGAGTGCCGCGTCGGTCAGTGATCGTGTTATCGACGATTTCGAGCTGGAGCGTCGGCGGCCGGAGACGGCAACGCTCGACGCCCTCCGGCGCGTCTTTGAGGAGGTCGGGGTGGTATTCCTGCCGGACGACGACGTGCGAATCCGCGCCGCCGCACCTACGGTTAGGTGACCCGGAGCATATTCCACTGCCGTCGCTGCCCGCCATCCCGCACTATCGACCAACCGACTTTGCTTGGTCCCCGGGTGGTTGGGGCCATGATACGACGTGACCGCGAACCGCCGCCATCTTCAAGGGCACCGCGGCACATCCGCCGGTATTCCGCCCCATCCGTTCGGCTCCTTCGGCGACCCCTGTTCCCGGGGGCGGCCGCAGATCGCGCACAAAGGACTCCACGCCGCTCGATTCCGTCGACCCCATAACAACGGTCTCGAGCTGCTCGCCGATCGCAGCCGCGAGGCTCGTCGGCTTTCCGCTGCGCACGGCGCTCGGCGCGGCAAGGCGACTAATTTCCTGTCGATTTGACTAGCCGCCTCTCCCGCGCCGCCGACGGCGCGACCATTTGCCCAGGCATAGCGCCGACTAGGCCCGGTGTTGATGCACGACGCCGGACCGCTGCGTCGCGCCAAGAACCAGAGAGTAGCCAATGGGATTTCTCCGTACCCTCGCCGCGTCGGTAAAATCGGCTACGCCGCCGCTTCCCGGGTTCCTGCGGGGCCTACTGCCGCAACGCGGGATCGACGGACTGGACCCGACCATTTACGGTTACATTCTCCATCATAGCAAACGCGAGCAGATTTACCTGGTTGTCGTCACTCTGCTTTCCTTCCCTTTCCTCTATTATTCCTTAGATCTTCCCAAGGTGATCGTTAATCGTGCTATTTCCGGCAAAGAGTTCCCGCAAGATTTTATGGGATTGGAACTCGATCAGATTCCATATCTCCTGGTTTTATGTTGCGTTTTCCTAGGGTTGGTTTTGATAAACGGCTGGTTCAAACTCCACTTGAACATAAGGAAAGGGCAGGTCGGCGAACGCATGTTGCGGCGGCTGCGCTATGAGCTTTACGAGCGAGTATTGCGATTTCCGTTGCACCATTTCGATAGGACCGCGACCGGCCAGATGATCGCGATGATGACCGGCGAATTGGAGCCGGTCGGCGGGTTTATCGGCGAAGCCTTCGCGTTGCCGATCTCACAGGGCGGCACCTTGCTGACGATCTTCGTCTTCATGTTTGTCCAGGATCCGATTCTCGGAGCAGCCGCCGTCGCGTTCTATCCGCTGCAGGGTTACCTCATTCCAAAGATGCAGCGCATCATCCGTCGCCTCGGGCGCGAGCGGGTGCGTAAGGTCCGCGGGCTTTCGGACCGTATTGGTGACACCATCGCCGGACGTGCCGAAATCCGCGCCAATGACGCCGCACCATATCAGCTGGCCGACATCTCTCACCGTCTGGGAGAAATTTACGATATCCGGTTCGAGATCTATAACCGCAAATTCTTTGTTAAATTCCTCAATAATCTGATCGGAAACCTAACGCCCTTTTTGTTCTTTTTGATCGGTGGATACTTTGTGATCAAGGGCCAACTCTCGTGGGGCGCGCTGGTCGCTGTGCTCGCCGCATACAAGGAGTTGTCGTCGCCGTGGAAGGAATTGCTCGATTTTTATCAAAACCAGCAGGATGTGGCGATCAAGTATGAACAGGTGGTCGAGCAGTTTCATGTCCCCGATATGCTCGACAGACGAGTGCTCCTCGAAGAGCCGGAAAATATCGAGCCGCTCCACGGCGAGATCACTGCCGCAAATCTCAGCGTGGTGGATGGCGACGGTATCCAGCTCCTGGAGGGGATCAGTTTCGATTTTCCGCTCGGCACGGACGTGGCGATCGTCGGTCAGAGCAACAGTGGCAGAAATCTCGTGCCGCAGCTGTTCGCCCGTCTCGTTAGCCCGACCAGCGGGCGGCTCGTCATCGGCGAAACCGACATCAACAGCGTCCCCCTCGCGGTTTCCGGACGTCGCATCGGTTATGTCGGCCCGATAACCTATCTGTTCTCGACAAGCGTCAGGGAGAATTCTACTGATCGGCCTGCACCATCGGCCGAACCGGCGACCCGACGATGGTTCGGCTGAGGAACAGTCTCGGAGCCGCGCCATCGAGGAGGCCCGTAAGTCCGGCAACAGCGACCTCGATATCGCTGCCGACTGGGTCGATTACCGGCAGGCCGGCGTCGCCGAGGCGGCCGAGCTGCAACGTCGCATAGTCGAGGTGCTGCGGCTTGTTGATCTTGATGAGGACGTTCATCTGCTTGGGTTGCGCGGCCGGCTTGATTTGGATCGTCAGCCAGAAGCGGCGGAGCGCATCCTCGAGGCGCGGCGCGTGCTCGCCGGGCGTCTCGTGGCCGACGGTCTTGAACAACTCGTCGAGCGCTTTGATCCCGATCGCTACAACAGCAATAGCCCGATTTCCGTCAATCTATTGTTCGGCACGCCGATCGGATCAGCCTTCGAGGGCGACGGTGTCGCTCGCAGCGCCTACGTGCACAAGGTGCTCGACCAGGTCGGGCTTACGAGCGATCTCGTCAAAGTCGGCGCCCAGGTTGCCCGCATGATGATCGAGCTGTTCGCCGGGCTGCGCCCTGAGCACGAGTTCTTTGAGGAGTTCGGCTTTGTCAGCGCCGACGATCTCCCGGACTTCGAGAGCATCCTGAACCGGATGGATCGAGCGGGGATCGAGAGCCTCCTGCCGCCGCCGCGCGAGCGGCTTTTGTCACTCGCCTTCAAGCTGATTGCGGCCCGTGATCCGCTCGATTTGATCGACGAGCACATGCAGCAGCGGATCTTGGAGGCGCGGCGCGTCTTTGCCGCGGGCTTGCCGGAGGACTTGCGGGGCGCGGTCGAGTTCTTCGATGTCGAGCGCTACAATGCCGCCGCTACGGTGCAGGAAAATGTCCTCTTCGGCACCGTCGTTCGCGGCGAATTGGGCGGTCGCGAACGCGTCCACGCGGCGATCACCGAGGTGCTCGACGAACTCGGCTTGCGCGAGACACTGATCGAGGTCGGGCTCGACTATCCGGTCGGCAACGGCGGTTCGCGCCTGTCGGAGGCACAGCGGCAAAAGCTGGCGATTGCGAGCGCTGTCCTGAAGCGGCCGGACCTGATGACGCTCAACGATGCAACCGCGGTGCTCGACGGTAGGACCGAGACGACCATCCTCGAGCGGCTAAAGGAGGAGTTCGCCGAGCGCAGCTTGGTGTGGAGCCTGCACCGTCCCCGGCTTGCCTCGGCTTTCGACCGTGTTCTGGTCATGGAGCACGGCAGGCTCGTGGCTCAGGGGCCCTATGCCGAGCTGGAAAAACCGGGAAGCTCGCTGGCCCCGCTGATGGCCGCAGAATGACCTATTCCGGATGAAGCTGGCGGCAAACCCGAGTTATCAGTCACGGGTTCGCCGTGTTAGACGCCGGTCGCGTCTCCGGCATTAGGATTCCGACGAGCGCGGTCGCGCAGAGCCCGGCTGCGGCGAGGCTCAGAAACGAGGCCGTGCTGCCGAAATGGTCCGCCACAAGCCCGGCTGCCGTCGTGCTCAATGTCGCGCCGCCGCCGATTGCAAGCCCGACCACCCCCAGACAGGTCGTATAATGGCCGGTATCGCGCGTGATATCGGCTACGATCAGCGGTGTCAGAACGCCGAGTGCCGCGGCGCTCAATCCATCGAGCACCTGGATCAATACCATCAAATACGGGTCGACGATGCCAGCGAACAGCATGCCGCGGAGCGGCAACGCGGCGAAACCGAGGAGCAGGATCGGCCGGCGCCCCCAGCCCTCGGCGGCTCGCCCGGCCCAGGGGGAAATGACCGCCGTCACCAGCTGTGGCGCGACGATGCAGGCGGCAATCACCAATTGCGCCTCGCTGCCGGCCCGCTTTGTCACCATCCCGGCAGCAATCGGCAGCATTGCCGCATTGGCGAGTTGGAACAAGCTTACGCATAGGCTGTAGGCGAGCAGTCGACGGTCTCCGAGAACGCGCCATGACCAATCGTCGCGTTTGGGCATTGGCGCCGACGCGGTCATCGGGCGGAGCTCGGGTCGCGCCATATCCGCGTCGCGGATCATTTCGATGGCGACCAGCGCGGGAATACCGAGCGAAGCGGTCAACAGAAACACCGCGCGATCCCCAATGTAATAACCGAACGTGCCCATCAGCCCAGCAGCAAACGCGTTTCCCATCGCCAAATAACGGGCGTTTCGGCCGAGCCTTTCGCCAAAGGCGCTGGGATTGACTAGGGCGAGGCTCAATGCGGCGATGGCCGGGCCGAGCACCGAGCTGGCAAACGAGTGCAATATCTCAGCTAGGGCGATCGGCAATAGGGCGGGCCACAGAGCTATCGCCAGGGCGCTTGCCATGATCGCTCCGATCGCCGCCGCCGCTGCCGCTCGCTTGTTGCGCACGGCATCGACCAACATCCCGCCGGGAACTTGACTCACCATCCCTGCGACCGTGCCGGCGCTGAGCGCGGCGCCGATCGCGCCCTGAGTTCAACCGACGCCGGTCAAATAGACCGAAATAAATGGCCCAAAACCGGTTTGAAAGTTCGCGACAAAAAAATTAAGCCCATCGAGCGCGCGCTGACTGCGGGTCATTGGCTCCGTAGCAGAGCGCGCTCGCAGGCCCATCCACGATCGCGATCGAGGCATCATGCCGAGTTTATCAGCGACCGGGATCAGGGGTGGTTTGGCTCGGGGCAGGTTGCGGCTGGGCCACTACTGGGATGGGCTTGTCCGACTCGCTGGATTTGTATTCGGGAGCAGCTTTCAACTGCTCGCGACCGAGATCGAGCGCGATTACGTTCTTCTTCTCCCCCAGATTGAAGCGCAAGGCGCTCCAGCTGATCGCTATTTTTCTCGTTCCCACCCCAAGAAACCCGCCGAAGTCGATCACCGCGGCGCGCGCCTCCCCCTCCTCGTCGAATAGGACGTCGACGATCCGCCCCATATCCTCGCCTTTCGCGCTCATCACGTCCTTTCCGAGGATCCGGAAGAGGTGGTCGCGTGGAAAATAGTCGAGACTGGCCCCGTTCAGTGCCGGCGAGTTTGTTGCCTGAGGGACTGCGGCCGACGGCGGTTGCGCCACCGCGACATGCAGAATTACTGCGACGACTGAAAGGCTTCCAGCAACTGCGAGCGGTAACCGCAGGCTGCCCGGCCACAGGTCCCCGATCGGCATCGCGGCGCCTTTTCCTGGTCAATCTTGAACGGCATCTCCCTAACGCCCGGCAGATGCCAGCTTCTGGTAAATTCGGGTATAGTCTAGCGCCATCCGCCGGGCGGTGAAACGTTGCTCGAACACCGATCGCACAATCCCGCGGTCCAGCGTATGGAGTTGCCCGGCGGCATCCGCCGCCGCCGCCTCGTTCCCGACAATGAACCCCGTGACGCCCTCGTCAACGACCTCGGTGACGGAGCCGCCTCGGATTGCGATCACCGGAGTTCCGCACGCCATGGCTTCGATCATTACCAGGCCGAATGGCTCCGGCCACGCGATCGGAAACACTAAACCGGCTGCGTTGCCCAAGAAATCGCCCTTCTCGTGCTCGCTGATCTCACCGATGAACTCGACATGCGGCTGAGCGAGCAGAGGCTCGATTTCAGCGTTGAAGTAATCTTGGTCGACCCGGTCGATCTTAGCGGCGATCATCAGCCGCATCCCGGCCTGCGCCGCGATGCGGATCGCCCGGTCCGGCGCCTTCTCCGGTGAAATGCGGCCGAGAAACGCCAAATATCCCCCGCTTCCGCTGCCCGGAAGCAGCAGCCGTTCGGGCAGGCCATGATACACCGTGGCAACAAAGCCCGCCTCGGGCAGCGGCCCGCGCTGGGAATTGGAAATCGAGACCACCGGCACGTCGGAAAACGCGCGATAGAGCGATTTCAGTTCGGGCAGATCGAGGCGGCCGTGCAGAGTGGCGAGGAATGGTACTCCGGTTCGCCGCAGCACCGGATAGCCGAGGTAGTCGCAATGGAGGTGCACGACATCGAAGTCGTGGGCGCGCTGCGCGACGCTCTCGAGCATGGCGAGCAGAGGCGCCACGCTGTCGCGGACCGTCGGATCCAGTCGAAGCGCTCTCGCGCAGCCCGGTTCTAAGGTCGCCGTCGTCACACTGTCGCCGCTGGCGAATAAGGTAACCTCGTGCCCCATGGTCACGAGTTCGTCCGTCAGATAGGCAACGATCCGCTCGCTGCCGCCGTAAAGTTTGGGGGGAACCGCTTCCATTAGAGGCGCGATTTGAGCAATTTGCATTTTGGCTCCGGGTCACAATGCCGCACCCGCGGCTGCAAGAGGTAATCGCCGGGCCCGCGAAAGGGTTGCATCCGAAGGCCTGCGGCATCGCGGCTCACCCCGGCTACCCGCGGCGGCGGCGAACTCGAATAGGAGACTTGCAAAAGGTCGCAGGTTGATCGGGGAATATCCTCTTCGGGATCGCCGTTTGCCGGCGGAGGGATCGCCCCGGCAACGATGTCGAGAAGCAGGCACGAAGGTTGCTTGCCCCACACTGGATGCGCTGTATCCGCGGCGCTTTTAAGCTGACCTACGATGATACCTGAATACTCAACCTATCGGAAGATTGAGAGAAGCGTCGATGGGACTTGCGCAACTCAGCACTGCTCGGTTAGCCGCTAACCCGGAAGACCGTGATCCCCGGCCCGGCGGCGGAGCGGAGCGGCACGAACTGGGCGCCGCGGCTTTCCCCCTCCGACCGGTTGCCTTTTTGTGGCACTATGTCAGGAGGCGTCCAGCTATTCATCTTGCTGCGGTGGCTTCCGTCCTCGGCGCGGCGTCGTTTGCTTGCGTTGCGCAATATGGCTTGAAGCTGATCGTCGACGCGATGGCCGGCGGGCCACAGCATATTTCAGCAGTCTGGTGGGCGCTGGCCGTGTTTGGCGTCCTGCTGGCCGGTGAGAGCGTGCTGTGGCGTTCCGGTAGCTGGTTCGGCTACCGCGCCATTCTCGCGGACAAGGCCGAAGCCAAACTTGACCTGTTCAATCATCTGAGCGGGCATAGCAGCCGATATTTTTCCGATCGAATGGGCGGCTCGCTCGCCAACCGCATCTCTGCCACCGGGGATTCGCTGCAGCAGGCGTTCTCGGCCTTGCTGTTTAATCTCGCCCCGGTATGTGCCGACTTTTTGGCCGCTCTGGCGATGCTGGCCACCGTAGAGTGGCATTTGGTCGCCGCCCTGTTCGCTTTCGTGCTGCTGGCGGTGGGCGCGCTGGTCCGGCTCAGCCAGCGCGGCATGCCGCGGCACCGGCTTCATGCCGATCGTGCCGCCGAACTCGGCGGCGAGCTGGTGGACGTGCTTTCGAATATCTGGGTAGTAAAGGCGTTTACCGCGCGCACACGAGAGCGCAGCCGCTTCGAGCGCCTGCTCAAAATCGAGGAAAGCTCGCATCGCGATAGTCTGATGTATGTCGAGCGGATGCGTGTGCTGCACGATCTCGGCCTCTGGCTGATGGCAGGCGGCATGCTCGCCTGGACCCTGCATCTGTGGAGCGTAGGACGGGTCACTCCGGGTGACGTCGTTTTAACGGTGGCGATGGCCTTCCGCATTCTGCACGGATCGCGCGATCTGGCTTTTGCACTGGTAAACACGAGCCAGTTCATCGCCCGTATCGCGGATTCGATCCAGGTTATCGGCGAAAACCACCGGGTCGTCGACCAGCCGGGGGCGGGGCGGCTGATCCATCTGGGAGGCAGCATCGCATTCGAGAATGTCGACTTCTCCTATCCTGGCGGCGATCCTGTCCTTCGCGGCTTCAACCTGCGCATCGCGCCGGGCCAGCGGGTCGGTCTGGTCGGACCATCCGGTGCCGGAAAATCGACTTTGATCAGCCTGCTGCAGCGGCTTTTTGATATCGACGATGGCCGGTTGCTGATTGACAACCAGGACATTCGCGCGATGACGCAGGACAGCTTGCGCGCGGCGATTGCTGTAGTGCCGCAGGAGATCTCGCTATTCCATCGTTCGGTGCTGGAAAATATCCGCTACGCCAAGCCCGAAGCAACCAATGACGAGGTCCTGGCCGCGGCGCGAGCAGCGCGATGCGACGATTTCATCCGCGCGCTGCCGCAAGGCTATGACACAATCGTCGGCGAACGCGGGATGAAGCTCTCGGGTGGCCAGCGGCAGCGGCTCGGCATCGCCCGGGCGCTATTGAAAAATGCCCCGATCGTCGTGCTCGACGAGGCGACCTCGGCGCTCGACAGCGCGTCGGAGGTCGAGATCCAACGGGCGCTCGAAGTATTGATGAAGGACCGCACCGTTGTGGCGATCGCCCACCGCTTGTCAACGGTGGCGAGGTTCGACCGGGTCGTCGTGCTGCAGGAAGGTCGGATAGTTGAGGATGGGCGCCCGGCCGCGCTGCGCCGCCAACACGGGTTGTTCGATCAGATGTGCCGGTTGCAGGAGGGCAACGTCGTTCAGCTCGCCAGCTGAAACCGGACCGCCCCACCCAAGCGCCAATTCCCCGGGTTTGCGTCCCCCTGGCCGGACCAAGCCAAGTCCGGCCAGGGGTTCGCGTTTACCCTACCGGGCCAGCCGTCAGGCGCGCTGCGCGCGGTCGAGGGAAAGCGTCGATGATGCCTTTGCCCTGCCTGCTTGGCGACCTGGTCGATCATTTTGCCATGCGCTCGACATCTCAATAGAGATGACACGCCACGATGTGGCCGGAGGACTGCTCGGCTAGTACCGGCTCCTCCGCCGAGCAACGGGGCATCGCGAAGGGACAACGCGGATGAAACCGGCAGCCGCGCGGTGGGTTGAGCGCGCTCGGCACCTCGCCACTGAGGACGATCTCCTCCCTCGCCTCGTCGGGGTGCGACGGCAGCGAAGCCGCGAACAGCGCCTTGGTGTAGGGGTGGAGCGGGGTGGTGCAGAGTTCGAGGCTGTCGGCGACCTCGACGAGCTTGCCGAGATACATGACGGCCGTCTGATGGCTGAGATGCGAGACGGCGGCCAAGTCATGGGCGATAAACAGATAGCTGACGCCGAGGCGCGACTGGATGTCTTCCAAGAGACGAATGATGTGGGCGCGGATTGAGACATCGAGGGCGGACACGGGTTCGTCGAGCACGACGAGCCGCGCGTTGGTGGAAAGCGCCCGCGCGATCGCCAACCGCTGGCGCTGTCCGCCGCTGAACTCGTGCGGGAATAGGCGCGCCATGTCCGGTCGCATGCCGACCAGCTCCAGCAGCTCGCCGACGCGAGACTTTATCTCCTGGCGTGACAGCGCTTCATGGGCCTGCAGCGGCTCTGCGATGATCTCGCCGACCCGCATCCGTGGGCTGAGCGAACTGTAGGGATCCTGGAAC
The DNA here is from genome assembly GCA_963698995.1 of uncultured Alphaproteobacteria bacterium. GTDB lineage: Bacteria > Pseudomonadota > Alphaproteobacteria > ATCC43930 > CGMCC-115725 > AP-15. The sequence continues at coordinate 31,753 of CAVOTD010000067.1, read as the reverse complement.
ACGACCTGGACTTTGCGCCGATAGTCCCCGAGCCGCTTGTCGGGGAGGGATGTGATGTCCTGCCCTTCGAACTCGATGACACCGGCTGTCGGCCGCTCGGCGGCAAGGACTAACTTCGAAGTGGTCGTCTTTCCACAGCCCGACTCACCCACGAGCCCGAGGGTCTCCCCCCGATTGACAGTGAAGCTGATACCATCGACGGCGCGGACCGCGCCCGGTTTCCCCAGCAGGCCGGCGCCCTTCACCGGAAAGTGCTTTTTGAGATCGCGCACCTCGAGCAACGGTTCAGCCATGCACTGCCTCAGACGCCAGCTCTGACCTCGCGGCCAACCAGCATCGCGTCGTGCCACTGCCAGCGTCGGGTTGCTCCGGGGGCTCCTCGATGCGGCACCGCGCCATCGTATGGCGGCAGCGCGGGTGGAAACTGCAGCCGGGCGGCAGCGCGGAGAGATCGGGCGGTTGGCCCGGCACCGCGTAGAGAGGCTCCTTGGTTCCGAGCTTTGGGATCGAATCGAGCAGCGCCTGAGTGTAGGGGTGCCGCGGGGCGTAGAACAGACCGCGCACAGATTGCCTCTCGACAATCTTGCCGGCGTACATCACGGCGACGGTGTCGCACATCTTGGCGACGATGCCGAGGTTGTGAGTGACAAAGATTAGCGCGACCCCGCTCGCGCGCTGCAGATCCTTCAACAAGTTGAGGTATTGGAGCTGAATGGTGACGTCGAGATTGGTGGTCGGCTCGTCGGCAATGATCAGCTGCGGACCGCCCGCCTGGGCGATGGCGCCGACGATGCGCTGGCGCATGCCGCCGCTCATCTGATGCGGGAATTCCCTGCTCCGCTTGTCAGGCGAAGGGATGCGTACCGCCGCCAGCAACTCCGTGACGCGCCGGCGCAGCGGCCGGCCGCGCATCAGCCCGTGATAGTAAGCGGGTTCGGCCACTTGATTGCCGATCGAGAACAGAGGGTCGAGCGAGGCCATCGGATCTTGCAGGATGCTGGCGATCCGCCGCCCGCGCACCCGGCGCATCGCGCGGGCATTGAGGTCGAGCAGGTTCTCGCCGTCGAGCTCGATGCGCCCACCCACGATCTGCGCGCTCGACGCGAGCAGGCGGACGATCGAGTGACATGTGGTCGTCTTGCCGCAGCCCGAACTCGCCGACCAGGCCAAAGGTCTCGCCGGCCTCGACTGTGAAGCTGATCCCGTCGACGGCCTTGACGACTCGGCTGCCTCCGAAGCCGAAATAATGCGTCTTCAGTCCTTCCACACGCAGCAGTGGCGGCACCCGAATCGATCCGGCCTCAGCGGTTCCGCAACTGGGGATCGAGGCGCACGCGCATCCAATCCCCCAGCATATTGGCGGAAAGCACCAGCATGCTGATGCAGATGCCCGGGAAGACAGCGAGCCACCAACTTCCCTCCATCAGGGCGTCACGTCCTTCTGACATCATCAATCCCCAGGAGGGCTCAGGCGGCGGCACGCCGACACCGAGGAAGCTGAGCGAGGCCTCGATAATCACCGCGACGCCGACCTGCAGGCTGAACAGCACCATCACGGTGTTCATGACATTGGGCAGCAGATGCCGGAAAATAATCCGCAGCTTGCTGATGCCGTTGATCTCGGCCAGTCTGACAAAATCCCGCTCGCGCAGCGCCAGCACCTCACCCCGTACGGCCCGGGAATACCGGCTCCAAAAGACGAGGGCGAGGATTATCACGACGTTCCACACGCCCGGGCCACGCACGCTGGAGAGCAGGATCGCGAAGACGAGCGATGGCAATGTCAGCCAGGCGTCGGTGATCCGCATGATGATCTGGTCCCACCACCGGCCCATATAGCCGGCGAGCACGCCGACCAACGTCCCGATGGCTCCGGCCACCACCGTGCCGGTCAGCGCCACGAGCAGAGAGAGCCGCGCGCCGTACATCAGCCGGCTGAGCACGTCGCGACCCAGGAAATCCGTGCCGAGAGGTGTGGCGAGGTTGCCTCCGGCGGACCAGAACGGGGGCACGCCGTCGACATACGGGCAACTCTCGGTGCCGAAATGATCGAGGCATTGCGCCTTTGTCGGGGTCACTGGATCCAGCGGGCTGTGCGGCGCAATCACCGGGGCAAAAACGGCGGCAAAGGCCAGGACCCCGAGAATCAGCAGCGGTATCGCCGGAAGCCGGCGCAAAATACGAAAAGGGCGCCAGAACTCGTTGCGGTATGGTTGCAACGGAGCGGACATCGTCAAAGACGGTTGCCATATTGGCGCCTTTTACCGGGAGAGCCTGACGCGCGGGTCGACGTAGGCGTAGAGCACGTCGATCATGAAGTTCAGCAGCACGATCATCACGCCAGACATCAGCACCACTCCCTGCACCATCGGGAAGTCGCGATTGGTCAAACCGTCGTAGAGCAAGAGGCCGACGCCGGGCCAGTTGAAGATGACCTCGATAACCACCGCCACATTGATCATGATGACGAGGTTGAGGCCGGCAATCGTGAGGACGGGGATCATCGCGTTCTTCAGCGCGTGCTTGGCCGTCACGATGGCCTCGGGCACCCCTTTGAGGCGCACGAGCTTGACGTAGTCGGTGCCGAGGACGTCGAGCATGCCAGAGCGGGTGATGCGCAGCATTGCGCCGGAAAAATACCAGCCGAGCGCAAAGGCAGGCATCGCCAGGTGCCGCCAATCCTGAAACCAGAACGACACCCAGCTTGAGGGATCGCTGGGCCGAAACGCGCTCGTGCCTTTGCCGAGTACCGGTAGCCAGCCGAGATCTACCCCGAAGATGATGATCAGGACGAGGCCGACAAAGAAGCCCGGAACCGAGAGCCCGAGCAAGGCCACCATTTTGCCCGCGCTGTCCCAGGTCGTATTGACCTTTAGCGCCGACAGCATGCCGAATGGGACACCGATGAAGAGGGAGATGGCGAAGGCGGCAAATCCCAGCTTCAGGGAATTGGGCAACCGTTCGAAGTAGATCGTGCTGACCGGCAGCGACTTCTCGAACGAATGCCCAAAATCGCCGCGGACCAAGTTCTCCAGGAAGCTCGCATATTGCACGTAGAATGGCTGGTCCAGGCCCCAATCGTGCCGCATCTGCTGCAAGAAGGTGGGGTCCGCGCCGATCTCGCCCTTCATTTTGACCGGATCCCCGGTGAGCCGGACCAGGGCGAAGACGATCGTGACGAGCAGCCAGAGCGTGACGACGCTATAGAGAGCGCGCGTCAGGATGTATTTCTTCATGCCGCGCCCTCGGCTCTTAGCCCGCCGCCTTGACTTGCCAGATCTCCCAAGGCCACGGATAGGGAGCGTGTTTCGTATCCCAGTAGCGATGGAAGCCGTCGCCCTCGGGCAGCACGCGCGGGCCCACCGCATGCACGAAGGGGTTCAGGTAGATCGGGACGAAGTAATATTCATCGATCAGGATGCGCTGGATGTCCGCGGTCAGCACGTCGCGCTCCTCGGGTTCGAGGCTCGCCTGGTGTTTCTTCCATAGATCCTCGATCTTCGGCTCGCAGACGAAGGACGCGCTGCCGCCGCAGACGGCGTAGACCCCGATATTCGCCTCGGATCCGCCCGGCCGCGGATCGATGTTCTGCACGATCGTGCTGTTGCCGGGAAAGCCCTTGCGCCCCTGGCCGATCTTGGAGCGGAAGGCCGGTCCTTCGAGCACTTCGAGCTTGCCGCGAATGCCGACCGCGCGCAGATCGCCGAGGACCCGCTGGCCCATGTCGAAATACGGCACGAACGGCACATACCAGTCGAAATCGAAGCCGTTCGGGAAGCCGGCCTCGGCGAGCAGCTTTTTCGCCTTGTCAGGGTTGTATTCGGGCACCGGCAGGTCCTTGCCGTCGCCGCGCAACGCGTCGCGCAGTTCGGCGCTGAGCCAGTTCCCCCACGGAATTCCAATCCCCTGCGTCTCCTGCTTGGCAAGGAACGCGCGGTTGAGCGCCAGGCTTACCGCCTCGCGCACCCGCTTGTCGTGAAACGGGCTGTCCGGCTCGTTGTAACCGGGGAACATCAACCACCACGGCGAGGTGAAGTTCGGGTCCCAGCGCAAATTCTTGTCGGCCATGACGCGCGGCAGCAGCTTGCCGGTCATACCGTAGGCCAGATCCAGTTCGCCGGTCTGCAAGCCGGCGAGCCGGCTGGCTGGATCCCTGATGCCTTTGACGATGATCGTCTTGGTCGCCGGGACGCGCCGCCAATAGTCGTCCCAGGCCTCGAAGACCATTTGCGTCCCGGCCTCCTGGCTGACCAGCTTGTACGGTCCGGCGCCGATCGGGTGCGTCTTGAAGCCGTCGCACCCGACCTTCTCGTAATAGGCCCTGGGCACGATCCAGCCGATCCCGCTGACCACGCCGTTATAGAGGTCCATGAAGTCGATGAACGGCTCCTTGAAGTGGAAGACAATGGTGCGGTCGTCGACGATGTCGATATGGTCGAGCTTGTCATGGAAGATCTTGGCGTTGGCGCCTTTGAAGTTCTCGTAAGTCCATTTGACGTCGGCGGTGGTGAGCGGCGTCCCATCCTGGAACTTGAGCCCCGCGCGCAGCCGAAACGCGGCCTCCTTGTAGTCGGCGCTCATCTCGGCGTGCTCGGCCAGGCTGTAAGTCGCCTCGCCTTGCGGCATCGGTTTGATCAGCGCGTCGTGGACGAAGTAGTCGTACTCAACCTGCGTGATGACATACGAGTGCTCGAGTGGATTGAGCCAGCCGGGGTCGAGCGCGAAGTGCTGCGCGATGGTCAACGTCCCTTGTGGCTTGTCGCGGCTGGGCTCGATCTGCGCATCTTTGATGTCCAGCTTCACCAGTGGGCCCTGGAGGATCGTCTTTCCGGCTGCCTGTTGCGCAAAGGGCGCGCTTACCGGCATCGTAAGGACGATCGCGGCAGCCGTGAGCACAATAAACCGCTTGATCAACCGCGCCTCCCGCCCGCGACTTAGCCTTGCGTCTACTGTAGCCCTGCCATGCGGTGATGTCTTGCCTTTCTTTGCCGCGCGTCGCGCAGCGACATCACCCGTTCGCCTTGACCTCCCAGATCTCCCAAGGATAGGGGTAGGGGGCGGTTTTCGTATCCCAATAGCGATGGAAGCCGTCTCCCTCCGGTAGCACACGGGGCCCCACCGCATGCACGAAGGGGTTCATGTAGATCGGCACGAAGTAATACCCCTCGATCAGCACGCGCTGGATGTTGGCACTCAGCACGTCGCGATCCTCGGGGTCGATGCTAGCCTCGTGCTTCTTCCATAATTCGTCGATCTTGGGCTCGCAGACGAACGAGGCGATGCCGTCGCACACCGCATAGATGCCGATGGCTTCGGCGGCGCTCCGCACGTCGATGCCTTGCACGATCGTGCGGTCGCCGGGAAAGCCTTTGCGCCCCTGGCCGATCTTGGCGCGGTAGGCCGGCCCTTCGAGCACTTCGAGCTTGCCGCGGATGCCGACCGCCCGCAGGTCGCCGAGAATGCGTTGACCCATGTCGAAATACGGCACGAACGGCACATACCAGTCGAGATCGAAACCGTCCGGGAACCCGGCCTCGGCGAGCAGCTTTTTCGCTTTCTCGGGGTTGTATTCGGGCACCGGCAAGTCCTTGCCGTCGCCGCGCAGCACATCGCGCTGCTCGGAGCTGAGCCAGTTGCCCCAGGGAATGCCGATGCCCTGGGTTTCCTGCTTGGCCAGAAAGTTCCGGTTGAGCGCCAGGCTCACCGCCTCACGCACGCGCTCGTCGTGAAACGGGCTGTCCTTGTCGGCGTAGCCGGGGAAGGCGAGAAACCAGGCTGAGGTGAAGTTCTTGTCCCAGCGCAAATTCTTGTCGGCCATAACGCGCGGCAGCAGCTTGCCGGTCATGCCGTATGCCAAATCCAACTCGCCAGTTTGCAATCCGGCTAGCCTGCTAGCCGGATCTCGGATGCCCTTGACGATGATGGTCTTCGTCGCCGGAACGCGTCGCCAGTAATCGTCCCACGCCTCGAAAGTCATTTGCGTCCCAGCTTCCTGGCTGACCAGCTTGTAGGGGCCGGCGCCGATCGGATGGCTCTTGAAGCCGTCAGGGCCGACTTTCTCGTAATAGGCCCGGGGGACGATCCAGCCGATCCCGCTGGCCCCGCCATTGTAGAGATCCATGAAATCGACGAACGGCTCCTTGAAGTGGAACACGATCGTGCGGTCGTCGATGATCTCGATGTGGTCGAGCTTGTCATGGAACAGCTTCGCGCGGGCGCCCTTGAAGTTCTCGTAAGTCCACTTGACGTCAGCGGTAGTCAGGGGAGTTCCGTCCTGGAACTTCAAGCCCGGGCGCAGGCGGAACGCGGCTTCCTTATACTCGGCGCTCATCTCGGCGCGCTCGGCCAGGCTGTAGGTCGCGTCGCTCTGAGGCATCGGCTTGTACAGCGCGTCGTGCACAAGATAGTCATAATGCTGCTGGGTGCCGGAGTACGAATGCTCGAGCGGGTTGAGCCAGCCGGGGTCGAGCGCGAAGTGTTGCGCGATGGTCAACGTTCCCTGGGGCTTGGGGAGGCCGGGCTCAATTTCGGCATCTTTGATGTTCAGCTTCGCCAACGGACCGTGAAGGATCGTGGTCTGCGCCGGTTGCCCCAATAGCGGGCTCCACGGCGCGACGAACGCAATCGCGGCGCCCAGGAGGGCAATAAGCGGGCTCTTCGGCGCAGCACGCCGAGACGGCGTTGTCGTTCCCATCGTTTCCTCCCTAGCCTGAGCGCTGCTCGCTGTCGTAGCAGCGCTGTTCTGGTGTCTCGCCGAGAAAGGAGGGGGTGGCGCCTGGGTGGAGGCGCTGCCGACGGATGCCGCAGCCCTGCCGGCCGCGGCAAACCGCAAGACGCCCGCGTCGACAACTCTGGCGGACCCACAGCCCTCACCTGTTTTGCCGGCTCGTCTCCCCGAGCCTTTCGATTAATGTAGCCCAGCTATGCGTCTGTGTCGTGCCTTTATTCAGTTACCTTGCGCGCTAACGATGGGCAGACAAAAAACCACCCGCAACGGACCGTTGCGGGTGGTCTCACTAGGGTGACGAGAGAGGGCTAGGCGTGGGCGCGGTAGTAGGTGTTGCGCAGCACGCGGCCGGGCAGGGCGCCGGTGTGCTTGCCGTTCTCCATCAGGACTTCGCCGTTGACAATCGTCGCCATAATGCCGGCTGCCGGTTCCTTGACGCGCCAGCCGCCTGCCGGGAAGTCGTGCACCACGCTCTCGGGCAGCGGTCGAACCGTATCGGGATCGAAGATCACGATGTCGGCCGCCATGCCGGGCCGCAGCAGGCCGCGGTCGTACAGCCCCAGTGCCGAAGCCGAGTCGAAGGTCAGCCGCCGAACCGCGTGTTCGAGCGTCATCACCTGCTTCTCGCGCACCCACTCGCTGAGGAGGCGCGTGCTGTAGCCGTAGCCGCCGTGGAACTGCACATGCGCCCCGCCATCCGACAGCCCGACGATCGCGTTCGGGTAGGTCAGGATCTTGGCCATTGCTTCGTCGTCGACGTTGTTCTCGGATTGCATCAGGCCAGTATCGAGATTTTCTTCGACGACGAGGTCGAGAAAGGCATCGATAATGCCCTTGCCCTGCTCGTTGGCGATCTGGCCGATTGTCTTGCCTTTCAGCCCCTGGTTCTTTTCCAAGACCGGCGCCTCGACCCACATGTAGTCGTACCATTTGCGCGAGTAGCCGGCGGCCGGAACCTCGACTTTGTGTTCCACCACCTCGTCGTGCAGCTTTTGCCGGATCGCCGGATCGGCATAGGCCCGCAGCTTTTCCTCGTCCGAGGCGAGGAGGATCGGATGCCAGGTCGGCGAGCCGCGGAAGATCTGGCAGTTGCGCATTGTAAAGGTCTGGGTGACCCGGTTCGGGCTGCACAGCGGATAGGCCCGGATCCCCGCCTTCGAGGTCTCCTCGACCCGCGCCATGTGCTTTTTCCAGGCATCGGGCTCGCGGACCGTCTGCCCGAGGTTGTTATAGATCACGGTGCGGCCGGTGGCTTCGGACAATCGGGCCATCAAGCCGCCATTGAGCTCGGCATTGCGTCCGCCGCCCGATTGGATGATGCCGGTGCCGAGATCGCGCAGCACGTCGCCGAGAGCGAAGATCTCCTTCTCATCGGCCCAAAGAGCCGGGATGTGCACGCCCTGCGGATCGTAATGGCCCTTGTTGCGCGACACCGACAGCCCGAGCGCTCCGCCCTTCATGCCGTCGCGCACGACGTCTTGCATCTTCGTAATTTCATCGTCGGTCGCAGCGCGCTTCTGGCACTCGTCGCCCATCACGTAGTAGCGGACGGTCGAATGACCGATCAGATTGCCGACATTGACCCCGAGATGCTGGTCAAGCCGGTCCATGTATTGCGGGATCGTCTCCCAGTCGACCTCGACGGTATTGAGGACCTCCATCGGGATCGCTTCGACATAAGAAAGGAACTCGGCCACTCGCTTCTCGGTGCCCGGCCGCACCGGCGCCAGGGACAGCGAGCAATTGCCGAAGACCACCGTGGTGGCGCCGTGGTCGGGAGAAAAGGAGCACAAGGGGTCCCAGGTGACCTGCGCGTCGTAGTGGCAATGATTGTCGACAAAACCGGGGGCGACCACCTGCCCATCCGCATCAATGGTGCGCTTGGCCGGACCGCTGAGTTTTCCCAGCTCGACGATTTTGCCGTCCTTGACACCGACATCGCCCCGGAACGCCGGCATTCCCGAGCCGTCGACGATGCGGCCATTCTTGATCAGCAGATCGTACGCCATCGTTACCCCTTTCTTGTTTCAGGTCACAATCCGAAGTTCTCAGCCGCAACTGTAGCACGCGTCGCCGCCCGTCCAGGGCAAATTGTCGCGTCTGGCTAAATTAATCGCCTAAGCGCCGCCGCCTGCGATTGGCATGCATGCTTTTCGGCGCGAACGCTGGTTTGCCCGTGCGAACTTGAATGCCCGTCTTTCGCGCCCGAACATTCGCGCCTGCCAGCACCCGGTAAATGCAATACCCAGTCAGCGAAGGGATGCGAGCCGATCATCCCAGACAACTCTGAATGAGCTCGCGCCAATATCGGACCGGTTTGCAGCTCTAGGTCGGCGTTTTCGTCGGCTAGTCGGTCGAGTTTCATAAAAAATTTATCTTTAATGACGGTCAACCCGAGTTATGGTCGACCCGCTCTCAGGATTCGGCGCGACTGACCCGGAGGCCTAACGACCGGCAGCGCGTGTTCGGGGAGGAAACACGATGCGCAAGCTCGTGCAGACGCTGATGGCGTATGCAGTCATCGGTATTTTCGCGCTCCCGGCATTGGCGGAGATCGGTTCTGACGTCCCCATTGACGCCCAGTTGCTGACGGAGCGGGCCCAGGAAGGTGGGTCGGCCGGGTCAGGGATCTTCGACATCGCGGTTCCGCCGGCTGGAACCGTGTTGCGACCGGTGAGGCGTGTTCCACGCGAACGCTTCGGCGTTGTCGGCCCCTTTCCTTTGCAGCCGCAGGATCTGCCTGCCCTGCTGTTCCCCGACGCCACCCGCAGCGAGCGCCAGGCGCTTCTGGAAGGGCTGACGTTTTTCACCACCCGCCACACCGCTGCCGAAGGTCTAGGGCCGATTAACAACCAGGCATTTTGCCTGGGCTGTCACTTGAACACGGCAGAGGGGGTGAGCAGCCCCGGACTGTTGAGCCCGAAATCCTGCATCCCCGGATCTACCTGCGCATCCAATGTCGCCCGAGCCGGGCGTTCGACGCCAACCAATTTCGCCTTCACGTCGCTCGACACCGCCACGGGAGGGGGTCGCCCAGCGGATAATCTCGACGCCATCAACGATACCGGGCGAACGGCGGCCTTTACAGTTTTCGGGGATTTCGACCCGTCGCACATGGACGCGACCAACAACCCGACCGGCATCGGGTTCTACGATCCGCTCGATGGGACCACCTCGAACATCGTGACCGAGATGATCTCGCAGCCGTTCGGCGGACAAGTCCAGCACACGCGGCCCGCGCTCGAGGCCTGCGTGCCAAAACCGATTGCGCCCGTCGAGTTCGATGCGAATCTGGCGCCTTCGGGTTCTGTTGATCCAACAACCGGACTCTACCCGAGCGGCTTTCGACGATCCGTTGGCGAGCGTGCCGGGCCGCCCTATATCGGCCGCGGACTTATGGAGGCCGTGCCGACCGACGATATTCGGGCAAACGCAGATCCCGACGATACGCAAGGCCACAACTCGTCACTCGGCAATTTCGCCGGCGAGCTCGGGTGCAACACCGACTGCATCTCGGGCCGTCCCAACATGATTCTCCGCACGTTAGTCGTGAATAAGGATGCCAGTGGAAATCTAACGTCAGTGAGCGGCTTTGTCGGCGGAATAGGCCGCTTCGGGCTGCGTGCGAACGGAGTGGAAATCCTGCAGTTCGTCATCGGAGGCCTGCAAGGCGAACTGTCGTTTACCAGCTTGATAAACAACAGCGAGATCAATTTTCCGACGCTGTTCCCGAGCACCGGGCCGACGACGGAACCGGCTGCCTGCATGAATGCGCGCTCCTCCTCTCCTGAAGTGCACCTCTCGACCCCCTTCAGCGTACGAAATTTGCTACGCAACACGGCCCCACCCGAGTTTGGCGACGCGCTATTGGATTTGCTCCAATCGCCCGACCCGGCCAAACCTCGAGGAGGAGAAAATGAGGAAGCACAGATCCAGCGAGGCGCGGCACTGTTCGGGATCGATTTGAAGGCCTTTGCCGACCGGATGATCCCGGGGCGTATGCCGGCCGGGGACGACGGGCTCGATCCCAGCGCCATTAATCAAGTCGACCGCAAGCTGAATTGCGTTGGTTGTCACACCCCGATCCAAAGGACAGGACGATCGCCGGCGGATGTCGGGGCGGAGCATCTCAGTTTCGTGTGGGCGCCGATCTTCTCGGACCTGCTGCTTCACAAAATGCCGGTCATCGATGCGGAAAGGTTCGCGCAGCGACCGCGCGATCCGCTGGTCGTCGCTCGGCAATCAGCGAAGGGCGAGCGCGGCTTCGACACATTCGACCTGCCCCGCAACCTCGCCGACGATACCTTCAACAACCAGAAAGCCTCGGCCGACGGCCGGGAGTTCCGCACCGCCCCTTTGATGGGGTTGGGCAGGATCGGGCCGCCGTTTCTGCACGACGGCCGGGTATATCTGAGTGAGCTTACCGTCGACAGCGCCCCCGCCGGCACGGTGACGACGAACCGTAAGCTTACCAATGCGCCCCTGATCGTGCGCCGCCCGGAAGATGCTCTTCTCGCCGCGATCGAACTCCACGACCTTCCGGCACCCGACGACGGGAACACGCCGCGGATTTCGGGGGCGGGATGTCCGGTGCCGTCGGAGGCGACCAATGTGTCCTACGGCCCGTCGCCGCAAGACGTCATCTGCCCGCCTTACGACATCGCAACATCGCAAACCAATCGAAGCGACTCCCGCGAGGCCATCCTGCGGTTTCGGGAGTTGAGCCGCGAGGATCAGCAGGCGGTGATCGAGTTCCTGAAGCAGCTCTGAGGGCGGGCGCGGGTCAGATCGAATATTCGGCGACGTGCTCCAAGGCGCCGCCGCCTTCGACGGCGTGGCCTTCGGCACGCCAGCGCAGCATGCCGCCGGTGAGGTTGGCGACATCGCTGAAGCCGGCTTCGCGCAAGATAACAGTGGCCTGCGCCGAACGACTGCCGGCGCGGCATACCGCGACGACGGGACGGTCGTGCGCGAGTTCGCCGGCGCGTTCGGCCAACTCGCCGAGCGGGATCAGGACCGCGCCGCGGATGTGTCCGAGCGGACCCGTGAACTCCTGGGGATCGCGCACATCGAGGATCTGGATTTCTCGGGCATGTTCCTCGAGCCCATACGGGTCGATTTCCCAAATACCGGCAAAGGAATATCTGAGTGCCGCCCATCGCGGTTCGGCCGTCGCTGCGATGTCATCTTCGGGCCGCCCGCATTTCAAATTAGCGGGTACCGCGACATCCAGTTTCTTGGGATGAGCGAGCCGCAAATTCCTCATATAGCCGGTGAAATCACCTTCGCCGATCTCGCCACCCAAGCGCGGATTAAAGCGCCGTTCCTCTCGGACGCTGGTGACCGTCAATCCACGATAATCGTGGGCAGGGTAAAGCAGACAGGGGTCGGGCAAGGTGAAAATCTGCCCGTGAACCGAGCGGTACATCGCTTGGGGGTCACCTTGCTGGAAGTCGGTGCGCCCGCTGCCCCTGACGAGCAGGCAATCGCCGGTGAACGCCATGCTGCGATCATCGAGGACGTAAGTGAGGCAGCCGCTGGTATGACCCGGGGTCTGGCGAACCTGAAGATTGCGATCACCGAAAGCGACAACATCGTCCTGGACCAGGTAGCGGTCGGCGCCCTCGGCCCCGCTGGCGGCCGACAGCCCAATCCCGCATCCGGTGCGATGCTTTAAGAGCCACGCCCCGGTGACATGGTCGGCATGGACATGGGTTTCGAGCGCGTAGATCAGGCGCAGACCGAGTTCTTCGATCAATGCGCCGTCGCGGCGGACCTGCTCGAACACCGGGTCGATCAATATCGCGGCGCCGTTTCGGCCATCGGCCAGCAGATAAGTATATGTCGAGGAAGTAGGATCGAATAACTGCCGGAAAACCAACATCGCGAACCCCAGATGGTGTACCGCAGTCTATGCCAAGATTGGCAGTCGGAAAAGGCGTGGCGCCCCGCTGCGGCGGTTTTCGCCCCCAGACGACACGAAGGTTGCTCGACAGATCGACATGATAGTTGCTGGCACAGCCAGAGGTGTGTCCAGCAACTGTCGTGTGTATAATTTTCACGCCAGCCGGACCGGCGGTTCAATTCGATGTGCCGGCGCGTTGTCAGCCCGGCCGCTTGTGGTTATTTTCCGCAATCCGCGGTTTCTACCGCCTCCTCGGTTGCAAGTGATCCCGTGACATCGTTCCTCCCGCCTCTCGCGCCCTATCCGCAAAGCCGATTGCGGCGCAACCGCCGCGACGCCTGGTCGCGCCAGCTGGTCGCCGAGACCGTCCTGACCGCGGGTGATCTGATCTGGCCGGTTTTTGTCCATGACGAGGGCCATAGGGAGCCGATCCCGTCGATGCCCGACGTCTTCCGGCTGCCGATCCCGGCTCTCGTCGATGGCGCGGGAGAAGCCGCCGAGCTCGGCATTCCCGCCATCGCCGTCTTCCCGGCGGTGCCCGATGCCCTGAAGGATGAAGAGGGCAGCCACGCGGTCGACCCCGGCAATCTCGTCTGCCGCGCGGTTGCGGCACTGAAGAAAGCCCTGCCGGGGCTCGGCGTTTTGTGCGATGTGGCGCTCGACCCCTTCACGTCGCACGGCCACGACGGGGTGATCCGCGACGGCTACGTCGAAAACGACGAAACCGTGGCGATCCTGCAGCGGCAGGCCGTGGTCCAGGCCCGCGCAGGCTGCGACATCATCGCTCCTTCCGACATGATGGACGGGCGGGTCGGCGCGGTTCGCCAGGCACTCGATGCGGCCGGCTTCACGCATGTCCGCATCATGTCCTATGCCGCGAAGTATGCCTCCGCATTTTACGGCCCGTTCCGAGAAGCGATCGGCTCGAAGACGGCGCTCGGCAGCGCCGACAAGCGCACCTACCAGATGGACCCGGCGAATGGGGATGAGGCATTGCGAGAGGTCGCGCTCGATCTGCAGGAGGGCGCCGATATGGTCATGGTCAAGCCCGGGATGCCGTATCTAGACGTCGTTCGACGCGTCAAGGAGGCGTTCCGGGTGCCGACCTATGCCTATCAAGTCAGCGGTGAATACGCGATGCTGCACGCTGCCGCCCGGAATGGCTGGCTCGATGGCGAGCGGGCCATCTTGGAGACTCTCGTCGGCTTCAAGCGCGCCGGTGCCGACGGCGTCCTGACCTACGCCGCGGTCGCGGCGGCGCGCCGCCTGAAGCTCGGCTGAGCCCGACCCGTCCCGCCGGACCGATCGTTGCCAACTCCCCGCAACTTAGAGTAGGTATTCCCAGGCGACTGCGGCGACGGACGCTCCCCCGGCTCGCCGCTAATCTGTTTGTGACAATGACGGGAAATCTGTCCCGGCAGAACAGGGAAGGGGCTACTGATGTCTCACAATGAGAACGCACGGGTTACCCGCCGCCGGGTCTTGCGGTGGAGCGTGGCGGGCAGCGCCGTTGGGCTCGGCGCAACGATGCTGGTCTCGGCGCCATGGCGCGCCGCCCTCGGCGAGGCTAAGCCATATCGCCTTGGCACCGCGCAGCCGCTGACCGGTGTCGCCGCCTCGGGCGGCAAGACGGCGCTGATCGGCGTTCAGATGGCCGTCGACCGCATCAACAAATCGGGCGGCATCCTCGGCCGACCTGTCCAGCTGATCGCTGCCGACGATGAATCAAAGCCTGACACCGGGCGCCGCGCGGTCGAGAAGCTGGTTACGGACGACAATATCGACTTCCATGTCGGCGGCTTTCTGTCCAACATCTGCCTCGCTTGCTCGCCGGTATGGGAGGAGCACAAGATCGTCAATATGATCGGGGTCTGCCTCGACACGACGCTGACCACCAGCAAGTGCAACCGCTACACCTTCCGCACCTTCGACTTCGCTCCGGCGCAGGCCAAGGCGTTCACTCCTTATCTCGTCGGCCAGATCGGCAAGAAATGGCACATCGTCTATGCCGACTACTCCTGGGGCCAGTCGACCCGCGCGGCCTATGCAGACGGGATCAAAACGAATGGCGGCGAGGTCGTCGGCACCACCGGCATTCCGCTCGGTACCCCCGACATGACGCCGTTCCTGTCGAAGATCAGCGGCAATTTCGACGGGATAATGATCATCCTCTTCGGTGGCGACGCGATAAAATTCGGCAATCAGGCCTATGACCTCGGCCTCAACAAATACCGATGGGCCGGCGACGGGGCTGTCACGACCTCGACCAATCTGCCGGCGCTCGGCAAGAAGATCGAAGGCTTTGTCGGCATCGATCGGTACGTGCCGGTGTTCGACCCGCCGCTTGATACGCCCTACCACCATGCCTTCTTCGACGATGCGCTCGCCCGGCTGAAGAAGATCGATCCGTCGGGACCGTTGCCCGACCGCTATGTCCAGTCGAATTACGAGGCGGTCAACGCGCTGAAGCTCGGCGTCGAGAAATCCGGTTTCCAAGGCCCCGCCGACACGCCAAAACTGATCGCCGCGCTCGAAGGGCTGGAGATGAAGGAGGGCTACGACTTCCCGCAAGGCGACAAGCTGCTGCGCAAGGAAGACCACCAGGCGTTCGTGCGCGAGTTCATCTTCGAGATCAAGGACGGCAAATATCACATCCTCGCGACCGTTCCAAAGGAGAAGACGTTAGTGCCGCCGGCCTGCGCGTTTACTGCCTAGATGGCCGACGAGCGGGCGGGCGACGCGGCGGCGACCGCGACGCCACTCCTGCGCACCGAGGATCTGGCGGTCCGCTTCGGCGGCCTTTCTGCGCTCAACAACGTCAATTTCTCCGTAGCGGCCGGCGAGATCCACGCCATCATCGGTCCGAACGGCGCCGGCAAGAGCACCTTTTTCAATTGCCTAACCGGGGTGTTGCGCCCCTCATCGGGCCATATCCGGTTCAACGGCGAGGACATCACCGGGTTGTCGCCGGACCGCATTTCGCAGAAAGGTATCGCCCGCTCCTATCAGATCACCAACATCCTGCCCAATGCCAGCGCCTTCGAGAACGTCCGCATCGCCGCGCAGTCGCGCCGGCACGGCTGGAGCCTCCTCACCCACCACCGCGACCACCGCGATATCGCCGAAAAGGCCGAAGCGGCCCTTGCGGCAGTCGGGTTGCGCGATAAGGCGGCCGCGCTCGCCGCCAATCTGTCGCATGGCGAGCAGCGCAATCTCGAAATTGGCATCGCGCTTGCGACCGAACCCCAGCTCTTGTGTCTCGACGAACCGACGGCGGGGATGAGCGCTGCGGAAACTCATGAAACGATGGATCTGGTGCGTCATATCGCAAGCGGCCTGACGATCCTGATCGTCGAGCACGACATGCAAGTCGTCATGGAGTTGGCCCAGCGGATCAGCGTGCTTCACTACGGTGAGGTGCTCGCGGAAGGGACGCCGGAGGAGATCCAGTCCAACCCGCGCGTGCTCGAGGTCTATCTGAAGACATGAGCGCGGGCGCCAGCATGGCGGAGCCTGTCGTCAAACTCGAGGACATCCACACCTACTACGGCAAGAGCCACATCCTGCACGGCGTGTCGCTCGAGATCGGCCATGGCGAGGTGGTCGGGCTGCTCGGCCGCAACGGCGTCGGCAAGAGCACGACCTTGAAGGCGATCGCCGGCCTCGTCCATCCGAGCCGTGGCCGAGTGTTGTTCGAAGGGGAGCCAATCGGTCATCTGCCGGCGCATCGGCTGGCGCGGCTTGGGATTGGTTATGTCCCGGAGGAGCGGCGGGTCTTCCCGCTGCTCACAGTCACCGAAAACCTGCGCACCGGCCTCGATCGACATGGCGTGACGCGGGCGCGCAAACAGCAGCTTCTCGACAAGGTCTACGACTCCTTCCCGGTTCTCGCCGAGCGGCGCCAACAGGCTGGCGGCACATTGTCAGGCGGCGAGCAGCAGATGCTGGCGATCGCCCGGGCGATGATGCTTGAACCCAAGATCATCCTGCTCGATGAGCCGACCGAAGGCCTGATGCCGCGCATGGTCTCGCAAATCCGCGAGATCATCGAGGCGCTATGCCACGACGGGGTCGCGGTATTGCTCGTCGAGCAGAACGTGCCGCTGACCCTTGAGGTCGGCGAGCGCATCTACATTATCGAAAAGGGCATCGTCCGTCATCACGCTCCGTCTTCCGAGCTGCGCGTCAACGACGCCGTGATCCATCAATACCTTGGTGTGTAGTGCTCAGTGTTGGTCACCGTCACCCCCGCGAAAGCGGGGGTCCAGAGCCTGCCCTTGGCTTGAACAGGGGGCAGCCGTTGGAGCCCGGCCGCTCTGGATTCCCGCATCCGCGGGAATGACGGGTTAGCCGTTGGAAAAAAAGGAGCAGCATGGGCGTTTCTTTGGCTCAGATCCTGATCCAGACCCTGAACGGCATCGTCAGCGGCATGATCCTGGCGCTTGTCGCCTCCGGCCTGACCTTGATTTTCGGCATCATGGATGTGGTCAATTTCGCGCACGGCGAATTCTTGATGCTCGGCGCCTATGTCGGGGTGCTCACTTTCGCGGTCACCCACAGCTTTTGGATTGCGCTGATTGCCGCCAGCCTCGCAATAGCGCTGCTCGGGGCGGCTGTCTATCTAGTGACATTGCGCCCGCTGATTGGCCGCGACCCGTTGACGACGATCCTGGCCACCTTCGGCATCTCGCTGGTATTGCAAAATTACGCGCTGTGGCAATTCGGCCCGGTGGCACGGAAGCTTCCGGAGCCGTTCGGCGGCCACATCACGCTATTCTACCTCGATTACCCGCTGTACCGGCTGTTGATCGCTCTGCTCTCGGCGGCGATCATTGGCGCCTTTTGGGTGTTTCTCAAATTCGGCACCTGGGGGATCTGGATCCGTGCGACGACCCAGGACCGGATCATGGCGCAGGCGATGGGCATCCCGGTGCCGTGGGTGTTGATGGTTGTCTTCGCCATCGGCTCGGCAATGGCTGGCGCAAGCGGCGTATTGTTCGGCCCGCTCGTCGGCGTCGATCATGCGATGGGGTCGGACTGGATCCTGCGGGCCTTCATTGTCGTCGTGGTGGGCGGCATGGGTAATCTCGGCGGCTCGATCCTCGCGGCGATCTTTATCAGCCTGCTCGAAGCCTATGCCTCGCTTTGGGTCAGCCCGGCCCAGGCGGTCATCGTCTCGTTTGTCGTTCTGATACTGACCCTGCTGTTCCGGCCCACCGGCCTCTTCGCCGCAACGCCGCGATGAGCCGGCGCCACACCGCCGTTTTTTGGACCGGCTTTTTCTTCGTCCTCGCACTGCTGATCGTCGCGCCGCTGGCATTGCCGGAATTCTGGCGGCGATTTCTGACCGAGATCCTGATCTGGGGCCTGCTAGCCATGTCGTCCGACATCCTGATCGGCTATACCGGCATGGTGTCGTTCGGCCACTCGGCCTTCTTCGGTCTCGGCATGTACGGCGCCGCGGCCGCGCTGCTCACCGTCACCCCACCCAGTCTTTGGCTTGCACTGCTCTACGGGCTCGCCGCCGCCGCGGCGGCCGGCGGGTTCGTCGCCTATTTCTCGACACGGCTGCGCGATATTTACTTCGCGATCACGACACTGATTTTCTCTCAGATCTTTTATGTAATTATTTTTACTTGGACCGCAGTGACAGGCGGCGAAAACGGCTTGACCTTCAGCCGGCCGGCCTTGGCCATACCCGGCCTTTTCTCGACGCGCTTCACGGGCGTGACATTGCATTGGTTTGTGCTGGCCGTGGTCGCGGCGTCCTATTTGCTTCTGCGCCGCATCACCCAGTCGCCTTTCGGCATGGTCTTGCAGTCGATCCGCGAAAACGAGGCCCGCACCCGAGCGATCGGCTATCCGATCCAGCGCTATAAGATCGTCGCGGTCATGCTCTCCGGGTTGTTTGCCGGTCTCGCTGGGGTTCTCTACGCGCTGCAGAACCAATTCGCCGCACCCGACTTCGTGTTTTTTCTGGTCTCGGGCGAAGTCGTGATCTTCAATGTCATCGGCGGCATCGGTACGTTGGTCGGACCAATCGTCGGTGCGGCTTTTTTTCTGCTGCTCCGCGAGGCGCTGTCACGCTATTTCACCGAGTTCTACCTGATCCCGCTCGGCCTGATCTTTGTCGCGATGGTCATTTTCATGCCGCAGGGGCTGCTCGGCTTCGCGCGGCGCTGGCTCAACGAATAGTTCGCCCTCAAAGCGCCGAACGGCGGCTCGACCCGCCGCCGTCGACCGTGATGATCGAGCCGGTCGAGTAGGCGGAGAGGTCCGAGGCCAGGAAGGCGGCCATCCAGCCGATCTCCTCGGGCTTGGCGGCGCGGCCGAAGGCCAGCGGCTTCATATAGTCGGTCCACCGTTCGGCGTCGCCAAACTGGGCCTGCGCGCGGGTGCGCATCAAGGTGACGAGCCGGTCGGTCATGACCGGGCCGGGGTTGATGCCGACGACGCGCAGTCCGTCGCGCGGGGCCGTGCCGCCCATCGCCCGAGTAAACGCCATCAGCGAGGCGTTCCCGGCGGAGCCGGCAATGTAGTCGAAATCGGGGTTTTCACCGGCGGCCCCGAGGATGTTGACGATCACGCCCTTTTTGCGTTCGCGCATCAGCGCATAGAAGCGCCGCGTCATGTTGATGTAGCCGAACACCTTCAAGTCCCAGGCGGTGCGCCAGCGCGCCTCGTGAACCGCGTCGATGTTGCCGCCCGGGATCGCCCCCGCATTGTTGACGAGGATATCAATGTCGGCGCATTCCGCAGCCAGCTTGTCAACATTGCGACTGTCGGAGAGGTCCAGCGGATAAAACTGCACGGCGACATTGTGCTGGCCGACGATCTTCGCCTTGACCATCTCGAGATCGGCGGCGGTGCGCGACACCAGGACGATGTCGCAGCCCTCCTCGGCCAGCACCTCGGCGCAGGCGCGCCCGATCCCCTTTGACGCGCCCGTCACCAGCGCCTTGCGTCCCCTCAAGCCGAGTTCCATTCCACTCTCCTCTCACGCTTTCCCACCGAGCACTCCGCATCTCTATGTCGCCCCGGCGAAGGCCGGGGTCCAGGAGCACTGGATTCCGGCATTCGCCGGAATGACGTCCTAGACGGCGCCACCTAATTCTAACCCATCTTGATCCAGGTCAGCTCGTGCGTGTTGTGGAAGAGGTGGCGAAGCTGAGAGCCTGGAATGGCGGCGAAGCGTTGGGCAGTCTCTTGGTCGGTGTGGCCCTGGAACTTGATCGTGCAGACAAAGTGACGGCAGGTCCGGGCGGCAAGCCAGCGCTCGACCAGCCCAAGGAGCGGCGCCGGATAGCACACCAGTCCGAAAACAGCCAGTCGAGCGGGCCCTATCGTGTCGGGGTCCAATGCCAAGGCGCTCTGGCGCCGGTGCTCGATCCCGGGCAGTCTGGCGATTTCGGGCGCTAGCGGCGCCTTGTCGACGCTGATCACCTGCGCGCCCATCCTTTGCAATGCCCAGCTCCAGCCGCCTGGACTGGCACCGACATCGAGACAAACCTCGCCCGGCCCGGGCCGGCACCCGATCAGGGTCAGCGCCTCCCACAGCTTCAGGTAGGCCCGGCTCGGCGGCCCGATGTGGTCCTCGACAAAATGGATTTCGCCGTTGGGGAAGGGGCTGGTGCAGCGCGGCGCGCCGCGCATCGTCTCGGCATCGAGCAGGGTCCACAAGCCGAGCGCCGCGGTCGGCGGCGCTTCACCGAAGACCAGCGGTTTGGCCGAGACCTTCGGCATCGCTTGCTGGATCAAGGTGGCGCGGCGATGCCAGCGAGGTGCATAAAGCGCCCAATTGCGCTGGATCGCCCGCAGCTTTGCCGCCGCGTCAGAAATCGAGGCGATCGCGATCTGCTGCGGCTCGAGCCAGATATTCGCCGCCCATGCCGCGGAGCGCGGCGGCCCCGCGGCGATCAGGAGGCGGCCCTGCCTGATGTCGATCGTGCCGAGCTCGCATGCGAGTTGATCGACAAACCCCTCGGCGGCGAGATAGGCGGTGCGAAGGCTCACCGCTTCAGCATTACACGGCGGGCTTGGCGCGTCGTGCGACATTTGCCAAAGTAGCGCCATGCCGTTCGACCAGGAAATTACCGAGCTCGCCCAGGTGATCGCGCCGGCGCAGCGCGCCGTCGTATTCACCGGCGCCGGGATCAGCACGGAATCCGGAATTCCCGATTTCCGCAGTCCCGGCGGGATTTGGACGCGCATGGCGCCGATCGATTTTGCCGATTTTCTTCGGTCGGAGGAGGCTCGGCGCGAGACTTGGCGGCGGCGCTTTGCCATGGAAGAAACGTTTCGCGGCGCGTCGCCGAACCGCGGCCACCGCGCGGTAGCCGAACTGGTTCGCCGCGGCAAGGTCGCTGCGGTGATCACCCAGAATATCGACGGGTTGCATCAGGCCTCCGGGGTCGCCGACGACCAGGTCGTCGAATTGCACGGCAATACGACTTACGCACATTGCCTCGACTGCAAAACCCGCTATGAGCTCGCGGCCCTGCGCATCGCCTTCGAGCGTGACGAGGAACCGCCGGTCTGCGAGAGCTGCGGCGGCTTCGTCAAGACCGCGACAATCTCCTTTGGCCAGGGGATGCCGGTCGAGGCGATGCGGCGAGCCGAAATCGAGACAGTGGCCGCCGATTTGTTCATCGTCGCCGGCTCTTCCCTGGTGGTCTACCCGGCAGCCGGGTTCCCTGAACTGGCCAAACGCAACGGCGCGACCCTGGTGATCATCAACCGCGAGCCGACCGGCCTCGACGCCATTGCCGACCTCGTGCTCAACCGCTCGATCGGCGAGACATTGGGTAGCGCAGTCGGCGTCGATTGACCCCACCCGTTCGTAAGGTGGGTTGAGCGAAAGCGATACCCATCCATGACCGTCGAATGACCGCACGTCTCCCACGCGGCGATCAGGCGATCATCGATATTCGCAAGATCAGGGAGTATTGCCTCAATCCGTCCCATCCCCGTGGCCGACACAAGGCGCGGGTATTTCGAGACGCGCTCGGCGTTCAGCAAAGTGACGCGGCGTGGTTGCGAGCTGTTCTGAAGCAAGTTATTCTCCAGCGACGGGGACACCTCCCACCAATATCTTTTGTCCGACGCGTCGAAATAAAGGCCGAACCGGGCGAGTATTCCCCTGTCAGCCCACCTGAATGTTCCGAATATAAAACAAAAGGCGTGGAGGAGAGGTTTTAATCTTAACAGGAGGATTTGCGAATACCCGAAAAGTTTTTACTTAACGGAGATTATGCGACTGCGCGAGCTTGCGAGCGCAGCTGCGCACTCCAATTTCCCCATGGCTGCCGCGTTGTGCTTCCGCCGAAGAGCGGAGCAGCGCACCCCGGTCGCAAGTACCCTGGCCATCCCGGGGGTGCCACTGAGCTGTTAAGTAGTCGAAGGCTGTATTATGCCGAAGATTGGTACCTTATCGATGGATACGGGGCTCGACGGGAACGGACGCCCCGCCGCGGTAGCCTTCTGGCTAAAGACCAAACCGGGCTCTGATTTTCTGGTCACTCCTCAGGGCTCAGATTGGGAGGTTGAGCTTAACCGAAGTCAGGACGCGGTGGTAGCTCGTTGCAAAGCGGTGGTAAGCGAGATTGATGCTTTGCGTGATGCCCAAGCAGCGGTTGAAGAAGTTCTCGACCGAATATGCTTCAAATTCAATGACCCGTTAGAAATCAAGTCACTGGGCGATTATCTAATTTTGACGTCTGGTGGCGGCAGGAGGGAACTTACTTATCATACTGTTGCTCCATTTAGTGTGCGAATGGGACCAATTGAGGTGTCGGTGATCGACGAGAGCGGGGCGGTAAGGTCGCAGAGCGCTGCCCCCATGAGGTGGATGCCGGTGCTGCGATATTACCGGCTTTCACAGACACGAAACGATGTCTTCGACGCCTATCGTTACATTTTTCTCGCATTCGAGGCGCTTCTTGAGGGCCTCTATCCGATAAAACGTAAAGAGGGGGAACGCACATGGATGCTCCGCGCTATGCGCGAGATCGGGAAAAAGGTTAATCTTACTGGGTTCATTCAAGGTCCGTCGACTGATCCAGTCAGCGCATTCATCGACGGCCAATACATTAATGTGCGTTTGCGTCTATTTCATGCGAAGAAGTCTAGCGGGACGAAGCCGCACGAAGGCATCCCTGAAGAAGACGTAGCTCGTGCCTGCTCTAACCTGACGCGCTTCTGCCGAGAGGTTCTAAACCAGCAGTACGCACTTGGCGGCAAAGTGCCGTGATGACGAATGTATGGTTTCAGAATGCAATTCAAGGGTTGTTGGCAAACGGCATCGAGTTTGCGTGCTCCGAAGATCCTAGGCCTTTTGATGCCGCTGAAGACAAGTTCTCTTCTGAAGACTTTTCAATCTTTTATTTCCACGAGGTGAATATAGACTGCACGACTGCTTCTGGAACAGTCAGCCTCATCGCAACCTTAAATTTGGATGATACGTTACGGAACCTCTCGATCCGTCGTGTCGGCGCTGTAAAGGGTGACCGTCCGATTGCCATAAGCACGTTCAATTCTATGCTCTCGCTTAGAGGGCTGCATCAATTCCGATGCATAATGGATCTAAAACTTCGCAATGTGAATATACCAAAGCATGTGGATTGAGGCGCCGTCCGTACTCCCTAAGGCGTCGGTTTTTTTCCACCACTAGCCGCTAACTCAAAGGGTTACGGTTTGCATAAGCCTCGCAGGACCGTTGGCGGAGCCGTGGACCGACACCGGCACCAGATGATCGCTGTGCTCGGTGGATCGGCTGATGTAGAGCGCGACCGTATCCGCACCCGTACCGCTGAGGGCCGTAGCGGGGCGCAAAAGCGGGGCAGCATATGCGCCGACCCTCGAAACTCACCTACCCGCAGAAGGCCGAACCACGGCGGCGGGGGAAGGCGCAACACTTTCTGAACTCGCGCACAGCTACAGTGTCGGTAAGAGCACGATTTCGAGACTGACGGGTGATCACAAAGCGGCTGCAAATATCCTGTGATGAAGCTGGTCACACCGGCCCTGACCTTCTGCATCCGGGTCAACGCTTCTTTGGGTTTGGCTCCGTCGCCATCCCCGACGGAGAGGCAGGGGAGATTATTCAAAAGGTTGTTCGAAATCATCGCGTTCAGATGCCAGAGCTTAAGGCGGCAAGGCTCGTCCGCTATCAACAGGGACAAGCACTTATTTCAGAAATTGTCAAAGCGGCCGACGCGCGTTTTGCAGTGAATGTTTATGAGAAATTGCTCGCTTTGTGCGCCTGGCTTTTCGAATACATCTATGAGCCGGTGCTCCGAGATAATACTCGGCTTCTCTATAGCAAGAATTTTCACCGTTTCGTGACGATGGTTGCGTGGTGCTGGTTCAACGGGGGCGGGAGTGTTGCGCGGCAAGCAGTGCACCAATTTCAGAAATATATGCGTTCACAAAATGAAAATGATGCTCCTCTCTTATTTAAGAAAAGTAATTTATCTCCAGCAAGGGCAAACATGCCAGATGATCAATTCGAGCTTATTCTGCGCTTTGCGCGCGGCTACCGCGAGATCATCGTAGCAAACAATTCTCAAATTGGGGCAGAGCTTCCCGATGCGGGCCGGTGGGTTCTCGACCTCTCTGCCTGCGCGCTTTGGAGCCATCTCAATCACTGGGGAAGAACAGGGCAACCACTTGGCGTATGGTGTGACGCCAGCAAACCTCTACAGGCTATCATCGCGCAGTTCACGGGCGACGAAAATGATCCTGGGATCAAGCGGGCACGCATGATGCACCAACATGAGGGATCACTCGGGTGGAGGCTGGCAGAGCCTGTCTCCTTCGTAAACTCGCGTGATCACCCGGCGGTCCAATTAGCCGACGTTATAGCCGGAACAACCGTTGCTTGTCTGATAAAAGGTGTTCCAAAAGGATTTGAGGAAACTTCGGAACGTATCCAGCATCATATGCTCAAGGATACGATCCTTCCAGACTTTGATGTCATTGACTTTAAGAAACGTGCCCCTGCGATCAATTCCATAGTTCTTTATGGTTTAGCCCAGAGAGCGGAACGCGGCGACGATCCGCATCAAAACCTAGCAGAAATTTACCGCGTCGCGGAAGTAAGCTGGGATCGGAATCCTTTCTTTCAGTAGCACGAAATAGAAGTATGGCGGCCAGGCGCCCCGCTCTGGTACGGATGCGGGATAAGGGCTCTTTTCACCGCCGACGGATCACCGCTGCGTTTACGGTAGTTCTAGCTCTCGCGACTTTCGCACTCGAAGAATGGGACAATATTTTATCAAAGAGACTTTGATCAGCGTGAAATCAGCGCGTATGCTTGGCCGATGAGTTATCGGCGGAGCTCTTAAGACGCAGCAGCCTTCCTTCTGACGGTAGCTCGGCCCTTTTTTGCGATTTTCGACCATCCGTAATATTGCCTACTTCGTCATTGCATACTGCTCGACCGATGGGAGGTCCCGACTGGGCCGCCGCTTGGACCGAGGACGTGCCGATGGCTGATGGGCTTTCACCAAAACCGCTGGGGCGGGGGGCGCGCGGGCGGCCGTTCGAAAAGGGCCGGTCGGGCAATCCCGCCGGGCGGCGGATCGGCTCGCGCAACAAGGCGACACTCGCCGCCGCGGCGCTGCTTGCGGGCAAGTCAGAGGTGCTGACCCGCAAAGCCGTAGAGCTCGCCCTCGTCGGCGACCCGACCGCGATGCGGCTTTGCCTCGAAATCATGTATTTGCCATTTTCGCACATGGTACTCTCGTGGGCATCGGCACCCGTGAGCGGATGCCTAGATTGCGATTAAAGGAGTTGCTGATGCCTGATCTCGACCTGATAAAACAGGGTGAACAGGGAGCGCGGGACGGCGCGGGCGGTTCGCCAGGGCCCGTCGGGCAATTCCGCCGGGCGCCGGACAGGAACTCGAGGACAGATCGAAGTCGCCTGTCGGAGCCGCGATCGTGAGCGCGCGGTCAGTGCTGGCATACAACCTATAGGAGAAGTCTCGCTGCAGATTTGCTGCAGATATGGCAACGAGCGATTCCGATTCGATTTTTGATTGTAACGGCGATTGGCAGGACGACATTCTTTTTGCGATCATTCGCGGGAGGGAATGACGAAGACGACCACGGGTTCGGACGATAAGGACTTACGATGGCGCATCAGCATCATCACCAGAGCGAGGGCGAGACGCCGGCGCACAATCATTGCGGCGGGCTCTTTGGTTGCGGCGACGAAAAGGGCACCGGGGTCGTCCGCGAGGACATTAAGGACGGCGCGTTCGACCGGCGGGCCGCCGACCGTCTGCTGCATATGGACGAAGTCGATCAGGAGCGGTTCGACGGCTTTTTGACGGCGCGCGGGCGGGCGCGGCGCCAGTTATTGCGCGCCAGCAGCTTCATGAGCGCGCTGGCCGCCGTCGGGCCGTGGTTCGGCAAGCTCGCTCAGGCGGCCGATACCAATAGCGCCGGCCCGGCCGCTGGCGGCGCAGGCGACAATGGCGGCCGCGTCCATGTCGTCGAGTCGAACAAGCAAACGGTTCGGCTCGGAGTGTTCGACGCGACGTTGCCGCCGATCGTTACGATCGAGTCGGGTGACCGGGTCAGCTTTCCCAATACCTGGTCACACTTTATGAATGAGCTGCAGCCCGGGGTGCCGATCAGCCGGCTGGCGGATTTGCGCACCAGCAATCCCGGGCGGGGCCCGCATTCGATCATCGGCCCGATTGCCGTCAAAGATGCCGAACCCGGCGACGTGGTCGAGGTCCGTTACCAGCGTCTGCATCCGGCGAGCTGGGGCGCGGTGTTCAACAACCCGGCCGCATTGGGGACCGGGCTCCTGCCGCAGGATTTTGCGCAAGGCCAGATCAAATACGTCGATCTCGACTTAGCGACGATGCAGGGCAAATTTGCGCCTGATATCGGTATTCCGCTCGCGCCGTTTCAGGGGACCTTGGGGGTCGCGCCGCCCGACGGCTTTTTCCCGCCGCTCAGCCCGGGCGTCACGAACTCGGTGCCGCCGGGGCCGCATGGCGGCAATCTCGACCTGCGGGAGCTGACCGAAGGCTCGACCCTTTACCTGCCGGTATGGCAGCCCGGAGCGCTGATCTACACCGGCAACTCGCATGCCGTGCAGGGCGACGGTGAGATCAGCCTGACCGCGCTCGAGACCCTGATGCAGGAGGTGCTGATCCAGGTGGTATTGCACAAGCAGAAGAATTTTCACTGGCCGGTGGCGGAGACGGCCACTCACTGGATCACCGTTGGTCTTGACAAGGATCTCAACACCGCGATGACGCTCGCCGCGCGCAACGCCATCGAATTTTTGTCGACGCGCGCCAAGCTGACGCCGCTCGACGCCTATGCCCTGTGCAGCATCGCGGTGAGTTTCCGGGTCACCCAAGTCGTCGACATCGTGCGCGGGGTCCACGCGATGATCCCGAAGAGCCTGTTTACCGGCGAGTTGCGTCAACAGATCGCCGTTGTTTAACTTGGCTCCATCGTCATTCCCGCGAAAGCGGGAACCCAGGGCGGCCGAGCCGCGGTGGTTCCCCTGGACCCCCCGCTTTCGCGGGGGTGACGACATATCGGAGGAGGCGGAATGAGGCTCGAAGACAAGGTGGCGCTGATTACCGGTGGAGCCTCCGGCATGGGGGCCAGCATGGCGCGGCATCTTTGCCCGCGAGGGAGCCAAGGTCGCGGTGGCCGATGTGCTCGACGAGGAGGGCAAAAAGGTCGTCGGCGACATCACGCAAGCCAACGGTGCGGCGATCTTCCGCCATCTCGACGTGACCAGCGAAGCGGAATGGAAGGCGACGGTTGATGCGACGATCGCCGAGTTCGGCAAGCTCGACATCCTGGTCAACGATGCCGGCCTCAGCGGCAGCGCGGTCGAGGATCTGTTCGAAACCGCGGCATGGGACCGGCTGATGTCGGTCAATGCGCGGGGGGTCTTTCTCGGCATGAAATTCGCGATCCCGCTCGATGAAGGCCGCCGGCGGCGGCTCGATCGTCAACATCTCGTCGATTTCCGGCATCACCGGCCAGCACGGCGTCCACGTCGCCTACAACGCCTCGAAAGGTGCGGTCCGCACCTTGACCAAGGCGGCGGCGGTGCAGCACGGCGCCGACAACATCCGGGTCAACTCCGTGCATCCCGGACTGATGCCGCCGATGCGCTCGTCGGGGCGCACCGCCGACCCCGAGGTGCGCGCCAAGATGCTGCGGCAGGTGCCGATGGGCCGCGCCGGCCGGGTCGAGGAGGTCGCCAACGCCGCCCTGTTCCTGGCGTCCGACGAAGCCTCCTACATCACCGGCGCCGAACTCTGGGTCGACGGCGGGTACCTCGCGACTTAATGCGGCCGGCGAGGCATCAGCCGAGCGTCATCTCCGGCAGCGGGAGGACGCGGACGCCGGCCGCCTCGAGGCCCTGGCGTGCGGCGCGGGCGACGATGACGCCGCTCGGCTCGTCGCCGTGGACGCAGAGGGTGTCGAGGCGGAGCTTCAGCGATTTGCCGTTGCGCGAGATGATCTCGTCGTTCAGCGCCATGTTGACGACGCGCTCCTTGACGATCTCGGGGTCGTGGAGCACCGCGCCTGCGATCTTGCGCGAGGTCAAATTGCCGTCATCGTCGTAAAGCCGGTCGCAGAAGCCCTCGCGCGCGACCGGCAATCCAAGCTCTCTCCCCGCCTTCTCCATTTCGGAGCCGGCGAGCGCGACGTAGATGATGTCGCGGTCGACCGTCTTGATCGCCCGTCCGATCGCCAGCGCCAGCTCGATATTCTCGGCCGCCATATTGTTGAGCGCGCCGTGCGGCTTCAAATGCGTCACCCTGGCATTGGCATAAGAGGCCATCGCCTGGAGGGCGCCGATCTGGTAGGCGATCATGTATTCGAGCTCGCGAGGGTTCATGTCGATGCGCCGCCGTCCGAACCCCCACAAATCGTTGAACCCGGGATGCGCGCCGATGCTGACCCCCTCGGCGACAGCCTCGGTGACGAGCCGCTGCATCGTCACCGGATCGCCGGCATGGAACCCGCAGGCGATGCTCGCCGAGCGAATGATCTTCAGCAACCCGGCATCGTCGCCGATGTCGTATGCGCCAAAACCCTCGCCCATATCGGCGTTGAGATTGATTGCTTTCGCCATGCCGCCTCCTGCGCTCGATCGGCCTTCGCCGCCATGCCGGCCAGTGTATCAGGTAAACCGATGAAATTGCGCTTCCTCTCCGCCGGCGAGCGCGCCCTCGTCGTCGAATTTGGCGACCGCGTCGACCGGTCGCTAAGCGATCAGGTGCTGCGCCTGACCGCGGTCATCGCTTCGAACGCGCTCGGCGGCGTCGTCGAGACGATTCCGACGTTCCGCTCGGTAATGGTGCACTACGACCCGCTCGTGACGAGCCGCGCCAATCTCGAACAGGCGATAAAGGGCTTGCTCGATCGCCAGCCCAGCCCTCGCGCCGGCGCGAGGCTGTGGCGCGTGCCGGTCTGCTACGATGGTGAGTTTGCCCCCGATCTGACGGATGTAGCGCGTCGCACCGAGCTTTCGCCAGACGAGGTGGTCAGGTTGCACAGCGACGTGCAGTTTCACGTGTATATGCTCGGCTTTCTACCCGGGTTTCCCTATATGGGCGATCTGCCGCAACAGCTGGCGCTGCCGCGCCGACCCGACCCTCGGCTGCGGGTGCCCGCCGGATCGATCTCGATCGCCACCTCGCTGACCGCGATCTACCCGTATGAGAGCCCGGGCGGCTGGCATCTGATCGGCACGACGCCGATCCGGCTTTTTGATGCCGAACGCGCCAGACCGGCGCTCCTCGCGCCGGGTGACGCTGTCAGGTTTCAGCCGATCGACCCCGCTTCTTTCGCGTCGATCCGCCGAGCAGTCGAGAACCGCGGCTACGAGGTAGAAAGCTCGCCGATTGCCGCATGACCCCCGCTCTCAAGGTGTTGGCACCGGGCCTCCACACGACGGTGCAAGATCTCGGGAGGGTCGGCTATCAGGATATCGGCGTCCCGGTTTCGGGCGCTCTCGACGGCTTCGGCCTGCGGCTCGCCAATGCGCTGGTCGGCAACCGCTACGGGGCGGCGGCACTCGAGATCCTGTTCAGCGGCCCGACCTTTGAGATCGTCGCCGACAGGGTGCGGGTGGCGCTCGTCGGCGCCGATGCCGGCCTCCGCCTCAATGGTGACGAGAAGCGGGTCGTGGTGGCAGGGCAGAGCGTCACGCTGGAGCGCGGCGCGGTCCTTCAAATCCTTGTCGGCCGGCAATCGGCCTGCAGCTATCTTGCCGTTGAGGGCGGCCTCGCGGTACCGCTCGTCCTCGGCAGCGCGTCGACTTATGTACGGGCGGCGATTGGCGGGCTCGACGGGCGCGCATTGCAGCAGAACGACCTCGTGCCGCTGGCCCTTGCATGCGCCGTCGAGCGAGCCGAGGTCCGGGTGCCGATGCCACTGCCGGCGACCGGGCAGCAGCCGATCCGCGTCATCCTTGGCCCGCAGCAGGAGTATTTTAAAGAGGAAGCCATCGAGGCGTTGCTCGATGCCGAGTTCCGCATATCGAAGGACGCCGACCGCATGGGCATGCGCTTGGATGGCCCGGCGCTGCGTCTCTGCCGCGGCTGGGACATTGTCTCGGATGCGATTGCAACCGGCTCGATCCAGGTGCCCGGCTCGGGCCAACCGATCCTCCTTCTCGCCGATCACCAGACGACGGGCGGATACCCTAAAATTGCTACCGTGATTTCTGTCGATCTGCCGGTCGTCGGCCGGCGCCGACCCGGCGACAGCCTGCGGTTTATCGCAGTCGAGGTGGACGCGGCCGAGCAGATTTGTCGGGAAGAGGAACGACGGTTCGCAGAGCTGATTGCGGCGCTCGAGATGGTGCCGACGGATAGCGGGTTCGATCTCGGGTCGCTCTACGACGTCAAACCTGATCAGCGGCGTCATAAGCGGCATTGAGCGGCAGCCGCCCGAGAGTGAGGAGGGCGCCCTGGAAAATCCGCCGACATGACGGGGTTGGGTAGAGGAGCGGGCTAACCAACAGGAACTATCTTTGAGATTCGCCCGTTGTCACCGCCAAGCTTCCTCGGCCAATCGCATGGCAGGAGCTCTTGTAGAAGGACTCGATAATGAAGCGAATGATTGCTCCCGGCGTGGTTGCCGCTGGGCTGGTATTGGCATTAGCGAGCTGCACGAACCCCTACGATCCCGGCCAGCGCGCGGTTGGTGGCGGACTGCTCGGCGCCGGGACCGGCGCTGCCATTGGTGCTGCCGCAGGGGGCGGACATGGCGCTGCTCTCGGCGCAGCGATCGGCGGAGGGTTGGGTGCAATCACCGGCGCGGCTACGACGCCGCCACCGCCACCGCCGCCGGGCGCATACTACGGGCCGGGCTACGGCTACCCTTCAGCGCCTTATCGGTCGTATTAAGCTGACCGAGGTCCGGCGGATCAGCCGCCGGACCTCTGTCGGCTCAGCTCGATGGTGCCGCCTTGATCAATTCGGCGAGATGGTGAACCTGGGCAGCTGGCGGCAGTTTGTTTGGAACCGCCGATGCCTCGATGATGCGGGGCCCATTGGGGCGGACTCCCGGGAGCGCCCGAAGACCTGACGGGTGCTGCCCGGTCGCGGCCGGCGGGGTCGCGGCGCAGCCAGGCGATCGCTCTACCTTTACCGTCGGGGCCGCGCCATTTCCGGGGTCGGCGTAAAACACGCTCTCGCTGCAGTTGCCGGCATTCGACATAACCGAAGTCACGACAACACCGGATATTGCGCTTTGTCCGGATTCGGGCGTCGCCGCAAGGACAGCATCGATCGCCGGTGTCGGGCCGACCAGCCAGATCGGCGCTGCCGCGCTGGCCGGATAGACCTGCGATCCGCCGACGCGGTAGGGCGCGACCCCGGCGATTGCTGCCGGAGCCGTCGCCGACTGACTTGGAGCGGTGCCGTCGCCGGCGCAACCGATCAGCGGCAGCGCCGCCAAGCAGCCACAAAGGACTGAAACAGGGGCTTTCCAGATCGGCAGTTCTCCTCTGACGGTCGGTTTGCAAGATTAACGACATTGCCGCCGATTTCGGCGATTTCTTGGTAATGATTGGGCAAGGACTGGGCCGAATTTTCCCGATCGTAACCGGGCGTCTCG
>CAVOTD010000066.1:0-77711 GCA_963698995.1 uncultured Alphaproteobacteria bacterium | reverse complement strand
CCACGTATCGCTGCTGATGGCCGGGCAGTGCGTTGGCCGACGATAGCGGGAAAAAAATCGAGCCAGCCGTCCGATTGCTCGCCTCGGTTCCGATTCCAGTCAGTGCCCTCAACACCGGGACTGGCACGTTCTCATTCGATATCAGTTTCGTCGACCAGTCGAACGGAATCTACTACCTCGCCGATCGCAACAATTTTGCCGTCGACGCACTCTGTGCCGAATTGATTGTCAAACAGATCGTCCCGAACAACGGCCACGCCCCGTTCGCCGGGATTTCGCCGCCTGCCTTCTCGACCGCCACGGCCGGTCCCAATGGCGTCGTGGCCGCTTTCCCGTGGCTCTTTGTGACCGATGCCCCGAGCCGCGTGCTGAGCTTCGACCTCAGGCAAAACCCGCCCCTGACGGTCAGCGAGGTCACTACTTTGGCCGGCGAACCGACGCGTGCAGATGAGCTGGCCTACGACCCAAAGGATGGGCTGATCCTGGCGATCAACAACGCCTCAACGCCGCCCGTTGGTACCTTGGTCAGCGTCAACCAGACGACCGGCGCCCTCGCAGTCGTAAAGAATATCTTCCTCGATACGGCCCACAGCGGCGTTGACGCGCAGCAATGGCGCTGAACAACCTGTGTGGGATCCGGGCACCCAAAAGTTCTTTCTCTCGATCCCGCAAATCGGGACGAACCCGACGGTGGGAGGGGTCATTCGCATCTCGACCACGGGCACGGTGGAAGCGACATTATCTGATAACTTTTGCTCGCCGGCCGGTCTCGCCTTGGGTCCACACGAGGATCTGCTCGTAGGCTGCAATACGATCTGGAGGATACGGACGGCGCGTTATGGACCGGGAATGCGGACAGGCGTACCCATACCGCAGCACCCCAATTAGTGGTCCTGGATGCGAAAACGGGCGCGATCACAGCGAACGTAGCTCGGTGCGGGCGTCGGGGACGAGGTCTGGTTCAATAAGGGCGATAATCACTATTACGCCGCAGCCTCAGGCAGCAATCTCGCCCCCAATGCCCTCTTCCCGGGGCGTCCCCCGGTAGGGACAGCCACAGCAGCACCCGTCAATGTTTCGCAAGGTGCCGCCACTCTCGACGTGATCGACGCATTGAGCGAAACCCTGGATCAGCGGGTGCCGACGCTTAACGTGCCGGCGGACCCCGCAGGTTCACACCCCGCCGGGACCGCGCATTCGGTGGCCGCCGATGACTGGACCAGCCATGTGTTCGTGCCGATCGCTGCGAACAATGCCGTCCCCAACTGCTTGACCGGGTGCATTACGATCTACGGAAGATACGACCCAGACACCAAGGATTAGTCGTCTAACCGAATTCAAACGACCTGCACACCCCATTGCATTAAGGCAATGGGGTGTGCTCTTCATAATCGAGCGCGACGGCCCCGTTCCGCGGCATCGCACGCCGTCGACCGGCGATCACATCCGTAACACGCGCCGGTTTGGCGTCGATTGCGCGAAAACGCTTTCCGCAGCAGAACCTCCGCGATTGAAAAATCGTTTGAGTGTCGCTTAACAGGGGCGAGCGATGCTGCTCTAATGCGTCGGGGCGCGGAACACGACCGAGGGAGACGGAGATGCGGCGATCGACATGGACGGGCGGAGCGCCGACCCGGATGATCTCGCTCGACCTGGCGGTCAACGCGGTCGTCGCCGGCCTGCTGCTCGGCGGCTTTTACGCCGCGGTCACGGTCGGCGTGACGATCTCCTTCGGCATGCTCGACATCGTCAACATCGCGCACCCGGCCTTTATCATGCTCGGGTCGTTTGTCGCCTACATCGTCAATTCGAATTTCGGCTTCGACCCGATCCTGATCGGCGTCGTGATGGCGCCCGCTTTCTTCCTCGCTCGGCATGGCGGTCTACCAGATCTACTACTATGCCTTCGAGCGACGCGGCGAGGAATCGATCCAGGGCCTCGCCTTCTTCTTCGGCCTGCTGTTTGTCGGCGAGGTGGCGCTGATCCTGGTCTTTGGCGTCGACTACCGCTTTGTCGAAGCCCCCTATATCGGCCCGAGCCTGCATTTCGGCTTTGTCGACCTGCCGCTGCGCATGCTGATCCCGTGCCTCGTTTCGCTGCTGATGCTCGCCGTGCTGCAGCTCTTTCTGGGCCGCACCTTTATCGGCCGCGCCATTCTCGCGGTGTCGCAGGATCGGCTGGCATTGCAGCTGATGGCGGCGAATCCGAGCCGGATCAAGCGGATCGCCTTCGGCATCTCGATCGCCACCGCCTCGGTCGCCGGCGCGCTGCTGATCATCATCCAGCCGGTCGAGCCGTCGATCGGCCGCGACTATATCGGGCGGATCTTTGCGATTTGCGTGCTCGGCGGGATGACCAGCTTTCCCGGCATGCTCGCCGGCGCAATGCTGATCGGCATCGTCGAAAGCATCACCGCGACCTTTTACGGCCCGTCCTGGGCGCCGGCTGTCGCCTTCGGCTTTCTTCTGCTCACTCTCGCCGTGCGCCCCGCCGGCATCCTCGGGCGTTGACGATGTACAAAAACCAAAAGAACCCCCCGCAAAGCCCCTCTCCCGCAGTGCGGGAGAGGGGCTATCTTGCGGGGCTCTGAAAGCATGGGCGCCGCCAAGTTTTGGATTGTATCGTTTATTGTCGCGGTCGCGTTTCTGCTGCTGACGCGCGGGTTCATTGGCAACGAGTATTTTTTTTTCGCCGCCTACCAAGTATTGCAGTTCATCGTGCTGGCGACGGCGTGGAATATTCTCGGCGGCTATACCGGGTACACCAATTTCGGCACCGGCGCGTTTTTTGCGGTCGGCGCCTACACTGCCGTCGTGCTGCACAAAACGACCGCATTGCCGGTCCCGGTCATGATGCTGGTCGGCGGCATCATGTCGGGCATTGTCGGTTTCGGCATGGGTTATCTGACCCTGCGTCTGAAGGGCGTGTTTTTCGCGATCGCCACCCTGGCATTGGCGATCGTGGCGCAGACCCTGATCGTCAACTGGGATTACGTCGGCGGGTCGCGCGGCATCTACGTGATCCGGCCGCAGCACTCGCCGATCTACGGCAGCTATATCCAATACCTCTATTCATTGATGCTGGCATTGACCTGGATCTCGGTGGCGATCGCGCGGACCATCGAGCGCTCGACACTCGGCCTCGGCTTCAACGCGATCCGCGACGACGAGCAGGCGGCGGAGGCAGCGGGTGTGCCGACCCTACGGCTGAAGCTGATCTCGACGACATTGAGCGGCGCATTGATGGGCATGGCCGGCGCCCCCCTGCCCTACTACGTCACTTATCTCGACCCGACCTCGAGCTTCAATCTCTCCTATGCCGTGAACAGCGTCGCGATGCCGTTGATCGGCGGCATGACCAGCTGGGTCGGTCCGGTGATCGGCGCGGTACTGCTCGGCACGATCCAGCAGCTCGCCACGGTGACGATCTCCTCGGCGCTCAACCTGTTGATCGTCGGTGTTCTGCTGATCCTTTTTGTCGTCATCGCGCCCAATGGGATTGTCGGGCTCGTGCAGAGCCGCCGACGGGCGAGGCGGCGCTGATGGCCGCACCTATTCTCACAGCCAGCGGGCTCGGCAAGCGCTTTGGCGGTTTTGTCGCGCTGGACAACATCGACGTCACCGTCGCGACCGGCGAACGCCTCGGTCTGATCGGGCCCAACGGTTCGGGCAAGAGCACGCTGGTCAACTGCCTCTCCGGCACGTTGCACCACGACAGCGGCAACATCGTTTTCGATGGACGCCCGATCGACGGCCTGCCGGCCTATCGGCGCACCCGCCTCGGGCTCGCCCGCAGCTTTCAATTGCCGAAGCCGTTTCGCAGCCTGAACCTGATCGACAATCTGCGCATCCCGCTGCTCTACACGGTCAATGCGCGGCACGGCGGCACGGCTTCCCCATGCCGCCATCGGCGAGCGCTGCCGCGCGCTGCTCGCCGATGTCGGGCTCGGCGACAAGGCGCGGCACCTGCCGCGCGATCTGACCCAGGTCGAGATGCGCAAGCTCGAACTCGCGCGCGCCGTCGCCAGCGCGCCGCGGCTGCTGTTCGCCGACGAAGCGATGGCCGGCCTGTCGCCTTCCGAAGTCGAGGAGATTCTCGTAGTGCTGTTCCGGCTCAACGAGCAGGGCATCACGATCGTGCTGATCGAGCACATCATGCGCGCGGTGATGAGCTTTTCGACCCGGCTCGTCGTCCTGGTCGCCGGCCAGAAGATCGCCGACGGGCCGCCGCAGGAGGCGATCCGCAACCCCGAGGTCGAGAGGGCCTATCTTGGCGAGTAGCCTCACCTCGACCGGCATCGACGCCGGCTACGGCGCGGTGCGCGTGCTCGAGGACGTGTCGTTGTCGGTCGAGCCGGGTCAGACCGTGGTGCTGCTCGGCACCAACGGCAACGGCAAGAGCACCCTGATGAAATGCGTGATGGGCATTCTGCCGCCGGCCGCGGGATCGATCGTCGCCGACATCGACGGCGAGCAATACGACCTGGTCGGCCGGTCGACCGAGGAGATCGTCGATCTCGGGATCAGCCTGGTGCCGGAAGGGCGGCGGCTCTTCCCCAAACTGACGGTCGAGGAGAATTTGCTGTTGGGCGCCTTCCGCTCGATTGCGCGCGGCGAGATCGCGCGCAATCTCGACATGTCGTACGAGACCTTTCCGGTGCTGAGCGAACGGCGGCGCCAATTGTCGGGCAGCATCAGCGGCGGCGAGCAGCAGATGCTGGCCCTGGCGCGCGCGCTGATGTCGGCGCCGAAGATCCTGCTGATCGACGAGCCCTCGGTCGGCCTCGCCCCGGTGCTCGTCAAACGCACGATCGAAAAGATCAAGGAATTGAAGGAGCGCCACCAGCTGACCGTGCTGATGGCCGAGCAGAACTTCAACCAGGCGGTCCGCATCGCCGACCGCGGCTATGTCATCGTCCACGGCAAGATCGCCTTCGAGGGCAGCTCGGCTGAAGAGCTCAACAACAACGAGCTGGTGCGTAAATTCTATCTCGGACTGTAGGCCCTAGCCGGTGCCCTCTGCTCAGGGGATGGTTACCGATTGCGCGTTGCTGATGATACTCGTTGCATCGTCAGGGAGCAGGAAGCCCTCGCTGACGAGGCTGTTGGCCGCGGCGGTGACCGCGGCGACATAACCGGCATTATTGCCGTAACGCTCGTGCAGCGACAATCGCGGGTCGCCCGCAGCGCGCTGCGCTTCGGTGCCGGCGAACGGGATGAAGCTCCCGGTCAGGTCACACAGATCGCCCTCGCCATGATCCGCTGCACGATAATTCCATCCCATGTACGTGCCAAGCGGCGCCTGAAGGGTTGTCGAGCGCACCCCATCGATGTCGTTGCCATCGGCATCGACGGCCGGCTCGAGGATATTATAGGCGAGGTCCGTGACTACGGGCGGCTGTCTTCGGATCCCGCGTTCGTCGTCGGGGTAGAACTTGGGACCCCAGAAGAGCAGGTTGCGCGTGTTGTATAGACCCGTGAACACGACCGTCGGATGGTCAGCAATGCCGGTCGCGAAGGCCATATTCGGAAAGCCGACGCTGGTCGGGGGCAGCAAGGTTCCATCGGAGATCCGCGCGTAGCGGCTGGCAGGAGGAGCCGTGCCGTTAGCCACCCAACGCTGCAGCGCAACCAATAACGCCCGCTGCTGATAAACATAGGGGTTCACGTTCGGGAGGTATTGGCAGATCCCGGTCGAGGTTGGTATCGCCGCAACCGGATTGAAGCCGCCATGCTGGGTACTGGCAAAATGGTAGATCCGAACATTGCCGGGGATGACCAGGTCGTGCCCTTTGGCGTCAGTCGTATCGAGCGACATTCCGCCCTGCCAATATTCCGTATCAGTGTTCGTGTGGAATACTCTGGGGCAGGTATTGCTCTGGCTGCATCGGTCGAGGAGGCCGCCCTTGGTGCCGGAAATCGGATCGAAGCTGTCGCCGTAAGTAAACGGCGCATCGGCATCCGCGGTGATTATCTTTTCCTCGTGCTGCAGTCCGGGCCCGCGAATGGGCTGAGCGAAGCGCGTGTTAATCTCGATACGGACGGAGCCAATATGCGGGTTCAGGCCGTCGACCACCTGGCGGTATTGCTCATCCTCGTTGAACCCCAAATCCAAAAAGGTCCGCGCCATCCGGCCGCTCTGCGAGGTGCCATGCATCAAGGCGTAGTCGACGGCGTCCTGTAACGGGTTAGGTACATTGGAGCTGCCGTACCGGAGGAATGAAATAAAGTCGCGAATCGCTGCAAGACCGATGCCTTGCACCAACGGATCTTTCGCTGTGTAGGTCAGTTCGTAGATGTGGTTCGTGTCGAATTGGCCGCCGTTGAGCATGTTCACGCAAATCTGCGGTGGGTCCGGCGGTAGAACCGTCAACTGTGTGGCGGTGCAGGGAGCAAAATTCCATTGGCTGTTCGGGATCGCAACCTTCGGATCGGTTTCGTGAACGCGTTGCGTGAGGGTCGCCGGAGGATTGTTGTTGTTCAGACTAACAGGGTCATAGTCACGCCCATTGCTGCCCGAAAACGGACCGCCTCCCAATGGCACAAAGCTCGCGGCGGCGGTCAGATCGTATTCCGTTACTAGGCGTCCGGTGATCAAGCTCCCGTCGCGAGCCTTAGCGACCGGCGGATACAATTGAACGCGATTGGCGGCAGTCAGCAGGTCGCCCTCCCAACCGCTCCAGACAAGGATATATCCCTGGTTCTCGAGAAATCCGTCACCATAGGGCGGCGGGTTCGGAATGACATTGTTCCAATTGGTGACAACCTTATTTCCACGATTGACGATGTCGTAGAGCAGGGTGCGATTGCTCTTGCTCAAATCGACCGGCATCAGAATGGAAAAGGTAAATGAATACCGGACTTTGCCATGAACGCGGGGGGCCAGGTCGATGTCGGTGATGATCGCGTTCAGTGGGTCTGCAGGATCAAGCTCTCCAGCCGCTGTGCCGTCGAGCTCTTGGTACTGTCCGACCGAGCCGAACGACTGAGCACCATAAGGCTGAGATGTCGAATAAGTGATGCTGGTGATCCGCGCATGTGCGGGTGTCGCGCCGCCAAACAGCCAAAGGGCCCCGAGTGCGACAAAGCTGGCTGCCCCCAGCTTGTAAAAATAAGCCGCTCTTCTCATGACTTTCCCCCCGAGTTACGAATTTTCTGTAATTTAAGCGGCTTCCCTATCGGAAACGGCTAAGCATACAATTAACCATTATGACCATTAGCCGCGGGATGCGAATCTTGCATAGGCGCCCACCTGTGCGCGCATAACGCTGCTCGTACAATACTTTGCTAGGCGACCTAAGATCGGGCAGATGTTAGGCGCTTTTGATTAGGACGAATGATGGCAACAGCCATCACAGCCGGGGGGAAAACCATGGATCAAAAATTTCGGACGCGCTCGATCAATTCGATGCGTGGTCGCCTCGCATTGGCAGGAATTGTCCTGCTCGGGGTCGCACCCTGTGCCAGCGCGCGAGTGACCATCCTCACCATCGATAACATTCAATCTGCCTTCGGCGGCGCCAGCTTTGGGGCCGGGCAGTACCAGATGATCAACGGCACAGTTAAGGGTGAGGTCGATCCTGACGATCCGCTCAATGCGGTGATTGTCGATATCGGTCTGGCACCGCGCAACGCGCATGGCATGGTCGAGTATTCGACCGACTTCCAGCTGCTCCTGCCGATGGACCTCAAGCGAGGCAACAACCGGCTGCTCTATGAGATCACCAACCGCGGCAGCACCAACGCGCTGACGATCCTCAATTCCGCCAAGACCGCCAACACGAAGACCGCCGCCCCCGATCCCGGCAACGGCTTCCTGATGAACCAGGGCTATGCGATCCTGGAAAGCGGATGGGATATCACCGTAGAGCAAACCGATCCGGGCTTCGGCGTGACTGTGCCTGTCGCCACCAAGGGCGGGAAGCCGATCACCGGAGTAGCGCTCGAGGAATTCGACATCGACTCGAATGCCAACCCCAGTACCGAATCGCTGTCCTATGCCGCGGCGAGTGCCGACAAGTCGCAAGCCAGCCTCAGCGTGCGCGCAAATTTCGGCGATAAGCCAATACCGTTGGACGCATCGGCCTGGGATTACACCGACAGCAGCCTGACGGCGATCAAACTGAACCCGCCCGGCACCAATTTCGGCGACCCGAGCGTCTTCGGACCCAGCGGGCTGTACGAGTTCAGCTACCAAGCGACAAACCCTAAAACCGCGGGTCTCGGTTTCGCGGTGCTCCGCGACTTGGCGACCTTCTTCCGCGAGGCGAAGACCGACGACAACGGCAATCCCAATCCCCTCGCCGGCAACGTCAAGTTCATCTATACCTTCT
The DNA here is from genome assembly GCA_963698995.1 of uncultured Alphaproteobacteria bacterium. Classification (GTDB taxonomy): domain Bacteria; phylum Pseudomonadota; class Alphaproteobacteria; order ATCC43930; family CGMCC-115725; genus AP-15. Next base: position 69,378 of record CAVOTD010000066.1, on the reverse strand, counting down.
GCTCGTCGCAGCCCTGCCGCACAATGCACGACTTCGTCCTGCTCGGGTTCAACGAGGCCGAGCATGTTAAGCGCCGCGGCAACGACGCCGGCGATGCGCCCCGTCGCATGGCGTTCGACGGCGTGCTCAACTGGAAGGCCGGCGGCAGCGGCATCTATATGAACTATCGTTTCGCTCAGCCGACGCGGACCCACCGCCAGCACATTGCGCGCTGGTATCCCGAGATCCAGTTCCCGTTCGCCAACGAAACATTGCACGATCCCGTCACGCACCAGACCGACGGCCGCCTCGCGGCCTGCCAGCGGAGCGACACCTGCCCAAAGATCTTCGAGGCGAATTCGGCGAACGAATACTGGGCCAAGGCCGGCTCGCTATTGACCACCGACACGCAGGGCCACGACCTCGACCTCGATCATACCCCCGATGTTCGGTATTACCTGTTCGCCAGCCAGCCGCACGGCGCCGGACCGGCCTCTCCGCTGAGCAAGGGCATTTGCCAGCAATTCGAGAACCCGATCAGGCCCGACCCGGTCCTGCGCGCTTTGCTGTTCGATCTCGACGAATGGGTCAGCACCGGCCGGGAGCCGCCGAAGAGCCGCGTGCCGCGCCGCTCCGACGGCACCCTGGTCGCATCCCTGCCGCAATCGGCCGAGGGATTCCCGAATATTCCCGGGGTCACCTATAACGGCATTCTGCACACCGGCGATCTCTGGGATTTCGGGCCGAAATTCGACGACGGCATCGTGACGGTCATGCCGCCCAATTCGCTCGGCACTCCCTATCCGGCGCTAGTGCCAAAGACCGACGCCGACGGCAACGACATCGCCGGGATCCGGGTGCCCGATGTGGCGGCACCTCTGGCGACCTTCGCCGGCTGGGCGTTGCGCGCGACGCCGCCGGGAGAGACCGGAAACGCCACTCTGATCGACGGCTGCGACGCCAACGGCCAAATCCTCCCTTTTGCGGCCAACAAGGCGGAGCGGGGCGCCGATCCGCGCCTGTCGTTACAGGAGCGCTATGGCAACCCGGATGGGACCAACGCCAACTATGTCGCGGCGGTCAAGGCTGCGGCCGACAAGCTGGTCAAAGATCGCTTTCTTCTCGAGCTGCCGGGCGTGGCCGAGGATGTCGAGACCTACACGACACCGGCAGCTTCGGCGATCATCCCTTCCAACCCCTGACGCCCGGGTCGGGCTAGGCGGCGCCACCACATCGACCGTCCGGCTGCGCTGCTGTAGGTTCAGCACAGCAGCAGGAGGACGGTGATGCGCTTCGGCATCGGACAACCTGTCACGCGCAAGGAAGACGCCCGGTTCCTGATTGGGGCCGGGCGCTATGTCGCGGATATCGATCTCGTCCGCCAGGCCTATGCGGTGTTCGCGTTCTCGCCGCATGCGCACGCGCGGATCCGCGCGGTCGATAAGGCTGCGGCGGAGCAGATGCCCGGGATTTTTGCCGTGCTGACCGGCGCGGAGTGGGCGGCCGACGGCCTCGGCACGCTCGATCCGGAGGTCATGGCGGAGGACATGGGGGGGCCCACGGGCTTCCGCACCAAGCGGCCGCCGCTGGCGCAAGGTCGCGTGCGCTATGTCGGCGAGCGCGTCGCCGTCGTGATCGCCGCGACCGAAGCGCAGGCGCGCGACGCGGCGGAGCTGGTCTCTGTCGATTACGAGGTGCTGCCCGCAGTCGTGCGCGCCGAGGACGCGGTCCGCCCCGGCGCGCCGCTGGTCCATCAGGGCGCCGCCAACAATACCTCCTTCACGATGCGTATGGGCAATGCCGATATGGTCGAAGCGGCGTTCTCCAGGGCGCACTACATCATCAGGCTGTCGCTCTACAACAACCGCCTGACCGCGGTCACAATGGAGCCGCGCGGCTGCATCGGCGATTATGATCTGGGCACCCGCCGCTATACGCTCTACAGCAGCACGCAAAACGTGCACGGTGTCCGCCAAATTCTAGCGCATCAGATCCTGCATGTCCCGGAAAGCCGCATCCGCGTCGTCGCGCGCGATGTCGGCGGCGGCTTTGGCATGAAGGGCAACGTCTATCCCGAGGAGGCGATCACCGTCTGGGCCGCCCGCCGCGTCGGCCGGCCGGTCAAATGGATCCCGTCGCGCTCCGAAGCGTTGCTCGGCGACGCCCAGGGCCGCGACCAGAATGTCAGCGCCGAGCTGGCGCTCGACGCGGACGGCAGGTTTTTGGCCTTGCGCTGGACCGGATCGCACAATGTCGGCGCCTATATCGAGGGCGCCGGCGCGATCCCGATCCTCTTTTCGCTGAAGCTCGCCTCGACCGTGTACGACATCCCGGCAGTGGCGGTGACGAGCAGCCTCGTCTTCACCAATACCGCACCGACCGTGCCCTATCGTGGCGCCGGCCGCCCTGAGGCGGTCTACATCATGGAGCGCCTCGTCGACCAGGCGGCGCACGAGATGCACATCGACCCGGCCGAGCTTCGCAAAAAGAACCTGATCCGCCCCGACGCCTACCCTTACGAGACGCGCACCGGCTGGGTCTACGACACCGGCAATTACGCTGCGGCGATGGCCAAGTGCCAGGCCTTGGCGGATTGGGACGGCTATGCCGAGCGGCGTGCCAAGAGCGAAGCCGCCGGCAAATATCGCGGCCGCGGCATTGTCTACTATGTCGACAATACCGGCGTCTTCAACGAGCGCATGGAATTGCGCTTCGACCCCAGTAGCGACGTGACGATCGTCGCCGGCACCTTGTCGCATGGGCAAGGGCACGAGACCAGTTATGCGCAAATGGTCGCCGACTGGCTCGGCGTGCCCGAGGACAAAATCCATCTCTTACAGGCCGACACCGACGAGGTCGCGATCGGCCGCGGCACCTATGCCTCGCGCAGCATGATGATCGGCGGCAGCGCATTGCGCGCCGCCGCCGACGATGTCATCGAGCGCGGCAAGCGCTTTGCCGCCCATTTCCTAGAGGCGGACGCGGCCGACATCGCCTTTGCCGACGGTGCCTTCACGATCGCAGGCACCGACCGCTCGATGCCGATTGCCCAAGTCGCGCAGATGTCGTTCATCCCGATGGGCCTACCCTCGGAGCTCGGCGTCGGCCTGCAGGGTGCCGGCGCCTTCTCCTCGGACGTGCCGAGCTTCCCCAATGGCTGCCACATCTGCGAGCTCGAGATCGACCCTGACACCGGCGAGGTGGCGCTCGACCGCTATACGGTCGTCGACGATGTCGGCACCGTCATCAACCCGCTCTTGGCAAAGGGGCAGATCCAGGGTGGCGTCGCGCAAGGCGCCGGGCAAGCGCTGCTTGAGGACGTCGTCTACGACCGCGACAGCGGCCAGTTGCTGACCGGTACGCTATTGGATTACGGCATCCCGCGCGCCGACACGGTGCCGGCGATCAGCGTCGATTTCAGCCCCGTCCCGAGCACCACGAACCCATTGGGCGTCAAAGGTGTCGGCGAAGGCGGCACCGTCGCCTCGACGCCGACCGTGATGAACGCGATCCTCGACGCCCTCGCCCCGCTCGGCGTCACCGACATTCCGATGCCGGCCACTCCCGAGCGCGTCTGGCGTGCCCTCCACCAGCGCGAACGCGGCTGACGGGCTCTGCTGTCTAGCGCCGTCCACAATGCGCCATTCCTGTCACCCCAGATATGCTCACTGCTCATCTTGTCGGCGCGCCTGCAACAGATGAAGCGCTTCGGCTGAGTCGGCACTTATAATATAACCCGATATCCTCGGTGTCGGCCGGACGCCGCGACCGCGCGCAAACCCCATCGCTTCAGCGCGATGGCTGGCGCGTCTATCTCGAAGGGCGCCATCCGCCAACGGCCACGCAGCGTTCGAAATTTTTTGCCGTCCTGCGGCTGGACGGGCTTGATGGTCTGATCGCGGCGCTGCATCGAAAGGTCGATCTGTTGACAGGGACCGTAGCGAGAGCATGGTAATTCCGTTGTTGCTGTTGCGATTGGCCCTTTGCCATGTCCGAAGCGGTCGACAAGGCTGCGCAGGAGACCCCCTCGGCCCAACCGATCGGCGGGTTAGTCCGTAACGCGGGTGCTCGGACGAGACCGGATAACGCCGGCTGGCGCAAGCTGGGGTTACGCAGTGCGCTGACTGCTCTGGTACTGGGGACCGTGACCTTGACGGCGCTGTTGATCCACCTTTCTTGGTCGTATACGGCGCGCGTCAACGTCACCGATGCGGTCGGGCAGCTCAACCGGCAGATGGTCGGCTCGATCCAGCACGAGCTGCGCGGCGTGCTCGACGATGCCTCGTCGATGCAAGAGGCCGTCCGATCAATCTTTTTCCAGGGCACAATAAAGACCACCGACGAGGCGAAACGGGAATTTGTGTTCCTGGCGCTGCTGCGTTCGCAGCCGAGCCTCTCCTGGATTTCGCTGGGCTTCCCCGATGGCGGGTTTTTCGGCGCCCGCAAGGCCAGCGACACCGAGATCGATATGATCGAGGTCAAATGGGACCCGGCGGCGCGCACCGCGCAACAGCGGACCGACTACTACACACCGGAAATCGGCGACATCTTGTTCAACAACCGCGAGTTCCAGCCGAGCACTTACGACGCCACCGCGCAGTCCTGGTACCGCCGCGCCGTCGCCGATAAGGCACCGGGCTGGAACCTTGTCTCCAGTTTTCCCGGCAGCAACCGCCAGGCGATCAGCACCTCGACACCGCTGGTCGTGAACAATCAATTTGTCGCCGTCATCAATGTCGTGATCGATCTGGCGCGGCTCTCGCAGTTCCTGTCGAGCCTGCAGGTCGGCAAGTCCGGCACGGTCGTAGTGCTTAATCGCAACGGCAATGTCGTGGCATCGCCGGATCAGAGCGCTATCGACCAGCAACAAAATGGCGAGATGCCGAACCTTCGCATATTGGGCCAGAATAACGGTCTGCTGCGGGTCGTCGGCGATTATCTCAGTCGCGGCGCCGTGGATCTTGCTGCGCTGGCCGAGACGCGTCAGGTCGAATTCACGGCCGCCGCGGATAGCGGCGACTACTTCGTCACGGTCGCGCCATTGCGGTTTGAGGATTGGGTGGTGGCGACCGTCATTCCGGCCAGTGATTTTCTGGCGACGATCGAGCGCAACGCAAAATTTCTCCTCGCGGCCGTCGCGGGGTTGACGCTCCTCATCGCTTCGCTAGCGATCGTCGCGGCGAACCGACTGATCGGTGCCCCGCTGCTGCGGATCGTCGGCCAGCTGAAACACATCGAGAGTTTCGAGCTCGACAAATTTGCCCGGCTAAACTCGCCATTGCGCGAGCTCGACAACCTCTCGGCCGCGCTGACGCAAATGAGCCGCGGTCTCGCGTCCTTTCAGAAGTACATCCCGACCGCGCTGGTTCGCACCCTGGTTGCGCGCGGCGTCGAGGCCCGCCCCGGCGGCCGCCAACAAATGCTGAGCGTCCTGTTCACCGATGTCGTCGGCTTTACCGGCCTTTCCGAGCAGCTCGGCGACCGGATCGTCCCGCTGCTCAGCGAATACCTCGAAATCGCCTCGACGGCGGTTTCACATCATCACGGCACCATCGACAAATTCATCGGCGACGCGGTGATGGCGTTCTGGGGCGCTCCGGCGCCGAACGATCGGCACGCCATCGACGCCTGTGCTGCGGCGCTCGAGTGCCAGCAGCGGCTGCGTCAGCGGGTCTGCGAGGCCGAGCGCGACGGCGGGCTGGCGCTGCGCATTCGCGTCGGCATCAATACCGGTCATATGCTGGTCGGCAATATCGGCTCCAGCGAACGGCTCAGCTACACGGTGATCGGCGATGCCGTCAATGTCGCGAGCCGTCTCGAAGCGGTCAACAAACGCTACGGAACCGAAATCCTGATCGGGGAAGACACGCATCGCGCCGCCGGCCGTGCGATCCTGGCGCGGCGGCTTGATACCGTCGCGGTTTACGGCCGCGTCGAAGGCATCGCCGTTTACGAGCTGCTCTGCATGGCTGATCACGCCTCTGCGGAACCCCCGGAATGGGTGGTGAGCTATGAAGACGGGCTCGATGCCTACGCCGACCGGCGCTGGGCGGCAGCAATCGAATTTTTCGCGGCGGCAATCGCCGCGCGCGGCGGCGACCGCCCTTCGCAGATATTCATCGAGCGCTGTCGAGCCTATCTTGCCTCGCCGCCGCCTGACGACTGGAAGCCCATATCGGTTCTCGCCGAAAAGTGAGTTGCTCGCGGCGATCGGTGCAGGGCACAACGAGCTTTCCCGAGATGGAGGTCATCATGAAAGCTTCGCTGCTGATCGCGGGCGCCGTCGCCGCGGCGGCGGTTCTGCCTTTGCCGGTCAATGCAGGACCGGCGCCGCCGCCGCCGTTCAAGGCGGAAAAATGCTTCGGCATTGCCGCCGCCGGCCAGAACGACTGCCAGACCGCAACCCATTCCTGTGCCGGCGAAGCCAAGACAGCCGGCGCTGGTGATTCGTGGATCTATGTGCCCGCTGGGACCTGCGCCAAGATTAACGGTGGCAGCCTGGCGGCAAGATAGGACGATGGCTGGCGCCGGGATCGGTCTGCGCTCGGCGCATGTCGCAGAGATTATGCGCGGCCGTCCCGCCGTCGGGTTTCTCGAAGTTCACGCCGAGAATTACATGAGCGGATCGCCGGCAACGACTGCGCTCGACGAGCTGCGCCGCGATTACCCGATCAGCCTGCACGGCGTTGGCCTGTCACTCGGCAGCGCCGGCAAACTAAACACCGCGCATCTGGCCCGTTTTCGGGCCTTGGTGCGGCGCCTGGAGCCGGCACTGGTGTCGGAACACCTGTCCTGGTGCGAGGCGGACGGGACCTATCTCAACGACCTCTTGCCGCTCCCCTACACGCAAGAGGCGCTGGATCTCTTCTGTACCCATGTCGACCAGGCGCAAGAGGCCCTCGGCCGCCGCCTCCTGATAGAGAACCCGGCGGTTTATCTCCGCTTCCGGCATTCGACGATGGACGAGGCCGAGTTCCTCGTTTCCGTGATCCGGCGGACCGATTGCGGCGTGCTGTGCGACGTCAACAACCTTTACGTCAATGCGGTAAATTTTGGGCTTGACCCGATCGCCTATCTCGATGCCTTGCCGGCGGAGGCGGTCGGCGAGATCCATTTGGCCGGACATCATCGCGCTGATGCTGACGGTCAGCCGATCCTGATCGACGATCACGGCTCGCAGGTCGCCGAACCGGTGTGGTCCCTTTATCGAGAGGCTCTCGCGAGATTTGGCCGGGTTCCGACATTGGTCGAGTGGGATACGGGCATTCCTGCCCTCGCGGTTCTGCTCGGCGAGGCGCGCCGCGCCGATGCTTGCGCTTGATCAGCTGCAACGTCGGATGTGCTCGGCGGTGCGGGGCCGTCATGAACCCGAGCTCCGCGATCTTGTCGAGGGCGATCGGATTGCACCCGAAGCGCGTCTGCGGATCTACCGCAATCACGCTATTCTGACTTTGACGGAGGCGCTGAAGGCGACCTACCCAGTCGTCTGCCGGCTCGTCGATGAGCGCTTCTTCGCCTATGCCGCGCACGAATTCATCGGTGATGCCCTGCCGTCTAAACCGTGCCTCAGCGATTATGGCGACAGCTTTCCTGAATTCCTTGCATCCTTCCCGCCCTGCAGCGATCTCGTCTACCTGGCGGATGTCGCGCGGCTCGAATGGGCGGTAAACATGGCGCTGCACGCCCCGGACGCGGCTCAGCTGCATCGTTCGGTATTGGAATCGCCAGACGCCATCCTCGCACTCCACCCGTCACTGCACCTGGTCGCGTCACGATGGCCAATCCACCAAATATGGCGCGCCAACCAGCCCGACGGCGATCCGGAAACAGAGATAAATCTAGCGGACGGCGGAGCCCAGCTGCTGCTTTATAGCCGCGGCGACCGCGTCGTGATCACCGTCATCGACGATGGTGAATATGCTTTCCTGTCGGCGATCGCCGACGGCGCGGGCCCGACACAAGCGGCCACAGCAGGTGGCAACGCCGACCCTATCTTCGATCCGGCGGCTACTCTGGATTTCTTGTCCCTGGAAGGGCTGATCGTTCAGCCGGCCCCGTCGACAGCGCCCGGCGACCAGTCGTGAGATCGGATCGCTCGGGTAAAGGTCATCACTGCCGGCGAAAAGCGCCGGCCGGACACCGAAACCAGCGAGATTTCGCGCATGATCTCCGGACCGGTAACCGTCTGCGTGCGCACGCCGGGGATGGTGGGTGAGAATTCCGGCAGGAAACAGACGCCGAACCCGGCTGCGACCATCATCTGAATCCAGTCCTCGCGCTCGCTCTGGAACCCGACCCGGACAGCTAACCCGAGCGCCTGCAGCTGGTCCGCGAGGTAATCGCGGTATTCGCAATTGATCCGGCGCAGGTAGGTTTCTCCGGCGACATCCGAGATCTCGACGCGATTTTGCTGGTCGAGCCGGTGCCCGGTCGGAAAGGCGATGCAGAACCGCTCATCATAAAGCGACAGCACCTCCAGCCGCTGGTTGAACGGCCCGGGTTGCGCCATTACCGCGAGGTCCAGCTCGCCCTGCAACAGGAGGTCGGACAACCGGGAGGGGACGCCTTCGACGAGGGTGATTTCGCAGCCCGGATTGGTCGCGTGGAACCTCGCCAGGAAGCTGATGAAGCGGGCGGGGCCGACGGTGCACATGATGCCGAGCCGGATCTGCGCCTGTTGCAAGCTCAAAAACCGCTCGGCGGTGGTCTTGGCGGCCTCGGCGTCGGCAGCGAGCTGACACAGATGCGGCTGGATCAGCCGCCCGAAATCGGTCAGATGCGTCAGCTTGCGCTCGCGCCGCAGCAACAGCGCGCCGAGCTCGTCCTCGAGCGGCTGTATCGCGCGCGTCAGCGCCGGCTGCGAGACATGGCACAGCTCTGCCGCGCGCGTGAAGTTGAGGGTCTCCGCGACCGCCAGAAAGTAGCGGACCTGGTGCATTTCTATGCCCGAAAACTGCCGTGGCTTGCCGGCCGGCGCAAGTCACAACAATGCGAAGGCTGAAGCCGGCGGCGATAGGCAAAGCGCATCGATAGTACGCAGTCAAAAAGACGTTTTCGATCCACGAGAGAGATCGGATAGGCTACCGCTCGATGTGCACCAATTCGGTCTCATCAAAGATCGAAAGCCGAGGATATGTCGGTAAGTGAGAGCGCTATGTTACGATTTTAACTTCTCTGAAGGCACGTTGTTGCTGGACGTAGCTGGCGGCCCTCATGCTCGTGCGTTATACAATGGGAAGCGGTGGGCATTTGATGCCGAGGTGCCCACATCGACCCATATCCGGTATGTTGCAGGCTATTGCCCAATCCATAATGAGGTCGACCGGGATTGAGGGGCCGTTCGGGAATCTACAGACCGTTTAGTCCGGTTTGGTGTCGCCAACGCACGGTCAGTAGCCCGATACCGGATCGCATCCCAAAAGCGAAACCCGTTGGCCTCGGTCGCGATCCTGCTTGCTGTGCTCGCCGACGCGGCGAAGCGACGCCCGTAACCGCCAAATTGAGTGGAGGGATAATGCGCTTGCACGCACCGAGACCAGCCCCGGCGGTGCCGAAGATGGTCCGGTTCGGCCGGGCGATCTGCGGCGACCTGCAGCAAGCCGAGCACCGCGAGTGGTGGCTCGCCAACGGGCTTGGCGGTTATGCCGCCGGCACCATCGCCGGCAGCTTGACCCGGCGCTATCACGGGCTGCTGATCGCGCCGCTCGAACCGCCACTCGGCCGGCGTCTGGTCTGGGCCAAGGCCGATGCCGAGCTGGTCGACGGCGACCGCAGTTGGCCGTTGTTCACCAACCGCTGGAGCAGCGGCGCGGTCAGCCCGGCCGGGCACGTCCACATCGAATCGTTTTATCTCGACGGCAGCATTCCGGTCTGGATCTTCGCCATCGGCTCGATGCGCATCGAGGCCCGCATCTGGCTCGAACCCGGCGCCAATACGACCCGTCTCGCCTGGCGCCTGACACCCGGCTCGGATCTCTCTTCGCAGCGCCTGTCGCTGCGCGTCCGCCTGATCGTCGACGACCGCGACCATCACGCTCAGAGGGCAACCGGAGAAATCGATCCGCACCTCGAAAGCGATGCGGCAGGATTGCGGGTGCGGCACCGCGACTGCACTCTGACCTTTCGCGCCTGCCGTGGCGTCATCACCCCGGCTCGGCAATGGATCGAGAATTTCGATCTGCCGGCCGAGCGCGGGCGCGGCCTCTCCGACCGAGACAGTCATTTGCAGGTCGCCGAGGCCCGGCTCGAACTGGCGCCCGGCGAATGGGCCGGCGTCGTCGGCAGCCTGGAGTCCGATCCGTCAGGCGATTTGCCGGCGGCGCTGGAGCGCCGGAGGCTCTGGCAGCGCGCCGTGCTCGACCAGGCCGCCCGGCGAGTCCCAGAAATGGCGTCGGCCCCCGGCTGGATCGCGCAGCTGCTGCTCGCCGCCGACAGCTTCATATTCGCCCGACCACTCCCCGGCCGGCCGGACGGCAAGTCGGTGATCGCCGGCTATCCGTGGTTCGGCGACTGGGGACGCGACACGATGATCTGCTTGCCGGGCCTCACCCTGGCCACCGGGCGGCAGGAATGGGCGCGCGACATCCTGCTGACCTTCGCGCGCTTTGTCGACCGCGGCATGCTGCCCAATGTCTTCCCCGGCACCGGCGGCAAGCCCGATTACAACACCGTCGATGCGGCGCTGTGGTTCTTCGAAGCCTGGCGCGCCTATGTCGAGGCGAGCGGCGACCACGAGAGCCTTGCGCGGGTCTTTCCGCTTCTGGCCGAAATGGTCGAGTGCCATCTTCAAGGCACGCGATATGGCATCCGCGTCGATCCCGAGGACGCGCTGTTGCGCGCCGGCGAGCCCGGCGTGCAGCTGACTTGGATGGACGCCAAGGTCGGCGACTGGGTGGTGACGCCGCGCATTGGCAAGCCGGTGGAAATCAACGCGCTGTGGTACAATGCGCTGTGCGCCATGGTCGGCTTTGCCGCGGCCCTCGGCCGCCCGACTGAGCTCTACCGCAGTCTTGCCGAACGGGTGCGCGGCGGCTTCGCACGCTTTACGGACGAGCATACTGGCGGGCTGATCGACGTGCTCGATGGCCCGTCCGGCATTGACGGCTCGATCCGCCCCAACCAGATCCTGGCGGTCAGCCTGCCGCATACTGCTCTCGCACCCGACCGGCAGGCGCACATCGTCGCGCTGTGCGGCCGTCTGCTGCTGACCTCTTACGGGTTGCGTTCGTTAAGCGCCGATCATCCCGACTATAAGCCGCACTACGGCGGCGACCCCTGGCATCGCGACGGCGCCTATCACCAGGGCACAGTGTGGGCTTGGCTGCTCGGTCATTACGCGCTGGCGGAGTACCGGGTGCATGGCGACGCCCGCTTGGGGCTGCAGCGCCTCGCGGCAATGCACGACCACCTCTTCGACGCCGGGCTCGGGACGATCAGCGAGATTTTCGAAGCAGAACCGCCGCATCTTCCGGCCGGCGCCCCTTCCCAGGCCTGGTCGGTGGCCTGCCTGCTCGAGGCGTGGTGGCGGCTCCAACGTGCGCTTGCTGCATCGAAACGATAACCGATCGGAATTTCACTTCCTCAGCAACCGTGACGATATCGGCGAAGGCGGCAGAGAGCTGCCCGACGAGGAACTGTGCTATGATCCCACCAGAGAGCGCCTGTGAAGAAATCGGAAATGACCGTCATTCCGGGCCTGGTCCTGCGGGCCATCCTGGAATGACGACAAGAGACGATCCGCCTTGAGACATGATTGTTTCACACGCTCCAGAACGGGAATTGACCGAGAGGCTCGCCCGATGAATTGCAACCCGATTTCGGACGTCATCGATTTTCTGCTGCAACCAGGATGGACCACGGCCGTCTTCTGGCTGCTGATTTTGGCCAGCATTGCGATCGCGGTCCATGTCTTTCGCACGATCCCCGCCCAGCGGACGATCGGGCATGTCAGCGATTGGGTGTTTCGCTTGCTGATCGGCTGCATGTGGTGGCAACAGACCTTGTGGAAGCTGCCGCCGTTCTATACCGACCACCCGGACCAGCCATTCGGCCAAACCGGGCTTGCCTATTGGATGGGGGTAATGGGCAAGTCCGCCGCCATCCCGCTGCAAGCCGATTTCGTCAACAACGTCGTGCTGCCGCACTTCTATCTCTTCGCACCGGCGGTGTATGCGCTCGAAGCACTGACCGCGGTGTCGCTGATCCTCGGGATCTTTGTCCGCTTCTGGGGCCTGATCGGCGCGCTGCAGATCCTCAATCTATGGCTCGGCCTCTACAATGCCGACGGCGAATGGCCGTGGACCTATTTCTTCCTTCTCGTGTTGCAGCTAATCTTTGCGGTCCACCGCTATGGCCGCAGCCTCGGCCTCGACGCGCTCATCATTGCGCGATCGAGAACTCCGCACACTCTCGGCGGGACACTCCTCACCGCGGCGACCTGATGTCGGGCGAATTCCTCAAAGGGGTCGCAGATCGCCGAGTAGCGTCGGGATTAGCTCCGATACGGTCGGGTGAATTGGCATGGTTCGTTGCAGCATGGTGTAAGGCGCTTTGGCGTACATCACGTCGAGAATGCCGTGGATAACCTCGTCACATCCGGTCCCGAGCAGGGAGGCGCCGAGGACTTGCTTGTTCTCGGACTCGACCAGCACTTTCATAACGCCCGCGGTTTCACCCTTCTCGACCGCGCGGCCGACACGGCTCATTGGGCGAGTTGCGATCAGCGCGGGTTTGCCGCTTTTCCTGACCTGCTCCTCCGTCAGCCCGGCTCTGCCGAGCGGCGGATCGACATAAAGCGCGTAAGCCGTGATGCGGTCGCTGACCCGGCGCGCGTCGCCGTCGAGTAAGTTGGCGGCGACGATCTCGAAATCGTTGTAGGCGGTATGGGTAAAGGCCCCTTTGCCATTGCAGTCTCCGAGCGCCCAGACCCCCGGTAAATTGGTTTGCAACTGGTCGTCGACGATGATGTAGCCGTACTTGTCCTGCGCGATGCCGGCTCGGTCCAGCCCGAGATCGTCAGTGTTCGGACGACGGCCGACCGCGAGCAGCAGGTGCGATCCGCTGATTTCCGGCGGCCCATCGATGCAATCGACACCCACCAGAATGTTGTCGTCGCGCCTCTCGACCCGGATGCATTCCGCCTTGACTCGCAGCGTGATGCCTTCCTTTTCGAGAAATTCGCTGATCGCGGCGGAAACATCCGGGTCCTCGCGGTGGACGATGCGCGGGGCCATTTCGATGACCGTGACCTCGCTGCCGAACCGCCGGTATATCTGGGCGAATTCCAGCCCGACATAGCTGCCGCCGACGATCACCAGATGGCGCGGCACGAAATCGACCGCCATCATCGAGCTGTTGGTCAAATACGGGATCTGCTCGAGGCCGGCCCAGTCCGGCACCACAGCCCGTCCGCCGACATTGATGAAGATGCGCTCAGCAGTCAGTGAGGTGTCGCCGACCTGCACCTGGTGCGGGCCGACAAAGCGTGCATGGCCCTGATAGACTGTGCACCTCTCGAGAGTTCTCAGGCTTTGCTCGACACCTTGGCGCGACCGGCCGGAGATCTCGTCCTTTCTGGCCTTGATCTTGGGCATGTCGACTCGCACCGCTCCCTCGACGGTCACGCCAAAATCCGCCGAACGGCGCGCCATATGGGCGGCGTAGGCGCTGGCGACCAACGTCTTTGTCGGAATGCAGCCGGTATTGACGCAGGTGCCGCCGAATGCCCCGCGCTCGATTACTGCGACAGTCATGCCGGCGGTCGCGAGTTGCCGCGCCAGGGGAGGTCCGGCCTGGCCGGTGCCGATGATGAGAGCGTCATAGGCGCGTACCGGGAGCTTTGCTTTCGCCATCTGCCGACCCGTAAAAGGTTTGACCATCGGAGAGTGCGCATATTAGCCCGAGAAGGAAACAGAGCCGATGACAAAAGCCAGGCTGCACGGGGCACCTCGAACCGCCGAGGCGGTGCGCCTCGAGGAAATCCGGCAAGGCAAACGTTGGCGACGCTGGGGACCCTATCTCAGCGAGCGCCAGTGGGGCACGGTGCGCGAGGATTACAGCGAATACGGTACCGCCTGGGAGTACTTTCCACACGACCATGCGCGCAGTCGGGCCTATCGCTGGGGTGAGGACGGGATCGGCGGGTTTGGCGATGACCGGCTGCTGCTGTGCCTTGGCCTCGCCCTGTGGAACGGCCGCGACCCGATCTTGAAAGAGCGGCTGTTCGGGCTGACCAATTCGGAGGGCAATCACGGCGAAGACGTCAAAGAGCTTTATTACTACCTCGACGGCACGCCGACCCATTCGTATATGCGGATGCTCTACAAGTATCCGCAGGCTGCCTTTCCTTATTCTTTGCTGGTCGAGGAAAACCGGTGCCGCGGCAGGGGAGAGCCGGAATTCGAGTTACTCGACACCGGCGTCTTTGCGGATCACCGGTATTTCGATGTCGAGATCGAATACGCGAAGGCCGATGTCGACGACATCCTGATGCGGGTGACGATTTATAATCGTGCCTCCGAACCGGCGAGCTTGCATGTATTGCCACAGCTCTGGGCCCGCAATACCTGGTCATGGCAGGCTGATTCGATGAGACCGCAACTCGTCGCAGGCTCGGACGATTCGGTTTCGGTCGATCATCCCGATTTTCCGCATCTGCGGCTATTCTGTGATGGCCGACCAGAATTTCTGTTTTGCGAAAACGAAACCAACGTCCGGCGGCTGTGGGGGATCGACGCGCCGAACCGTTACTTCAAGGACGGGATCAACGACTATATCGTCGGCAGCGAGCGGGCAGCAGTCAACCCCGAGCGCCGGGGCACCAAGGTTGCGGCGCATTATTGCATGACCGTGCCTGCCGGATGCAGCGCCCCGCTGTGTGCGCGGCTTACCGTCGATAAAGGCGCTCTCGGACTCGACGGGTTCGACGACATATTCGATCAGCGGCGCAGCGAGGCTGATGCGTTCTATGCCGAACTGCAACACGACATCGTCGATGCCGACGCGCGGCTGGTGCAGCGGCAGGCGCTCGCCGGAATGCTCTGGTCAAAGCAATTCTATTATATCGACATCCCCGAATGGTTGGACGGCGACCCCGGGCAGCCCGCGCCGCCGGCGTCGCGGCGGCACGGACGCAATGCCGATTGGCGGCACTTGAACAATGCCGACATTGTCGCGATGCCGGACAAATGGGAATATCCGTGGTACGCGGCGTGGGATCTCGCTTTTCACGCCGTAACCCTGGCAATGGTCGACCCAGGCTTTGCCAAGGACCAGCTTTTGCTGCTGACCCGCGATTGGTACATGCATCCCAATGGCCAGCTGCCCGCCTATGAATGGGCGTTCGGCGACGTCAATCCGCCGGTGCATGCCTGGGCGGCCTGGCGCGTCTACGAAATCGACCGCGAGCACCGGGGCGGCGCCGGGGACAGGGATTTCCTCGAACGCGTCTTTCACAAACTGATGCTCAATTTCACCTGGTGGGTAAACCGCAAGGACGTCGAGGGCAGGAACATCTTCCAGGGCGGGTTTCTCGGCCTCGACAATATCGGCATTTTCGACCGCAGCGCACCGCTGCCGACCGGCGGCTACATCAACCAATCCGACGGCACCGCGTGGATGGCGATGTATACGCTCAACCTGATGCGCATCGCGCTCGAACTCGCGCATCGACGATCACGTCTACGAAGACATCGCCTCGAAATTTTTTGAGCACTTTCTCTATATTGCGGAGGCCATGACCAACATCGGCGGCGACGGCATCGGCCTATGGGACGATCATGACGAGTTTTACTATGACGTCCTTCACCTGCCCGACGGCGAGCGAATCCCGCTTCGGCTGCATTCGCTGGTCGGATTGATCCCGCTGTTCGCTGTCGAGGTGCTTGATGCCTCGGTGGTTGCGCGACTGCCGAGCTTCAATGGGCGATTGCATTGGTTTCTGGAGCACCGGCCGAATCTGGCGCGGCTGGTTTCGCGCTGGCATGACGCCAGTGCCGGTGAGCGGCACCTGTTGTCGCTGCTCCGCGGCCATCGGATGAAGCGGCTGCTCAGCCGAATGCTCGACGAAACACTTGTTTCTGTCGGATTTCGGCGTCCGCTCGCTCTCGCAAGGCGCATGGCGTGCACCCTTATGTCTTCGACCATGCCGGCACCCGACTGAGCGTCGGCTACGTGCCGGGGGAATCGGTCTCGGGATATTTGGCGGCAACTCGAACTGGCGGGGACCGATCTGGATGCCGGTCAATTTTCTGATTATTGAGTCGTTGCAGCGGTTCCACAGCTATTACGGTGATGATTTCAGGATAGAATGCCCGGTGGGATCCGGCACAATGCTGCATCTAGGCGAAGTCGCCGCTGAGCTTTCGCGGCGACTGTGCCACATATTCCTGCGCGACGAAGCAGGAAATCGAGCGGTCTTCGGCGCATCCGCGATACAGCAGAATGATCCGCAGTTCCGCGATAACGTGCTGTTCTACGAGTTCTTCCACGGCGACAGCGGCCGTGGCCTCGGCGCCTCGCACCAGACCGGGTGGACCGGTCTGGTCGCGCTGTTGCTGCGTTCCTATGCGCGCGGCGTAACGGCTGAAGAGACGGCGGCAATGGCCCCGATGCCTGCTGATCTCGTCCCGCTCCGCGCCGAGTGATTAGCAGAGGACGGCTTCCGGGGGGCGTCGTTGTTTATCAGTGAAGACATATCTGGGCGTTTCTCCCCGTCACGCCGCCGCGGCGTGACGGTTGCAGAGCGGTCGCTGCTCACGGCCGCTCACGCCTTGTTGAACCCTAACGCGACCGGATTCCGGTAATATTGCCGTATGACCAAATCATGGACTTCTCATTCTATTGCTCGGTCTCGCCGTTTTCGCCGCCCCGGCAGCGGCGGGTCGGCGCCCAGTCGTGGTCGAGCTGTTCACCTCCGAGGGCTGCTCTTCCTGTCCACCAGCCGATGCGCTGCTCGCCGAGCTGGCCGGCCGTCCGGATGTGCTGGCGTTGTCCTTCCATGTCGATTACTGGGACCGCCTCGGCTGGAAGGACCCGTTTTCCAGCCCGGCAGCGACCCGGCGCCAGCATCGCTATGCCGAGCTCCTAGGTCTTGCCACGGTCTATACGCCGCAGATCATCGTCGATGGCAAATGGCAGGCGGTCGGCTCCGACCGTGACGAGGTCGAGCGCGCGCTCGGCGCTGCACAACGCAACCGCGAAGAAGTGCCTGTGGCGCTCGCTGCCGATCACGGCCATGCGCAAATCGCCTTGGGGCCGGGAAGAGTTGCGATCCGGGCGGGTGTGCTGTTGATCGGGTTCGACCGTCGGCATGTCAGCGCGGTGGCGGGCGGTGAGAACGGCGGGCGGACCCTGGCCCATATCGACGTGGTGCGAAATTTCGAGGAAGTGGCGAAATTCGACGGTCAGGCGAGCGTGATCGAAGTGCCGATCCGCTCACCCTCCGAGCGCTTGGCGGCGGTTGTCCAGGCGCCGGACGGCCGGGTCCTCGGTGTCGCGGTCAGCGAGGCCGGTCCGCGATAAATGCCGCCGAAGCGCCGGATTGTGCGTTTGTCGTGATATTGTTTCGTCAGACGCCCAAAAATGAAAACCGCCGATGGCCGCCATCCTTCGCCCTCGCCGCAGCCTACTCTACATGCCCGGCTCGAACCCGCGGGCGCTCGAGAAAGCGCGTGGCCTACCGGCTGACGGGGTGATCATCGATCTCGAGGATGCAGTGGCGCCGGACGCAAAGGAGAGCGCGCGGGCGATCGTCGCGGCGGCTCTCGCCCAGGGGGGTTACGGCGGGCGCGAAATCGTGTTGCGCGTCAACGCCGTCGACACGCCTTGGGGACATGCGGATTTGGCTGCCGCCGCGACGATGGCGATCGATGCGGTGCTGCTGCCCAAGGTCGAAAGCGCGGAACAGGTAAACTTCACCGTATCGTTGCTCGATGCGCTCGGGGCACCGGAGAAGTTGCCGATCTGGTGCATGCTGGAAACGCCGCTCGGCATCCTCAACGCTCGCGAGATCGCCGGCGCGAGCCCAGGGCTCGCAACGCTTGTTCTTGGCACTTCGGATCTGACCAACGACCTGCACGCGCTGGCGACCCGCGACCGCCTGCCGCTGCTGACCTCGCTGAACCTTGCGATTCTTGCCGCCCGCGCTCACTGTCTGGCGATCCTCGACGGCGTGCACCTCGACCTTACAGATGAGGCGGGGTTCGCCGCCTCTTGTCGGCAAGGCCGCGAACTCGGCTTCGACGGCAAAACCTTGATCCACCCCAAGCAGATTGGCGCAGCCAACGCGGCCTTTGCCCCGACGCAGCAGGAGATCGAATGGTCGCGGCGAGTCATCGCAGCGCACGGCGAAGCAGTTGCCGCCGGCAAGGGTGTCGTTCTGCTCGAGGGCCGGCTGATCGAAAATCTCGCACGTCGAGAATGCCCGCCGACTGGTGGCGCTCGCCGATCAGATCGACCACCTTTCAGCCGGGGGATAAACGGCAGCTCGGCGCGAGCCTCCGTTGACACTCTCCGGCACGCGGTCTAAGTCACAGCTGCCTGCAATCCCGGAACTGCCTGTAGATGAGATCCGCCGACCGGCCGCTGTCGCCGCACCTTCAGATCTACCGCTGGCAACTCACCTCCGTCCTGTCGATCCTCCATCGGGCCACCGGCGTGGTGCTGAGCGCCGGCGCGCTCCTGCTGGTGTGGTGGCTGGTTGCGGCCGCTTCGGGGCCCGATGCCTTCGAGGGTGTCCAGGATTTTCTGGGTTCCTGGTTCGGGCTTCTGCTGCTGTTTGGTTGGAGCCTGTCGCTGTTCTATCATCTGTGCAATGGCATCCGGCATCTGGTCTGGGACACCGGACACGCGCTCGACCTCAAATCGACATACTTGGCGGTTGGATCGTTGTCGGTGCGACCGCCTTTTTGACCTTGGCCGCCTGGGTCGCCGGGATCTCTCGCTGGGTTTCCTGAAATGATGGCATCGCGGATGCGCTCGCCCCTCGGCCGCGCCGTCGGGCTGGGCTCGGCGAAGGAAGGGGTTGAGCACTGGTGGGCGCAACGGCTCACCGCCATTGCGCTGATCCCCCTAACCTTGTGGTTCGTCAGCGCCGTCATCGGGTTGGTCGGTGCCGATCTTGAGACCGTGCAGAGTTGGGTCAGTCTTCCGCTCGCGGCGATTCTCCTGATATTGCTGCTGATCGCGACCTTCTATCACGCGTTCCTCGGTCTCCGGGTGGTTATCGAGGATTACGTCCATGCCGAGTTCGTCAAACTCGGTCTCCTCGCCATCCTTGGCTTGCTCTGTTTTGGCTTCGCTGTCGCCGGCATTTTCGCCGTGCTGAGCATTGCGCTCGGATCGACAGGTTGATTGGCGGCCCCGCGATGCCGCCGGCCTACAAGATCACGGACCACAGCTATGACGTGGTGGTCGTCGGCGCCGGCGGCGCGGGTCTGCGGGCAACGCTGGGAACGACGATCGAGGGGCTCACCACCGCCTGTATCAGCAAGGTCTTCCCGACCCGCAGCCACACCGTCGCGGCGCAGGGCGGGATCAGCGCCGCGCTCGGCAATGTCGGGCCCGACGACTGGCGCTGGCACATGTACGACACCGTCAAAGGCTCCGACTGGCTCGGCGACCAGGACGCGATCGAGTACATGTGCCGCAACGCGATCCCCTCGGTCATCGAGCTCGAACATTATGGGGTCCCGTTCTCGCGGACCGAAGACGGCCGGATCTACCAACGCCCGTTCGGCGGCCACATGATGGATTACGGCGACGGCGATCCAGCGCGCCGCGCCTGTGCTGCGGCCGACCGCACCGGTCACGCGATCATCCACACGCTCTACCAGCAATGTGTGCGGAACAACGCCGAATTCTTTGTCGAATACTTTGCCCTCGATTTGATCATGGATGAGGAGGGCGCCTGCCGCGGGGTCATGGCATGGAACCTCGAGGACGGTACTTTGCACCGGTTTCGTGCCCATCTCGTGATCCTCGCCACCGGCGGGTATGGGCGAACCTATTTCTCCTGCACTTCCGCCCACACCTGCACCGGGGACGGCAATGCGATGGTATTGCGCGCCGGGCTGCCGCTGCAGGATATGGAGTTCATACAGTTTCATCCGACCGGGATCTATGGCGCCGGATGCCTGATCACCGAGGGCGCGCGCGGCGAAGGCGGCTATCTGACCAACAGCGAAGGTGCGCGCTTTATGGAAGCCTACGCGCCGCACGCCAAGGATCTCGCGTCGCGCGACGTCGTCAGCCGGGCGATGACGATCGAGATCCGCGAGGGCCGCGGCTGCGGGCCGGAACGCGACCACATCCTTCTTCACCTCGAGCACCTTGCGCCTGAGATATTGCACCAGCGCCTGCCCGGGATCTCGGAGACTGCCAAGATTTTTGCCGGCGTCGATGTCACGCGCGAACCGATCCCGGTGCTGCCGACCGTGCATTACAACATGGGCGGCATCCCGACCAACCACCACGGCGAGGTGCTGCGGCCCAGCGTGGATGATCCCGATGCCACCGTTGCAGGCCTCATGGCGATCGGTGAGGCGGCCTGCGTCTCGGTGCACGGCGCGAACCGGCTCGGCTGCAATTCGCTGCTCGATATCGTCGTGTTCGGCCGTGCCGCGGCGCATCGCGCCGGCGAATTGGTGCAACCCGGTGCAGCCGCACAAGCCGCTGTCGAGCAGCGCCGGCGATCAGGCGGTCGCCCGGCTCGACGCAACGCGGCAATCAGGCGGCCCGCGCAAGACCGCCGAGATACGCCTCGACATGCAGCGCGTCATGCAAAACAACTGCGCCGTGTTTCGCACCGCTCAGGTGCTAAGAGAAGGTGTCAGCCGGATCGATGTCGTCGCCAACAGCCTGGGCGATCTCGGGATTTCCGACCGCTCGATGATCTGGAACACTGACCTCGTCGAAGCCCTCGAACTCGAAAATCTGTTGGAGCAGGCAGTGGTGGCCTTGCATTCGGCCGAGAATCGGACAGAGAGTCGAGGCGCTCATG
Organism: uncultured Alphaproteobacteria bacterium; assembly: GCA_963698995.1. GTDB lineage: Bacteria > Pseudomonadota > Alphaproteobacteria > ATCC43930 > CGMCC-115725 > AP-15. The sequence goes on along the minus strand of CAVOTD010000066.1, from coordinate 48,401 downwards.
CCCGCGAGGATTACCCCGACCGCGATGATCGCGTCTGGATGAAACACACCCTGGCGTGGCTCGACGGCGAAAACGCGGTCAAGATCGGTTATCGTCCGGTGCATCAGTTTACCCTATCGAACGAGGTACAAGCGTTCCCGCCCAAGGCGCGCGTTTATTGAGTTTTGACATTGAGTTTCTGACATGGCTTGTACCCCACTGCGCTACCTCCAGGGACGCTCACTTTACCCTCTCCGCCCCGAAAGGCGCAGAACAGCTTTTCCGCATTTTCCGGCATCATTTAGGCTCGGAGATTAGGACTGCCGATGGCCGAATTTACTCTGCCAAGAAATTCGAAGATCGGGGTCGGCAAGACCTTTTCCGGGCCGCCCGGCGCCACCCGGCTGCGCGAGTTCAAGGTTTACCGCTGGAACCCGGACGACGGAAAAAACCCTGTCATCGACACCTTCGAGATCGATCTCAACGATTGTGGTCCGATGGTCCTCGACGCGTTGATCAAGATCAAGAACGAGATCGATACGACACTGACGTTTCGCCGCTCGTGCCGTGAGGGGATTTGCGGCTCCTGCGCGATGAACATCGACGGGACCAATACGCTCGCGTGTCTGCAGGCGATCGAGGACATCGAAGGTGCCATACGTATTTACCCATTGCCGCACATGCCGGTCGTCAAGGATCTGGTCCCGGATCTGACCCACGTCATTGCGCAGTACCAGTCGAGTCCGACCCTGGCTGCAGACCGCTAGCCCGCCGCCCCCCGACCGCGAGCGGCCGCAATCGATCGCGGAGCGCGACCAGCTCGACGGGTTGTGGGAATGCATTCTGTGCTTCTGCTGCACAACCGCCTGCCCGAGTTATTGGTGGAACAGCGAGCGTTACTTAGGGCCGGCTGTGCTGTTGCAGGCCTATCGCTGGATTGCCGACAGCCGGGACGAGAAGACCGGCGAGCGTCTCGACGATCTGGAGGACCCGTTCCGGCTATATCGCTGCCACACGATCATGAACTGCACCCGGACGTGCCCGAAGAACCTCAATCCGGCCAAGGCGATCGCTGAAATAAAGAAGCTGCTGGTGCTGCGGCGGTAGATCGAAATCGGCCGGAAGATGAATCGGCGGCCTATCGTCATCGACACCGACCCCGGTTTGGACGATGCCGTTGCGATCCTCTTGGCACTAGCGGCGTCGGACAAATTGGAGGTCCTCGGCATTGTCGCCGTCGCCGGAAATCTGCCGCTGGCGCAGACCGAGCGTAATGCGCGCCGGGTCTGCGAATTGGCCGGGCATCTTGAAGTTCCGGTTTATGCGGGGTGTGCTCGACCGCTGTTGCGTCCACTGGAGACGGCGGAGCTGGCGCATGTCGAAACCGAGCGCGACCGTCTTCTGTTGCCGGAGCCGACGCTGCTGCTGCAGGCACAGCATGGTGTCGAATTTCTGATCGAGACGTTACGTGCCGCCGGCTGCCGGAGCAATCACGTTGTGCGCTCTCGGACCATTGACGAACATCGCGATGGCGTTGGTCAAAGCGCCGGATGTCGCCGGCAAGATCCAAGAGTTGGTGATTATGGGCGGGGCCTGTTTTGAGCTAGGCAATGTCACGCCGGTGGCCGAATTCAACATGCATGTCGATCCGCACGCCGCGGCGATCGTCATCGACAGCGGTATCCCGCTTACGATGATCCCGCTCGACGTCTCGCATCGGCTGGTCACCACCGAGGCTCGACTCGCGGCGCTGCGCGCTCTTCCCAACCGCTGCGGCGCGGCGGTTGCCGCGTTGCTGGCAGCCTTTGAGAGAAACCGGCGCGCCAAGTTCGGCTCGCGTGCCAGGTCGCTGCACGATCCTGCCGTTATCGGATACCTGCTGCGCCCGGACCTGTATGAAGGACGCGAAGTCAATGTCGCGGTCGAGACCCACAGCCCGCTGACCATCGGCATGACGGTTGTCGATTGGTGGGGCGTGACCGGCAGAAAGCCCAACGTTCGTTTCATGAATACGGTCGATGCCGACGGCTTTTACGAGCTCTTAACAGAAATGCTCGCACGCCTACCTTAGCCGCTATTCTTGCCTTTAAGGTAACCCCGCCAACTCAGAAAAAGGAGTGAGGTCGATGATCTTTGAGATGCGGACCTACCGATTGCAGCCCGGCTCGGTGCCCGAGGTCGAGAAGCGCTTTGCGGAAGCGCTGACCGAACGGGTCAAGGTGTCGCCGCTCGGCGCATTCTTTCATACCGAAGTCGGGCCACTGAACCACATCATCCATATTTGGCCCTATGACGATCTGCAGCACCGGACTCGGGTGCGTTCGCAGTCCATCCCGAACTGGCCGCCAAAGATCCAGGAATTCGAAGTCGAGATGGAGAGCAAGATCGTCAACGCGGCGCCGTTCTGCCCGGCCTTCACACCGCGCCAGCACGGCAATCTCTATGAGATCCGCACCTACACAATGCTCCCCGGAGCGGCGCCGACCGTGATCGAGCGCTGGGCCGAGAGGATCGAAGGGCGGGTCAAGCTGTCGCCTCTCGCGGCGGCCGGCCACACCGAGCTCGGCCCGCTCAATCAATGGATCCACATCTGGGCATATAAGGATGCGGCGGAGCGTTTCCGCATCCGCGACGAGGCCCGCGCAACGGGCGCTTGGCCGCCGAACACCCGCGGTCAGTTCATCAAGCAGGAAAATATGCTGGTCGTGCCGGCATCGTTCTCCCCGTTACGTTAGGAGGCCTCACCGGACCTACCATCGCTGCGCGATGGTCCCCCTCTCCCGCAGTGCCACTGCGGGAGAGGGTCGGTCATCTCGCGCCGAAAAGACCGAAGAAGTTTTCAAAAAAACCGCCGCCCGAGCGCGCCGGCGCAGCGGCCATCACCGACCCAGGCGGCAGACGGCCGCTCGGCAACGGCTTCACCGGCATCGTCCTCGTCGCGGCCAGCATGAAACGACGCCAGGTCTGTGCCGGCAGCGAGCCGCCGGTCACCTTTTTCATCGGCGTGTTGTCGTCGTTGCCGAGCCAAACCCCGGCAACGAGATCGGCGGTGTAGCCGATAAACCAGGCGTCGCGGTAGTCCTGGGTTGTGCCGGTCTTGCCGGCGGCCGGACGGGGGAGATCGGCGGCTCGGCCGGTGCCGCGGCTGATGACGGCGCTCAGCATCTCGTTCATCGTGCCGGCGAATTCGGGGCTCGCCACTCTGCCCAGCCCCGAACCGGCGCGGCGGAACACAACTTTCCCCGTACCGTCGCGAATCTCGGTAATGCCATGCGGCCACACCCCGGACCCGCCATTGGCGAAGGGCGCATAGGCCGAGACCAGTTCCAGAAGGTTGGTCTCGTTGGTCCCCAGAGCCAAACTGATCTCGGGCACGAGCGGTGATGAAATGCCGAGCCGGTGCGCAACTGCGACGACATTGCCGATGCCGGCGCGCTGAGCGACTTGCACCGAAATTGTGTTGATCGACTGCGCCAATCCTTCGGCAAGGGTCATTTCGCCCTGATAATGCCCGGTATAATTGCGCGGTTGCCAATTGCCGACGCGCATCGGAGCGTCGACGAAAAGGTCGAAGGGCTGCAAACCAGCCTCCAGCCCCGCGAGATAGACGAACGGTTTGAAGGCGGAGCCCGGCTGCCGCTGGGCTTGGGTCGCCCGATTGAACTGGCTCTGGTTGTAATCGCGGCCGCCGACCATCGCGCGTACCGCGCCGTCCGGCGACATTGCCACCAGAGCGCCTTGCTTCACCGCCAGCTTGCCGCCGTCGCGGGCGATGGTTTCGGCAATCGCGGCCTCGGCTTCGGCCTGCATGCGGGCATCGAGAGTGGTGACGACAGTAAGATCGCGCCTTCCGGCGTCGGCAAAGTCGCCGAGCTGCTCGGCGACCCAATCCGTGAAATAGCGCGCCGCCGGTCGAGCCATGGCGACGGAGGCGAGCGACGCGCCGCCCCTCATCGCGGCGGTTGCCTGATCAGCGGTGACAAACCCGATATCGGTCATTTTGGTCAGAACCCGGGCGGTCCGAGCCGCGGTCTTGTCGCGGTCGCGGGCCGGGTTGAACCGGCTCGGCGCCTTGAGCAGTCCGGCAATGACGGCACTCTCATAGAGGCTGGTTCGCCGCGCCGATTTGTTGAAATAGCGATGCGCCGCGGCATCGACGCCATAGGCGCCGGCGCCGAGATAGACCCGGTTGAGATAAATCTCGAGGATCTGATCCTTGGTGAAGCGGTGCTCGAGCCACAGCGCGAGCAAGGTTTCCTGGATCTTGCGGCTGAAGCTCCGCTCGGGCGTCAGGAACAGGTTCTTGGCCAGCTGCTGGGTAATTGTGCTGCCGCCCTGGACGATATGACCGGCCGAGATATTGGCAAAGACCGCGCGGAGCAGCCCGATCGGATCGACCCCAAAATGACTGTAGAACCGATGATCTTCGGCCGCGATCACCGCCTTCGGCAGATAGGGCGACATCTCTCTTAAGGTCAGCGGCTGGCCGAACAAATCGCCATAGGTCGTCAGCAGGGAACCGTCTGCGGCCAGGACGGTGACGCTCGGGCGCCGCTCCGCCCGGGTGAGCTCGCCGGTATCGGGCAGCGTGAGCGCGAAACCCCCGAGGACGACACAACCCAAGATCACGGTCCACAGGGACACCAGAACGCCGAGCTTGGCAATGCCGGCAAAGCGGCGTTTGCGGGCGCCTCTACGGCGCGCCGCGCGCCGCCGCTCCGGCGGCCGCGCGCGGTCGGTGGGATCGAGCCGCAGCTCGTGCTCAGCCATCGGCTAGCGTCATCGTCATGTCGCTTGCGGTCACCCGATCCTCCGACCCAACCGGTGCCTAGTTACCCACCCGGCGCGATATTCTCAATTATTGAGCAAACTGTGGCAGCGGTTCGACAACGAGTTTACCGGGAATTCCTGTCGTTCCGCAGGAACCAGAGGTCGAACGAATCGTTGTCGAAACAGGATTGCACAGCTCGGCCCTAGTTTGGAGAACCCCGCATGGCAGACAGGAATGATGCCTCCTCCAGCATGACCGGCCAAAATCGTGCGGCAGGGTGGGCTAACTCGACGGCGGAGACGAGTGGCGAACGCACCGGAAGCGTCGTCGCCGAATTTGCCGACGCGGCCCGATCGGCCGCCGAATCGCTGCTGCAAGAGCAAAAGCAGCAGGTGGCCCAGCAGGTGTCGGGCATCGCCGAGGCGTTATGGAGCGCTTTCCAACCGCTCCATCGGTCGCAGAATCGAATGATTGCCCGCTATATCGGAGAGGCGGCGGAGCAGGTTGAAAGCTTCTCGCGCAAGGTGCGTGAACAGCACTGGAGCGAGCTCGTCGCGGAGACCGAAGATTTTGCGCGCCGTCAGCCGACATTGTTCGTCCTAGGTGCGGTCGCGACCGGCTTTTTGGTCGGGCGCTTGCTGTGGGGCTCTGCGGCTGCGCCGCAGCACGCACGCGATGCAACGCGGGTCGGCCCGGCCAGCGAAACCGCGCGCGCCGTTACTGCCGCGGTATCGAGCGGCAGCGGTCCCGGCCAGGCAGTCGAACACGGGACCGGGCTTTCCAGTGCCGCAAGGCCCGAGTGATGCTTTCCGACGAAAGCCACCGGCTAGCAGACGGGGCGTCACGGCAGCGACCCGCTCGCCCGGTAGCGGCGCTCCTTTCCGATCTCGCAAGCGAGACCGGCACGCTAGTCCGCCAGGAGATCGCCCTGTTTAAGGGTGAGCTCCACGAAAAGCTAGGGCGATTGGGCCAAGGCGCCGGTGCCCTTGCTGCAGGCGGGCTGATCGCTTTCAGCGGCTGGCTGGCGCTGCTGGCGGCAGCGGTGCTCGGCCTAAGCAAAGTCGTCGCGCCATGGCTCGCCGCCCTGATTGTCGGGCTTATCGCGCTCGTGCTCGGCGCCGGGCTGCTGTTCTTTGGAAAGAACCGGCTCGAAGCCAACGCGCTCGTCCCGCGCCGGACACTGAATTCACTCCGCGAGGATGAGGCCTGGATCCGAGATCAAGTCTCGTGATCCGATCTTCCGTCTGATGAAAGAGGGAACCGATATGATCATGGGATCGTCGAGAGGCGGCGACTTCGGCGAGGTTCTGCTGGCCAATCGCGTGCCGCTTACATTAATCGGCGTTGGCGTTGCGTGGCTGGTGGCCAGCAATACTGGTTTGGCGAATCGCGTGGTGCGGGACGAACCTTCGCAAACTGCGCGCCGGCGGGCCGGCGACTGGACGCCGGAAGGTCACGCTGGGCCTCTCGAACAGAGCTTTGCGTCAGACGGCGAGCCGTTGCTTCGCAACCGCGAGCAAGGGCGCGGTGAAGGTTGGGTTCATCAGGCAGCGGGCGCCGCAAAGGAAGCGATCAGCTCGGTCCGCGATGCCGGCATCGCCGTGCTCGATCGGGCCAGCAAGTATTCGGAACATGCGAGCGAGGCAGGCGACGTGGCCAAGCGCGCGGGCGGCCAGATTGTCGAGAAGATAGAGCGCGATCCGTGGCTGATCGGCGTCGCCGGGCTGGTCACAGGTGCGCTGGTTGCGGCCCTGTTGCCGGCTACCAGGTTCGAACAAGAATGCGTCGGCGAAGCGCGCGACGAGTTGTGGCACAAGGCTGCCCAGCTCGGCCATGACGCCGCCGAGCGCGTTCGTGAACTGGCTGACGCCACGGCCCGGTCCCCGAGGACCTAGCTTCGGCGGCCGAGCGCACTTGTTTCGCGGGAGCGCGACCGGAAATTCCGGGTCTTGTTACGGCGGCGCTCCGCGCCCTAGTCTGGCGCTGCCGGGATCGGCCCGGCTGGGGGAGAATAATGGCAATTGCGATCGGTTTCGGGCGTACGATGACCTTGGGATGGGGCTTCGCAGCGTTATTCGCTCCGGGCATAGCGGGAGCACAGATCCCGCCCGAAACCGCCGAGATCAGCACTTGCTTGTGCATGCAGCAGGCCACTGCGACGCTCGCGGCGGATATGAACGCCAAGAAGCAGGCGTTGGAGGCGGTCAATCGCCAGCTCGGCGATCTCGATGCTCAGCTGACGCGAGAGCGGTCGACAGTCAACGTCAACAACCCGGATGCCGTCGCTCGCTTCAAAGCGCTGCTCGAACGCCGCGATGCCACCTATCGACAATCGATAGGACCCGTTCATGACGACGCCGTTCAGGCGACGGCGCGCTACAATGGGCAGGTCAGCCAATACAATGCACGTTGCGCCAACCGCCCCTTCAACTCGGCGTTGGTGGCCGAGGTGCAGGCGCACCTGATGTGCCCGCCATTGCCATAATTGCGTCGGGGCCCGGCATCGGGTAGCACCCGCTCCTTACCGAACTTATTGGTCGGCCTGTCGCGGGTAAAGCAAATCCACCTCGATTTCCGGCTTTGCGATGGTTGTCCAATCGCCGTCTCGCCAAGCTCGGAAAAAACAGTTGCGCCGTCCGGTATGACAGGCGACGCCTTGCTGATCGACCAGCAGCAGCACGGTGTCGCCGTCGCAATCAAGGCGGAGCTCGTGCAGCAGCTGAACCTGCCCGGAGGTCTCGCCTTTTCGCCAGAGCTTAGCCCGCGATCGTGACCAGTAGCAGGCGCGGCGCTCGATCAGGCTCGTTCTGACGGCATCGCGGTTCATCCATGCCATCATTAGTACTTCGCCGGTATCGTGCTGCTGGGCGATCGCCGGCACCAGACCGTCCGGACCGAAGTGTATCTCGGCCAGCGCGCGCTCGATCTCCGTTGTCACCTGGCTCGTCCTTCTGCCGGTCGTGTCCTACCGCCAGCTCGATTACGGCAATCATGCAATAAAAACAATATCGCGCGACGGCGCGCTGTCAGCTGCGCCATTCGAGCGTGCGCGGCGCTACCGGGTTCACGAAGGGGCGTCCCTCCGCGCAAGCGTGGCGGTATTCGCGCTTGAGTCGATAATACCACTTCGCCTGGGTGTCGGCGTCGTCGATCAGGGTCAGTGGCGGGTCGAACCGCAACCCTTGCTGCTGGCGCTCCATGATGTCGCGGTCCTGCTGCAGGAATGCTTGGACATAGCGGCGCAGAAAGGGCTTCAGGGCGTTGAGCCAAGGCGAGGTCCAGTAAACGCAGTGATGGATCTCGGTCATCCGGTCGTCGACCGGCGTGATCGCCGTCAAATTGCCCACGCGATGCTGGCCGGCGCGGATATGCTCAACGCGCACGCTTGGCAGCCGAAACACGATCTCTGTCTGCGGCGCGCTGCCCAACAGCCGATAGGCCCGCGAGTTTTGTGACGGGGCGTGACGATCCATCGTAAAGCCGAACGGGGACGGGGTGAAAACCTTGGCCTTATGCCGGATCGACCGGCGCGATCGCCACCACCAGGCGCGATGCACAAAGGGTCCATGCGCCGGATCCATTAGCCCGACGACGGCGTGATCGATCGCGGCGGCGAAATTGACGCATTCGACGAGATCGGGCCGACGCTCGTCGTCGAAGCCCTCAAGCAGCGGGATGTCCGGGGCGGTGGCCGGGTCTTTGCCAAAAAACACCCAGATATTCCCCTGAACCTCGCATGCCGGGTAGCTGCGCGTATGGATGCGGCCGGGGTCAAACGCCTGCCCTGGCACCAGCGAGGGGATCAGCGTGCAGCGCCCGCTCGTGTCAAACTGCCAGCCGTGGTAGCAGCACTCGACACGATGTCCGTCGAAACGCCCGGCGCTGAGCCGCATGCCGCGGTGCGGACACAGATCGCGCAGCGCGAAGAGCGCACCGGCTGCGTCGCGGCCGATCAGGATCGGCTCGCCGAGCATGACCTTTGCCAGCATCGCTCGGCGCTTCAGCCGCCGGCTCGGCGCGGCGTAATACCAAGCCTCCCGTAACGGCGCGGAGACGTCCTCCAGAGCCGCTATCGCGGCAGGTCTCGTGGCGGTTTGCGGCAAACCCATCTCCGGCGGCATGTTCCGTTTATTATAACCGGTTTCGCCGGGTCTGCCGTCCTATCGATGCGATCCGCTATCCTCCGGGCACCGGTCAGGTTATTTTCGCGGCAACCGGTTGATCATGAAACCCTACCGCGCCCAACTGCTGTGATCCGCGTCATCCGACATCCCGGCCCCGGGTCGAATCACCCGCGGGGATGCGTGTCCTTGCAATGGGCAATTTCGACGGCCTGCACCGCGGTCACGCCGTGCTGATCGGCCAGGTGTGCGATCTCGCGCGAGCGCCGGGCTGGCCAACCGGGGTGCTGACCTTCGAACCGCACCCGCGCAGTGTGTTCGTCCCGACAACCGAACCGTTTCGGCTGACCCCGTTCCGCGTCAAGGAGCGCGAGCTGGCGCGGCTCGGCATCGATCTGCTGTTTGTTCAGCATTTCGATCTCGCCTTTTCGATCAAAAGCGCCGAGGATTTCATCGCCGAAATCATCGTTGGCGCGATCGGCGCCTCGCACGTCGTGGTCGGCTGGGATTGCACCTTTGGCAACCGCCGCCGCGGAACATCCGATCTCTTGCGCACCGCAGGTCTGCAACATGGCTTCGGGGTCACCGTGTTGGAGCCGGTGCGCGGCGAGGGTGAGACCATCTATTCGTCGACCCATATCCGTGAATTGTTGAAAGCCGGGAAGCCCCGCGTGAGGCGGCGGCGCTTCTCGGCCGATACTGGGAAATCGACGGCCGTGTCGCGACCGGCGACAGGCGCGGCAGGACGATCGGCTTTCCGACCGCCAACCTCGGGCTCGACGACTATCTGCACCCGGCCTTCGGGGTCTATGCCGTACGGATTTCCGGCGACGGTCCCGACGATCCGCTCGCCGGTCGCACCGTCGACGGGGTCGCCAATATCGGTTTTCGCCCGACCGTCGGAGGCTTGGTGCCGCGTCTCGAGGCGCACCTCTTTGATACCGACGTCGACCTCTACGGACGCCATTTGCGCGTCGCCCTCGTCGATTTCATCCGGCCGGAGCGGAAATTCGCCGGTGTCGACCAGCTGAAGGCGCAAATCGCCGATGACGCTGTCCGGGCTCGCGCCATGCTCGCCGCTATTCCGGCCCACCCATAGCGCCTGCAGCCCTGCCGATGGTGCCTTCGTTGACGGGGTGCGGGCCGTTCCTTATTTACCTGGTTCGCTCCAGAAAGTGCTTTGCCCATGTCGACGGATTATCGTCCGACCGTCTTTCTGCCCAGGACTGGGTTCCCGATGCGGGGGGACTTGCCAAACCGCGAGCCGCTGATCCTCGCGCGCTGGGAGGAAATGAACCTCTATTGCCGGTTGCGCGAGACGTCGCGCGGGCGCGAGAAATTTGTTCTGCACGACGGACCGCCCTACGCCAACGGCGACATTCATCTCGGCACCGCGCTCAACAAGATCCTCAAGGATGTGGTCAACCGCGCCCAGCAGATGCTCGGCAAGGACGCGCCGTATGTGCCGGGCTGGGACTGCCACGGCCTGCCGATCGAATGGATTGTCGAGGAGAAGTACCGGGCCAAGAAGCAATCGAAGGACAGTGTGCCGATCGACCAGTTCCGCCGCGAGTGCCGCGAATTCGCGGCGCATTGGATCGAGGTGCAGAAGCGCGACTTCAAGCGGCTCGGTGTCGTCGGCGATTGGGACAATCCCTACACGACGATGGCCTATTCGGCCGAGGCGCAGATCGTTCGCGAGATCGGCAAGTTTCTGCTCAATGGCGCGCTGTACAAAGGATCGAAGCCGGTATTGTGGTCGGTCGTCGAGCAGACCGCCCTGGCCGAGGCGGAAGTCGAGTATCACGACCACAAATCGACCACTGTCTGGGTGCGTTTCCCGATCCTGCGCGCCGTCCGGCCGACGCTGCGCCGGCGCCGCGGCGGTGATCTGGACGACGACACCCTGGACCTTGCCCGGCAACCGGGCCATCGCCTTCAGTGCCGCCCTCGATTACGTGGTGATCCGAGTGGAAAAAGCGGCGGAAGGCAGCCGGGCGAGGCCGGGCGAGACCCTGCTGGCAGCGAACCCTTGGTCGAGGAGCTAGCCGCGCGCGTCGGGATCGACGAATATTCGGTAATCGATCGTTTTCCTGGCGAGTGCGCTCGCCGGGACTTTGGCAGCGCATCCGCTGCGCGGGCAGGGATACGATTTCGATGTCCCATCGCTGGCGGCAAGCTTTGTCGAGGCCGATCAGGGGACTGGGCTCGTGCACATCGCTCCCGGACACGGCGCCGACGATTTCGAGCTCGGCCAGGCGAACCAATTGCCGGTGCCGGACACGGTTTCTGCCGATGGGCATTTATCTCCCGAATGTGCCGCTCTTCGCCGGCCGTACGATCTATCGGCCGGACGGCCGGCAAGGAGACGCGAACGAGGCGGTCATCGCGGCGATCGACCAAGCCGGCGGGCTCCTGGCCCGCGGCACGTTGGTGCATTCCTACCCGCATTCCTGGCGATCGAAGGCGCCGCTGATCTTTCGCAACACTCCGCAGTGGTTCATCGGCATGGAGACGAACGGCTTGCGGCAGACCGCGCTGGCAGCGATTGCCGAGACCCGCTGGATCCCGCCGCAAGGCCGTAACCGGATCGAGGCGATGGTCGAGAGCCGGCCGGACTGGTGCGTCTCGCGTCAACGCGCCTGGGGTGTGCCGATCGCTGTCTTTACCCATCGCGAAACCGGCGAGCCGCTGCGCGATCCGGTCGTCGTCGAACGCATCGCCGCCGCCGTCGAGCAAGCCGGAGCGGATGTCTGGTTTACCGCAGACCCGACGGAATTTCTCGGCAACGCCTATGACGCTGCCGAGTGGGAGAAGGTTACCGATATTGTCGAGGTCTGGTTCGATTCGGGCTCGACACACGCGTTTGTGCTCGAGCAACGGCCTGAGCTCCGTTGGCCCGCCGATCTCTACCTCGAAGGCTCGGATCAACATCGCGGCTGGTTTCAATCCTCGCTGATCGAGGCCTGCGGAACGCGCGGCCGCGCCCCTTACGATGCCGTGCTGACGCACGGGTTCGTACTCGACGAAGACGGGCGCAAAATGTCGAAGTCGCTCGGCAACGTGATTGCGCCACAGCAGGTCATGCAGCAGAGCGGGGCCGACATCCTGCGCCTTTGGGTCGTCGGGTCGGATTACTCCGAGGATGTCCGCATCGGCCCGGAGATCTTGAAACGCCACAGCGATGCCTATCGCCGCCTACGCAACACGCTGCGCTACCTGTTGGGCGCGCTAGACGGTTTTTGCGACGCCGAGAAGGTCGGGATCGAGGCGATGCCGGAACTCGAACGCTGGGTCCTGCATCGGCTGGCGGAGCTCGACAGGACGGTTCGTGGTTCGGTCGAAGCGTTCGATTTCCACGGCATGTTCGCGGCGTTGCATAATTTCTGCGCGACCGATCTCTCGGCCTTTTATTTCGACATCCGCAAGGACCGGCTCTATTGCGATGCGCCGGACGATATCCGGCGACGCGCGGTGCGCACCGTCCTCGACCGGAGCTTCGACTGCTTGGCGCGCTGGCTGGCCCCGGTTATTTGCTTCACCGCCGAAGAGGCTTGGCTCGCTCGTCACGGTGACGCGCCGGGGGTGAGCATCCATCTCGAGCTCTATGCCGACGTGCCGGCCCTATGGCGTGATGAGGCGCTTGGTCTACGCTGGGCGGAGTTGCGCGATGTGCGCCGCGTCGTCACCGGCGCGCTCGAGCTCGAGCGTGGAGCGAAGCGGTTGGGATCGAGCCTGCAGGCCGCCGTCGAGCTCTTTGTCCCGCAACGGCTGGCCGATCTGCTCGCCGAGGTCGATCTCGCCGAATTGTGCATCACGTCGGCAGCAACAGTGCGGCCCGAGCCGATACCCGAGGACGCTTTCACTCTGCCGGATGTGCCGAATGTCGGCGCGCGAGTGGCGCCGGCGCCCGGAGAGCGCTGCGAGCGCTGCTGGAGGGTGTTGCCAGAGGTCGGCCACGTGCCGGGCCACTCCGATCTGTGTCGGCGATGCGCTGCCGTCATCGATCGGGCTGCTATGCAGCCGGCCGCGGAGAGCACCGGATGATACTGGCGCGCGGGCTCGCCACAGCAGTTGTCGTCGTGATCCTCGATCAGCTCAGCAAGGCCGCGGTTCTCGCAGTTTTCGCCGGGCGCGTCGTCGGCGATCGCGTGACGGTAACGTCATTCTTCAATCTCGCATTGACGTACAATCGCGGCATCAGCTTTGGCCTGTTCAATGGCGGCGCCGGATTTAACGCCCTCGTCTTCTCGTTCGCGGCTGCCGCAATCGTGGCGGTGCTGATTTATTGGCTGAGCCGAGCCGGAAGCCCCTTCCTCGCCGTCGCGATTGGGCTGATCATCGGCGGCGCAGTCGGCAACGTCATCGACCGGGTCCGCCTCGGTGCGGTTGTCGATTTTCTCGACTTCCACATCGGCTCTTTGCATTGGCCGGCCTTCAACTTGGCCGACAGCGCGATTTGCATCGGCGTCGCGGCCATGTTGCTGGACGGCCTGCTACTGCGGCGGGAAGCCCACTGAGTTCGGCGCTGCAGCTCCTTAATGGTTGCGATCCGTCGCAAGCCCGATCTACGATGAAAGGCATCGGGGTAATGCAGGCACCCCGTTAGACGGCGCCTCGTCCAAGTTCTGCGCAACTTCGCTCACGCGAGGAGTGCGCATACATGGACGGATCGAAACCCCATTTCTCTTCCTCTAAGGATCTATACGGCGCGATCGGCACGGCCGCGGCGCCTATCCTGATCGACGTTCGGCGCCTTTCAGCATTTGCTGCCGACAATCGGATGATCGTCGGTGCAATCCGACGAGATCCTGACGAAATCGAAAACTGGTGTCGGGAGCTGCCGCCGGGACGCAAGGTTATTGTCTACTGTGCCCATGGCCATGAAGTCGGCCAGGAAGCGGCGTCGGCTCTACGGCGCGCCGGCGTGGACGCAAAGTATCTCGAATATGGAATCGCCGGATGGGCCGAGAACCGGTTGCCGATGCGCAACAGGCGGGATGCGGAACGACGCTCCTGGGTCACCCGCGAGCGCCCCAAAATCGATCGGATCGCCTGTCCCTGGCTGATCCGGCGGTTTATCGATCCGGCAGCCGAATTCCTGTTCGTGCCGACCGAACGGGTCTTTGCCGTTGCCGCGGAAACCGGTGCCACGGCCTATGACATCCCCGGTGCCGAGCCGTTCTCGCATGACGGTGAGCGGTGCAGCTTCGATGCCTTTCTCGAGGTTTATGGCATCGAAGATCGAGCACTCGACGCATTGGCGCTGATTGTGCGCGGCGCCGATACGGCGCGTCTCGAGCTCTCGCCGCAATCGCCCGGCCTGCTCGCCCTGTCGCTCGGGCTCTCCGCCAATTTTGCGGACGACCACGCGATGCTCGCGCATGGGATGGTGATGTACGACGCCCTCTACACCTGGTGCCGCTCCTTGCAGGGGGAGACCCACAACTGGACGCCTCCGGCGAGCGCCTGAGAGGAGAAGCGATGGCCGAAGCTTCCCTCGCCGATGCCGTTCGCCGCACCGGCCCCGCTCACGGCGTCTCCCTCGGCGAGGCGACCCGGGTCTGGCTGCGCGTCGCCGCGCTCAGCTTTGGCGGGCCCGCCGGCCAGATCGCGGTGATGCACCGCATCATCGTCGACGAGAAGCGATGGGTCGGCGAGACGCGGTTCCTGCATGCGCTGAGTTACTGCATGCTGCTGCCCGGACCCGAGGCGCAGCAGCTTGCGACCTATATCGGCTGGCTGATGCACCGCTGGCCGGGCGCGATCATTGCCGGCGGGCTTTTCATCGTACCCGGCATCTTCTGCATCATGGCGTTGAGCTATGTCTACGCCGCCTTCGGCAATGTGCCGGCAGTCGCGGCGCTGTTCTTCGGACTCAAAGCGGCCGTGCTCGCGATCGTGCTGAGCGCGGTTCATCGCGTCGGCAGTCGTGCGCTCAAGAGCTGGCCGATGCTCGGGGTCGCTGCCTCGGCTTTCATCGGCATCTTCTTTCTTGGCATGCCGTTTCCGCTGATCGTGCTCTCCGCCGGCATCATCGGCTTTGTCGGTGCGCGCGCCGGGTCGAGGGCGTTTCAAGTCGGCGGTAACGGCCATGGCGGAGCGGCAGGCAGCTCGGTGGAAAGCCTGCTCGGCGAGGAGCTGCCCGAGCACGCCCGGCCGACGGTCGTGCGCGCGATGCGCGTCTCGGCCATATGGCTCGCGCTGTGGCTCGTGCCAGTACTCGCGCTGATGGCGATGCTCGGTACTGGCAACGTCTATCAGCGATATCGCCGCCTTTTTCTCGAAGATGGCCGTTGTCACCTTCGGTGGCGCCTACGCGGTACTCGCCTACATGGCGCAGCAGGCAGTCGAGACCTACGGCTGGCTCAAACCCGGCGAGATGCTGGACGGGCTCGGCATGGCCGAGACGACGCCGGGCCCGCTGATCATGGTCGTCCAGTTCGTCGGATTTCTGGCGGCCTTCCGGCATCCAGGCTCGCTGCCGCCGATGGTAGCAGGCACATTCGGCGGCCTGCTCGCAACATGGTGCACCTTCGTGCCGTGCTTCCTGTGGATCGGTCTTGGGGCACCCTTTATCGAAGGTCTGCGCGACAACAAGCTGCTGAACGGCGCGCTCGCCGGGATCACCGCCGCGGTTGTCGGCGTCATCCTCAACCTCGCGATCTGGTTTGCGCTGCACACATGGTTCGGCCAGTCAACGCATGTGCGAGCCTTCGGCCTCTCCTTTGATGCGCCGGTGGCGGCGAGCATCGAACCGTGGGCGGTCCTCTTTTCCATCGCCGCCATCATTGCGATCTTCCGTTTCAAGGCCGGCATGATCCAGACCTTGCTGGCCTGCTCGGCGGCCGGGGTTGTGCTCTACCTCGTCGCGGCAATCCGATGATAGGTGGCGGACCACAATCTGCCCGCTTCCACGCCTTTTGAAGGAGGATGAGGATGAAGTTCCATATGCGAATGGTGGCGCTGGCGGCTCTTCTCGCCGGAATGTCCGGCCTTGCCTTTGCCGCCGATGACAACTGGCAGACGCGCGTTGGCGAGGCGCTTGGAAAGACCGGCTCGGCGATGCCGGGCGGCGTCTACCGCGTCGGCCTACCGCGCACCGATATCAAAGCCACACTCGACGGTGTTGAGCTGAAACCCGGTTTTGCGCTCGGCGGCTGGCTCGCCTTCGAGAAGATGGGCGAGCAGGGCATGGTGATGGGCGATCTGGTGCTGACCATGGACGAGGTCGCTCCGGTCATGACAAAGCTCGCGGCGAGCGGCATCGAGGTGACGGCACTGCACAATCACCTGCTGCGCAACCAGCCTTTCACAATGTACATGCATGTGCAGGCGAACGGCGATCCGGTAAAGCTGGCGGCGGCGCTCCACACCGCGCTCGCCGAGAGCAAGACGCCGTTTTCTGCCGCCCCCGCCGCGCCGCCGCCGCCGATCGATCTCGACACCACCGCGATCGATCAGATACTGGGCGCCAAAGGCACCAATAACGGCGGCGTCTACCAGTTCGGCATACCGCGCGCCGAACCCATCAAGGACGGCGGCATGAATGTCCCGCCGCCAATGGGCTCGGCCAATGCGATCAATTTCCAGCCGACCGGCGGCGGCAAAGCCGCGATAACCGGCGATTTCGTGCTGATCGCCAAAGAAGTGAACCCGGTGTTGAAGGCTTTGCGTGACCACGGGATCGAGGTCACGGCGATCCACAACCACATGCTCGACGACCAGCCGCGCCTTTATTTCATGCATTTCTGGGCCAATGACGACGCCAAGAAACTCGCCGAAGGGCTGAAGGCTGCGCTCGCGCAAATCAATATTGCCAAGAGCTGAGCGTGCTTGCGCGTACGGCCCTTTTGATGGCCGGCCTGATATGGCCGGCCACCCTCGTGGCTCAGTCCGCCGGCACGCCTCTCGCACTGGAAGCGAAGATCCCGCTCGGCGCGGTGAGCGGCCGGATAGACCATCTTGGCGTCGATGTGAGGCGGCAGCGGCTGTTCGTCGCCGAACTTGGCAACAACAGCTTGGGGGTGGTCGATCTGGCCGCCGGCAAAGTGCTGCGCACCATCCCTGGCTTTAGCGAACCGCAAGGCGTCGCCTATGTCCCGTTTGCCGACAGCGTATTTGTCGCGAACGCCGGCGACGGCTCGGTGCGGGTGCTGGCCGGCGAGGATTTCACGCCGACCGGGCATATCGAGCTCCGCGACGACGCCGATAATGTGCGGGTCGACGCCCGGCGCAACCGGGTGCTGGTCGGCTACGGCAAGGGTGCCCTTGCGGTGGTCGATCCGGCCAGCCGGACCAAGCTGGCCGATATCCCTCTGAAGGGTCATCCGGAGGGTTTTCAGATCGACGAAACCGGCACCCAGGTCTTTGTCAACGTGCCGGACGCCCGTGAGATCGAAGTCGTGGGGCTCGACACCGGCGACCGCCGATCGCTGCCGACGCAAGGCCAGAGCGCGAATTTCCCGATGGCGATCGACGCCGACGCGCATCGGGTGCTCGTCGTCTTTCGCAGCCCGCCGACCTTGCTGGCGCTTTCCGGCCCGGACGGCCATGTCATGACCAAGGTCGAGACCTGCGGCGATGCCGATGATGTGTTCGCCGACACCAAGCGCCGCCGAGTCTATGTGAGCTGCGGCGAAGGGGCGGTCGACGTGCTCGAGCCGAGCGACGGAGGCTATCGGACGGTTGCCCGCGTACCGACTGTGCCGGGTGCGCGCACCTCCCTGTTCGTGCCCGAGCTCGACCGGCTGTATGTCGCCGTGCGGGCGCGCTCGAAGGAGCCGGCAGCGATTTGGGTGTTCCGGCCGGCGCCATGAAAGGCGCGAGGGCCGCCGCCGCTCTGGTGGCGGCGCTGCTCACCTGGTTCAGCGCGGCGCAGGCCTATCGCCCGTTCGACGGGACCGATGCCGCCGTCGCCGAAAGCGGCGAAATCGAGATCGAGCTTGGCCCTGTCGAATATCTGCGCGAGGGGTCGCAGCGCGCCCTCTTTGCACCCGATGTCAGGATCAATTACGGCTTCACCCGCGGCTGGGAAGCGGTGCTCGAAGGCGACCTCGCGCATGGGCTCGGCGCCGATACCACAGGAACCAGGCTGATCGGCAACGACGCCTTGCTCAAGGGAGTGCTGCGCGAGGGAAGCCTGCAGGAGAAGCCGGGGCCGAGCATCGCCACGGAGTTCGGCATCCTGTTGCCCGGGATCCACGACGAGCGCGGCACCGGCTTCAGCCTTGCCGGCATCCTTTCACAGCGATGGGATTGGGGAACGGTGCACCTCAATGCCGCCGCCGCGCTGACCCGCGACCAGCATGCTGATTATTTTCTCGACACGATCATCGAGGGCCCGCGCGATTGGATCGTGCGGCCGGCCGCCGAGATCTTTTACGACCGCAATATTGGGGAGCTGCGTACCCGTTCCGCGCTGATCGGGGCGATCTGGCAGGTCCAAGACAATATCGCCGTCGACTTCGGTGTCCGCGGAGCGCGCATCAATGATCGCACGGCCGGCGAGATCCGCGCCGGAGTGACGTTTGCGTTCGGCGTCGCGAAGGGGCCTGATCTGCTGTCCGGGTTCACCGTTGCGGCACTGCATGGGCGCCGCTGACGCTGACGTCGGGGTTGCGCCTGGTCATGCGTGGGAGCTGAGGCATGACGGTCGGCTTGGCAGTTGGTGACGAGTGGTGGCGGCCGATCCCCCCAGGGATTTCGGCCGATGCGCTGCGTGTCCTCGGAGCGCGGGGCGTGCGGGCGTTTGGTGACGGCTTTGTCGCCCTGCTGCTGCCGATCTATTTGATCAAGCTCGGCTTCAGTGCGCTCGCGATTGGCGCAATCGTGACCAGTACGCTGATCGGTACGGCGTTACTTACCCTCTGGGTCGGATGGATCGCAAACCGGCATTCCCGACGCCTGCTCCTGCTCGCGGCAGCAGTTCTGATGGCGGCTACCGGGGCCGGATTTGCGGTAATCACGAGTTTCTGGCCGCTGCTCGTCATTGCCCTTGTCGGAACGATGAACCCGACTTCAGGCGACGCGAGCATTTTCGTACCGCTCGAGCAGACCGTGCTCACCCAAACAATTCAGCCGAGCCGGCGAACTGCGCTGTTTGCGCGCTATAGTCTGATCGGTTCTTGTGCGACCGCGCTCGGCGTGCTCGCAGCTGCACTTCCCGACTTCATCAGCATCTGGATCGGCCGCTCCACTACCGCGGCGATGCAGCTTATGTTTGGCCTCTATGCAGTGCTGGGGCTGATCGCCTTCATGCTGTACCGGCCGCTCTCGCCAGCCGTCGAGATCGCCGAAGAGGCTCCGACGGTACCGCTGCAGCAGTCAAAGCGCCTGGTTTACGGCATGGCTGCGCTCTTCGGCATGGATTCGTTCGGAACCGGCTTCCTGGTGCAGTCGCTGCTGGCGCTGTGGCTCTACGAGGCTTTCCAGGTTTCGATCACGACAGCCGCAGCGATCCTGTTCTGGAGCAGCCTGTGCTCGGCGCTATCCTATCTTGTCGCGGTGCCGATCGCGGCGCGCATCGGGCTGATCAACACGATGGTTTTCACGCATTTACCATCCAACATCCTGTTGATGCTGATCCCCTTCGCGCCCGACCTCGCCACCGCGATTGCACTGCTGCTCGCGCGCAGTGCATTGTCGCAGATGGACGTGCCAACTCGGGCCTCGTATGTGATGGCGGTAGTGACACCCGAAGAACGGCCGGCGGCGGCAAGTCTAACGGCGGTACCCAAAACCTTTGCATGGGCGGCCGGCTCGATGATCTCGGGCTATTTGCTGGCGCTTTCCCCCTTTGGCTGGCCGCTGCTGATCGGCGGCGCGGTCAAGGCCCTTTACGATATTCTGCTGTTGATTAATTTTCAGAAGGTTCGTCCACCCGAAGAGGCCCGGACATCTGCCAATTGACCAAGCCCGCATAACAGATCGGGTCATGCCGGGGCATTCATTTCAGCTCGCTTTGGTCAGCGAGGGGCCGCCATGCGGGAGTGCCCGCGCCGGCAACACCCGGTAATTTGAAGCGACCGTAGAAATATCCGCTAGCCGCGCCCAGGATCAGCCAAAACAAGAAATTCACGACAGTGGTGGCGACGACGAAGTGACGGGCAAGCGAAGCGGGCACCGCGGCCACATATTCATTTGGTTCCGGCGCCCCGTAAAGATGGGGCAGCACCAGCAGAATCGCCGCGAGGACCGTCCAATGCGGCCGCTTTGTCAAGGCGAGCAGTGCCAACCCGCACCCGGCCGAAACAGCGGTCCATAGCCACCAGATCTGACGCTCGAAGAGCGGAGCGGCCTCGCTTCCGGGCAGTTGCGGCGGCAGGCCGAGGCTCGGCGCCACGGCGACTGCGGCAAATCCTGCCAGGCCCCAAAAGAGACCCTCCCGCCAAGTGACTTCGCCGCCGCGCAGGCTGAGCCCGGCGACGAGCAGAAGCGCAAAACCGATGCCGGTCAGGACATCCGCAAGCAATGTATAGGCAGTGCGCTCGGCGCCGGCCTCCGGCTCCCACGCCAGCGCAGGCGCTGCCGGCTTCTCGTAGACCTCGGCTTGGAGGATCAGCGGCACCGTACCGACCTGATGGGCCACGGTGGCGAAAATGCCCGCCAGCGATCCGGCGTAGAGCGCCGCAAAAATCAGGCGGCGGAGCGCGGCCATGCCGGTTAGTGACAGGGAAAGCCCGCGGAGTGCCGGGTATCGTGAGCCGCGTTGTGCAGCACGTCAATGTGCGAAAAGCCAACTCCCCAAATCAGGAAGGCACCGAGCAGCGCAGCAAAAATTGCCCCGCCGAGGGCTTCCGAACGGGAAAATAGCCGTGCCTCGGCACCTTGGTGCGAGCCGATCGTCTGAGTTTGCATCTGCCTATCCTTGGCGGCGGTTATCGGACCATGGTTTACCCGATGCGACCGGTCGCGCGCTAGAGCCGGATCAAGCGCGTCCGGTCGCGATTTTTCCTAGGCTTCGTTGGGCGATGACTTGCTTCCGTCCCGCGAGGTGCATTAAATGACGAGGTGGGGAGGGATCTGTGCCATGTCCTGTGATCATCAGTTCTGCGCCGTGCGCGGCGCTCTTTTTGCTTTCGCCTATTTTTGCTCTGCAAGCGCCTTGTTGCTTTCGGGCTGTACCGACCTGAAGCGATCGATCGGTCTCGAAAAGACCTCGCCCGACGAGTTCGCGGTCGAATCTCGCGCACCGCTGACGATGCCACCCGATTTTGATCTGCGGCCGCCGCAGCCCGGCGCCGCGCGGCCGCAGGAAAAGAGCGCTGACCAGCAGGCTCGTCAAGTGATCGAGCAGGCCGGGCCCGGCGAGCCGGGCAAGCAAGCT
This sequence comes from uncultured Alphaproteobacteria bacterium, assembly GCA_963698995.1. Classification (GTDB taxonomy): domain Bacteria; phylum Pseudomonadota; class Alphaproteobacteria; order ATCC43930; family CGMCC-115725; genus AP-15. Next base: position 27,202 of record CAVOTD010000066.1, on the reverse strand, counting down.
CCCGATTTTCGCCTGCGCCGCGCCGAGGATGGGCTGCCCGATATCGGCGCGCGCAACGGGCAGGCGCCTGACGCCAACGCGATCGTCGGCGAGCAGAGTCTGTCGAGCAAGCTCCTGGGTTATCAAGGAACCACCGGTGCGGCGCCCGCTCCGGTCGAGAAGCGTGAGACAACTCCGCTCAAGGGTGTCTATTGACGGAACCGCCGGCTCATCCTGACGAGCTGGGTTCGCCGTCGTCGACGACCCGACCAGTCTGACCCCAACCCGGATTCGCGACTGTGACGAGCGCCGCACCTCGTATCCGCGTCGGAATCGGCGGTTGGGTCTATCCGCCATGGCGCGGCGGCGCGTTCTACCCGAAGGACCTGCCTCAGGCCGGCGAGCTCGCCCATGCGAGCCGTCAAGTCACCGCGATCGAGATCAACGGCACCTTTTACGGGGCGCAAAAGCCGGCGAGCTTTCGCCGGTGGCACGACGATACGCCGGCAGACTTTGTTTTTTCGGTCAAGGGGCCGCGCTTTGCGACGCACCGCTCCGATCTTGCGGCGGCGGGCCCGTCGATCGAGCGGTTCTTTGCCAGCGGCGTTCTCGAACTGCGCGACAAGCTCGGCCCGATCCTGTGGCAGTTGGCGCCATGGACGTCCTTCGACGAAGCCGCCTTTGACGCTTTCCTGCAATTGTTGCCGGATCGGCTTGAGGACCGCCCGATTCGCCATGTTGTCGAAATCCGCCATCATAGCTTCGCATCGCCTGCGTTCACCGACCTGCTGCGGCGGCACCGCGTCGCCGTCGCACTTGTCGACGACGACAATCGCCCGGCCTTTGGCGTTGGCGAAACGACCGCCGATTTCGTCTATGCGCGGCTGCGGCGCTGCGCCGAATCCGAGCCCACCGGCTATTCGCCGGAGGCTCTCGATCGGTGGGCGGACCGCCTTCGCCGGGAATTCGGGCAAGGCGCCCAGGAGTGCTTTGTCTACTTTATCAACGGTGCCAAGGTGCGCGCCCCCGCCGCTGCCCAGGCTCTCCTGCATCGGCTGGCCGAATGACGCTCGGCAACGACGGCCGATTGGGGCTTCAGCCGGGCACAAGCAGCAGGTTGTGGGTGTCACCGGCGCGAAACGGCGGATCGACGCCGGTGTAGGCGTGCCAATCGGCCGCCGCCATCCCGTGATCGAGCAGAATACCGAGCATTCGATAGCGCAGCCGGTGCAGCTGGTCGTGGATTGCCCGACGATCGCCCTCGGCCTCGTGGCCGGTTTCGATTACCAGGACCGGACGATGTCGGCAAAGTATTGCGGCGGCTCCGTCAAGCACGTGCCGCTCACTGCCTTCGACATCGATCTTGATCAGGTCGAGCCGATCGAGGCCGTGCTCCGCGACGAGCGAGCCGAGAGCGCGCACGAGAACCTGCAGCGCCTGATGGCCGGGAAGAGCGGGGCCGATCCGGGCGGTGCCGGTGTCGCTGCGCGCCGAGGTGACGATCGGGACGGCGAACTCAGCCACGCCGTCACGGTCACCGGCCGCGCAGCGGATGACCTCGGCGTGGCGCAGCGCATTGGCAGCGAGTGTCGCTTCGAGAGCCGCGGCACTGCGCGGCGTCGGCTCGATCGCGAGCACCCGCCCCGCGGCGCCGACCGCGCGAGCGAACGGCACCGTCCATTCGCCGAGATTGGCGCCGACGTCGATCGCGACCGAACCCGGCCCGAGGTACGCCAGCACGGCGGGGTGGACCCGGGGCGGATGAAGCAGCGCGTGCCGACCGCGCATGTCGAGCGGGTGCGGCACATAGACGAGATCGCCGGTGCGATGCAGCGCAAAGCCGCCGGGCCAATCACGCTCGAGACGCGCCAGCAACCGCTTCTCGCGCCATCGCCGAACCAGCCGAGTGCTCGGGTGCTCCGGCTCACCCGGCGGGCGGAGCTTCCACAGCGCCTTGAGGAGCGCCATCATCGCGCGGAGATCGCCGGGCTGGTTCCGGGTCACATTGCCGTTCCGCCGCTTCTGGGAGATTGCTGATGGCTCCTTTCGACCTCTCCGGACGGGTTGCCGTGGTCACCGGCGGCAATGGCGGGATCGGGCTCGGCATGGCGCGCGGCCTCGCCGCGGCGGGCGCCAATATCGTCATCGCTGCGCGCAACGCCGAGAAGGCCGAGGCGGCGCTCGCCGGGTTCTCCGAGTTCGGCCGAAAGAGCGCCTTCATTGCGCTCGATGTCGCCGACGAGGTCTCGTGTCTGGCAATGATCGATCAAACGGTCGCCCGCTTCGGCCGGCTCGACATCCTCGTCAACAACGCCGGAACCTCGATCCGCAAGCCGCCGGAAACCTATACCGCGGCCGAGTGGCATGCTGTGCTCGACATCAATCTGACGGGAGCCTTTTTATGTTCGCAGGCCGCTCACCCGTTACTGCAGCAAGGCGGCGGCGGCAAGATAATCAATATCGGCTCGATGTTCGCACTCTTCGGCTCGGCCTACGCCGCACCTTATGCGGCGAGCAAAGGTGCGCTCGTCCAGTTGACCAAGTCGCTGGCGGCAGCCTGGGCGGCGGACAACATCCAGGTGAATGCCGTCCTGCCGGGCTGGATCGACACCGAACTGACCCGCGACGCCCGCCAGCAGGTCGCGGGGCTGCACGAACGGGTGCTGGCCCGCACCCCGGCCGGCCGCTGGGGCGTCCCCGAAGACCTCGCCGGCATCGCCGTCTTTCTCGCCTCGCATGCCTCGGATTTCATCACCGGCGCCGCGATCCCGGTCGATGGCGGCTTTTCCGCGATGGGGTAGTGCCCCGGCTCATTTCCCGGTTTTTCCCGTCGAAACCGGGAATTTCGCCGATTTTCGACGATAACCGCCATTTAGGCTGCGAAAATGGCGGGCTAAATCAACCACTTGCCCGTCAATTCCCGTAGCAGGGCTAAACGGGAATTCCCTGGGTCATAATCGGGAATTAAATACGTCAAACCGGGAATTATCTCCAAGAATATCTCCTACGACACCGGGCACGAAAAAAGAACAAAAAAGAGATACATCTCTCCGTCCTGTCGAAATGCGACAAAAACGTAGGCGATCATAATCCATAACTTGGGGTTTTGTGAGGCGGTCCCCGCTGGCCGCGGGTTGGCTGCGCAAGGAGCATGCTAACGCGGCCCCACGCCCATGGTATGTTCACGCCGGCGCAAGAAATGGAAACGAGCGGAGGTGCAGATGAAACTCGGCGTAGCCCTTCCGATTGTCGATATCGGCGGTGGGCCGGCGATCTTGCGGGAGTTTGTCCAAGCGGCGGAGGCGATCGGCTATCACGGGATCGCAGCGCCCGACCATGTGCTGGGCGCCAATATCGCCAGCCGCCCCGGCTGGACCCAACCGCGCGCCCGATCGACCGATTTGTACCACGACCCGTTCGTGCTGTTCGGCTTCCTCGCGGGCTGCACCAACATCGCCGATTTCTCGACCCAGGTCTTGATCCTGGCGCAGCGTCAAACCGTGCTCGTCGCGAAACAAGCCGCCTCTCTCGACGTCTTGTCGGACGGGCGATTCCGGCTCGGCATTGGGGTCGGGTGGAACGAGATCGAGTTCGTCGGGCTCAACGAAAATTTTCACAACCGCGGCCGTCGCTCGGAGGAGCAGGTCGAGGTTATGCGGGCGTTGTGGGCGCAGCCGCACGTCACCCTCAAGGGCAAATGGCACACGATCGAGGATGCCGGCATCAACCCGAGGCCCTCCGGACGCAAGATCCCGTTGTGGTATGGCGGTCACGCCGATGTGACGTTGCGCCGCTGCGCCAAATGGGGCGACGGCTGGATGCCGCTCGCCTACCCGCCCGGCGAGGAAGCGCGAACCGCCTTCGCCACCTTGCACCGCTATGCCGAGGAAGCCGGGCGTGATCCGGCAACGATCGGCATCGACACGCGGGTCTCGGCCGGTGCCGGCGCCGAGAGCGAATGGCGCGACGAGGTGCGACTTTGGAAATCGATCGGGGTCACGCACCTCACCTTGGCCAATTACTACGAAAGCGGCCATCTGCACCGTATAGCCGGCCGCTCTCTCGGCGATCACATCGCCGCGATGCGACGCTACTGGAACGCGGTCGCCGACCTGCTTTAGCGCCGCAAATCCTGCAGCTCACCAGCGGAGCGAATCGAGCCGAGACAGGCGACGTGCGGAGGAGGTGACATGAGCCGGAAGATGATTTCCGGTCGAGGAATCCTTCGCCGCCTGGCGCAAGCATCCGGAATACGCAAAGGCCTACAATACTCTTGAGGAGGAGTTCTCGCTGGCGGCGGCGATGATCGAGGCGCGCGCCCGTGCCGGTCTCACCCAGGAGCAGCTGGCCGAGCGCATGCACATGACGCAGGCGGTGATCGTCACGAAATCCGACTATAGCGGCTGTGCTTATCCGAAGTGCGACGCCGCGTACGCCAAGCGCTCGCCACCACCGGGCATGCGGCTGCGGATTTCGTTGAGCTCGGTCACCGACCTGATTAACATGTCCCCGTCGAGCCAAGGACACGAACACGGGATCGAATGCATCCGGTTTGCCGAGCAGCCAATTCCAAGCGTCACAACAGGTATCGACGATCTCGCCAGTGGTCCGGAAGACGCATGCGTCAGGCGCGATTGTCTCTGAGATCCAGCCATGCCGTTCGATCGGGTTGGCTAGTACGACCGCTTTCAATGCCGCCATCTGCCCTTCGGTTAGCTTCGGCTTGCGTCCCGGGGCTGGCCGATTGCACAGCCCGGCAATCCCTTCCGCATTGTAGCGGTGAACCCAGTCACGCAAGGTCTGGCGGTCCATCCCGGCCAGCCGCGCTGCGCTTGCCCGATCCATACCTTCCAGAGCGTTGGCGATCGCGATCAGCCGGGCGCTGACGCGACCGTCGCTCTCCCGCCGCGCCCGACGGCGCAGCTCCTCCGAACCAATCTCATCGCGGATCGACAAAGCAGACATTGTGGGTTCCTCCTCCCCAGACCACAACATCTGCTACTCGCGAGCTGGTTTCGATGCAACTCCCTTGGCGAGTCAGCATCAACTCAGGTCGGTATTACTCGGTCAAACCGGCTTGGCGGCGCTCGTCGCCAATCCGCGCCAGGCGCCGGCGGCGGTTGCGATGACGCTCAGCGAGGCAGAGCTTCCGTCGCCCTCGCCCTTTTCGAAATCGCCCTCGACGACCGCCATCTTGTTGGTGACATGGGCAAAGCACAGAACCGGCCTGCCGCGCGCTCGGGCGAAGGCGTAGAGGCCCGCCGCTTCCATCTCGACGGCGAGAATATTGCGGGCGCGGCAGCGCTGGATCGCGGCGGCAGTCTCGCGAAAAGGCGCGTCGGTCGTCCAGCTCGCACCCCTGTACATTGGCTGCCCCGCCTTTGCAAAGCCGTTCATTGCCGCTTTGACGAGCCTCTCCTCGGCAGCGGCGAAGTCAGCCGGCGGCAGGTAATGGTAACTCGTGCCTTCGTCCCGCAACGCGCGGTCGATCAGGATGAAATACGGCGGCCGCCCGCGCTCGATGACCTGCCCGGCAGAAGTCATGCTGACGAGGAAACGGCAGCCTGAGACAAACAGCTGTTCGGCCAGCAGCACGGCGAAGGAAGCGCCGACGGCGCAGCCGATGATGCCGAAGCGTTCTCCCCTATGCTCGAATTCGTGGAGGTCGGTGTGGTAGCACGCCCAGCCGGCGGTGCGGCAGGTCCGCCCGGCTTTCGCGAGAGCACGCACAATGTCGCCGTCCGGATCGAGGACGCAGATCTCCGGCACTGCGGCGCTCGGCAGATTTTTTTGCCGCCGCGCCTCGCGCAACAGGTTCTCCGGCTCGAAGACCGAGGGCGCCGCGAAGTCCTTGCCGGCCAAGATCGGCGGCAGCTTCGGCATCAGCCGGTCGGCGGGACCCGCACGCCGGGCACGAGAAACAGCCCCGCTATCGCCTTGAGGCGTTCGTCGGCGCTGGTCAGATATACCTTGCGCAGCCTGAAGATCGCCGCTCCGGCGGCGGTGTCGTTCCAAAACCAGTCGCCGAGTTGCTTGCCGGACGGCTTGGCGGGCCCGGCCAAAGCCGCCTCGAAATAGTAGGCCTTCAGATCGTCCACCGCGAAGCGAAGCGTCAACGGCGCCGACATTTCCGAATTCGGGCTGGCGGGCGCCTCGCCGCGCAGCCAGCCGGCGACATACTTCCCGGCGTCGGGGATCGGCAACCCGCTGAGCCCGACCAGGGTGCGCCGGCGCTGCTTGACGAATTCATCATAGGCGCCGTCGAGGCTTACGATCTCGCTCTCGAGCTCGGTCGCGACGGCATTGGCGGAGCCATCGGCAACCGCAACCTTGGCGAGGGGGGCCCGCCAGGCAGGATCCGGCCGTTCCCGCGGATCATCATCCGGGAAATCCGCCAGAACGACCGGCCCGGTTGGCGTCTCGAGCATTCGCAGCGCGGTCAGGACAACCCGCTTCTGGAACTGCGGATCGTTCGGCGGGCCAAACGGGCGTCCCAACTCGAACGGCACCCATAATGCGCGCGGCGGCCTGGTATTCTCGGTTTGCGGCCGAACCAGGCTGATCGCCACCGTCGGTACGCCTTCTTCTTCGATATAATGCCCGAGCGCGCTCACGGCGCGCGTGCAGAGCGGTCAAACAGGAGAGAGGATTACGGCGTCAACCCTGTCGCGCTTCAGGTGCCCGGCAACCTCGTGGGCATAGCTTTCCATTTGCACCGGATCAGTGGCACCCATGAAGGAGTAATGGGTCGCTGCCACAGAGCCGATTGCCCTCTCGGCCGCGAGCTCGTTCAAGCGATCGAGCGGGAAGACCACATTCCAATCTTCCTGGAAGCCGGTGCGGTCCAGGTTGATCGAGATGTGGCTCAGCAGCAACTGATCGGGCGATGTCGATGACGGGATCGCGCGGTAGTCCGCGTCGCGCCCGCGAAACGGCTCTTCCCCTCGAACGACCAAGCCCGCGGACGAGACGATCGCAACCCGCCGCCGTGCCAGCGGCGGCCCGGCAACCCAAGGCGTCGTCGTGAAATCAGGGCATTCGAGCTCGGCATAGCGTTTCGCCTGCGCCGCCGGAAGGTTAGTCAACCGGGCCATTTCACTCCCTTCGGTTCAATACCAAGAATGTCGTCCGCCGTGAGCGTATATGGTCAAGCGCCGGCGCGCGACGCACAAAAAAGTTGAGAGACCGGCCCGTGTCGATCATTTATCCGTGATTACCCGGAAAGCGGAGACCTGCGATGGGCATGCTCGTTAACGGCGTCTGGCATCAGGAAGACCCGCCGATGGCGGGCGGCGACGGCAGCTTTGTGCGGCCCGAATCGGGGTTCCGCGACCGCGTCACGCGCGACGGCTCGTCCGGCTTCAAAGCCGAGGCCGGCCGCTATTACCTCGTCACCGCGCCATCCTGCCCGTGGGCGCACCGCACCGTGCTGATGCGCAGGCTGAAACGGCTCGAGGACACCATCCCGATCCTGCAATCCGACCTGCCCAAGGGGCAGGGCTGGGCCTATTCGCGCGGTTTCGACGATCTCGCGCCGGTCGACGGCGCCTTCCACGTCCATCAGGTTTACAGCGCCGCCCGCTCGAGCTTTACCGGCCGCGCCACTGTCCCGGTGTTGTGGGACCGCAAGACGCGCGCGATCGTTAACAACGAAAGCTCAGAGATCATCCGCATGCTGAACGCGGAGTTCGACGCATTTGGCGATACCTCGCTCGACCTCTACCCGGAAGCGCTGCGCGGCGCCATCGACGAGACCAACGCCTTGGTCTATGACGCGATCAACAATGGCGTCTACCGCTGCGGCTTCGCCCGGACCCAGGAGGCATACGAAATCAGCTTCCGCAAGCTGTTCGCGGCCCTCGACAGTCTCGAGACGCGGCTCGGCCGTCAACGCTATCTGGTCGGCGATAGCTTCACCGAGGCCGATCTACGGCTGTTCCCAACCCTGGTGCGGTTCGATGCGGTCTACTACAGCCACTTCAAGTGCAACCTGCGCCGCCTCGCCGACTGTCACAATCTGTCAAACTATACGCGTGACATCTACCAGATGCCCGGCGTCGCCGAGACCGTCGACATACCGGGCATCAAGCTCGGCTATTACGGCGGGATGCGCAACCTCAACCCCAGCGGCATCATCCCGCTCGGCCCGGCGCTCGACTTCGCCGCGCCGCACGATCGGGGGCGATTGGCTCGAGCCGCCTGAATGGCGCTATGGAGGCGTACCAACACCCGCATTATTACGAAATCGCCTTAGCCTCGAATAATCTCGACCGCGAGATCGATTTTTTCGAGGCCGCGATCGAGAAATTCGCAAAGACGAAAGTCCGCCGGGTCTTCGAACTCGGCTGCGGCACGGCGCCTTATCTGGAAGAATGGTCCAAGCGGGGCTACGCCTATTGCGGGCTCGATCTGAGCCCGCCGATGATCCAATTCGCCCGCGACAAGGCGCAGCGCCGCGGCATCGACGCTTCGTTTGTCCTGGGCGACATGCGCCACCTCGACCGCGATCTCGGCCCTTTCGATCTCGTCTATGTGCTGCTCGGCTCGCTCTACGTTCGATCCAACCCTGAATTGCTTGATCACCTCGAGCGGGTCGCCGACCTGCTCGCGCCCGGCGGGCTATACTTTTTGGACAGCGTCGTCTGGTTTCGCATTTTTCACGATTATCAGAGGAGCTGGACCAGGCGAAAACGAGGCGTGCGAGTACACACCCGGTATCGCGCCGAACTGATCGACCCCATAGCGCAGACCTATAACGAGTGTCTGACCTTCACCGTCGAAGACCACGGCAAAGAGGTGATCATCAAAGGAGAGGTGCCGGCGAAAGTGTTCTTTCCGCAGGAGTTTCTGGCACTCGTCGAGCTAAGCCGACGGTTCGAATTCATCGGCTGGTACAATGATTTCAGTTTCGCCGCGCCGCTCACCCCGGAGGGCCGCCACCTGACGATCCTGCGTAAGCGGTGAGCGCCGCCAGTCGGTCGGCCGCTTCCGCTTCCTCTTCGATCGCGAGGGCGTCGTTGAATTTGTTGAAAAAGCCGCACAGCGTAATCCGCAAGGTCAGCTCGACGATCTGAGCTTCACTGAAATGGCGGCCGAGCCGTGTGAAGAGGGCGTCGGGGAGGCGGTTCGGCCGCTCCCAGGCGGCAATCGCGTACTCGACGACGAGCTTGTCCCGCTCGTCCAGTTCCGGGTGGTCGCGGTAGTCGAGGATGCGCACGATGCCGGCGGGCGACACCCCCTCGACCACCAAAAACGGCGTGTGGTGGGCAACGCAATAGTGGCACGCGTTCAGCTTGGAAACGGTGACGATCGCCAGCTCCAGCGCCCGTTTGGGCAGGGTAGCGGCGTCGCGCAACTCGATCAGCATCGACATCAGATGGCGCAACGCCGCCGGTACGTGTGCGAAAACGGCGACCTGATTGCGGAACGGGCCATAGAGCCCGGCAAATCGCTCGTAAATCACGGCGAGATCGGCGGCTAGCTCGTCTGAAGGAATACTGCGGACGCGGGCCAAATTGCTACTCCCATAGCCGGTCATGAAAAGCTGGTAATACGCCCAGTGCGGCAGCCCCATCGGCTCGTTGCGGAGCAGCTCCACTTTCGCACCCTCGAACCTCCTCTCGCCGATAGCCGGCGTCAAGCCGGCGATGTTGGCGACCGCCTTTCCGGGCAGGAATACTGCGGGATTATGCCCTCAAACGGCTGATGGTGTCTCCCGCAAGTTCCCGGAAGATTCCCTTTTACGCGAGTCCCGAATCCGCTACACTCAGGTGTCTGGGGCGCGAGATCATGAAGACGGTGACTCGGAATGAAGCCTAACTTTGCCGAGGTCGAACCCGCGGAGCGAGTAACCGCCCAGTTTCTCCGAGAATACCATAAGATTTGGCAGAATCATTTTCCCGGACTTAACAAGCGCGCCCATTGGCACGTCATGTTCTCTGCCAGGTGCAGTGCGGATGACGGCGTGCCGTGTCGCTCGATCCACCGCACTCTCTACGGGTTTTACGGGACCGATATCCGGACCTGTATCGAGCGCATAAAGGACTGTCAAAAGGACGGGTTCATCAAAGTCTTCGATGCGTCAGGCCAGCCCTGCACGCCGTCCCCGGGCTGTTTGATCGCCGCGACCGGCAAATTGCGCGAAAGCTTCGACCGTCACTGCCGCGACACGATCGGCGAGGTGTGCGAGACATTCGGCGCCTCCGCGCCCCATCACCGGCTGGCGGCCGATTGCGACGGCGCGACGATCTCGGCGATTTTCGATTTCTTCAACGCCTACGACCAGAAATGGCGGCAGACTTGCGAAGCGTTAGGCCGACAGAAGGGATTGACCCCCGCGCATCTCAATGACGCCATGGACCATTTGGTTACTTACCAGTATTGGGCGATCGTGATGTTCTTGTGGTCGGCGGGCGCCTTCGGCAGCGATCACTCGAACGCGCCTGCTCTGGTCATCGACGAGATCAACAGCAGAATGTGGGACGTCCTGGGGCTCGGTCATCTCGCGATCAAGGAGCGCGTCGGCAACTTGATCCGCTGGGGCTTTTTCAGTGAGCAGACGATAAAGAAACACAAGGCGGTAGCGCTGACGCCGGTGGCGGGCTCGGCGATCACCAAGAGCCTGGCTGAGACCCAGCCGCTACTTCATGAACTCTATGCGAAGCTCGTTCCGCAAGAGGTGCAATGGGCTTCGGCCCAATAGTCATCAGATCGTCAATAGAGCCGGGTCTTATAGCTTTCCGCGGTCAGCCGCTCCGAATCCTCGACCGAGATGCCGCCGATCTGATCGGCGAGGATGCGGCCGAGAGAAGGGAACTGCGACCGTGGAAGGCGCTTTTCCGGGTTCCATAGATCGGAGCGGATCAGCGCCTTGCCGCAGTGGAAATAGATCTCTTCGGCGGCGACCACAATCCCGCTGCGCGGCACCTTGCCGTTGACCGCGAGAGGTTCGAGCAATGCCTGATCGGTGGTGACGCGAGCGCGGCCGTTGACCCGCAAGGTCTCGTTGAGCCCGGGCACGAAAAAGATCAGCCCGACCCCCGGCCGCGCCAACAGGTTTCCGAGCGTGTCGATACGGTTATTGCCGAGCCGATCGGGGATCAGCAGCGTCTGGTCGTCGAGCACCCGGACAAAACCGGGCATATCGCCCTTGGGCGATGCGTCGCAGCGTCCCGACGGATCCGACGAGGCAATAACCAGAAATGGCGAGCGTTCGATAAATGCGCGGCAATGCTTGTCGAGGCAGCTTAGCTGCTTCTTCAGCGAGCGCTCGCTCGGCGCGCCGTAAACCTCGCGCAGCTCCACGGCATTCTCGATAATGTCCATCAACGCCTCCGGTCAACACGGCGTCACTATGCCCGACACTCGCGCAAAGCTCCAGACCAAGGCGGCACTTTTGTTTGGTTTTGGCTCGCGCCGCGAGTATCACTCGGAGAACGCAACGGGAGGCTTGAAAATGGGCGGTCGGGAGCTCCGCGACGAGGCCGGCATGCGATGAATGTCGTCGTTCGGCATGAGGAGCAGCCCGAAGGCGGCGATATCGTGAGACTGACGATCGCCAATGCTGGCAAGCTGAACAGCCTTAATCGGTCGCTGATGGCCGAGATCGTCGAAACTGCCGGCGGACTTGCCGCAGACCCGCAGCTGCGGCTCGTCGTCCTGACCGGCGCCGGCGAACGCGCCTTTGTCGGCGGAGCCGATGTCGGCGAGATCGCGAGGCTCGACCACACAGCCGCGCGCAGTTTTATTACATTGGTCCATCGCTGCTGCGACGCGTTCCGCCGTCTGCCCGTCCCGGTCATCGCCCGGATTGACGGCTACACGCTCGGCGCCGGGCTCGAGCTCGCCTGCGCCTGCGATCTGCGTGTCGCCAGCGAGCGCTCGGTATTCGGCATGCCGGAGGTCCGAAATCGGCATCCCCTCGGTCGTCGAGGCGGCGCTGCTGCCGAAGCTGATCGGGCACGGCCGGGCGCGCCGGCTGCTGCTGACCGGCGAGACCATCGGCGCTGCCGAGGCATTCGCCTGGGGCCTGGTCGACGTGGTGGTGCCGCATCCGGCGCTCGACGACGCGGTCAAAGTTCTTGCCCGACCGATCCTCGCGGCGGGCCGCGAAGCGATCCGCCTGCAGAAATCGCTGATCCTCGAGTGGGAGGAATTACCGACCGCAGCGGCGGTGCAGCGCGGCATCGATTACTTTGTTCGCGCCTTCGACACCGACGAGCCGGCGCGCATGGCGGGCGAGATGCTGGCCAAACTCCGTGCCCGCCGCCGATCGTCCGGCTGATTGCCCGATGGACCCAAAGCGTCGCCCCAAACAATTACGCTTCACCGAAACATCCGACGACCTGCCGCACTATTACGGGCATCGGGAACGGCTCCGGCAACGGCTGATCACCGCCGGGGCGGACACTCTGCCCGATTACGAGCTGCTCGAGGTCATCCTGTTCGCCAGCAATCCGCGGGCCGACGTAAAGCCGCTGGCAAAGAATCTGCTCCAACAATTCGGCGGCTTCGCCGAGCTGCTGAGCGCTGAGCCCGAGGCGCTAGCCGGCGCCGGATTGGGCCTCGCCGGCATCGCCGCGCTCAAATCGGTGCGCGAGGCGGCGCTGCGGCTGGTGCGTTCCGAATTGCACGAGCGGCCTGTCGTCAACTCGTGGGACAAGCTGATCGATTACTGCACCGCGCAGATCGCCCATGGCAAGGTCGAGGAGTTTCATGTCCTGTTCCTCGACCGCAAGAACGTCTTGATCAGGCACGAGCGGCAGCAGCGCGGGACCGTCGACCATACCCCGGTCTACACCCGCGAGGTCGTCAAGCGCGCGCTCGAGCTCGGCGCCTCGGCCTTGATCCTGGTGCACAATCATCCCTCCGGCGATCCGACCCCCTCGAAAGCGGACATCGCGGTGACCAAGGACATCGTCAAAGCCGCGGCGCCACTCGGCGTCACCGTGCATGATCACCTGATCATCGGCCGCGGCCGTCACGCCAGTCTGCGCGATCTCGGGCTGCTGTAACCCGCTGTATGGATCAAAGAGGACAGTTACCGGCGAGGTCATAGCGGCCCCAGACATCTGAAAATAATCGTTCTGGAGGTACTATTGGAAACGTACTTTTAAGTGTTCGCAAATCAAACGTTAGGTGTTTCGGTACAAACTAACGGCATTCGCTCATATAAAGAGAAGAGCATGGTCCCCTCGTCGATCGACCCGAGACCGACGGATGTAAAAAATTTGGCCCCGCCAGGACACCTCGCTACGGCCGCAAGGAACATACCACCCTCTCATTGCAGTCACCGAGAGCGGCTGCGGCAATGCCTGATTGCAGCCGGAGCGGAAAACCTACCCGATTACGAGCTGCTAGAACTGATGCTCTTCGCTAGCAATCCGAGGGCCAAGGTAGAGTCGCTCGTGACAGAGCTGCTCGAACGGTTTGGCAGCCTCGCGGAGGTGCTGGGTGCCGACGCCGAAGAGCTTACCGCTGCGGGACTTGGCCTGCCCGCCATCGCCGGGGTCAAGTTTGTACGCGAGCTCGCGCTGCGGTTCATGCGGGCGGAATTGCGCGAGCGCCCGGTGGTCGGGTCGTGGGACAAACTGATCGACTTCTGCACCGCGCACATCGCCTACAGCACCGTGGAGGAGTTTCATATCCTGTTTCTCGACCGCAAGAACGCGCTGATCAGAGACGAGAGGCAACAGCGCGGGACAGTCGATCATACGCCGGTCTATACCCGTGAGGTCATCAAACGCGCGCTCGACCTCGGCGCCTCGGCATTGATCCTGGTGCACAATCATCCCTCCGGCGATCCGACCCCCTCGAAAGCGGACATCGCGGTGACCAAGGACATCGTCAAAGCCGCGGCGCCACTCGGCGTCACCGTGCATGATCACCTGATCATCGGCCGCGGCCGTCACGCCAGTCTGCGCGATCTGGGGCTGCTTTAAGGGCTCGGCGCCGCCCCGGCAAAACCGTTTAGGCGGGGGCGTCCAATTCGCGCACGCGGTCCAAGGCTTCGCGCGCGGCGCTCGCCAGCTCTTCCTTGCGATAAGGTTTGCTGAGCAGCGGCGTGCAGGGCGACAGCGGCCCGGCATCGCCGTTCAATCGCGCGTCGGAAAAACCCGAAGTGAAAATCACCTTGATTTGCGGCCAGCGCTGGCGGGCCCGCCGCGCCAATTCGCCCCCGTTCGTCCCGCCGGGCATCACAAGATCGGTCAACAGCAGGTCGATGCTCTCGCGTTCCATCAAGCGCAGCCCTGCGGCAGCATTCTCGGCTGCCAACACCCGGTAGCCCGAGCTCGCCGAGCTGGCGCATGACGACGCGGCGCAAGGCAGCGTTGTCTTCGACCACTAGAACCGTCTCGCCCCTGCCATGCGCCAACGGCACCGCCGACGGTTCCTCGACGGTCGGTAGGTCCTCCGTGGTACGCGGCAGAAAAAGACGAAAGGTGGTGCCGATGGCAGGCTCGCTGTAAACGCTGATATGGCCACCGGATTGCTTGATGAAGCCAAAGACCATACTGAGCCCGAGACCGGTGCCCTTGTCCCGGCCTTTGGTCGTGAAAAACGGCTCGAAGATCCGATTGACGATCTCCGCCGTCATGCCCGTTCCGGTGTCGCTGACCTCGACCATCACATAGTCGCCGGGTACGACCTCGGTGTGCTGCGCCGAGTAATCCTTGTCGAGGCGGCGATTGGCGGTGACCACCACCAGGCGGCCGCCCTCGGGCATCGCGTCGCGCGCATTGGTGGCCAGGTTGGTGAGGCTCGCTTCGAGTTGCGCGGGATCGACAATCACCGGCCACACCTCCGGGGAAAGGACAAGCGAGATTTCGATGTCTTCGCCGAGCGTCCGGGACAGTAGGTGAGTGATCCCGGACACCAGCTCGTTGATGTCGACGCGTAACGGCCGGAGCGGCTGCTGCCGCGCGAAGGCGAGCAATCGACGCGTCAAATCGGCGCCGCGAAACGCCGCGTCGAGCGCCTCGCAGGCCAGCTCGTCGACCTCGGTATCATCCTTTCTGAGATCCCGGAGCAGGTCGATGTTGCCGATGATAACACCGAGCATATTGTTGAAATCATGGGCCATGCCGCCGGTAAGATTGCCTATCGCCTCCATTTTCTGCGATTGGTGAAGTTGGCCTTCCAGCCGCGTCCGTTCGAGCTGCTCACGTTTGTGGCTGCTGAGGTCGCGCAAGATGCCGGTGAAATGACGGTGTCCGCCGGCCCACCATTCGGCAATCGACAGATGAGCCGGGAAGATGATTCCGTCCTTGCGACAGACCTCCAGTTCCCGGACCGTCCACAGGTAGCGCGCGGTGTAGCGATCGTGCTCCTGCCGCAGCGCGGCGGGCAGCAGCACCCTCATGTTTTGTCCGGTGACTTCGGCCGCGAGATAGCCGGTCATCTTTTCGGCGGCTCTGCTGAATTCCTGAATGATGCCGTGCTGATTGGTCACGATAATCGCGTCGACCGCGGTATCGAATATCGCCCGGTATCGGTTCTGGCTTTCCCGCAGCTCATCCTCGGCGGCCAAGCGCTTGACGCGCTGGCGCCTGATGCAGACGAGAAACAGCACGCCCAGCATGCTGAACAAGAGCCAAGTGAGGGCCCCTGTCGAGCGCAATCCTACTAAGAAATCGGCCGGGAAATCGGGCATCCCGCTCGATCCGATTTTTCCAGTGTCATGGGCGATACCGGATCACTTGTTAAGTTCTGCACCTTGACCAGAGAACGTCAGAAAACCGTCAAAAATCTAGATGAAAAAAGCATCAACAAAGATCTTTCTTTTAAAATTGCCGGAGCATTTTATGAATGCAACCGTATTGTTGGGCTATGGCGGGCTCGCAACTACGATTATTAGGGTTTTTAGTGTTTGGTCGGGTGAACCGCGTTCGGATGTCGGATGGCGCCACGCAGTGATTACTAGCGGGGCTTTGAGACAACAACGGCCAACAACAAATGTCGGACGAGAAAAAAAGCATTTGAGCTCGACCCGACGATTGCTGCTAATGACGCTATTGTCCGCGCCTCGAGGAGGAGCAACCCCAGTGTTTCCAGGCTTATCCGATGAACAGCGCCGTTTTGTGCATACCGTCCGCGATCTCGCGCAGAGCAAATTCCGGTCGCGCGCGATGCATTACATGGACGGCACTTTTCCATGGCAGAACATGCGCGCCCTCGCCGAGCTGGGGGTCCTCGGCATGGCGGTCCCGGAGGAATATGGCGGTCTGGGGCTCCCGGTCTTCGACACTGCGCTGGTCCTCGAGGAAATCGCCAAGACCTGCTATGTGACGGCGATGGCAGTGCTCGGCGAGGTCGGGGTGCAGACCCGGATCATCGCGACGTACGCGCCCGAAAGGGTCAAGGCGCGGATCCTGCCGGCGGTGTGCAGCGGCGAGTGCCTGCTGGCGATCTGCATGACCGAGCCCGACGCCGGCACCGATGTCGCCAACTACCGGACCAATGTCGACACGGTTGGCAACTCACTGCGGCTCAACGGGGTTAAGACCCTGATCAGCCGGGCCGACGAAGCCGGCATGTTCGTCGTCTTCACCCGGGTCGACCGGCGGCCCGGCCGCGCCGGCATCGGCTGCGTCTTGGTCGAGAAGGGCACCCCCGGTTTTGCCGTGACCGGCACCTATCACACGATGGGGGGCGAGAATCTGCACGAGATCCGCTTCGAGGATTGCGAGCTGCCGCCGGAGAATTTGGTGTTGCGCGAGGACGGCTTTAAAAAGCTGCTTTCCGCTTTCAATACCCAGCGCTGCCTCAATCCCAGCATCTCGCTCGGCCTCGCCGAGGGCGCCTTCGAGGAGGCGGTGCGCTATGCCAAGGAGCGCCAGGCGTTCGGCCGCGCGATCGGCGAATTTCAGGGCATGCGCTGGAAGATCGCCGAAATGTACCAGGACATCGAAGTCGGCCGCAGCATGCTGTACCGCGCCTGCGCCAGCGCCGACCCGTTCCCCGACCCGCTGCTCGGCGGCCGTCGCCAAAGCCTATTGCAACGAGATGGCCTTGCGGGTCACCAGCGAGGCGATCCAGGTGCATGGCGGCTACGGCTTCACCGACGAATTCCCGGTGTCGCGCTTCTGGCGCGGCGCCCGCTACGGCACCTTGGGCGGCGGCACCACCGAAACCCTGCGCGACCTGATCGGCAAGCGGGTCTTGGCCGGCCTAGACCCGGTCGACGGAATCCTCGGTTTGGGCATGTTCTGAGGTCCGCGAAGAAACCCCTAGTGGCCAAAATCAAACGGACGCTTACCGTCGTAAGCCCTCACCCACCCAGCCCTGCGGGCTGGGTGCCCCCTCGCGCGTACCGCGGGAGAGGGTGCCGAGCGCAGCGAGGCGGGTGAGGGTGTTCCGATACCAAGTGTTAGGTTCACACCGCTAGTCCGGCCGGTTATTTGTTGCTGTTCCAGATGTCGGTTGCCAGCTTCCAGCCGGCGCCATTCTTGCGCCAGACCACCGCGTATTTACCGACGATCTGCTGCGGCGGCTGGCTTTTGGTTTTGAGAGTGACGGTGCCGATCTCGCGCGCCGCCTCGCCGCCGAGTGGCAGCACATCGACAGTGGTAAGTTTCGCATCGTCGAATTGCCGCGCCGCTTGCCGCCAGAAGGCCTCGATTGCGGCGCGACCCTTCACCATCTCGCCGCCCGGCGGCAGCACATAGGCATCCTCGGTATACATCGCGGCGACCGCGGCGGCGTCGCCCTTGTTAAATGCCGCGGTCCAGGCATCGTTCAGTTTCTCGATCGTTGCCTTGTCCTGCGCGAGCGCCGGCGCGGCGCCAAAGCATAAACATCCAGCGACCATTGCAATCCGCCACATTGCTTCTTTCCCTCTGTAGCCCGACGATCTTCCGGCAAGTTTGCGCGGCGCGCAATCTTAGTGGTCAAACTCAAACGATGATTCCCGGTGTAACCCTCACCCACCCAGGAGAGGGTCTGAGGCTGCATCTTGCAGCCCCTCGCCGCGCGTTGCACCGCGGCAGAGGTTGCCGAGCGCAGCGAGGCGGGTGAGCGCGTCCGGTACCAAGTGTTAGGTTCGCACCGCCTATCAGGCTGCTGAAAAAGGGTTGCCGAATTTGTGCATTGTGATCCCTCGAAGTGGAGCATGGAGGCGACAGCATTTGCGGCAGTCTTTTCAGCTACATAGATCTTGAGAAGCGGGTTCGGACGGATCATCCGCTGCGCGTGCTTCGGCAAATCGCCAACGCCGCGCTCGAATCGCTGTCTGGCGAGTTCGCCAAGCTGTATTCGCCGATTGGCCGGAAGTCGATCCCGCCGGAGCGGCTGATGCGGGCTCTGCTGCTGCAGGCGTTCAATTCGATCCGCTCGGGGCGGCCGTCGGTCAAGCGGATCGACCACGACTTGTTGTTTCGGTGGTTTGCTGGGCTCGGCATCGAGGACGCGGTGTCGGATGCGACGACCTTCACCAAGAACCGCGACCGGCTGTTGGGCGGCGAGGCGGCGGGCAAGTTCCGGGTCGCGGTACTCTAGCAAGACAGGGTCAAGCGGCTTGTTGCAACTTCGTGCATTTGTCCCGCTCGCGGTGGGTGGTATCAGTAGCGCCGGGCTCCCTCTGGTAAAAGTTCCTGCTCCGCGTTACTAGAATCGGCTGATCGCCAGTTTGGCTTCCGGCCTGGAAGCGCCATCGGGGGGCGGGCATGCGGAAGTTGGATTGCGGGAGGCGCCAAGCCCTGCGTCTGCTCGCGGTCGGCGCTGCATTCGGGGGGCTGCTGCATCAGGCCTCGGCTCAGCCGGCGGGGCGGCGCCCGGCGCCGCTGAGGCATGTAGCGACGGTGGTTATCGATCCCGGGCATGGCGGGATCGATCCTGGAGCAGTCAGCTCGAAGGGGGTCTATGAAAAAGATATCGTGCTGCCGACGGCGAGCGAGTTCGCGCGTCAGCTCGCGGCGACCCGCCGTTTCCGGGTCATGCTGACCCGCAGCGTCGACGAGTTTATCCCGTTGCGGGAGCGGGTTGCGCGCGCCCGCGCGTGGCATGCCGATCTCTTTGTGTCGATCCACGCCGACGCGCTGCCGGACCGCGCGATGCGCGGGCTATCGGTCTTCACATTGTCGATGCGGGCCTCGGACCGAGAAGCCGCGGCGCTCGCCGTCAGCGAGAACCGGGCCGATCTTGTCGGCGGCATCAACCTATCTCGGCAGCCGCGCGAGGTCGGAACGATCCTGATGGATCTCTGGCGCCGCCAAACCGGCAATTTCTCGATTTCCCTTGCCCGCCATATCGTCGACCAGCTCGCGCGCGAGGTGGTGCTGCTCGACCCGCCGCAGCGTTTCGCCGATTTTGCTGTGCTGACCGCCCCGGACATTCCATCCGTGCTGGTCGAGCTCGGCTGTCTGTCGAACCCGCGGGAAGAACAGCTTTTGCAGCAGCGCCCCTATCGACAGAAACTGGCGCATGGGCTGGTGCGCGCGGTTGAGGCTTATTTCTCCGCGCATGTCATGGATTGAGGGTTGGCTTGCGCCCGGAACGATCCTCGGCCTAGTGTGGCGCATTCCGCCCTCGACAAGGAGCCACGATGAGATTGGCAGCGGCCCGGCGTGAAGACGTCGCATCGAATTCTGCGGCGTGGCAGGCACGAGTCGATCTCGCGGCGGCGCACCGGTTGGGCGACCGACAAGGGTTCAGCGAGGGGATCTTCAATCACTTCACGCTCGCCGTACCCGGCACCGACGACCGCTATCTGCAGATTCCGTTTGGGCTGCATTGGTCGGAGGTCACCGCCAGCTGCTTGCTCGAGGTCGGCTACGACGGCCGCCTGTTGACCGGCACCGGCGATATCGAGCAATCGGCGTTCTGCATCCACGCGCCGATCCACCGGCTGCTCCCGCGCGCGACTTGCGTGCTTCACACCCACATGCCTTTCGCCAGCGCCCTGACCCGACTCGAAGAGCCGCATATCGAGGCGATCGGACAAACCGAAATCGGCTTTCTCGACTGCATCGCTTATGACGAAAAATACACCGGTCTCGCCCTCGATCCGGCCGAGGGGGAGAGGCTGGCCGCCGTCCTCGGGCCCCAAAACAAAGTGTTGTTCATGGCCAATCACGGCGTGCTGGTTGTCGGCGAGACCGTGGCAGAGGCCTATGACCGCCTCTATTACCTCGAGCGCGCCTGCCAAGTGCAGCTCTATGCTATGTGGACGGGTCGCCGGCTGAAGCATGTTCCGCCCGGGGTCGTCGAGCACACCTTGCGCCAGTACGCCGCCTCGCCGAGCTACCAGGGCAAGCCCGGCTGCGAACATCATTTCGCGGCCTTGAAGCGCTTGCTCGACCGCGACCAGCCCGATTACAGCGGTTAGCCCCGATTGCAGCCGTGCTGCTCCGTCGATAGCACGATCGCATCGGAACGATAACACGAAAACATTTTCGCGGCAGGACTGCCCTAACAATTTCTACTTTGCCACAAACCCACCGCTCTGATCGCGATGACGAACTCAAGTAGTAAACCGCGGCTGCGCCCACGGCAGATGATACTTCACCCGTTGGTGGTTCGCGTGACGCACTGGCTCAACGCTGTCGCAATCATCGTGATGATTGGCAGCGGATGGCAAATCTACAACCAGGAGCCGCTATTCGGCTTCAGCTTTCCTGTCTGGTTGACGTTGGGCGGGCAGCCGGACATCTCGCAACACTGGCACAATGAGGAAGGTCTGGCTGGCGCGCTGCAATGGCACTTCGCGGCCATGTGGCTGCTGTTCGTCAGCTTGATCGGTTATCTCAGCTACGGCCTGATCTCGGGTCATTTTCGCCGATCGCTGCTGCCTGTGTGGCCGCGAGAGGTATTGCACGACCTGCTCGCGGCATTCCGCGGCCGGCTCGCCCATAACGTCGGCGATCGCAATGGCGTGCAGAAGATCATGTACATTGGCGTCATCATCGTGATTGCGTTGACCGTGCTTTCCGGCCTTTCGATCTGGAAGCCGGTGCAATTCCAGACATTGACGGCGCTGTTCGGTGGCTATGACGTCGCGCGGTATGTGCATTTCTTCTGCATGTCGGCGATCGTCCTGTTCCTCGCGGTTCATCTGTCGCTGACCATATTGGTGCCCAAAGTGCTGCCACCGATGATCACCGGCCGCGCACGGGGCTGGCGATGAGCGTGATCTTCAGGCCCGATCGCCGGATGTTTTTGCGGGGCGGTCTCAGCCTCGGCGCGCTGGCGGCGTTGGCCGGCTGCGACATTACCGACAATATGCCCGTGCAGCGGCTGTTGTGGAACATGTCGTTTTGGAACGACCGCGTCCAGGGATGGTTGTTCAATCCAAACCGGCTGGCGCCGACCTTTCCCGAAAGCGCGGTCGACCGCACATTCCGCTACAACGCCTTCTATCCGGAGGACCAGGCGCCGCAACTCGACCCGGCCAACTACAAGCTGGAGCTGAGCGGATTGATCGGCGACAGGCGGTCGTGGACCCTCGACCGCCTTTATCGGTTGCCGCAAACCTCGCAAATCACCCGGCATGTTTGTGTCGAGGGGTGGAGCCGGATCGGCAAGTGGAGCGGTTGCCCGTTGCGGCTCTTTCTTGAACGTATAGAGGCCGATCTTACGGCCAAATATGTCGGTTTCATTTGCGCCGACGGCTACTATACGAGCATCGATATGGCAACAGCGCTGCACCCGCAGACGATCATGGCCTTTACTTTCGCCGACCAGGTCCTGCCGCGTAAGTTCGGCTATCCGATGAAAATTCGAATTCCGACAAAACTGGGTTTCAAGAATCCAAAATTCGTTGTCGCGCTCAGTGTGACAAATAATTACCCGGGCGGTTTTTGGGAAGACTACGGCTACAATTGGTTCAGCGGCTCCTAGCGGACACCTGCGGCAGCCTGGGAGCTAGAATGTCAAAGAAGATTTGCGCCGTCGCGATCATGGCCAAAGCGTCGATCGCCGGGACGGTCAAGACGCGCCTAGTCCCGCCGCTGACCTTCGAGGAGGCCGCCGAGCTCAACAGCTGCTGCCTCCGCGACATTGCGGCGAACATCATCGAAGCCGCGGCGCGCGCGCCGATCGAAGGATTTGCAGCATACTATCCGCCCGGTTCGGAGCCATTTTTCGACGGTATTCTTCCCGGTGGTTTCGCGCTGCTGCCGCCCAAGGAGCCGACCATAGGGCGCGGCCTGTTTCACGCTGCGAAGGACCTGTTCGCCGCCGGGTATGGGTCGATATGTCTGGTGAATGCCGACAGCCCGACATTGCCGACGGACCTGCTCGTCGAGACGGTGCGTCAATTGCAGGCCCCAGGCGATCGCGTCGTCCTCGGACCCGCTGCAGATGGCGGCTATTATCTGATCGGGCTCAAGCGGTTCCACCTGCGGCTCTTTCAGGACATCGACTGGAGCACCGAACGCGTCTACCCGCAGACGATCGCGCGTGCCGGCGAAATCGGCCTCGCCGTCGCCGCGTTGCCCGAGTGGTACGATGTCGATGACGGCGACAGCTTGGCGATGCTGGGTCACGATTTGCTGTCAGGAGGGGCCGCCGCGGGCCGCCATCGCGGCTATCGGGCGCAGAGCACCACCGCTTTTCTCGACCGGCTGGCGGCGGCAAATCGCGACGTCCGGCGCCTATTCGACAAGTCGGCTTCCGTCCCATTCCTCGTGCCGCCCGCCGCGAAGGGTTGAGGTGGGGGCGCGTGCGGCGCGATCAATTTTTTTTCTCCTCGCCGGCTTGTTGCTGGCCGGCGAGGCGGCGGGTCTCGCCGCCGAGTTCAACCGCGATCTGCCGGTCTTCATCGTCGCCGCGCTGCTCCAAGGCGCGGTCTGGGCGGCAGCCGCTGCTATGGTCACAAGAACCAGAGGTAAGCAGCCGGCATTGGCCCTGATCCTGGCAACCGCAATCGTTTTGCGTCTCGGCGCATTGGCCGCTCCGGTTTTTTTGTCGGACGACATCTTCCGCTACATCTGGGATGGGCGGGTCCAGGCCGCCGGGATAAATCCGTACCGCTACGTCCCGAACGATCCCAATCTCGCTGAGCTGCAGGACGAGGCCATTTTTTGGCACATCAACCGCGGCAATTACGCGCGGACCATCTATCCGCCGGTCGCGCAGATGTTGTTCCTGTTCGCCAACCGCTTTGGTGAGAGCGTGCTGACGGTGAAGCTCGTCCTTGTCGCAATCGAGGCAGTCGGGATTTGGGCGTTGCTGTTCGTTCTGCGGGCGGCCGGGGCGCCAAGAGAGCAAATCCTGCTCTATGTCTGGCATCCGCTGCCGGTCTGGGAAATCGCCGGTTCCGGGCATGTCGATGCGGCGGTGGTCGGGTTTGTGGCCCTGGCGCTGGCGGGTGCTCTTGCCGGGCGGCGCGGCGCGTCGGCCGCGGCGCTCGCCGCTGCGACGCTGGTCAAATTCTTCCCCGTTGTGCTGGCGCCGGCATTGTGGCACCCCGCTCGGGCAAATCGCGGCGATTGGCGATGGCCGGCAACTTTCATTGCGGTCGCCGCCGCCGCCTACCTCCCCTACATCGGGGTCGGCTGGCGGGTCCTGGGCTTTCTGCCGGGCTATATCACCGAGGAAAACCTGGTCTCGGGGAGCGGCTTTTGGCTTCTCGATCTGGCGCGGCGCGCGCTTCCCGTGCCGCTTGCCGCCTATTTCGTCGTGGCGGCGAGCGTCATGGCGGGGCTGGCGGTCGGCGCCCTGCGGCGGCGGCCGGAGCCTTGCTTCAGTCTTCCCTGGGCGACGGCGTTGGCGGTCACTGCGCTGTTTTTCGCGTCACCGCATTACCCTTGGTATTTCGTCTGGCTCGTCGCGCTGTTGACGGTTGCGCCATGGTGGCCGGCTTGGTGGCTGACGCTCGCGGCCGTCCTCCTTTATTGGGATGCCAAGACCGGCCATATCCCGTTTTGGGCGGGCTTCACGATCTATGGCGGGTTTGTCATATTGGCCGCCGTCGACCTGGCCCGGCAAATCCTCGACGCCCTAAGGACCGGAGCACAGCATGGTATCGATCGCGCAACTTAGACCCGATCCGGCCAGACCTGATCCGGCCAGACCTGATCCAGCCAGACCCGATCCGCGGCGTTATTTCGAAGCCGTCGGCGACGACCGAGCTTTGATTGCCGGCCAAGAACCGGTCTGCCTCTACCTCGAAACGACCAATCGCTGCAATCTGCTCTGCGAAACTTGCCCGCGCACCTTCGAGGACCTGGAGCCGGCAGCCGATATGCGCTGGGAACTGTTCACGAGTATCGTCGACCAGTTCCCACAGATCGCGCGGGTCGTATTGCATGGGGTCGGCGAGCCGATGATGGTCAAGGCGCTACCCCGCATGGTGCGCCACCTGAAAGAGCGCGGCGCCTACTTTGGGCAAAGGCTCTGCCGGTAAGCTTGGCTTGAGACGCGGCGATGCGATCGCACGCGGGTGAAGGTCGTGACCGTTGGCCTTGGCGGTTCCCGGCGTGCACAAACTCGCGACCTCGGCGCGCATGTCGTCAGGCAGCTTCAAGATGAGACCGAGTACGTCGCGCAGGGCGATGAGCTGCTCTCTGTCCATGGCGATCGTCTTCCTTCAATGCGGCGTGAGAAGTCCTGCCGAAATCTCGACCGGGCGCGACGCCCCGAGGATGGTCAAAAGGATGATTTCGCGCTCCGCCGCCTTCTGGCCTGAATAGATGGCGTCGAAGCCGGCGAGTGGACCGGCGGCGATCGACACTGCCGCGCCAGGTGTGAACTCGCGATGAGGCGAGGACGGGCGAGCGCCAAGACGGATGACCCCGTCAGGATCGGCGCGCCCGAGCAATTTCCTGATTTCCTCGTCCGGGCATTTCGAGGGCATGGTCCCGTTCTTCACCACGCCGAACACGCCCATTGTCCGCTCGAGCACCCTCCACTGATCGATAATTCTGACGAAGAGGTAGCTCGGGAACAGCGGCACGGTGCGCCATTGCGTCCCGGCTTTGATCCGGATTTTCGGGACGAAGGTTTCATCACCGGCGAGGCCGACGCATTTGGCGGCCAGGCGATCATGGTTCGGAACTGCGCGGGCGACGGCCCAGTAGCTCATATCCGAGGGAAACCGAGGCGAAACGGCCTCCCCGAGGCTTAGGCTGCGGACAAATCGGCCGCAAGCGCCCTTAGCGGACCTCGTCGGCGGACGACTGCGCAGCCAGGAGGTAGAGGACCTCACGAGGCAAAGTATAATTCTGGGCACTTTCACCTAGCCGCGCTTCGCTTTTAGCGGCGGCCCTCGCCGAACGTCGGCGGGTTGAAATAGGCGCGTTGAACGACGCGGCCAATTCGATGCACAACGCCCTCGCCGATCGCGCCGGCCGAGGCTTGGGCTTCGAGCTCCGCCGCCACCGCGCGCAGGAAGTCGGGCCGCAGGCGCTCCTCGATGGGCGCCGCCAGCTCGGTGAGCACGGCCATCTCGCGGTCGTTCAGCTCGACGGGTGGCATGGTCGAGCATAACCCTAAACTGCCGGCGCTCGAAAGCTTCTCGCCCTGCGCGCCATGGCCCGCGTCGCCGGCGAAGGTGAAGGCGCGGAACACTACGGCGCAGTCCGCGATTTCGCTCGATGGGAGAACTCGTCGATGCGCTCTAGCCTTTCCTCCCGAAGCCGAGCGCCGATGAGGGTGGCCGGGATGCTGGTAGCGCCAATAATCCCGGCCACCTTAACGGCAAGCGAAGCACGATGGCTTCCGGATCCTCGCCCGTTCAACGACCGGTTCCCAAGCATCGCGGAGGCGGTCGGCGTCGTCGACAACGCGCTCATCGACGGTGGGGCGGTCGGCTTCCGTCCCGATGGTCGGAGCGACTTCGGGGCGCGGCCACCAAGGCCGGCGGCCCAATGTAGCCTTTG
Source organism: uncultured Alphaproteobacteria bacterium (assembly GCA_963698995.1). Taxonomy (GTDB): domain Bacteria; phylum Pseudomonadota; class Alphaproteobacteria; order ATCC43930; family CGMCC-115725; genus AP-15. Next base: position 1,406 of record CAVOTD010000066.1, on the reverse strand, counting down.
CCACTCTGGATGACCGCCAGCGGGGCGTGGGCCGCCGCCCACTCCATTACGGCGCTGCGGGAGCGCGGTGGGTGGCCTGACGGATGATTACGGTTATTTCGACACAGGTGTCGGCTGATGCTGCGTCATCAGCCAACTGCCGCCGATCTTTTCGTAGATGTTCGTCGTCTGAGCGTGAAGCCTCCGGATTTCCATTCGCCAGCTTGCCGCTGACCTGCTCCGTGTCCACCACCCAGGCGACGTTACCGTTGACGTGCACATGCACGTCGGACGGTTTGACCTCAAGCTGCGAATAGATTTGGCCGATCACTCCGTCCACGGTTCGACGGCCACCCAACCAGGGCCACGATACTCGCCCGTCGGCGTCACGTTGACGACGAAGTCCTGGTGCGCGTAGGTCTTCGCCAGCGCCGCCGCGTCGCGGCGCTGAGCGCCTCGTAGAAGGCGGTGTTCGCCGCTAGCACCGCCTGCTCGTCGGCTGATTGCGCGCTGCGCCGCGGAAGCCGACCACGCTGACGAGCACAACCGCGGGCGCACATAAGCGCAGAGCACGAATTGCGGACATGTTTTCTCTCCCTAGGTTCGTTGCCATGGCCGCTGTCATCCAGGCGTCGGCGAGGCTTCGATTTTTTGCCTAGTGGCGGCATGAACCTTTACCCCCTTCGCCGCCCTGGAGTTGACCGCCCGCCACCCGGAACAGCCAACTCTGAGGCTTCACTCATCGCCTTCGACCTCCTCAACTTTGACGGCCGCCCGCGCCCGCTTGTGGAGCGCCGCGACAGGCTCGCGCTCCTCGCCGCCGGCGTCCGGTTCAGCGAAGCCTTGGCGGCCGATGGCGCGATCGTGTTCGCTCACGCTTGCAAGCTCGGCCTCGAAGGGATCGTGTCGAAGCGCGCCGGCAGCCGCTATCGCAGCGGGACGAGCCGCAACTGGCTCAAGTGTCTCAACCCGGAATTCCAACGTCGGTGAGAGGCCACGCCCACACCCTCGCGCCCAGCCCGCATGGCATACGGCCGTCGTGAACCCATGAAGAGCCGAGAGGAACAGCTGACCTGGGCAAAGCAGCGGCGCTCATCTGCGTAGACACATGGGCCGCGTACAAGGCGGTGTACGAGGGGCTTGCGGCGCGCAAGGCGCGTCCAGGAACATTCGCTCCGAGCCCACGTTAGTTGGGGTTAATTGAAACCCTGGGAGAAACGCGATGAAGGGCAGACTTTTCGGAACACTCGCGCTTTTACTGCTTCCAACTCTCGCTTTGGCAGCTGACGCCGGCAGCGCGGCCAAGCCGGACAACGCGAAAGCGGCGGGCACCGGAGGTGGCGAAGGTGCTGCAGCGCCAACCACTTCGAGCAATAATACTGATGGATCCGGTAAGGTGGGGGGCCCAAGGAGCTGCCGCTGCCTCT
>CAVOTD010000065.1:0-7657 GCA_963698995.1 uncultured Alphaproteobacteria bacterium | reverse complement strand
CTGGATCCTTCCCGGCGTGCTAGACAATTGCAGTCGGAATAGGAAGAGTTTTTGATGTTCAATTCAGGTTCGAAATGATCAGTTGGTTGTCGATTTTGGCTCTGGTCTTGATAGCGCCGGTGGCTTTGGCGACGGCGGTACTTTTTGTCGAAGTTGCCGCGGAAACATGGAGGAAGCAAAATTCCCGTTACCTTTCCAGCGATATCAAGCGACCATCCATAGTCGTCCTGGTGCCGGCACACAACGAGAGCAGGGGACTCCTTCCGACGTTAGATGACATTATGGCCCAGCTAGCACCGCGGCGACCGAGTGCTGGTCGTCGCTGATAATTGCACCGATGATACCGCGGACATTGCGAAGGCCGCAGGCGCGGAGGTCGTCAAGCGCAGCGATCTTGCAGAAGATCGGCAAGGGCTACGCCCTGGATTTTGGCCTTCGCCATTTGCGAGACAACCTTCCCGAAGTCGTCATTGTGGTCGACGCTGACTGTCGGCTGAAGGAGGGCGCAATCAACCAGCTCGCATTGACCTGCGGTTTGACAGGCAGACCGGCGCAGGCGCTCTACCTCATGACCGCTCCGGACGGAGCGATGATTAGCCATCGCGTCGCCGAATTTGCCTGGCGGATAAAGAATGATCTGCGACCCCGCGGATTGGCAGCGCTCGGATTACCATGCCAGCTGATGGGAAGCGGAATGGCTTTTCCTCGAAATGTGATTGGTGCAGTGGATCTGGCGACAGATCATCTTGCCGAAGATCTTGATCTCGGGTTGCGGCTCGCTTTCGCAGGATACGCACCGCATATTCTGTCCGACGGCCGTAGTAACAAGTGAATTTCCGTCGAGCGGTGAGGCCGCCGTCGCGCAGCGACAGCGCTGGGAGCACGGTCACCTGAGCGTCATTGTAACCAGGGCGCTTCCGTCCATCTGGGCCGCGCTGCGCACCGGCAACTGGGAACTGCTTGTTCTTAGCCTTGACGCGGCCGTCCCCCCTTTAATCCTGCTAGGCCTTCTGATCTGCCGCGACGTTCGCACTAAGCCTGATAGGGGCCTTGGTTGGCGGGGCCGTTGTGCCCCTCATTCTCGAGTGCGGTTGTGCTGTATGTTTTTTGGGTCAAGCCTAGCTCTCGCCTGGAGAGAACGTGGCCGTGACCTGTTGCCCCCTGCGGCCGCTCGTTTCCATCATCCCGTATATCGCAGGCAAATTTGGGGTCTACGCGCGGGCGTTTGGTTCCAACAAGAAATGGGTGAGAACGGACCGCAGCAAGCCCGATTGAAAAAAACTGGTCTTCAAAGCCTATCACCGAACTTGATTTAATAGCGGACGTGGTTCGGGTCGCACCGGGGGCGGACCTGCTCGCGAAGCCGTTGGCGAGATAGGACAAAAAGCACGACTCGGATAATGTAAAGGACATGGAATATCGAGGCATCGAATATACAGTTGTTCAGGGCATCGAACGCGGCGTCTGGAAATGGTCTGTGTCGCTGGGTCAGCCGCAATTGATCAAGTTGGGCCAAGCCCCCAATAAGCAGGCGGCGGTGACGCAAGCCGAGCTTGTCATTGACCGAGCGCTCGCTCGAAAGAAGTTGTGGATTGTCACGCCCGGACCAGGCGATTGACATACGTGGCCGTCGCACGGCGGCGATCCGATGTTTATACGTATCGCGATGATGAAAGCGCTGCGCAGGCATGAGCCGAAAGCCGCAGCTGCACCGCGCCGGAAAAGCGTCAAGCTTACAGGATCGTTCGATAGTCGCTATCGGGGGGCCTGTGCTCACGTAGTTTTTCTGCAACACCTCGTCAAATTCGATTTGTAACCCGAAAACGGTCAGCGACGAGGGTTTCGGCTGAAAGTAAAGTTAACTAATGCCGACTCGGATTTATTGCTGACTGCGGCGGGGGATCGATGTGAGTGTGGTTGAACAGGAGGTCTTTGGAGACCTGCGGCCAGCGCGGGTCGGATCAAATTCGGTCCCGCGTCAATCGTCGGACGCCTTGGATAGGTTTGGTCGGGTTATGGTTCGCGCTGGCATCGCGACGAAAGTAGATGATGACAGGTTCTCGCTTGAGGCTGCTGCGAGCGCAAGCTTATTGCAGCCAGATGACTTGTCCCGCGAAGTCTACGGCGTACTTGGTATCCCCATCGACGCGGTAGATCTCGCCGCAGTGGTCCAGCGGATTGGCGCAGCTATTGGTCACGATGCGCCGTTTCTGATGTCGACCCCCAACCTCAATTTCCTTGTCACTAGCCAGACCAATCCCGAGTTCCGTGAGTCGTTGCTGCGCAGCGATCTCTGTCCGGTCGATGGGGTGCCGATTGTGTGGATCTCGCGTCTGCTCGGAGCTCCAATTCGGATGAGGGTTGCGGGCTCGGATATTTTCGACAGCCTGAAGGCCGAGAAAAGCCGCCCGGCAAAGGTATTTTTGTTCGGAGGACCGGAGGGCGTTGCCGAGACAGCCTCCAAAGTTCTCAACGCGCAATCGAACGGCGTCATCTGTGTAGGTGCTCTATATCCGGGTTATTGCTCGGTTGAGGAAATGAGCACCAACGCCATCATTGACACAATTAACGCGTCAGGCGCGAGATTTTTGGTGGCTTCGCTTGGAGCGGAAAAAGGACAATCCTGGTTGCTGCACAATCATGATCGTTTGCAAATACCGGTACGCTCTCATCTCGGTGCGGCGATTAATTTTCAGGCCGGCCTTTTGAAACGCGCACCCCTGTTCGTGCGCAAGTTTGGCTTCGAATGGCTTTGGCGAATAAAGCAGGAGCCATATCTCTGGCGTCGCTACCTGCAAGATGGTCTGGTTTTGTTGGGTCTGCTGCTTGCCAGCGTATTACCGCAAGCGCTGGGCCGAACCTGGCGGCGCTACCGCGGTGCTGAAGATGATCTCGCAATCTCGAAAAGTTATTACGGTCGCTCAGCGAAAATAGCCTTGGTCGGGGCCGCGACCGCCAGCCAGGCATCAAAGGCAATACCTGTTCTTCGCGATGCAATCGCCCAAGGGGGCCGGCTTACGATTGATATTTCCCAGCTCCGTCACATCGATTCGCGCTTCTTCGGCCTGCTTTTGATGGTCAGAAAGCAGATGCATGAGCGTGGAGGGATGTTGGAATTTTCAGGCGTATCCGCCCGCATGAGGAGAGCGTTTCGTCTCAACCGTTTCGGTTTTCTTCTGGATCCGAACGATGTCTCAAGTGTACCGCAAAGGCCTCAGCCAATTCTGGAGATGCCAGTGGTCGCCGTCGATTGAGCCGGCTTAGGGCTAAATTTCCCCTTAATTTAGGCGCCCTTCGACCAGCGTGAGTCGATTCCGTTTACGCCACGAGAGTTCCATGCGGACCGTTTTGTCGCGATCAGTTCAAAGAGTGAGCCCGGCTTTCGCCGTGCTATTGATCATGTTGCTTGGCGGTTGCGGGTCTCCGGAACAGCGTTCCCAGGGGTATTTTGAAAAGGGCATGGCCCTTCTTGCGAAAAATGACGATCTTAACGCGCGCGTTGCATTGACGACGTCCTTGAAATTCAAGAGCGACAGAATCGAAGCCTGGCGCGCGCTGGCCGGAATTGATGAGCGCACCAAAGTCCTTTGCATCCTTGTTTCAGGACCTACGGCGGATAGTCGAATTAGACCCCAAGGATATCGATGCAAGGCTACGCCTTGCCAGGATCATGTTTGCCAATAACGGCAGTGCAGCCGCCTTAAAGCTCCTGGACGCGGCAGGCGATGACGACAAAAAGCGCGCAGATCTTCACGCGCTTCGGGCAGCGATCCTTTTAAAGACCAATGATGCCGCGGCAGCGGTGCAGGAAGCCGAGCGAGCCATCAGTATTGAGCCTGGCAATTTGGAAGCAACCCTTGTGCTTGCCTCCGAACAATTCTCTCGTGGCGATGTTGACGGCGCGCTTCAACGTCTCAACACGGTCTCGGCCGATGCAAAGGATGATCCCAAAATCTCGCTGCTAAAAGTCCAGATCTTTGCAAGAAAAGGGCGACCTGCCGCAGGCCGAAGCGCTCTTGAAGAAACTGGTCGGCACCCAGCCGCAACTTCGCGGGCCAGCTCATTCAGCTCTACATTGCCGAGCGTCGTTTTGACGATGCAGAAAAGGAACTGCGAGGCCTCGCCACAGCGGCTCCGGCCGATTCCAAGGCCGGCTTGGACCTCGTACGTTTCCTCGTCTCCTTCAGGGGAGCAAGCGCGGCCAGAGACGAACTCACCGCACGAATCAAGGCCGGCGGCGATGTGTTCCCCTATCAAATGGCACTCGTCGACCTCGACTATTCGCAAGGTAATTTTGCTGACAGCGTCAGCCTTGCTCAACACGCTCATCAAGGCCGCAGAGCTCACCGGAGCATACGCTCGCGGCGAAGGTCAAATTGGCCGAGATAGATGTCAGCCGAAAGGACTTTTCGGCTGCGGAGCCGATCATCGCGGATATTCTTGAAAAGGATCGGCGCAACACCGACGGCTTAAGGCTGCGCGCCATCATCCGCATTGAGCGGGGACAGTTGGATAACGCCATTGCCGATTTGCGCGAGGCGCTCAACAATCAGCCGAAGTCCCCCGACCTGTTGCTGTTGATGGCGACAGCCTACGAACGCAGCGGAAAGCCCGAACTTGCCGATAGACAATATGCTGACGCGCTAAAATCATCCGGATTGGCCCCGGCTGTCGGCCTGCGATACGTGTCCTATCTGCAGAGCCAGGGAAATATTGCCCAGGCCGAGGACGTCTTGCTAGAAGTCGCAAGCCGCAATCCGGGAAACATTCAAGTTCTGTCTGCCCTGGCGCAGGTGCGGCTTGCCCGACAGAACTGGGCAGGTGCGCTCGCGGTTGCCGATGCGGTTCGTGCCGCGGGCAACAATTCGGGTCTGGCCGATCAGATCAAGGCCGCGGCGCTGGCCGGTCAAAACAAGCCGGATGCGAGTATCGCCGCGCTCGAGGACGCCCATACCGCGGCCCCCGACGCCGTGCAGCCCGTCGTTTCCCTGGTCGCGGCCTATACGCGCACCGGCAAGCCGGACAAGGCCGAAACGCTGTTGCGCGACATGCTGAAGAAATTTCCTTCCAACGCCGAATTGCTGGTCCTGCTCGGGCAAACGCAATCTGCCAAAGGAAAGGCCGACGAGGCTCAAAAGAGCTTTAAAGCTGCGATCGCGCAGCAGCCCAAGGATGAGGTCGGCTATAACGCGTTGTCAGGCCTGTACGCGGCGCAAAAGAACTATGGCGAGGCCAACGATATCATTCAGGCTGGCCTCAAAGAGCGACCTGACAGTTTGAGACTTCCGCCTGACGTCGGCTGAGCTCTTGATCAGAAAAGGCGACGTTGATGCCGCGATCGCGGCCTATGAGGCCATTCTGAAGGACCAGCCGAACTCTCTTCTGGCGGTCAACAACCTGGTCAGCCTGCTGCTGGACAATCGTTCGGACAAGGCAAGTCTCGAACGTGCGGCCGAGCTCGCGGAGCGCCTTAAGAACTCGAATGTTCCGCAGTTTCAGGACACCTTTGGCTGGGCGCAGTATAAGAGCGGCAATACCGCGCGAGGCCGCGAAGATCCTGGAGAGCGCTGTCAGCAAGTCTGCCCAATCTCGCGGCCCTTCGCTACCATCTGGGGATGAGCTACGTTGCGGCCGGACAGGCCGCCAAGGCGGCCGAGCAGTTCAAGGCGGCCCTCGCTCTCGAGCCTGATGGTACCGACCTCAAGGAGAAAATCCGAACCGCGATGAAGTAGGATCAGTCGTTCCAGCGGGATGATCGTGGTTTGTCTTCGACACCACCACCATGATGCTGTTCGAGCTCGCAGGACCCGTGGACTGAAGTCGGGAGACCGGTGACGGGATCGAGCAACGTTCCGCCCGTCGTGGCGGTGCGGTGCAGGTAGCGGTAGGTCAACGAGGCATTCCAATCCCGCGCCAAGCTGGTAGCTGTAGGAAACCGAGCCGGAAAGAAAATCATTCGTGGTTCCAGACGAAGTCTGATGCGAGATGTCGCCGGCAAGCGAGACGCTTGAGCGCGCATTGATGGTTTGGGTCACCCCCGCGTGGAGCGTAGGTTCGTCTTCGTCAGCGTGCCGACGATGCTGGGCGCAACGGTTTGGCTTGCGAACAGGTTTAGCGTCGTGTTCTTCAGGATTCTGTAGATCGCATGCGCATCGCCGATAAACCCAACCGTCGATCCCGCGCGTCAATGCCGGCGTCGTAGCGCGGAATGAGCAAAGGCCCCAATGGGCGAACCAGTGCCAACCTCGCGTGTCGGAATAGACCACGCCGAGCGCTAGCGCCATAGCTCAAAAGCGGAGACAGCGCTGTTTCAAAACCGGCCGTTTCCCGTAGGATCATCAGGTTCGCAACGGGCGTCGTATCATAGTTCAGCCATTCGACCTGCGAAGTGGCCGACACCGTCGTGAGCGGACTGATCTGATGGCGCCAGGTCGCCGTCGCGGATGAATCGGTAAACTCTGTCCCGCCGCTTGACGGGATCATAGGTCGTGAGCGTCGAGGTCGCCGAAACGGAAATCGTATCCATCGCCGACAGACTGCGCTGGATGCCGCCGCCGATCATGGTCTGGTCGATATCGCCATGCACGTTGGTGGTAACTCCGAGATCCCCCAGGACCGCGACCAGCGTGCTCGACTGACGAAAGCTTCCGTCCAGCCAGTCCTTGTCGTCGTGGTTCTTTCCCCAGGTCTCGTAATGGGCCCTGACGCCGACCGAGTCGGATTCCGTCTGATTTATTCCCTCAGTTCCCGGTCCCCAATATTTTCGATAGCCGACGTCGCCATCCAGCGTCAGACGGGAGGTCGGCGTCAGCGCAAGCGCATTCGCGGTGACGTTGGTGTAGGAACCCAAGGTTCCGCCCGGAGGAAGGTGCGCATGAACTGGTTGTCGTTGAGCTTCAAACGTTTGGCTCAACGTCGAACTAAGCGACCAGTCCACAGGCCAGCGCCGGGCCTGGCACAGGCCCAAACAAGCCACGATGATTCTGGGTCGCATGTCTCACGACATTTGGCCTGACTGAGCTTGAGGGTTATTCAAGAATGCCCCGTTCCGGAACAATGATCACGTCGCCTGCCTGAAGCGGTATGTTTTTCTCAGCATCAGTGCCCGCCTCGTAGGCCTTATAGTCGAAGTGGAAAATAGTCTCCTCGGCGCCGCTGCCCCTGTGGACCTGAATCCGGCGTTTGGCAGCATACGGCCCAAGCCCACCCGCAAGCGCGATCGCCTGGACCAAATTGGTCGCTTGCCGCACATTGGTAAGGACCTGGCCTGAGAACTTCACCGGTGACAAAGATTTTGGGCTTGAGATCCTCTTCCGGAATTTCCGGCCTGGCGGCATTGGCCAGCGCAACGGTGACGTCGATATCTCCGTCCTTGTAGTTGCGCTGCAGCCTGGCCTTCAGGATCTTTTCAAGCTTCTGAGGCGTCAGTCCGTTCTGCCGTGATATGCCCGGCCAGCGGGAAGGCGATCTGGCCGTTAGGATCGACAACGACCGAGCGATCAAACTTTGGGTCCTGCAAAACCGAGATATTCAAGGTGTCTCCCGGCTTCAGCGTTATCTGGGCCTGCGCCGCCGACGCAGCCATGCACAAAAGCAAGAGTGCAAAGAGAGTCCGCATCCCACCAAACTCCAAGCAACTTGGTCGCGGCCCACTTAC
>CAVOTD010000064.1:0-32008 GCA_963698995.1 uncultured Alphaproteobacteria bacterium | reverse complement strand
GGTATCGGCGTTTGCTCAATATCCGGATCCGGTATCGCACCCGGCTTGTGCGCATCGAGCCGGGCGAAGGGTGTTTCCGGCTGCATCTGGAGGCGGAGGACGCGGCGATCGTCGAGACCGCGCGCAAGGTGATCCTCGCCAATGGCGTGGCAGGCAATGGCGGGGCCTATATCCCGCCGGTGCTGAGCGAGACGGTGCCGGCAAAGCTTTACGCCCATACCGCGGATGACATCGATTTCGCCGCATTGCGCGGCAAGTCGGTCGCGGTCATCGGTGGCGCCGCGTCGGCCTTCGATGCGGCCGCGGTGGCGCTCGAATTCGGCGCCGCCTCGGTGCATTTGTTTGCCCGCCGGCCGGTGCTTGCGTCGCTGCCGGTCAGCCGTGTCCGCGGTTATCCGGGGGCCTACGACAATTACGCCGAGCTGCCCGATGCAATTCGCTGGCATCAGGCGATCCGGTTTCGCCGGGCGGGCTCGACCGCGCCTGCCGACGCGATCGAGCGGGTAACGAGATTTGCCAATTTCCATTTGCATCTCGCGGCACCCTGGCTATCGGCCCGCGCCGAGGGAAATGAGATCGTGGCGAGAGCCGCGGGCGAGCAATTCCGCGTTGATTTCGCGATTGCCGGCACGGGGTATTTCGTCGACCCTAGCGTTCGCCCCGAACTGGCCGATTTTGCGCACCGCATCCTGTTGTGGCGCGATCGTTTCGCGCCGCCGGCGGGCGAGGACGACCCCTATCTCGGGGCGCATCCCTATCTCGGCGCCGGCCAGGAATACCTGGAGAAGGTGCCCGGCACCGCCCCTTATCTGCAGGACATCCACGTCCAGAACCCGGCAGGGTTCGTCAGCTGCGGCTTTCCGGTCGGCGATGTGCCGAGCATGAAGCGCGGCGTGGCGGCAGTAGTCTCGCGGATCAGCCGGGATCTCTTCTTCGCGGACCTCGATACTCACCAGCAACGCATCACCGGCGAAGTGATGCCCGAATTCGGCGAGGAGCTTTACGCCTCGGCGGTGTGGCGGTCTTAAAGCGCGGAGACGGTAATGAAACTCGGTCTACATCTCGGCTATTCCGGAGCGGAGCTCCGGGTACCGGTGGCGCTGGTGCAGCGTGCCGAGGCGCTCGGTTACGATTCGGTCTGGACCGCCGAAGCTTATGGCTCGGACGCGGTGACGCCGCTTGCCTATCTCGCCGGCAAGACCGAGCGCATCAAGCTCGGCACCGCAGTCATGCAGCTCGCCGCCCGCACCCCGGCCAATGCCGCGATGTGCGCGGCGACGCATCGACGCGCTGGCCGGGGGCGGGCGCTTCCTCGCCGGGCTCGGCGTGTCGGGCCCGCAGATCGTCGAGGGCTGGTACGGCCAGCCGTGGGGCAGTCCCTATTGGCGGACGCGCGACTACGTCGCGATCATGCGCAAGATCTTCCGTCGAGACGCGCCAGTCAGTCATCAGGGCCGCGAGATCAGCCTGCCCTATAACGGTCGCGGGCGCGCTGGGCGTCGGCAAGCCGCTCAAATCGATCCTGCACATGAACGTCCGGACATCCCGATCTATCTCGGCACCGGCACCGAGGCGATGGTCAAGCTGACCGCCGAGATCGCCGACGGCTGGCTGCCGAATGGCTTTGTGCCGGGCTCATTGCCGGAATACCTGCCCTGGCTCGAGGAAGGCTTTCGCCGCGCCGGCAATGGCAAGAGCCTCAGGAATTTCGAGATCCAGGGCTCAGTCCACGTCGAGGTCAACGACGACGTCAAGGCGGCGCTCGCCGCGCTGAAGCCCGAGGTCGCGCTCTACGTCGGCGGCATGGGCCACCGCGACAAGAACTTCCACAAGGACATCATGGTGCGCCGTGGCTATCGCGAGGCAGCCGACCGGATCCAGGAGCTTTATCTCGCGCGGCCGCAAGGAAGAGGCGGCCGCGGCAGTGCCGGACGAATGGGTCGACCACAAATCGCTGGTCGGCCCGGCCGCCCGCGATCAAACAGCGCTACCGCGCCTGGGCGGATTGCGGCCCTGACCGGCCTGACGATCCGCTCGAAGCAGCCGCGAAGCGATCGAGGTAATCGCCGGGAATTCGGCGGCCCAGAATTACCCGGCTCTCACCTCGGATTCCAGCCGCCGTATCTCGGGTGACTGGGCCCGATGGGTAAGTTGACGACAACGCCGGTCGCGGCAGAATGATAGAGCGCAGTGACAAGTTCCAGTGATTGGCGGGCGTCGGCGACGGTGACCGGCAGCGCGCTGCGTGTCGTCAATGCCGTGTGGTACATGCCCAATAAGCCCGCAAAGCCGGAGGGCCCGAAGCGCTGGCCGACCAGTGCGTCTCCAATGCGCTCGGCCACTGCGGGTGACGCCGGAATCATCTGCCACGGGTCGTCGCCGGGCGAGTAGGGCGCGTGCGAGCTCTCGAATGTCACATACTCAAAGCACAAGCGCAGCCGGCTGATCTCCTTCTGCGAGCCCAGTGTGGCGGTGAGCGAGACGAGGGCGCCGCTCTGCATAGTAAGGCTGGCGACGGCGCAGTCCTCGACTTCCACCGGATTGACGCGGGTCGCCGTGCGCGCAAACACCGACGCGACCGGGCCCATCAGATAGGTCAGCAAATCGTGCGAATGGATCGCATGGGTCAGCAGAACACCGCCGAGCTCGGTCTCCGGCCGTCCGCGCCAGGGCGTCGTGTAATACTCCGGGGTGCGCTTCCAGGCGGTTTCCACGGTCGCCAGATAAGGTTTTCCAACAATGCCCAGGTCAATGATCCGCTTGGCCTTTTGCAGCCCGTCGCCGAACCGGTATTGAAAGACCGGCATCACCCGTCCCGCCGCTTCTGCTTCGGCAGCAATGAAGCGGTCGATTTCGGCGAGCGAACCGGCCAGCGGCTTTTCGCAAACGACTTCTTTGCCGGCGGCCAATGCGGCAAGCGTTTGCGCGACGTGCAACGCCGGCGGTGTGCAGATATCAACAATATCGATATCCGCCATGCCTAGCGCATCGTCGATGGACCTGGTGCGACGCGCAATCGAGAATTCGTCGCCGACCGATGTCAGCCGCGCGTCGTCGACGTCGCAGAGCACCAATATCTCAAATTTGTCGGGGTGACTCCGGTATCCGGCGATATGGGCGCGGCCGATGCCGCACCCGACGACCGCGACCGTCCAGATCATGTTGTCTACGAGCGGCACCGTTTGCTAAAGCCACTTCTTGTAGCCGCGGCGCAGCGCCTTGCCGAGGCGGAAGGCGTTGTCGGTCCAGTGTCCCGTAGGTGACGCGGGAGACGCGGCTTGTGTCACCTCCTTCACCCGTCTGCCGAGGCGAAAGGCCTTGTCCGTCCAGTCACCGGCGGGCTCACCGACCTCTTTGAGCCGCTGCTGGAGGCGTGCCTTCAAGGCCTTCGCAGAGGCCCGCTCGTGCTCGGTCGCGCCGGCATTCTCGGCCAATGCGGACACTGCCCGAAGCTTGCGACGGATATCGGCCACAGATCCGATGAGCCGGCCGGCGCGGATGATCGGCGCGATCACGGCAGCGTCTCCGAGCGCGTGTAGCGGCGCCACGCGCTCATCTGGATTGCCGAGGTCAGGCAATGCACCACCACCGGCTTGGTTTTTACGGCAAAGGCCTGCGCAATCCCGTCGGCGACCTCTGCCTCGTCGCGGATCGTGATGCCCGCGGCGCCGAACGAGCGCCCCCAATCGGCGAAGTCCGGGTTGGTCAGCCGCGTGCCGTCCATAAACGCGCGCTCCGGGTAGCGGACATAGGAATGCATGCCGATCGTGCCGTACATCCGATTGTCGGAGATGATCATGATCGGGTTTGCACCATATTGACAGGCCGTGGCGATCTCGTTGCCCATCATTAAGGCGCCGCCGTCGCCGACAAAGGCGACCACCTGTTTGCCTGGCCGGCGCAAGGCTGCCGCCACCGCCATCGGCATGCCGGAGCCCATCGCCCCGACCACCGAGGCAAGAAAGATCTGCCCCTGCCGAAAGCCGATATAGCGATGGACAAAGCTGCCGAAATTGCCGGCGTCTGTCGTGACCGTTGCGTCGGGCGCCAGGTGTTTGTCGACCTCGCAGACGACCGCCGCAAAATTGACGCCGTCGCTGGTCGGCTCCCATTCCTTGGCCAACAGCTTGCGGTGAATGGCGTGCAAGCCGTCGACCCAGTCGCGCCGCTTCCCTGCGTCCGCGGGCGCGCCGCGCCGCAACAGGGCCCTGATGACTTCATGCGGGTTGCATGGGATGCCGAGCTCCGGCCGCCAGACCCGGCCGACCTCATTCGGATCCGGCCAGATATGCACGAAAGGCAATTGCGGCTGCGGCGCGGTCGGGAAGCTGTAGGACTGACTGACCGTGTCGGTCATCCGCTCGCCCAATGCCACCATCAGATCGGCGCGCTTCATCTCGCCGATCAGTGCCGGCGGCACGCGGATCCCCATGTAGCCGCCGTAATTGGGATGCGTCGCGTCGAACAGCTGCGGCCGGCGGTGCGTCGGGCTGATCGGCAGCACCCATTCTTCGGAGAGCCGGTTGAGATCGGCAAACGCGGCGCCGTCATGGATTGCGTCGGCGAGCAGCGCGCCGCCGACCAGCACGAGCGGCCGCTCGGCCTCGGCCAGCATCAGGGCCAGCCGGTCGAGATCCTCGGCACGCGGCCCGGAGGCGACCCGCGGCCGCGCCGGATCGAGTTCGGCCTCGGTTTCCTCGTCGAAGATGTCCTCGGGCAGGATCACCGCGACCGGGCCGGGGGTGCCGCTCTCGGCGACATGGAAGGCGCGGGCGATCGCTTCGGAGGCCTGTTCCGGCTCGTTGACCTCGATCACCAGCTTGGTGACGTCGGACAGCAGGCGCGAATAGTTCTGCTCCTGCAAAGCCAGTCGGCCGAAATCCTTGCGCTCGACCTGCCCGACCAGCATCACGACCGGGGTCGCGTCGTGATAGGCGGAATGCAGTGACACCATGGCATTGGACAGGCCCGGCCCGCGCGACACCATCGCCACCCCGGCGCGGTCGCGCAGCCGTCCGTCCGCCACCGCCATATAGCCGGCGCCGCCCTCGTGGCGGCAGACGATGACGCGGATCGAATTACGCTCAATGAGGGCGCTGGTCAGCCCGACATAGCTCTCGCCCGGCACGCAGTAGACCTGGTCCACATCATGCGCTTCGAGACTTTCCGCGAGCAGGCGAGCGACGGTCCGGGTCATGGGTCAAGGCCCTTTACGTAGTCCCATCACACCGGCGAAGGCCGGTGCCCATCCCAGCTCTGGGTCCCGGCCTTCGCCGGGACGACGAGGAGGTTGTACCGAGAGCCATACAGGAAGTTCCGGCGCCTCGGAAGCGGCGCTATGCTGATCTGCGCGGTTGGCAAGGGAGGTGAACGTGGCTGCTCAGCAAAATCAAATCGAGGCGGATTTCATTGTGGTGGGAGCGGGGTCGGCCGGGTGCGCCGTGGCGGCGCGGCTAAGCGAAGACCCGGCGACCCGCGTCCTGCTGCTCGAAGCCGGCGGCGAGGACCGCAATCGCTGGATCCATATTCCGCTCGGTTTTGGCAAGACCTTTGCCGATCCGTCGGTCAACTGGTGCTACGAGACCGAGCCCGACCCCGGCGCCGGCGACCGCCGCGTGTTCTGGCCGCGCGGTAAGGTGCTCGGCGGCTCGTCGTCGATCAACGGCATGGTCTATATCCGTGGGCAAGCCGAAGATTTCGACCACTGGCGTCAGCTCGGCAATAGCGGCTGGTCGTTCGAAGACGTGCTGCCTTATTTCCGGCGCTCGGAGCACCAGACGCGCGGCGCCGACAGCTTCCACGGCACCGGGGGCCCGCTCTGCGTTTCGGATGTGGCACGGCATCCGATCTGCGAGGCGTTCATCAGGAGCGCCATCGAGCTAGGCTTTCCCCGCAACGACGACTTCAACGGTGCCAGTCAAGATGGCGTCGGCTATCACCAGACGACGACGCGCAATGGCAGGCGGTGCTCGACCGCGGTCGGTTATCTGCGCCCGGCGATGCAGCGGACCAACCTCCGCGTCGTCACCGGGGCGTTGACCGAGAAGATCCTGGTCGAAAGCCGCCGCGCGACTGGCGTGGCGTTCCGCCGCGACGGCCAGCTCTGCACCGCGACCGCCAGACGCGAGGTCATTCTCTGTGGCGGGGCGGTCAACTCGCCGCAGTTGCTAATGCTGTCCGGTATCGGCCCGGAGCAACATATCCGGGAGTTCGGCGTTCCGGTCGTGCACCATTTGCCAGGCGTCGGCCAGAACCTGCAGGACCATTACTCGGCCCCAATCAAGCTCCGCTGCAAACTGCCGGTCACCGTCAACGATGTGATGCTGAGCAATGCGAAGAAACTGAAGGCCGGCCTCGAATATTACATGTTCCACCGCGGCCCGCTGTCGATGATCAGCTCGCCGGCGGCGTTGTTCGCGCGCACCCGCCCCGAACTCGCCTCGTCAGACATCAAAATCTCGATCTCGCCGTTCAGCGCCGAGCGTCCGCAGGACGGGCTGCATCGGTTTTCGGGTTTCACGTCGATCGCCTATCAGCTGCGCCCGGAAAGCCGCGGCGAGATCAAGTTGAAGAGCCCCGACGCGTACGATGCCCCGGCGGTGCATCCGAATTATCTCGCGACCGAGACCGACCAGCGCACGATCGTCGCCGGGCTGAGGCTGATCCGCCGGATCCTGGTACACCCGCACATGCAACACTTTATCGAGGCGGAATTTCAGCCCGGTCCGGCGGTTGAGAGCGACGCGGATCTGCTGGATTACGCCCGGCGCCGCGGCGGCACGGTCTATCACCCGACCAGCACCTGCAAGATGGGCAGCGATCCGATGGCGGTCGTCGACGCCGAACTGCGCGTGCACGGGATCGAAGGGCTGCGTGTCGCCGACGCCTCGGTCATGCCGACCGTAGTCTCCGGCAACACCAACGCCGCGACGATCATGATCGGCGAGAAGGTAGCCGACATGCTGCGCAGTCCGGGCGCCCGAATCGCGGCTTGAGCGCCGGCTGAATCGACTTGCAGGTATCGCTGTGCAAAACTGCCGCACGCCATAGCAAAGCCTGCAGAGAGCGCAGTCCGATGACTGAAGAAACCGACCAATCCGTCGCGAACCTGGGCTATCACGCCCACATCTATTACGACCCGGCAAGGACGCGTGCCGTCGCCGAACGAGTATGCGCCGCGATCGGCGAGAAGTTCCCGGTCGAGATCGACGGCTTCCGTGACACTCCGGTCGGGCCACACCCGATCGCCAATGTTCTGGTTATTTTCAAGCCCGACCAGTTCGAGCATGTCGTGCCTTATCTGATGCTGAACCGCGACGGGCTCGACATACTGGTCCATCCGCTGACCGAGGACGCGGTGGAGGACCACAGCAGCTTCGCGATCTGGCTCGGCAACCCGGTCGAGTTAAAACTTCACACCCTGCCGCATGGCCGCGGCGGGCGGCTGCCGAGCGGGGTAAGCGCGTAGGCACCGCGACGGCGTCTCGTCGCCTGGTGCAGTGCAGCCGGGCCGACCACGCTCCGGTGGGGGAACGCGATGCATTGGATGCGACGCCGAAGACCGCCGGCTTCTCGCGATTGAGATGGGTATCGGAACCCTATTGGAAGGAGCACGAAACAATGCCTGAAATTGGCGACGAGGCTTTTGAGTTTCTGATCGCCCGCGCCGGGCTCACCTTGACAGCCGAGCAGAAGGCCGAGCTGAAGAGCGTCTATGCCGGGATCGCCGCGATGGCTGAACGGGTTCGCAAACCGCGCGGGTACATGGCCGAGCCGGCGCATATCTACGACTTCACCGAGGAGGATCTCGCATGAGCGGCGCGATCCCGACCATCGCGGAGGCGTCTCGGCTGATCGCGACAAAGCAGCTGTCGCCAGTCGAGCTGACCCGCGCCTGCCTCGATCGCGTGCACAAACTCGACGGCGAATTGCACGCCTTTGTCCATCTGACCGAGGCGCGCGCCTTGGCCGAGGCGCGCGCCGCCGAGGCGGCGATCATGGCGCAGGGTCCGAAGGGGTCGCTGCACGGCATCCCGATCGGCCTCAAGGACATCGTCGACACCAAGGGCATTCCGACCACCTGCCAGTCGAAATTCCTGCAGGACAACATCCCCGACACCGACGCCGCCTGCGCCGCGAAGCTCAGCGCCGCCGGCACGGTGCTGATCGGCAAAACCACCACCCATGAATTCGCCGATGGCGGCCCATCCTTCGACCTGCCCGCGCCGCCGGCGCGCAACCCTTGGAACACCGAGCACTTTACCGCCGGCAGCAGCAGCGGGACCGGCGCCGGGGTGGCGGCGGGGCTGATCCTCGGCGGGATCGGCACCGACACCGGCGGCTCGATCCGCGGGCCGGCGGCGTTGTGCGGCATCGCCGGCATCAAGCCGACCTATGGCCTGGTCAGCCGCGCCGGAGTGGCGCCGGCCGCGTTCAGCCTCGATCATATCGGCCCGATGGCGTGGACTGCCGAGGATTGCGCGCTGATGCTGCAGGTCCTCGCCGGTCACGATCCGCGCGATCCGGCGAGCGCGTCGCTCCCGATCCCGAACTACACCGCGCAGCTGGGCAGCGGCATCAAGGGACTGCGGATCGGCGTCATCCACCATTTCCACGAGACCGATCACAAGGTCAGCGAGGGCACCCAGCGCGGCATCACGGCGGCGATCGCCACTCTGCGCGATCTCGGCGCCGAGATCCGCGAGGTGCAGTTGTCGCCCTTGCAGGACTGGAACGCCTGCGGCTCGTTGATTTCGATCACCGAGCGCGCCGCAGCCTATGAGGGGTGGGTGCGCACCCGGCTCGGCGATTTCGGCGAGCGCCTGCGCAGCCGGCTGATGCTCGGCGCCTTTGTCTCGGGGGTCGATTATGTCCAGGCGGTGCGCCGGCGGCGCGAGCTGCGCGGCGAATTGCAGGCGGCGATGAAGGGGCTCGACATCGTGTTGACGGCGGCCCAGCCGGCCGAGGCGGCAAAGATCGACGCGGTGCCGAAATGGGACCTGTTCGCGGCGCCGAACTTCACGATGCCGTTCAACGTCGCCGGCTACCCGGCAATCTCGGTCTGCGCGGGGTTTGGCGCCGGCGGGCTGCCGGTGGCGGTCCAGCTCGTCGGCAAGCCGTTCCAGGAACCCACTTTGCTCCGCGTCGCCGATGCTTTCGAGAAGGCTACGCCCTTCCGCGATCGCCGCCCGGCATTGGTCGCAGCCTGAGCCACGGCAAAGCCCCTCACATTCCCGCTTCGCGGGGTGAGGGGCAATTCGGAGTCTCAAAATGCAGTGCACCGGTAAAGTTGTCCTGGTAACGGGCGCGCAACAGGGGATCGGCAGCGCCATGGCGGTCGAGTTCGCCGCGGCGGGCGCCGACGTCGCGATCAATTGGCTGGATGACCAAGCCGCCGCAGAGAGGGTTGTGGGCGAAGTCCGCGCTCGCGGACGGCGCGCCCTTTCGGTCAACGCGGATGTCGCTCGGCTCGAGCAGGTCCGGTCGATGGTGTCGCAGGTCGAGCGGGAGCTCGGGCCGATCGATGTTCTGATCAACAATGCCGGCATATTCCCGCGCGTCTCGTTCCTCGAGATGACGGAAAGCGATTGGGACCATGTGCTCGCGGTTAATCTCAAAGGCTCGTGCTTCTGCGCGCAAGCCGTCGCCGCCGCGATGGTGTCCGCCGGCCGGACCGGCGTGATCATCAATTTAACCTCGGGTGCGGCGTTCCGCAGTTCCCCGCGTGGCGTGCATTACGTCGCGAGTAAGGGCGGCGTCTTATCGATGACGCGGGCGATGGCGCTCGAGCTGGCGCCGTATCGGATCAGGGTCAATGCGATCGCGCCCGGGCTCACCGACACCGCGCAGCCGCGCTACGGCAGCAGCGAGGCGGAACTGGCCGAGACGGCGCGGGCGATCCCGCTCGGACGCATGGCCCGCCCGAACGAAATCGCCCGTGCGGCGATCTTCCTGGCTTCGGACGACGCAGGCTTTGTGACCGGGCAGACACTGCATGTGAACGGCGGTTCCTACCTGGGCTGAGCGTCAGCTCGGGACCGGCAAGGTCAGCGAAACCTCGACGCGCAACACGAAAAACCGAACTCACGGGCAGTGCGTCTCACGAATAATCGACAAAACGCAACGTCGATTCAAATGCCCTCCATATTACGCTACACTGATCTGATCTTCTCATGATTTCATGGAATGAGGGCACGTTGTAACGGAATCCGGATTTCTCCCTGGCGGTGAGGGCGCGATTTTTGACGCCTATTTTCGCTGTTATGTCAGCTAAAGCCGCGGTGATCTCTTCATATTTATAAAGTTTGTCAATAATTAGCTTGCCGGCGCCATCTGTATATAGGGCGCTGTCGATCGGGAATTGACCGCGTTCTAAATAATTTTCCCATGTAGTCGGACACTCTTCTTCATGGTGGAATGGCGAATTGAGCAGCATCGCAAAATGGGACAGGCATTTATCGACCGGATGCCGCTCAAAACCAAATTTGTATAATTGGTCAAAGCTATCATAACAGCGATCGCGTATCTCGGTTGCCGGCATATGGTTATAGAACATAATCAGACCATTTTGCCCGACATAGTTTCGCGGTCTGTGTGTTGGGTTTCCAGGATAGATTGGCGTAATGACATCTTCATCGGTGCACTCTTGCGCGAGATGTACTTCCAAAGAGGTGCTCGCAGTCTTGCGAGTTTTTACGAAGATGAAGTTATGGCTAAATGAGATGATAGCCACTTGACGATTCCGGTCGCACAGATGCGAGCCCCCACGGTCCGGCACGGCACGGTATTTTGTCCGAACGATGACGTTCAGCACAGCCAAAATGTGGCGACCGGTATCGAATACTTCTCTTATCGACGATCCTTTGACGACTTGTTGACGGAGGAATGGTAATGACCGTTCCTGAGGGGAAAGCAAGGTCGCGGCAGCTCGGACGCGTTTGGGGATTTCGTTTGCTGCGGGATCGAGCTGGACCTCACCTTATTGGTAAACCTCCGGGGATAGGTCGATCTCGGCGGAGGCTAGCCGGCGCGGCAATATTTCTATGCCGGCAACCATCGTCCCTGTCTTTAGCGGTGAGTTCATGCCGATGTTGAAGATATCGATGACCGTGCTTGCGATTTGCCTATTGTCGAGTGCCGCTCATGCACAGGCAACGCGCACCTGGGTCTCCGGCGTCGGCGATGACGCCAACCCTTGCAGCCGGACGGCGCCGTGCAAGACGTTTGCCGGAGCGATCTCGAAAACCGCTGCCGGCGGCGAGATCGATGCCCTCGACCCGGCCGGCTATGGCGCGGTTACCATTACAAAGGCCATCACGATCGACGGTGGCGGCGGGCAGGTCGCCAGCGTCCTGGTGTCGGGAACCAACGGCATCGTGGTCCTGTAAAGGCTGGGTTATGCACGGGATCTGGCAAATTCGGCTTTAGTTTGAAATGCACGCTGCCTCCCGCAGCGCTTGAAAAGTTCAATATCAATTGTCCATTTAGCTCATAATAATCAGTACCGTCAAAATAGGTAAGTTCGGGGAAAGAAATGACGGCTTTTGATGCGGCTTGGTTAATTTGAAACTCGGTGCTGCCATCGTCGACGAAACACCAGGACGTGCCGGTACCATACGCCAACGCTGTCTGCACCTGCCCCGCAACTAGCCTGCCGTAGGTAAATGCTTCGCCAGCTATCGGCATCAGCGAGCTGAGCGCAGCTCCGACTGCGGTGAGCATGCTTAACGGGCGCACGTCGATTTCTCCTTCAATAACTGAGATTTAGCACATGTGGGGTGACAATGCAATCGTAATTCCATCAATTACTGTCCGAACCAACGCTGACAACTAGGAGTAAAGGCCGTTTAATCTGCTTCATTGATTCTATTTTGTCCTACGGCACTCAGACGACCCTGGAAGGACATCAATGGCGGTAGCCGTTGGGCGGAGTGGAAATGCGCTGCTGCAGCGAAGCCGATTACGCGAGGTTGGCCAACCGTCCGATCAACCAATATAAGGCGCCCGGCACCACGGTCTTCTTGCTGTCTGCCGCCTACACGCGAATTCAAAGTAGGCCTCGCTGACTTTTTTTGGAATTTAACTATCAATTTAGGCGAAAGTTGAAGTTGATTTAATTAGAATTCTGCCGCTTGTCCCAGGGTGAGACAATTGCGGCGGCTGTGTCGCCTTCTCGGGTGGTTCGTCGTCGTCGACGCATTGATCACAATGTTCGGCGTGGCTACCGCGCCGTTGCTGCTCTCCCTCGCCGCGGACGGCGTCGTCGGGTGGTTAATCATCCGCAGCTGTATCGAGATCAGAGCCACTCTGCTTGCGGCGTCCGCCGCCGCCTAAGCATTGTCCGGCGACGGGTGGTCCGACGGGCGCCGGCGCCGCCCTTCGCCGACCCGAACGCCGGCTTGCCGACCGACAAGGGCATTAACGAGATAGGCAATTAACGACACAGGCGATTATTGATGTTGGGCTTTTTGTTGTCGCTGCTTGCTCTTCGTACACTGTCGACGATACTCGGCGGCTACGGCATTTTTTTTCTGATCATGAGTTTCGACGTGCCAAGGCTCGGGGCGCACGCATTTTTGCTGCTCGGCGCGGCCACAGCGATTTGTTTTCTGGTCGGTTCGGATCGGACGCCCCGCTAGCGACACCTCTGCTACCCCGGCGCGCCGAGCATCTCGCGGATGTCGGGCAGGTGCTCGCGGCCCCAGAACAGCTCGCCGTCGAGCACAAAAGTCGGCACGCCGAAGACCCCGGCGGCCTCGGCCTGGCGGCAGATTTGATCGAGCGCCCGCCGACCCTCCCCTGTTAGGTAAGCGGGAAACCCTGCTGTGTCACCGCCGGCTTCAACCAGCACGGCGCCGACCACTTCGGGGTTCTCGATGTCGAGCTCGCGTTTCCAGAAGCGCTCGAAAATGGTGTCGTGATAGCGCCGCAGCACAGCGGGACCCTGACGTTTGGCGAACAGCATGCCGCGTGACGCGACGGTCGAATCCCAGATTTTCTGCGGGCCGCGGATGACGAGTCCGCGCTTGCGGGCTTGCCGGCGGCAATCCACGTAGCTGTAGCGCACCCGGCGCCATTGATGCGCGTTGCGTTCTTCCTCGATGACCCGGCCATTGTCGTCGACCCGCGCGGAGCCGAGAAAGCTCGGGATATCCAGCGTATAAGGAAGCCAATCGAGGCCGACCGCAAAATCGCGCTCCAGCTCGTAGGCGAGGTCCTTCGCCAGATAGGCGTAGGGGCTTTTGTAATCGCTGTATACGGTGACGGTGCGCGGTTCGGCCATAGCGATCCTCGTCCTCGGTTTGGCGAAATGTGCGCGAACACAGTAGTGAGTGGCAATCTCGCTGGAGGCGGAACGCCTCAATTCTGTCTCGCCCTCAGGTAGTGTCGGTGGGCCTTGGCGCGATTGCCGCACATGCTCATCGAGCACCAGCGGCGATTGCCGTTTTTGCTCAAGTCCAAGAACAACCAGAGGCACTTGTCATTGGCGCACTGACGCACCCGCTGCAGCTGGGGCCCGGTCAGCAGATCGCCGACCGACCATAAGACCGGCGCCAGCAAGCTGGCGACCGAAGGCGCGGGCTGCCGGATTTGCCAGCCATAGCCATCGCCCCGGCGCTTCACTGTGATCCGCGGCGGCGCAGCTGCCAGCGCAAGATCGAGCCGGTTCAGGTCGTCCGATCCCGGCTCACCGGACAACGCCGCCGCCCGCAAGAGGCGGTAGATCGCCTCGCGCAACCCGATCGCCTTGGCAAAGGCTGCCGCGCCACGGTCCGGATGCCCGCGCCACCAGCCGCCCAGCCGCTCGATGCTCGGGCCGTCGTGCAGTCCGGCGGAGGCGCACCAGGCCAACAGGTCGTCGAGGCCATGCAGAGCCTCGCTCGGCGGGATAGTCCCTCGCCAGCACAGGGTATTGGCGAAATCCAGGCACAGTTCGACGCGCGCCGTGGGCACCAGCGTCATCAATCCGCCGGACCTCAAGAGAGCAGCCATGCCGGTCACATACGAACCGGTTAGGGAGTTTGACAAGTCGCATCGGTTTCATCTAGACCTAACCCTTATTGGGGTTAGCGGCCCCGGGTCGGAGAATTCGCGATGGTAGCCCTGACGTTATTCCGCGGCGGATCGATGTCGGTGGTCGACTACCGGTGCAGCGCCGGACCGGCGGACGAGCCGTTTGTCGAAGCGCATACCGGCTTTTCTCTGTCCTATGTCCGTAGCGGCAGCTTCGGCTATCACGCGCGCGGTGCGAGCTTCGAGCTGGTGGCCGGCTCGATCCTCGTCGGCCAACCCGGCGACGAATACATCTGCACACACGACCATGACGGCGGCGACGAATGTCTGTCGTTTGAGCTCGCCCCGACCCTGGTTGAAAGCCTTGGCGGACGAACCTCGACTTGGCGGACCGGTTGCGTACCGCCGCTGCCCGAGCTGATGGTGCTCGGTGAGCTCGCCCAGGCAGCCGTCGACGGCACAAGCAGTTTGGGTCTCGACGAGATCGGAATGTTGCTGTCGACCCGCTTTGTCGACACCGTCTCCGGGCGGACGCAAAACCCGCCGGATGCGGGAGTGCACGATCGTCGCCGGGCTGTGGAAACCGCATTGTGGATCGACGCGAACTCGCACGAGCCGATCGATCTCGAAAGTGCGGCCGGCGAGGCCAGACTGAGCTCGTTTCATTTTCTGCGGATCTTCACGAGAGTTCTCGGCGTGACGCCGCATCAATACTTGCTGCGATCGCGGCTGCGCCATGCGGCGAGGCTGCTGGCCAACACGAATATTTCTATTACCGATATCGCATTCGACGTCGGGTTCGGCGACCTGTCCAATTTCGTGCGCACGTTCCATCGCGCTGCCGGCGTTTCGCCGCGCGGATTTCGCCGGGCGGCGAAGGGTGACCGCAAGATCTTCCAAGACCGGCTCGCGGCGCTTGCTCCAGGATGACCGCCGATCAAAGGAGGTCATAATGTACGATCACATCGGGTTGAGAGTGAGCGATATCGACGCGAGTGTCAGCTTCTATGGCGCTGCTCTTGCGGCGCTCGGCTATGCGCAGCGCTCGCGCGACGAGGCCAGCGCGAGCTTTGGTCCGCCAGGCGAACCGGCACTGTGGCTGCACAAGGCCAAAGGCTCGGCGGCAGGCGGAACCCATGTCGCATTCCGCGCTGCGAATCGCGCGGCGGTCGATCGCTTCCATTCCCAAGGTCTCGCTAGCGGCGGGCGCGACAACGGACGCCCCGGACTGCGCACCGATTACAGCCCTACCTACTACGCTGCCTTTCTGCTCGATCCCGACGGCAACAACGTCGAAGCGGTTTGCCTGCGGTGAGGGCCCGCCGATGACGCAACAAAACAGTCCGATGCTGGACGCCCTCCACGCCTTGCGGCCCGATGAAGCCCTGGCCGGCAAATTGCGCCTCTACGGGCAGTTCGTCGGATCCTGGCAGGCCAATATCGAGTTTCATCCGCCGGACGGATCGACCCACCGCGCCGAAGGCGAGTGGCATTTCGATTGGGTGCTGGACGGCAAGGCGATCCAGGACGTGTGGATCTTCCCGGCGCGCCGGTGCCGCCAAGACGGGAAGGCGCCCGAGCCGTGGTTCATGTACGGCTCGACCTTTCGTTGGTACGACCCGGCGATCGATGCATGGCACATCACCTGGTTCGATCCCAGCCGACCGTTCGAATTGCGCCAGATTGGCCGCGCCGTTGGCGCCGACATCGTGCAGATCGGCGAGGATCACCACGGGCTGGTAAACCGCTGGCGCTTTGTCGAGATCACCGACCGCTCGTTCCGCTGGCTCGGCGAGAGGTCTTGGGACAGAGGTTCGACTTGGACGCTGCTGCTGGAAATGCAGGCGCGTAAGACCGCATAGGATGGCGTTCGGGCTCGAGAGTTGAGCCGCACCAAGCGCGGGCTATAGTCAGGCAAATGGATACCAGGAGGATTTCGATGACTTTAAGTCAGAGCGGCAAGGCCGACCGTTTCCGCGCACTGCACCAGGGGCCGGGCGCGTTCGTGATCCCCAACCCTTGGGATGCCGGCTCGGCGCGTGTCCTGGCCGGGCTCGGCTTTGAGGCTCTGGCAACATCGAGCGGCGCCTTTGCCGGCACGCTCGGGCGGCGCGACGGCAGGGTCCGGCGCGAAGAGGCGCTGGCGCATGCTCGCGCGGTGGTCACCGCCGTCGACCTCCCGGTCTCGGCCGATCTGGAGAACGGGTTTGGCCACGCCGCGTCCTTTGCCGCTGAGACCGTGCGGCTGGCCGCCGAGACCGGCCTCGTCGGCTGCTCGATCGAGGACGCGACCGGCGAGCAGGACCGTCCGCTCTACGATATCGCCGAGGCGACGGAGCGTGTCGCTGCATCGGCGGCGGCTGCCAAAGCGCTCGGTTTCGCCTTCACCTTGACAGCCCGATCGGAGAATTTCTTGCGCGGCAACCCCGACCTGAACGACACCATCAAGCGCCTGCAAGCTTACGAGAAAGCCGGCGCCGACGTCTTGATGGCGCCCGGCCTGCCCGACATCGAAGCGGTAAAGGCGGTGTGCGCGGCGCTGACAAAACCCTCCAATTTTATGGCCGGCATCAGGGGCAAATCGTTCAGCAAAGTGGAGCTCGAGGCGGCCGGAGTGCGCCGCATCAGTCTGGCCACTTCGCTCTACCGGGCGGCTATCGGGGCATTGATCGCCGCCGCTACGGAAGTAAAGGAGAGCGGCACGTTCGGTTATATCGACACCGCGCTGACCACGCCCGAGCTCAACCATTACATGGAGGGCTGAGCCGGGATCGGATCAGGCCGCCCCGCCGCTGATCTCGACGGCGGTGGCACGCGCACGACTAGCGGCGTCGCGGGCCATTTCGGCGCAAAGACCGGTATAGGCGGTCGGGTCGAGCAGCGCCTCGATCGTCCGCTCGTCGAGATGCGCGGTGACGCGCCGGTCGGCGGCCAACAGCTCGGCGAAGGACCGACCCTCGGTAAAGGCGGCTTGGGCGGCGTCGTAGACGACATCGTGGGCGTGCTGGCGGCCGATTGCGGCACCCAGGTTGAGCATCACGGCTTCGGCCATGATCAGCCCGCCGCCGAGGTCGAGATTGCGGCGCATCCGGGCCGGATCGAGGCTGGAGGCCCCGCAAGACCTCGACGAGGCGGCTCAGCGCATCGCCCAGCGCGATCGAGGCGCGCGCTTCGGCGGCATCCATGATCAGGCTCGTCGTGCGGTCGGCCTCGTGCTCGGTCTGCATCGCCTCGAGCGCCAGGGGGACGCTGGCGCGCACTTCGGCGGCAGCGGCGATAATGTCCTGGCACAGCTTGGGGTTGCGCTTTTGCGGCATCGTCGAGCTGCCGACCGTGCCGGGCGGCATCGGCTCCTCGACCTCGCCGTACTCGGTCTTCATCAGGGTGTAGATCTCGCGCGCGATCTTGCCGCAGGTCGCAGCGAGGAGCCCCTGGAGGCAGATGTTCTCGGCGAGATGGTCGCCGATCGTGCGCGCCGGCACCCGCATCGGCAGCATGCCGAGATATTTGCCGATCGCGGCCTGCACCGCCGGGCCCTGGGCCCCGAGCGAGGCAAAGGTGCCGGCGCCGCCGCCGAGCATCGCGACAAAGAGCCGGGG
The DNA here is from genome assembly GCA_963698995.1 of uncultured Alphaproteobacteria bacterium. GTDB lineage: Bacteria > Pseudomonadota > Alphaproteobacteria > ATCC43930 > CGMCC-115725 > AP-15. The sequence goes on along the minus strand of CAVOTD010000064.1, from coordinate 14,396 downwards.
TGCGGCCTGGCGCAGCCGCTCGACATGGCGGATCATCTCGTCGATCCACACCGCCGGCTTGTAGCCGAAGGTCGCCGGCACGGCGTGCTGGCCATGCGTGCGCCCGGCGATCGGCATATCGGCGCCGCGTTCGGCCAAATCGGCCATTGCCGACAGCGTCTCGCCGATCAGCTCTAGAAAAACCCGATGCGCCTGGCGCAATACCAGGAGGTCGCCGGTCTGGGTGATGTTCTGGGTCGTCGCGCCCCAATGCACCCAGCCGCCAAAGGGCTCGCCGGTGACCCGGCTCAGTTCCCATACCAATGGCACGATCGTGTGGCCGGTGCGCGCGAACCCCTCGTCGATATGCCCGCGGTCGAGCAGTTCGAGACGCGCGGCCCGCGCAATCGCCGCCGCGGCGCCATTGGGGATGATGCCCAGCTCCTCCTGCGCCTTGGCGAGCGCCGCCTCGACATCGAGCCAGGCCTGCCAGCGGTTTTCCAGGCGGTAAAGCGCGCGGATACCAGGATCGGACACGCGGGCGGCGGTCGGCAGCTCGTCAGTCATGGCTTGCTTCCTCCGGATGGCTCGGCAGATCTTACCCGAAAGTTCTGTTACGAAGGTCCGGCTTGCATTCTGAGTCCCTGAGGTCCCCTTCGGACCCGGTCGGTACGGGTCATGTGCTGAGATATCCCGCATTAGGCGAATATAAGTATCAGTTGTTTACAATGTAGTAAGTGCTCTCCGACCGGAAACTTTGTGCGTCAATTTGCGCTTATCTACGGCATGTGTATCCGGCCTTTTGTAGGGAACGAAACTAGTTTCTACGAGGTTTGCCGGCAAACCTTGCCGCGGGCATGATCCCGCTTGTCCTCGAGGAAGCCGGGCATGGCACAGGCAGACCTCACCGTCGACGAATATCGGGAGCATCTCGGTTTCTTCCGGCGCTGGTTCATGTCCACGAACCACAAGGACATCGGCACGCTCTACCTGATCTTTGCCGGCTGCGCCGGTGTCATCGGCGGGACGATGTCGGTCATCATGCGCTATCAGCTGATGACGCCCGGCAGCCATTTATTCGGAGCAGACCATCAGGCTTACAATGTGGTCGTCACCGCGCACGGTCTGACGATGATCTTCTTTACGATCATGCCAGCACTGATCGGCGGGTTTGGCAATTGGTTCATCCCGCTGATGATCGGGGCACCGGATATGGCCTTTCCGCGGCTCAACAACATCAGCTTCTGGCTTCTCGTCCCGTCTTTCACGCTGCTCCTCGCCTCGATGTTCGTGGGCGGCGGTGCAGGCACCGGTTGGTCGCTCTACCCGCCTCTGAGCAGCGCCGTCGGCCATCCCGGAGCCGCCGTCGACATGGTGATTTTTTCGCTTCACCTGGCCGGCGCCTCTTCACTGCTCGGCGCGATCAATTTCATCACGACGATTTGCAACATGCGCGCCCCCGGCATGGATTTCTTCAAAATGCCGCTCTTTGTCTGGGGCGAACTCGTCACCGCCGCGCTCCTAGTGCTGGTGGTTCCGGTGCTCGCCGGCGCCGTCACGATGCTGCTTACCGATCGCAATTTCGGCACAACGTTCTTCGATCCTGCGGGCGGCGGTGATCCGCTCCTATTCCTGCATCTCTTCTGGTTTTTTGGTCATCCCGAAGTCTATATCATGATCCTGCCGGCCTTCGGCATCATCAGCCAGGTCGTCTCGACCTTTTCGAACAAACCAATCTTTGGCTATCTCGGCATGGTCTTCGCGATGATCGCGATCGGCGTGATCGGGCTTGTCGTCTGGGCGCACCACATGTTCACGACCGGGATTTCAGTCGACACCCGTGCCTATTTCGCCGCCGCCTCGATGGTCATCGCGGTGCCGACCGGCATCAAGATCTTCTCGTGGATTGCGACGATGTGGGGCGGGTCGCTCGAGTTTAAGACGCCGATGCTGTGGGCGCTTGGCTTTATTTTTCTGTTCACGATTGGCGGCGTCACCGGGATCGTCCTCGCCAATGCCGGCGTCGATATGGTGGTGCACAATACCTATTATGTCGTCGCCCACTTTCATTACGTGCTGTCGCTGGGCTCGGTCTTCGGCATCTTCGCCGGCTTTTACTACTGGATCGGTAAAATATCGGGTCGACAATATAATGAGACTTTTGGCAAGATCCATTTCTGGACGACCTTTATTGGTGTCAACCTGACCTTCTTCCCGATGCATTTTCTCGGGCTGGCCGGGATGCCGCGACGGGTCGCCGATTACCCGGCAGCGTTTGCCGGCTGGAACTTCGTCTCTTCGATCGGCGCCTATATCGGGTTCGCCTCGACGCTCTTCTTTGTTTTCATCGTCTTCCATACGCTGTTGGCCGGCCGCCGGATCGGCGCCAATCCTTGGGGCCAAGGGGCGACCACCTTGGAATGGCGGTTGCCTTCGCCGCCGCCTTTCCATTCTTACGAGGAGCTGCCGGTCGTCACCTGAGGTGCCCGAACGGCAGCCCACTAACCGACCAAACGTTTGGCGCGGACTTGACGCGCCCTCTCGTCCCAGTCAGTTTTGACGCGATCACCGCGCCGAGGAGGGAGAGCCATGAAGCTGATGTGGTTTCACCTGATGCCCTATACCGAATTGCCCGAGGATTTCCGCGAAAAGCACCCCTCGGTGTGGGTCGACATCCATTCCTCGCTGTTCGACCCGCTGCGCGCCCATCACATGTACAACGACTTCATGGACGAGCTCGAATTCGCCGCCGAATGCGGGTTCGACGCGGTCTGCGTCAACGAGCATCACTCGAACGGCTACGGGCTGATGCCGTCGCCCAATCTGATCGCCTCGGCATTGGCGCGCCGCACCACCGACACGGCATTGTGCGTGATGGGTAACTCATTGGCGCTCTACAACCCGCCGACCCGGGTCGCCGAAGAATTCGCGATGATCGACTGCATCTCGGGCGGGCGGCTGATCGCCGGGTTTCCGGTCGGGACGCCGATGGACACCTGCTTTGCCTATGGCCAGAACCCGAGCATGCTGCGCGACCGTTACCACGAGGCGCATGATCTCGTGATGCGGGCGTGGACCGAGCAGGACACCTTCGCCTTCAACGGCCGCTTCAACCAGCAGCGCTATGTCAATATCTGGCCGCGCCCGGTGCAGAAGCCGCACCCGCCGGTGTGGATCCCCGGCGGCGGCTCGGTCGAGACCTGGCAATGGTGCGCCGCGATGGACTACGTCTACGCCTACCTGTCCTATTTCGGCTACAAGGACGGCCGCGCCACGATGCAGGGCTTCTGGGAGGAGATGGCGCGGCTCGGCAAGGACCGGAACCCTTATCGTGCCGGCTTTCTGCAATTCGTCGGCGTCGCCGAAAGCCGCGACGAGGCGATGCGGCTCTACCGCGAGCCGGCGGAGTACTTCTATGGCCGCTGCCTGCGCGTCGACCCGCGCTGGGCGATGCCGCCGGGCTATATCACCGAGGCGACGCAGCGTGCCGGGGTCGTCGGCCAGATCGGCCGCGCCGCCAGCTTGCAGGCTCGGCAGCAAGCCCGGGCGACGACCCAGATGGAGGACATCGTCGAGCGCGGCTATGTGATCATCGGCTCGCCCGACGAGGTCGTCGAGCAGCTGACCGAGGTGGCGACCGACCTCAATGTCGGCCACCTGATGCTGCTGCTGCAGTTCGGCAGCATGGGCAAGGACCTCGCGGCGTACAACACCAAGCTGTTCGCCGACCGCGTGCTGCCGCAGCTCAAGGGCCTCTTCGGCGAATGGGAAGACCGCTGGTGGCCGCAGCCGATGCCCCGCCCGGAACGCGCCGAAGTCCCGGCCTTTCAGCCGCCTTTGGCCGCCGAATAGCGCCGCTTACGAGGTCAGGCAGTGCTTCGGAATGCCGTGCTCGACGGGCTCCGGGCCGGGCGCGTGGTAGGGAATACCCTCATCGGGGTCGGCGCCGATTTTGGTGATGCCGTCGGCGATCGGCGGCTCGTCGGGGTCATTTCCCGAGGAAATCGTGCCGCCCGAGACGATTTCTTGCCGGTCCGGCCAGACCATTCGAAATCGTTCGAGCTTGCGGCCAGTCCCGCTCGAGATGTAGACGACCGAGCTCAGCAGAAAATTATGATCGGCAATTTCCGCGCCGACCGCGTGATGGGTCTGCGCCCAAATCACCGTTTCGCCGCGGAACCAGGCATTCAACGCGGCGGTGTCATCATGCTCGCCGTCGCCCCATAAGGCCGGCGGCGCGACCGCGCATTTCAGTTGCTCTTCGGCCCTGATCGACGTCAGCGCGACGACACCTGCCAAAAGAGCGGCGGCAATCGCTACAAAATTCGCCCGGCTGGCCATGGCTCGATCCAGCGTTAACCCTTACGCAGCACTTCGATCGGTTCCATAATAAGCCGATCGGGAGGATCAGAGAAGTCATGCCAGACAAACCCAACCCCGTGGTCTTCGTCCACGGATATTCGGACAAAGGCGCCTCTTGGGCGCCCTGGCGCGATATTCTGCGCCGCCGCCTCAACCTCCACGATACCGACCTGCGGACCTGCAGCTACGTCTCGTTAAACAATGAGGTGACGATCAAGGACCTGGCCGAAGCTTTCGACCGTGCCCTCGGCACGCAGGGAGGCCTCGACCCCGATCAGCCATTCGACGCGGTCGTGCACTCGACCGGCATGCTGGTCGTGCGCTGCTGGCTGGCCGCCGATCCGCTGCGCGGCAAACGCCTCAAACGATTGATCGCCCTCGCGCCGGCGAGCTTCGGCTCGCCGCTCGCCAAACAGGGCCGCAGCTGGCTCGGCGCCGTCTTCAAGGGCAACAAGCACCTCGGCCCGGATTTTCTCGAAGCCGGCGACCAAGTTCTCGACAACCTAGAGCTCGCCAGCGCCTTCAGCTGGCGCCTCGCCGAAGAGGACGTCCTCGCTACGCCCGCGCGTTACAGCACGGGTCCGGACACGCCCTATGTGTTTGTGTTTTGCGGCACCGGCACTTATGCGGGGCTGCGCAAGCTCGTCGACAAGCCCGGCACGGACGGGACGGTGCGGCGCGCGGGCTGCGGCTTGAATGTACGCGCGATCGAGCTCGACATGACCGAGAAGGGCATGGTGGCGCGCCGCACCGCAACCGACGTGGCCGGTGCGCAGGAGGTGCGGCCGCACCGAATCCTTGCCGATAAGTGGTTGAACGTATCGATCCCGGTGCATCTGGTCGGCGATCCCGAGCAACCCGATCAGGTGAACCATGCGACTATCCTAAGCAATCCCGTGGCCGAATTGGCGGACTTGGTTGTCGCCGCGTTAGAAATGACCGTTTCCGAGGGCGAAGCCGAAGCCGGCTATCGTGCCTGGCTCGAGAAGGCGGATGCCGCGGGGCGCTTCAAAAAGCTGCCGGAGCAATATCAGCAATTCATCGTCCATGCGGTCGACGAGCGGGGCGACCCAATCACCGACTACAATGTCCAGCTGTTTCGTACCGATGGGACGGAAGCCCCGATCGAACAGTTCGATGCCGAGGTCGATGTCTATAGCAGCGACCCGAGCTACCGGTGTTTTCATGTCGACGTCGCGAATCTAGTGCCACAGCCGGGTAGACCGTCGCCCGGGCTGTCGATCCGTATCATTGCCTCTTCCGGCACGCGCTATGTCGGCTATATCGGGCACGGGTTTGAGGAGCAGACCGAGCCAGGCTCGTGGGACGCCTCTCTCAGCTTTGACGGGGCCGTGTTAGACCAGGTCAAATTTTTTCGGCCCTACACCACAACGCTGATCCGGCTCTACCTCGAGCGCCAAGTCTTTCCGCCCGATCGCACCTTGCCCTGCGTGCTGCTGACCTGGGACCCGCCTCTCGATGCCACCCTCGTCGCGCTCGCCCCGCAGGGCTAGGCGGTCTGACAGAAAGGGACGCAGCCATGGCTGACCACAATGACCCGAACGCCGTAAATTCGATCTTCTCGGATATCGATGTCAGCGCTGCCGACCTCTACGACATCTTCGGCTTCCCGAGCGAAGACGTAGCCGGCGGCGAGAAGGTCGTCATCGCTCTTACCTTCGCCGCAGTGCCGGGGTCCGGACGGCTCGATTCCGACATGCTGTATCGCATCCTGATTGCGCCGGATCGTCGGATCGAGCGATCAGGGAAAAGCGATTCGAGCCTAGACGGCCTTTTAACTTACTTGGAAGGCGTAAAACGCAAGTATCTGAGTGTATTGCGGCCGGCGGAGGTCCGCGTAACGGTCGATCGCAGCAATCGAGCCAACCTTCGCTTCCTGAGTTTTCCGGGCGGCAATTTCTCGACGATGGTCGAAACCAATCAGGCGGTAACCATCCGATCTCCCGGCGGACAAGCTCTCAAAATCTTCGTCGGCGGGAGGGACGACGCGTTTTTTAACGACCTGCCGGGCTTCTTCCGCTCGATCAATTATGCTCCGCAATTTTATCACGTGCCGCATACGATGCCCGATGTTCGGGAGCTCAAAATCCCGAAAACCTTTCTCGAGCTCGAGGGGAACGAGCTGTTCAATTATGATCCGAGCCAGCCCGAATGGGGGCGTGGCGTCAAACGGGATTTGCCGTCCGGACCCCTCACCTGGAGCGGCTCCCGGTTCAAAAAGGACGAAAACGGCAATTTCCGGTTTGTCTACTCGGGCGCTGACGCGAGAGCCGGGCAGAACTGCAATGCCATCATTCTCGAACTGCCGCTGGCTTTCCTGACCGACCGGCCGAACGAGCATCGCATCGTCAACGCCTGGGGCGAGAGCTGGGTGCTCAAGGCCGCGAGCAAGGTCGAGACGATTCCCGACCATCCGTTATGGATCGAACATCCGCATGTCTTGCTAGACGTCTGGGGCGAGGACGAGGAACTGAAAAAGTACAAGCTTGTCGACACCGATGGGCAGGCCTTTGCCGACGCCGCTCTCAGCGAACGCGAAGACAATCGCCAATTAGGCGCCAACAATTTCTGGCTAGCGCCGCATTTCATCAAGCGGCTGGGTCATCTCGGTTGGGGATTTGGCCCGTCGATCACCGCCCTCGGGCTCGCCAGCGCGTTCGATCACGACAATTCGCCGGTCTCCGTGCACCGGACCTACACCCACGTCGTGGACGCCTTCCCGCGCGTCAGCAAGATCCTGTTTCAGGAGCTCAACATGCCCGACGATTCGTGGAACAGGAAAGGACTGGCGATCCCGCTGCGGCGCCCGATCGACATCTTCATACCCAACGTCAATTCGATCGACCTGGACACGACCGGCACCTGGCCGTTCGGCCGGCGATTGGAAGACCAGGTGGCGACCCGCTTCCTGTCGACCTTCCTGGACATGAGCGCCAGCCTGAACGGCAAGAGATACCATGTCGAGCTGTTGAACAACTCCGCGCTGTGGAACAGCGCCCCGATCGAACCGAAGACCCCTCCCAATCCACTCAAGAACGACAAGGAATTTCTCCCGGATTTCCCCTATCTGGCGGCGCCCTGGTAGGCCTTATGGCGGCCGGTTACCAGGCTGAACTGCACCGCATCGAGGAAGATATTTCTGCTTACCGCGGGGCCGACCCGCTCGCGATGCCGATCGATGCGCAGCGCGTCACGCACTACGTTTATTGCCTCTATCAAAGCGCCTCGATCGCCGGCGATCTCGCTCAATTAAGCACCGTCGAGCAAGTGATCGAGCGGGCGATCCCGCTATTGACGCACCCTGGCGATCTCTACCTGCTGAAGGCCAATGCCGCGTTCAAGCGTCACCGGCTCGCGGATGTCGAAGCGGCATTGGCGGCTGTCCCATCGCTTGCCGAGTGCAACGAGGGGCGGCTGTTGCGTGCCGATCTGGATTTCCAACGCGGCCGCTACCAGGAGGCAAGGACCGGGTACTGCGCCGCGCTGCAAAGCGAGCGGTCGTGGAGCGCTCTTGCTCGCCTCGCCTATTTTCAGGGCAAAATGGGAGATGTCGCGAATGCCGACCACCTCTACGAAGAGGCGGAAGACGAATTGACGGCGAAAGAAATGCGCTCTTACGCCTGGCTCGCAGTGCAGTGCGGTTTTCTGGCCTTTGCCCATGGGCGTCATGATCAGGCGCAATCTCATTATGACCGCGCCGATGCTGCATATCCGGGGTATTGGCTGGTCCATGAACACCTCGCCGAATTGCGTGGTGCCGAGGGACGGTACCGGGAAGCCATCGATATCCTCGAGCCGATCGTAGCCGCCAACGACCGCCCCGACTTGCAGCAGGCTATCGGCGAGTTGTACGAGATCGACGGTCAAGCGGATCGGGCGCGCTATTGGCTGGAGAAAGCGGCCTCAGGCTATCGACGGTCGGTGCGAGACGGCGAGGTGCATTATTACCACCACCTCGCTGATTACTACTCCGACGCCGCCACAAACGGAACCGAGGCCGTCCGCTGGGCCCGCGCCGATTGGCAGCTGCGCGAGAATTTCTCGACGCAAGCGGCTCTTGCCTGGGCCCATTACCGCAACGGTGAGATGGATAAAGCGCGCCACTGGATCGATCGGGCACTCGCGTCAGGCGCCGCCGAAGCACACCTGTTCTTCCGGGCGGCACAGATATTTGCCGCCAACGGAGAGAGTAAGGTCAGTCAAACTTACCAGGAACGGGCGAGGCGTCTCAATCCAGTAGTCGATGGTTTCCACATCCATCATTGAGCATCGCCGTCACGACGCGAGGATTACGTCCGCTGCTTTTTCCGCCGCCATATAGACTGCGCTGACGATGAAAAAGCCGGGGATCCGCGGGAATACCGAGGCGTCGACGACCCGCAACCCCTCCGTCCCGTGCACTCGGAAATCGCTGCCGAGCACACCGCCGGCATCGCGCGGCCCGATCGCGCAGCTGCAAGAAGCATGGTGGCCCCAGGCATTGGTGCGGACATAATCCTTCAGCTCTTCGTCGGTCTGGCGCGCGTCGCCGGGTTGTTCCTCTTCGGCGATCGCCCCCTCAGCCTTGAGTTTCGCCGTCAGTCGCCGAACAAAGCGGATGCCGGCGACGACCGAATCGAGGTCCTCTCCGGCCGCGTCGCTGCCCTCCTCGAAATAATTGAAGTCGATCAGCGGCGTGTCGCGCGGATCGGCCGAGCGCAGCACGACCTCGCCCGCCCGGTTTTCGGTATGCGCCTTGAGGATCGCCCAGGTCAGATAATTGGGCTTGGTGACGGCGAGCGAAGAATAGCCGGGGAAATAGCCGCCGAAGAGGCCGAGCAGGGCAAAGCAGAAGAGGTCCGGCAGCGGACGCTCGAGCCGCGATTTGAGGATCGCCGCCAGCAACGCCCCGTTACTGGTGTAGAGCACCCTCGCGCCGGTCGGCCCATTCCCGATAGGCCGGGTCGCTGCGGCTGAAGGTGACGCCTTCGAGGATCTTCCAGCGGTCGAAGTTCATGCGGTTGACGACCCCGACCTCGTAGCGGTCCTGCAAGTTCTTGCCGACGGCGGGCAGCTCGACGCGCACCGCGATGCCGAGCGGCTCCAGCACCGCGCGCGGACCGATCCCCGAGAGCATCAACAGCTGCGGCGTATTGAAGGCGCCGCCGCAGAGAATGACTTCGCGCGCGGCTGGGCCTGGCGGAGCTCGCCGGTAGTGGTTGCGGGCTGACCATGGGCGCGGTAGAGCCGTTCGCCTTTGAGATATTCGACGCCGGTGCGCGATTGTGCTCGTCGAGCAACACGCGGGTGACCAGCGCGTCGAGCTCGACACGGAGGCTGTCGGGATATTTCTGCGCCGTCTCCAACACCCGCTCACGCGTGCCCATCCGCGCGTGGTTGACGCGTCGTCAGCGGGGTGTAGCGCACTCCGACGGCGTTCTCGGTCACGATCCGCCAGTCGTTCGGATCGGCCTTCGCTTCGACGAGGTCGACCAGTCTCTCGATCGGCTGCCCGATATCGTCGAATGCATGCGGCTGCCGAGTGGAGCAGCACCTGCACCAAGCCGAAATCGCCTAGTGCCGCCGCCGGAAGGGCTTTCTCGACCTGCAGCCAGCCGTGCCAGCCATGGCGCGACGGATTAGGCCCCGCGGCGGCCAATATGCGTTCGAGCGGCCGATGATGGCAGTTCTCCAGCTTGGTAAAATAGTGCCGCATGGCGTCGGCATTCCATGATGCGTCGCCGGTAAGGCGGGCGATCCCGTCCCAGTCCGCATTGTGCGGGTAGACCAGGATCATCGCATTGTGGGCGGTACAGCCGCCCAATGTCCCGGCCCGCGGGTAAAGCACGCCGTTCACCGGGACGCCGCGGTAGTCGCGGCAGTATTTCGGGTCCTTCTCCTGCATCGCGTCCGACGCGTAATGCCGGACAAAAAAGTCCCACCGCATCGCGTCGTTCTCGCTGGCAAAGCCGTGGAACGACGGCACGTCATAATCGTCGGGCAGACGGTTGATGCCGGGCTGGTCGTCGTTGCTGCCGGACAGCTGGTGCGGATCGCCGCCGGCCTCCAACAAGAGCACCTTGCGCCCCGCCTCGGCCAGCCGTGCGGCCACGGTTCCGCCTCCGGCGCCGGAGCCGACGACGATGTAATCGAACCCGTTCCGCTCGCTCATCGACCCCTCAAAGTCTCTCCCCGAACCTGATCTCTCCGCCCCTCCCGGACCAGAGGGACGTCAGAACGTCTTCAGGAACGCGATCAGCGCCTTCTTGTCAGCGTCGCTGAGGCTCGAGCCGAAATAATGGCCCCGATTGACCACGTAATCCGGGCACTTGCTCAGCGCGAACAGCTGTTCTCCGACGTTCGAGAAGACCTGCCTGGCCTGCTCGTCGGTAGCGCCCTGCGGCAGAGCCTTCAAGTCGCGTAGCAGTTGCACCACCACCTTGACGACCGCCTTGTCGTGCGCCAGACGCTCGCGCAGGCCCGTCGACTGTGGCAACGGATCGAAATTCGCCAGCAGATCGACCGGCGTCCCAGCCGGAATCGGCCCGAGCTCGAGCCCACCCTCGTTGAAAATCTTTGGAGCGAGCAGCGACAGCACGTCCTGCGCATCTTTGATTACATCGGGCAGATAGCCGCGTGGGATGCGCAGCCAGCTTGTGACCGTCGTCCGGTCGATCACGCCGGGGATCTTGTCGCCCAGCACTGCGTCCTTCTCGCGCTTGTCCGGCCACAGCATCTTGGTGATCGAGTTCGTCGAACGATGTCATGCGCGCGTCGACCGAGGGGCTCGGGTTGAACCGGCCGACGCTGTTGTTGAGCAGGAACGGCGCGGTCGACCACAGGCTGATCAGCGACGGCACGCGCGTATAGCCGCGTCCGCCGCGCGGCATCTGGAACTGCTGCGGCTCGCCGGTGAACGGATCGTACACGGTGATCGTGCCGACCGACGGCAGGTCCTTGTAGGAGGCCGAGGAGAAATTGTCCCAGATGTTGCCGGCGATCGCATTGGTCGCGAGCGGGCTGCAGGCATTGGTCTGCAGCAAGGTCACCGGCACCCGCATGTCGGTCGACAGAAAATTGTCGTCGAGGAAATCGCTGGCATTGACGATCTGCCGCATCTTGCTGCCGGAACTCGTCGGTCCTGGTCCACGCCCAATAGCGGTTCCAGCAGTCGAGATAGTCCGGGCCGTGCACAGGCCGGGTCGCTCGCGGCCGGCAGCTCCGGCGCCTTGCTGGAGTGGCAGCCCGCGCAGTGGTCGGCGAAGACCACCTTGCCGCTGTTGAAGGTTGCCGGAGTCGGTCGAGGTAGGTGCCGCCCCCCGGCGCGTTCTTCAGCTTGTGCGGCTTGGTCGCTTCAGGAAGAACAGCGCCATGGCGGGCGTCTGCGTCTCGGTGGCCTGCCAATAGGACGAATTTGCGCGCGCCGTCGTGATCTCGATCGGCGGTGATCGGCTTGCCGCCGACCAGCGCGTTGAAGTGCCGCAGCCATTCCTCGCTGAACAGGCCGATATTGACGTAGACGCGGTTCAGCGCTCCGAGCGCGCCGACGGAATCGGCGCCGTCCTTGAGCACATGCGGCGTGAATACCGTGTCCGGCGGCTGGAAGAACTGCGGTCAGCGGCCCTTGCGGCGACAAAATCGTTGAACTGCTTGTTGGCGAGATTGTCCGGCCCAGCGTTTCCTGGCCCCAACGCTTCGCCGCCTCGAGCCGGGCCGGCAGGTTGTAGATCGCGTTCATCGTGCGCGGATTGTTGATGTTGTCGGTCGACACCAGCGACGTATCGAGCGAGCCGGGCCGCGCGGTGTGGAGGAACTGGTAAAGGAAGGTCGACGGATCGCCGTTCCACGCGAAAATGCGGTCGATCCAAAAATACTGCGCGCCGACGGTGGAACTGAGATTCTCCCACTGCGGCGTCTCCGGGTCCGCGGGCGGCTTGGTCGGATTGGGCCCGACGTGACAGAAGCCGCAGGACATTCCGACCCGGTAAGGGCGCACCAGTTCCTTTGAAGGTAGTAGTTCGGGATCGGTGTAGTACCGCGTCGGCGTTCCACTTGCTTCGCCGCGGCGTCGTCAAATCCGGATTCGGGAACAGCCGCAGACCGACGATGCCGGTCGCATAGCCGTAGTAGGAGCCGGCCGGCAGGTTCTTGCCGCGCGCCCCGACTGCGACGCCCGGGTACTTCTCTTCGTTCTCGAACGGATCGGCCGGGCAGTCGGATCGCGCACATCGAGCCACAATCCAAAGCGGTCGGGTTCGGGGCCGTCGGTTTGGTGAAACAGGGCTCATTGACCAGGCCGAGATAGTTCCAGCGGTTGTCGCGGCTGAATTTCAGCGTCGGGTGAGTGGACACCGTCTTCAGGAGGTCGAAGGAGCCGAAAGTCAGAGTGGTCAGCTCATCCCACAGACGGTCGTCGCCGCCCGTCCAAACGATCCACATATTGCGGCCCTTGACCTCGTCCGGGGTCAGCGCGATGCCGCCATCCATCGCCTGGAAGTAGTCCTCGTCGGCCGCCGGGAAGGACTGCGCCGAGCGCCCCGCCTGCCGCGCCTCGTCAATCACCGCCTGCGCGCGCACTTGGCCGATCAAAACCGCATTCGATAGGAGAAGGCAGCCCCATAGAAACAGCCATGATTGCTGCAAGAGACGATGGGCCACTCGGTTTCCCCCCAAATGGTTAGCCGGTCCGATCCGGGATCTCGGCATGAGATCAATTTTTAACCATACCGGGTGCGCCGGCAAACGCAAATTGCGACAAAGAAGCTCGCCGTTCAGAGCCGACCGCGATATCGTGCCGTGCCACGATGTTGGCGGAAGGCACGTCTGAGAGACGAAATCACGATCAGGAGAACGATCATGTCCTTTGCGATCCAGCATGTGCATGTCAAGACGGCGGGATCCCAAGCAGACCATGCAGTTCTATATCGACAATCTGGGGGCGACCTATGTCGCCGAGATACCCGGCCGCGGTCATCGGGTGAACCTGCACGGGCTGACCCTGAACATCACGACGCTGATTGCCGCGCAAAATCACGAGCAGCATTACGGCATCGAACACATCGCCCTCGACACCGACGACTACGCCGGAACGATGGCCAAGCTGCGCGACAATGGCGTGCGGATTCTCGAAGAGCTGCCGCCCAATAACGGCCGGCGGGTGTGCTTCCTGGAAGCGCCCGACGGCGCCCAGATCGAGCTGATCGAAAAGGTCGCCCGCTAGTCCATCACCGGCAGCGGGGGGCCCAGGGGCGCCGGCGGAAAATCGGGGCCTCAGCTTCCTGCATTCGCGGCAACGACCGAGGAAGCTGCATGGCTCTGAAAGACGAGATCCGGTTCAAGGAGTCGCCGTGCACCGGTCGCCCGAGCCGATAGAGGTCGAGGCGGTGCGCCAGGTCGCGCAGCGCGCCGAGGCGCTGGGGTTCCGAGATCTGTGGGTGACCGAAAATACCTTAGACCACGTTTTCTGCTTCGACCCGGTCGTGGTGCTCGACCCGTGCGGCCGCCGTCACCACGACGATCCGGCTGGGTGCCTCCGTCGTCGTTCTGCCAGTCCACCACCCGGTTCATGTGGCTCATCAGTGGGCCACATTGGACTATGTCAGCAATGGCCGGGCGATTCTCGGTGTCGGGTTGGGCAGAGACCATCATTACGCGCAGTTCCAGATCCCCCGGGACGGCCGCGTGCGGCGGTTTCGCGAAAGTATCGAGCTTATCAAGGCGCTGTGGACCGAGCCGCGGGTCGACTACCGCGGCCGCGTCTACCGGCTCGAAGACGGCACCATGGCGCCGAAACCGCTGCAGAAGCCGCGCCCGCCGATTTGGATGGGTGTCGGGCACCCGGATGCGCTGCGCCGCACCGCCGCCATTGCCGACGGGTGGATGGGCTCGGGCGGTTCGAGCAACGCCGCCTTTGCGCGCCTGCTCCGATTTTAAGGGAAGCGCTGGAGAAGCGCGGGGCGCGATCCCGCGACCTTCCCGATCTCGAAACGGGTTTTTCTGTCGGTGGACGACCGGCCCGAGGCGGCTCGCGCCGAGCTGACCGTTGGTTCACCGTC
>CAVOTD010000063.1:0-29992 GCA_963698995.1 uncultured Alphaproteobacteria bacterium | reverse complement strand
TCTCGACCTGCAGCCAGCCGTGCCAGCCGTGGCGCGACGGATTAGGCCCCGCGGCGGCCAATATGCGCTCCAGCGGCCGATGATGGCAGTTCTCCAGCTTGGTAAAATAGTGCCGCATGGCGTCGGCATTCCATGATGCGTCGCCGGTAAGGCGGGCGATCCCGTCCCAGTCCGCATTGTGCGGGTAGGCCAGGATCATCGCATTGTGGGCGGTACACCCGCCCAATGTCCCGGCCCGCGGATAAAGCACGCCGTTTACCGGAACGCCGCGGTAGTCGCGGCAGTATTTCGGGTCCTTCTCCTGCATCGCGTCCGACGCGTAATGCCGGACAAAAAAGTCCCACCGCATCGCGTCGTTCTCGCTGGCAAAGCCGTGGAACGACGGCACGTCATAATCATCGGGCAGGCGGTTGATGCCGGGCTGGTCGTCGTTGCTGCCGGACAGCTGGTGCGGATCGCCGCCGGCCTCCAACAAGAGCACCTTGCGCCCCGCCTCGGCCAGCCGTGCGGCCACGGTTCCGCCTCCGGCGCCGGAGCCGACGACGATGTACTCGCACCCATTCCGCTCGCTCATCGACCCCCCAAAGTCTCACCCCGAACCTGATCTTCTCCGCCCCTCCCGGACCAGAGGGACGTCAGAACGTCTTCAGGAACGCTATCAGCGCCTTCTTGTCAGCGTCACTAAGGTTGGATCCGAAATAATGGCCGCGGTTGACCACGTAATCCGGGCACTTGCTCAGCGCGAAGAGCTGTTCTCCGACATTCGAGAAGACCTGCCTTGCCTGCGCGTCGGTAGCGCCCTGCGGCAGAGCCTTCAAGTCGCGTAGCAGCTGCACCACCACCTTGACCACCGCCTTGTCGTGCGCCAGACGCTCGCGCAGGCCCGTCGACTGTGGCAACGGATCGAAATTCGCCAGCAGATCGACCGGCGTCCCAGCCGGAATCGGCCCGAGCTCGAGCCCCCCCTCGTTGAAAATCTTCGGAGCGATCAGCGACAGCACGTCCTGCGCATCTTTGATTACATCGGGCAGATAGCCCCGGGGAATGCGCAGCCAGCTTGCGACGGTCGTCCGGTCGATCACGCCGGGGATCTTGTCGCCCAGCACTGCGTCCTTCTCGCGCTTGTCGGGCCACAGCATCTTGGCGATCGAGTCGTCGAACGACGCCATGCGGGCTTCGACCGAGGGGCTCGGGTTGAACCGGCCGACGCTGTTGTTGAGCAGGAACGGCGCCGTGGACCACAGGCTGACCAATGACGGCACGCGGGTATAGCCGCGTCCGCCGCGCGGCATCTGGAACTGCTGCGGTGCGCCGGTGAACGGGTCGTAGACGGTGATCGAGCCGACCGACGGCAGGTCCTTGTACGAGGCCGACGAGAAATTGTCCCAAATGTTGCCGGCGATCGCATTTGTCGCCAATGGGCTGCAGGCATTGGTCTGCAACAAGGTCACCGGCACCCGCATGTCGTTGGACAGAAAATTGCTGTCGAGGAAATCGCCGGCATTGACGATCTGGCGCATTTGCTGCCGGAAATCGTCGGTTCTGCTCCACGCCCAATAGCGGTTCCAGCAGTCGAGGTACCCGGGGCCGATGCACATGGCCGGGTCGCTCGCGGCCGGCAGCGGCGGCGCTTTGCTGGAATGACAGGCCGCGCAGTTGTCGGCAAAGACCGCCTTGCCCTGTTGAATGGTTGCCGGAGGGTCGAGGTAGGAGCCGCCTCCCGGCGCGTTCTGCAGCTTGTGCGGATAGGTCGCTTTCAGCAAAAACAGCGCCATGGCGGGAGTCTGCGTCTCGGTCGCCTGCCAATAGGACGAGTTTGCCCGCGCCGTCGTAATCTCGATCGCGGTGACCGGCTTGCCGCCGAGGATCGGGTTGAAGTGCCGCAGCCATTCCTCGCTGAACAGGCCGATATTCAGGTAGACCCGGTTCAGCGCTCCGAGCGCGCCAACCGAATCGGAGCCGTCCTTCAGCACATGCGGGGTGAATACCGTGTCCGGCGGCTGAAAGAACTGGGTCAGCGGCCCTTGCGCGACAAAATCATTGAACTGCTTGTTGGCGAGATTGTCCGGACCCAGCGTCTCCCGCCCCCAACGCTTCGCCGCCTCGAGCCGTGCCGGCAGATTGTAGACCGCGTTCATGGTGCGCGGATTGTTGATGTTGTCACTCGACACCAGCGAGGTATCGAGCGAGCCGGGCCGCGCGGTGTGCAGGAACTGAAAAAAGAAGGTCGACGGGTCGCCGTTCCACGCGAAAATGCGATCGACCCAAAAATACTGCGCGCCGACGGTCGAACTGAGGTTCTCCCACTGCGGCGCCTCGGGGTTAGCGGGCGGCTTCTCGGGGTTGGGCCCGACGTGACAAAAGGCGCAGGACACACCGACCCGGTAAGGACGGACCAGTTCCTTTGAAAGGTAGTAGTTCGGATCATTGTAATATCGGTCGGCGTTCCACTGGGCCGCCGCGGCTTCGTCAAAGTCCGGGTTTGGAAATAGCCGCAATCCGACGACCCCGCTCGGGTATCCGTAATAGGATCCGGCCGGCAGGTTCTTGCCGCGCGCCCCGACTGCCGCACCAGGGTATTTCTCTGCGTTCTCGAACGGGTCGGCCAGGCAGTCGGTGCTTCGCACATCCAGCCATAACCCATAGCGCTGCGGGTTCGGGGCTGTCGCTTTGGTGAAACAGGGCTCGTTGACCAACCCGAAATAGTTCCAGCGGTTGTCGCGGCTGTATTTCAGCGTCGGGTGCGAGGACAGCGTCTTCAAAAGGTCGAAGGAGCCGTAAGTCAGAGTGGTCAGCTCATCCCACAGCCGGTCGTCTCCGCCGGTCCACACCATCCACATGTTGCGGCCCTTGACCTCGTCCGGGGTCAGCGCGATGGCGCCATCCATCGCCTGGAAATAATTCTCGTCGGCCGCCGGGAAGGATTGCGCCGAGCGCCCCGCCTGCCGCGCCTCGTCAATCACCGCCTGCGCGCGCACTTGGCCGATCAAAACCGCATTCGATAGGAGAAGGCAGCCCCATAGAAACAGCCATGATTGCTGCAAGAGACGATGGGCCACTCGGTTTCCCCCCAAATGGTTAGCCGGTCCGATCCGGGATCTCGGCATGAGATCAATTTTTAACCATACCGGGTGCGCCGGCAAACGCAAATTGCGACAAAGAAGCTCGCCGTTGAGAGCCGACCGCGATATCGTGCCGTGCCACGATGTTGGCGGAAGGCACGTCTAGAGAACGAATTGACGATCAGGAGAACGATCATGTCCTTTGCGATCCAGCATGTGCATGTCAAGACGGCGGATCCCAAGCAGACCATGCAGTTCTATATCGACAATCTTGGGGCGACCTATGTCGCCGAGATACCCGGCCGCGGTCATCGGGTGAACCTGCACGGGCTGACCCTGAACATCACGACGCTGATTGCCGCGCAAAATCACCAGCAGCATTACGGCATCGAACACATCGCCCTCGACACCGACGACTACGCCGGAACGATGGCCAAGCTGCGCGACAATGGCGTGCGGATTCTCGAAGAGCTGCCGCCCAATAACGGCCGGCGGGTGTGCTTCCTGGAAGCGCCCGACGGCGCCCAGATCGAGCTGATCGAAAAGGTCGCCCGCTAGTCCATCACCGGGAGCGGGGGGCCCAGAGGCGCCGGCGGAAAATCGGGGCCTCAGCTTCCTGCATTCGCGGCAACGACCAAGGAAGCTGCATGGCTCTGAAAGACGAGATCCGGTTCGGCGCCGCTCTGCCGCACCGGTCGCCCGAGCTGATAGACGTCGCGGCGGTGCGGCAAGTCGCGCAGCGCGCCGAGGCGCTGGGGTTCCGGGATCTGTGGGTGACCGAAAATACCTTAGACCACGTTTTCTGCTTCGACCCGGTCGTGGTGCTGACCTGTGCGGCCGCCGTCACCACGACGATCCGGCTGGGTGCCTCCGTCGTCGTTCTGCCGGTCCACCACCCGGTTCATGTGGCTCATCAGTGGGCCACATTGGACTATGTCAGCAATGGCCGGGCGATTCTCGGTGTCGGGTTGGGCAGAGACCATCATTACGCGCAGTTCCAGATCCCCCGGGACGGCCGCGTGCGGCGGTTTCGCGAAAGTATCGAGCTTATCAAGGCGCTGTGGACCGAGCCGCGGGTCGACTACCGCGGCCGCGTCTACCGGCTCGAAGACGGCACCATGGCGCCGAAACCGCTGCAGAAGCCGCGCCCGCCGATTTGGATGGGTGTCGGGCACCCGGATGCGCTGCGCCGCACCGCCGCCATTGCCGACGGGTGGATGGGCTCGGGCGGTTCGAGCAACGCCGCCTTTGCGCGGTCTGTCCCGATTCTAAGGGAAGCGCTGGAAAGCGCGGGGCGCGATCCCGCGACCTTCCCGATCTCGAAACGGGTTTTTCTGTCGGTGGACGACCGGCCCGAGGCGGCTCGCGCCGAGCTCGACCGCTGGTTCACGGTCGTCTATCGCAATCCCGAAGGGACCGACGCCTCGGGAGTCCACGGCACGCCTGAAGAGGTGCGGGAAAAATTGGCGGGGCTGATCGCCGCCGGCGCCAATCATCTCCTCCTCAACCCGGTCGCTCGCCACGCCGAACAGCTCGAGATGCTGGCCTCGGTGGTCGGGCTCTCTTAGTGGCCCCGTTCGTCACCCCCGCGGAAGCGGGGGTCCAGGTGCCAGGCGGCCGAGACTTGCGGCTCTGGATTCCCGCTTTCGCGGGAATGACGATCTATTCGCGCAATTTGAGACGAGGTAGCCGATGAGCGCCGCACAAACCGACCCGGTCAAGCAACAGGTCGCGGCCCACTGGGGGAGGCGGGCCGCGCATTTCGACGAGGATTTCGGCCACAGCATCTGTACAGCGGCCGAACGCGCCGCTTGGGACCGGATCCTCGATCTCGTCGTGACGCAGCGGGCTCCTCTCGATGCACTCGATGCCGGATGCGGCACCGGTTTTCTCAGTTTCGAGCTCGCGGCTCGCGGCCATCGGGTCACTGGCGTCGACTTTGCTCCTGCGATGCTGGCCGAAGCGCGGCGCAAAGCGGTGGAGCGCGGCGTCTCGATCCGCTTCGAGGCAGGCGATGCCGAGCAGCTGCCGTTTGCGTCCGGTGGCTTCGACCTTGTCGTCAGCCGCCATGTCTTGTGGACATTGCCGCACCCCGAGGCGGCGATCGACGATTGGATTCGGGTGCTGCGACCGGGCGGGCGCCTTGCCGTCATCGATGGGCAGTTCGATCCTGGCGTCTTGACGCATCGGGCAGAAAATGCCCGCACCAGCCCCGAATATGCGGCTATCGGCGAGCAGCTGCCTTTCCTCGGTGGCCGGCCGCGTGAGCAGATCGAAACACTGCTCAGGGCTCATGGCCTCGTCAATATCGCCAGCGATCCGGTAGATGACCTGGTCGAGGCGCAGGCGCAGCGGATGGTGGAGGAGGGGAGGGAGCGCCAGACGCGCCGGCGCTATGTTGCCTGGGGCAATGTCGCACGCTGAGTCGTTGGGGCATGCTGCTCCGCATCCGCTCGATCACCTATCTCGCCCAGCGCATCAATGGTTATGAGCTGGTGGATCGCGACGCGCGCGACCTGCCGCCATTCGCGGCGGGGGGGCATATTTCCGTGCGAGTTGGCGACGCGCCGGTGCGCGACTTCTCGTTGTGGAACGACCCGGCCGAACGCTCGCGCTATTGCATTGCGGTGCTGCGCGAATCCGAGGGGCGGAGCTCTCGCGAATGGCACGAGGGGGTTCGGGTTGGCGACATCGTCGAGGCCTCGATGCCGCGCAACAACTTCCCGCTCGCGCATGATGCAGAGCACTATCTGCTGATCGCCGGCGGCATCGGCATCACCCCGATTATGGCGATGCTCGCGGAATTGCGCCGTCGCCGTGCCGATTTCCGATTGCATTACTGCACGCGCTCGCCCGAGGAGACCGCGTTTCTCGACGATCTCGCGATCCTTGCCGCTCAGGGTCGGGTGCAGTTCCATCACGATGGCGGCAACCCGACCAGGGGGCTCGATATCGCCGCGCTGTTACGCAAATACCTCCCCGGCACCCACCTATACTACTGCGGCCCGGCGGGCATTATGGCAGCCGCCGAAGCGGCTTCAAGGCATTGGCCGTCGGAGACGGTTCATTGCGAATATTTCGCGGGGCCTAAGGCCGTGCCCCCGATGATGTCCGGCTAACGCCGCTCAGCGCAGCCGGTGCAGAAAGCTGACCCGCCGCTCGGCGATCCAATCCTGCGTAGCATCGCGCCAGCGGAAGAAATGCGGGGTCTGCAGATGCGCCTCGAAGGCGGCGCGGTCGTCATAGACTTCGTACAGCACCACCGTCGAAGATCCGTCTGGCGGCACATGCACATCGAATTGCCGACAGCCGGGCTCGTTCGCCACCGAGCTCCGGCTGTCCTCGATCGAATGGGCGATGAATTCGTCGAGCCGATCCGCAGGTACGGTCAGCTCGGCGATCACCACATAGGCGTCCATCTCGGCCTCAGGCCTTTCGCCGCCGCGAGGCAGCGGGTACGGCGGCGGGCTCAGCCGTGGGCTCCTCTTTCTTTTTACGGCCACCCGATACCGGCAGCAGCAGCGCCTTCTGGCGCCGGTCGGAAGCAGACGGCGCGCGCGTCGGTTTGGCGGCGGTTTCTTTACTCGGCGCCGGCTCCTCCTCCTGCGCCAGGCTGCGCTTCAGCGCATCCATCAGGTTGATGACCTTCGACGGCTCGGCAATCTCGCGCGGCGCCCGCACCTGCCCCTTGGTCTTTTCGGCAACGAGCTCGCGCAACGCATCCTGGTACCGGTCGCGAAAATTCTCCGGGTCGAACGAGCCGGAGCGGCGCTCGATGATCGTCTCGGCAATCCCCACCATATCGGCGTCGATATCGCCCTTGGCCGGCGCGAACTCGGCCGGGCGCACTTCGTCGGCGCTGCGCACGGTCGACATGACCAACCCGGCGCCGCGCGGTTCGACCAACACCGGCCGCTCGCGGCTCGATATCGTGACCCGGCCCAGCCCGACCTTATTCTTGCGCGCCATCGCCTCGCCGATCACCCGGAAGGTCTCGGCCGCCAGCTCGCCATCCGGATAAACATAGTAGGGTGTATCGAGATAAACCGGATCAACCTCCTCGCGGTCGACAAAGCGGTCGAGGTCGATGATCTTCGACAACTCGATCTGCAATGCCTTCAGTTCGTCATCGCTGATCGTGACGTAGCGTCCGCGGTCGTACTCGTACCCTTTGACGATCTGGTCGCGATCGACGGTCTCGCCGGTCTTTGAATCGACCAGCTGCTGCGCTACCCGGTTTCCGGTCTCGCTGTTGAGCTGGTTGAACCGAACGCGCTTCGCTTCGGTTGTCGCCGGGACCAACGAGACGGGACAGCTGACCAGGGATAAGCGCAGAAACCCGTTCCAGCTAGCTCGTGGCATATCGCTCTCCTCAAACCAATCTCAACGAAGCCATATCGCGCCTGGGTTGGCAATCCTGAAGATCGGCTTGGCGGGGATGGCCGCTTGTCAGATCCCGACCTGTCGGCGCACCGCCGCACTTACCGACTGCCGCAACTTGCCGATCTCCGCCCATGGATCGGATCGGAGCGCAGCGACGCGGTCGGGCACGGTCTCGACGGTAAACCCTTCGGGCCGGACGCCGTTCTCGACCTCCTCCCAGAACAACGGCGTCGATACCGTAGCGCCCGGTCGGGCCCGGGGAGTGTAGGTGCCGACTGCCGTCGCGCCGCGGCCGTTGCGCAGGTAATCGATATAGATCCGGCCGTGCCGCGCCCGCTTTGCCATGTTCGCGGTAAAGTCTTCCGGGCGCTGCGCAACGAAGTTGTCGGCAAGCCATTTGGCAAAGGCCTTGACCTCGTCCCACCCGAGCTTGGGCGTCAGCGGTATCACTACATGCAAACCTTTGCCGCCGGTGGTCTTGGCGAAGCTTTTGAGGCCGATTCCAAGGAGCGCCTCTCGCACATCGACGGCGGCTTCGGTCACCCGCTGCCATGGCAGACCCTCGTCGGGATCGAGATCGATCGTTACCCGGTCGGG
Source organism: uncultured Alphaproteobacteria bacterium (assembly GCA_963698995.1). Lineage (GTDB taxonomy): Bacteria > Pseudomonadota > Alphaproteobacteria > ATCC43930 > CGMCC-115725 > AP-15. The sequence continues at coordinate 21,950 of CAVOTD010000063.1, read as the reverse complement.
AGCCTCGAGCTTTTCGACCCGCGAGCCCCACGGGTGAACCTCGAGAACGCCCATCTGCACCAGCCCGACGAGGCCAGGCAAATCGTCGATGTAGGGATAGATTTCCGCCTCCGCTCCATCCTTGAGCTCGAAACGCTTGATGGCTTCGGGCGCCTCGTCACCGATGTGCTTTTGGTAGAACGTCTTCATGCCGGCGGCCGGCGAACGCACCAAGGTCAGCAGCCGGCGCGATAAATGGGGCAGGACCCAGTCGCTGATTGCCGCGTAATAGTTTGCGACATCCAGCTTGGTCAGCGCGGTGCCGGGATAGAGGATGCGGTCGGGGTGGGTCAGCCGCACACCCTCGAACATCACGCTCCCGTCGCGCGCGGTCTGCGGTTCAGCCGCAGCCGGCTTTTGTGGTGCTGCCGGCTTGCGCCGCGTCCCGGCCTTCTTCAGCTCCGGGTCGGGCGGCGCCGCACTTCGCGATTGCGGGTCGTAAACCACTTCCGTCGCGTCCTTGTCCTCGCGCAAGCCCTGGAATGAGGCTTGCCGGATTATCGCGTCCGCCGTCCAGGTCGCGAATTCGACCTCGGCGACGAGGCGCGGCTCGACCCAATGCACGCCTTTGCGCGACACGCCTTTTGGTAAGGCGACCGGGGCGCCGGGCCGCGCGAGAGACTCGAGGCGACGGCGCAGCTCGATCAGCTGCCCGGTATTGAAACCGGTGCCGACCCGCCCCGCATAGCGCAATTTGCCCTCTCGGTCGTAATAACCGACGAGAAGCGCGCCGAAGCCCTCCCGGCTGCCGTCGGGATCGGTGTAGCCGACGATCACGAATTCCTCGCGATTGCGGCATTTGGATTTTAGCCAGCTGCGGCTCCGGCCCGGACGGTAGGGGTCCGCCCGGCGCTTCGAGATGATGCCCTCGAGCGCAAAGCTGCAGGCCTGGGTGAGAAAGGCCGGACCACGACCGATCTGGTGGTCGCTGTAGCGCAGCATGTCTTGCGCCTGTGGCGAGATGATCTCGGCGAGAGCCGCCTTGCGGTCCTCCAGCGGCGTGCCGGTCAGGTCCCAGCCATCCCGGTACAGCAGGTCGAAGGCGAAGAAATTCAGCGTATCGGTATGGCCGCTCGATATCGCGTCCTGCAACCCGGAAAAGCTTGTGGTTCCCTCGGGGTCGAGGTGAACGACTTCACCGTCGATCAGCGCCGTATCGAGCGGCAGCTCACCGAGGTTACGGGCCAATGCGGGAAACTTGGCGGTCCAGTCGAGGCCACCGCGAGTGACCAGCTGGACCTTGCCATTCGCGATGCGCGCGAGCAGCCGGTAACCGTCGTATTTAATCTCGTGCAGCCACTCCTCGCCCTCCGGTGCCCTGTCGGAGAGAGTTGCGAGTTGAAGCTCCAATTTGTCGGGCATCCGAGCTTTGCGGGCGCCGGAGATGCGCGCCAGCGGCCGCGGCTTGACTGCGGTTGCGGTCGGAGCGGGGGGTGGAGTGCCGTCGCGTTCGTTCCGGTTCGAGTGCCACACCCAATCGCGATCGGCGGCGATCGCATCGAGCGACCGACCGCTTGCGACACTGAGCGGATTATCGGCAACGACGGCGTCGCCGCTGTGCGGCATCGCGTCTTCGTCGCGCTCCTTGATCAAGAGCCAATTCTCATGCCTCTCGCTCGCGGCCTTGCCGCCCATCCTGACGAGCGCCCATTTGCCGTGCAGTTTCTCGCCTTCCAAGGTGAATTTGAGCGAGCCATTGCGATAGGCCGCCTCCGGGTCGGGGTCGGCCGGAACCCAGGTGCCGCGATCCCACAGCAGCACGGTTCCGCCGCCATATTCGCCCTTGGGAATGACCCCTTCGAACGTGCCGTAATCGAGCGGATGGTCTTCGACATGGACAGCCAACCGTTTTTCCCCGGGGTCGAGGCTCGGACCCTTCGGCACCGCCCAGCTTTTCAATACGCCGTCGAGCTCGAGGCGAAAATCATAATGCAGCCGGCGCGCGGCGTGCTTCTGGATGACGAAGGAGAGCCCGGTACCGGACTTGTCACGGGCTGCAGCGCCCGCCGGCTCCGGCGTCTTCCGAAAATTCCGCTTCCGTCTGTATTCCTCGAGCGCCATGCTTTGAGCCGTATTCCGGGAGCTGATTAAACAGATATTGTTCGATAAACGACGGCATCAACGTGAGGTTCTGCCGGCTGCTAAGCTCAGCCGTCCCGGCAGAGGCGGTGCGTGTCTCGCCGGGTGGCATATCTTCAATCCACCCGCTAAGCTGCCGGAACCAATCCGAGCCACGGCAATCGATTGCAGCCATGAAAATCCGATCGGTCGACGCGTATTGGGTGCACATCCCGATCCCGTCCGAGAAACAGCACACCAGCGATTTCGGGCGGACCACCTCGTTCGATGCGACGTTGGTGCGCATCGACACCGAATGCGGCTTGACCGGATGGGGCGAGGCCAAGGCCCAGGTCGGCAGCATGGCGGCCAACCAGGCGCTGACCACGATGATCAACGAGGAGTTCGCGCCGCTGCTGGTCGGCGAAGACCCGCGCGACATCACCCGGTTGTGGGAAAGCCTCTACAACGGGAGCCGCGCCCATTACGCGCTGAGGGAAGGGCGGGTCTTTCCGGTGCTGGGGCGGCGCGGCATCACGATCTCGGCGTTGAGCGGCGTCGATTGCGCGCTGTGGGACATTCTCGGCAAATCGCTCGGTGTCCCGGTGTGGCGCCTGCTCGGCGGCCGCAGGTCCCCGACGATGCCCGCCTATGCCTCGGGCGGATGGGCCGGGCCGGACAAGATCGGCGAGCAGCTGTTGGGGTATGTCGAGGCCGGCGGGTTCCGCGCCGTCAAGATGCGGGTCGGCATCATCGACAGCGATCCGCGCCACTCGGCGCGCCGGGTCGCTGCGGCCCGCGCCGCGCTCGGCCCCGATTGCGGGTTGATGTGCGATGCGCACGGCACCTTCTCGGTGGCCGAGGCCAAGCGCTTCTGCCGCCTCGTCGAGGATTGCAACCTCGCCTGGTTCGAGGAGCCGGTGACCGCCGACGACAAGGCCGGGTGCGCCCAGGTGCGCGCCGCGACGGACATCCCGATCGCCGCCGGAGAGAGCGAATTCACGCGGCATGATTTCCGAGATCTGGCGATGCTGGCGGCGGTCGACATTTTCCAGCCCGATCTGGCGATCTGCGGCGGCATCACCGAGGCGATGCGGATTTCCGCCCTGGCGAGCGCCCACAATCTGAAACTGGCGCCGCACCTTTGGGCCGGCGCTCCGGCCTTCGCCGCCGGGCTGCATGTTGCCGCCGCGTCGCCCGCCGGGTTCATCGTCGAGTATTCGCTCGGCGCCAACCCGCTGCTGCACGACCTCGTCGAAGAGTCGTTTCCCGTCCAGGATGGGGAGATCGAGATCCCCGACCGGCCCGGTCTCGGCATAACCGTGCGCGAGGATTTCCTCGCCGCGCACACCGTAAAATGAAAGCGCTGTTCCTCGGCAACGTCGCGGCCGACACCGCAAACGGCATCAAGGACCGCTTGCCGCCCGGTCTGAGCGTCGAGATCCTTGGCGATCCGCAGCAGCTGATGCGATCGCCCGAGGCCGCAGCCGATGCCGACATCCTCGTCACCAACCATCTGGCGCGCCGAATACCCGCCGGCGCCCCGTGTGAAGCTGGTGCAATCGGTCGCCACCGGCATCGAGCTGATCGACCTCGCCGCCTTGCCGCCCCGGGTCACGGTCTGCAACGCCTTCGGCCACGAGACGGCGATCGCCGAATACATCCTGATGGTCATGCTGGTCTGGAGCCACCGGTTCCGGGAAATCGAGGGTGACTTTCGCACCCGCTCCTCGTGGCAACCCAGCTGGGTGCAGAGCGGGGCGCCGCATGGCGAGATCCTCGGCAGCACGGTCGGCATTGTCGGGCTCGGCCGGGTCGGCTATGAGGTCGCGCGCCGCGCCGCCGCTTTCGGCTGCCGCATCATCGCCGCAAACCGCAGCGCGCGGGAGCCGGGGAGCGGGGTCGAGCAAGTCTTTCCGCTGAGCGAACTCGACCATATGCTTGCCGAGTGCGATTACGTCGTGCTGTGCACCGCCCTCGGCCCGGAGACCGAGGGGCTGATCGACGCGCGCCGGCTGGCGCTGATGAAGCCTTCGGCCTTTCTGGTCAACATTGCTCGCGGCGCGGTCGTCGACGAGGGCGCGATCTATGCCGCGCTGCGCGACCGCACCATCGGCGGAGCGGCGCTCGACGTGTGGTGGCGGTATCCGGACGCAACCGATCCGGAACGCCGCCCGTCGCGTTATCCGTTTCACGAATTGCCGAACGTCATCATGACGCCGCATTGCTCCGGCTGGACCGAGGGCATGGTGGCGCGGCGCTGGGCCGAAGTGGCGGGCAACATCAACCGCTTCGTCCGCGGCGAGCCGCTGCAGAACGTCGTGGTCACGACCTGAGGGGAGCACCGCATGGCCGACGATATCGCTTTTATGCCGGCGACTCGCCTGCTCGCCCTTTACCGGGCCAAGCAGCTGTCGCCCGTCGAGGTCATCGAGCACACATTGCGGCGGCTCGAGACTTATGAAAGCGCGATCAACGCCTTCGTCCTCTATGATCCCGAGACGGGGTTGGCAATGGCCCGGGCGTCCGAGGCGCGCTGGCAAAAGGGCGAGCCGCAGGGTCTCCTCGACGGTGTGCCGGTCGCGCTGAAGGACACGCTGCTGACCCGAGGCTGGCCCCGTCTGTTGGGCTCGCGCACGATCGATCCCAACCAGGCTTGGGACGAGGACGCGCCGGTGCCCGGCCGGCTGCGGGCCAACGGTGCGGTGTTCTTCGGCAAGACGACGACGCCCGAATTCGGCTGGAAAGGGGTGACCAACTCGCCGCTCAGCGGCGTCACCCGCAACCCGTGGAACCTGGAGCGAACCCCCGGCGGCAGCAGCGGGGGCAGCGCCGCCGCGGTGCTGGCCGGCATCGGTCCTCTTGCGGTCGGCACCGACGCCGGCGGCTCGATCCGCATCCCGGCCGCATTCTGCGGTATTGTCGGCCATAAGCCGACCTTCGGGCGAGTCGCGGCGTATCCGCCCTCGGCCTTTGGCGATGTCGCGCATGTCGGCCCATTGACGCGCACCGTTGGCGATGCGGCGCTGATGCTCGACGCGATGAAAGGGCCCGACTCGCGCGACTGGCACAGCCTGCCCGATGACGGGATCGCTTATAGCGAGCGCGTCCGCGAAGGCTCGATGAAAGGCAAACGTGTCGCGCTGTCGCCGACCCTGGGCTACGCCGAGCCCGCGCCGGCGGTCCGTGCTGCGGTCGAGCGCGCCGCCCAAACCTTCGCCGAATTGGGCGCTGTCGTCGAGGAGGCGGATCCCTTCACGGCATCGCCGATGCCGATTTTCCAGACGCTCGCCCTCGGCGGCTTCTGGGCATTGCTGCGGGCGCAGAAGCCCGAAGCCGTGGCGCTGATGGACCCCGGCCTCGTCGAAATGTGCCGGCGCGGCGAGGCCGTGACCCAGGAGCAATACGTCGAGGCCGTCGCGCAACGCGCGGCGCTGGGCCAAAGGCTGCGGCTGTTCTTCGATCGTTACGATCTGCTGCTGTCGCCGACCATGCCCATCCCGGCCGCCTATGCCGACCCGCGCACCGACGAGTTGCCGAGCCCGAGCAATGCATGGAGCTGGGTGACCTATACCTACGTGTTCAATCTGACCAAGAATCCATCATGTTCGATCCCGTGCGGCTTTGCCGATGGCCTGCCGATCGGGTTGATGGTGACGGGCCCGCTTTACGAGGATCTGGGTGTGCTCCAGACCTGTCGGGCCTATGAAGACGCCGCCGGACCCGTTTGGCCGAGCCCGGAACTGAGCGGGTGCCTTGACAAGATCGCCCGCCCGGCCGACACCGCCGTCGAGGCCAAGATACCGGCGAGCCGGAGCTTATGAAGGAGGAAGCGATGGCGAACAAGGAGCAGAAGCGTTCGAGCCGGGAAGCCAAAAAGCCGAAACAGAAGAAGAACACCGCTCCCAAGCAGGCGGCCAACAAGACGCCGATCACCAAGACGAGGTGATAGCCTCGCTTGTCATAGTGACCGCGCTAGGCTGAACCTAGCGAGAACAGAACCGCTATCGGCGACAGTCGTGGGCAATTCGCTGAGCGAGTGAGCGGTTAGTCCGGACGCACCACGGCTGGCGCGCTGCTGCTGCACACACTCCAGCAGGATCGTTGGGATTCGCCGGCCCATCGATAGCAAGCCGACGCGATGAGGTCAGTCAGCCGCGTGGTTCGTTCGGCTCGGCGGCTTTTCAGATTGGGAACTTCCAATGCTCTATCCATGGGCGACCAATCTTGGTTGGTTCAAGTTCTGAGCCGCGGCCGAATGCGCGCGCCGCGCTGGCATCTGCACGGACTTGCGACATTCGGAAGGGCGGAATTTGACGCGATCCTCGGAACCGGCGCTGGGCCGGAATGCTCAACAAAGTCCCGGAAGTCACACTCGCCTTCTGGGTCGTCAAGATCATGTCAACGACGGTAGGCGAGACCGGTGCGGACTACTTGGCGGTGCATGTCGGTCTCGGAAAGGCCATGACGGACGGCATCATGGCCGCGCTTCTGATCGCTTCGCTGCTGCTGCAGCTGCGATCGCGGCAATACGTGCCGTGGCGATACTGGCTGACCGTGGTGCTCGTCAGCGTGGTCGGAACGCAAATTACCGATGCCCTCACGGATGGGCTGGACGTCAGTCTTTACCTGAGCACAAGCGTCTTCGCCGTGGCACTCGCTGCGACGTTCGCGATTTGGTACGCAATTGAACGAACGCTCTCGATTCATACGATCATCACGACGCGCCGCGAGCTTTTCTACTGGACGGCCATCCTCTTCACCTTCGCTTTGGGCACCGCCGCCGGCGATCTCGCAACGGAAGCGTTGCAGCTCGGCTTCAGAATCGGCGTGCTGGCGTTCGGCGCCCTTATTGCGGCGGTTGCTCTGGCCTACTATCGCGGCGCCAACCCGGTCCTGACATTCTGGATCGCCTATGTACTGACCCGGCCGCTTGGCGCCTCGCTCGGCGATTTGCTGTCCCAGGCCCAGACATATGGCGGCGTGGGCCTAGGCACGGTTGTCACGAGCAGCGTTTTCCTGACCATCATCGTTGTCCTCGTGATCGTGCTCAGCTTTGGCGCGAGCGGGCCGAGGGACACCCCGAAAGCGGTAGAAAAGGCCTGAGGCAGGACGGGTGGCGAATGGTTTCAATTGCAAAACGGGAGCACACAATGAGCAATCTCAAATTGGCACCGATTATCGTCCCGCTATCTTTGCTCGGACTTGCCGCGCTCGCCACCGAAGCTCTTCCGCCATCGGTTCGGATCATCGCTTCGGCCGAGGCGGCCAATGCATCCAAGCTGGGCGACCTGTCCTCTTTTCGCGCCGTCGTCGCCGACACTGCTTCCCTGGTCGACAAGGGCGACCTCGCGGGGGCAAAGGCCCGGATCAAAGACCTCGAGACGTCCTGGGATGAGGCGGAACCCTCGCTGAAACCCCGCGCGCCGGCGGAGTGGCATACCGTCGACAAAGCCATCGATCGGGCGCTGGCGGCACTGCGCGCCGATAAACCGGAGCAAACTGCTTGCAAGCAGTCCCTGACCGACCTTCTCACCATCATGGACCGCGCCAGCACCCAAGCCTGAGCCCTGGCTGCCGCCGCCAGCGGCGGATCGAGAATCCGTATAGACAGACGACGACGGCAGCACGTGATCAGGACAAACCACGCAGTTCCGACGCCGCGCGCCGGGCAATCCTCAGCTTTCGACTCTCGGGCATGCGCAGTGGGCGATGCTGATTGCACCACCGGCCCAAAAGCAAGACGATGGCCCTGGTCGGCACGAGAATCCGGCGGGAATGTCGGTAAGCCGGTATATTGCCGGCTCCACTCATGCATCAACAGAGTGCCCCCTCACGCGGTCGGCGGGGCGATCTCGTCGAGGGCGAGGCCCTTGGCTTCGGGGCCGATTTGGGTCACCGCGACGGCGGCGATCGCCACGATCACGGCGATCACCACGAACACAGCGGTCAGGCCGAAGCCCTGCTGGATCCACAGGAAGGACGGGATCGCCACAAAGGCTCCGACACGACCGGCGGCCTGGCAGAGCCCGAAGCCGGAGGCGCGGGCGTTGGTCGGGAACACCTCGGAGATGAAGATCTGCGAAGAATTTCCCGCCAACTGGATGAAGAAGATCATTCCGAACCCGATCGCCAGCACCATCGCCTCGCTCCCCGCATTGGCCCAGAGCAGCCCGAATACGGCGGTCAGGAGAAAGGCGGTGACGGCGGTGGGTTTGCGGCCGAAGCGCTCCAGCGAATACATCATGAAGGCGCTGGCGCACGGGAAGGCGAGGGTTATCCAAAAGATCGAGTTCAGCGATTTGGCGATCGGGAAACCGCGCTCGACGAGAATGTTCGGCAGCCAGGCGCCGAGCCCGAGCGCGATGCCGAAGAAGGCGAAAAAGCAGATCATCCCGGCGATCACGCGGCCCGGGTATTCGCGTAGGACAATGCCGAGCGGGTCGCTCTTGGTATCGCTCGCCGCGCCGGTTCGCAGCGACGCGAGCGGCACCGTGCGCAGCCCCATGCGCTGCAGCAGGTCGAGCGCGCGCTGTCCCTGGCCATGGGTCGCCAGCCAGCGCGGCGATTCCGGCAGCGAGAAACGCAAGACGAAAATCACCAGCGCACCGATGCCGATGATGATCCAGATGCCGCGCCAGCCGATCGAATCGCGCAAGGCGAGGGTCAGCAATACGCCGACCGGCCACGGCCAGGCGCCGCCGAGAAACTGCATGAATGCCGTGAGGCGGCCGCGAATGTTCTTCGGCGCGTATTCGGCGGTGTAGGAGAAGCACAGCGGCTGCTCGGCGCCAAGGCCGACACCGGCAAGGAACCGAAATACCAGAAGCCAGCCAAGCCCGGGGTCGAAACCGATGCTCGGAATCGGCGGCAATGCCGCGATGATCGTCGCCAAGCCGAACAGCAGCAGGTTGAACTGATAGACCGCCTTGCGCCCGAACCGGTCGGTGAACTCGCCCTGGCCCAGCGTGCCGACGAACAGCCCGGCCACCGTGACGCTGCCGATCCACGGAACCTGCGCCTGGGTGACGAAGCCGCTTTTGATCAGGTCGGGGACGAGGGCGCCGAAGATCGTGAAATCCAGCACGTCGAAAAAATAGCCGGAGGCGACCAGCGCCAGAACCTGCCAATGGACCGGTCCCATCCGCGCGGCGTCCATCGTTTCGCCGACATAGGCTTCGATGGTCTGGGCCGTTGCCGGCGCCGATTGTGCCATCTTCTGTCTTCCCCCTTAATCGAGCGCTCTTGCGCTGCCGCCCCGGACACTCGCGATTTTTGTCGCAGGGGACTAGACACCGCCGCGGCAGGCTCCCGCAACGCCGCGTTGATCTGGGTCAATTCATCTTACGGGCATGAGGGCCCAGAGGTGGGTCGGAGAGATGACCACACTGGGTCGATAGCACCAATTCGACGGAGCGTTCAAGCGGGTCGGGCAATCGATGGTCTCGACGGACTACGAATGGCTGCATGAGGTCGAGGCCGTGTGAAAAGTCTTCACCCTGACGAAAATGAGCAATCCTATTGCTCTTAGGATAGTGTGTCTGAAGTCTTCGCCATGCCACGGCAACGTGCGGCGACAGTAAATTGCCCAATGATTGGCGGCGATCGTCTTTTCACACGGCCTCGGTGGAAAGCGGGCATAGCCGATGAAGCGTAGTTTCGGCGATAACTTACGCCAAACGTAGGCCAAAGGAATTTGTCGAAAGTGTTGACTTCTGCAACACGTCACGTCGCGGGCGGCGCCGCGCAACGGGCGTTCTGAAAAATCGCTGATGCTGTCATAGTTCACAAATCAAGAACCGTAAACTGGGAGGCTGCCGACTATGTCTGATCCCGCCCACGATGTTGTCGACCTCATTTTCGGCCGATGGCGCAGCCAAATCCTTTACGCCGGCGCGGCACTTGGCGTCTTCGACCATCTGACACTGGACAACGATGCCTCGGCTCAAGGCATCGCCGATGCGGTCGGCGCCGATCCTGTCTTTCTCTATCGCCTCTTGCGCGCCCTTGCGACGATCGGTCTCCTTACGGAGAACGAAGCAAAGGCTTTCCGCCTTACCGCGGCTGGCGTCCTGCTCCGCGCCGACCATCCGCAATCATTACAGGCCATGGCTCTGTTCGAGGAAGGCCCGGAGCATTACGCGATATGGAAATACCTCGTCCCGATCGTCCGCGACGGCGGTCAGAACGGCTTCATACGCGAGTTCGGGGCCACGGTGTGGGAGCACGCCCGTATTAACCCCGATTACCGAGCTCGCTTCAACGAGGCGATGACGAGCTATTCGATGATCCAGACCGAATGGGTACGCGCCGCCCTGGGCGGTCTCGATTTGACCGCGATCCACACCCTGTGCGACATCGGCGGAGGCCATGGCCATCTCGCTTGTGGGCTGCTTCGAGCTTATCCCCACCTCACCGGCATCGTCTTCGATTTGCCCGAGGTCGTCGCGGAAACCGACCAGCTTTGGGCCCCGAAGCTTGGGGTGACCGACCGCTGCCGTTATATCGGCGGCGACATGTTCCAAGTAGTCCCGACGGCTGATGCCTATGTGCTGAAGATGATTCTGCACGATTGGAATGACGAGGAATGCATCGATATCCTATCCACTATTCGGCGGGCGAGCCCGGCCACGGGGCAGTTGTTTATTGCCGAATTTGTCGTACCGGGCCCGACCGAGTCGCATTTCGCCAAGCTATTCGACATCCACATGATGTGCGGGAACTCTGGCCGCGAGCGGACCGCACCGGAACACGCCAATCTGCTAGCCGCCGCTGGCTGGCGCTACGCCGGTACGCGCCATCCGCGCGAGGGTCTGATGAGCGTCGTCGTTGGGGTTACCGCGTGAGACCTCTCCTTCAACATCTTGGGCCGTTGCTGTCTCTACCCGTCTCTATCAAAGACGTATAATCCCAAAGTCAGCCGTCACAGGTGTCTCGATTTCATATCCCGCCCTGAATGTCCGAGAAGGGTCGATGGACTAAACCGCTCTCGCGGTAATTGGTGGCAAGACGTGGAGTAGCGGGAAGCGGGCGTCCTGTCTTGAGATTGAGGGGCCTTGAGCCTCACCCAAGACAGGAGCCCCCAATGACCGACAAGGCCATCAGTCCGTTACGCCGGCGGTTGATCGAGGACATGACGATCCGCCGGCTTGGCCCCAAGACTCAGCACCACTATATCCGCCACGTCAAAAGGTTTGCCGATTTCCTGGGCCAGTCTGCCGACAAGGCCACCGCCGAGGATGTCCATCGCTATCAGTTGTGGTTGGCGTCGATCGGAACGACGGTACCGACCGTCAATGTCAGTGCCACTGCCCTGCGGTTCTTCTTCAAGGTCACGCTGAAGCGCCGGGATCTTGCTGACGCAGTCGTGTCGGTCCGCGAGCCGCGCCGCCTCCCTGTCCGTTCTCAGCCGCCGCCTCGGCAAGGCGCTGCGCCGCGGCTACAAGAAGTGGCTGTAGGAAAAAAGTGCCGCCCGCAGGAAGCATGATCTGGACGGTCGCCGTTGTCGGGTGCGGTATCGGCCGGGGCCAAGGCTACGAAAGCCACTCCGGCAAGCTATCAGCAGCTTTTTGCATACTTATATAGGTTACCGGCAAGCTTGGATCTTTTCTGGCGTTGGTCGTGATGCCTCTGCGATTTGCTGCCATCGGCCTCGACCACTCCCATATCATTGGCCAGGTAGATTTCCTGTTGCAGGCCAGGGCAGAACTCGTCGCCTTTCACGCTCCCGACGATGGGTTGGCCAAGCCTTTCGCCGAGCGATATCCGCAGGCGGCCCGCGTCGATGAGCCGCGCCGTATCTTCGATGACGACAGCATCGCGCTGGTCGTCAGCGCCGCGATTCCCTGCGAACGCGCAGCCCTCGGTATCTCGGCCATGCGCCACGGCAAGGACTTCATGGTCGACAAGCCGGGCATGACTTCACTTGCGCAGCTCACAGAAGTTCGCAAGGTGCAGCACGAGACCAAGCGGATCTATTCGATATGCTATTCCGAGCACTTCTCGACGCGCTCGACAGTGCGGGCGGGCGAGTTCGTCGCGGCCGGCGCCATCGGGCGCGTGATCAACATCACCGGTCTCGGCCCGCATCGCCTCGACAAGTCCCGGCGCCCCGAATGGTTTTTTCGTCGCGAGCGGACGGGCGGAATTCTCACCGACATCGCGTCCCACCAATGCGAGCAGTTTCTGTTTTTCACCGGCACGCTCGACGCCGAGATCATCGCGGCGACAGTCGCCAACCGCGCCAACCGGGACACGCCCGAGCTTCAGGATTTCGGTGAGGTTCTTCTGCGGACGCGGGATGCGACCGGCTACATCCGGGTCGACTGGTTGACCCCGGAAGGCCTGCCGACCTGGGGCGACGGCAGGCTCATGATCCTTGGTACGGAAGGCTATATCGAGCTACGCAAGTACGTGGATTTGGCGGGACAACCCGGCATCGATCACCTGATGCTCGTCGATCACGCTGGCGTCCATCGCATCGACTGTTCGGCAGTGGAGCTGCCGTATGGCCGGCAACTGGTTCAAGATATCCTCCAGCGAACCGAGGTGGCCATGCCGCAGGCCAGATGCTTCCAGGCGATGGAGCTCGCATTGCGGGCTCAGGCATTGGCAGAGGAGTCCTGACGGAACGCCCCCATGTCGGAAAGCAGGATTTGGACCGTCGCCGTCGTCGGATGCGGCATCGGCCGTAGCCACATTGTCGAAGGTTACGCGAAGCACCCCGGCAAGTTTCGGGTGATTGTGTTGTGCGATGTCGACGAAGCGCGGCTGGCGAAGCTGGCCGACGAATTCTCAATTCCGCGGCGCACGAATTCCTTTGAGGAATTGTTGCGCATGGATGATGTCGACATCATCGACGTCTGCACTCCGCCGGCACTCCATGTCATGCAGGCCTTGGCGGCACTGGCGGCCGGCAAAGAGGTCGTCTGCGAGAAGCCGCTGGCCGGCTCACTCGCGGGCGTCGACCAAGTGATCGCGGCGGAAAGCAGGGCGGCGAAACGCGTAATGCCGATCTTTCAATACCGCTTTGGCAACGGGCTACAGAAGGCCAAGCGGATCGTCGATATGGGCATTGCCGGCAAGCCCTATCTCGCCACAGTCGAGACAGCTTGGCGGCGCGCGCCGAAGTATTACGAGACGCCGTGGCGCGGGCGAGGGAAAAGTGAACTCGGTGGCGTATTGCTGTCGCAGGCGATCCATTCGCACGACCTGATGACATATTTGATGGGGCCGGTCGCTTCGGTGTTCGCGCGCACGGCGACGCGGGTCAATCCGGTCGAGGTCGAGGACTGCGCCGTTGCGAGCCTCGTCATGCAGAGCGGCGCCCTCACCTCGCTGGCCGCCACGCTCGGCTCGCACAAGGAGATCAGCCGGCTGCGCCTTTGTTTCGAGCACGTGACATTCGAAAGCTCGCAGACGCCGTACTCGCCGGGCGACGATCCGTGGGAGATCGTCCCCGCCTCGCCCGAAGCGGCGCAGCGCATCGCCGATGCACTGACCGGCCACCATGTCACGCCGTCAGGGTTCGAGGGCCTGATAGGCGCCTATCACATCGCGCTGGCGACCGGTGGCGCGCTGCCGGTCACCCTCGTCGACGCCCGCCAATCGCTGGAGCTGGTCACCGCACTCTATTATTCTGCCGCAACCGGCACTGTCGCCAATTTGCCCGTCGGCCCCGACCATCCGAAATACCATGGCTGGCATCCGGGCAACGGCTGAGGAAGCGGCCCCTCACCCCGGCCCTCTCCCCGCAAGCGCCGCAAGCGGGGCGAGGGAGGCCGGGTGAGCCCCTTCCCCCGTTTGGGCGGGCCCACGTCGGCGGAGGGCGAGGAGCATCTCTTATTTGAGGCCCGCCGCCTCGGCGATGGCCTCGATCGCTTGCGGCTGCCGTGAGCGGATCGTCAGGCCGGTCAGGCCACAATCCGCCCAGGCGCGGTAGCGCTGCTTGATCCGGGCGGCGGGGCCGACCAGCGATTTGTCGTCGACCCATTTGTCCGGCACCGCGGCGGCCGCCTCTTCCTTGCGGCCGGCCAGATAAAGTTCTTGGATCCGGTCGGCCGCCTCGCGATAGCCGCGGCGCACCATGATGTCCTTGTGAGAATTCTTGTCGCGGTAGCCCATGCCGCCGACATAAAGCGCAACCTCGGGCTTCAGCGCGGCGAGCGCCGCCTCGACGTCGGCATTGACGGCGACGTGGACTGAGCCTTGGATCTCGAAATCCCGGAGATTCTTGCCATTGCCGGCGCGGCGAAAGCCTTCCTCGAGCCAGGGCAGGTATTCGGGCAATGAGCCGAGATACTCGGCCCAGGCTTCGCGCGGGATGCGCTCCATCGCGGCATAAGCCTCGGCGCCGTGCCGCGCCTCGTACCAGGATTGGAAGCCGAGGGCCGGAATGGCGAGTTCGGGGCCCGGCAGGTTTTTCGGCGTCCGGAGCACATTCATCCGCGCCGCAGTCAGCCAGACACCCGCCCGCGCCTCATCCTCGGCGGCGTCGATCACCGACACTTTGCCGACGCCGGCGCGGCGCAGCGCGAAGGCGAAGGCGCTGCCGCTCTGCCCGCCGCCGACGATCATGACGTTGCGGTCGATGCCGGGTCGGTCCGGCACCCAATTCTGCGGGTCGGGCCCGATCAGCCGGAGCGCAGTGCGGGCATCGGCGTCGGGATCGCTCGGCGGGGTCATGCACCTGGCGGGAGTTGTTTCGGTCAGTGGGCAACTCTATCATCCGCTCGAGAATTGATGCGAGGGAGCCCTGATGGTGCAGATCGCCGAACTGGACACGATCCCGGAAACGATCGAAGCGATCCTCAACTATTTCGTCGATACGGGTGCTACGCCAGTCACTTTGGTCGGCACACCCGGCGCCACCGATGTGCGGACCGGCGGCGGCGAATCCGACCCGCGCCGCGTCGCGCTGCGCAACGGCCGGCCCTATGCCGACCGCTTCGCCCTCGAGCGTAACGGCTTTCGCTTTGTGCATCACGACACCGAGGTCGCCGATTTCTATGACGAGGAAGAAATCCGCCGGGTCTACTACCCCGAGATCGAAGCGCTGGTGAAGGCCGAGAGCGGTGCGTCGCGCGTCGTCGTCTTCGATCACACCCTGCGCACGCCGGACATCGAGTTGCGCGAGGCCGCCAAGATCCGCGAGGTGGTGCGCCGCGTGCACAACGACTACACCGAATGGTCGGCGCCGCAGCGGGTGCGCACCCTGCTGCCCGACGAAGCCGACAGGCTATTGCAACGGCGCTTTGCGATCGTCCAGGTGTGGCGGCCGATCCGTCATCCGGTCGAAAGCTGGCCGTTGGCGATTGCCGATGCACAGAGCCTGTCGCCCGCCGACATGGTGGCGACCGAGCGGCGCTATCAGGACCGCATCGGGCAGACCTCCGCGATAACCTTTAATCCGGCGCACCGCTGGTACTGGTTCCCGCAGATGCGCCCCGACGAGGCGCTGGTCTTCAAGGTGTATGATTTGCTGAAGGACGGCCGGGCCCGTTTCACCGCCCACACCGCCTTCGAGGATCCGACGACGCCGCCCGATGCGCGGCCGCGCGAGAGCATCGAAATCCGCACCCTGGCGTTTTTCTGACCCTAAAACCAAGATGAAACCCTATATTTCGATGGTTCGTTCGTCATTCCCGCGAAAGCGGGAATCCAGGGTTCCACGGCCCGATCGGCCGCTCTGGATCCCCGCTTTCGCGGGGGTGACGAGGAACGCGTTTGCCGCGTTTTGAGCCGATGTATGTCGGCACGCAAATCAAGCCGCGCGATGACTCCGACTACAAGGTCTGGGCCCAGCTCGGCGTGCGGCATGTCTGCGTCGACCCGCCCGGCAACCCGCACCATTGGAGCCTCGATGATCTGAACCGACATCGCGAGCACGTCGAATTGTTCGGCCTCTCGCTCGACATGGTGCAATTGCCGCTGTCGTCGCGGCCGATCGAGGAGCAGGAGAGCCCGCACATCCTGCTCGGCAAGGACCCCGAGCGGCAGCGCGAGATCGACAGCATTTGCCGCCTGATCGAGCGGCTCGCCGCGGCCGGCATCCCGGCGGCCAAGTATAATCTCTGCATTATCGGGATTCCCCGCACCGAGCGGGAAGGCGGGACGCGGCGGTTCGCGCAATGCCGCGTTCCGCTGGAGCCGCGCCGACCAGAGCGCGCCGCCGGGCAAGGCGGGCGTGCTGTCGGAGGACGAGAACTGGGAGCGGATCGATCGTTTCCTCGCTGCCGTCGTGCCGGTCGCAACCGCAGCAAAGGTCCGCGTCGCCTGTCATCCGCACGACCCCTACACGCCACCGGGCTATCGCGGCGTGACCCGTGTGCTCGGCACCATCGAGGGACTGAAGCGCTTCGTGCAGATGCACGAGAGCCCCTATCACGGGCTCAATTTCTGTCAGGGCACCGTCGCCGAGATGCTCGACGACCCGGCGCGCGAAATCTTCGACGTGATCCGCTGGTTCGGCGAGCGTGGTAAGATCTTCAACGTGCATTTCCGCAACATCAAGGGACATAAGCTCGATTTCATCGAGGCGTTCCCCGACGAGGGCGACATGGACATGCCGCGCTCGTTCGCCGCCTATCGCGATGTCGGCTACCCCTACATGCTGATGCCGGACCACGTGCCGCACATCGACGGCCGCGACCCCTCCGGCATCGCCTTCGCTTATTGCTACGGCTATATCCAGGCTCTCATCGACGCTTTGCTGCCGCGCTCGGGTGAGGAGATAGATTAACGCAGGACCCCGATCGCCAGACCCAAGCGGCCGGCCGCTCCCTGTAGCCGCCTGTCGCGTGTCCACAAAGCAGCGTCCGCGGTCAACCTGACCGACGCAAGCAGATGAGCGTCGACGTAGCCGATGCCGAGCCCGAAGATCCGATGGTGATAGACGAAGTGGAGGACTTCTCGATCCGTAGCGACACTGGCTTGGGGCAAGTTGTGCAGGGCGCTCAGCACGACATCCCGCTGCCGCAGGCGGCCCAGGGCAAGTTCGCCGATGACGAAGGGATGCGCCAGAACTTTTCTCGCATCGAGCAGACGGGAGAGCGCTTCATCGACCCGGCGAAGATGATCGACCCAGACCGAGGTATCGACCAAGATCACTTCCGCTTCGGCCGGCGCCGCGGGATCGGGCTCAGATCAGGCTCCGTGCCCCCCAGACGCGCCAATCGCCGCGCGCTTTCGCGCTCGATAAGGGCTTTCAGTGCCTCACGGACCAGCGCCGACTTTTCCCGCAAGCCGGTAAAATCCTGAGCTTTGGCGATCAATTCGTCATCGAGCGCGAGGGTTGTGCGCATTGCCGGCCTCCCTGCTGCCAGAGCACGATATTTTCATCGTTTGATGCGGGTTTCAATGCCTATCGCGCGCCGAACGTCGCCCGGCTTTCCAACCCGGTCATGCTGGGCTCTGACCGGTTCGCAGTTACCGCCCCAACAGATCCTTCACCGCCCGGTCGATGAAATCGTCGTCCTCGGGGTTCTGGGTCGGGTTGCCGGCGCGGTGTCCCCAGATCGATGGGATCGGGCGGAGCTCGCCATGCCGCAGGTGCGCGACTTCGCGCTCGTTGTCGGCCACCGTGAAATAAAGGTCGGTCGTGCTCGGCATGATCAGGCAATCCGCGGCAATCGCGCCGAGCGCCTTGGCGAAGTCGCCCTTGTACAGCTCATTGGTGCTGATGTCGGCGTGCTGCCAGGTCCAGATCATCGCCAGTAGGTTGTTGGCGTCACGGCGCAGGTAATTGGCCTCCCAGCCGGTAATCAGAAAATCCTCGAGCGACGAGAAGCCGATCGTCCGGTAAAGCTCCTCGCGATAGAAGGCTTGGCTCAACGCCCAACCGGCATAGATCCGGCCCATTGCACGCAACCCGCGCACCGGCGGCACGGCAAAATACCCGTCGCGCCAGGCCGGGTCGGCCATCAGTGCGTATTTGATGCCTTCGAGAAACACCTGGTTGTGCGGCGCGGTTCGCGCACTGCCGCAGACGACTGCGATCCGCTCGACCATGTCGCGGTAGAGCGCCGCCCAGTGATAAGCCTGCTGACCGCCCATCGACCATCCGTAGACCAGCGCGATGCGCTCGATGCCGAGCCGCTCGGCCAGCAACCGGTGCTGCATTCGCACATTGTCGGTCACCGTAACCCCTGGGAAGCGGCCGCGGTCGTGCGGTGCGCCGGCATTGCTCGGCGAGGAGGACAGGCCGTTGCCGAACATATTCGGAATAATCGATGAAGTAGCGCTCCGGGTCGAGCGCGCGGTCCGGCCGGATCAGCCATTCCGTGTCCGTGTGCTGGGCGCCGTAGGAGGTCGGGTAAACAATGACATTGCCGCGCGCGGCATCGAGCCGGCCATAAGTCTTGTAGGCGAGCTGCGCATTCCGCAATGTCAGTCCGGACTGCAGCGGCACGTCGCCCAGCTCGAAGATTTCGTAGTCGCGTGAGGGCATCGCGTGAACTTCCTGGCTTCGCCTCGGAGCTGTCACGGGCGATAGTACCGTTTCTCACTTTGGAGTTGATCGTATGCGCGTTTTCACGATGTTGCCGATGCGGCATTGGCGTGAAGCGGGACCGTTTGCTGCGGCGGCGGAGACGGCCGGGTTCGACGCGCTGATGACGGTCGAGCTCGGGCATGACGCCTTTACGCCGCTCGCCGTCGCGGCGCTCGCGACCGAGCGGATCGAACTGACCCCATCGATCGCCGTTGCCTTCCCGCGCAGCCCGACGGTAATGGCCAGCCAAGCCTGGGACCTGCAGGCGAACTCGAACGGGCGGTTCGTCCTCGGGCTCGGCAGCCAGGTCAAGGGCCACAACGAGCGCCGCTTCGGGATCCCGTGGAGCGCGCCGGCGCCGCGGCTGCGCGATTACGTCCGGGCGTTGCGCGCGGTCTGGCGCTGCTGGGAGACCGGCGGCAAGCTCGATTACCAGGGCGAGCACTACAAGCTCAATTTGATGACCCCGGATTTTTCACCGGAACCGACCGGACTGCCGATGGTGCCGGTTACGATCGCCGCCGTCGGCGAGGCGATGCTGCGGGTCGCCGGCGAGGTGTGCGACGGCGTGCGGCTCCATCCCCTCTGTTCCCGCCGCTATCTCGAAGAGGTCGCGCTGCCGAGCATCGAGGAGGGGATGCGGCGCAGCAGGCGCAGCCGGGAGAATTTCGACCTCTTCGGCGGCGGTTTCGTCGTGACCGGACCGGATGCAAAGAGCGTCGCCGGAGGCATGGAATGGGTCCGCAAGCGGGTCGCGCTTTACGGATCGACCCGCACTTATACGCCGATCCTGGCGCTGCACGGGATCGAGGAGCTCGGCCTCAAGCTGCATGCCATGTCTATCGAGGGCCGCTGGAACGAGATGGCGGCCGAGGTCTCGGACGAGGTCGTGCGGATCTTCGCCGCCTGCGGCACCTATGACGAGATTGCTGCGGCGATCGAGGCGCGGTTTGGCGGCCTTGCGGATGCGATCGAGCTGAATTTCCCGGCCGGCGCCCCGGCAGAACTCCAGCGCGAACTATTGACCGACATCCACCGCATCCCGCGCCGTTTCGCCGGCTTCGATACGAGCTGGTAAGCCGGTCAGGAAGCCTTGGCGTCCTCGATCCGCAGGATTTCCACGCACGGCGGCGACGTCAGTATCTCGCTGAAGGCGTGCATCCAGTTGCCGGTCTCCTGGGTCGACCCGACGCCGCGGTTACGGAACTGATCGAGCTGATCGAGGCCAGTCAGCTCGGCTTCGAATTGCAGCGCGGCTCCCGCGCCGTGCCCGCGCGTCAGCGGCACGAGCATCCGGGCGTTGAGCCCCTGGCCGCGGGCCGCTTCGACCTCACGGCGGATAAAGTCGATCGCGCGCTGGCGGTTGATCGGCAGCACGTCGTACGAAAAGCGAGCCAGATACATCGCTAACTCCGATCTGGGTCGGGCCAAAGGCGCGGCCCGTCGCCCTAGTCAACGCGCTAATTCGCCGAGCGCTGCATCCGCGGCGGCTTTTTTCCGAATTCAGGTCCGGCGACCGCGCGGCTTGTGCTCGGCCTTCAGCGCCTCTTGCACCGTCTTGAACTGGAGCGGCTTTCCGCCCCGCGCGGCTCTCGCTTGATACTCGCCCCGTTCGGCGGCGAGTTTTTTGGTCAGCCGGAGGCGCGGGCTCTGCGATGCGTGACCGGAGACGCCGTGCTTATGGCTCCCCATCCCGCCTCGCCCCTGCTGCATCTCGGGAGATCCCGCCCTTAGAGTTCCGCGTAGGTGCCGTTTTTCCAGATGTAAAAGACGTATTTCGGGTCGGTGACGTCGCCTTTTTTGTCCCAGGTCAGAGGGCCGACGACGGTCTGCACGGTCATCGTGTGCAGCGCTTTCGACAGATCGTCGAGTTTCACCGATTTGGCCTTGTCGGCGGCCGCTGCGAAGGCCTGGATCGCCGCATAGGTGTAAAGCGTATAGCCCTCGGGGTTGTAGGGCGGCTTCTCGGCCATGAACTTGTCGACGACGGCCTTGGCTGCCGGAACCTTGCGAGGATCGGGCGGGAATGTCATCAGGGTTCCGTCGCCCACCGGGCCGGTGATCTTCCAAAACTCCTCGGTAACCAACGCGTCGGCGCCGATGAACTGTGCCTTCAATCCCTGATCGCGCGCCTGCCGGACAATCAGGCCGCCCTCGGTTTGGTAACCACCGAAATAGATCACGTCGATATTGGCTTGCTTCATCTTGCTGACCAGCGCCGAGAAGTCTTTGTCGCCTTGGGTAATCGCCTCATACATCTTCTCTTTTAATCCCGCGGCATTCATCGCCTTCTTGGTTTCGTCGGCGATACCTTTGCCGTAAGCGGTTTTGTCGTGAACCACCGCCACGTTCTTTCCTTTGTAATGGTCGGCGAGATATTTGCCGGCGACCGCACCTTGCGCGTCATCACGCCCGCAAGCCCGGAAGACGTTGTTCCAGCCCTTCTTTGCCGCGTCGTCGGTCAAAGCCGGGTTGGTCGACGCCGGCGTCATCTGCAGAACGCCGGCTTCGTTGTAAACCGCCGAAGCCGGGATCGACGCCGACGAGCAATAATGCCCGGCGACAAAGACGACCTTCTTGCCAACAACGTCGTTGGCCGCGGCGACCGCCTGTTTTGGATCGCACGCGTCGTCGGCGACAATCAGATCGAGCTTTTTGCCGAGCACCCCACCCTTGGCGTTGATGTCGGCGACGGCCATCTCGGCGCCGCGTTTCATCTGCTCACCGAGCGCGGCATTCGAGCCGGTGATCGGCCCGACGACCGCGATCGGGATGTTCTGTGCATTGGCGAGACCGGCGCCGAATGCTAGCGCGCCGACCAACAGGACGGGTCGAACGAGACTTTTCATGAAACCTCCTTTTTCGAATTTAATGAACTGTAGCACGGTCGCCGGCGGCGCGAGAATGCGCCGAGCGGCTCGCTCAACGATGCCCGCCATCGAGGTAGGCCGCTCGCACTTCAGGGTTGGCCAACAGCTCGCGGCCGGTGCCGCTCAAGGTGATCCGGCCGGTCTGCATCACGTAACCGCGATGCGCCAGCCGCAGCGCATGGTGAGCGTTCTGCTCGACGAAGAACACGGTGATCCCGTCCCGCTGGTTGATCTCGCGGATGACGTCGAGGATCTGCTTGACGATCAGCGGCGCCAACCCCAAGGACGGCTCGTCGAGCAGCAGCAGCCGCGGCCGGCTGATCAACGCCCGGGTGATCGCCAACATCTGCTGCTCGCCGCCCGACAGCGTGCCGCCGCGCTGTCCCTGCCGTTGTTGCAGAATTGGAAACAATCCGAAGACATGGGCCAGATCCTCGTCAAAGCGGGCTTCCTCGGCGACGGTCGCGCCGATCTGCAGGTTCTCCAGCACGGTC
>CAVOTD010000062.1:0-49153 GCA_963698995.1 uncultured Alphaproteobacteria bacterium | reverse complement strand
GCGAGGCGTCTCAATCCAGTAGTCGATGGTTTCCACATCCATCATTAAGCATCGCCGTCACGACGCGAGGATTACGTCCGCTGCTTTTTCCGCCGCCATATAGACTGCGCTGACGATGAAGAACCCGGGGATGCGCGGAAATACCGAGGCGTCGACGACCCGCAAGCCCCCGCCATGCACCCGGAAAGCGCTGCCGAGCACACCGTCGGCCGCGCGGCCCGATCGCGCACGTACAGGACGCATGATGGCCCCAGGCATGGGTGCGCACAGAAACCCCCAGATCTTCGTCGGTCTGGCGCGCTCCCCGGGTAGTTCCTCTTCGGCGATGGCCCCCTCAGCCTTCAACTTCGCGGTCAAGCGCCGAACGAAGCGGATGCCGTCGACGACCGTTGACGTCCTCTCCGGCCGCGTCGCCGCCCTCCTGAAAGTAACGGAAGTCGATCAGCGGAGTATCGCGAGGATCGCCGAGCGCAGCACGACCTCGCCCGCACGGTTGCGGTATGCGCCTTGAGGACGCCCAGGTGAGATAATTGGGCTTGTACGGCGAGTGACGAGTAACTAGGACATACCCGCCGAAACGCCAAGCAGCGCAAAGCAGAAGTGATCCGGAAGCGACGCCCGAGCCGCGAGCGAGGAAGGCCGTCAGTACCGACCCATTGGTGGTGTAGAGGCCCTCGCCCGTCTGCCCACTCCCGACACCGCGGGGTCGCTTCGGGTGAAGGTGGCGCCTTATACGCCGTCCAGCGGTCGAAATTCATGCGGTGGACGACCCCGACCTCGTAGCGATCCTGCAGGTTCCTGCCGACGGCGGCAAGATCGATGCGAACCGGGATGCCGAGTCGATCAAGCATCGCGCGCGGCCCGATGCCCGATAGCATCAGGAGCTGCGGCGTATTGAAGGCCCCGCCCGCCAAGATCACTTCGCGCGACGCGAAAAGAGCCGCCCGTTCGCCTGGTTCCGTGCTTGGAGCGGCGTGAGCCCGATACAGCTTCTCTCCGCTAAGATACTCGACGCCGATGGCTCGATTGTGCTCGTCGAACAACACGCGGGTGACCAGCGCGTCGAGCTCGACACGGAGGCTGTCGGGATATTTCTGCGCCGTCTCCAACACGCGCTCACGCGTGCCCATCCGTGCGTGATGACGGGTCGTCAATGGGGTGTAGCGCACTCCGACGGCGTTCCCGGTCACGATCCGCCAGTCGTTAGGATCGCCTCGCTTCGACGAGGTCGACCAGTCTCTCGATCGGCTGCCCTATATCGTCGAAGGCATCGGCTGCCGAATGAAGCAGAACCTGCACCAAGCCGAAATCACCCAGCGCCGCCGCCGGAACGGCTTTCTCGACCTGCAGCCAGCCATGCCAGCCATGGCGCGACGGGTTAGCTCCTGCCGCGGCCAGTATTCTTTCGAGCGGCCGATGATGGCAGTTCTCCAGCTTGGTAAAATAGTGCCGCATGGCGTCGGCATTCCACGATGCGTCACCGGTAAGGCGGGCGATCCCGTCCCAGTCCGCATTGTGCGGGTAGACCAGGATCATCGCATTGTGGGCGGTACAGCCGCCCAATGCCCGGCCCGCGGGTAAAGCACGCCGTTCACCGGGACGCCGCGGTAGTCGCGGCGGTATTTCGGGTCCTTCTCCTGCATCGCGTCCGACGCGTAATGCCGGACAAAAAAGTCCCACCGCATCGCGTCGTTCTCGCTGGCAAAGCCGTGGAACGACGGCACGTCATAATCGTCGGGCAGACGGTTGATGCCGGGCTGGTCGTCGTTGCTGCCGGACAGCTGGTGCGGATCGCCGCCGGCCTCCAACAAGAGCAGCTTGCGCCCCGCCTCGGCCAGCCGTGCGGCCACGGTTCCGCCTCCGGCGCCGGAGCCGACGACGATGTAGTCGAACCTGTTCCGCTCGCTCATCGACCCCTCAAAGTCTCTCCTCCACCCTCCCGGACCAAGAGAGCCGTTAGAACGTCTTCAGAAAGGCGATCAGCGCCTTTTTTTCAGGGTCGCTGAGGCTCGAGCCGAAATAATGGCCCCGATTGACCACGTAATCCGGGCACTTGCTCAGCGCGAACAGCTGTTCTCC
Source organism: uncultured Alphaproteobacteria bacterium (assembly GCA_963698995.1). Lineage (GTDB taxonomy): Bacteria > Pseudomonadota > Alphaproteobacteria > ATCC43930 > CGMCC-115725 > AP-15. The sequence continues at coordinate 47,074 of CAVOTD010000062.1, read as the reverse complement.
GACGTTCGAGAATACCTGCCTCGCCTGCTCGTCGGTAGCGCCCCGCGGCAGAGCCTTCAAGTCGCGTAGCAGTTGCACCACCACCTTGACTACCGCCTTGTCGTGCGCCAAACGTTCGCGCAGGCCCGTCGACTGTGGCAACGGATCGAAATTCGCCAGCAGATCGACCGGCGTCCCAGCCGGAATCGGCCCGAGCTCAAGCCCACCCTCGTTGAAAATCTTTGGAGCGAGCAGCGACAGCACGTCCTGCGCATCTTTGATTATATCGGGCAGATAGCCTCGTGGGATGCGCAGCCAGCTTGCGACGGTCGTCCGGTCGATCACGCCGGGGATCTTGTCGCCCAGCACTGCGTCCTTCTCGCGCTTGTCGGGCCACAGCATCTTGGCGATCGAGTCGTCGAACGACGCCATGCGGGCTTCGACCGAGGGGCTCGGGTTGAACCGGCCGACGCTATTGTTGAGCAGGAACGGCGCCGTGGACCACAGGCTGACCAATGACGGCACGCGGGTATAGCCGCGTCCGCCCGCTGGCATCTGAAACTGCTGAGGCGCACCGGTGAACGGGTCGTAGACGGTGATCGCGCCGACCGACGGCAGGTCCTTGTACGAGGCCGATGAAAAATTGTCCCAAATGTTGCCGGCGATCGCGTTTGTCGCCAGCGGGCTGCAGGCATTGGTCTGCAACAAGGTCACCGGCACTCGCATGTCGTTGGACAGAAAATTGCTGTCGAGGAAATCGCTGGCATTGACGATTTGCCGCATTTGCTGCCGGAAATCGTCGGTTCTGCTCCACTCCCAATAGCGGTTCCAGCAGTCGAGGTACCCGGGGCCGATGCACATGGCCGGGTCGCTCGCGGCCGGCAGCGGCGGCGCCTTGCTGGAATGACAGGCCGCGCAGTTATCGGCAAAGACTGCCTTGCCCTGCTGAATGGTTGCCGGAGGGTCGAGGTAGGAGCCGCCTCCCGGCGCGTTCTGCAGCTTGTGCGGATAGGTCGCTTTCAGCAGAAACAGCGCCATGGCGGGAGTCTGCGTCTCGGTCGCCTGCCAATAGGACGAGTTTGCGCGCGCCGTTGTAATCTCGATCGCGGTGACCGGCTTGCCGCCGAGGATCGGGTTGAAGTGCCGCAGCCATTCCTCGCTGAACAGGCCGATATTCAGGTAGACCCGGTTCAGCGCTCCGAGCGCGCCAACCGAATCGGAGCCGTCCTTCAGCACATGCGGGGTGAATACCGTGTCCGGCGGCTGAAAGAACTGGGTCAGCGGCCCTTGCGCGACAAAATCATTGAACTGCTTGTTGGCGAGATTGTCCGGACCCAGCGTCTCCCGCCCCCAACGCTTCGCCGCCTCGAGCCGTGCCGGCAGATTGTAGACCGCGTTCATGGTGCGCGGATTGTTGATGTTGTCACTCGACACCAGCGAGGTATCGAGCGAGCCGGGCCGCGCGGTGTGCAGGAACTGAAAAAAGAAGGTCGACGGGTCGCCGTTCCACGCGAAAATGCGATCGACCCAAAAATACTGCGCGCCGACGGTCGAACTGAGGTTCTCCCACTGCGGCGCCTCGGGGTTAGCGGGCGGCTTCTCGGGGTTGGGCCCGACGTGACAAAAGGCGCAGGACACTCCGACCCGGTAAGGACGGACCAGTTCCTTTGAAAGGTAGTAGTTCGGATCATTGTAATATCGGTCGGCGTTCCACTGGGCCGCCGCGGCTTCGTCAAAGTCCGGGTTTGGAAATAGCCGCAATCCGACGACCCCGCTCGGGTATCCGTAATAGGATCCGGCCGGCAGGTTCTTGCCGCGCGCCCCGACTGCCGCACCAGGGTATTTCTCTGCGTTCTCGAACGGGTCGGCCAGGCAGTCGGTGCTTCGCACATCCAGCCATAACCCATAGCGCTGCGGGTTCGGGGCTGTCGCTTTGGTGAAACAGGGCTCGTTGACCAACCCGAAATAGTTCCAGCGGTTGTCGCGGCTGTATTTCAGCGTCGGGTGCGAGGACAGCGTCTTCAAAAGGTCGAAGGAGCCGTAAGTCAGAGTGGTCAGCTCATCCCACAGCCGGTCGTCTCCGCCGGTCCATACGATCCACATGTTGCGGCCCTTGACCTCGTCCGGGGTCAGCGCGATGGCGCCATCCATCGCCTGGAAATAATTCTCGTCGGCCGCCGGGAAGGATTGCGCCGAGCGCCCCGCCTGCCGCGCCTCGTCAATCACCGCTTGCGCGCGCACTTGGCCGATCAAAACCGCATTCGATAGGAGAAGGCAGCCCCATAGAAACAGCCATGATTGCTGCAAGAGACGATGGGCCACTCGGTTTCCCCCCAAATGGTTAGCCGGTCCAATCCGGGATCTCGGCATGAGATCAATTTTTAACCATACCGGGTGCGCCGGCAAACGACAAATTGCGACAAAGAAGCTCGCCGTTCAGAGCCGACCGCGATATCGTGCCGTGCCACGATGTTGGCGGAAGGCACGCCTAGAGAACAAATCGACGATCAGGAGAACGATCATGTCCTTTGCGATCCAGCATGTGCATGTCAAGACGGCGGATCCCAAGCAGACCATGCAGTTCTATATCGACAATCTGGGGGCGACCTATGTCGCCGAGATACCCGGCCGCGGTCATCGGGTGAACCTGCACGGGCTGACCCTGAACATCACGACGCTGATTGCCGCGCAAAATCACGAGCAGCATTACGGCCTCGAACACATCGCCCTCGACACCGACGACTACGCCGGAACGATGGCCAAGCTGCGCGACAACGGCGTGCGGATTCTCGAAGAGCTGCCGCCCAATAACGGCCGGCGGGTGTGCTTCCTGGAAGCGCCCGACGGCGCCCAGATCGAGCTGATCGAAAAGGTCGCCCGTTAGTCCATCACCGGGAGCGGGGGCCCAGGGCGCCGGCGGAAAATCGGGGCCTCAGCTTCCCGCATTCGCGGCAACGACCAAGGAAGCTGCATGGCTCTGAAAGACGAGATCCCGTTCGGCGCCGCTCTGCCGCACCGTTCGCCCGAGCCGATAGAGGTCGAGGCGGTGCGCCAGGTCGCGCAGCGCGCCGAGGCGCTGGGGTTCCGAGATCTGTGGGTGACCGAAAATACCCTCGACCACGTTTTCTGCTTCGACCCGGTCGTCGTGCTGACCTATGTAGCCGCCGTAACAACGACGATCCGGCTGGGTGCCTCCGTCGTGGTTCTGCCGGTCCACCACCCGGTTCATGTGGCTCACCAATGGGCCACATTGGATTATGTCAGCAATGGCCGGGCGATCCTCGGGGTCGGGTTGGGGAGAGACCACCATTACGCGCAATTCCAGATCCCCCGGGACGGCCGCGTGCGGCGGTTTCGCGAAAGTATCGAGCTTATCAAGGCGCTGTGGACCGAGCCGCGGGTCGACTACCGCGGCCGCGTCTACCGGCTCGAAGACGGCACCATGGCGCCGAAACCGCTGCAGAAGCCGCGCCCGCCGATTTGGATGGGTGTCGGGCACCCGGATGCGCTGCGCCGCACCGCCGCCATTGCCGACGGGTGGATGGGCTCGGGCGGTTCGAGCAACGCCGCCTTTGCGCGGTCGGTCCCGATGCTGCGGGAGGCACTCGACAAGGCGGGGCGCGACCCGGCGACCTTCCCGATCTCAAAGCGGGTGTTTCTGTCGGTGGACGAGCGGCCGGAGGCGGCTCGTGCAGAGCTCCACCGTTGGTTCACCGTCGTCTATCGCAATCCCGAAGGGACCGATGCCTCGGGCATCTACGGCACGCCGGGGCAGGTGCGAGAAAAATTGGCGGAGCTGGTTGCCGCCGGCGCCAATCATCTCCTCCTCAACCCGGTCGCCCGCTACACCGAACAGCTGGAGATGCTGGCTTCGGTGGTCGGGCTCACCTGACGAGGAAACAAAACATGACGTCCGAACAAACCGACCCGGTCAAGCAACAGGTCGCGGCCCATTGGGGGAGGCGGGCCGCGCATTTCGACGAGGATTTCGGCCACAGCATCTGTACAGCGGCCGAACGCGCCGCCTGGGACCGGATCCTCGATCTCGTCGTGACGCAGCGGGCTCCTCTCGATGCACTCGATGCCGGATGCGGCACCGGTTTTCTCAGTTTCGAGCTCGCGGCTCGCGGCCATAGGGTCACTGGCGTCGACTTTGCTCCTGCGATGCTGGCCGAAGCGCGGCGCAAAGCGGTGGAGCGCGGCGTCTCGATCCGCTTCGAGGCAGGCGACGCCGAGCAGCTGCCGTTTGCGTCCGGTGGCTTCGACCTTGTCGTCAGCCGCCATGTCTTGTGGACATTGCCGCACCCCGAGGCGGCGATCGACGATTGGATTCGGGTGCTGCGACCGGGCGGGCGCCTTGCCGTCATCGATGGGCAGTTCGATCCTGGCGTCTTGACGCATCGGGCAGAAAATGCCCGCACCAGCCCCGAATATGCGGCTATCGGCGAGCAGCTGCCTTTCCTCGGTGGCCGGCCGAGTGAGCAGATCGAAACACTGCTCAGGGCTCATGGCCTCGTCAATGTCGCCAGCGATCCGGTAGATGACCTGGTCGAGGCGCAGGCGCAGCGGATGGTGGAGGAGGGGAGGGAGCGCCAGACCCGCCGGCGCTATGTTGCCTGGGGCAATGTCGCAAACTGAGTCGTTGGAGCATGCTGCTCCGCATCCGCTCGATCACCTATCTCGCCCAGCGGATCAATGGTTATGCTCTGGCGGATCGCGACGAACGCGATCTCCCGGCTTTCGCGGCCGGAGCGCACATCTCGGTGCGGGTCGGTGATGCGCCGGTGCGCGACTTCTCGCTGTGGAACGACCCGGCCGAGCGCTTGCGTTATTGCATTGCGGTGCTGTGCGAACCCAATGGCCGGAGCTCTCGCGAATGGCACGAGGGCGTTCGGGTCGGCGAGATCGTCGAGGTCTCGTCGCCGCGCAACAACTTCCCGCTCGTGCATGACGCAGAGCGATATCTGCTGATCGCCGGCGGCATCGGCATCACTCCGATTATGGCGATGATCGCGGAGTTGCGCCGTCGCCGCGCCGATTTCCGATTGCATTACTGCACGCGCTCGCCCGAGGAGACCGCGTTTCTCGACGATCTTGCGATCCTTGCCGCACAGGGTCGGGTGCAGTTCCATCACGATGGCGGCGACCCGACCAGGGGGCTCGATATCGCCGCGCTGTTACGCAAATACCTCCCCGGCACCCACCTATACTACTGCGGCCCGGCGGGCATTATGGCAGCCGCGGAAGCGGCCTCGAGGCATTGGCCGCCGGAAACGGTGCATTGCGAATATTTCGCGGGGCCTAAGGCCGTGCCCCCAATGCTGCCGGCGTAGAGTAGATTTCGACCAGATTTGCGTGGTGTCCTTGCGAGGAGCGCCTCGCGCGACGAAGCAATCTTGTCTCTGCGGCATCGTCCATAATGCGCACGCAGCGCGGGCCGATGCCAAGGTCCAGGCTGCGGCGGCGCCGCGACCGTAAGCAATCGTGGGGTTCTCCCCCGGGTCGCGGGCCCGCTCTTCGGGCGTCCCGGAACGACGATCGTCCCGGCTTAGCGTTGCCGGTGCAGAAAGCTGACCCGCCGCTCGGTGATCCAGTCCTGTGTCGCATCACGCCAGCGGAAGAAATGCGGCGTCTTCAGATGCGCCTCAAATGCGGTGCGGTCGTCATAGACTTCGTAAAGTATAACGATAGGTGAGCCGTCTGCAGGCACATGGACGTCGAATTGCCGACAGCCGGGCTCGTTCGCCACCGAGCTCCGGCTGTCCTCGATCGAATGGGCGATGAATTCGTCGAGCCGATCCGCAGGTACGGTCAGCTCGGCGATCACCACATAGGCGTCCATCTCGGCCTCAGGCCTTTCGCCGCCGCGAGGCGGCGGATACGGCGGGCTCAGCCGCCGGCTCCTCTTTCTTTTTACGGCCACCCGATACCGGCAGCAGGAGCGCCTTCTGGCGCCGGTCGGAAGCAGACGGCGCGCGCGTCGGCTTGGCTGCGGTTTCTTTACTCGGCGCGGGCTCTTCCTCTTCCTGCGCCAGGCTGCGCTTCAGCGCATCCATCAGGTTGATGACCTTCGACGGCTCGGCAATCTCGCGCGGCGCCCGCACCTGCCCCTTGGTCTTTTCGGCAACGAGCTTGCGCAACGCATCCTGGTAGCGGTCGCGAAAATTCTCCGGGTCGAACGAGCCGGAGCGGCGCTCGATGATCGTCTCGGCAATCCCCACCATATCGGCGTCGATATCGCCCTTGGCCGGCGCGAACTCGGCCGGGCGCACTTCGTCGGCGCTGCGCACGGTCGACATGACCAACCCGGCGCCGCGCGGTTCGACCAACACCGGCCGCTCGCGGCTCGATATCGTGACCCGGCCCAGCCCGACCTTGTTCTTGCGCGCCATCGCCTCGCCGATCACCCGGAAGGTCTCGGCCGCCAGCTCGCCATCCGGATAAACATAGTAGGGTGTATCGAGATAAACCGGATCAACCTCCTCGCGGTCGACAAAGCGGTCGAGGTCGATGATCTTCGACAATTCGATCTGCAATGCCTTCAGTTCGTCATCGCTGATTGTGACGTAGCGTCCGCGGTCGTACTCGTACCCTTTGACGATCTGGTCGCGATCGACGGTCTCGCCGGTCTTTGAATCGACCAGCTGCTGCGCTACCCGATTTCCGGTCTCGCTGTTGAGCTGGTTGAACCGGACGCGCTTCGCTTCGGTCGTCGCCGGGACCAATGAGACGGGACAGCTGACCAGGGATAAGCGCAGAAACCCGTTCCAGCTAGCTCGTGGCATATCGCTCTCCTCAAACCAATCTCAACGAAGCCATATCGCGCCTGGGTTGGCAATCCTGAAGATCGGCTTGGCGGAGATGGCCACTTGTCAGATCCCGACCTGTCGGCGCACCGCCGCACTTACTGACTGCCGCAACTCGCCGATGTCCGCCCATGGATCGGATCGGAGCGCAGCGAGGCGGTCGGGCACGGTGTCGACGGTAAACCCTTGGGGCCGGGCGCCTTTTTCGACCTCCTCCCAGAACAGCGGCGTCGATACCGTAGCGCCAGGTCGGGCCCGGGGAGTGTAGGTGCCGACTGCCGTCGCGCCGCGGCCGTTGCGCAGGTAATCGATATAGATCCGGCCGTGCCGAGCCCGCTTTGCCATGTTCGCGGTAAAGTCTTCCGGGCGCTGCGCAACGAAGTTGTCGGCAAGCCATTTGGCAAAGGCCTTGACCTCGTCCCACCCGAGCTTGGGCGTCAGCGGGATGACCACATGCAAACCTTTGCCTCCGGTGGTTTTGGCGAAGCTTTTGAGGCCGATTCCAAGGAGCGCGTCCCGCACATCGACAGCGGCTTCGGTCACCCGCTGCCATGGCAAACCCTCGTCGGGATCGAGATCGATCGTTACCCGGTCGGGGGCCTCGAGCTTTTCGATCCGCGAGCCCCACGGGTGAACCTCGAGAACGCCCATCTGCACCAGCCCGACGAGGCCGGGCAAATCGTCGATGTAGGGATAGATTTCCGGCTCCGCTCCATCCTTGAGCTCGAAACGCTTGATGGCTTCGGGCGCCTCGTCACCGATGTGCTTTTGGTAGAAGGTCTTCTTGCCGGCGGCCGGCGAGCGCACCAAGGTCAGCAGCCGGCGCGACAAATGGGGCAGGACCCAATCGCTGATTGCCGCGTAATAGCGCGCGACATCGAGCTTGCTCAGCGAAGTGCCGGGATAGAGAATGCGGTCAGGGTGGGTCAGCCGCACACCCTCGAACGTCACGCTCCCGTCGCGCGCGGTCTGCGGTTCAGCCGCGGCGGTCTTTTGTGGTGCTGCCGGCTTGCGCCGCGTCATGGCTTTCTTCGGCTGCGGGTCAGGCGCCGCCGCAGTTCGCGATTGCGGGTCGTAAACCACCTCCGTCGCGTCCTTGTCCTCGCGCAAGCCCTGGAATGAGGCTTGCCGAATTATCGCATCCGCCGTCCAGGTCGCGAATTCGACCTCAGTGACGAGGCGCGGCTCGACCCAATGCACACCCTTGCGCGATACTCCTTTTGGTAAGGCGACCGGCGCGCCAGGTTGCGCGAGAGACTCGAGGCGCCGGCGCAGCTCGATCAGCTGCCCGGTATTGAAACCGGTGCCGACCCGCCCCGCATAGCGCAATTTGCCCTCTCGGTCGTAATAACCGACGAGAAGCGCGCCGAACCCCTCCCGGCTGCCGTCCGGATCGGTGTAGCCGACGATCACGAATTCCTCGCGATTGCGACATTTGGATTTTAGCCAGCTGCGGCTCCGGCCCGGACGGTAGGGGTCCGCCCGGCGCTTCGAGATGATGCCCTCGAGCGCAAAGCTGCAGGCCTGGGTGAGAAAGGCCGGACCACGACCGATCTGGTGGTCGCTGTAGCGCAGCATGTCTTGCGCCTGTGGCGAGATGATCTCGGCGAGAGCCGCCTTGCGGTCCTCCAGCGGCGCGCCGGTCAGGTCCCAGCCATCCCGGTACAACAGGTCGAAGGCGAAGAACTTCAGCGTATCGGTATGGCCGCTCGATATCGCGTCCTGCAATCCGGCAAAGCTTGTGGTTCCCTCGGGGTCGAGGTGAACGACTTCACCGTCGATCAGCGCGGTATCGAGCGGCAGCTCACCGAGGTTATGGGCCAATGCCGGAAATTTGGCGGTCCAGTCGAGGCCACCGCGAGTGACCAGCTGGACCTTGCCATTCGCGATGCGGGCGAGCAGGCGGTAACCGTCGTATTTGATCTCATGCAGCCACTCCTCACCCTCCGGTGCCTTGTCGGAGAGGGTCGCGAGTTGAAGCTCCAATTTGTCGGGCATCCGAGCTTTGCGGGCGCCGGAGATGCGCGCCAGCGGCCGAGGCTTGACTGCGGTTGCGGTCGGAGCGGGGGGCGGAGTGCTGTCGCCTTCGTTCCGGTTCGAGTGCCACACCCAATCGCGATCGGCGGCGATCGCATCGAGCGACCGACCGCTTGCGACACTGAGCGGATTATCGGCAACGACGGCGTCGCCGCTGTGCGGCATCGCGTCCTCGTCGCGTTCCTTGATCAAGAGCCAATTCTCATGCCGCTCGCTAGCGGCTTTGCCTCCCATCCTAACGAGCGCCCATTTGCCGTGCAGTTTCTCGCCTTCCAAGGTGAATTTGAGCGAGCCCTTGCGATAGGCGACCTCCGGGTCGGGGTCGGCCGGAATCCAGACGCCGCGATCCCACAGCAGCACCGTCCCGCCGCCATACTCGCCCTTGGGAATGACGCCTTCGAACGCGCCGTAGTCGAGCGGGTGGTCTTCGACATGGACAGCCAACCGTTTTTCCCCGGGGTCGAGGCTTGGACCCTTCGGCACCGCCCAGCTTTTCAATACGCCGTCGAGCTCGAGGCGAAAATCATAATGCAGCCGGCGCGCGGCGTGCTTCTGGATGACAAAGGAGAGCCCGGTACCGGTCTTGTCACGGAGCGCTGCAGCGCCCGCCGGCTCCGGCGTCTTCCGAAAATCTCGCTTCCGTCTGTATTCCTCGAGCGCCATGTTTTTCAGCCAGCCATCGATGAGTTGATCAGACACATATTGTTCGGCAAACGCTGGCATCAAACGCGGGTTGCGGAAGCCGCTAAGCTCAGCATCGCGAAGACGCCGGTGCATGCCTCGCCGGGTGGCATATGTTCAATCCAGCAGCTAAGCTGCCGGCCCGAACCGCAGCCACAGTAAATTGATGCCAGCCATGAAGATACGATCGGTTCAGGCGTACTGGGTGCACATCCCGATCCCGCCGGAAAAGCAGCATACCAGCGATTTCGGCCGCACCAGCTCGTTCGACGCGACCCTGGTGCGCATCGACACCGAATGCGGCTCGACCGGGTGGGGCGAGGCTAAGGCACAAGTCGGCAGCATGGCGGCAAACCAGGCGCTGACGGCGATGATCAACGAGGAATTTGCGCCATTGCTGGTCGGCGAAGACCCCCGCGACATCACCCGGCTCTGGGAGCTTCTCTACAACGGGAGCCGGGCGCATTACGCGCTCCGGGAAGGGCGGGTGTTTCCGGTTCTGGGGCGCCGCGGCATCACGATCTCGGCATTGAGCGGCGTCGATTGCGCGTTGTGGGATATTCTCGGCAAATCGCTCGGGGTTCCGGTGTGGCGTCTCCTCGGCGGCCGCAAGTCGGTGACGATGCCGGCCTACGCCTCGGGCGGGTGGGCCGGGCCGGACAAGATTGGCGAGCAGCTGCTGGGTTATGTCGAAGCGGGTGGTTTCCATGCCGTCAAGATGCGGGTCGGCATCGATGCCGACCCGCGCCATTCGGCGCGCCGGGTCGCCGCGGCCCGCGCGGCGCTTGGACCGGAATGCGGGCTGATGTGCGACGCGCACGGCACCTTCTCGGTCGCTGAGGCCAAGCGCTTCTGTCGTCTCGTCGAAGATTGCAACCTCGCCTGGTTCGAGGAGCCGGTGACCGCCGATGACAAGACCGGCTGCGCCCAGGTGCGCGCGGCGACCGATATCCCGATCGCCGCCGGCGAGAGCGAGTTCACCCGGCACGATTTCCGTGATTTGGCGATGCTGGGCGCCGTCGACATCTTTCAGCCCGATCTCGCGATCTGCGGCGGCATCACCGAGGCGATGCGGATTTCCGCCCTGGCGAGCGCCCATAATCTGAAGCTCGCCCCGCATTTATGGGCCGGCGCGCCGGCCTTTGCTGCGGGCCTGCATGTCGCGGCGGCGTCGCCGGCCGGCTTCATCGTCGAATATTCGCTGGGTGCCAACCCATTGCTGCACGATCTGGTCGAAGAGGGGTTTCCGGTGCATGACGGGCTGATCGAAATCCCCGACCGGCCGGGACTCGGCATCACCGTGCGCGAGGATTTCCTCGCGGCGCACACCGTAAAATGAAGGTGCTGTTCCTCGGCAACGTCGCGGCCGATACGGCAAACGGCATCATGGCCGAATTGCCGCCCGGCTTGCGGGTCGAGATCCTCGCCGATCCGCAGCAGCTGATGCAATCGCCCGAGGCTGCGGCCGATGCCGACATCCTCGTCACCAATCACTGGCGCGCCGACTACCCGGCGGCGCCAAAGCTGCGGCTCGTGCAGTCGGTCGCCACCGGCATCGAATTGATCGAGCAGGCAGCCTTGCCGTCCGGCGTGGCGATCTGCAACGCCTTCGGGCATGAGACGGCGATCGCCGAATACGTGCTGATGACGATGCTGGTCTGGAGCCATCGCTTCCGGGAAATCGAGGGCGATTTCCGCCGCGATTCCTCATGGCGGCCGAGCTGGGTCCACAGCGGACCGCCACATGGCGAGATCCTGGGGAGCAAAGTCGGGCTCGTCGGGCTCGGCCGGGTCGGGCGTGAGGTGGCGCGCCGTGCCGCTGCATTCGGCTGCCATGTGGTCGCCGCTAATCGCAACCCACGCCAGCCGGGAAACGGTGTCGAGCGTGTCTATCCGTGGACCGAGCTCGACGAGATGCTGGCGGTCTGTGATTTTGTCGTCCTGTGCACGGCTCTCGGTGCCGAGACCGAAAGGTTGGTCGATGCGCGCCGCCTGGCGCTGATGAAACCGACGGCATTTCTCGTCAACATCTCGCGCGGTGCGGTTATCGACGAGGACGCTCTTTTTGCCGCCTTGCGCGATCGCCACATCGGTGGAGCGGCGATCGATGTGTGGTGGCTATACCCCGACGCTAGCGAGCCGCAACGTCGCCCTTCACGGCATCCCTTTCACGAGCTCCCCAATATCATCATGACGCCGCACTGCTCGGGCTGGACCGCCGGCATGGTCGCGCGGCGGTGGGCCGAGGTGACCGGCAACATCAACCGCTTCGTCCGCGACGAGCCGCTGGAGAACGTCGTGATCCGGACCTGAGGAATACAGCATGGCCGATGACATCGCTTTTATGGCGGCGACACAGCTGCTCGCCCTCTATCGCGCGAAACAGCTCTCGCCGGTCGAGGTGATCGAGCAGACGTTGCGGCGGCTCGAGATTTTTGAAGGTGCGCTCAACGCCTTCGTGCTCTATGACCCAGAGACGGCGCTGGCGATGGCTCGCACCTCGGAGGCGCGCTGGCGGAAAGGCGAACCGCAGGGGCTGCTCGACGGCGTGCCGGTGGCCCTGAAGGACACGCTATTGACCCGCGGCTGGCCCCGCCTGCTGGGCTCGCGCACGATCGATCCGAACGAGGTCTGGGACGAAGACGCGCCGGTGCCGGCCCGGCTGCGCGCCGAAGGCGCGGTGTTTTTCGGCAAGACGGCAACGCCCGAATTCGGCTGGAAGGGAGTGACCGACTCGCCGCTGAGCGGCGTCACCCGCAATCCGTGGAACCTCGAGCGGAGCCCCGGTGGCAGCAGTGGCGGCAGCGCCGCCGCGGTCCTGGCTGGGATCGGTCCCCTTGCGATCGGCACCGACGCCGGCGGCTCGATCCGCATCCCTGCCGCTTTCTGCGGGATCGTCGGGCACAAGCCGACCTTCGGCCGCGTCGCGGCCTATCCGCCGTCGGCCTTCGGCGATGTCGCACATGTCGGCCCGATGACGCGCACGGTCGAGGATGCGGCGCTGATGCTCGACGCGATCAAGGGGCCGGATTCGCGCGACTGGCACAGCCTCCCCGATGACCGGATCGCCTATCGCGAGGCCGTGGGCGGAGGGTCTCTCGCGGGCAAGCGCGTGGCGCTGTCGCCGACCCTTGGCTACGCCGAGCCGACGCCGGCGATCCGCACCGCTGTCGAGCGCGCTGCCCGCGTCTTTGCCGAGTTGGGCGCCATTGTCGAAGAGGCCGACCCGTTCGAGCAATCGCCGATGCCAATCTTCCAGACGCTCGCCCTCGGCGGGTTCTGGGCATTGCTGCGGGCGCAGAAGCCGGAGGCGGTTCCGCTGATGGATCCGGGCCTCGTCGAGATGTGCCGGCGCGGCGAGGCGGTAACGCAGGAGCAATACGTCGAGGCGATCGCGCAGCGGGTGGCGCTCGGGCAAAGGCTGCGGCAGTTCTTCGACCGGTTCGATCTGCTGCTGTCGCCGACCATGCCGATCCCGGCCGCTCATGCCGATCCGCGCGGCGACGATCTGCCGAACCCCACCAACGCGTGGAGTTGGGTAACCTATACCTATGTGTTCAACCTGACCAAAAACCCGTCCTGCTCCATTCCGTGCGGGTTTACCGGCGGGCTGCCGATCGGTTTGATGGTAACGGGCCCGTTATATGATGATCTGGGGGTGTTGCAGGCCGCCCGCGCCTATGAAGAGGCGACCGGCCCAGCTTGGCCGAGCGCGGAGCTTACCCGCTGTCTCGACAGGATTGCCGGGCCTCCCGATGCCGCTGTCGAGGCCAAGCGATGGACGAGCCGGCATTGACCGGTGTTGGTAACGTGAAGGAGGATGTCGTGGCGAACAAGGAGCAGAAGCGTTCGAGCCGGGAAGCCAAAAAGCCGAAACAGAAGAAGAACACCGCTCCCAAGCAGGCGGCCAACAAGACGCCGATCACCAAGACGAGGTGATAGCCTCGCTTGTCATAGTGACTGCGCTAGGCTGAACCTAGCGAGAACAGAACCGCTATCGGCGACAGTCGTGGGCAATTCGCTGAGCGAGTGAGCGGTTAGTCCGGACGCACCACTGCTGGCGCGCTGCTACTGCACACACTCCAGTAGGAACGTTGGGATTCGCCGGCCCATCGATAGCAAGCCGACGCGATGAGGTCAGTCAGCCGCGTGGTTCGTTCGGCTCGGCGGCTTTCAGATTGGGAACTCCCAATGCTCTATCCATGGGCGACCAATCTTGGTTGGTTCAAGTTCTGAGCCGCGGCCGAATGCGCGCGCCGCGCTGGCATCTGCACGGACTTGCGACATTCGGAAGGGCGGAATTTGAGCGATCCTCGGAACCGGCGCTGGGCCGGAATGCTCAACAAAGTCCCGGAAGTCACACTCGCCTTCTGGGTCGTCAAGATCATGTCGACGACCGTCGGCGAGACCGGTGCGGACTACCTGGCGGTGCATGTCGGTCTCGGAACTGCCGTGACAGACGGCATCATGGCCATGCTACTGATCGCTTCGCTGCTGCTGCAGCTGCGATCGCGACAGTACGTGCCGTGGCGATACTGGCTGACCGTGGTCCTAGTGAGCGTGGTCGGAACGCAGATTACCGATGCTCTTACGGATGGGCTGGACGTCAGTCTTTACCTCAGCACAAGCGTTTTCGCCGTGGCACTCGCTGCGACGTTCGCGATTTGGTACGCGATTGAACGAACGCTCTCGATTCACACGATCATCACGACGCGTCGCGAGCTCTTCTACTGGACCGCGATCCTCTTCACCTTCGCTTTGGGCACAGCCGCCGGCGATCTGGCAACGGAAGCGTTGCAGCTCGGCTTCAAACTCGGCGTGCTGGCGTTCGGCGCCCTTATTGCGGCGGTTGCTCTAGCCTACTATCGCGGCGCCAACCCGGTCCTGACATTCTGGATCGCCTATGTACTGACCCGGCCGCTTGGCGCCTCGCTCGGCGATTTGCTGTCCCAGGCCCAGACATATGGCGGCGTGGGCCTAGGCACGGTTGTCACGAGCAGCGTTTTCCTGACCATCATCGTTGTCCTCGTGACCGTGCTCAGCCTTGGCGGAACGGGCCGAGGGACACCCCGAAAGCGGTAGAAAAGGCGTGAGGTCAGGCCGCGGTGGCGAGATGGTTTCAATTGCAAAACAGGAGCACACAATGAGCAATCTCAAATTGGCACCGATTATGGTCCCGCTATCTTTGCTCGGACTTGCCGCGCTCGCCACCGAAGCTCTTCCGCCATCGGTTCGGATCATCGCTTCGGCCGAGGCGGCTACCGCATCCAAGCTCGGCGACCTGTCCTCTTTCCGCGCCGTCGTCGCCGACACTGCTTCCCTGGTCGACAAGGGCGACCTCGCGGGGGCAAAGGCCCGGATCAAAGACCTCGAGACGTCCTGGGATGAGGCGGAACCCTCGCTGAAACCCCGCGCGCCGGCGGAGTGGCATACCGTCGACAAAGCCATCGATCGAGCGCTGGCGGCACTGCGCGCCGATAAACCGGAGCAAACTGCTTGCAAGCAGTCCCTGACCGATCTTCTTACGATCATGGACCGCGCCAGCACGCAAGCCTGAGCCCCGGCGGCCGCCGCGAGCGACGGATTGAGAGTCCGTATAGACAGACGACGACGGCAGCACTTGATCGGGACAAACCACGCAGTTCCGGCGCCGCGCGTCGGGCAATCCTCAGCTTTCGACTCTAGCTAGGACATGCGTAATGGGCGATGCTGATTGCACCACCGGCCCAAAAGCAAGACGATGGCCCTCGTCGGCACGAGAATCCGGGGGGAATGTCGGATAAGCCGGCATATCGCCGGGTCCACTCATGCATCAACAGAGCGCCCCCTCACGCGGTCGGCGGGGCGATCTCGTCGAGGGCGAGGCCCTTGGCTTCGGGGCCGATTTGGGTCACCGCGACGGCGGCGATCGCCACGATCACGGCGATCACCACGAACACAGCGGTCAGGCCGAAGCCCTGCTGGATCCACAGGAAGGACGGGATCGCCACAAAGGCTCCGACACGACCGGCGGCCTGGCAGAGCCCGAAGCCGGAGGCGCGGGCGTTGGTCGGGAACACCTCGGAGATGAAGATCTGCGAAGAATTTCCCGCCAACTGGATGAAGAAGATCATTCCGAACCCGATCGCCAGCACCATCCCCTCGCTCCCCGCATTGGCCCAAAGCAGCCCGAACACGGCGGTCAGCAGAAAGGCGGTGACGGCGGTGGGTTTGCGGCCGAAGCGCTCCAGCGAATACATCATGAAGGCGCTGGCGCACGGGAAGGCGAGGGTTATCCAAAAGATCGAGTTCAGCGATTTGGCGATCGGGAAACCGCGCTCGACGAGAATGTTCGGCAGCCAGGCGCCGAGCCCGAGCGCGATGCCGAAGAAGGCGAAAAAGCAGATCATCCCGGCGATCACGCGGCCCGGGTATTCGCGCAGGACAACGCCGAGCGGGTCGCTCTTGGTATCGCTCGCCGCGCCGGTTCGCAGCGACGCGAGCGGCACCGTGCGCAGCCCCATGCGCTGCAGCAGGTCGAGCGCGCGCTGTCCCTGGCCATGGGTCGCCAGCCAGCGTGGCGATTCCGGCAGCGAGAAACGCAAGACGAAAATCACCAGCGCACCGATGCCGATGATGATCCAGATGCCGCGCCAGCCGATCGAATCGCGCAAGGTGAGGGTCAGCAACACGCCGACCGGCCACGGCCAGGCGCCGCCCAGAAACTGCATGAATGCCGTGAGGCGGCCGCGAATGTTCTTCGGTGCGTATTCGGCGGTGTAGGAGAAGCACAGCGGCTGCTCCGCGCCAAGGCCGACACCGGCAAGGAACCGAAATACCAGAAGCCAGCCAAGCCCCGGGTCGAAACCGATGCTCGGGATCGGCGGCAATGCCGCGATGATCGTCGCCAAGCCGAACAGGAGCAGGTTGAACTGATAGACCGCCTTGCGTCCGAACCGGTCGGTGAACTCGCCCTGGCCCAGCGTGCCGACGAACAGCCCGGCCACCGTGACGCTGCCGATCCACGGAACCTGCGCCTGGGTGACGAAGCCGCTTTTGATCAGGTCGGGGACGAGGGCGCCGAAGATCGTGAAATCCAGCACGTCGAAAAAATAGCCGGAGGCGACCAGCGCCAGAACCTGCCAATGGACCGGTCCCATCCGCGCGGCGTCCATCGTCTCGCCGACATAGGCTTCGATGGTCTGGGCCGTTGCCGGCGCCGATTGTGCCATCTTCTGTCTCCCCCCTTAATCGAGCGCTCTTGCGCTGCCGCCCCGGACACTCGCCATTTTTGTCGCAGGAGACTAGACACCGCCGCGGCAGGCTCCCGCAACGCCGCGTTGATCTGGGTCAATTCATCTTACGGGCATGAGGGCCCAGAGGTGGGTCGGAGAGATGACCACACTGGGTCGATAGCACCAATTCGACGGAGCGTTCAATCGGGGCGAGGGCAATCGATGGTCTCGACGGACTACGAATGGCTGCATGGGGCGGAAATGGGTCATTTGCAGGTGCCCCGGCTCTCCGATGCCGACTCTTTGATAGCTGTCATTGACTACCCGACGCGGCGCCTATTTCCACGCTGCCTGGTAGATCGGAGGGCAAAGGTCTTCGTCGTCGATTGAGGGGCTGCAGCTCGTCGTCATGCGCTGTGAGAGCATGAGCACGGAATCACGTGATCACGCCCGGCTGAACCCCGAATGCCAATTCAGCCGGACCATCCCAACATCCGCGGGCTCCACTACTACCTCTAACTGGCACCGGCATGGTCATCGCGCGTAGAGAATACCTTTAAGGAGAACACCTGCGAGGCAAGCCCCTTCGGCACTACTTGTCGGCAGCAGAGTGCGCTGCCGGGACGCCTTCCTGGCTGATATTCGCCTGGATGAGAACGAGAGGCACGGCACCGGGGTTTGCCAGCCTGTGGACCCAGCCGAAGCGCTCAAAGAGTGGTATTTCGGCTGAAATCGTCTCGGTCTTCCCGTCGGCGGTCAGTGCCGCCGTGCCGGCCAGAACATAGTCGAGCGCGGCACCGGACCGCGAATAGGGGGGGTCGGCAGGGGTTCCCGCTGGGAGTGTCAGCCGCGCGAGGCTGAATTCGTAGGGTCCCTCTTCCAGACCCGGCAGCGGATCGGGTGTCCGAAACAATTCACGGCTTACAGCGGGACGGTCGAGCGCCGGGCGGCGCTGGTTTGGCCGGGCGGTCAGCAGAAACAACAACAGGTCGGCCGGTGCGGACGTCGACGCCCGGATCGTCACGATCTGCCCCGCCGCGATGAAGGCGCCGTCGCCCTCCGCGACGAGCTGCGTCGAGCCGCCCTGGATCTCCAGCGACGCGGCACCTGACAGCTCATAGAGCAGCGCGTTCGCGCCCTGGTAAGCGGCGTGCCCAGCCGGCGGCAGCCGTGCCCGGTACAGCCGGAAATAGAGTGGCATGCCGACAACGCTGTCGAGGCGTGCGGACGCGAGCGGCATGCCTACCGCACCGGGGGGCTCGGCCTGGCCACGGACTGGCGGGCTCGGCAGAAGGAGGAAAATTGCCAGCGCCAGCGTCTGGCATGAGCGGTTGCGCATGTCGCCGATCCCCCGATCCGACAACCCCAACTTGTATCATAATTCAAGATCATCGGCTGCACGGGGATATTCGAATGTCCGGTTCCCCGCCGACCCGACAATCCGCTGGCGCGGTGATGAAGGTCCGCAGTGGGTCGTAACCGGAAATCCACCGAATGTCGCTCTAGCTCAAACGCAAAACCCCGCCAGGCATGCAGCCAAGCGCGGGTCTTTTGATGATTTGAGTCCCTTCATCGGAATGGAGAGGCTCGCTGGCGGCTAAGTCTGGTTCAGGCTGGGGATAATCATGGAGAATCGGACGCCTCGTATCGCCGTCGTCGAGCATGCCTCCGAACAAGGTTTTTGGCGGATCGATTGCCTTGCGCCGGCGGATCGGCTTGTGCCCTTCGTGCGGCGATTCAATGCCTACGCGGAGAGTGAAACCGGGTTTGTCCGTAGGCGCGAACTGCCGTCGGGTCTTGCCACACTGGTATTCAACCTTGGT
Organism: uncultured Alphaproteobacteria bacterium; assembly: GCA_963698995.1. Lineage (GTDB taxonomy): Bacteria > Pseudomonadota > Alphaproteobacteria > ATCC43930 > CGMCC-115725 > AP-15. The sequence continues at coordinate 28,534 of CAVOTD010000062.1, read as the reverse complement.
CAGGAACTGCGCGTCGAGCACCCGGCAGGAACTCGCACGGCTTATCCCGCAGGTAGCGCTTTTTTCGCCGGCGTGAGCAGCACTTACGCAGTCACCGAGACCGACCGCTCCCAGGAAGGTGCGCAGGTCATGCTGACGCCGCTGGGTGCCCGTCTTCTGCTTGGCTTTCCGCTCGATGAGGTCGGCAACCGACTGATCGATCCGGTCGATCTTTTCGGCGCGGCGGCGCGAGAGACCATCGAGCGTTTGCAGGAAGCGAATTCTCACGCCGGCCGACTTATGATCCTGGAGCAAGAGATCGCACGGCGTCTCGGCCTCTCGGTCAACGCGCTTTCCCAGGACTTGGGCTGGGCTCTGCGGCGGCTGCAAGCCAGCGCCGGACGCGTCGGGGTGCGCCTCCTTGGCTGGGGAACTCGGTTGGAGTCGAAGCACCTCACCATGTGCTTCCGGCGCGAGTTCGGCATGCCGCCGAAGCTGTTCGCGCGCATCCTGCGGTTCGATCACGCGATCCGCCTTATGCGACGCGACCAGGTCACGAGCTGGGCAGACCTGGCGGATGCCTGCGGCTACGCCGATCAGGCGCATTTGACCCGGGATTTCCGCGCATTCGCCGGCAGCCCGCCCGCCAGCTTCATGCGCCGCAAATTGCCAGACGAAGGCGGGTTCGTCGACTAACTGCTGTGGCCGGCCCGTCCGACGAGGTAACAAACTTTCAAGACGGACACAGAACCACGCCGTAGGCTGCGGGCCTCGTTCATCAGGAGAGTAAAGATGTCTACACTGAAACCGACAGTCAGCACCAAGATCATCCCGTACATTTTCTATCGCGACGTTCCCGCCGCTCTCGACTGGCTCGCCCGCGCCTTCGGCTTTACCGAGGAAATGCGGCACGCGACGCCCGGCGGCATGCACGCGCAGATGACGCTCGACGGACAGCGCATCATGATGGGACAGGGCAGCAAGGAATGGGGGATGCTGAGCCCGCACGAAACGAAGTCGGCGACGCAGGGTATCTTCGTCTATCTCGCCGATGTCGATGCGCACTACGAACGGGCGCGCGCGGCCGGGGCCGAGATCGTCCACCCGCCCCGCGACGAATCCTACGGCCGCAGTTACACCGTGCGCGACATCGACGGCCATCCCTGGTTCTTCACGAGGCCTGCCGCCGAGAGCTGATTGAGCTCAGCGTGTGAATCAGCGCCGAATCGGGATCCTTCGCCCCGCAAAATTACCGCTTGGGGAGATCCCCCCGAGGGCGATCTGCAAAGCAGCTAATGGGCGGGGTCTCGCCTCGGTGTTGCCGCCAGCGACAGATTGAGAATCCGTATAGAGCGGTCACAGCCAATTCAATGTTGGCTCGATCAGGGTGGCGCCGAGCGGCAGGCAACCCGCCTCCGCGAGACAGGGTTTTGGAGATTGCTCATGAAGACCAAACACGGCGCCGCCATCGCTCTCGCTGGCGCCCTCTTCCTTGGCCTGGCCGGACCGACCTTTGCGGCGAACAGCGACGAGGGGCGTGAGGAAACGGGGCTGCAAGGGACGAAGTTGACCCTGTCGCAGGCGATCTCGATCGCGGAGCACCAGACGGGCGGCAAGGCGTTCGATGCAGGCGTTGATGTCGATCATGGGAAGCCGCGCATCGTCGTCGAGACCAACGGCACCAGCGGTGTCCAAACCGTGATCGTCGACGCAGAGAGCGGCCAGATCGTGGGCGGCCACGCCGGCGGTGAGGCCGACTAAGCCGAGATAGCGGCGCTGGAGGCGGAGAATGAAGGTCTTGCTGATCGAGGACGACGAGGAGACCTCCGCCTACATTGCCCGCGGCCTGCGCGAGCAAGGTCACGTCGTCGACCTCGCCGCCGCGGGGCGGGACGGGCTGTTTCTCGCCACCGATGGCGGGCATGACGTGCTGATCGTCGATCGGATGCTGCCGGGCCTGGACGGAATCGGGCTGGTGCAGACGCTCCGTGAGACCGGGCGTGAAGGCGCCGGTGCTGTTTTTGACTGCGCTCGGAGGCGTCGGCGACCGGGTGCGGGGGCTCGAAGCGGGCGGCGACGACTACCTCGTCAAGCCGTTCGCCTTCGCCGAACTGCTCGCCCGCGTCAACGCACTGGCGCGCCGCCCGCCGCTCACCGAAAGGGCGACGGTGTTGCGGGCCGGTGATCTCGAAATGGATCTGCTCAAGCGTACCGTCCTGCGCGGCGGCAGGCCGGTCGAGTTACAGCCGCGCGAGTTCCAGCTGCTCGAATTCCTGATGCGCAACGCCGACCGAGTCGTGACGCGCACGATGCTGCTCGAAGCCGTATGGGACTTTCATTTTGACCCAAAGACAAACATCGTCGAGACGCACATGAGCCGCCTGCGCTCGAAGCTGTCGCAGTATGGCGGTGCCGAGTTGATCCACACCGTGCGCGGCGCCGGCTACGCGTTGCGGGTTCCTGCGCCCGGCCAGCCGTGAGCCGGATCGTCCTACCCAGGCTGCTGCGGGTCGCCAGCTTCCGGTTCGCTGCGCTCTATGTCGCCGTGTTCGCCGGCTCGGCGCTTGTGCTGGGCGTGGCCGTCTTCCTGGAAGCCCGATCGGCCTTGCAACAGCAGATGATGGACCGGATCGAGACCGAGGCGGCGTTCCTCCAGGAGGAGTTCCGGGCCGACGGGTTGGCTCACCTGCTCGACCTGGTGCGGAAACGCGGGCAGGGCGCCAGCGCGCTGGACTACCTCGTGGAGGATCAGGCCGGCGGGCATCTTGCGGGCGAGATGCCGGCAACGGCGGACCCGAAGCCGGGCTGGACCACCATCGACGTGCCTCAAGCCTCCGAGGATGGCGGCCGGCCAGAGAAGGTCCTCGCCTTGGTTTCCGACCTGGGCGGCGGCGTGTTGCTCGCGGTCGGTGGCGACCTGCGACAGATCGGCGATCTGGAGGAGGCCATCGCCACCGCTTTCCTTTGGACGGTGGGCCTCGCGGCGGTGCTCGGTATCAGTGGCGGTGCCCTTCTGAGCCGAGCCTTTCTCAGACGGGTTGACGCGATTGCGCGTACCGCGGAGGCGATTATCGGCGGAGACCTCGGGCGCCGCATGCCGATGCGCGGCACGGGAGACGACTTGGACCGGCTCGCGAGCACGCTCAATCGGATGCTGGACCGCATCGGCGTCCTGATGGAGAGCCTGCGCCAAGTCAGCAGCGACGTCGCCCATGACCTGCGTACTCCGCTGTCCAGGTTGTATCAACGGTTGGAGGACGCGCGGGCGCATGCGCGGTCTGTGGCGGAGTTCGAATCCGCGATCGACGGTGCGCTTAGCGAGGCGGAGGGACTGCTGGAGACCTTTTCTGCCTTGCTGCGGGTCGCCCAGGTCGAGGGCGCATCGCCTCGCGCCGGATTTCGCGACGTCGACCTTACCACCGTTGCGGAGACCGTCTCTGACGCATATCGGCTGGACGCAGAGGACGCGGGCCACCAGCTGACCGCGACGATCTCTCCAGGCATTACGGTGAGCGGCGACCAGGAACTCCTGACCCAGGCTCTCGCGAACCTGGTGGAGAACGCGCTGCGTCACACGCCGTCGGGCACCCGGATCGGTGTCCGGCTGACCGGCAGCTCGGAGGCCGGCGTGATTCTATCGGTCGAGGATGACGGACCTGGCGTTGCGGCCATCGACCTGCCGCGCCTTACGGACCGCTTCTACCGCGGAGAACGCAGCCGCACGACGCCTGGCAACGGGCTCGGCCTCAGCTTGGTCAGCGCTGTCACCGAATTGCATGGTGCGAAGTTGAGCGTCGACGCCATGGAGCCGGGGCTGCGGGTCAGCCTGTTGTTTCCGGCTACGGAGCGGGCACCGCTTCATGCGGGCCGTCAGTCCTTACTGTCATAATCATCGGGGCAAGCCCGGCCACGGGCACCTGCCGTTGTGTCTTCGCGGCAAGCAAGCAATCTCCTTAAACCGGACAGCCGGCTGCGGCCTTTGATCAGCCCTCGATCGGCGGGCCGTAACCGGTCCTTGCCTCGATCGCGTGCACGTCGGCGGGGCGTTCAAAGGGTTCGGGCACCAGTTCGCCAGGTTGGCGAGGGCGGCCGATCGCGGCAAAGAAGTCGTCCAAGCCGGGCGGCAGGTAGGTCCAAGTCATCTTGAGCTCGTCCGGTCCGTCATTGATGATCTTGTGCCTGACGCCCGGCCCGGCATAGACGGTCGTGCCTGGGACGAACGGGTGCGGAACCCCATCGACGAGGATGGTCCCCTTTCCCTGAAAGCAGAACAGGATCTCCTGGTTGGGCGTGTGCGAGTGCTCGCGTACATAGCCGCCCGGCGCGATCACCTGGACCCCCATCGCAATATTGTCGGGGCCGGCGTGCTTCGGGCTGAGCTTGACGACCGAATAGCCGTTCGCCCAACGCGGCTGCCAATAGGATTGCCCCTCTTCCGGCTGCAATACGATGCCCGGACCCTTCACCGGCGCGGCGGTTTCTTCGCTCATGTTGGCCTCCTTGCGACGAGCGCCGAATTTAGCATATTGGGCGCCTCAGTCGTCTGCCACATCGGCCATCGCCGGGGTTTGCTGCTGCGCCGGTTCGAGCGCAGCCTCGATGACGTCCGCGACCCGCTCGGCCCAAATAAAACGCAGGCTTTCCCGGGCGCTCTCCGGGATGTCCTCGTAGTCTTTGCGGTTGCGCGCCGGGAGGATGACCGTCGAGAGATTGGCGCGAGCGGCGGCGACCACTTTTTCCTTGATGCCGCCGACCGGCAGCACCAATCCGCGCAAGCTGATTTCGCCGGTCATCGCGGTGTCGCTGCGCACCGTGCGGTTGGTCAATAGCGAGACTAGCGCGGTAAACATCGCCACGCCCGCGCTCGGCCCGTCTTTTGGAATGGCGCCGGCGGGAACGTGGATGTGGATGTCGCTCTTCTCGAAGATCTCCGGGTCTAACCCGATTTCCGACGCGCGCCCCTTGACGAGGCTCAGCGCCGCCTGGGCGCTTTCCTTCATCACTTCGCCGAGTTGGCCGGTGAGGATCAGCCGGCCGCTACCGGGGATGCGGGTCGCCTCGATAAACAGGATATCGCCGCCGACCGGTGTCCAGGCGAGGCCGGTGGCGACCCCGGGAATGCTGGTGCGCATCGCGACCTCGCCTTCAAAGCGCGGCGGCCCGAGTATCTCGGTCAGCTGTTCCGGCTCGATCCGAACCTGCTGCGCCGTGCCTTCGGCGATGCGCATGGCGGCGTTGCGCAGCACAGCGGCAATCTCGCGCTCAAGCTGGCGCACCCCGGCTTCGCGGGTATAGTCGCGGATGATCGCATGCAGCGCCGCGTCGGTGATCTCGGCCTGTGCGGCGGTTAATCCGTTGGCCTTGAGCTGGCGCTCGACGAGGTAGCGTCGCGCGATCTCGAATTTTTCATCCTCGACATAGCCGGGCAGGTCGATGACCTCCATGCGGTCGCGCAGCGGGCCGGGGACACTGTCGAGAACATTTGCCGTGGTGATGAACATCACGTGAGACAGATCGAACGGCACGCCGAGGTAATTGTCGCGGAAGGTTGAGTTCTGTTCGGGGTCGAGCACCTCGAGCAGTGCCGAAGACGGATCGCCCTGGATGCCGCGGCCGAGCTTGTCGATCTCGTCCAGCATCATGACGCAATCCCGCGCCCCCGCCCGGCGGATCCCTTGGATGATGTTCCCAGGTAACGCTCCGATATAGGTCCGGCGGTGACCGCGGATCTCGGCCTCGTCATGCACGCCGCCGAGACTGACGCGGACGAATTTTCGCCCGGTCGCCCTGGCGATGCTTTGGCCGAGCGAGGTCTTGCCGACACCGGGCGGGCCGACAAAGCACAGGATCGGGCTGCGGCCGCCGGGGTTCAGCTGGTGGATCGCGAGATATTCGAGAATCCGGCGCTTGATCTTCCTGAGGCCGTAATGGTCGGCGTCGAGGATGGCGCGCGCCTCGGCGATGTCGATCGCCTTGCCGGATTCGACCGACCACGGCAACTCGGTCAGCCATTCGAGATAAGTGCGAGCCATCGAGTATTCGCCAGAAGCCTCCGGCATGCGTTCGAGCCGGGCGAGCTCCCGCTTGGTATGCTCCTCGACCTCGGGCGGCATTTTCGCCTCGGCGATCTTCTTGGTCAGCTCGGCGATTTCCTGGGACTTTGCGTCGTCGCCTTCCCCGAGCTCCTTTTGGATTGTCCTCATCTGCTCGCGAAGCAAGAACTCGCGCTGCCGATCGTCGATCTTGCCCTTGGTTTGCTCGCTGATCTGCCGCGACAGGCGCAGCACCTCGATCCGATATGCCAGCATTTCCGAGACCCGTTCGAGCCGGCGCTCGAGATCGACGGTCTCCAGGATCTCCTGCTTCTCGGCCGGGGTGATGTCCATAAAGCTCGCGATCAGATCGGCGAGCGCCGCGGCGGAGGTTACCGATTGCACCGCATTGACGAGCTCGGCCGGGGTCTGCGGCAACAGCTGGAGCACCTCCAGCGCCTGGTTGCGCAGATTGAGTAGGCGCGCGGCGACATCCTTGGTGGTCGCCTCGACTTCTGGTATGCGCTCGACCCGCGCCGCGAGGAACGGGTAGCCGTCGAGAAAATCGAGGACGCGAAAGCGCCGCTCGCCTTGGCAGATCGCGTGATGCCCGCCGTCCGGGCTGGTCAGGTAGCGCAAGAGGGTCGCCTCGGTGCCCATCCGATGCAGATCGACCGGGATCGGATCGTCGATGCTCGGATCGCGCTGGAGGATGAGCCCCACCGGACGATTGAGCCGCATCGCGGCTTGCGCTGCAAAGACCGAGCGCTGTCGGCCGAGCGTGATCGGCAGCACCGTGCCGGGAAACAGCACGAGGTTGCGTGTCGGGATCAGGATCAGCGCATCCTCGGGAATTGCCGGAATGCCGGTCAACGCCGTCTCGGCGGCACCGGCGAGCGGCGGCGCGGTGCTTTCCGAGCTGCGCAGTTCACGGTCCTCCAGTGGCATAGCGGATATCCTCAAAGCGCAATGAGCAAGCCGCGCTCGCTCTTCAACTCTTGTTTAGCTGCAGCATCAGGCAGCCATTGGCGAGATGACGGCCGGTCAATTCGAAGCGGGCCGGCGGCAGCTCGATCCGCCGCTGGAAATGTCCATGCGGTATTTCCAGCCGGTGGATCCGGGCGTTTCTCGATTCCACAGGTAACGCGCGTTCACCGCTGACAATCAAGACCCCGGCGCTGAGCGTAACCTGTACTCGGTCGAGCTCCACTCCCGGCAAGGCAATCACGATCGTGAGCGCCTCCTCGGTCTCGAAAATATCCACCGGAGCCTCCCAACACGGGGTCGTGTGGGCGCGATGAAAAAACTGGCGATGAAGGCGCTCGGCGCGCTCCATCGCCTGGCAGGCCTGCGCCCACATCATTGCTTCGAGCTGTCGTTGCGGCATCATCGACTCCGATAGCGCAGCCCACCCGGCGAAGGCCGCTGCATGTCATATAATGCTTGAGAGACGCAAAGGAGAGGCGTTGAGCTTGGCGGTTACCATCCCCGCGCGGCACGGCGCGCTTGAGGCGGCAACCAGCCAGCGCCACGACGGCTCTGGATGCGTGCTCTTTGGCATGCTCCTCGTGCGGCAGATTTCTCTTGGCTGAACATGTCTGCTGCGGCGCAGTTCCACGCAGGGTTTTAGGCGCCGCGGGCTAGGCGCGCCGCCGGAAACCGGCTATCAGCCTGCAAGACGTAATAATGCAAGGATGCGTGGTGCCTCCGATCAGCGAAGAAACTCTGGCTTTCGTGGCGGGTGTCGCAACCGACGCGCAGCGCCTCGAGACGCCCTGCGGAGAAGGCACCATGGTCTGGCGTGTATGGGGCAGCGGCCCGGCCCTCGCGTTGCTGCACGGCGGTTACGGTTCATGGACGCACTGGATCCGCAACGTGATCGCCCTGTCGCGGAATTTTACGGTCGCGGCGCCGGACCTGCCCGGCCTCGGCAAATCAGCCACGCCGCCCGAGCCGCATACTGCCGAGAGCCTGGCCCGGATCATTGTCGAGGGGCTTGAAATCGTCTTTCCGAAAGATATTGGGCTGCATATCGCCGGCTTCTCCTTCGGCGGGGTGCTCGGCGGCCATGTTGCGGCCCAACTTGGCGAACGGGTGGGCGGCTTTACGGTAATCGGCTCTAACGGCCTCGGTCTGGTTCGCCAACCGACGGCGCTCCGCCGCGTTCCGGAGAACGCGTCCGCGGTCGAGACCCTGGCCGTCGCCCGCCATAATCTGGCGGCGCTGATGATCGCCGATCCGGCAAAAATCGACGAGCTTGCAGTCTATATTCAATCACATAACGCGCCGCGCGGCCGTGTCAAAAGCCGCAGGTTCTCGCGCGCCGACACGCTCGCCCGCGCGCTCCCGCTGGTCAAGGCGCGCCTCGACGGGATCTGGGGCGAGCGCGACGCCACGGCCTACCCCCATCTCGACGATCGCGCCCGTGCGTTGCGCAATATCCAACCGGGCGCCCGCTTCGAAGTAATTCCGGGAGCCGGGCATTGGGTGCAATACGAAGCCCCCGATCGATTTAATCCGCTCCTCTCCGAGATTGCCCGGTCGTAAGAGGGGCTTGGGTGGGGGCCGCATATTCGTCACTCCGGGGCGCGGGCGGAACCCGCGAGCCGGAGCCCATGAACACCGGTCTCGACATTCAAGGAGAGGTCACTGTTCACGGAATCCGCGCCGACGGGCGTTGGTCGGGCCCGCTTACGCGTCCGCTATGTCATCACGGCGGGTGCCGGCCGGCATCGCTAACGAAAATGCGTCGCGAGAGCCAGATATTCGGGCAGATAAAGGCCGGGTGACATTTGCCGCCACCAGCCACATATCTCGGCGGGCGGGGCGAGTCCGCCCCGCATAATCCGCTTCCCGGCGGAAAGGAGCGGGATGGGCAGCATTGCGCGGCAACGCGATATCGTCGATCGGAAAGTGTTGGCCGAGCAATTGTCGCGCGCCGCTAAGTCGGTGCACGTTCCGGCGCACGATCGCAGCCCCTTTGTCGCGCCGTTAAAGGCGACGTTGACGGCCGGCCATGCCGAGATTCGTGCTCGCTTCGAGGCAAACGGCGGCGGCGCCGCGGCGGTCCGCGAGCAGTGCTTTCTAATGGACGAGCTGATCGGCGGGCTGTTCGACCTTGTAACCCAAGAAATCTACCCACTGGCCAATCCGACTTCGGGGGAGCGGTTGGCGCTAGTGGCGGTCGGCGGCTACGGACGCGGCGAGCTCGCGCCCTATTCCGACATCGATCTGCTTTTCCTGCTCCCCTACAAGCAGACCCCGCACACCGAGCAGGTTGTCGAATACCTGCTCTATTTGTTGTGGGACCTCGGACTCAAGATCGGGCAATCGACGCGCTCGGTGGAAGAATGCCTGCGCCATGCCAAATCCGATTTCACGATCCGCACCGGACTGCTGGAGGCGCGCTATTTATGCGGCGAGCGGGCGCTCTTCAACGACCTCAAAAAGCGCTTCGATTCGGAGATCGTGAAGAGCAGCGCGGCGCAATTCGTTGAGGGTAAGCTCGCGGAACGCGACGCGCGGCACAAACGGGTCGGCGACAGCCGTTACCAGCTCGAGCCGAACGTCAAGGAAGGCAAGGGCGGGCTGCGCGACCTGCACACCCTGTTCTGGATCGCCAAATATATCTACCGGACCGACGATGTCGCGAAGCTCGTCGATTTGGGGGTGCTGTCGGCGGAGGAGTCGCAGCGCTTCGATCGCGCGCAAAACTTTCTGTGGACGGTGCGTTGTCACCTCCATTACCTCGCCGGCCGCGCCGAGGAGCGGTTGACGTTCGATGCGCAGACCGAGATCGGCCGGCGCATGGGCTACACCGACCACGCCGGCAGCCGCGGCGTCGAGCGCTTCATGAAGCACTACTTCCTGATAGCAAAAGACGTCGGCGACTTGACCCGGATCTTCTGCGCCATCCTCGAAGCCGACCAGAAGCACAAACGCCGGCTCTCCTGGGTGCGATGGGGAAGCGCCCGGCGCTCCCTCGGCGGCTTTGTAGTCGACGGCGAGAGGCTGACGGTTCCCACCGAGGATTTCTTCCAAAAGGACCCGGTGGCGCTGTTGCGGCTCTTTCACGTCGCCCAGGAGCACGAGCTCGATATCCATCCGCGCGCTTTGCGCGCAGCAAGTCAGTCACTCCGGCTGATCAATCAACAGCTGCGCGAAGATCCCGAAGCAAACCGCTTGTTTCTCGAGATCCTGACCTCGCGCAAGGATCCGGAAACCGCCCTGCGCCGCATGAACGAGGCCGGAGTGTTCGGCCGTTTCATTCCCGATTTCGGACGCGTCGTCGCCCAGATGCAGTACGACATGTATCATGTCTACACAGTCGACGAGCACACGCTGTTCGCCATCGGCATCTTGCATCAGATCGAAAGTGGGCTGCTGGAGGATGAGCTTCCGCTCGCCAGTCAGCTGGCGACCACCGTCGTGTCGCGGCGCGCTCTTTACCTAGCGGTGCTGCTGCACGACATCGCCAAGGGTCGCGGCGGCGATCACTCGCAGCTCGGTGAGCAGATCGCCCTGAAGCTGGGGCCGCGGCTCGGGCTGTCGGACGAGGAGACCGAGACAGTTGCCTGGCTGGTGCGCTGGCACCTGTTGATGAGCAGCACCGCGTTCAAGTTTGATATCGGCGATCGCCAGACGATTCGTAACTTTGTCGATCGCGTGCAATCGCCGGAGCGGCTGAAGCTTCTTTTGGTGCTGACCGCGGCCGATATCCGGGCGGTCGGCCCGAAAGTGTGGAACGGCTGGAAGGCGGCGCTGTTGCGTGAGCTCTACCATCGGGCAATCGAGGTGATCTCCGGGGGGCTGACAGTCGAGGGCCAGGATTTGCGCGTCGCGGCTGCTCAGGCGGCCGTGCGCCAGCTGCTGCCCGATTTCAGCGACGTTGAATATGCAACATTCGTCGGCCGCGGTTACCCGTTTTATTGGTTGTCCTTCGATCCCGCCGCGCATGCTCGCCATGCCCGCTTGATGCGCGAGGCTGAAGCGAGCGGTGCTCCCCTCACGGTCGAAACGCGGGTCGATCCACAGCGTTCGGTGACCGAGATCACCCTCTACACGGCCGACCATCCCGGTCTTTTTTCGCGCATCGCCGGCGCCCTTGCGGTCAGCGGCGCCAACATCGTCGACGCCAAAATCATGACGATGTCGAACGGGATGGCGCTCGACACCTTCTGGGTACAGGATTCGGCGGGCGCGCCGTTTGGCCGCCCGGACAAGTTGGCGACGCTCGCGATGACATTCGAGAACGTGCTGACCGGCGATCTCAATCCGCGCCGCGAGTTCGCTCGCAAACCCGCTTTTTCGAGCCGGACGCAGGTCTTCACCGTGACGCCCCGCGTCCTCGTCGACAACAAGGCGAGCGCCTCGCATACCGTCGTCGAGGTCAACGGCCGTGACCGGCCGGGTTTGTTGTTCGAGGTGACGCGCGCACTGACCGGCCTCAACTTACAGGTTTCAAGCGCCAAGATTTCGACCTATGGCGAGAAGGTCGTCGACGTGTTCTACGTCAAGAACCTGTTCGGTCATAAGGTCGAGCACCCCGCCAAGCTCAGTGAAATACGCAGGACGCTCGAGGCGGTGCTCGCCGAGGGCAATGACCCTGCGCCTGCGACGCTCAGCCGCGAGCCGATGGCGGCGGAGTAGGAGCCGGCCCCGTGGCCGGGCTTGTCCCGGTCACCCACGTTTTTCTTGCTGCAGCAAGGTTATCCGGCGTCTCTGACCTGATCCGCCGAGACAACCCTTATTGGGACGACCTGTACGATCGGCCCTTATGGGACGACTTGTACGATCGGCTGCTTTAAGACGTGAGTGGCCGGGACAAGCCTGGACAAGCCCGGCCACGGGGGGAAACGGGAGTGAGCTAGAATCGTTTTATTCGCGCAGATCTTCGAAGAACTCTTTGACGCGCGCGAAGAAGCCTTCGCTTTCGGGGTGGGTGCGGCGGTTCTCGCCTTCCTTTTCGAATTCGCGGAGCAGCTCCTGCTGCCGCTTGCTCAGATTGACCGGGATCTCGACAACCGCCTCGATGAACATGTCGCCGCGGGCGGCGGAGCGAAGCACGGTCATGCCCTTTGATCTGAGCCGGAACTGGTGGCCCGATTGGGTTCCGGGGGGTACCGTGACACGAGTGCGGCTGCCTTCCACAGTCGGCACCTCGATCGTCCCGCCGAGAGCCGCAGTCGTGATCGGGATCGGCACGCGACAATAAATGTTGGCGCCGTCGCGCTGAAAGATGCGATGCGGCGCGATGGTGATGAAAATGTAAAGGTCGCCCGCCGAAGCGCCGCGGATGCCGACTTCGCCTTCAGCGGCGAGGCGGATCCGAGTGCCGTCCTCGACACCGGAGGGGATGTTGACCGACAGGGTTTTCTCGCGGCGGCTTCGGCCCTGGCCGCCGCACGCCTTGCACGGATTATCGATAACCCTGCCGACCCCTTGGCAAGCGGCGCAGGTCCGCTCGATGGTAAAGAAGCCCTGTTGGACCCGCGCCCGCCCGCGCCCATGGCAGGTCGGGCAGGCAATCGGCTTGGAGCCCGCCTCCGCGCCGCTGCCTCTGCACTGCTCGCAAGCCACCAGGGTTTGCACCCGGATTGTGGTCTGCTTGCCGCGGAAACTCTCCTCGAGCGAGATCTCCAAATTGTAGCGAAGATCGCTGCCTCGGTTGGGCCCGCCCTGGCTGCGCCGGCCACCACCCATGAACTCGCCGAACATTTCGTCGAAAATATCGGCAAAGCCTCCGGAAAAGCCGAAATCGCCGGGGCCGCGCCCACCGCCCTGCTCGAAGGCGGCATGACCAAAGCGGTCATAGGCGGCGCGCTTCTGATCATCCTTCAGGATGTCGTAGGCCTCGTTGACCTCCTTGAACTTCTGCTCGGCGCTCTTGTCACCCGGGTTGCGGTCCGGATGGTGCTTCATCGCGAGCGTGCGATAAGCCCTCTTAAGTTCGTCGGCGGTCGCCGATTTGGCAACGCCGAGGATCTCGTAAAAGTCCTGCTTAGCCATGGTCGAGGGATGTTCGAGATAAGGTTTCGCGGTCGCGCGTCACCCCGGCAGCACGCCCGCCGGGGTGACCGAATTTATTATGCACCTCACGCCGTGGCGGTTAGGCGGAGCCGCGCTTCTTCTGGTCGTCGACTTCCTCGAAATCGGCGTCGACGACCTTGTCGCTGCCGCCGTGACCAGGGTCGCCCTGAGCGGGACCACCATGAGAGGGTCCGCTATCGCCGCCACCCGCCTGCTCGGCTTGCTGCGCCTTATAGAGCGCCTCGCCGACCTTCATCGAAGCCTGCGCCAAGGCTTCGGTCTTGGCCTTGATCTGTGCGGCATCATCGCTGCCGAGCGTGTCCTTCAGCGCTTGGATCGCCTGCTGCACGGCATCGCGGTCACCTTGCGGGACCTTGTCGCCGTTCTCGGTCAATGTCCGCTCGGTGGTGTGGATCAGGCCATCGGCATTGTTCTTGGCCTCGACCAGCTCGCGGCGCCGTTTATCCTCCTCGGCATGCGCCTCGGCGTCCTTGACCATTTTGTCAATATCGGATTCGGAGAGGCCACCCGACGCCTGGATGCGGATCTGTTGTTCCTTGCCGGTCGCCTTGTCCTTGGCCGAAACGTTCACAATGCCGTTGGCGTCGATGTCGAAGGTCACCTCGATCTGCGGCATGCCGCGCGGCGCGGAAGGAATGCCGACCAGGTCGAATTGCCCCAGCAGCTTGTTGTCCGCCGCCATCTCTCGCTCGCCCTGGAAGACGCGGATCGTGACCGCCGTCTGATTGTCCTCGGCCGTCGAGAAGGTCTGGCTTTTCTTCGTCGGGATCGTCGTGTTGCGGTCGATCAGCCGAGTGAAGACGCCGCCCAGGGTCTCGATGCCAAGCGACAGGGGGGTCACATCGAGGAGCAGGACATCCTTGACCTCGCCCTTCAGCACGCCGGCCTGGATCGCGGCGCCGATGGCGACGACCTCGTCCGGGTTGACGCTGCGGTTCGGCTCCTTGCCGAAGAACTGCTTGACGGTCTCGATGACCTTGGGCATGCGGGTCATGCCGCCGACCAGGATCACTTCGTCGATCTCGGAGGCCTTGAGCCCGGCATCCTTTAGCGCGCTGCGGCACGGCCCGATGGTCCGCTGGATCAGATCGTCGACCAAGGCTTCGAGCTTAGCCCGAGTCAGTTTGATGTTGAGATGTTTCGGCCCGTGCTGATCGGCCGTGATGAACGGCAGATTGACGTCGGTCTGCATCGACGACGACAACTCGATCTTCGCCTTCTCCGCGGCCTCTTTCAACCGCTGAAGGGCGAGCCGGTCGTTGCGCAGATCGATGCCTTGCTCTTTACGGAATTCGTCGGCGAGATAGTCGATGATGTTCTTGTCGAAGTCTTCGCCGCCAAGAAACGTGTCGCCGTTCGTCGACTTCACCTCAAAGACCCCGTCGCCGATCTCGAGCACCGAAATGTCGAACGTGCCGCCGCCGAGGTCATAGACCGCGATCGTGCCGCTGCCTTTGCGCTCCATGCCGTAGGCAAGCGCCGCAGCGGTCGGCTCGTTGATGATGCGCAACACCTCGAGCCCAGCGATCTTGCCGGCGTCCTTCGTCGCCTGGCGCTGACTGTCGTTGAAATAGGCGGGCACCGTGATGACCGCTTCAGTAACCGTCTCGCCGAGATAGGCTTCGGCGGTTTCCTTCATCTTCTGCAGAATGAACGCGCTGATCTGCGACGGGGCATATTTCTTGCCGCGAGCCTCGACCCAAGCGTCGCCATTGTCGCCGGAAACGATCTTGTAGGGGACAAGATCAACGTCCTTCTTGACCATTGGATCGCTGAAGCGACGCCCGATCAGGCGCTTGATCGCGAAGAATGTGTTTTCGGGATTTGTCACCGCCTGGCGCTTCGCCGACTGACCGACGAGACGTTCGCCCGATTCGGTGAACGCGACCATCGAGGGCGTGGTGCGCGCACCCTCGCTATTTTCGATGACCTTGGCATTCTTGCCTTCCATTACGGCAACGCAAGAATTCGTCGTGCCGAGATCGATACCGATGACCTTGCTCATGGACACCTCTTTCTAAAGCAGGACCGGGCGGCCCGGGGAAGCACCGTCCCGATCCCCCGGGAAGTGAATTCAGCCATCCCCTGATTTTGGCTTGGGTTTATATATGCGAGCCACCGAGCCGCTACAACCACGCGAAGCCCGGCGGTTGGCGCCCGAACATCTGTTTCAAACGGGTTCGGCCGGCTTCGTTCCGCCCTTGGCGACTCCGACCATTGCGGGCCGCAGCAGGCGCTCATGCAGCACGTAACCGGGCTGCAGCACCTCGACGACGGTGCCGCTCGGCTGGTCCGCCCGGTCCGCCTCAAAGATCGCCTGATGAAGGTTGTGGTCGAAGCGCTCGCCGGTCGGATCGATGCGCTTGATCCCGTACCGCTCGAAGACCCCGAGGAGCTCGCGCTCGGTCGCCGCGACCCCGGCGAGAAGACTGCGCGTCTTCTCGTCCTTGGCCTCCGCCTCGGGCAGGCTATCGAGCGCCCGCCGCAGATTGTCGGCGGCCGACAGCAGGTCTTTGGCAAAACCTGCAACGGCATATTTCGAGGCATCCTCGCGTTCCCGCTGGGCGCGCCGACGAACGTTTTCGGTCTCGGCGAGAGCGCGCAGCAGCCGATCCTTTTGCTCGGCAAGCTCGGCTTCGAGCGTCGCCAGCCGGTCATCAACCGTCGGCTCAGCGTTTTCCAATTCGATCGACGCCCCGGCGAGGCCGTCGATATTGCTATTGGCAGCGTCTTCCGGAGTGGGAAATTTCCCTTCCTCCCGTGTCGTGTCGTCCATGGCTTGTCCTATCCGATGAGGCGCCCAATCACCTTGGCGGTATAGTCCACCATCGGGATGATCCGGGCGTAGTTGATGCGGGTCGGGCCAATCACCCCGATTGCGCCGACGATCTGCTCACGGCTGTTCTGATAGGGGGCGATCACCATCGAGCAGCCGGCCACCCCGAACAGTCGGTTCTCGGCGCCGATGAAGATCTGGACGCCTTCTCCCTGCTTGCTGGCGTCGAGCAGGCGCAGCATGGTTTCCCTGGTTTCGAGCATCTCGAACAGCGTGCGCAGTCTTTCGAGGTCGGCAAGGGCGGTGACATCCTCGAGCAGGTTGGCCTGACCGCGCACGATCAGCGCGCTGCGTTCGTCGCCGCCGGCCCAGTTCGCCAGACCCGCTGCCACCAGCTTCGACGTCAACGCGTCGAGCTGTACCTTGTTTGAGGCGACCTCGGATTCGATTTCCGCCTTCGCTTCTTCGATGGTCCGGCCGATCAGCCTGGCATTGAGATAGTTGCTCGCCGAGATCAGGGCGGCGGGCGGCAGGCCGAGCGGCACCTCGATGACCCGGTTCTCGACAAGCCCGTCCTCGGTCACCAGCACGACGAGGGCGCGGCCCGGAGCGAGATGGACGAATTCGATGTGCTTCAGTGGGCGGTCCTGGTTGGGAACCACGACGATCCCGGCGCAATGCGACAGCCCGGACAGCGCCGTCGTCGCTTCCTCGAGCGCCTGGGGCAGGCTCTTGCCGCGGGCAACGCACAGGCTCTCGATGCTGCGCCTTTCATCCTCGGCCAAGCCGCCAATTTCGAGCAGGCCGTGAACGAAGAGGCGCAGCCCCAGCTCGGTCGGCAGCCGACCCGCCGAGGTGTGCGGCGCATAGAGAAGTCCGGCTTCCTCCAAATCCGCCATGACGTTGCGGATCGTCGCCGGCGACAAATTCTGCGTCAGCCGCCGCGACAAGGTCCGCGAGCCGATCGGTTCGCCGGTGGCGACGTAGCCGTCGACGATCATCCGGAAGATTTCGCGGCTGCGTTCGTTAAGTTCGTTAACCGGTGAAGGTGCGGCAGGTCGGGGCATCTGCAATCACGTGTGATGATCCGGTGTCGCGGACGATATCGCCCGCAGCGTCAATCGGACCGAGACGTCACTCGCCGCTGGATGTGGTCACCCGATGTTCGCCAGCCAAGCGGGCGACTGGCGATGCCGAAATTTAGGAACGACTGATCCGAGCGTCAACCCGAGGAAAAGGGCTCACGCCGACGTCAAAGCGTCTTCTTGAAGGCCGCTTCGTAGGACGGGCCGTTCGGTGTCGTCATATGCCCGACGAGATCGACGATCCCTGGACGGAACGCGAACTGCGTGCCGTCTGAATTCTGGAACCTGAGCTCGCCGTCGCGGATGATCCCGGTGCCGTGCAGCGTTCCGCCGGGTGTTCGGGTGTTCGATCCGAGCGGCCCGTAGACGTAGATGATCGAGGCGGTGCCGTCGGGGTCGACATTGTCGACGATCAGCGCGGCGCAGCTATCGGGGTTCCAGGCCGCATCGCTCCACGCTCCGAGGAAGCGCCGGTAAGGCTCGGGCACCGTCGCGGGGTCGGCGATCCGGTAGCTGACGCTTTGCTCGCAAAAGACCCGGCCCGCTTGCGGCTCGGCGGCGGGCCCGGGTGCCTGCGCCGCAGCCGAGCCGGCAGTTAGCAGAAGTGAAACGCAAAGCGCTCGAATGGGACGAAGCATGGCGGGTCCGGTCCGGTCAGATTGACACCTCCCTTTACCGCGAAGAGAAGGCGTTCTCCACTAGGGACGGCGCGTCGCCGGGCTGGCTTGCGGATCAGCTCTCAGCAGGTCTTGCCTCGCGTATCCGCTTAACGTCGGCGCGGCCGGCGCTCAAAATATAGCCGACATCCGACCCCCCGGTCAGGTAGCGCATCCCGAGCTGCATGAGCCAGGTCTGGAATTCGAGATCTTCGCGAACCCCACCGACCCCGAAAGATTTGCCGTGGGCCCGGGCCGCCTTGGCCGTTGCCTCATAGGCCTGCCGCATGCGCGCATGCGTGTACTGGCCCGGGATGCCCATTTCCGTGCTCAAATCGGAAGACCCGATATGGACGACGTCGATACCGTCGACTGCCGCGATCGCGTCGGCGTTCTCGATCGCTTCGGGCGTTTCCAGCATCGCAATCAGCAGGGTCTGTTGATTGAGATAGGTATTGATTTCACCCTGCGACCGCGCCGTATAGCCGAGCGCCGGACCGGAACCCGAGGCCGAACGGTGGCCGAGCGGCGGATACCGGCAGCTGTCGACGACGGCTTTCGCTTCGGTGAGGGTGCTGACATGCGGCACCATCACCCCTTGCGCGCCGCAATCGAGAATGCGGGTGGCATCGTGCGGGTCGCGCGAACTGACGCGGGCGATCGGGGTGATGCCGAGACGCGAGGGCCGCGACACAGATCGCCGCCGCCGTCTCGAGCGAGGTCGGGTTGTGTTCGAGGTCGATATACACGCCGTCAAAGCCGCAGGCGGCGGCGATCATCGCGATGTTCGGCGTGCGCATCTGGTTCACCCCCATGAACAAGACCAACTCGCCCGCCCGGAGTTTGCGCTTCGCCTCATTGTTCCCAACGCTGTTCGCCATCGCCGGATCGCTCCCTCGCCAGTTGAGTGGGTTCGGTTGACCCGAACCGGTAGACGAGCATCGCCCCGTCCGGAGCCGAGCGCAACGCCGATTGCAATCCAGGCCTCCGGAGCGAGGACGCAAGAGGGCCCGCGTTCGACAATCGGCAGATCGTCAATGGCATCCTGTGGCGCATCCGCACTAGGGCGCCGTGGCGCGATCTGCCGGAGAAGTACGGTAAGTGGATGACGGTCTATCAGCGCTTCCGACGATGGAGCGAGGCCGGCATCTGGGAAGCGGTCGCCACGACCCTTGCCCAGGCGATCGCCGACAACTCCCGCCACAGCCTGGATTCGACGACGGTTCGCGGTCATGTCTCGGCTGCCGGCGCAAAAGGGGGACTCGCGAACAAGCTTTTGGCCGTTCGCGGGGCGGGTTCACCTGTAAAGTTCATTGTCTCAGTGATGCCCGAGGCATCCCGCTCGTCTTCCACCTCACGCCCGGCGAAGCGGCGGACTCGAGGCGCGAGACAATTAGCGAGAAAAAGCTATAGCTTCATGTCTTTTTACTTTTGTGTACTTTCGACCGAGTACCCGTAGGCGCTTTCTTCTTCAATTTGATCTGATTGTAATCAACAGCGGCATGGACAAGATTTTTTAGAGCACGCTCATTAATCTTATCTCCCTCAAAAAAATCGATCGCTCGTCTCGCGTTGCCTTCGAGGCCCGCGTTGAAGAGCTTGTCAGGATCTGGCAGGCTCGCCCCGTGGGAAAAGGTAAGCTTCACCTTCTCTTTGTGGGCGTTGGCGACCGCGATTATTCCGTCGTGAGACCACACCGGGCTTCCCATCCACTTCCATTCCTCGATTATTTCCCGGTCGGCCTCAAGGATGTTCTTGCGGATGCTGGCGAACGTTTTGCCACGCCAGTCTGTGAGTTCTGCGATCAGCTGGTCAATACGTTCCGATGGATTCATTGGGTCTTTATGCCTCGAATTCTGGTCCCGTGACGCAAGCGGCAAGAGGCCGTAGACGGTCTGGCCGTTGTAATCGCTAGCGGATAAAAATCTGACCCTCGATACCCGCCGAGCCGTAACCGCTCGCGACCCTCAGAAGACACTCGCATCAGCGTCCTGCCCCCTTTTGTCTAGGCATCGCGCTACGGCTGCGAGCAGGAAATCGGTTTGGGTGTTCGTTCCCACAGTGATCCTCAGATAGTCGGAAATCCGCGGCGTGGCGAAGTGCCGTACCAATACCGCCTGGGCGCGGAGGTCTGCGGTCAGTTCGGCGCCGTCTCGGGCTGGGTGGCGCGCGAAAACGAAGTTCGCCGCCGATGGCAACACGTCGAAGCCGAGCCGGGTCAGCCCTCGGGTCAGCCGATCCCGTCCTTCGATCACCATCGCTCGGCTTCGCTGGAAGTGCGCTTCATCTTCCAGTGCCGCAACCGCTCCGGCTTGGGCAGGCCGGCCAAGCGGGTAAGAGTTAAAGCTGTCCTTCACCCGCGCCAACGCCTCGATCAAGCCGGAGTCACCGATGGCGTAGCCGACGCGCAGGCCTGCCAGGGCCCGTGACTTCGACATTGTGCGCACAACCAGAAGGTTCGGATAAGAAGCAACAAGCGGAATGACAGTTTCCGCTCCGAAATCAACATAGGCTTCATCCACAACCACCGGCTGCTCAGGATGTGTTTCCAGCAGCGCCGTGATCTCCGCCCGGCTCAGCGCGATGCCGGTGGGAGCGTTCGGGTTCGGGATGATGATGGCCCCGGCCGGGCGCGCATAATCCGCAATGCGGATACGCAACGCAGAATCGAGGGGCACCGTTTCCGCCTGGATCCCGAACAGTCGGCAGTAGGCCAGGTAGAAGCCGTAGGTGATGTCAGGAAGCAGCAGCGACGCATCCTGCTTGAGCAGTGCGATGAAGGCGTGTGCGAGTACCTCGTCCGAGCCGTTGCCGACAAAGACCTGCTCGGGCCGGACCCCGTGATAGGCGGCCAGTGCTCGCCGCAAGGCCGTCGCCTCCGGGTCCGGGTAGAGGCGCAACGTCTCAGCAGCTTCGGCGCGGATCGCATCCAGAACGCGCGGGGACGGGCCGAAAGGGCTCTCATTCGTGTTCAGCTTGACGACGTTCGACATGCGCGGCTGCTCGCCCGGCACATAGGGGTGCAACTCGTGCACCAAGCGGCTCCAGAACCGGTTCACTGATATTGCCCTATACTCATGAACAGCCCTCCACCGTCATTAACAGCTCCGGGCGTTTCCGTCGGCAATCTTTCACTCTGTGGCAAGGAGCCGAACTCCCACCAATCTGCTATCAGCGTCCGGTTCGCACTCCAAGCCGACCTACGGCACGGGTACCAAGCGTCAGATTTTATCCACCAGGGCCGCGTCCGATCATATTAAATCGCGGGCGGGTTCCTTTTTTCTCCCTCTCTCCCGTTTTCGGGGGGAGAGGGCAGGGTGAGGGGGGTGCCTGCCGAGGAATCCGCACGATGCGATGGGACGCCGCCGGCACCGCTCTACCTGGTCGCTCGCCCCCCTAACCCCTCCCTCTCCCCCGGCCGGTGGGGGAGAGGGTAAGAAAGGGAGGCGCCGCCAGAATGATCGGACCTAACCGGATAAGGCTCTAGTATTCCCCGAAAAGGAGACGCCGTTCCAGTCGTGGGTACTGCTATTCGTGGTTAGCGCAACAATGTGGTGCGGGCAGGCACCGTTTCGACAGGGCCTGGCTTTGAATTGTGCCCATGCGCAGGTGGGTCCCCGTGCTCGTAGGGGTGAGAGTCCAAGTGACGACACTCTCGAGACCATAGGCCGCCCACGTGTAAGACAGCATTTTGTTCGGCTCGACTGCCAGGACCTGACAGTCGACAGCGCCCCAGTCTGCGCGAAGATTGAAACGGTGGTCCACGACCGGCTTGAAGTCGTTCTTCATCAGCCACTCCTCGATCAGGTGTGGTTGCGTGAGCGCGCGCCAGATCTTTTCCGGCGGATAAGGTATCTCACGTTCGACGACGACGGAGAGCGCTTCGGTCGCAGTATTGGTCATTGGTCCATCCTTTTCAGCAAGTCTTCGAGGTGGTCGAACCGGCTCTGCCAGAACCCGGCCATCGGCTTGTCCAGTCGATCAGGGGGGCAAGCGCGCCGAGCTGCGCGCTATAATGGGTCTGTCGTCCTTCATGGCGGTCGCGTACCAGCCCGGCCTGCCTCAGAACGCCGAGATGCTTTGACACGGCCGGTTGTGAGACCCCGGACTGAGCCGTCAGCGCCCCGACCGTCTTCTCTCCTTCGCGGCACAGTCGTTCGAAGAGAGCCCGCCGAGTCGGATCGGCTAGCGTTCTGAAGAGCAGATCGTGAGCGTTCGGCATTTGGGATCGATAACCTACGGGCTATTGATTGACGTATAACCACTGAGATATGTGTGAGTCAAGCGGGACCGTAGAGCGGCAATGATCCTCGTCACAGGAGCCAGCGGCCATGTGGGGCGCGCCGTCGTTTGCAGGTTGGCGTCACTCGGCCGTGACGTGGTCGCAATGGTCCGGGACGTCCAAGCCGCAAACAGGCGCCTGCCATCTGGAATCGCCCTGCGCGTTGCGGACTACGAGGATGCCTCTGCTCTGAAGAGGGCACTTGCGGGCATCGATGATATGGTCCTCATTTCGAGCGATGGCGACGCGAGCACAGTCATGCGCCACCACGCCCACGCCATACCCTATCGCGCCAAGACCTGCTCCAGGTTCGCAAAGAACCGCTGCCACCCGCCCTTGGCGCCCTGGTAGGCCTGCTGCTGATCCGGCCGGAAGCCCGACTGCTCCATGCGCAGGTGGGTCCCCGTGCTCGTCGGGGTGAGAGTCCAAGTGACGACACTCTCGAGACCATAGGCCGCCCACGTGTAAGACAGCGTTTTGTTCGGCTCGACTGCCAGGACCTGACAGTCGACAGCGCCCCAGTCTGCGCGAAGATTGAAACGGTGGTCCACGACAGGCTTGAAGTCGTTCTTCATCAGCCACTCCTCGATCAGGTGTGGTTGCGTGAGCGCGCGCCAGATCTTTTCCGGCGGATAAGGTATCTCACGTTCGACAACGACGGAGAGCGTTTCGGTCGCAGTATTGGTCATTGGTCCATCCTTTTGAGCAGATCTTCGAGGTGGTCGAACCGGCTTTGCCAGAAGCCGGCCATCTGGCTTGTCCAGTCGATCAGCGGGGCCAAGGCGCCGAGCTGCGCGCTATAGTGCGTCTGGCGACCTTCGTGGCGGTCGCGCACCAGCCCGGCCTGCTTCAGGACCCCGAGATGCTTTGAGACGGCCGGTTGCGAGACCCCGGCCCGAGCCGTCAGGGCCCCGACCGTCTGCTCTCCTTCGCGGCACAGTCGTTCGAAGAGAGCCCGCCGAGTCGGATCGGCGAGCGTTCTGAAGAGCACATCGTGAGCGTTCGGCATTTGCGATCGATAACCTGCTGGCTATTGATTGACGTATAACCGCCGAGATATGTGTGAGTCAAGCGGGAACGTGGAGCGGCACAATGATCCTCGTCACAGGAGCCACCGGCCATGTGGGGCGCGCCGTCGTCTGCAGGTTGGCGTCACTCGGCCACGACGTGGTCGCAATGGTCCGGGACGTCCAAGCCGCAAGCAGGCGCCTGCCATCTGGAATCGCCCTGCGCGTTGCGGACTACGAGGATGCCTCTGCTCTGAAGAGGGCGCTCGCGGGCATCGATGATATGGTCCTCATTTCGAGCGATGGCGACGCGAGCGCAGTCATGCGCCACCACGCCAACGCCATAGAGGCAGCTACGGCGACCAACATCCGGCATATTACTTTCACGAGCATCGTCGATACCGACGAGTTGTCGCCATTCTACTTCTCACCTGTTTACCGAGACGCAGAGCGCCGACTAGCGGTCTGCGGTGTGCCTTCGACCATCCTCAGATGCGGCCTATAATCCGACTTTATTCTCGAACATTGGCTTGTCCCGAGCCAAACGTCGGGAATACCCGCAGGGACATGGTCGGGTTGCACCGATCTCGCGTGACGACGTGGCGGCCGCCGTCGCAGCAGTAGCGGCCAAACCCAGTAAATCTCGCATCATCTACATGATTACGGGACATCGAGCGTTGGGCTTTGGCGAGATCGCCGCCTCTTATCGTGAAACGATCGTGAGGCAGGTACGATATCGTCCCTGTTCCATTGACAAATACCTGACTTCGGCGTCGGCGCGTCTCGACGATCCCTGGCCTTGTGCCTTCTCCACCTTGTGCGCCTCAATCGCCGAAGGTCGCTACGGTCAGGTCTCCAAGGACTTCACTGCCATTACGGGCCGAGAACCAGAGAGCTTTCGAGATTTCCTTCTTCGAGCAACGTCCGGGAGTCCGGCAGATTGCATAGCCGGCTCGCCGTTCCGTGAGCGGCACCGCGCCTGAATAGGCATCCTTGAATTTACCATACCCCGTTGGTTATGCATCATGCATTATCGTTATCGATCATACGTGGTCGTGGCGACGTGGTGACGCGCTTCATATTGCTGCTATCCGCAGATGCCTACGCTATGCAACTTTGTAAACAGGGCCTAGAACTCCATGTCGAGTTCTTCGAGCTCGTCGGGCTCCTTCAGGGCGGCTTCACACCATTCGACCATTTCCGGAAGGGCCATGATCCGCTCGCAATAAGCCGCGCACTCCTCGTCTTGCGGGACATCGTAAGTGAGAAACCGTGTGACTACCGGGGCGTACATCGCGTCGGCCATGGTCGGCGCGCCGAACAGGTAAGGACCGTGGTAAGTGCCAAAGCACTCGCGCCAGATTTCGGCGATCCTATCAATGTCGGCCTGGGCTCCCGACCATATTTTAAAACCGAGACGGCGGGCCTTCAGGTTCATCGGCAGTGCCGATCGCAGGTTGCTGAACCCGGAATGCATTTCGCCGCAGATCGAGCGGCAGCGGGCCCGTGCCGCGCGGGTTTTTGGCAGCAGCCCGGCTTTCGGCCTTATTTCATTGAGATACTCGGCGATCGCCAGAGTGTCCCATATCCTGACGCCTTCGTGGGTCAGACAAGGCACCAGTATCGACGGTGACAGCAGCAGCAGCTCGGCACGGTTCGCCGGGTCGTCGACCGGCACCGTCTCCTCGACAAACTTCAGCCCGGCCATCCTGCACAGCAGCCAGCCGCGCAGCGACCAGGAGGAATAATTCTTGCTGCTGATGGTCAGAACGGTATTGCTCATCGCCTCCTCCCGTCGCTAGTCCGGCCCCCACCGGGGACCTTATTTTTTTCTTAGTCGCCTGGCGTTGGCGACTGCGCGGCTGCGCCACGGCGCCAAGGCCGACGCTATCGATGCGCTCCTGCCGCCGGCCATCAAACGCAATCCGGATGCCGCCGCAGCCTCGGCCTTCTCGTGAAGCATCCGCCGGTACTCGGCCGGCGAGCACCTGTTCTGTGCGATCAGCAATGTGCGGCGGGCGATCGTCTCCCACGAGGCGGCCATCAGATCGGCTATCATTACCGGCATCGGTGTCTTGCGGCGCCTGCGATTTTTCATGACGAACCGGTTTCTCCCGCGACTCCCTCTCTCGGCAGGCATCAGGCCAGTCCGAGGGGGTTGTAGACAATGGCCGGAGGCCTCTCGACCGTACTGGAGCAACGGCCGTGCCATAGCCCTGAAACCATCTCCCGCGGCACTTCGGTTGCGGTACGCCGACTTGAACAAGCGCGCGATTGCGGCGAAAGCCCAAAAATTGAGCGCCGGGCTGGCAAGGGGTGCTCGAATCGTGATAGGATCGTTATTGGCGTGAAAAATGCGTTACAAAGCTGCTGGCCGATTTCTCGAGCAGGCAGATGAGTTCCTTCGTCCTCGACGGTTACGATCCGCAACATTTCTATTGCGAGATGCTGCGCAGTGCAGCGGGCCGGGCCGTCCGGGAGCGGCTATCAGGCTTGTCGATCGAGGCTTTGAAGCAACGCGCGGCCAATGCCAATGCCGAGCTCTTTAATCTCGGGATCACGTTTACGGTTTATTCGGACGCCAAGACGATCGACAGGATCCTGCCGTTCGATGTCATCCCGCGAATCCTGTCGGGCGAGGAATGGCAGCACATCGAGAGCGGCATCATCCAGCGGATCACTGCGCTCAATCTGCTGCTCGACGACATTTATCACGCTCAGCACATCCTGCGCGACGGGGTTGTGCCGTCCGACCTGATCCTCGGCAACCGTAACTATCGCCCGGTGATGCGCGGCCTGGATCTGCCGCACAAGACTTACGTCAACATCTGCGGCACCGATATTGTGCGCGACGAGCACGGCGCGTTTCTGGTGCTCGAGGACAATGCGCGCACCCCTTCCGGCGTCAGCTATGTCGTCGAGAATCGGCATATGATGCTGCGCGCCTTTCCCGATCTCTTCGACGAAATCGGCTTGCGTCCGATCGAAAACTACGGCGCGAAGCTGATCGCCGCGCTGCACGAGATAGCGCCCGCCGGCGTCGCCGATCCGCGCGTCGTTCTGCTTTCTCCCGGGCACCTACAACTCGGCCTATTTCGAGCATGTCTTTCTGGCCCGCGAGATGGGCGTACCGCTGGTCGAGGGGCGTGACCTCCTGGTCGAGGACGACCGCGTGTTTATGCGGACGACCGGCGGCCTGTCGCCGGTCGATGTGATTTACCGGCGGATCGACGACGATTATCTCGATCCGGAGGCCTTCCTCCCCGACAGCATGCTGGGGGTGCCGGGGTTGATGCGCGCCTATCGGACAGGAAACCTGGCGCTCGCCAACGCCGTCGGGACCGGGGTCGCCGACGACAAGGCGGTCTATGCCTATATGCCGCGGATCATCCGCTATTACCTGCAGCAGGAGCCGATACTGCCCAATGTGGAGACCCATATCTGCCGCGAGCCGTCGGCCCTGCGCTACACGCTCGACAACCTCGAGAAGCTGGTTGTGAAACCGGTCGGCGAGGCCGGCGGCTATGGCATCACGGTCGGGCCCATGGCGAGCCGCCGAGGCTCTGGCCGAGTGTCGCGCGAAACTCCTCGCCGACCCGGCCAACTACATCAGCCAGCCCTGCATCAACCTGTCGGTTGCGCCGACCCTGGTCGACGGCCATGTCGAACCGCGGCACGTCGATCTGCGACCCTTTGCGGTCACCGGAGCGAGCACCTGGGTGTTGCCGGGCGGGCTGACGCGGGTGGCGTTGCGCCGCGGCTCGCTGGTCGTCAATTCGTCGCAGGGCGGCGGCTCGAAGGATACCTGGGTCGTTGCCTGACGTTCTGCTCGCGCGTTACGCGGACTGCATTTTCTGGCTCGCGCGTTATATCGAGCGCGCCGAAAACCTCGCCCGCATCCTTGATGTCAACGAAACCTTCTCGCGCGACAGCCGGGGCGGTCAGAACTGGCTCTCGATCGTCCAGCTGAACTCCGATGAAGAGCGCTTTTTCGCTCCCACGGCACCGCTTCCGCGCACAGCGTGGTGAGCTTTTATGTCATCGACGGCGACAATCCGAACTCGATCGTCAGCGCCATCCGTTTCGCGCGGGAGAATGCCCGCACCTTGCGGCCGTTGATCTCGACCGAGATGTGGGCGCAGCTCAATGTATTCTACAACCGCCTGCGCCGGGTTGACGCAGGCCGATTTGACGCCCGGCAATCTGGCGGCGCTGTTTGCCACGATAAAGGAGGCGTGCCAGACGCACACCGGGATCACCGAGGGGACATTCTTTCGCGACCAAGGGTGGTACTTTTATCAGATCGGTCGCTACATCGAGCGCGCCGACCAGACGACGCGCCTGCTCGACATCAAATACCACCTTTCTGCTCCCGAGCGTCTCCGACGTCGGTTCGCCGACGGATGTCAGCCAATGGAACGCCCTGCTGCGATCGGCTGCCGGCTATCACGCCTACCGGCGACTGCACGCCGCCAGCGCCAGCCCGGCGCGAGTCGCTGGGTTTTTGTTGCTGAACCAGGCGTTCCCGCGCTCGGTGCATCATTGCATGCGCGAGGTCGGCCGATTGCTGAGCGAGGTCAAGTCGCGCTATGCGCTGCGCCACGGCAATGACGCGGCCGAGGAACTCGACCGTTTGCAAACCCTTCTCGGCACGCTCGACATCTCGACGATTTTAGGACGGGGGCTTGCACGAGTTTCTCGATTCGATCCAGCGTCAGCTGATCGCCATCACCCGCGAGCTCTCGATCGCATTCTTCGGCTTTACGCCCGACGCGTCTCAGACGCAGAGCGGCGCGCCCGCAATAGGCAAGGCAATGCCCGTTCTTACTGTCCGGCACGTCACGACTTACCGCTACAAGCAACCAGTCGCCTTCGGCGAGCACCGCATGATGCTGCGGCCGCGCGACAGCCACGACCAGAGGCTGCTCGACACCAAGCTCTCGATCAGCCCCGAACCGTTGGACATCCGATGGGTTCACGACGTATTTGGCAATTGCGTCGCGATTGCTCGATTCGCCGGGCGCGCCAAGGAGCTTCGCTTTGAGAGCGTGATTTGTCTCGACCACTGGCCGAGCGATGCCCTCGATTTCCAAATCGAGGAATACGCCAGGAGATACCCGTTCACCTACGGCGCCGACGAGATGCCCGATCTGTCGCGGTCGATCGAGCGGCAGTATCTCGATCCGGAGCACGAGATCGACCGCTGGGCGCGACAGTTTTTGCGTCACGACGGCCGCAGCGAGATGAGCGAGCTGCTGGCGGCGATGACTCGAAGACGTTCACCGCAACATGACCTATGTCACGCGCGAGGAAAGCGGCATCCAGGACCCGGTGCGGACGTTGCGGCTGGCGAGCGGCAGCTGCCGCGATTTTGCGGTGCTGATGATGGAAGCGGTGCGCGCGCTCGGGCTCGCCGCGCACTTCGTATCGGGCTATCTCTATGTGCCCGAGGACCGGCGCGACGGGCGGGTCGGCGGCGGCGCGACGCATGCGTGGCTGCGCGTCTACCTGCCGGGGGCCGGCTGGGTCGAGTTCGATCCGACCAACGGCATCGTCGGCAATCACGACCTGATCCGCGTCGCCGTGGTGCGCGATCCGCGTCAGGCGGTGCCGGTTTCCGGCACCTGGACTGGTTTTCCGTCGGATTCGCTGGGCATGACGGTTGAG
>CAVOTD010000061.1:0-99805 GCA_963698995.1 uncultured Alphaproteobacteria bacterium | reverse complement strand
GCAATCCCAGATGGGGATTGCATGAGCTTGCGGCCACTGAGATCAGAGTTCGAGGCCCCTGCCCTCGCGCAGTACCCCATCCGCACCGGGGGTGAGCCGGCCGTCGGGCTCATGCAAGACGAGACCGGCGGCGAGCCGCGCTGGACTGGCGACTTGCGGACGCGCGCGGACGAGGACGCGGGTCGCCGCTCTGTCCTGCCCAGGCCACAGCGGAAACACGACGACTTCGCCAGCCCGTCCGGCGATATGCCCGAGCAAGGTGTCGATCCGGTCAGCGCGGTGAACAAAGGTGACCGTACCCTTGGAGCGGACCATGGCGAGCGCGAAGCGCACCCAAGCGGCGAGATCGGCTTCGCCTTCGATCGTTGCGGCTGATTTGTCCGACGACCCCGCGGATACCGCGTGGCCGCGCTGCTGGAACGGAGGGTTGGCCATAACGTGGTCGAAAGCGCCTGGCGAGAGCCGCGGCGGCGGATGCAACAGATCTCCGATCATGACCGAGGCGCGAGCGTCGAGCCCGTTCAAAATCACGTTATCACCGGCCAGCCGAACGAGATCGCGTTGCATCTCGAGACCGACGACGCGTAAATGCGGCACTCGTGCCGCTAGGCACAACATCGCGGCGCCTGCCCCGCAACCGACATCGAGCACAAGTTGACGCGGTTCCGCCGGCACAGAGGCGGCGAGGAACACCGGATCGATCGCTACGCGATACCCGATCGCGGGCTGCCGCAAGCGGATGCGGCCGCCGAGCAGGCGATCCTCGGTAAAATTTGGCCCGTCGATATCAAGCTCGCTCATTCAGCCTCCTCCCCGGCCGCCGCGAGTAGAGCGCGGGCTCGCAGGTAATCTCGCTGTGCGACCATCAGGCGGCGCGGAATGGCTCCGATGCTCCCTTCGACCAGGCTGGTGTGGTGGTCGAGGACGAGGCTGTCGATGCCCGAATCCCTGAGCAGCGCCTGCACAAACGAGAGGCGAACCGTATCGTTGGTGCGCAGCAGCTCCTTCATGACCCGAGAAGTTTCGCGAGGCTGTGATCGGCCCGCGACGGCGCGGCCCTTGACCGTTCCCCCGGTCAATCTATGCTCGCTGCGGTTCGGGCGCGTCAAGCCGATCGGGCAGCCGTTCGGCGGCCCCGCGGGACTGGCAGGAGAATTGTGTGGCGCTCGAGGCGGGTGTCAATCGGTTGCAGGCGGCCCGGGCACCGTCTCTCGACCCGCTGTCTGAGCTGCTCGAACGCGACCTCGAACGCGTCAACCGGTTGATCGTCGAACGCATGCAGAGCCCGGTCGCGCTGATCCCGCAGCTCGCCGGCCATATCGTCGCAAGCGGCGGAAAGCGCCTGCGGCCGATGCTGACGCTCGGTTGCGCGCGACTCTGCGGATACGGCGGAGGCCGGCACATCGCGCTCGCCGCGGCGGTCGAGTTCATCCATACCGCGACCTTGCTGCACGACGATGTCGTCGATGCCAGCGATTTGCGACGGGGCCGCGACACCGCTAATGCGGTTTGGGGCAACAAGCCGGCGATCCTGGTCGGCGACTTTCTGTTCAGCCGCTCATTCGAGCTGATGGTGACGTATGGATCGCTGAGCATTCTCGAAATCCTGTCGCGCGCTTCCTCGATCATCGCGGAAGGCGAGGTGCTGCAGTTGATGACGCAAAACAACCTGCAAACCACCGAGGGGGCCTATCTCGAGGTCATTCAGGCCAAGACTGCCGAGCTGTTCGCCGCGGCGAGCCGAATCGGGGCAGTCGTCGCCGAGCGTCCCGCCGAGGAGGAAGCGGCGCTGGAGCGGTTCGGCCGCAATCTCGGCATCGCCTTCCAGCTGGTCGACGATATGCTCGATTTTTCGGCGCGGCAGACCGAGCTCGGCAAGAGCGTCGGGGACGATTTTCGCGAAGGCAAGGTTACCCTGCCGATCCTCGTCGCTTATAAGCGCGGCGATGGCGAGGAGCGCGCGTTCTGGCATCGCACACTCGAAGAGATGGATCAACGCGGCGGCGATCTCGACCACGCGATCGAGCTGGTCGGGAGCCACGGCGCACTCGCCGAAACCCTGTCACGGGCCCGCATCTACGCGGCGAGCGCGATCGAGGCGCTGGCGATATTCGCCGATGGGATTGAGCGGCGCGCGCTGATAGAGGCGGCTTGCTTTGCCACCGAGCGCAGCTCCTGACGGGGTTCTGACCCCAGGAGTGGCAACCTTGTGTTGCGCTGGTCCCTTCGCTATATCTCGCGCTCGGTCGGCGGAGTGTAGCTCAGCCTGGTAGAGCACCGCTTTCGGGAGGCGGGGGCCGGAGGTTCAAATCCTCTCACTCCGACCAGCACAAGGCCCGGTCTGACGGCCCGCAGACACGATTTACCGGGGGTCGGTGGCTCGCATGATCTCGGCATAGAGCAAATCGACCATTTCGGGACGGTTGCCGCGGCGATGCCGGTCTGCCATTTGCTGTTTCGCCTCCAACCGGAGCATCCCGAGCCTTTCCAGGCGGGCGTTGATCGGTCCGGCGCCGGGCAGTGCCGAAATCACTAATACGCGAGTGCGATAGCGATCGACGGCTGCCGGAAACTTATCGATCGGCCGCCCGTCGTTGATCCAAAAATCCATCCGACCCGGCCCCCAATTATAGGCGGCTATGGCATCGGGCCAGTTGCGGTACCGCCCGTACAGTCGAGCGAGATAGGAACAGCCGAGCGCACGGTTCTGATTTTCGTCAAAGCGATCGCCGCCCCCGGCGTCGGCTGCTGCGGCGGCCGACAACTGCATCGGACCTTGCGGCCCGGCTGGGTCGGCGCGCCACATCCGAGGATCGGCGCCGTGGCGTGACTCTACGCCATCAACGGCATAGGCCAGGCGATCGAGGGAACTGCCTTCGCCTGTTGGCGGCGCGGCCGGGCAGCTCTCGGCAAACGCGTTGCTCGCGGCACCGACGACGGAGAGCACCACCGGCAGGACAAGAAAGCGAGACGGCATAAACGTCATAAGGATCTCAGTAATTCGAGATCTCGATCAGATTGTGGTCCGGATCGCGAATATAGACCGATTGTATGGTCCCCACCGCGCCGGCACGCGGTCCCGGCCCGGCCACAATCGGAACATCGCAATCTTCGAGATGGGCGGTCACTTCGGCCAGCGGTACCGACGTTATAAAGCAGAGATCGCCTGATCCCGGGGTCGGCCTTTCGGCCACCAGACCCGGAATCTCGCCGGTCGCATGCAGGTTGATCTTCTGCTGGCCAAACCGCAGCGCGGTGCGCCCTTCGCCAAAGCGCACCACTTCCATGCCCAGCACGCGGGTATAGAATTCGCACGTGCGCGCAATGTCGGCGACCGTCAAGACAAGATGGTCGAGCCGTTCAATTTGCATCCACCGACCTCCTCCAACCTCGTCAAAGTGCTAGATTGTCATGAACGATCTCGCGCGGCCAGCCCGGGCCGGGAATAATGGCCGCACACAAGGGAGTTTCGGTTGTGCCGAGCCGACAAACGGGCGTCCTGTTTATGATCTCAGCGTTTGGGCTCAATCTGACGCCAGGGCCCGCCATTCTGTTCATTCTGTCCTGCTGTCTCGGCCAGGGGCAAGGGTGCGGCCGCCGTTTCGGTATTTGGGCTTGCCACCGCATCGGTGATCCAGGTGGTCGCGGCGGCATCCGGCCTCAGCGCTGTTCGCTTATTCGACGGGTCGTGGGCGAGCGCCTGTTGGCATGGCTTGTTGGTCGACCTCTTCAACCCCAAGCTCCTTCTGTTCTTCCTCTCGTTTCTGCCGCAATTCGTCGATCCGGAGAGCAACCCGCCCGGGCTGTAGTTGCTGATCCTCGGCTTGTTGTTTCAGGTCACCGGGGTACCGACCAGCTTGGCCATCGCCCTTGCCGGCGGATCGCTTGCCGGACTGATTGGGCGGCACCCGTTTTGGGCCCCTATTCAGCGATCCTGCTCAGCCATGCTGCTGATTGGGCTCGGTGTCCGGCTGGCGTTGAGCGAGCGCCGCTGACAGGCAATCCCACCTTTTTCCGCGGCGGAGCGGCGCGGGCCGCCTTCAGCGGCACAGATCAGCTGTAGCACCCGCCTCGCTCCGCGTCAGCGGCGGCTCAGGCGGGCTGCCGGCTAAGCTGAAAGCCAAATCTACGCGGCGGCATTGTCCTCGCAATTCCGGTGGCGCAAACCCTGGAGGCACTGGGCACACGCGTACCGCGCATTGCGATAAGCTCACGGATTGGCTATAAGGCCCGAGTGTAGCGGAGACTGGCGATGAGACAGGGAATTCACCCGGATTACCACGAGATTACGATTGTGATGACGGACGGGAGCTCATACGAGACACGTTCGACCTACGGCAAGCCGGGTGATACGCTGCGCCTCGACATCGACCCGAAGTCGCATCCGGCCTGGACCGGCGGGCAACAGCGCCTCATCGACACCGGCGGACAGCTCGCCCGTTTCAACAAGCGGTTCCAAGGTTTCGGGATTAAGCGCTGAGGGTTTGGCTACCCGGGACCGGGCGGCTGACAGCCTTCCCCACCCTCTTGACCACTATATCGCAAATCACCATTTAAGCATTGTGCAGTTGCCACCTGGGACTGCACGTCAGTGACTGGCATCAGCTGTACCGGTGGTGCCAAAACCCATGTTGCTCAAAGGAGAATGTGGTCATGGATCGTTTCGATTTCTCTCCCCTGTTCCGCTCGACGATCGGTTTTGACCGGTTGACCCGTATGGTCGACGCGGCGACGCGTGTCGATAATGCGGCCCTAGCCTACCCGCCATACAATATCGAAAAGACCGGTGAAGACGCCTATCGGCTGACGATGGCGGTGGCCGGATTTGCGTCCGACGAACTGGACATCACGGTTCAGGAGAACGTGCTCCTGGTGACCGGCAAGTCGAAAAAGGACGGCGAAGACACCAATTATCTGCACCGCGGCATTGCGCGGCGTGCCTTCGAGCGGCGCTTCAGCCTCGCCGACCACATCAAGGTCGTCGGCGCTACCCTGCTCAACGGCATGTTACATGTCGACTTGATCCGCGAGGTTCCGGAGGCTGCCAAGCCCCGTAAAATCCAGATTGGCGCCGGGCAACCGGAGCAGGTGACCGTCGCACCGCAACCGCAGGTGACCGAGCGGCAAGCAGCCTGACGAGCAGCGGTCCCTAGACCGGAACGCCCCCGAAATTTCGGGGGCGTTTTCGTTTGGGGCAAGCACCTTAAAGAAAGACCAGTCCCGTTTATCGGAACCACTAAACAAAGCGCCGTGTTGATTAGACGACCAACCAACGAGAGGAATTGGTGATGGACAAGGATCGGGTTGCAGGAGGCGTCAAAAAAGTGACCGGCAAAATCAAGGAGGTGGCCGGCAGGGCTACGGGCGACGCTCAGACCGAAGCCGAAGGCAAAGCCGACCAAGTGGAAGGCCGGGTTCAGGGCGCGGTCGGGCATGCAAAGGATGCCGCTCGCGAGATTGCCGGCAAGAAATAAAACCAACTGTCGCAGCACCCGCGGAGGTCGTCATGGGCAGAGGCATTCTGCTTTGGCTACTCGGGATTCCGATCCCGATCATCATCCTGCTTTACCTATTCCATGTTGTTTGAGCAGGCGCCCGGCCCGACGCCGGCAGGGGTTCAGGCCGCTGTCGCTGATTAGAGGAGGAAAAATGTCCAGCCCGCAGATCACCGCCGCGTTCGCGGCCCTGTTGGTAGCGACGGCGCCGGGGGCATACGCCGAAATGGCTGCGCCGAACCGGGCCGCCATGCCCGCGGGTTCAGAGAAGTCAGATCCAGCCCGACCAGATCCGCGCCAGCAAAATGATCGGCAGCACCGTCTACGACGTGCAGAACCGCAAGCTCGGCCACGTCAAAGACCTGGTCCTCGACCGAAACAGCCAGGTCGCCTCAGTCGTGATAGATGTCGGGGCTTTCCTCGGGATCGGCGGAAAATACGTCGCTGTCAGCCCGCGCGAGATTAAAACCGACAACAACCGCTTGACCTTGGATCTCACCAAGGAGCAGCTCCAGCAGGCGCAGAATTATCGACTGGAGAATTCATATACCGGCGCCGGCACGTCGACCTCCCCAGTCGATGGCGGGCATTTAGGCACCGGCAGGTAACCCACTAGCGGATGACCAACATGCGGAGCGCCTCCGATTTGGTCGGAGGCGTTTTCCGTTGACGCCGGTTAAACCCCGCTTAAAACCAACCGCGCCATTTGAACCATAGCAGCGGAAGCACGGCACTCGCCGCGATCAGCGCCAGCCCATATGGGTAGCCCCACGCCCAGTCGAGTTCGGGCATGTTCTTGAAGTTCATGCCATACATGCTGGCGACCAGCGTCGGCGGCACGCCGACCACCGAGACGATCGTCAACACCTTGATTATGTTGTTCTGCTCGATATTGATCAGGCCCAAGGTCGCATCCAGCAGAAGCTGAACCTTGTTTACGAGATGCGCATCGTAATCGTTGAGCGAAGCGACATCCTGGCGCAGCGTCTCGAGCCGCGGCTTGACATCCGCCGGGAGCCATTCGGCAGCCGCGCTGGCGACGAAGGGCACGATCCGGCCGATCCCGAGAAGGGTGTCGCGGATCTTCGAGGCGAGGTCGCCGTGATGGCCGACGCGCCGCAGTATGATCCTCAGATCGGCACTTTCCCCAGCCGGCGGGCGCCGGCTCAACGGTGCGGCAGGTCCGGCCCGAAACAGCCGGTGCGACAGAGCTATCGAGTTCGCTCGCGCTGCGCTCGAGGGTGTCGGCGACGCGGTCGACAGTCGCTTCCATCAAGCTAAAAAAAATGCCGGCGCTCGTGAGTGGCGCGCTACCAGCGGGAACCTTCTGTTGTGTTGACGCAGCAAACGAGGGCAGTTCGGCGAAACGTACCGTGATCAGCCGTTCTCGGGTCAAGATGAATCCGACCGGTGTCGAAATCGGCTGATCGGATTCGGCCCTGTAGATCAACGGTGCGCTGAGATAGAGCGCGCCATCTTCGGTGCGCAATCGACTGGAGCTTTCGATTTCGCTGAGCTCCGCGAGGCTAGGCACCGCTAGCCCGGTCGCTCCTTCGACAAATTTGATTTCGGCGGCATCGGGCTGCAACAGGTCGATCCAGACGATTTCCCGCGGCAGGGCGTCATCGGCGGCATCGGTCGGCGGTTCGCTGCGAATCCCGCGGTTGCTGTATAAGGCCAGCATGCAGCAGCTAACCGCCACACACCGCTCGCGCGATTGCTCAAAGCGTTCCGGCCAGCGTCGTCCGCACCCGGAAAGCGGTTCCAGCGAGCGTTGGCATCCCGTTCGTCATAGCTTCAACTTCTGTCGCTTCGCCGGAAACGCTGTTTTGCAACCGCCGATCGCCATAGCATCCCCCTTCTCGGCGAAGGCCAACGCGGATATTACCCCGGCCGAGCACCGCTGCAATCGACGAGGTGATCCCGTGAGGCGCGTTTTGACCGCCCGTTTCATGCACGAGACCAACACGTTCAGCCGGGTCGCGACCGACATGGCGATGATCCGACGCCGCGACTACCATCTCGAGAACGAGATTCCCGGTGGCGTTTCGCGGCACCCGCTCGGCGTTTGGCGCAACCTTCGAAGCGGCGGACAAGTTCGGCTGGAACCTCGTCCATCCGGTCTCGGCCAACCCCAACCCCTCCGGCATCGTTACCGACGAGGCCTTCGAGCAGATCACTGCGATGATCCTCGACGCCGTCGACATCAAGGGCCCGATCGACGGCGTACTATTGCATCTCCACGGCGCGATGGTCAGCGAGAGCCATGAGGACGCCGAGGGCGAATTCCTGGCGCGGCTGCGCCGCCGGCTCGGCCCCGACGTGCCGGTCGTCGTCACCCTCGATCTGCACGCCAATGTGACGCCGGCGCATGGCCGACAATGCGAGCGCGCTGATCGCCTATCGCACCTACCCGCATATCGACCAGCACGAGCGGGCCTGGCAGGGCGCCGAGCTGCTCGAGCGGGCAATGCAGGGCGAGATCCGGCCCAAGACCGTGATCGCCCGCCGTCCGATGATCTACGGGCTCGACCACGGCCGCACGCAGCGCGGGCCGATGGCCGAGCTGATCGCCCGCGGCGAGGCGCTAGAGCAGAGCGGCGAGGCGCTGGTGGTCAGCATCTGCGCCGGCTTCAGCCGCGCCAATATCCGTGATGTCGGCCCGTCGGTGACGGTCACCGTCGACGGCGACAGCCCGCGGGGGCAGGTGATTGCCGAAGAATTCATGGATTACGCTTGGGAGACGCGCGACTTCACGACGGTCAAACTGCTGCCGATCGCCGAGGCGGTGGCGCTCGCCCGGCAGAGGCAAGCCCGGCGACAAGCCGCTGGTCGTCGCCGATTACACCGACAACCCCGGCGGGGGCGGCTATGGCGACGCGACCGCGTTTCTGAAGGGCCTCGTCGAGGCGAGGGTCGAGAGCGTCGCGTTTCACGCGATCTGCGACCCCGAGGCCGTGCAGGAAGGAATGCGCGCCGGAGTCGGGACGAAAACCACATTGACCCTCGGCGGCAAGACCGACCCGTCAGTGGGCGGTGGGCCGCTTGCCTTGGACGGCGAGGTAGTGTGCCTAACCAACGGCCGGTTCATCGCCTATGGTCCGATGGGCGGCGGCGTCGAGCGCAATTACGGCCCGTCGATGGTGTTCCGCGTCGGCGGCATCGACATCGTCGTCATCACCAATAACGGCCAGGCCGTCGATCTCGGCCAGTTCACCTCGCTCGGCATCGACCCGACGCGCTACCGCACCGTCGCGGTCAAGTCGATGCAGCATTTCCGCGCCGCCTTCGAGCCGATCGCCCGCGAGGTCATCCTCGTCGACACCGGCGCTTTGTGCTCGGAGATCTACACCCCCGAGCTCTTCACCAAGGTCCGCCGCCCCATCTGGCCCCTCGACCCGATCCCCGACCCGCGCGCGCCGTAGAAGGCCGGTCGCTTTACTCCTCCGGCACTCCGGCCTTGCGCAGGCCGGCGAAGATAAGTGGTTTCGAACAGGCGCGTGGATCTTCGGTACCCCGAAATATTGGGCGGTCGTTCAAGCGGGCGATGCTCGAATAACGAGCATCGCCGCTCAGCCTGCGGGCTTCGGCGAGTTCGACGGCGGCGCGTTCGCTCGTCGCCTTTTAGGGCATAGGCGGAGGCGAGGTAAGCGTGAACGTCGGGCAATGTCCGGATTGGCGCCGCGCGCCTTTTCGAGCCAGGCGATCGCCTCATCGGTGCGCGATTGCAGCAAGATGCACTTGCCCGATCCGGAAATACCATAATGGCGATCCGGGGATGCGCGGGGGCTGAGGCGGATGGCATCGCTCGTACGAGCGGGATCACCTCCTCGATTGACCCGGTTAGCAACTTGCACCTGGCGAGAGCGTTCAACGCACCGAACGCGTTGCGATCGAATCGCGAGCACCGTCTCGTATTCGGGAATGGCTTCGTCGAAACGGTCCTGCGCAACGCAGCACTTCGCCTTTGGCAAAATGGGCGAGCGCACTGCGGGGTGATGCCGCCAAGGCTTGTCCGACCAGTTCTTCCGCGCGTGATACGTCGGTTGCGGCCGAGTTCGTCATATTATCCATTACCCGGTTTGCGAGCGCATTCGCCAACAAGCTCTGCGCTTCGACAGACCCGGGGTCGAGCGCCAACGCTCGCTCGAACATGCTGATTGCCTCTCGCGAGGACTTTCGGCGAATTCGCCTTGAGCCGTACAGAGCGTCCTCGGAATATATAGTCCAGCGCATCTGGATCCTGGGTTGGTCGGGTAGCCTCTGCAGCGATCAGCTCATAGCCGAGCGCGACCGCGATCCGGCTCGTGATTTCGTTTTGTAGTGCGAACAGGTCGTCCATATCGCGATCCAACCGATCGGCCCATAAATGCAAGTCGCTCCCGGCGTCGATCAGCTGCGCGTTGACCCGCACTTGATTACCTTTACGCTGGACACTCCCTTCAAGCACATAGCGAACGTCCAGCTCACGGCCTATCTGCTTCGCGTTGACCGGCTTGTCCTTGTAGGTGAACGCGGTATTGCGTGAGATCACGAGCATGTGCTCGATCCTGCGACAGATCGGTCGTCAAATCCTCGGTGATGCCGTCGGCGAAATATTGCTGCTCTGGGTCTCTGCTCAGATTGGTGAAGGGCAACACGACGATCGACAGGCGAGGCGCTAAGAGGGGCTGCGTAATTGACGGGGCGGACGCTCCCGCCGCCGGCGCGGTCGGAGAAGACCTCGTCGCCGGCCAAATCCACCAGGCGATGACGAGCACTAGTGCGGCTGCTGCAACTGACGCTGCCGCAAATGCGCCGCGCCAGCGATGACGCACCGCGATCGGCACACCCGCTACTGCCAGCTCGGCGATGTCTTCGGGGCGCAACGCATAAACGCGGATCGGGCGCGCGATGTTCTTGACGCTCTGCTCGCCCTGATCCTCGAACGGGTAGGGCAGCTTGTCGCGGATGTGGTCGCGCACCGTCCCGGAAACGCAGATCCCGCCGGGCTCGGCGAGCGCTTCCAGGCGCGCCGCGACATTGACGCCATCACCGAAGATATCACCGCCCTCGGCGATGATGTCGCCGAGATTGACGCCGATGCGAAACCTGATTCGCCGCTCGTCGGTCGCCTCGGGCTCGCGGTCAATCATCCCGCGCTGCACCTCGGCGGCGCAACGCACTGCGTCGACAACGCTCGGAAATTCTACCAGCATGCCGTCGCCGGTCGTCTTGACGATATGGCCCTGATGCTCCTCGATCTTCGGATCGACGAGCTGTCGGCGAACCGCCTTCAGACGTTCGTGCGTGCCCTCCTCGTCCGCGCCCATAATGCGCGAATAGCCGGCCACATCAGCGGCAAGGATCGCGGCAAGACGGCGGGTCGAGGCCATGGCTGCGGCAGCCCACGGTGCTCCGGGTTATCGTTAAGCGCATTATACCGCACAATGCGCGCATCGCGATATTCGGTCGAGCGCCTCAAACTGCGCTAAACGGATTGAGCACCTCGATCCGCAGCGGGTGGAACGGGCGCAGAGGGTGCCCGCTGGCTCGGGATTTGCGGTATCGACAACCGCCCAATTGCCATAATCGTATTGTATTCTCATGGCATCGAGCGCCTCTGAGCGGGCGCGAAAATCATCGAATGGAGTTGGCGACGCCTGATCTCGACCTGATAAAACAGGAGAAACAGGCGGCGCGAGACCGGCGCGCGCGGTTTGCGCCTTGCCGCGACCACGTTAAGCGCGCCGCCCTCCTTCGCTTAGCGTCCTCCGGTTTTGCCGTTTATGCGATGTCGAGGCCGAGATCGAGGATCGGGGCGCTGTGGGTGATCCAGCCGCTGGAAATCAGATCGACGCCAGTGGCGGCGATGATCGGGGCGGTTTCGAGGTTGATCCGCCCGGAGGCTTCGGTGATGGCGCGGCCGGCGACCATCTTGACCGCCCGGCGCATCGTCTCCGGGGTCATGTTGTCGAGCAGCACGGCGTCGACCCCGACCTCCAACGCTTCGGCGAGCTGATCGAGAGTGTCGACCTCGAGCTCGATCTTGACGAGGTGCCCGGCGTGCCGCCGCGCGCGTTCGAGCGCCGGCCGCACACCGCCGGCAAGGGCGATGTGGTTGTCTTTGATCAGCATCGCGTCGTCGAGCCCGAACCGGTGGTTGGCGCCGCCGCCGAGGCGCACGGCCTCCTTTTCGAGCGTCCGCAGGCCGGGTGTGGTCTTTCGGGTGCAGACGATCTTGGCCCTGCTGCCGGCGATTGCGTCGGCGAGTGCCCGGGTCGCCGTCGCAACCCCAGACATTCGCGACAGGAGGTTGAGGGCGGTGCGCTCGGCTGCGAGCACACCGCGAGCCCGGCCACCGATCCGGCCGACGACCTCGCCGCGCGCAATCCGTGTGCCGTCGACGCAGATGCGCTCGAC
The DNA here is from genome assembly GCA_963698995.1 of uncultured Alphaproteobacteria bacterium. Lineage (GTDB taxonomy): Bacteria > Pseudomonadota > Alphaproteobacteria > ATCC43930 > CGMCC-115725 > AP-15. The sequence goes on along the minus strand of CAVOTD010000061.1, from coordinate 87,908 downwards.
CCGCAACGCCGGATCGACGAGCTCGAACGCCAGTAGCGCTGCATCGAGCCCGGCGACGACACCCGGCTGGCGCGCCATGATGACGGCCTCGACACTGGCATCGTCCGGTACGATTGCCTCAGTCGTGATGTCTCCGGCGCGACCGAGATCCTCCAGCAACGCGGCCCGGACGATCGGCTCGATGATCAGCCGCATCACCACAACCCGGCCTCCGGCTCAACCGAGCGCGAGCATGCGTTCGACAGTGCGCCGCGCCCGCTCGGCGATCGCCGGGTCGACGGTGACCTCATGGGTCATGGTTTCGAGCGTACGGCGGATCTTGGGCAGGGTAATCCGCTTCATGTGCGGGCAGAGGTTGCACGGCCGCACGAATTCGAGATCGGGATACTGGAGCGCGACATTGTCGCTCATCGAGCACTCGGTCAGCAACACGACGCGCGCCGGCCGCTCTTTGCCGACATAATCGGCCATCGCCGCGGTCGAGCCGGTAAAGTCGCATTCGGCAATGACCTCCGGCGGGCATTCCGGATGGGCCAGCACGGTGATCCCTGGATGGCTCTCCCGTAAGTTCCGAATATCTTCCGGGGTGAAGCGCTCGTGCACCTCGCAGTGACCCTTCCAGGCGATGATCTCGACCTTGGTCTGCGCCGCGGTATTGCGGGCGAGGTACTCGTCCGGCAGCATGATCACACGCGGCACGCCGAGCGCTTCGATGACCTTCTTGGCGTTGCCCGAGGTGCAGCAGACGTCGGACTCGGCCTTTACCGCAGCCGAGGTATTGACATAGGTCACCACCGGCACGCCGGGATGGCGCTCGCGCAACAGCCGGATGTCGGCTGCCGTGATCGATGCGGCGAGCGAGCAGCCGGCCTCCAGATCCGGGATCAGCACGGTCTTTTCCGGGTTCAGCAGCTTCGCGGTCTCGGCCATGAAATGAACGCCGGCGAGGACGATCACCGCGGCATCGGTGCGCACCGCCTCACGCGCCAGTGCCAGGCTGTCGCCGACGATGTCGGCGACCGTGTGGAAGATGTCCGGGGTCTGGTAATTGTGCGCCAGGACGACGGCGTTGCGTTCCCGCTTGAGCCTCAGAATGGCGGCAATATCGTCGGCCAGGATCGCCCATTCGAAGGGCGGGATGTGCCGCTCGACCCGCCGATAGAGTTCGGGCAGCGGCAAGGCCGCCGGGGTGATCTGGGACGCGGTTTGCAGCACGGTAACCTCCTTTAATATGCTCATAATGAGCATTTAATAGGCCCGGAAAAACCGGACGATATCCTCGCCCGGCATTCCGTTATGCTGGATATGAGAATAAGGCGGCGCAACCGCCTGTCAAGATGCGATCGAACGACGCCCGGCACGCAATCGCAATCCGGGCGCCGGGCGCTCGAGCAGGACCTCACGGCGGAACCGCACGAGCCGCGCCGGGCGGCCGCCGGTCGCTGCGCTGATCCCGCCGGTCTCTTCGACCAAGCCCTGCTGCTCGACAAGCCGGCGAAAGTTCTGCTTGTGCAGACGCACGCCGGACAGGGCTTCGACGGTGCGCTGCAGCTGCAGCAAGGTGAAAGCGGGCGCCATCAGCTCGAACACCACCGGACGGTATTTGATCTTGCCGCGCAGACGGCCGATCGCCGTGGCAAGAATCCGCCGATGATCCGCGGCCAGCGGCACCCCGAACACCGGGCCTTCCGCCACCGGTGCCGGGCGGCCGAGATCGCGCCAGCGTTCCTGGATCAACCCCGCCTCGTAGAGCAGCTCGTAGCGCTCGAGGACCAACTCCTCGTTCCACGAGGCAGCGAAAGCCAGGCCGAGCCTTTCTTGTCGGAGCCGCCGCTCGGCGTCGGTAGTGCCCTGCTCGGCCCACAGAGCAAGGCGCTCCTCGACCGGGGCGAGCGCGTTCGGTTTGCCGGAGCGCCAGTCCTCCCACGGGAAAAAACGATACCAGCTCCGCCACAGCGCCTCCGCCGCGTCGCCCGGCCGCGCCTCTCGCACCAGCGCCAGATACGCGACAGTCAACGCCCGGCCCGGCAACGACCCGCCGGTCTCGACCCGGTCGCGGTCGCCAAAGGTATAGAGCTGCTCGACATAGCCCAGCCGCTGGCTGGTCTGTCTTTCGACCCAGGCACGCAAGCCCACCTCGAGAGTGCGATGCTCCACCTCCAAAGGACCGGAGGGCAACGCCTCGATCGGTTCTCGGCCGATCCGAACGGTCAGTACCCGCGGCTCGTCGATCGTGGCGGTCACAATGACCGCGCTCAACCTGATCGACAGCGACGCCCCGCGCCCGCCGCTCGGCGCGATACTGCCAGCGGTCAGGGACGCGGCGCTCTCTTTGCTCCCCTCCATGCGTCGAGCTCACACCTGGGCTGCACCCGACGCATCCTATCATCATTCGCAGTGTCAATCGCCGGCGGCAATCATTCTTTCGAGCTCAAGCTCGGCGGCGAGGCTTTCGCGATCGCGCCCGATCGTCAGCACCGCCGCCTTGCGGCCGGCTTTCCGGTAGGTCACGGTGCAGTCCCGCGCCTCGAGTCGGCCATCGATCTCGATCCGATCCCATTGGCTCGCGTGGCCGACATAGGACAGCAGCAGATCGTGCTGCTGGGTCCAGAAGAATGGAACCTGATCAAAGCGTTCGCGGGCGCCGAGCATATTGCGCGCTGCCGCCTGACCCTGACGCTGAGCGACGACCCAATGCTCGATGCGGATGCGCTCGCCGGTCAGCCCGTCGGGCCATCGCGCGATGTCGCCCGCGGCATAGATGCCCGGGATGCTGGTCTCGAGGTATTCATTGACCGTGACGCCGCGATCGACCGCTATCCCGGCCCGCTCGGCGAGTGCGGTGCGCGGCCGCACTCCGGCGCCGACGACGGCGAAATCGGCTTCGAGCCGCGCCCCATTCCGCAAGACGACACCGTTGCGGTCGAATGCCGCCGGGGTCGTCCCGAGGTGGAAGACGACGCCGTTCTCTTCATGGACGCGCCGCATGAGATCGCCGACTTCCGGCCCGAAAACGGTTTCCATCGGACGCGCCTCGGGCGCCACGACATGCACTTCGAGCCCGCGCGTCCGCAACGACGACGCGACCTCGAGACCAATAAAGCTCGCGCCGACCACGACAGCTCGGCGCGATGCCGTCGCTTTCGCAATCAAGCCCCGGCTGTCAGCGAAGGTTCGCAGATAATGGATGTGCGGCAGATCGCTGCCGGGAATGCCGAGCCTGACCGGCTCGGCTCCAGTTGCCAAGAGCAGCGCGCCATAGCGATGTCGGCTGCCGTCTGCCAGCTCGATCTCTCGGGCATCGCCATGAATTGCCATCACCCGGGCGCCGAGTCGCAACTCGATCCCCTGCTGTTGATAAAATTCGGGCGGGCGCAGCGGTATCCACTCTTCCGGCGCGTTGCCGGCGAGATAGTCTTTTGACAGGTTTGGGCGGTCATAGGGCGGCGCGTCATCGTCGCTCAGCATCGTGATCGGGCCGGCATAGCCTTCGCGCCGCAACATCTCCGCGGCAGCTTCTCCCGCCGCACCGCCGCCGACGATCACGATGTCATCCGGCCGCGCCGGTTGTGCCGCGATCGGGGCCCTGGCGCTTGTCGGCTCGAGCTTTTCGCGGACAAAGGCCCTCCCGTTCCGCTGCTCGACCCGCCAGCACGGAACCGGATTGAGCGCCGGCGCGCGCAATGCTTCGCCGGTACGCAGGCTGAAACAGGCATGGTGCCACGGGCAGCGCACCGTCGCCTCGACGAGGACCCCTTCGGCGAGCGGGCCATGGTAGTGGGTGCACTCGGCGCCGATCGCAAACAGCTCATCGCTACGGCGCGCCACCAACACTGCTTCGCCTGCGACGTGCCCTCTCAGCATCCCGCCCTCGGCAATGTCCGAAAGGGGCACGCCTTGTGAAAAATCGGGGCCGTCCAACTGGTGCTCGTCGGTCATCGCCTTCCTCCCGCCGCGACGCTAAGCAAAGGCTTCCCAACCTCACTGGTTCCGCATTGGCAATCGATAAGTGCCGGAGGTGCGTCGTCGGTTCCATGCTATGCTGGCCGCAACAACCAGAAAGGGAAGATCATGCCGAGAAGGGTACGGGTGCTGGCAATCCTGAGCTGCACGCTGTTATGGCTGTGCGCCGGTCCGGCAGTCGCGCAAAAGAGCGGCGGCGTGCTCAAATTCTTTCACCGCGACAGCCCGGCGAGCGGGTCGATCCATGAGGAGGCGACGATCTCGGCGGTCGCGCCGTTTATGGGCGTGTTCAACAATCTCGTTCTCTTCAATCAGCGCGAGAAGCAGAACCGCCTCGATTTGATCGAGCCCGAGCTGGCCGAGAGCTGGGCTTGGAACGGCGACCACACGCGACTGAGTTTTCGGCTCCGCCGAGGCGTCAAATGGCATGACGGGAAAGCGTTCACTGCAAAAGATGTCAAATGCACTTGGGACCTGCTGCTCGGCAAAATGAGCGAGAAGCTCCGCCTTAACCCGCGCAAGGCGTGGTACCGCAATCTCGACGAGGTCACCGCCGACGGCGAAGACGCCGTAACCTTTACGCTGAAGCGCCCGCAGCCGGCGTTTTTGATGCTGCTCGCGACCGGCATGTCGCCGGTCTATCCCTGTCACGTGCCGCCGCGCGACATGCGGACCCATCCGATCGGCACTGGCCCTTTCAAATTTGTCGAGTTCAAGCCGAACGAATACATCCGGTTTGCCAAGAACCCGGATTACTGGAAACCGGGCCGGCCCTATCTCGACGGGATCGAGTGGACCATTATCCCGAACCGTTCGACCCAGACGCTCGCCTTTATCGCCGGCAAGTTCGACATGACCTTCCCTTACGAAGCGACGGTGCAGTCGATGCGCGACATCAAGGGCCAGGCGCCCGAAGCGATTTGCGAGCTGACGCAGACACCGGTGGCGATCAACTTGCTCGTCAACCGAGAGGCCGCGCCGTTTAATGATCCGGACATCCGCCGGGCAATGCAATTGGCGATCGACCGAAAAAGCTTTCTCGACATCCTGGCCGAAGGCCAAGGCGATATCAGCGGAGCGATGCTGCCGCCGCCGGGCGGGCTGTGGGGCTTGCCGCCGGAAATTCTGCAGACATTGCCGGGTTACGGTCCCGATGTCGCCGCCAACCGCGCCGAGGCGCGCAAGCTGATGGAGAAGCATGGCTACGGGCCCGACCAACGCCTGCCCGTCAAAGTCGCGACCCGCAATATTGCCCAGTATCGCGACCCCGCCGTCATCCTGATCGATCAAATGAAAGAGATCTATATCGACGGCGAGCTCGACGCTGTCGAAACCGCCAACTGGTTCCCGAAGATCGCCCGCAAGGACTTTATGGTCGGCGCCAATCTGTCGGGATCGGGGGTCGACGACCCGGACGCCTATCTCTACGAGCACTATGCTTGCGGCTCGGAACGCAACTACACCAACTACTGCAATTCGGAGCTCGAAAAAATGTACGACCAGCAATCGGTCGAACCCGACCAGGAAAAGCGCAAAAAACTGGTCTGGGAGATCGACCGCCGACTGCAGGAGGACGCCGCCCGCCCGATCATCTACCAATACCGCCTCGGGACCTGCCATTACCCACGGGTGCACGGTGTCACGATAATGGTCAACAGCATCTTCAATGGGTGGCGGTTCGACGACGCTTGGCTTGACCGATAGAGCGGATTCTAAGGGGCCGAGATGAGTCGCATCGGCATTGCGTTCTCGGGAGGGGCCGCCCCCACGGAGATTGTCGAATGCGTGCGGCTGGCGGAGGCGCTCGGCTACGAGTCGGCCTGGGTCGCCGAAGGGCATAGCGGCGATCAGTTTGCGGTGCTGGCGGCGTGCGCCATGCAGACCTCGACGATCCTGCTGGGGACCAGCATCACCAGCGTCTTTGTTCGCACGGTGCCGACCATCGCCATGGCCGCGGCGACCGTGGACCACCTCTCGGCCGGGCGCTTTATTCTCGGGGTTGGCTCGAGCCATAAGGTTCAGATCGAGGCCGAGCATGGGGTGGCCTATGGGAAGCCGCTGACCCGGGTCCGGGAATCCGTCGCGATAATCCGCGAGCTGCTGCGCGACGGCCGGGTCAGCTACGCGGGCGAAACCGTCCGCATCGAGGGTTTCGACCTCTGGTTCGCCGCGCTTCGCCCGACAATCCCGATCTGCGTCTCCGCGGTTTTCCCGAAGATGATCATCGCCAGCGGCGAGATAGCCGATGGCGTCATTCTGACGCGCAGCACCTTGGCGACAGCGGCGGCAGTGAGGGAGCGGCTGACCGAAGGAGCGCTACGAACCGGCCGCGACCCGAGCCGGATCGTCGTCACCTCGCTGCTGCCCATCGCGGTCGCGCAGACCCGCGAAGCGGCGTTCGATGCGCTGCGGCCGGGGGTCGCCTTTTATGCCGGCTTCTTTCCTCGGTATAACCGGATGATGGCCGAGCACGGCTTTTCGGACGAGGCGGCCGCGATTGCAACCGCCTGGTCGCGCGGTGACCAAGTGGCCGCCGAGCGCGCCGTTAGCGACCAGCTGATCGACGCCACGAGCATTGCAGGGACGGCGGAGCAATGCCGCGACCGGGTCGAGGCTTACCGGCGCTCCGGTATCGACGTGCCCATCCTCAGCCCGTACGCCCGCGGCCCCGGCGCCAAGGCCAAGTTCGAAGCCGTGATACGGGCCTGTGCTCCCTCGGCAGACCATGGCCACTGAATTCCCGTTTCGGACGCCAGGCAGAGAGCCGCTCTCTGTGGCACTGCTCGCAGGCTATCGGGTTGTTCAGCTCGGTGACGGCGCCGCCGCCGCGGTTTGCGGGCGGCTTCTCGCCGAGGTCGGCGCCAACGTCACTTGCGTCGCCCCCGACATGTCGACCCACCTCGGGGCCTACCTCAATCACGCCAAGACGCTAGTCTCCGGCGGCCAAGCCGCGATCCACGATGCTATCGCGACAGCCAATTTGATCATCTGCGAAGGGTCGCCTCGGGAGCTCCGCGCGCTGCACTATGACGCCGACACTCTTCGCCGGCTCAATGCGGTAGCGGCGCTTGTGTTCATATCTCCTTTCGGACAGACCGGGCCGCGAGCTGACGATCCGGCAGCCGACCTCACTTTGTTTTTCGCCAGTGGCATTGCCCGATTGCTGACCGGACAGGTAGACGATCTCGCGGAACCGCCGATCCGCCCGGTCGGCGAGCAGTCCGCTTTTATCGGCGGGCTCGCTGCTGCCTGCGCCGGCATGCATGCGGCGCTCGCGGCTGAGCGCGGCGCCGTCATCGACGTCTCGATCGAGGAGGCGCTGGCGACGCTGGCGATGACCGAACTGGCGCGTACCGGGCTCACCGGAAGAACGCGGTCACGCAAACGTGTGACCGACGGTAACGGCGCAACCGTGACAATTTTGCCGGCACACGACGGGTACGTCGCGATCTCCCCACGAGAGGACCGGCAATGGGCGTCGTGGCTGCTGGTCATGGGCGCGCCCGACTGGGGCAAGCAGCCGCGCTTCGCCACCAAACCCGACCGGGTCGCCAACTGGAACGCGCTTCACGCCCTGATGTCTGCGTGGAGCCTTAGATACGACAAACAATGGATCGCCGATGCGGCCCAGGCCGCCCATGTACCCAGCTTTCCGCTGCGCGAGCCGGCGGAGCAGTTGACTTCGCCGCAGCTTGATCACCGTGATTTTTGGCGATCGCTCGAAATCGCCGGCCGGACGGTCAAAGCTCCCGGACCACCCTTCGGACTGCGAATCACCAATGCCGTCAACACTAATGAAAGACTTCGCCCGCCGGGACCGATGCCGCTCTCGGGCGTTCGCGTTCTCGATTTCAGCTGGGTCATCGCCGGCCCGACCACGACCCGCTATCTCGCCGCGATGGGCGCCGACGTCATCAAGATCGAAGCGCCCGGCCGCGGCGACCCGGGTCGCATGTCCGAATTGCATACGGTGCTCGGTCAAGCAAAACGCAGCATCGTTCTCGATTTGAAGCGGCCGGAGGCGATCGCCGTGGCGCGGGCGCTCGCCGCCCGGTCCGACGTGCTGATCGAAAATTTCGCGACCGGAGTGATGGATCGGCTCGGCCTCGGAGCGGAAGCCGTGCGGACCATAAATCCCGATCTGCTTTATGTTTCGGCGTCCGGCCTCGGGCGCACCGGTCCGGAAGCGGACGCCGTCGCCTACGGCACCTTGCTGCAGTGCTATGCCGGTTTCTCCGGGCTCAATCGTCACCCCGGTGTCGCACCGAGAATCGGCCTCGCCTGGCTCGACCCGATGTGCGGCCTGATGCTCGCCTTCGTCGTCGCGGCCGCGATTTGGCATCGCCAACGCAGCGGCGCCGCTGTCCGCATCGATTTCTCGATGATCGAGGCGATGCTATGGACGATGGCCGAGCCCTTGCTGACGAGCCAACTCGAAGCCCCGCCGCAGCCGCACGGCAACGATTCCAGCCGTCACGCCCCGCACGCCGTCTACCGCTGCGCCGGAGACGACGACTGGATCAGCCTCGTCGTCAGGAGCAACGAGGAGTGGCGCAGGCTCTGCGCGCTAGTCCCCGGCTTGTCAGCGAAGGCAGAGTTGGGGTTTGGCGAGCGCAGGAAACGTCGCGCCGCGATCGACCAAACGCTCGCCGCCTGGCTACATCCCCAGGCTGCCCGTGCCGCCGCGGCCGAACTTCGGGTTGCCGGAATCCCGGCTGAGGCGCTTGCCAGTTCGCTTGACCTCGTCAAAAGCGCACACCTCAGCGAGCGCGGGTTCTGGGAAACCCACGGCCCCGATATTCTCCCGGGCCTGCCATGGCGCGCCAGCTTCGGCCGGACATCTGGCGCGGCGCCCGCACTCGGTGCTGATACCGAGACCGTGCTGCGCGAAGTACTCGATATGCTTGAATCCGAGATCGCCGCACTGCGCAAATCGGGTGCGCTCGGATAGACAGTCGCGGCGGCGTTCAAGCGCCTCTTGACACGGTCTTGCAACCGCCTTATTTAACGATCAAGTTATTTAACTGAGCCGTTCTCCGAGACATGTCCCCCGACCGACTCAGCATCACGTTTGCCGCCCTCGCCGATCCTACCCGGCGCGCGATCTTGGCTCGCCTAGTCGCGGGCGAGGCGTCGGTCACCGAGCTGGCCGCACCCTTCGAGATGAGTATGCCTGCCGTTTCCAAGCACCTCAAGGTGCTGGAGCGCGCCGGTTTGATCGCACGCGGCCGCGAGGCGCAATGGCGCCCCTGCCGGCTCGAAGCGGGTCCGCTCAAGAACGCTGCCGACTGGCTGGAGCACTATCGCCAATTCTGGGAGCAGAGTTTGGACCGGTTGGACGATTATCTGCGCGAGCTTCAAAACAAGAGTAGCGGCGATGGGCGCGAGGACTAGCACTGTGACGCAAGTCGCGGAGCGGGAGCTGGTCATCACGCGGATCTTCGATGCTCCGCGCCACCTCGTTTTCAAGGCCTGGACCGACCCTGAGCACCTTGCGCGCTGGTGGGGCCCGCAGGGCTTTACGACGGTTTCCTGCATGATGGACGTCCAGCCCGGCGGCAGCTGGTTTCGCCGCATGCGCGCCCCCGACGGAAGCGAGCATCGCAAGCGCGGCGTTTACCGCGAGATCGTCGAGCCGGAGCGCCTCGTCTTTACCTATGCCACGGAGGACGCCGGGGAAAATTCCGGTCCCGAAACGCTAGTGACGGTGACCTTTGCCGAATTGGGCAGCAGGACGAGGCTAACTCTGCACCAAGGCGTCTTCGAATCGGTGGCAGCGCGTAATTCGCACGAGGGCGGCTGGACGAGTTGCCTCGAACGCTTCGACGAATACCTGGCAAACGACTTCTAGCCTTAAACCGATGCTCACGATTGCTTGCAACTTGCTGTCGCGAAACCCCAGTCTATAGGTACCAAAAGACTTGCATGCCGACGGTCTCATTTACCTCTGCGCTGCAGCGATTTCTGCCGGCGCCTTCAGTACGCGTAGATGGCAAAACTGTCGGCGACGCGCTCGGGGTAGTGTTTGCCTCTCGCCCGGCGCTGCGTGGCTACGTGCTCGACGACCAGGGCGCTCTGCGTCGGCACGTCGCCGTCTATGTGAACGGCGAGGCGGTTCGGGATCGGGCAAGATTGGGCGACCCGGTCGGCCCGCATGACGAGATTTACATCTTACAGGCACTGTCCGGCGGCTAGCGGAGGGGAAGGATGACAAATCGGCTTCACGTCGGTACCCGCAAAGGTCTGTTCGAATTTGCGGGCGGCGACGGCGCATGGGAGATCGTCGATACGCAGTTTCTCGGCGATCCGGTCTCCGCGGTGCTGGCGGATGGCGACGGCTCGCTTTATGCCGCGCTCGATCTCGGCCATTTCGGCGCCAAGCTATGGCGCCGCGACCGCGCCGGCGTGTGGGGCGAGCTTGCGGTCCCGGTGTTTCCGCCAAAGCCGGATGACGACGGTGAGGATCCCCATCCCTGGTCGCTCGGCAAGATCTGGGTGCTCGAACCGGGCGGTCTACCGGGCCGGCTATGGGCAGGGACCATGCCCGGCGGCCTCTTCCGTTCCGATGACGGCGGAGTATCGTGGCTGTTGAACGAGGCGCTGTGGCATATGCCGGAGCGCCGGCGGTGGATGGGCGTCGCCGGCGGCGAGCAGCCCGGCATCAACTCCGTGCTGGTCGATCCGCGCAATCCCAGCGACATCCGCATCGGAGTATCGACCGCCGGCGTATGGGCGAGCACCGACGGCGGCACGTCGTGGCGGCTGATCAACCGCGGCATGTACAACGAGTACATGCCGCCGGAGCACCGCGAGGACCCGATCGCCCAGGACGTCCATCGGCTGGCGCGCTGTGCTGCGGATCCCGAAATCGTGTGGTGCCAGCACCACAACGGTGTCTTCCGTTCCGAGAATTCGGGCGCGACGTGGTGCGAAGTGACGGCGATCCGCCCCTCGAAATTCGGCTTTGCGGTCGCAGCCCATCCACGCGACCCGGACACCGCCTGGTTCGTCCCGGCGATCAAGGACGAGCGGCGCATCCCGGTCGACGGCAAGATTGTGGTCGCGCGCACCCGCGACGCCGGCCGCAGTTTCGAGGTGTTGAGTAAGGGACTGCCACAGCGTCACGCCTACGATCTCGTATGGCGCCATGCCCTTGCAGTCGATCTGACCGGCGAATGTCTCGCCTTCGGCTCGACGAGCGGCGGCTTGTGGCTCTCTGAAGACGGCGGCGACACCTGGACGATGCCTGAGGCGCGGTTGCCGCCGATCGCCGCGGTGCGGTTCGCCGACACATAACGGACGTTCGGTCGAGCTCGAAAAAAAGTTGGAGCAGGGTGTCGATCTCGCCGCCCTCGTTCGACGTCTCAGTGGAGCCGAGGTTCAGACGGTTCCTTTGGAAGCCCGATTCCAAATCGAAACCCCAAGGAGCAACGCAATGCGTTTCATGATGATGGTCAGAGCCAACAAAGACAGCGAAGCGGGGGTCATGCCGGAAGATCAGCTGATTGCGGCAATGACCAAATACAACGAGGAGCTGGCGAAAGCCGGCGCGCTGATCGACCTCGCCGGTCTCCAACCGAGCTCGAAGGGCGCTCGCATCAAGTTCTCGCGCGGAAAACCCGCTGTCGTCGACGGGCCTTTCGCCGAGACCAAGGAGTTGATTGCCGGATACTGGTTGATCCAGACGAAGTCGAAAGAAGAGGCCGTCGAGTGGGCCAAGCGCTGCCCCAATCCGTTCGGCGAAGGAGCGGAGGGCGAAATCGAGCTGCGTCAGCTGTTCGAGCTCGAGGATTTCGGTCCGTGCGAGGCGATCGAAGATGCGCGCAAGTTAGAGAACGAATTGGCGAAAAGAAAGTAGACGAGGACCGCCGCTCGTCGGCGGATTGGCAACCATCCGTTACCCAGAGGAGTGGCCCATGCAATTGAATCCTTATCTTTCCTTCAATGGGCAGTGCGAGACGGCGTTTAAGTTTTATCAGCAGTGTCTCGGTGGCGAGATCGTGGCGATGTTCACGTACGCAGGTTCGCCGATGGCGGAACAGACGCCGCCTGAATGGCAGAACAAGATCATGCACGCGCGTCTGGTGGTGGACGACAAGGTGTTGATGGGTTCGGACGCGCCGTCCGACCGCTATGACGGGACGAAAGGCTTCTCGGTGACCATCGGCGTCGACGATCCAGCCGAGGCGGAACGCATCTTCAGCGCCCTGTCGGCAAACGGGACGGTGCAGATGCCGCTGCAGCAGACCTTCTGGGCCGTCCGCTTTGGCATGTTTGTCGATCAATTTGGCATACCGTGGATGATCAACTGCGAGCAGCCTGTTTGATCGACCGAGAAACTGCCGCGCAGCCGTGTCGGATCAAAAGGTGGAAACCGGCCGGGTCGAAAGCCGACAGGTCGACGGTATGCGCGGCGCCGTCGATCATCAGCTCGGCAATTGCCTCGCCGGTCGCGGGTGCATTGAGAATGCCCCAGACGCTATGGCCGGTCGCTACGTAAGCGCCCGCGACGCCCGGCATCTGACCGATAAGCGGCAGGCCGTCTCGCGTAATCGGACGATAGCAGGCCTGCCGAGCGAGGATCTTTGCCGAGGCGAGCACCGGCGACAGCCGACTGCACATCGTCTCTAAGCGTTCGATCGCACCCAAGTCCGGCTTTACGTCGACCGGGTCGACCGGCAGCGGGCTCTCGCTGGAAATCGCGCAGACATAGGTCGTCCCATCGGCGCGCGGAAAGAGCTCGGGAGATTCTAGCGCGCCGTTCGCCTCGTGGTATTCGAGAAACACCGCCTCCGCCGGCAGCCTTGTTCCGGTGTCGAAGACGAGGCTATGGCCCTTCAGCCCGAAGACGCCCGGCAATGGCAACCACTGCGCGGCAAGCAGCGACCAAGGGCCCATCGCGATAACGATGGCATCGCCCTCGATGGTCGCGCCGTCAACCGTGACGCCTTTCACGGTCGACCCATCCCCATGGCACAGGATGCCGGTGACTTTACCGAGGCGCAGTTCGGCTCCTTGCGCCTGCGCCGCGCGCATCATCATCGCGGTAAATTTTCCGGGATGAACCTGCGCCGTGGTGTCTATCGAGCCAAGAGGCTGATCCAGGGTCACGCCCGGTGACAGCCAATCGACCGGATGGGCGTTGCGGCGCGCGCGAAGTCCACTGCGATGGCCCGCGACGCCGCCGTACGTAGCGAGACGGCGATAGCCCCAATCGCCATCGATCTCCTGCGCCAGCCGGGCATGCAAGGCGAAGCTCCGCCGCGCCAACGGCTCGAGCGGCGTGCCGTCGCACCAGTCGAGCGCCAAAAAACCTCCCGCTTTCCCAGACGCCGCCGAAGCCAGGCCCACCCGCTCTATGACGATCGCCTCGACGCCGCGGCAGCTGAGGAAATAAGCGATCGAGGCGCCGACCACGCCGCCTCCGCAAATTAGTACCCGCATTGACTCGCCCGGTATTTTCCTTGATGGAGGACGATCCTAGACCCGACAGGTTCCGTCCGAACAAGGAAACGATCGGCCGATCATGAACCGACCATTGCTCGTGATCGACGGCAATTCGTTCGCGCATCGGTCCTATCACGCGCTGCCGAAATCGATCCGACGACGCGGCGACAAGGGTGGCGGAGCGATTGTCGGTTTCGCCAATTTCCTGTTGCGGCTCTATGCGCAGGAGGCGCCGCGAGCGGTGTTCGTCGGCTGGGACACGCTCGACGCGCCGACCTACCGGCACCGGGCGCTCGAAGGTTATCAAGCCGGTCGGGTTTTTGATGCCGAGCTGCTCGATCAGCTCGAAGTCCTGCCGCAATTCGTGGCGGCTTGCGGGTTCGCCTTTGCGAAGGCCGCGGGGTACGAGGCCGACGATTTTCTCGCCGCGGCGGTCGCACAGGAGGAGCGGCGGGGCGGCGCGGCAGTGGTTGCGAGCGGCGACCGCGACGCCTTCCAGCTGGCTTCGGCTTCGACGGTCATCCTCCAGCCGGTTCGCGCTGGCGAGATGGCGCGGATCGGACCCGCCGAGGTGCGCGAGCGCTATGGCGTCGAACCCGTCCAGGTCCCCGATTTCATCGCGCTGCGCGGCGATTCGTCGGACAAGATACCCGGTGCAGCAGGAGTCGGCCCGAAAAGCGCCGCCAGCCTGCTGCGCCGCTACGGATCGCTCGAAAGCGTCCTCGCACAGGGAAAATTCGCGAACCAGGCGGAGCAGTTGCGGCTCTACCGATCAATCGCCACGATGGATGCCTCGGCGCCGCTTCCGGCCTTGCACGACCAGCGGCCAAGCTGGGGCGAGGCCGCGGCCTTGGCTCGCGAATGGGAACTGAACCGGCTGGCCGATCGCCTCGGCGAGCTGCAGACCGTTAACTAAACGGCCAAGGCGTCTCGCTAAAATTCACCGCTGCGATAGGCCTCGTCGAGACGCTTGGCATCCTCCTGCGAGGGTTGCTCCCACGCTTCGCCGCGACGCCGCAGGGCGCCGGTAAAGTTCGGCGGCCGCTTTTCGTTGAATGCCTGGCGCCCTTCTTCGCCATCGGTCGTCGTCTGGATCAGCATGGAGTTGATCAAATTCTGGACATGCCACGCCTGATCGGTCGGCAGGTCGCCAAAGCGGATCACGAACTCCTTCATCATGCGAACGGCAACCGGCGGCAAGGTCACGATGTGGCGCGCGATCTTTTCCGCCCGCTCCATCAGCTGCGAGTGGGGGACGACTTCGTTGATAAGACCGATCCGCAAGGCTTCGTCGGCGTCGAAGGGCTCGTCGGTCAGCAAAATCTTCATCGCGTCGATGTAACGGAGCTGACGCACCAGCAGGCTGGCGCCTGGTCCATGACCGAGCCAGCCCTGGGTCAGCAGCGCAAATTTGAAGCGCGCGTGCTCGCGGCTCGCAATGCGTATATCGGTCGACGAAAGCAGGATGTAGAGCCCCGCTCCCGCGGCCCAACCGTTGACCGCCGCGATGACTGGTTTCCAGACCCGCGGGTAATGGTCGCCCATTCGCCCGTCGACCCCGGTCGTCTGGCCGTGCACCGTACCGGCGAGCGGCCAGTAGATGCGCTGTGTGCGCAGATATTCCCGGTCCTCACTGGTGAGATCTGGGCGCGGTGCTAAATTGTGGCCGCCGCAGAAGTGCCGATCGCCCGCGCCGGTCAGGATCGCACAACGGATATTGCGATCCTCCCAAAGGTCGATCCACGCCTGCGAAATCTCATTCGACGTCGCTTTGTCGAGAATATTCGCCTTCTGCGGATTGTTTAGCGTGATGTAGGCAACGCCGTCGCGCTTCTCGTAGTCGATGGCCAAGTCGATCTCCTCCCTCGGGATAAGGCTAACGGGAAAGCCGGGCTCTCTCCGGTACCGGCCGCAGAGGTTAGCATGCGGTCGGATCACCGGGTCACGGCATCGGGTGGTATGGTGATCAAAACACTCAAGCGCGCAAAAGCGGCTATCGAAGGAGGATTTCGTGAGCATCCCAAAGCGGGTCGCCGCTATCGAAGTGAGCCACTGGCACTCCGCCTACGACGCCTCGTATCTGCGTATCCTGCGGGACCTCGAATGCGACATCGTCGGCGTTTCGGACCGCTCCGAGCACATCGCCACAGAGCGCGCCGAACGTTTCGGCAGCACGCCTTTCACCGACTATCGCCGGATGATCGAGGCAACGCGGCCGGAATTCGTCATCGCCCTCGGCCGGCACTGCGATATGCCGGATATCTTCCGCTTCCTGGTCGCCGCCGGAGTGCCGTTCGTGATGGAGAAGCCGTGGGGCACCGATCCCGACACCGTGGAGGCGCTCGCCGGTCTCGCCGCCGCCAAAGGCGCCTGGGTCGGGGTGCCGTTGATGTCGCGGTATTCCTTCTGGGCGTTCACCGTAAAGCGCATGATCGAGGCGGGCGAGTTCGGCAAGATCTCGCACATCGTCTTTCGCGGGATACGTCCGACGATGCGGCGCTATGTCGAGTGGGATTCGCCGTGGATGGCCGAGAAGTCGCAAGCCGGCGGCGGCGCCCTGTTGAACCTCGGCGTGCATGGCTTCGACATGGCGCGGTTTCTGACCGGCGAGGAGCCCGAGGTGGTTTCCGCTGTGGTCAGCCGGCTAGTGCACGGCGGTGAAGTCGAGGATTACGGCCTCGCCACCGTGCGCACCCCGAGCGGCATGCTGTTTCACAACGAAGTCGGCTACACGATGCCGACTTGGCCGGCAAACCAGACCGACGGCGAACAGAAGGTGGCCGGCGCGCGGCTCCTCGTACGCCAGATCCCGGGTGGTCTACAGATGCTCTCGCCCGGTCGCGAGGAAGTCGTTCCGCAGCCCGCGGGATGGAAGGCGGGCTATCCGCGCGCCATCGAAGAAGCGCTGCAAGCCTATGGACGCGGGGATCCTCCGCCGATCCCGGCCAGCGAGTGCGCGCGTGCGGTTCGACTGGTCTTCGAGAGCTACCGGGCGGCTGGCGAGCAATGACGGGCTCTCGAAATCGGTGAGATCGCGCCGCGAGCGCTCGGGAGTCGGGCCGCTCCCCTGACCCCGGAGGGAGGGCGGCCCCGCGGGTTGGTCAGCGTTCCGTAACCATTGACTGCCACCCTTTGTAGCAGCGGCGCCTGATGAGGTCCTGACGCGCTGTCCTGGAATACACCATTGCTTAACTATGTCCGCATCATTGTTGGAGCCAGGATCAGGATTGTGCTATCACTGCCCAGTAAAATATTTCGCTATTATCCGGGCCGCCGAATATCTCACTTGTGCGGGCTGGTCGCAACACCGATCGGGATGACGTAAATCGCTGGCGTGGCGCTCGGGGTTCGCATGAAACACGACTTAGCGCAGGCCGGCCCACCGCTTGCAAAATTGTTTGGGCTTTTCGCCGGCGCAATACCGATGCGGCGTTCGATGATCCGGTTTGCGCTGCACGTCTGCGATTTTTTCGGGCTTTTCCGCCTGGCGCGATATCTGACGCGCGGCGGGTTGCGCATCATCTGTTATCACGGCTTCGCGGTTGCAGACGAGTACAAATATAGAAGTACGTTATTTATCCGCGATGCATTGTTTCGTCAGAGGATCGAGTATTTGAAACGCGGAGGCTACCCGATTTTGCCCTTGGGCGCCGCAATAGAGGCATTGAATACGGGCCATCTCCCGCCGTGTGCTACCGTCATCACAATGGACGACGGCTGGAACGGCGTTTATACGGTAGCTTTGCCAATAATCAAAGAACTGCGGATCCCGGTGACCGTCTATGTGACGACCTACTACGTCGAGAACCCGATGCCGGTCTATACGGTGACGTTGTCATATCTGTTTTGGCACAGCACGGCGCTGCGGGTCGAATTACCGCGCGGGCTTGGCACATTCGAACTGCTGTCGCAGGCCGCCGAGGCCGAAGCGGCAGCGCAGACTTTCGGCGGGTCTTTGCCACCGGACGAGCGTCTCAAATTTCTAAAGGAACTGGCCGAAGCCCTCGGCGTCTCGTTTGCCGACATCGAACAGCAGCAGCTGTTCCGGGTCATGGATGAACAGCAACTCCGGTGTCTTTCGGATAATGGGGTCGATATCCAGTTACACTCCCACCGGCACCAATGGCCGCTTCACGACCGCGAGTTGATCGAATCCGAAATTGCCGAGAATCGACGATTTCTCGAGCCGATCGTGTCACATCCCCTTGAGCATTTTTGCTACCCGAGCGGGGTTTACGGGCTCCACCAGGGAGCGTGGCTGGCGGCGTTGGGCGTGAAAAGTGCCACCACTATCGAACCGGGCTTCAACTACGCCGATACGCCGCGGTTCGCGCTGCGACGGGTGGTCGACGGTGGGCCGGTGTCCGACATCGAATTCGCAGCCGAGATGACAGGCTTTATGGAAATTATCCGCTGGCTGCGGCACGGACGGCTGTTCTCCGATCGGGCAGCGCCGGTAGCGCCCTGAGTAGCCCGCGCAAGCGCGCCGCGCCGCAGCGCACGAGCCACAGCAGATCGGAGCTCACTGATGGAGCAACAGGGGCCGGATTTTTACGACCGCATGCACGCGGGGCTGGATGTCGCTGCGACACGGACGCGATACGACACCCTCTTCCGTAAGATCATCGACAACATTCGCGACCACGGCAGTCGTTCAATTCTCGAAGTCGGGTGCGGCAGCGGCTTCCTCGCGAGACTGATCCTGCAACAGCACCACGGTCCCTATCAGGGTTTCGACTTCAGCCCGGAGGCAATCCGCAATGCGGCGGAGCGAACCGGCCGCCCGGACCTGTTTTCCGTAGGCGACGCCCTCGATGCCCGATCTTATGCTCACGAGTACGACACGATCGTCTGTACCGAGATGTTGGAACACGTCGACGGCGATCACGACGCGATCCGCCTGTGGCGCGAAGGGACATGGTGCATCTGCTCGGTTCCGAATTTCGATTGGCCCGGCCACGTCCGTTTTTTTAACAGCTGCGACGAGGTGGCCGCCCGGTACAACGGCGTCATCGATATCGAGGCGATTGTCAAGATAGCGCGGCCGATCGTTCCAGACCGCCGGATCGGCAGCTATCTGCGTAATTTGCGATGGAGTCGGAACAATCCCAGCGAGCTCTTAGGCTTTCTCGGCATTCAGACATTTAGCCGGCTTGGCGGATGGTTTCTGTTTTACGGAACCAAAAGGCGGCAAGTCGGCGAGACGAACTGCTGAAGCCAGTGATCGGCGTTATTGCCATGATTGGGCGATTGCCGCCAGCTCACTGCGCGTGCCAGCCATCCGGGCCGGGCGGCCGTTCGCCGGCGGACCGTACGGGTTAAGCCGAGATGCGAGGGCTGGCCTTTTTCCTAGCGTTCGTTTCGAGTTTGCCGCTGATTTTCGTATCCCCGTTTTACGGGGTGCTGATCTGGTATGTTTTCTCGCTGGGTAATTTTCATACCTTGATCTGGGGTGGGCCGTTCGCCGGGCTCAATTACGCCTATGTCATCGCGATTCTGACCTGCATCTCGTGGCTGTTTTCTCGAACCGAGAAAAAGCACCTCCCGCTCACGCCGCTGGTGATACTGACGTTGCTGTTTTCGCTGTGGATCACGGTCACGTCGTGGTTTGCGCTGGGACCGTCAGCGGATGTCTGGGTGAAGTGGACCGGCGTCGAAAAGATGCTGTTCATGTGCCTCGTCGGATACGCTTTGACGACGACGCGCGAGCGGGTGAACCAGCTGATCTGGACGGTCGCCCTGACGATCGGGATCTGGGGGGTCAAAGGCGCGATCTCGGGCATCCTTCACGGCGGCAGCAGAATTCACGGGCCGGACGGAGGGATGCTTGCAGACAACAACGATTTCGGCCTCGGCTTGATATTGATTTTGCCGTTGATCTTCTATCAATGGCAGCTCACGACAAATCGGCATCTCCGCCGTGGCCTGATGGCGATGGGTTTCCTCGTCACCGTGGCGGTCTTTCTGACCTACTCCCGCGGCGCATTGGTTGGCGTGTGCGCAATGGGCGCTGTGTTCTGGCTCAGATCCCGGGCGAAAGTTTCGGCGGGTATCCTGATCGCCATGCTGGCGGTCTGCGTCTACCTGTTCGCCCCAAACCAATGGTTTCAACGAATGGGGACGATAGAAACCTACCAGGAGGACAACTCGGCAGAGGGCCGGATCCAACTTTGGAAGATTTCCCTGCGGATCGCCGAACTCCACCCGGCGACCGGCGGCGGCTTCAGGGTAACCTTCTCTCCGGCAATCACCAATGATATGCTGCGCGGCACCGATTTGCCGCGGCTGACAAAGCCGCGTGCGGCGCACAGCATCTATTTCGACGCGCTGTCGGAGCATGGCTGGGTCGGTCTCGCGCTGTTCCTGATGATACTGGGGTATTCGTGGCTCAACTGCGCGTGGCTGATCCGCCGGTCGCGGAGCCGGCCCGAGCTCGCCTGGGCGAACCTGCTCGGACGGATGGGGCAAGCCGTGCTGGTCGGCTATGCGACCGCCGGCGCCTTTGCTTCGCAGGCTTATCTGGACGAATATTGGTGCATCATCTTCATATTCGACGCGGCGCGGCGGCTGGTCGCAAAAGAGATCACGGTCCCGATTGGGTCGGTCGCGATGCGACTGCAGGCGTCGCGGCAGAACACTGCCGCCACCCCGCTCGCCGCCGCCAATCGCACGGGTTATGTTCAGGGCCGTTGGTGATTTTGAGTTTCGCCATGCGGCGGGGCAGGTGAGAATTTGATGCCGGCATTGGGCACCCCATCGTTGCGGGTGCGCGTCGCCCGCTCGATGTTTTGGATCACCTGGTCGCGCGGGGTGCTGCAAGTCGTTACCTTTGCCACGACCTTGCTGGTCGCTCGCATCCTCGTGCCGGCCGATTACGGCGTAATGGCGCTCGCCACCTTTTGGACCGGGACGATGGGCATGCTCGCCGAAATGGGGCTCGGCTCGGCGATCATCCAGTTCCGCGACCTCGACCGCCGTGAAATCGATACGTGCTTCTGGATCGTCATGAGTTTGGCGACGATCGGGTGCGTCGCTCTCATGTTCTCGGCGCCGATGATCGCCGGTTGGTTCGCCGTGCCTCGCCTCGCCGAGGTCCTTCCGGTATTGGCCGTGATCCTGCCGATAACTGCCTGCCGCGTGGTTTCCGACAGCTTGCTGCGCAAGCGGCTTGCGCTCGATCGTGTGTCGCAAGCCGAAGTCATCGGCGCGGTGGTAACGTTGCCGGTCACCCTGGCATGTGCGCTCGGCGGATTGGGGGTATGGACGCTGGTCGTCGCCGCGCTCGTCGCCCCGACTGCGCGCAGCGCCGCCACTGTAGCCTTCGCGCCATGGTGTCCCGGCCTGCGCGTCGGCGGGGATCGGGTCAGGGAGGTGATCCGCTTCAGCCTGGCAACATTAGGCGTCAAGACCTTGTGGGTGTTGCGCGAGTGGTCCAACACGCTGGTCATCGGGAAGATCAGCGGGCAGGTCGCCACCATCGGCCTTTACTCGATGGCAGAAGAATTGGCGCTGACCCCGGGAAGCAAGATCTCGGCCGTCGTCAACATGCTGAGCTCGCCGGTGATGGCGGAGCTGCAGCGCGACATCGATGCGATGCGCGCCGCGTTCTACCGCGCCGTGCGCCTGACCGCCGCGATCGCCGTAC
Source organism: uncultured Alphaproteobacteria bacterium (assembly GCA_963698995.1). Classification (GTDB taxonomy): domain Bacteria; phylum Pseudomonadota; class Alphaproteobacteria; order ATCC43930; family CGMCC-115725; genus AP-15. Next base: position 66,853 of record CAVOTD010000061.1, on the reverse strand, counting down.
CGGCATCGGCGGGAATCTCGTTGGTCGCGGACGACTTGGTCACCGTGCTGCTCGGTCCGAAATGGTTGGCTTCGGTCCCGGTCCTGCGGTTGCTGTGCGTCTATGGGGCGGTGCGCGCCGTCGATGTCCTGCTGCCGCCGGTTTTGTTCGCGCGGCGCCGAGAGGGGTTCTTGGTCTGGTACTGTGGCGCGCTGTTGATCGTGATGCCGGCTGCTGCCGTCATCGGCGCGCTGTGGGGTGGAGCGTCAGGTATGGTCCTGTTCTCGACGCCGGCTTATTGCGCGGTCATGATATTCATGGCCCGGGAGGTATTGACCGAATTGAACGGGAGGTTCGCCGAACTCTGGTCGCAGCTCTGGCCGGTATTTGCAGCAACCGCGGCAATGATCGCAATCGTGCTTTTGCTGCGCGAGTTCGTGTCGGGGGGACGGCCGGAATCCTCACTGATCCGGCTGATCTTCCTGTCGGTGAGCGGCGCGGTGACCTACGGCGCTGCCCTCTTCGTGATCGGTAGTCCAGTCATCGGCGAGGGCGTCGAAGTCGTCGGCTGGATCCTACGCCGTCAACGAGCCGGAAACTGAACGAAGAGACCCTATTGCAGGCGCATCGATACGATGGATCTCCGCACTCTTAGGGGGCGAGTTCGAAAATATTGAGGCTCCGCCGTCCCAAAAGGCCCGAAACCCTCAGACGGGCGCGATCGCCGCTCACCCTTTGAAAGAACTCGATGATTTTCGGCATGCTCGACGACGCCGCGTAAAGGATCAGGTAGCGAAGGCACGGCGCTCGATCATGGGCACAGACAATGTTGCCAAGCACAATTTCCATGACCTCGTAGCTGAAGGGATTATAAAAGAAAAAAATAGTGGGCTCTTCCGGTATCGGGTATTCGACGGCATCGCAGCAAATGACCTGTATGGCAGAGCAGCTGCGGCGCACCAACCGTGCCGAAGCGATATTTTCCTCCGCAATCCGGCAGAGCAAAGGCGAAAATTCCACGCCGACGATGCGGTTAAAAGGCAGCGCCAGCGCGGACAACAGGACCTTCCCCTTGCCACAACCGAGATCCACAAAGGTAAAACCCGGCGCTTGCAACGAACCCCGCTGCAGGGACCGGCACAAGATCCGCCATGGTGCGGGATCGTAAGGAACTGCTTTGTCGCGGTTTGCACTGGCGATTTCGAGTGGGGTCTCACCGGCCGCAGTGTCCACTCGATGCAGTGCGTCGAACACGATCCCCGAACTCCGTTTGATCCACCAAGAGAACCGCGCGCGGGGCGCACTCAACATGCTTCCAATCTCCGTTTCACAATCTACCCGCCATCCGGCGGTCGCGCACACGTCACTAGAAGATGGTCATTCTCGTAGTTGGCGGGACGTTTCGGGTTCGAGTGTTGAAGTTTTCGAATATAACTGCGATAGTTGGTCACCGCGATCGCCAATCTTCAGGCTTCGATTGCAGATGTTAGCATGCCGTTGCTAGTTCAATAACGATTTCGCTCGGATAAATGGACGAATGCAGCAAACAATTTGGGCGAAATCGTCGAGAATGAGCCCTCGTCTCTTTCTTTGGATTGCATTGAAGAATGCGGTTCATCCGTTTCGTCGCTTGATCACCCGACAGCTCCAGCGCCGTCACCTGCGTTTTGACCGGCGTGCCGGCGTCCACACGGCGGGACGGGTAACTCTCCAAGAGCTAGGCTTGTCTCCCGATAAATCGGTTCGCTACGAAGCCACCCCGATCAGCTTTTTTCATTCGTTGATCGCCAGGCTTCCGATCGACTACAGCAGAACGGCTTTTATCGATTTCGGGTCGGGCAAGGGAAGGACCCTGCTTCTCGCCTCCCACTATCCGTTCCAATCGATCATCGGAATTGAAATCTCTCCCGCGCTCTGTGAGGTTGCCCTCGACAACATCCGGAAATACTGTTCACCCCAATCACAGTCTTCCGAGATCTCGGTCGTTTGCACCGGCATTGACGAATACGGGTATGAGGGCGTGGCGACGTTGGATCACGTCCTCGTCTATATATTCAACCCGTGCAGCGCGTCGGTGCTCGCGCCTGCGATTGAAAAACTGTCGCGTCTGGTCATACAGGGATTATCGGTCACTATTGTCTACCTTAACCCGGTATGGCTCCAGGTCCTGACAAATGCGGCTTGGCTCAGACAGATCCGGGCCGGCGAAACCTTTGATGAGACCGGCAATTCCTTTATGCCGTATGTCGTTTTTCGCGGCCTGCCGCCGCCTTGGCAAGATGCGACCGAGGTACTGGCATTCCAGTTCGGTCCAATGATATTCGGAAAGTGGAAATTCGCCTCCGTCTCCAATCTCACCAGTCCTCTCGTCGCGCAGACCCGCCCATTGAAGCGACCGCCTGTCTTGCAGCCCGTCACCTATCAGCAAATGCCGGACGACGGCTCAATCTCCCGCACATTGTCGTTCGATCGTAAGGTAATCCGTTATGCGGCCTATCGCGGCAAACGGTATTTCATCGATCTCGCCAATGGATCCTTTGACAGCTATCTTGAAAGATTTTCCGGAAAAACCAGAAACACCCTAAGGCGCAAGGTGCGCCGCTTTGCCGACCATGCGGGAGGTCCAGTCGATCTCCGCAGCTACGCGACGCCCGAAGAGATGATCGAGTTTCGCCGACATGCGATCGCCGTCTCTGTGCTTACCTATCAACGCAAGATCGGTTGGGCTTTTCCGGAAACCGAAGGGTTCAAAGACACCCTGATCGGGGAAGCGGAAAAAGGGCGGGTCCGCGGATTTCTTTTAATGCACGGCGATACACCGATCGCTTATGCGTTTTGTAAAATCGACGCGGACGTTATCATCTACGCACTGCTAGGCCACGATCCGGCGTTCGGACGTTTTTCACCAGGAACGGTTCTCCTTTTCCTTATTTTAGAACGATTATTCGCAGAACGCAGATTTCGCGTATTTGACTTCGGAGGTATGGCTGCGGAATACAAAGTCTTTTTTGCGACCGGCAATATTGATTACGTCAAGGCGATTTGGTTACCGACCACATTAAAGCATTTGTTTCTGGTCACCGCGCATTTCTTGGTACGACAGGCGTGGGACGGAGCCTCCCGGCTGAAACGAGCCGCCGGGCAGGCCTCACGAACCGCTCGCGTCGTCCTTGGGCACTGCCTCCCAAGGCGCTCAATCGCGGCTGACCTCAGATCGCAGACCACCGAGACGGCGGGCGATTCGCGCTTCGACGGGAAGGCGCCGAAACGAGCGCGGCCGCAGCCGGTTCGGCAATGACGGCACCAAACGGACCCCTCAGCCAGACGACAGGCGCAGCCGCACCAAAGCGGTCCAATTGCTCGTTTTGCATTCTGCGCGACCCACCGACCGGTCAGATCGAGGCGGGGTGGCGCGCCTGCCTGGCCGATTCCGATTTCCCGACGCATTACACCGCACCCGAATTCTTCTTGGAATCATCGCTTCGACGCAGTAAGCCGTTCGCCGTACTCAGCCTCGTCGATGACGAAGTCACTGGCGTCTTGACCGGCACCCATGACGGCGTTCGCGTTCAATCGGGTCTGTCGGTCCGCCCGCAAATCGCCTTGTCACGGGGCGCCGATCGCTCCCGTGCCATGGCAAATCTGGTAAACGGTCTGGTTGCGGCGGCGGAGACCGCAAAATTGGTGGATTTGTTCGTATGGTCCGACATGGAGACCCTGGTCGAACCGCGGCTTCGCAAGAAGCGCCACGAAGGGGTCGTGATGCTCGATTTGTCGCGCGGCCCGGATGCTCTCTTTCGGAAATTTTCCGACAACAAGCGGACGAATATCAAGAAATCAGTCAAATACGGAGTGTCCGTCGAGCCGGCGAACGGTCCGGACGAGGTATCCGCCTATTATGCGATCTGTGTCGACTGGTCCAACCGCAAGGCCTTGCCATTGGTGGGAGAGGAAGAATTCCAACAGGCTTTCGCCTTGACCAACAATCGATTGCTCCTGCTCGCCCGCTATCAAGGAAAGATTATCGCCGGAGTGGTGATCCGCTTTTTTCCGCGAGGCGTGATGGAATACGCAGCGAACAGTTCTTTGGAGGGCGCGTTGCACCTGCGGCCGAACGACCTGCTGCATTGGCGGGCGATCGAATGGGGATGCGGCGCCGGCTTGACCAAATACAGCCTGGGTGGGTCCCACCTGTTTTTACGAAAGTTTGGCGGCGAGATCGTGCCGATCACGCGCCACCGCCTGGACTTGTCGATGTCTCGGCGATTTGCGATCGCTGACTGGCTTGTCGATCATGCCGAGCGAGCACGCCCCTTGCTTCCCGATCGGCTCGCCTCCCTCGGCCGCTCGGTGCGGTCTAAGTTGGCCGCCGGACAACGGCGTGGGTAGTCAAGCGACGCGGTGCTGCACAACCTCCGCGCCGGGATAGAGGCACGGTATCAGACTGCCGCCGCGCAAAGCATCCCGATCGACCAGGTCGCCGACGCCCATCAGATCGAAAATCGTCGGCGCTATGTCGAGGATCGAGACAGGATCGGCGTGCACGGCATGATGGCCCGTGCGCAGCCACAGAACGCCTTCGGGGTGGTGCCGCCCGCTCTTGATGGCGTCGATCGGATAGAACAGGTTAAGAAACGGCAGAGGCTCGCTGCGGCCTGGTATCCCGCGGATTTGCGCGTCCTTCTCGAGCTTGTCGAACACCTGGCAGCCGAGATGAATGTCGCCGCCGGAAGCCCGCACTCCGAATACCTCCTGCTCGCCGAATTTTATCTGCTTGATGGCGGCCATTGCTGTTTCGGCCTCGGCGGGATCGTCGAAGCGGAGCAGATATTGATGCGTCATGACCGGCTCGACCAGCCGGGGGGTGATACCGAGCAGCTCGAGAAAGTATGAGACGTCGCGTAGCCGATAAAAGTATTGGCCGCCGTGTCCCTCGCGCTTCAAGAACGGCTGCTGACTTAGCGCCGAGCAGAGAATGATAGTCGTGTTCGGATCTATCAATGTGGCGAACCGCCGGAGCAGCGCATCCATCGACTGATATCCGAACAGAACCGCATCGCCGTAGCTCTCAAGCTCAAATTTCGAAGGTTTGATTGAAAACGCCTCCGGTTGCATGTGGCGCCAGTAAGCATGTTGCAAATGGGCAGTGCTGTTGATGAAGAAGGTCGCAAAATCGGGACGCATCCGCCGATAGTAATGGCGGAATACGTCAAATTGCAGCCGGTCCGCCAGAGCCACCCGGCGCCATTTGACATCCGCTTGCGAAATCTGCTCGCTGCCGAGCTGGGTCAGGATCGCGCGCACCGTGTTTGCCGTTAGGCCGTGGCGCACCAGAAAAGTCAGGAACGGCAGTAGTTCGTTGATACTCAGTGCAGAGTCCCTCGTGCTCTCCTGGACCAACTTGGCTATCGCGTTCTTGAATACCTCGACTTCATTCGGGAAGGCGAGCTCGTTGCTGCACCACGGATCAGGCAGATAAAACACACCGTCGCCGGCCAAGGCGCGAGCATTCATGCTGCCGCAATTCATGACCGGCCGGCCTAGCCCCTGCAGCCGGCGCCAGATGTCCGGATGATCGGCCTTGGGACCGTCCGTCAGGTAAAACACCTTATGCTCAGCATAAGGTAGACCGCTATGGATCGAATACCATTGAATCCACGGCTCGAGACAGTCCGGATCGGAGACATCGGCAATACTGGTAAAGACTTGCGAAGAATTGTATAAGGCCGAAAAATTCGGCAGCTTTCCTTCGCCCATCCATTTGTTGAGAGGGGTGGGCAAATTTCATTAAATTCGAGCAAGAGTATCTTCGACATCGACCCAATCCAAACGCTCGGAGTATCCTCGAATCAAATACGCCTAAAATAAGCGCGTAAACAGATGTAACACGTCGTGAAAGTTGTACCAGGATGCGTGTAAGGTTGAGAAAAAAGGCGACGGCTGCGCGATGCAAGACCATATCTAGGCTATCCGGCGCATCGGACACAACATCCATCGGTCCATCGCATTCAGGTTGCTCGCGGCAGGCTTGCTCGCGAACCTGTCGGGCTGTGCAAATCCCTACGACCCGGTCGAGCGGGCGGTAGGCGGTGGCCTGCTCGGCGCCGGCGCCGGGGCGGCCATCGGCGCCGCCGCAGGGGGTGGACCCGGAGCCGCTCTCGGTGCGGCAATCGGGGGAGCTACAGGGGTGGTCGGGGGTGCCGCCACGACGCCTCCGCCGCCCGGCTACTACGGCTACCCCGGCAGCTACTATGGATATCCCGGCTGGGGATATCCCGGCTGGGGATATCGCGGCCTTCCCTATGGCTATCCCGGCTATGCTTATAGCTACCGATACGCGTATCCCGGCTATTATCCGTGAGCCGACGATCTGCCGCTCGGGCCGGCGGTCAGCCGGCGATTGCACTCGCCGCCGCGCCGCCGTATATGCGGGCGGCAATGGTCTCGACCGGAGATCGACATTGGTCCGATCGTTTCTTGCGCTCGGTGCTGTCGGCTGGATCTGTGCGGCCATGCCGGCCTCTGCCAGTCAATTGCGCAATATTACCCGCCGCCGCGCTACGGACCGCCGCCAGGTTACCGGCCGCCGCCATGCTATGCGGTGACGCCGGGGCCGTTCTCCGGAGCGGCGCGAGGTGCCGCCGGAGGTGCGCTGATCGGTGCCATTTCGGGGAATGCCGGACGCGGCGCCGGCATCGGTGCCGCGGTCGGTGGCATCGGCGGGGCAATTCGCCGCGGCTCGGCGCGTAGCGCAGGAGCTTGTTACTGATGGTCGCGAGACTGTCCCTCGTGCCACGCCGTAAGAACGTGAAGGCGCAAATACGAACTCGAAGTTCGTTCCAGCGCTATTGTGGCTGGCTATGGCGGGATGCGCGCAACAGCAGTCTCAGCCGGCGGAGAGCGGGCCGGCGACGACGTTCGCCGCGGCTCAACCTGCTCCGCCCCCGGCGGCTCCGGCCCGGCTCCTTCAGACGCCCAAATTGCGCCCGGGAAGTGGAATGTCGAGCGCGCGCGCTGCTCCGATCTGCTCGGCGCCTCCGACGAAGACCGCGCCGCAGCGGCAATGTTCTATTACGGCTATCTCGCGGCCAAGGCGGGAATACATGTCATCGATGTCAGCCAGGTCGACGGTAATGTCAGCAAGGTGATGAGTGAATGCGCGGCATCACCAAATCTCACCGTGCCGCAGGCCTTTCGCCAAGCTCTCGGCCGACGCGCGGCGGCTCGCTAGCATCAGCCGGTCTCGCTCGGTTGCGCGCTCTGGGCTGTGCTGATTTGCCGGCCCCGGCGTGCGGCGAAGCAATGAAGGCCATTCCAATCGTCGCCGCGCTCGCCGGATTGACGATAATCGGAGGGCTCGTCGGTTATTTCGGAGCCGGCGCAGTGATCCGCTCGCTGCTCGCCATCGGCTGGAGCGGGTTCTCGGCAATTTGTCTGATTCATCTGGTGGTGATCTCGCTCGAGGGGATCGCTTGGAAGGTGCTCGTGCCCGGAACCCGGCTTTGGGTTTTTATCTGGGGTCGCCTGATCCGCGACGCCGGATCCGAAGCGCTGCCGGTTTCCCAGATGGGCGGCTGCGTTCTCGGCGCCCGCGCCGTTGCGATCGCCGGTGTGTCGGGCACCACAGCCGCGGCGAGTACGATGGTCGACCTGACGCTCGAATTCCTTGCCAAGCTCGCCTATATGGCCCTCGGCCTGTTTTTGCTCGTCGATCTGCGGCCCGATACGCCGGTCGCGCTGCCGGTTACGATCGGCCTGGCCGCAACCGGCCTTCTCGGCGCTGCCATCGTGGCTGTCCAACGCCGCGGTTTCCACTTATTCGATCGCTTTGCGCGTCGGCTGGGCCGCGGCTGGGCGGAGCGGTCGGCGGCTGGTGCCGCCGCCGTCAATGCGGCGCTCGGCGTGATCTATCGGCGGAAGGCTGGTCTGTGGGTCGGGTTTTCACTGCATTTCGCCTGCTGGATACTGAGCGCCGTCGAGGTCTGGATGATCCTGCGCCTGGCCGGCGCGCCGCTCGATTTCGCCACTGTGCTGGTCATCGAAAGCCTGGTCTACGCGATTCGTACGGTCGCCGTCGCGATACCCAATGCCGTCGGAGTGCAGGAGGGGGCTTATATATTGATCGGTGCTGCCTTCGGACTGACGCCGGAGATGGCGCTCGCCGTGTCGTTGCTGAAACGGGCACGCGACTTGGTCATCGGGCTGCCGGCGCTCGGCGCCTGGCAAGTCGCCGAGGGTGGACGACTGTGGCGCCGCCTGGCGCCGCTGACGGACCGGACCGGGCCGCCTTGAAAATAGGAGACATTCGTGAGCGAACCGCTTCCCATCCTGTGCTTGGCAAGACATGGTGAAACCGTCTGGAGTTCTATCCGGTCAGCATACCGGCCGAACCGACCTGCCGCTGACCGAACGCGGCGAGCGCCAGGCCCGCGCCCTTGCCGATCGGTTGCGCGGACTGGCCTTCGCCTTGGTCTTGACAAGCCCGTCACGACGCGCCGCACGGACAGCCGAACTGGCCGGCTTCGGCAATCTGGCCGAGATCGAACCCGATCTCGCGGAATGGGATTATGGCCAATATGAGGGTCACCGCACCGCCGAGATCCTTGCCGAGCGCCCCGATTGGCAGTTGTTCCGCGACGGCTGCCCGGGAGGAGAAGCCGCCGACCAGGTCGGCGCCCGGGCCGACCGCGTAATCCAGCGTGTGCGCGCCGCACGCGGCAATGTCCTGCTATTTTCGAGCGCGCATATCCTGCGGGTGCTCGCCGCACGCTGGCTCGGCCTCGAGGCGGCGGCCGGACGGTTTTTCGTGCTCGGCACTGCGAGCCTGAGCAGGCTCGGCTACGAGCACAACCTCGCCGAACCGGTGATCCAGCTGTGGAACGAAATCCCCGAGGTGGAGTGATGTCGGTGGCGGCGAAGCCGGCCGACCCGATTGATGCTCCGGCGCGGGCGGATTGTCGTGTTATCGTGGTTGCTCGGCGGTAGCGGACGGCTGCGGTCACCGGACAGGGAATGCGCGGAGTGTTTCGCGGCTCGCCGGCCGGCGCCATCGGACGTACCGGTAGATGTGGCCGGCTCGAAGACGATTATTCGAGCGGCCGGTGACGACAACCGCCAATAGAACCGACTGCCGAAAACGCAACGAATTCTCCGAACCCGACGCAAAGCGAGTTCTCGGAAATGACCACCCCCAACTCGACCGTATTTCTTGTCGATGTGGACAATACGCTGCTCGACAACGACCACATCCAGGCTGATCTCAAGCGCCATCTCGAACGTGAGTTCGGCGCTGCCTGCCGCGATCGGTACTGGGCCATTCTCGAGCAACTGTTCACTGAATTAGGCTATCGGGACTACCTCGGCGCTCTGCAGCGCTACCGCGCCGAGCGACCGCACGACATACACCTGTTGTCGATGTCCTCGTACCTGGTGGATTACCCGTTCGCCAACCGTCTCTACCCCGGCGCTCTCGATGTTCTCGAGCGTTTCCGCAACTGGGGGCCGACCGTCATTCTGTCGGATGGCGACGTCGTCTTTCAGCCACGCAAGGTCGAGCGCTCCGGGATCTCCGAGGCGGTCGACGGCAATGTGTTGATCTATATCCACAAGGAAGAGGAGCTCGCGGATGTCGAGCGGCGCTACCCGGCCCGCCATTACGTTCTGGTGGACGACAAGCCGCGCATCTTGGCCGCTGTCAAGTTGATCTGGGGCGACCGGGTTACGACCGTATTGCCGCGGCAGGGCCAGTACGCCAACGATGCGGCGGTCGTCGCCTCCCTACCCGTCGCGGATTTGACCGTCGAGCGGATTGGCGATCTTCTGTGCTATGATTTCTCCGCTTCCTCAGGAACTCTTCGTAAAGTCCTTTAAAAAGGAGCCCCCCCTATGCAACTCGGAATGGTCGGCCTCGGCCGGATGGGCGCCAACATGGTGCGGCGGCTTCTGAAAGGAGGCCATGAGTGCGTGGTCTTCGACATGTCGCCAAAAGCGGTCAGCGAGCTGGCCGCGGAAAATGCTGTCGGGTCTGCATCGCTCGCCGATCTGGTGAGGAAGCTGCAGCAGCCTAGGGCGGTGTGGCTGATGGTTCCGGCAGCCGTGGTCGACCAGACCATTGCCGACATTCTGCCGGCGCTCGAGCCCGACGACATCCTGATCGACGGCGGCAATTCCTATTACATCGACGACATCCGGCGGGCCAAGGAGCTGAAGCCGAAGCGGATCCACTACGTCGATGTCGGGACCAGCGGCGGCGTTTGGGGATTGGAGCGCGGCTATTGCATGATGATCGGCGGCGAAAAGCCGGTCGTCGGGCATCTCGACCCGATCTTTTCGACCCTTGCTCCCGGCAAGGGCGACATCCCGCCGACACCGGGACGCGCCGAGATCAGCGCCGCCGGCACGGCCGAACAGGGCTACCTGCATTGCGGTCCGAACGGCGCCGGCCACTTTGTGAAAATGGTGCACAACGGCATCGAGTACGGATTGATGGCCGCCTATGCCGAAGGTATGGGCATTCTGCGTGCGGCCAATGTCGGAAAGCAGACGCATGCGGCCGATGCCGAGACGACGCCGCTGCGCGATCCCGAGCACTACCAATACGACCTCAATCTGCCCGATATCGCGGAGTTGTGGCGGCGCGGCAGCGTTGTCGCGTCGTGGCTGTTGGACCTGACCGCGAATGCGCTGGCCAAGGATCCCGGGCTCGCCGGGTTCGCCGGCCGGGTTTCGGATTCGGGCGAGGGGCGCTGGACGATCAAGGCGGCGATCGACGAGGCGGTGCCGGCTCAGGTCCTGTCGGCGGCTCTCTATGATCGCTTCAGCTCGCGCGGCGAGGCAGAGTTCGCCAACAAGCTGCTTTCGGCCATGCGCTACGAGTTCGGCGGCCACATCGAGAAGCCGGCGGGATAGCAGGAGAGGCATGGACAGCCCCGCCGGAGACCCTGCGGCGGCAGCTGCGGAGCCACTGATCGGCGTGCTCAATGCCGGCTCGTCGTCGCTCAAGTTCAGCTTCTACGAGGGTGAGCGACGGGTCCTCGCCGGCCAGGCGGAGGGGTTCGGAGGGCGCCCTTCGGCGAGCGCGGCCGGACCTGACGGCAAGGCAGTTCCTCCTCCGGATCTAGCACATGCAGGTGAAACCAGCGAAGCCCTGCCGACAATATTGCGTTGGGCCGGAGAACAGCTCGGTGGTCAGCGCCTTGCCGCTCTTGGACACCGCGTGGTCCACGGCGGCATGCATCATTCCCAACCGGTGCTGGTGACGCCCCAATTGCTGGCCGAACTGGAAGCGCTGGTGCCGCTCGCGCCGCTGCACGAACCGCACAACCTGGCGCCGATCAAGGCGGCGCTGGCCCTCGATCCCGATCTGCCGCAAGTGGCATGCTTCGATACGGCCTATCATCGGACCGCCCCTGAGGTCGAACAGGCCTTTGCCCTGCCCTATTCGCTGTATCAGGAGGGGATACGGCGTTACGGTTTTCACGGTCTTTCCTATGAATATATCGCCTCGGCATTGCCCGAGGTCGCGCCGGATATCGCCGCTGGCCGGATTGTCGTGGCGCATCTTGGCAACGGCTGCTCGGCGTGCGCGATGCGGGCCGGCGTTTCGGTGGCAACGACGATGGGGTTCACGGCCCTCGACGGGCTGCCAATGGGCACCCGTTGCGGCGAGCTCGATCCCGGTGTGGTGTTGCACCTGATCCAGCAGAAAGGAATGTCGGCGGAAGAATTGGTCGATCTCCTTTATTACAGGTCCGGCATGCTCGGGCTCTCCGGGGTTTCTTCGGATTTTCGTGAGCTCTTGGCCGATGACGCGCCGCGTGCCCGCTTCGCGGTCGAAGTATTTTGTTATCGGGTTGCCCGCCAAATCGCCTCGCTCGCGGCGACGCTCGGCGGGCTTGACGCAATCGTCTTCACGGCCGGTGTCGGCGAGAACGCCGCACCCGTGCGCAGCGCGATCTGCCGAGCTTGCAACTGGCTAGGCGTGGAGCTCGACGAGGCCGCCAACCGCCAACACGGGCCTCGAATCACGACACAAAGCAGCCGTGTCGCTGCCCACGTCATAAAGACCGACGAAAACTTGATGATCGCCCGCCATGCCCGGGCATTGGTGGGGCGCCCGCACACCGGCACTCAATAGCGAAGGGCGCAACCCTGCAGCCCATGCGAACCGCCGAACAGCTGCTTGCGTGATGTTCACTCCGCGGCGCTGGCGGCGGGAACCGGCACTTTCTTTCGCGCCTTCCGCCACTCCTCAAACCCTTGCAACACAGCAAAGAAAGAGGGGACGAACAGCACGGCGAGGCAGGTCGACGCGATGATGCCGCTCAACACGCTGAGACCCAGGGAAATGCGGCCATTCGCCCCGGCGCCGGTCGCCAATACCAAGGGCACGACCCCGAGCCCGAAGGCGAACGAGGTCATCAGGATTGGGCGGAACCGCGAGCGCGCGGCATCCACGGCCGCTTCGCGGAGCGGTTTGCCGTGGATAATCCGGCCTTCACGCGCCATCTCGACGATCAGAATGCCGTTCTTCGCCGACAAGGCGATCATCAGGATGAGCCCAATCTGCGTGTAGAGATTGTTGGCGACCCCGAGGCTGGTCAGCGCAACAACCGGGCCCAACAGCGCCAGCGGCACCGCAGAAAGCACTGCCAGCGGCAAGATCCAGCTTTCATACTGACCGGCGAGACAGAGATAGACCAACAGAACCGATAAGCCGAACAGATAATAGAGCTGATTGCCGGTCAGTTTTTCCTGATAGGACATCGCCGTCCATTGATAGGCGAGGTCCTTCGGCAATGTGTTGTTCGCAATATCCTCCATGACGGTCAGCGCCTGACCCGAGCTGACGCCGCGGGCGGGTGCGCCGATAATCGTCGAAGAGGGATACAGATTGTAGAGGGTGACGAGCGACGGGCCGACCTCCGAACCGAGATGCGCAACCGCGCCGATCGGCACCATCTGGTTGTCTTGGCTACGCACATAAAGGTTGAGCAGATCATCCGGTTGCAGGCGGGACTGCAATTCGGCCTGCACATAGACCTGGAGTGAAAGGCCGAACTTGTTGAACTGGTTGACGTAGGTCGATCCCAAATAGGATGACAGCGTCGAGAAAACGTCGCCGACGGAGACACGCAGGGTTTGCGCTCGATCCCTATCAACGGTCACCGAGACGTGCGAAGCGCCGGGGCTGAACGTCGTCAGGACGTGCTGCAACCGTGAATCGGCATCGGCTTTCTTGACAATTTGATCGGTGACCTCTCCTAGCCTCTGATAGTCGAAACTCCCACCGAGCAATTGCACTTGCATCTGCAAGCCGCCGGCATTGCCAATTCCCTGAATCGGCGGCGGCGGCAGTACGAAAAGCCGGCCGTCCGGAGCGCTGCTGAGCGCACTCTGCAAATGCTCGGCGATCGACAGGATGTCGGTCCCCTTTGCCTTGCTCCGCTGATCCCAGGGCTTCAGAACCACAAAGCTGATGCCGGCATTGGCGAGGTCGGCGAAATTGTCGAGCGCGGACAGCCCCGAGATCGCGATCACTCGGTCAACGCCAAGCGTGTCCATCGCGATCTTGGTCGCCTGATCGAGCGCGGCCGTGGTCCGCCCCAGCGCGGCACCGTCGGGCAATTGCGCGGCCACCATCAGGTAACCCTGGTCTTCGTTCGGAATGAAAGCGGTCGGCAAACGGGCGATACCCCAGACGCCCAACGCCGCGAGCACCAGCCCGATCAGTACCATTAGCCCACTAACTCGCACCATTCGGCGGATCAACCCAGTGTAGGCGTTTTCCATCCCGCCATAGACGCGTTCGAAGCCATGAGCAAACCAACGCGAAAACACATTTCGCTGGTCGATCGGCAGAGGGGTGCGCAGCCACAGCGCGCATTGCGTCGGCTTCAGCGTAGCCGCGTTGACCGCGCTGATCAATGCCGTGACCGCAATGACCAGGGCAAATTGGGCGAACATCTGGCCGCTGAGACCGGGCACAAAGGAGGAAGGCAAAAACACCGCCATCAGGACAAGCGTGATGCCGACGACGGGCCCAAACAATTCTCCCATCGCCTTGACCGCGGCATCGTGCCCGGACATGCCCTGCTCGATATATTTCGACACCCCTTCGACGATAACGATCGCGTCGTCAACGACGATGCCGATCGCCAGTATCAGCGCGAACAGCGTAGACAAATTGACCGTGTAGCCGAGCGCCGCCATGCCGGCGAACGCGCCGATGATCGTAACCGGCACGGTCGTCGCCGGCACCAGGGTCGCCCGAAAGTTCTGCAGGAACACCAGGATAACGATCAGCACCAGCACGCCGGCCTGCCACAATGTCTTGTAGACCTCGTTGATCGAATTCTGGATGAAGATCGTAGTGTTGTAGGGGATGCTGTAATGCAGTCCGGGAGGGAACCGGCGCGAGAGCTCCTCCATCTTTGCCGCGACCGCGGCGGCAACCTTCAGCGAATTGGCGTCGGGCGTCTGATAAATGGCGATGCCCGCGGCCGGCTTGCCGTCCAGCTTGAAGTCCTGCGAATAGGTCTGCGCGCCAAGCTCGATCCGCCCGATGTCCTTTACCCTGATGAGGCGGCCGCCTTGGGCCGTCTGATCCTTGATGACGATATTCGCGAACTGACTTGGGTCGCTCAGGCGCGACACGATGTCGATGGTGTATTGGAACTGCTGGTCCTTCGGCGCCGGCGGCATGCCCACCTGCCCCGCCGCGACCTCCTGGCTCTGCTCCCTGACGGCCTTGATCACGTCCTCCGGCCCGAGACCGAAGGAGTATAGTTTTTGCGGATCCATCCAGATCCGCATCGAATATTCGCCCGCTCCCATCACCGTCACGTTGCCTACCCCGGGCAGGCGCGCCAGTTCGTTGACCAGATTGATCGTCGCGTAGTTCCACATAAAAAGGGCGTCGCGCGATCCGTCCGGGGAATCGAGCGTAACGAACAGTAGGATCGAAGCGGATTTCGCGCGAATGGCCACACCCTGAGCCTGGGCGGCCTGGGGCAGCTGGGCCAGCGCGTTATTAACCCGGTTTTGCACCAGCACTTGGTTCATGTTTGGGTCAGTGCCGATGTCGAAGGTGACAGTCAGCACGTAGGTGCCGTCATAGGCGCTGGTCGACTGCATGTAGATCATGCCGGGGACGCCGTTCACTTGCAGCTCGATCGGCAGAGCAATGGTGTCGATTATCGTCTGCGCACTCGCCCCCGGATACCGCGTCGTCACCTGGACGGTCGGCGGCACGATGTTCGGATATTGCGCTACCGGCAAGCGGAATAGGCAGAGGACGCCGATCAGCACGAGCACGATCGCCAGCACATTCGCCAGGACCGGGTGTTCGATGAAATACTTCGACATCATGGCTTCGGCCCCCCGGCGGGCGCGCCCGCCGGGCCGGCGGAAGTCGTATCGATCGTCGTCAGCTGCGGCGTCACTTTCGTGCCGGGATTGGCCCGCCAGAGGTCGCCGACGACGACCCGGTCGTCGAGCTTGAGGCCCGACGTGATGACCCGCAATGCGCCCACCAGCGGGCCCAGCTGCACGTAACGCTGCTCGACGACGTCGTCCTTGCCAAGGACGAGCAGATAACGGCCGCCCTGATCTTGCTGCAGAGCGCGGTCGGGCACCAGCAGTGCATTGCGATCGACTTTTGCCATCGGCAGGCGCATCCGCACAAAGAACCCGGGCAGCAAAACGCGGTCCGGGTTCGGAACGATGCCGCGCACCAGCAGTGTTCCGGTCGCCGGATCGAGCGCCGGCGCAACATATTCGATCGTGCCCTGGTGCGGAAATCCGGTCTCGTCCGACAGTGCGACATCGACCGGGACCTTGTGCAGATCGGCAAGGGTGAGACGGCGTTGTCCCAAATTCGCGCGGATCTTGAGAACATCCTGCTCGCTCAGATTGGCCACCACGTAAATCGGATCGAGCTGGGTAATCTCTGCGAGCGCGGCCTGTTGGCCTCCGCCGCCGACGAGATTGCCGGGATCGATCAGGTGCTTGCCCATGATGCCGTCGAACGGCGCCTTGACCTCGGTATAGCCGAGGTTCAACTTGGCCAGCGCGACCTGCGCCTGGGCATTGACCATTTGCGCTTCTGCACTGGCCCGCTCGAAATTCCAGTGGTCGACCTCGGTCTGGGTCGCCGCATCCTGCTTGACGAGCCTGGTGTACCGGACGAGCTCGGTTTTCGCGTAGGTGAGCGCCGCCTGTTGTTGGAGTACCTGGGCCTGCGCCTGCTGCAGCTGATCCCTGTACTGGTCTTGCTGTATCGTGAAGAGAAGATCGCCCTTGTTGACGAATTGACCGTCCTCATAGTGGATCTTTTCCAGATAACCCTCGACACGCGCCACGAGTTTTACGGCATTGACCGCGGCGGCGTTGCCCGTGACCTCGACATAATCGGCAACGCTCTGCGTCTTGGGTCGCACGACCGGCACCGGCGGCGAGGGCTGCTGAGTGAGCTGCGCCTTTATTATGCGAGATGCCGTCGGCGCCCCCGGCCCCTTGGGTTCGGCCGCTGTCGCTGCCGCTGACGGGTTTGCGCGCCAGATTTCGACGAGACTATGCATAGCAACGACGGCCGATCCTGCGACCAGTGCCACGATCAGGCGGACCCGCGACCGGCGAAGGATGGCAGCAAACATTTTCACGGCGACCTCACCATTCCGGCGGCCGGGGATTCGGATTGACGTCCTGCGGTGTGGGCAACGCCGGGGCAGGCGGCTGCGGCGTGCCGGGAGGCGCCAGCAGCTCACCCCAATTGGTGCGGTTTTTCATCTCCTCCGCGGTCGCGGCGGGCACGAACTCGTTGTCCGCGCGGATCTGCCACCCGCCACCCAGAGCGCGGTAGACCGACGCCAACCCGGTTGACACGTTGCCCTCAGCCATGGCCAAGTTGTTCTGCGCAGTGTAGAGGTTTTGCTCCGCGGTCAGCACGGTCGTGAAATCTCTGGTCCCGAGATTATACTGTAAGAGCGCGATGCCGAGCGCGGCATTGGCCGCGGCGACGCTCTCCCGCAGCAAGTCGACCTGCTCGCGCCCTTGCAGAAAGCTGGTCAACCCGTTCTCGACTTCCTGCTGCGCTTTCAGCACCGTGTTCTGATAATCGACCAAGAGGGTCTGTAGCGCGGCATCCTCGACCCGGACCTGATTAGTGATCTGCCCGTAATTGAGGATGTTCCATTGGAAGGCCGGCCCGAAGGCAAAGGTTATGCCCTTCCCCTCGAAAACCCGCTTCAGTTTGCTTTGCCCGATGTTGCTGGCCGCCGTGCCGAAAGTCCCAGTCAGGCTGAATGCCGGATAGAGGTTCGCCTCGGCAATACCGATTTGTGCGCTCTGCGCCATCGCCGCCAACTCGGCGGCGCGGATGTCCGGCCGGCGGCGGGCGAGATCGGCGGGAATTCCGACCGCGACGGTTTTTGGCGGCACCGGGATCCCGTTCGAGCCTCTCAGCAGCCCGTCCATCGGTTGCGGCGGCATGCCGAGCAGCACCGCCAGCGCGTTCAACCCTTGGTTCAACTGCACGGTCAGCTGAGGAATCGTCGACTCAGTTTGCGCCAGGACGTTTTCCGCCTGGTAGACGTCCAGCTTGGTCGCGGTGCCGCCCCGGTATTTGGCTCGCGCGATGGCGAGCGCCTTCTTCTGCCGGACAATGTTCTCGCGGGCGATCTCGATCTGCGTCTGCAACGTGCGAATGCCGATATAGGTTGTAGCGACGTCGCCCAGCAAGCTAGCCAGCACGTAGTCGTAACCGGCAATCGAGGCGAGATAGGCCGCGTCGGCAGATTCGATGGCGCGGCGAAACTTGCCCCAAAAGTCCAGTTCCCAATTGACGGTGAGACCAAGCGCGTCGCGCCAAAAATTTCGTGTGACGCCCGACGGAAATATCGTCGTGTCCGCATGGCTCGGCCGGATGTAGGTTACCGCGCCGGTGCCCTGCTGCAGCTGGGGATAGAACTCGCCGATCGCCACACCCAACTGGGCCCGCGCTTCGAGCACCCGGGTGCCGGCGCTGACCAGCGTAAGGTTCTGATTGTAAGCGGTCTCGATCAGCCGGTTGAGCGCGGCATCGTGGAACACCGTCCACCAGTCGCGGTACTCCTGATCTCGGGTGTCGACCGACGGGTTGTTGGCTTCGAGCCATCCCTCGGCAAGCGGGGCCGAAGGAGAGGAAAAGTCTGGGCCGACCAGACACCCAGTGCAGCCCAGTGGCAGAACGATACTGAGCCATCGGCAAAATCGCAGGGCCGGCTCAGGCGAGCCGCGACCAGACCTCCGGCGAGCGGAGCTCCAAAGAAACATTCACCCCCCGGGTGGGCCAAAACAGCCATAAACCCATCTTAGCGAGTCCATCGTTTAGCCTGACGAGAATGCAGGTGCAAGCCTGGATCGCGGCGGCCCAGGTCTTCCCCGACCCACTGATCTACAGTCGGCCCGGATAGAACGCCGGCTTAATACTAAAGGGCAACAGACGAGCTTTGATGCAAACTGCGTCCGAATCTGACTTGGCTTTGAGCCCGGCAACCGTCCACGTCGGCCGCCGGGCCCTCCGGGCACTAACTCGATCCGGCATTTCGGCGACCGGTGCGCTTCGCCGAACCCGCTCACCGACAGCATACTCCCGGCTACCGAAGATCTGCCGCAACAATAGCGCCTCTGCGAGACGAATCATCGAAGTTATCCGCGATGCCTGGCCGGTCACGTTCTGCGAAGACCTCAATTCGGGCGAAGAATCGTTGAGCGCCGCGTGGCCCGTCGACGCTCAGTTGATGCCGCTAGCGGCAAACAGGAGGTCGCCCGCCAGGACCAGCCGACCTCACGCTCCGGGTGCGCCAGGACCCTGGATGGTGATTTCGATTCGCCGGTTCGCCGCCCGGCCTTGCGGCGTGTCGTTCGAGGCGACCGGTCGTGTGTCGCCGACGCCTTTGGCCGAGATGATGCCTGAGTTGACCCCTTGCTGCACGAGAAACGTAACGACCGTAGCCGCGCGCCGCGTCGACAGAACCAGGTTATCCGGAATGCCCTGCCGCTGCAGCTCGGGCCCGACCGGTGTATTGTCGGTATACCCATAGACCACGACTTTGGCGTTCTGCAGACCCTTGAGCTTGGGGGCGATATTGTTGGCAAGCTCCGCTTGCCCGGCCGGGCTCAGCTGAAAGCCGCCGGACGGGAAGAGGTAGTCACCCGCCTCGACGAACTTCTGCTCCGCCTGCGACGAGGTGAGTTTCGCCTGCGTCGAGGCGAGCTGAGCCTTCAGCTGGCTGTTCTCCGCGACTACCGCGTCATATTGCTGCTGAGATACACAACCCGATAACAGCGCTATGCTGAATGGGACGGCGATCGCCGCCGCGGTCCGTCTTCTCGTCATCGACACCTCCCGTGTCAGTGGTTGGCCAAATTCATCCCAGATCATTTGCACCCGAGCAGCCCGTCCAACGGCCCCTCCCGATGCCTGGGTCCGCCATTATATAACCGGAGATTATGTCGGCGAAAGCGGAAGTTGCTCTGCACCGCTCTTATGGGAAGTCCTGGTTATGTATAGGACTTAAGGCATTCCGCAGGATCGCGCAAACACCGTCCGGGGAACGGCCGATTTCTCCGCCAGAGCGTCAGCCAGGCCGACCGCAATGATTTTCACCGCCTGACGCGCTGCCGGTTGCGCGCTATGCGACGAGGACATGATGACAAGCAAGGTTGCTGACAGCCCTTGGCGCACTCGCTCGGCAGGTCGAGGTGGCCGATGGCGAGGTCAGGATCCTGCGATCGCGGCGCAATCTGCTGCGGACGCCGGCCGCCGTGAGCGGCGTAAAATCGGCGGCTGGCGGCGTTCCCCGTTTTGTTCCGAGTTGGCGGGCCATGCTCGATGAAGATCAGCACTATGTCTAACCTGTGGGGCCTATGATCGCGCCCGACCGTTTTGCGGCGCGAGGCAGTCTCGCACTCGCCCAAGAGGCGCTATTGAGGTATAGCGAGCGCGATTCTCGGCGACACATAGGCGGGATCGTGCGCGAACGGGAGCGGCTCTCCCATGCGCAGCGTATCCAACACTCTACCGAAGTCCGTCCGGGATCGAAAACCGAGTAGACGCTCGGCGCGACTCGAATCGTAGACGCGCCCGATGCTGGTCGGCAGCCGCCACCCCATCTGCCGGTAGAGCGCCGGCGCTTCCGGGAAATAGCGCACCAAGACACTCGTCGCGTCACGTTTGAGCGCTTCAGCATCTGAACGTAGGAACGGCACCGGCGCCGAGATCACGAAAGTGTCGAAGCCGATCGAGGGCGCACGCTCTAGTGCGAGCAAATGCGCCTCGGCGGCATCCTCGACGGTAAGACGCCGATGGAGGAATTCGTTCGCCTTCAGATTGGGACCAGGCAACTCTCGATGCGTGTCGTCGTCTTCAGGGAAGAAACGTGCGGTGCGAAGGATCACGCAGTTCAATCCGTGCTCGAGATGATGCAGCCGGCATAGGCCCTCGGCGGCGAGCTTGGTAACGCCGTAGACATTGCGGGGCTCCAAGGGGCCGGACGCCTCATCAAGCCAGACGGCGGATTCCCCCAACTCCTGGCGAATTGCCTGAGATATCATTAGAGATGTGGTGGAAGTGAAGACAAATCTATCGTGTCCAGCCGTAACGGCCGCTTCCAGCAAATTGAGCGTGCCGGTCACGTTGACGTCCACAAAGGCGCGCAACGGAAACCGTTCGATGTCCGGTTTATGGAGCGCACCGGCGTGGATGACCGCTTCAATGTTATGGTCGGCGAAGATGTGATCGATCGTGGTCCTGTCCGCCACCGAACCAACAACCTGAGTGTCGATGCCCGGAGCCACGTCGAGGCCGACCACTATATGGCCGCCGGCGCGGAGCTTCGGTCCGAGGAAGCGACCGAGCCAGCCAGAGGATCCAGTGAGCAATACGCGCATTATTCGTCCTAGACTACCGTCCTAGCGATAACGGCTGGTGTCATAAAATCGATGCTAGTCGCGAGGGTCGTACGGTACATCATCGGGCAGACCCAACTCTCGCTAATGCACAACGGCGGTGCGCACCCGCTGCGACCCTAGGATACCTTATCGCGGTCTGGCGTGAGCGGTCCGAGACATAGGTGACAGATCGTACCGGACACATGGGTAACACCTTTCCCCTTTCCGGGGGGAGGTGTGGATGCCGTGGAAGGAGTGTTCGGTGATGGACGAGCGTCTGCGGTTCGTCGCTCAGCTGCTGGACGGCGAAGCAATGAGCGAGGTCTGTCGCGCGTTCGGCATTTCGCGCAAGACCGGCTATAAGATCTTCGAGCGCTACAAGGAACATGGGCTCGAGGCCCTGACCGACCGTTCGCGCCGGCCGGTTCGCTACGCCAACCAACTGCCGCCGCAGATCGAGAGCCTGATCGTCGCGGCCAAGCGTGACAAGCCCCATTGGGGTGCCCGCAAGATCCGCGAGCTCCTGGTCCGCCGACTGGACGGCGACATCCGCGTTCCGGCCAAGAGCACGATCCACGCCGTGCTCCACCGGCACGGCCTGGTCAAGATCGCGGGACGGCCGCGGCACCGGGCGACCGGCACGCCGCTGTCGACCGGCGCCGCGCCAAACGACCTCTGGTGCGCCGATTTCAAGAGCCTGCCCCCGCGAAGGCGGGGGGCGAGTTCAAGCTCGGCAATGGCCGGTACTGCTTTCCGCTGACTGTCACCGACCACGCCTCGCGCTTTCTCCTGCTCTGCGAAGCCCGGAGCCTATAGGCGAGAAGCCTTCCGAGCGGACCTAATCCCGTTGCTGGTCGTAGCTGTTCGAGGCTCGCGCGTCGAGATTTTCCGCTCTGCGCTCGTATCGTAAGGCAAGGTCAAGTAGCTCCTGGCGAGCGCCCGGGAAACGAAATTGCCGAGCCAGTTCCCGTAATTTGCGAGCCATGTCCCTATAATGGTCGCTGTCCGATGGCGCAGAGCTCGCCGGCAGTTCTTCCATCGAGGATCGCCTCCTCCCCGCTCTCAATGCTGCTTTTGGTTGTAGAACATGGCTGGGAAAAGCATGTTCCTCGCGCGACAGTCTGCCGCACATTGCGGGAGCAACCTCGCAGTTGGGCGGCCCTAGTCCTCGTTTCTATCGCGGGCCGCACCGAGCCTGCGTTGGGCTTCCAGATAGGCCGCCATTCGTTCAAAGCGCGCCGAGAGTTCCCGCAGATCGTCTTGAATGTCTGGTAACTGGGATTGATCCGCCAGCTCTCTGAGTTTTGCGGCAGCTTGGCGGTATAGCTCGGGTGAAGGTTGTTCCGCGTTGTTCATAGCGGCACCCGACATTGCCTTGTTAACTACACACAACATGGACACAGAGCTGTAGTTCCCGTCCCGCAACGGTTTCTCGACGTCCAGGGGCGGCTCCGGTTGCTGCGGGGAGGAAGGGGCGCGCGATGGTCTCGATCAAATGGCGAGGACAGCGCGCGTAATCCGGGCCGTCATGAGCTGCACCCCTGGGCCGGGGAAGGAGCGGCGCTGGGCTGGGGGGACAAACTCGACGCCGCTCTCCGCTTGACGTGGCCGGGGAGGACCGTACTCGCCAAGCAGTTTTTATCCTACGCGCCAGCGGTCAACGAAGTGTCATCGGCGGACCCAGCCCGTCTTCACGGCCGGAAGGCCCCCCTGATCATCGCGCTCGGCGTTCTCTCTATAGGCTGACCCCGAAGAGGTTCCCCACGCGCGCAGGCAGATTGAAGGCGGCGACGTCGCGGGCTATGTCGAGCAACTCCAGGCCGAAGAACGGCATGATGTAGCCGATGATGACCACCGCCAGGAGGACCTGCGCCGCTATGCCCAAGGCTGCACCCAAGGCGACCTGGGCAGTGAGTACAGTGGCGATCCAGTGGCGGTCCCATTTGAGCACGCCGCCTCGCTCCGTGATGAACCGCAGAAGCAGCGACGGCAACCCAGGCAGCCCGCGCAGCAACGACGCACCGCCAATGACGAGATTGACTATGCTCGGGATCATCGTCGAGAGTAGGAGTGCGTAGAGCCACCAGTATTCAGGCGCGGTCGGGTGGGCGGCGATCCCGCTAAACAAGGGCTCCAATGGCAGGACGGACGCGCCGCCGCCATGTACCGCCAGCGCGTCAAAAGCCTGGACCCCCACCACCAGGGTAAGCGCCAGAGCCGCGATGATCACGGCGGCGAGAGCCGCGTCTACGAGCGCCAGACCATAGGGCCACCACCCCCCGAGTTCGAGCCCGCGCCGCAGCAA
This sequence comes from uncultured Alphaproteobacteria bacterium, assembly GCA_963698995.1. Taxonomy (GTDB): domain Bacteria; phylum Pseudomonadota; class Alphaproteobacteria; order ATCC43930; family CGMCC-115725; genus AP-15. Next base: position 43,638 of record CAVOTD010000061.1, on the reverse strand, counting down.
CGCCCGTGTGAGGCCGAGCGAGAACCAGTCGAAGGGCGCGTTCAGTAAGCTGAGGAGGCCCAGGAATAGGAGAAGCGGGCCCAATATCTGCCATATCTTCAGGGGTGACAGCCATATCGCTGTGCCGTAGCAGGCGAAGGTCATTCCGAGGATGATAATAGTGAGAAAGACACCTTCCCATCGGTGCCCGCTAGTTTGGCTCGAACGGCGAATGACAACCAGAATAGCACCCAATACGGCAATTGTTGCAGTGACAGTGATAGTTCCCAGTAAAACAACAGCGATCGTGACCGCGCGAGGGGTAACGAGGATACTGAGATTTGTCGTGACGGCGACCCTTCTAAAATAGCCAGCCCAAGCGGGCGGGTGAGCGCCGGCGATGGTCATAGCCCGAGCACCAACAACAGAAAGGGCCATGGCGACAACGAACGAGGCGATGGAAACGCTGATCCGAATGACCCGCTTCCACCCTCCCCTTCCAGTGGCAGCCCATAATGTAAAGCCAGAAAGCAGGACCAACGCGGCGGCAAGCCACCTCTGCCAGCCCGCAAGACCGGTGTCCAGATGCAGAGCGAATTTGGCAGGACCGACGTGGCCGGAAATCGCCCAGATGATAAAGATCGTCGCGATTGGGTAGATCAAGGCGAGCAGAAGGCAGAGTTCGAAAGCCGGAGCGGTCCATAGTGGTGCCGGGCATTTTCAGCCCGAAGGCGTGGGGAAAGAGCGTGTGGTCTGCTTTGCCAGCATCCTCGAAAAACCGGTCAACCGCGTCGAGGAAGGCGGTCAGCCGCCGAGCGTAAAGGCGCGCCGCCATGTTGCCCTCGGCTAGACTGTTCCGGAGCGCGTCATAGGCTTGCCGCTCGGCTGGCACCCTCCGGTTTGCACCGAGCACCGCGAGTTGGCGTCGATAATAGAGGGTAAGGGCCAGCGCGCAGATGCCGCCCACGAAAGCAAGTAGAGATGCCATGGCTTGGCTCACGGCGCCGTTTGCGCCCGCAGTCAACCAGGTCCCTAGTGCGGTGAGAGCAGCACTGATCGGCGCCCCGATGAATTTCCCGACCGCGCTCTCAGACGAAGCCTCTGCCATCCTCCCCTCCTGGCCCGCCGCCCGGCAGCGCTGCCCTTGACGAGGATGGTAACCAAATTCGGCAAGGGGCGCACGTAAACCGCGAGCCGGTCGCCGCCTTCAATCTGCCTCGAACTTGCTGTCACGCGGCTGACCGGTCGATACCGGATATTGCGGAGGGGTTGATCCTGGACGACGCCGCGGGTTCGCGCGCTGACTGCTCGGCTCAGTCGGGATTGTCTGGCTCGCGGACTTGGGTCGCGTTGAGGTCAGCGAGGGTAGGCCAAGAACCCCCAGCTGCTCATGGATTATAATTAGGGTTTGGGGGTTCTTAACGTCGACGGGCGCCGGGCCAGACGCGCTGTCAAAGGCGCTGGTGCGGCACGGGGCCGATGCGCGGGTGGCACTCGCGAAGGGGCTGGGGGTGCCGGTTGGGGCCATTCGGGTGAAGGGCTGCGGCGAATAAGAGCGGATAGCGCTTCCGTCCTACGAGATCCAATGCTGTCTCTCGGGTTGGGCGCCGGTAATCTCGCCTAATTTGATGATTGGCCCGTGTATAGTCCCAAAAGCACCAGCGCTGTTCCCGCGCACATCAGGCCGATGAACAAAGGCCGGCCAGCCGCTGCCATGCGTTGTAGGGTAAGGCTGAGCCCCATGACGATGAAGCCCGCCAAGGTCAGTATGTTCATACCGAAGAGGATGTCCTTGGTGAGCATCGCGCCCTGCCACGATTGTTTTGGGGACCTGCCGCCCGAGCCAGACCCTTATCTGAGATACGATGGCGGTACGGTAGAGCCCTCGCGCAAATCCCGCCCGCTGATCTCCACATTCCCGTCCTCGGCCAACCGCCGACGGCGCAGCTTCCGCTCGGCGATGCTCTCGAACCGGGTTCCCTGGAGATAATACGCTTCGACGCAGCGCTCGAAGTGCTGCGACCGCAGGCGAGTGCCGGGTTACGGCAGTCTGACGGAGCCGTTGCCGATCCACGCACCGCCCGCAGTTCGGATCAGGAATGCCACGTCCGTGGGACTGCAACCGGCGGTCGATGAACTGAACGAACCATCGAACTCTGCATTGCCCTGCGCGGTTAACGGCACAAGTGGAGTATCAATGACCGTCGGGCTGGCCGAGCCGGGTCCGCAGACGAGTGTTCCCTTGACCTGGGTAACCGGACCCGGCGTCCCGATCGTATTGCCGCCGGCAAGGACGAGCCCTCGGACCTCGAACACAGCAGAGCCGCTGTCGAGCTGGACTAAGACCTCGCCCTCGCGCGTTGACCAAGGCTGCCCGCCTCCGGTGATACCGCCGACAACATTGCCAGCTTGAGCGATGCCGTTGATCGTCCTCCAGACCACGATGTTGTCAGCCTGGCTGGGGGATGCGATTGCAGTGAGAAGGACTGCGCCGAGTGCTGCCGTACCGAGTGTCTTCATGGTGTCCTCCGTGGTCGTATAATACAGGCGCCCGCGCGTTCGGACGCCATTCCCCGGTTGTTCCGGGTTGGGAGCGGCGGAGTTTTCTACCTCCACGCTTCGATGAAATGATGAGACCGTAACAACGAAATTCAAAGTTAAATTCTTTTGGCCCAGAACCTGTGACCGCGAGGCTAGGGTCCCCGCGGGTTTCAAGGTAGACTTGGTAAAGGCACCTTCCGCCGGGCAAGACATGCCCTCTGTCCGCCGCCTCACCGCAATCCTTGCCGCCGACGTGGCGGGGTACTCGCGTTTGATGGGCGCAGATGAGGAGGGGACACACGAACGGCTCAAGGCGCATCTCGGAGAGCTGGTCAATCCGAAGGATGCGGCCTGAGGACCACGCCCACATGCTCGAGGGGCTACGCAAGGCCGGATTGCCGGAGGAGAGAGTTTTGCGAAGGCGGCGCACGCCGGGTGCATGATCTGACCTCGTCGCGCGGCTTTCACCGCAGCGCCTAAATGCGGACGGCGGGCAAGGAAAGGGCGGCTGTCCATACCCTTCCTGGCCCGACACAGCCGCCCGCACCTCAGTTAGAGCCGCCCCGATTAAGGGACCGCTAAACTAGTCCTCAGACCCTCTCGTGGGTCCTCTCGAAGTCACCTAGCTGACGCTTGGCTTCCTCGCGGGTAATTCCGTAGCGCTCTTGGATCTTCCCAACAAGCTGATCACGCTTACCCTCGACAACCTTCCAGTCGTCATCAGTAAGCTTGCCCCACTGCTCCTTCGCCTTTCCGACGAACTGTTTCCAGTTGCCTTTGAGCTGTTCGCTGTTCATCTTCGACCTCTGCGAAGTTAACCCTGCTTTGCTAACAGCATTAATGTCTTCAGGTTCCCGCGGGTGAGGTGCGTATCGAAACCGAGCGACCCCGTGATAAGAGCCCCTATCCACCGGTTTCTAGGGCCTTTTCGGGAGCTTCTCCCGTATTTCAAGGCGGTTTTCCGGCACCGGTGAAGCCCACAGTACTCAGCCAGCGGGTGCTAAAACCATTGAAGGCAACAAGATCCCCGCTCAAGCCAGAACCCCAATTTCCTATAAGGCATTGATCTAGATATCCTGTGTTCGGATTTGCCTCTGTCCGGGTCCCCCTGCGGCGATGGGTCCCATTACCGGGGGTAGCGGGGGAAGGCCCCGAGGGTGGTCTCAGAAATTCTCCAGCGAAACAAAAGCGCTGGGAGCCTCACCCGCGATCAGATCCGGGCTCGACCGGCGAGCCGAGGGCCGATGGGCCAAACTGGAGGGCCGAAGGACGAGCGGCGGAGCGGGCCTCCGCCTATCAGGCTCGCGAATGGCCGGTTCCACGCCGCTTTCCGGTTCCTACCCACAATCTGACCTACAAACCTGACCTCGGAAGAGGGCCTTCGGAGGTCAGAAATTGCCGATTTTATCCACACTATCGCCGATTGAACTAGCTGACTGCCGCCGTGAAACTGTAGGCTGATCGCGCGTGCGCGCGCGAGGTCTCCGGGCGAGGTGACCTATTTCGCGACGGTGCGAGAGTGCGAATGACCGCCTGTTCAAGTCCACGGAGGTTCACGACCGTCTACCGCAATCTCGCGCATGTTCGGGGGTTTATTCATGGGTGGGACCGGCACAGGCCCAGATTAACTTAGTGATTTCAGTGCTATACGGCACGTAAATGGCGGAGGGGATGGGATTCGAACCCACGATACGGCTTATAACCGTATAACGGTTTAGCAAACCGCCGCCTTCAGCCACTCGGCCACCCCTCCACCGATCAGTGGGATCGACACGGCGTATGCCGGCAGCGTTGTAACCAGTGACGCCCGACGTGTCAATTTGCCTTGGCGCAGCGTCCTCAACCTTGCGCCGCTGGCACAAAGATTGAAAATACAGTTTCGTGTGCGGTCCCGGGATCTAATTCATCGAGGCAGGGTGAGAACGTCGTTGGGCTTGCGCAGCGACCCCTCCGAGCTGCGCCGTTTGATCGACTTTGCCGCAGGCTTCGCTCGCCGGAACGCGTTCCCCGATGCTGAGCGGGCGCGGCTCTCGGTCATCCTCGAGGAGTTGTTCACCAATGCCGTCAATCACGGGTATGACCGCGAGGATCGGCTCGGCCATATTGAGGTCGCCCTGGTCTTCGGTGACGGGCGGCTGCAGATCGAATTCAGCGACGACGGGCGGCAATTCGACCCACTGGGACGCCCGTTGCCCGATCTCGAGTGTCTGGCGGCCCAACGGCGGATCGGCGGGCTCGGCTTACACATCGTGCGTGCGCTGGTCGACGAAGCCAGACACTTCCATGGCGGCGGCCGCAATCACCTCGTCCTAGTTCGAATCATCACGTGCGAACAGGACCCTGCAGCCGGATCCGAATGAGCGAAAATTTCGACGATCTCGTCGCCGAGATCCACGCCTGCGCGGTCTGCGCACCCGACCTGCCGCTCGGACCCCGCCCCGTGCTGCGCGGCCGCCCATCGGCCCGGCTTCTGATCATCAGCCAGGCGCCAGGCGTTAGGGTGCACGAGACCGGCCTTTCCTTCGACGACCGCAGCGGCGACCGGCTGCGCGGCTGGATGGCGCTCGACCACGCAACCTTTTACGACGAGACCCGGGTGGCGATCATGCCGATCGGCTTTTGCTATCCCGGCCGCGATGCCAAGGGCGGCGACCTGCCGCCGCGCGCCGAATGCGCCCCTCTCTGGCACGCCCGATTGCGACGATTGTTTCCGACGATCGAGCTGACGCTGCTGGTCGGTCGATGTGCCATCGACACTTATCTACCATTGTCCAAGCGGCGCTCGATGACGGCGGTGGTCGCGAGTTGGCGGAATTTTTTGCCGCAATTCTTTGTCCTGCCTCATCCAAGCTGGCACACAATTCGTTGGCAACGGGATAATCCATGGTTTGAACACGAAACCCTGCCCGAGTTGCGCGCCCGGGTCGCGCGCGCTCGATCGACCGGCGATCAACCGGCTGCCTCGATCCGCTCCATGTCCTCGTCGCTAAACCCGAAATGATGGCCGATTTCGTGGATCAGCACATGACGCACCAAATACGCCAAGTCTTCACCGCTTTCGCACCAATAATCGAGGATCGGCCGGCGGTATAGAAAGATCATATCGGGATTGGGCCGCGGATCGCTGACGCTCTTATGAGGCAGCGCAACACCGCGGTAAAGGCCGAGAATATCAAACGGGCTGTCAAGCCCCATTGCCGCCTCGGTCTCCTCATCGGGGAACTCCTCGATCTGGATCACGACATGCCCGAGATGGCGTTTCAGGCGGCGCGGAATCGTGCCCAGCGCACGCTGCGCCAGTTCTTCGATTTCGGCGAGCGATGGCGGCAGGTGATCCGACATGCTATGATTCCCATAACTGGCGGAGGTTGACATGGTCGAGAGGCTGGTCGGAGCGCAGCGGCAGACGGCGCTGCACGAGCTGCATGGTTGGGCCGAAGTCGACGATCGCGATGCGATCCGCAAAAGCTATCATTTCGAGAATTTCTCGGAAGCTTGGGGCTTCATGTCGCGAGTGGCGCTTATTGCGGAGAAAATGGACCACCATCCCGAGCTCTTCAACGTCTACAATCGGGTGGAGGTGATCTTGTCGACGCATGATGCCGGCGGGCTCAGCGAGCGCGACATTCGATTGGCGCACGCGATCGATGAAATCGCGCCCGAAAGAGACCGGCGCCCTCGCCTGCCCTGATCGCGACCGCCGCTCAGCGCGGCGTCATGCGCAGCGCGCCGTCGAGCCGAACGACTTCGCCATTGATCATCGTATTTCGGCATAGATGAATGACGAGCGCGGCGTATTCCTCGGGCCGGCCGAGCCGGCTCGGGAACGGCACGCTCGCCGCCAGACTGTCCCGCACGGTCTGTGGTAGGCCTTGCACCATCGGCGTTTCGAACACCCCGGGAGCGATCGCCACCACCCGCACGCCATAGCCGGCCAGCTCGCGCGCCGCCGGAAGGGTAAGGGCGACGATGCCACCTTTCGAGGCACTGTAAGCCGCCTGCCCGATTTGACCTTCATAGGCTGCCGCCGAGGCGGTCGAAACGATAATCCCTCGCTCGCCGTCAGCCAGCACGTCGAGTGAACTCATCTCTGCCGCGGCGACCCGCATTACGTTGAAGCTGCCGATCAGATTGACCTCGATGACCCGCCGGAACTGATCGAGCGGCAGCGGCCCGTCGCGTCCGACGATCCGCCTGGCAGTGGCGATACCGGCACAGTTGACGGCGATGCGCGCCGGGCCATGATGCTGGCGCGCGGCGGCAAAGGCAGCTTCCACCGAAACCGCATCGGTCACGTCGCAGCCGACCGAGAAGCCGCCCGTTTCGCGCGCCGCTTCGGCCGCCGCCGCGCCGTTAATGTCAAGGATCGCGACCTTGACCCCCGATTCGGCGAGCGCCCTTGCGGTCGCCCGACCGAGACCGGAGCCGCCGCCGCTGACGATTGCTGCTTGCCGTTCGATTTGCATGCTCTCTTCCTCGCGATGACTGCACGGCGCGCCCTCGACCATCAGCCGGGCTGGTCTCGGGGCGGGCCGGCTTCACCGGCGCAAGGACGCCGGCGGACGCGGCTCGCCGCGACGCGCCCGCCGGGCGAGCCGGGCCTCGCGATGGGCGACATAGACCGACGACCCGGCAATGATCGCCGCACCCGCCCAGGTCAACCGGTCGGTGACCTCGCCGAACCACAAAAACCCGATCAGCGCGGCAAACGGCAGCCGGGCGAACTCAAAAGGGGCGCAAGCGCTTGCATCGGCCGCGGTCAGCGCCCGCGCCACCGACAGATGGGCGATCGTGCCGAGGCAGCCGAGCCCGATCAGCGCGCCGAAAGTCGAAGGATCCGGCCATTGCCAGACGAACAGTGCCGGGATCAGCGACAACGGCGTCAGGTAGATCATAAACATCGCGACGATTCTGCTGGGCGGTTCGTTGCGCGCGAGGAACTTGACGGTGATGTTGTTCATCGCCGCCGTCGCCGCAGAAAGCAGCAGGATCAGCAAGTTCCCGTCGAGCCGCTGGCTGGCGCCCGGCCGCATGATCACGAGCACGCCGATGAAGCCGAGCCCGACCGCACTCCACCGGCGAAACCTCACGTCTTCGTGCAGGACAAGAGCGGCCGCCAGTGTGGCGAACAACGGGGCGGTAAAATTGACCGCGGTCGCTGTCGCCAATGGCACCACGGTGATGCCGTAGAACCAGGTGACCATCGAGATCAAACCGACGCTCGCGCGAAGCACGTAGAAGCCGCTGTTGCGGCTGCCCCACAGGGTTGGACGATTACTGACGATCCAGGGCAGTAGCAGGATCAACCCAAAAAGGCAGCGAAAGAACGCGACCTCGAAGGGATGCATCGTCTGGGCGGCGACGCGGATCAAGACGTTCATCATGACCGCACAGATCCCGCTCAACAGGATCCACAGCGCGGCGCGCGTAATCGGCGCGAGTCGCGGCGCGGTCAGCGTGAAGCGCATGTGAGGACGGTCCGCCCACCTTTCAGCGATGCGGACAGAGAGGCAGCGCGCGACAGCGAGATCAGCGAAGCGGCACCGTAAGGACCAGCGTAGCCAATTCTGCGCCTGGGTTTAGCTTGCCGATTCCGGCGTTTGACATGTGATAAAAGCCGACCCCTAACCGGGTCAGATTGTCAAAGCGATAATCGAATTCCGCGCCGGTGCGAAACTCGGTATGCGCCCCGAGATCGATGCCGGTGCCATGGCTGAAGTACCCCACCGCGGCAGTCGGCGTGACAACCCATTTTTCGAAGAAATTGATGTCGAAGCCGAAGCCTCCGTAGCCGTAGAAGGCCCCTTTGCCGGTGCCCATGACGCCGACGAATGGCGCTACGATCCAGAGCACATCGCCAAAGCGGTACTCGCTCAAAACCAAGCCCGCGACCCCGGCCCCGGGTTTCTTGTTGTTGGGCAACACATCGAAGGCGCCGCCGCCGAGCGCGACGCGCGGCGGATCGGTGGGTGATCCTAAGGTAACGAAAGAACCCAAACGGATCTGTGCGGTCGCCGGACGTGCCGCTGCGACGCCCAGCGCAAGCAGCAGAGCCATCGCTAGCCGGCCAATCAAGTTGTTGCTCACCCGCTCCCCCAGCTCCATCGCACAGCAGTCGATCGCCATGGAGCCTTATCCTATAAAGCAATCTACCGCGCGCAAGCTAAACCCCAGGAGCAAGCTCAGATCTGCTTCATCCGTTCCGTCGCCAGCACCAATTGCTCGCGAATTGCCGGCTCCATCGCCGAGTGGCCGGCATCCGGAACAATTACATAGTTTGCTTCAGGCCAGGCGCGGGCAAGCTTGTCGGCGCTGCGAATCGGACAAACCATGTCATAGCGGCCCTGCACGATTATCCCGGGCACCGATCGGATCTCCCGAATTCTCGCGATCAGGTCGCATTCGCCGGTAAACAGATACCGACTGAAGAAATGCGCCTCGATCCGCGCCAAGCCCAGAGCCACCCGGTCGTCACCGAAAGCGGCTACCGTCTCGGGGTTGGGCAACAATGTCGAGCAAGCTCCCTCATAAATGCTCCAGGCGCGCGCCGCCGGCATATGGATGCGCGGATCGGGATCGACCAGGCGGCGGTAATACGCGCCGAGAATGTCGCCGCGTTCGGGTTCGGGAAGGAAGCCGGAGAAGGCGCGCCACGCTTCAGGGAACACCCTGCGGACGCCATAGAGAAACCACTCGATTTCTTCGGCGCGACACAAAAATATCCCGCGCAGTATCAGCCCAATGCAACTTAGCGGATGGGTCTCGGCATAATGCAGCCCCAATGTCGAGCCCCAGGACCCGCCGAACACCAGCCATTTTTCGATGCCCAGCGTGGTGCGCAGGTGTTCGATATCGGCCACGAGGTGGCCGGGCGAGTTGTCGGCGGTCTCGCCGAGCGGGGTCGACCGGCCGGCACCCCGCTGATCGAAGATTACGATCCGCCAATATTCCGGGTCGAAAAACCGCCGGTGAACCGGGGTCGCGCCGGCGCCCGGACCGCCATGTAGGAAGAGCGCCGGCACGCCGCGCGGGTTTCCCGATTCCTCCCAATACATCGTGTGTCGCTGATCGAGCCGCAGCGTGCCCTTCCGATAGGGCTCGAGTGGCGCAAAGAGATCGCGACGGTTGATCATTTCCACGCAGTCTAGGCAGCCGCACGGCAATTACATAGCGTCGAATTGGTGCCGTGGTTTCACAGCAGTCGACTGCTGACCAATCTCACGCTGGAAGGAAATCCCGATAGCTTGTGGCAATGCTCGACGGGCCCTGGTCGGCTCGTTAGCCGACTATGGCGTCGTGGCATTACTATGCCCCGGGGCGGAACCGCCGAGGCGGCTCGCAGGCCAGACTGCGCAGGCCGCAGAGCGGACTTACGCCATATTCGATAGTCTATGGAAGCCCCACACAGGCGGCTCGCTCGCAAAGCAGACCGTGGTAGGGAAGGCTTGCGGCGGCCGCCGTCCGTACCTAACTCTCGCCGACGAGCGTGTGCTGCGATGGATCGCAACGTCATCGAGCACGCCGCCGAGCCGCGCCGCAGTGTCCGCAGATCCTGGGCACGGAAAGGAAGAACTCCATGACTGCCTGCTCCGCAGCTACCCACCCCGACCATGCTCACCGGCATGGCCCGGGCTGCGGCCACCCCGCCGTGAATCATAACGGCCATATCGACTATTTACACGATGGCCACCTCCACCACCCACACGAGGGTCATGTCGACGAGCACGTAATCGACGTGTCCGGCGAGAACCCTGACCGTTGCACGTCGGACCATCGCTGCGGTGGGCATGAGGCGGGTCATGTTCATGGCCCGCATTGCGGCCACGAGGCGGTTCCGCACGCCGGTCTCCGACTATCGTCGGTGGCCAGCTCCATCATCCGCACGGCGATCATTGCGACGATCACGGTCCGTTGCCGTCAGCCTAGCTCGAACATTGCTGACTGGGCCGGACGGCCACGAGGCTGCCCCGCCGTCCCCTCGGCCTAAGTAGCCGGTACGTCCTGCTTATGCTTCGGCTTAGCGGCCCACTATGACGGGGCAGCCGCAAATCGGACAGATGGCCGTCACCGAGCTGGCGGAGGCAGTTCCTGGGCAAGCCGCGCTTGCAATTGAGCAATCAAAGCCGCGTGGTCCGAAGAAACTTTGCAACGGTTGGCATAGGCCGAACCGAGAGGGCTCTTGGGGTTGATCTCCTGCAACTCCCATGCTGCCGAGGGCCGCGTGGCCGCAGGGCTGCCGCGCCTCCGACCCACTGCAGCTGCGGACCGCAACAAATAGCGCCTTTGTATGAAATCGCTCAATTTCTGATCTCCGAACATTTCGGGATTTGACGGCGATAACCGCGTTCTTTCACGAGCACGAGGCTAGTTTACCGAAGGGAGGACAACCACCTCTGGGCAGCGGTTCCTGCGACGTCGATTTCCTTGGCAAGCTTGTTCGCCATGGCGTCGGCAAAAGAGTTGAAATCCTGGACGATCAGCAAAAAGGCGTTCGATCCGCCGATCACGTTCTGCCGGTAATACAAGGGGCAGCCCGCCGGGCGGCTGGGTGTGAGCGGAATAGCCCAAATTCGGCTTGTCGTTGATGATCGCCAGCCCGTTGATCGTGACGCCTCGGGCGATCGCCTGATCGCGCGCCTCGGTGACGGGCCGGCCTGAATTGTTCGTGCCGTCGCCCGAAATGTCGATTATGCGACGTCTTGCCTGCCACTTCGAGGTGGCGAAATGCGCCATCGCGAAATCGATCGCAGCGCTGATCGAAGTCCGTCCCATGAAAGAGCGCGGCGCGGCGAGGATCGCCGCAGCGACGCTGCCGGCATCCTCCTCGTCGCGGATCTCGTTCCAATCGACGACGACCTGCTGATCCTCGTCTCCCGACCATTCAATAAAACACACGCCGATCGCCGCGCCGGAGCGACCGCGGATTGCCGTCAGGACCCGGGGATCCGTCAGGGCCGCGGCGTAACCTTTGCGCTGCAGATCGAATTCGCCGTCATCGATGCTGCGCGAAACATCGGCAGCAAGGATCACTTCGAGGTCGACGCCGGCGCTGCGCGGTTCACCGACGACGGAAAAGCAAGCCAGAAACGCGATCGCGGCGAGGCCTTGTCTCACGGGGTTTCCTCCCAACCGGTGCCGTCAAGATAGGCCGAGAGCCGCTGTCGCGAAAGAGAGTTCGCAGCGCTTGCTGATTTGTTATGCTGTATCGTACTGAGACGACGTGATCGGGGCGACGTCCTTGGAGCTGCGAGAAACGACGTGCGATTGACCCTTTCTCCGGGGGTTCGGAGCAGCAGGCCTCGGTGGGCATGGCGCCGAGCAACCACGATTATCGGCATTTTTGCGATCGTTTTCCAGGCGCTCCTTTTTGCCTGGCACCATCACGCGCATCCCCTTTCTGTGCGAGCTGCCCCGGCCGCCGCCTCGCAGGCGGTCGCGTCCGGCCCGCAGATGCCGGCTTTGGCAGACGACGAATGCCAAATCTGCTTCGCACTCAACCACCATGGCGCCGCCCCGAACGCTCTCTTTACTCCGCTGCCGCCCGATCGATTGTGTGCCGAACCGCCTCTAAAGGCGGCCGCGATTGCTCCCCTCGCCTCTTATCTCCTCTTCCGCTCGCGCGCTCCACCCCGGGCTTGAAGTCGGCTTTATCCACGTGACCGACCGCAGCGGCACCGCTGCGCCCACTCCAGTCGCGAAGAGGAATCAATGGTCAACTCGGTCTGCGCCGGGCCACGGCGCGCCCTCTGGGTGTGTTTATTTGCCCCTGCCGCGCTCCTTGCTGCCGGCAGCGCTCTGGCACAGGAGACGCCGACCCCGGAAGGCGGCGTTTCTCTCGATCTCAGCGTCGTCGCCAAGCAGCTCGACATCGCGCGCACCCAGATCCAGCCGAACCTCGGCGCCACCGTCTATGATTTCGGCAGACAAGCGATCGAGGCGCAGCCGCAGGGCGATAATCAGTCGCTGAACCAGCTGCTGCTCCAGGCTCCGGGTGTCGCCCAGGACTCGTTCGGCCAAATACATGTCCGCGGCGACCACGCCAATTTGCAATATCGTCTGAACGGTGTTCAGCTGCCGGAGGGGATCAATGTCTTCGGCCAGGCTTTGCAGACACGGCTCGCCAATTCCGTGGCGCTGATTACTGGCGCCTTGCCGGCACAATACGGCTTACGCACGGCGGGGATTATCGATATCCAGACCAAGACCGGGACATTGGATCCGGGCGGCTCGATTACATTGTATGGTGGGACGCAATCCTGGTTCCAGCCGAGCGTCGAATTTGGCGGTCGGGTCGGCCAAATCGACTATTACGTCACCGGCGAATACTTGCACAATGCCATCGGGATCGAGAACCCGACGAGCAGCAGGAACGCGATCCACGACGACAGCGATCAACCCCGCGGATTTGCTTATGTCTCCGGCATCATCGACCCGAACACCCGATTGACCGCCATCCTCGGTACTTCGCGCAGCCAATTCCAGATCCCCAACATTCCCGGCCTGACCCCTGGCCTCGGGCTTACCGTCAACGGCGTCAGCGATTTTCCCTCGGATGCGTTCAACCAGAATCAGCGACAAATCAACGACTACTCGATCCTGACGCTGCAGAAGCGCGCCGGGCCCGTCGATTTCCAGATCTCGGGATTTAGCCGGTATAGCAGCGTCTACTTCTCGCCGGGGAATCCGCTCGGGCCGGTTCTCTATACCGGCATCGCCCAGACCGCCTACCGCCAGAGTTGGGCGTCAGGCGTGCAAGGTGATGGCAGCTACAGGATTTCTCCAGAGCACACGTTGCGCAGCGGCTTTTACATCCAGCGAGAGCGTTCGCCGTTCAGCACGACTTCCAACGTCTTGCCGGTCGACGACATGGGCGTGCAAATCACCGACCAACCGATCTCGATCTTCGATTCGGGCAGTAAAACCGGGTGGCTCTACAGCTATTATCTGCAAGACGAATGGAAGATACTTCCCAACCGTGACCCTCAATTTCGGGGCGCGTTACGACCAGTTTGCTCAGTTCGTCAGTGAACGTCAGCTCAGTCCGCGCGTCAACGCGGTATGGCAGCCGACCGATACGACGACCCTGACCGCAGGTTACTCGCGCTACTTTGTGCCGCCCCCATTCGAGCTGATCGCAAACACGACGGTCGGTCTCTTCGCCAACACGACTGCCGCGCCGGCCGACACACTGGATTCGGTGGCCAAGGCCGAGCGCGACCATTATTTCGATATCGGCGGCACCCAGATCATCCTGCCCGGCCTCAAGGCCGGGTTGGACGCCTATTACAAGATCGCCAGCAACCTGCTCGACGAAGGCCAGTTCGGTGCGCCAATTCTCCTGACTCCGTTCAACTACCAAAAGGGGCTTGTCCGCGGCGTTGAAGCTCTCCTGTCCTATGATATCGAAGACTGGTCATTTTATGGCAACTTCGCCGTGTCAAAGGCTCAAGGAAAGAACATTACATCAGCGCAGTTCAACTTTATGCCGGATGAGCTGGCTTACATTGCCGGCCATTATATCCATCTCGATCATGACCAGACCTACACATATTCGGCCGGCATCAAGTATCGAGTGCCGACGACCAACACGCGCTTCGCCGTCGACCTTGCCGCAGGCAGCGGTCTGAGGGCCACCAATCCTGGCGGGATTCCGAACGGCAACAGTTTGCCGAGTTACCAGCAGGTCAATCTCAGCATTGTCCAACCGATCGACACTGGGATTTACAAGGGGCTGGAGCTGCGCTTTGACATCCTCAATCTGCTCGACCAAATCTATCAAATCCGTAACGGCTCGGGGGTAGGTGTCGGCAACCCGCAATTCGGCCTGCGTCGCACATTCCTTGCCGGGTTGACCCAGCGGTTTTAGCGCGGCCATTCGCAAGCGCCGCCGCGGCGCCACATTCTTCTCGCTTCAAGCTTCAGATCGCTGAAACGTAGTCTAGAGGCCAATCGTGAACGATCCCGCCGCGTCTCTTTCGATCGCCAAACTGTTTATGAACGCCGATCCCGTGGTGAAGGGCGTGTTGTTGCTGCTGCTCGCCGCGTCTGTGTGGAGCTGGGCGGTGATCATCGACAAGCTGTGGCGCCTCGGGGCGGCCAGCCGTGCGGCGCGCGAGCACGAAGCGCGGGCCGCCGCTGCGCGCTCGGCCGAAGAGCTGGCGGGGACAAATGGTCGGCGCGAGGCTGGCGATCCTGCGGGCCTCGTCATCTCGGCCGGCCTCGTTGAAAGCACGGCCGAGCCGCGGCCCCAGCCCGAAACCCCCGGCGAACGGCGGGACCGCATCGAGCGGGCGATGCGGCTCACCTTGAACGCCGAACTGCGGCGCCTCGAAATGCGGTTGCCGTTCCTCGCGACGCTCGGCTCCGCCGCTCCCTTCATCGGGCTCTTCGGCACGGTCTGGGGCATCATGCGCAGCTTCGAGGGGATCGCCGCGGCGAACAACACCAGCCTCGCGGTGGTGGCGCCGGGGATCGCCGAGGCGTTGTTCGCAACGGCGATGGGGTTGGCCGCGGCGATCCCGGCTGTCGTCGCCTACAACAAGATCACCGTCGACCTCGGCCGCTTCGCTGGGCGTATGCAGGGTCTGATCGGCCGCTCCGGCGGTCTGCTGGCTCGCACCGTCGCAGGGGCCTGACGATGGCCCTGTCGCTGCCCCCTTCGGGCGAAGCGGGCGAGGATCGCTACGCGCCGCTCGCCGAAATCAATGTCACCCCGATGGTCGACGTCATGCTGGTGCTGCTCGTCATCTTTATGGTGACCGCCCCGCTGCTCACCGTCAATGTGCCGCTCGATCTCCCAAAATCGAAGATGACGACGCTCACGGAGCCACAGAAGCCGGTCGTCATCAGCCTCAACCACGAGGGAGAACTGTTTATCGGAAACGACCGCATCGATCCCGGCGACCTAGAGCAGCGGCTCGCCGGCCTCGCCGCGGAGGATCCGAACCGGATCGTCTATGTACGCGGGGACCGGACGATCAGCTATGCGCAGCTCATGGACGCGCTCGGGATAGTCAACCGCGCCGGGTTCTCCAAAGTCTCGCTGGTCGCCGAGTCGCTCGCTTCAAAGTGAACGATATCAAGCTTCCTCTCGCCGCATCGGTATTGGCGCACGCGATTGGCGTGGTGCTGCTTATCCTCCTGGTGAACAATACCCCCCGGCTCCCGGAGCCGATCGCTAAAGGCGGCATCCAGGTGATGTTCGAACCGGCGCTACCAAAGGACGAAGCAGCGCCTCTTCCGGCGCCGCCGGTTGCGCCGGAGACCCCTCCGCCGCCTGCCGAAACACCGCCGCCAGAGCCGCAGGCGGAGCCGGCACCGCCCCCGTCGGAACCGCCGGTCACGACGACAGAACAGGTACCGCCGGCGCCCGAGGCGCCGACCGCCGTGAGCGAGCTCCCGCCGCCACCGCCGCCCCCCAAACCCGCGGTAAAGAAGCCACCAAAGCCGGTTCCGCGACATCAGGAGATGCCGCAACCGACCGAAGCTTTTACACCAGCTGTGCCGCCCGAGCACCCCGCGCCACATGCCCCGACTGCGACGGCCGCGCCGCCGCAAACGGCCTTTGCTCCAACCCCGGTGCCGGCACCGGTCCCGGCGCCTCAGGCAAGTGCAGGTTACCGCGCGCTGCTGAGCGCCTGGCTCGAGAGCCACAAGCGCTATCCCGACGCCGCCCGCCAGCGGGGCGAGGAGGGACGCGCGGTACTGCGCTTCGAAGTCGACCGCAGCGGGCGAGTCCTCGATTACACGGTCGCCTCGAGTTCCGGCTATCCGGAGCTCGACCAGTCGATCGAGGAGATGATGCGCGGTGCGACCCTGCCGCCCTTTCCGGCAGACATGCCCCAGCCTCGCATGGAGGTGTCGGTTACGATCCGCTTCAGCCTGCGGCGGTAAGGCGCAGAAGGAACCTTCGATCTACAGATTGGCGGCGACGAGCCTGCCCGGGACGAGAAAAGCCCGGTCCCAGCGCGACCATCGCCCCGGAACCGGCCGACCGGGGTTCCGGTCGCTGCGCCAGCAGATATCCGTCCCCGGCGGCGCATCAATGAACTTGGTGGCGTTGTTGGGCATCGTAAATTCAAGGGTTGAAATGTAACCGGTATCGCGCGCCCCGCAGTCCGGGTTTGCCGTGATCACCGCTTCGACGTTGATCAGCCCGAAATTCGGATTGCTCAGCTGCAGTCTCCCCGGCGAGGGCAGCTGTGGCGCGCACGAGCCAGCACCAACCAGGACGATCGTCAGGAACAGCAATTTTCGCAAGATGGACAACTGAAAAGCCCCGCAAATCCCCGGGCGATACGCGAGTTTCGCGTCACCGCAATCATTCTTTCCGATATATGACCGCTGCGCCGAGCAGCGAGAGCAATTCGCGGCTCGGGCCTAGCCTGACCCGCCGTTTAGATAGTCTTGCGTACACCGTCGGTAGTCATCGGCTCGCGTAACCTGCCGCATTAGCTCGCTGGTGGCGATGTTTTTGAGCTGGTGCGGCGGAACACCGCCGCGCAACGCCTTCAATGTCTCGTAGACTGCGTGCACGGCGGCTGAAAACGGCGCGTGGCCCTGCAGGCAGACCTTGACGTTGTGAGCCGACAGAAAGTCGAGATCGGCGAGCTCGCCGGTGGTGCCGCCGAGAAACAGCGGGATGCGAACGGCCGATGATACCGCCTCGACCTCGGCCCGCGTCTTTGCCCCAGAGAGAAAGACCGCGTCGACGCCCGCCGCCGCATAGGCTTTCGCCCGCTTGATCGTCTCGTCGACGCCGCAGATCGCCAGCGCGCTCGTCCGCCCGGCGACCACGAGGTTCGGGTCCTGGCGGCCGGCGAGCGCGGCGCGCATCTTGCCGACGCCTTCCTCGAGCGGGATAAGCGCCGGCTTGCCGCTCGATCCGAACGGCCGGGGCAACACCGTGTCTTCAATGGTCAGCGCTGCGACGCCGGCCGTCTCGAGCTCCTCGACGGTACGCTTGACGTTCAGCGCATTACCGTATCCGTGATCCGAATCGACGAGCAAAGCGAGGTTCCCGGCGCGGCAAATGCGATACGCCTGGGCCGCGAATTCAGTCAGGGTCAGGACGATCAAGTCGGGCGCCCCAAGGACCGCCATCGAACCGATCGACCCCGCGAACATGCCGGTCTCGAACCCGAGGTCTTCGGCGATGCGTGCCGAAATCGCGTCGTAGACGGATCCCGGATGCACACAACGGTTTCCCGAGAGGATCGCGCGGAAGCGCTCGCGCCGTTCGGTCCAGTTCATCGTGTCTCCGTTCTGAGATGATCCAAGAAGAGCGCGCGCAGGTTTTGCGCTTTTTTCGTTGCCGAGGGTCAGCTTATCATGGCCCGACCCGGGTCAAAGAGGGACGCGAACATGGATAAGCGTATTGCGGTGATCGGCGCCGGTGCGATCGGCGGCTACACTGGCGGGCACCTCGCGGATAACGGGTTCGACGTGACCTTGATCGACCCCTGGCCCGAGCATGTCGAGGCGATCCGCAAGGATGGACTGGCGATCGAGGGCGTGACCGAGGACGAGTACGTCTGCGCCAGACCGAAGACGATGCATTTGACCGAAGTCCAGCAACTCGCAAAGCAAAAGCCGATCGATATCGCGATGGTCTCGGTCAAATCGTATGACACGGAATGGGCGACCACGCTGATCGGACAATATTTGGCAGCGGACGGCTATGTCGTCTCCTTGCAGAACTGCATGAACGAGGAGCGCATCGCCGGCATTGTCGGCTGGGACAAGACGGTCGGCGTCATCCCCGCTCTGCTCGGCGCCGAACTCTACGCGCCAGGCCGAGTGCGCCGCACCGCAGCGAAGGGCTCGTCGCCCCACGAGGTGTACCGCGCCGGCGAGGTGCATGGCCGCATCACCAAGCGGCTCGAAGAATTGACGGCGATGATCCGCACGATCGACAGCGTCAAGGCGACGACCAATCTGTGGGGCGAACGCTGGTCGAAGCTGTGCGTCAACGGCATGGCGAACGGCGTCGCGGCCGCCACGGGCCTATCCGGCAACGACATGAACCGCGACGACAAGATCAGGCGCCTCAGCATCCAACTCGCCGGCGAAGGCGTGCGCGTTGGCCAGGCGCTCGGTTATCAACTCGAACATATTCGCATGCACGAACCCGAAACCATCGCGCGCGCCGCGGAAGGCGATCGGGCCGCGCTCGACGAGGTCGAATCGGCCATCCTCGCGGCACTGAACTCGAATACCCGCAGCGAGTTCGCGCGGCCGTCGATGGGGCAGGACATGCGCAAGGGTCGGCGCACCGAGATCGATTTCATCAACGGCGTGATCGCCGCGAAGGGGCAGGAAGTCGGCTGCCCCGCCCCGACCCACCTCAAGCTGATCGCGGCGGTCAAGCAAGTCGAGCACGGCAAGATCCCGGCGAAACGCGAGAACCTCTACGGGATCTGAGCACGCCAAAACGCGTGCCGGCCCTTACGCCGAAGACCAGATTTGCGCGGTGCCATTGCGAGGAGCGTCTCGCGCGACGAAGCGGCGATTACTTATGGTCGTCCTCGTCTTCCTGCCACGCCTCCCGGCCTTCCCGGACGAGAAACCAGACGATTGCGAGCGAAGTCGCCGAGTTCGATCCACCAGAGACCAAAGGCAAGTTGGGCGACGAGGCCGACCAGGACGACCAGAGAGAGCCAGATACACGCAACTGACTCGGCGGCATCGGCCCGCAGCGCGCGGCTGCCGAGCTGCCGGGCCAGCGCGAGCTTGCGCCGCGCCAACACGAGCATTATCGGGATCGACAGCAGCGCGACGATCAACCCGGTCCACGAGAAGGCTTGCCCTTCGCCGTGCCATAGGCTCCAGCCTGCGGCCGCAACGAGATAGGCCGCGAGTGTGAACAGCAGGCCGCCGCTGATCCGGCGCGCGGTCTGTTCGGCCTTCTCGGAGAATTCGCGGCCGAACCTCAGCTCGGTCGACAGGCGCCAGATCAAAACGCCGGCAGAGGCCAGCTCGATGATGCTGTCGAGCCCGAACGCGATCAGGCTGATGCTGTGGGCCGCCGCACCTGAGGCAATCGCCACCGCGGCCTCGATCGCCAGCCACCCGATGGTCGCCCACTCCAGGCGAAACGCCTGCCGAACCAGCCTACGACGCCAAGGATCAACCTCTACCAATTGATCGTGAGCTTGCCGTCGCGCATCTCGTAGCTTTGCAGCCGGCTTAGAAAACTCATGCCGAGCAGCGAGAATTTCAGGTTTTTGAGCACGGCCGCGGGAACATCGTAGATCGAAAGCTGGCCGATGCGCACCTCGCGAAGGGTCACCGGCGCCATCCGTGCCTCACCGTTGGCGGTGTTCACGAATGCATTGAACACCAACGCACCGGGGGCGATGCCGGCGGCACGTGCATCCTCGGGGGTCAGGGCCACCAAACTCGCGCCGGTGTCGACCAGCAACCGGATCGGAGCGCCGTTGACGGCGGCTTCGAGAATGACATGTCCGCGCTCGTTCGCAGCATAAACCAGCGCGTTGGAAACCGGGGCGGTGACCGGCGTCTGCGGTTCCGATTGCCCAGCGCGATCCGGCAGCAACACCGCATTCCGGTCCAACCACCCGACACCGAGGAGGACGATGCCGCAGCACAGCAACATCCAGCGCAGCGCCCAGCCTATCACAATGCCGCTCCGCTCCGAATTTTACCTGGTTCAATTTCGGAGCCGATGCTTAAGGTTCGGTGAAAACCCCTGCAGATCCTGCCGGGCCCGCGACCTCAGCTGCGCCCGGATAGCTGTCGGCACGCCATCGACGCTGCCCAATTGCAGCCGCTTCGGTCGTGCTCCCCCACTGGTCCCAACCCGGGCGGGATAGACGAGCGAACAGCTCCAGATAGGGCCCGTCGCATAAGGCTTCGATGCGCTCGTAGGCCTCGTCCGGCTTGCGGCTATGCTCGCGCCGGGGCGACACGATCAGCTTGCGGACATCAGCTCGACGACGGCGCGGGTTGCCGCGGGTCGCAAGCAGACAGGGCTCCGGGTTGGCGCGCGTCCAGAAACCAAGACCCGTAAAGAAATTCCGATCATTGTAGAGAGGTTCGGGTTTCCGCAACTTTGCCCAATAAAAGCCGACGGTCTTGTAGGAAAATCCCCAGGCGCGGATTATCTCGAAAGCCCTTTCCAGCAGAGGATCCGTCGTCCATAACAGCAGCACGCAATCGTCTGCGGCCCACTCGGGAACCGGCAGAGATTTGATGTCGGCGAGCGACATGCAGTCGTAATAAGCTTCCGCGCTGCGGCCCTTGCCCTTCCGCGAATAAGTGGCAAAGGTCCACGGCGGATCGGCGTAGATAACCTTATAGTGTTTCGGCCGAGGCGGGGCATCCATCAGCGCATGCTCGCGGGCTTCGGCAATGCAGTCAACCGGCTTCCTCGCCCTCGCCTTCATCCGGCCCTTCCTCGGTCTCGATCCGGTAATTACCCTTGAGCCAACGCCCGAGATCGATCCGGGCGCAGCGCGCCGAGCAAAACGGCCGATGCTGCGGCACCGCCGGCTTGCCGCAGATCGGACAAGGGCGCACTCCGGGCGCTGAAATCGACGAGATGCGGGCCATTGCCGAGCGCATATAGTCACAACGGGGCGATTTGAAACCGCTCGCGGGGGTAGCCGGAATCAACCTCGATCGTAATCTCGCGGGCGAATCGCTGCTCGTTCTCCTGCACGGCGCTCGCTCCATTGCCGACCAAGGCGGTTGCGACATCCGGGGCGACGGTCAGGCGCCATTGGCGTCCCGGTTGTGCTCGGGTTTCGCGGCGCCATACCCGCAGCGCCTCATGTGCGACCGTGACCGCGGTTTTAACCAGAGCTCCGCCCGGACGAGGCTCGAGCAGGGCTTCCGCGAGCGGGCGGCCGCGGCGTGGTCGCACCAATTCGAGATGGCCAAGCCGTGTCCAGCCGAGGATCTGCGGGCTGGCCGGATCGGCGGCCAGCCCGCTCGCAAGCACTGCCCGAACCCGCTCGCGCGAGGCCCGGCTGTCCAAGCCGATAAAGTCGACTACGATGCCGCCCCCGAGATTGCGCAGACGGATCTGCCGGGCGATCGCGGCTGCGGCGGTGAGGTTCGCTCGCAGGCCAGAGTGTTCCGGAGCCCCCGTTTCGGGAGTTCCGGTATCGACGTCGATCAGCACA
Source organism: uncultured Alphaproteobacteria bacterium (assembly GCA_963698995.1). Classification (GTDB taxonomy): domain Bacteria; phylum Pseudomonadota; class Alphaproteobacteria; order ATCC43930; family CGMCC-115725; genus AP-15. Next base: position 21,970 of record CAVOTD010000061.1, on the reverse strand, counting down.
CCGGCCCGCGTCGCCTCGAAATGGACGGAACCGCCGCCGGAAAGGACGATGGTTGCGGACATCGCCTCGTCGAACATCGCGTCGAGGTCGATCGGCCACTCCGCGTCTGGTCGGTGTTCGACCACCGCGCTTGGGAAAACTCGGCGGATGTTTGGAATTGCCGCCGGCTCGTCGACGAGGATCTGGGACGGCGGTCCCGGCACCGCGTTCGCCAGCGCCGCCGCAAATGTCGAGATCGGGTGTAACCGAGCCGGCGGAGCAAGCCGAGAGGCCCGATCGAGGATATCGCGCCACTGTCCTCGCAGAGCTACAGCCTCGGCGGCAAGCGCATTCAACGGCGCGGCTTCGAGAAGCCTGAGCCCGACCTCGCCCTCACTCGCCTCACTGCGCTCGGCACCCTCTCCCGCACTGCCCGAGAGGGGGAGCCCAGCCTGCGGGGCTGGGTGAGTGAGGGTGGCGAGAGAGGCGAGGAGTTGACTGCGCTCGTCCGGCGTCAGCGCTTCACCGCCTTTGAGCCCCGGGCGGCCTAGGATCAGCTCGATAAGCTCGCCGCGCAGCGTAGCGGCCATGGTTATCTGCGTCGCCTTGCCGCCCTGAGCTTCGCGGCGGATCTGAACCACCAGGCGCTCCCCCTCATGCAGCGCCTTATGACGCGGCATAACCTCGCGCTTTGGCAGGAAGGCCAGCCGATCGCCGCCGATATCGACCAGCACCGCAGCGAGCGCCGGCACAACACGGCGCACCCGGCCGAGATGGATGCTGCCAGCCTCGCTGCGGTCGCCGCGCTCGACAAAGAGTTCGACGGGTACCCGGTCTTCGAGCAGCGCCGCGCGCCATTCGCCGGGGGCGGCGGAGATCAGCAGCGCGCGGTCCAACTCGGTCGATAACCGCGGCCGGCGAGCAACTGGGCCGTCTCGAAGAGCGGCAGCCCGACGACGTTCGAGTAGGAGCCGGAAACCCAGCGGATCAGTATGGCGGCCCGACCCTGGATCGCGTAGCCGCCAGCCTTGCCTTGCCATTCGCCGCTGCGCAGATAGGAGAGGATCTCGCTTTCGCTCAGCCGCTTGAAGGCGACTTGGCTGTCCACTCGGCGCGAGACCAAGTCGCCGTCCGGGGTTGCCAGCGCGATGCCGCCGTGGACACGGTGGCGTCGTCCGGACAACAGCTCGAGGCAGGACCGTGCGCTCGCTTCGTCCTCGGTTTTGGGCAGGATACGCCGTCCGCAGGCGACGACGGTATCAGCAGCCAGTATGTAGGCGCCGGAATGGCGCGGCATCACTGCCCGCGCCTTCTCTGCGGCAAGGCGCATGGCGTGAGCCGGCGGCAGTTCGCCGAGGCGCGGGGTCTCGTCGATCTCCGCGGGATCGATCATGTCGGGCGCAAAACCCACCTGCCGCAGCAGCTCGAGCCGGCGCGGCGAGGCCGAGGCGAGCACGAGAGGCGGCGTCTTCACCAGATGCTAACCCCGCAGATGCAGGACGCAGATCAGGGTGAACAGGCGCCGGGCGGTATCGAGGTCGATGGCGACCTTTTCCTCGAGCCGCTCCATCAAAAGCGATGAGCCTTCGTTGTGCAGCGAACGTCTGCCCATGTCGATTGCCTCGATCTGCGTCAGGCTCGATCGACGGATCGCCTCGTAATAGCTTTCGCAGACCATGAAATAGTCTTTGACGATGCCGCGAAACGGGGCGAGCGGCAGCACCATGGTCTCGTTCGAGCCATTCGTCGTCGAGCGGACCTCGATGCTCAGGCGGTTCTCCTCGATCGCCAAATGAAGATCGTACGGCCCGGGACACCCCGACGCCGGCTTGAAATGGTTTTCCTCCAACAGATCGAAGATCGCCACCGCGCGCTCGTGCTCGATGTCGGGGCTGCGGCGGACGACGGTATGCTCGTCGAGAGTTATGCCGGATATCCGCCACGGGCCCTTCGGGTCGCCCATCTTTCCCGGTTCACCTCCCGCGCGCCCGGTCGAGCCGGATCGACAGCGACAGTGCGTGCGCCTCCAGCCCCTCGGCCTCGGCGAGGCGGATTGCCGACGGGGCGAGCGCCGCAAGGCTCGCGGCATCGCAGCGGACGAGCGAGGTGCGTTTGAGGAAATCGAGGACCCCGAGGCCCGAGGCAAAGCGAGCGCTGCGCGCCGTCGGCAGAACATGGTTGGGCCCGGCGATATAATCGCCGATCGCCTCCGGCGTGTGGCGGCCGAGGAAAATGGTATAATGCTGCTCGGGTGTGCCGTCGCTGAACACGTAAGCGCCCGGCTTGCCGCTCTGCACGAGCTTGCGGTCCCGGCCGGGGACTAGAAGACCGGGTCGAGCCTGCGGTAACGGCCGCTCTCCTCGTTGTAGCTGAACGTCCGGTGCCGCATGAACTCGCGGAACACGAAGATCGGCGCGCTGACGTAGAACGTCATCGACGAGTGCTCGAACGGCGTCCCGTGCCGGTCACGCATCAGGAAGTTGATCAGGCCCGCGGACCGCTCGGGATCCGCGTCGACGTCGGCCAGCGACTGCTCGCCCTTGGTCGAGACCCTGGCCGCCCAGATGACGTCAGCGTCCGACGCGGCGTGCTTGATCAGCTCCACCGTCATGTCGCTGCGGAAGGTAATGTCCGGCACGGTAGTCATTGTGCTCGCTGCCACCGTCGTTCCATCGGGGACCCTTCCCGCTCGTGCGCCTGTCCGGCCAAGCCCCATCATGCCGGCACCGCTAGCCGACACGGCCAGCACCTCCCGGCGCGCACCGGTCAGCTTCGATTAAGAGATCGCTTATCTGTGTTCGCTGCGGTCTCGGGGCAGGGGTTACAGTCGTGAGAGCAGCCGCACCGGGCACTTAGGCTGGAGGCGATCGGCATGAGCGCAGACAGTGACGAGGCGCTGGAGGTACTGCGTGAGGTCTGGCGCGGCAGCGGGCAGCGCCGGTTGAGCTCGCCGACTCCACCAGAGGCGGAAAGTCGTGCAAGCGGATGGCTGACGTCGGTTTCGACGACTTTGCGGCCGGGGAAGCAGACCTCCGGGAGGCGTGGCGGGCCCGGCTGGCAGCGCGAGGGCAAGCTGGCCCGCTCAGACGGCAGCGTCCGGGATCTGGTCCTTGGATCGCCCGAACCGCCTGAACTCGCGAACCGACGGCGAGGAGAATCGCTGCGTGGAGTACCCCAAACCGTCGGTGAGCTAACCGAGCAGCTGCGGCAGGGCGGGTATCTCGCCGACCGCGGCCTCGCCACGTCGCTGCTCGTGTCGCTGTCGCTGCACCGGCCCGTCCTGCTCGAAGGCGAGGTAGGCGTCGGCAAGACGGAGATGGCGAAGGTCCTGGCCGCGTGTCTTCGGCCGGCGCGTATCCGGCTCCAGTGCTACGAGGGCATCGACACCAATCAGGCGCTGTACGAATGGGACTACGCCCGGCAGATGCTGCAGATCCGGGCCCTGTCCGAGCGGCAGGCGGCCGGGGACGACGCCGTCGACAAGCTATTCGGCCCGAAGTTCCTGCTCGAGCGCCCGCTGCTGGCCGCGATCCGGGCCGGGGACCAGGCGGTGCTGCTGATCGACGAGATCGACCGGGCCGATGACGAGTTCGAGGCGTTCCTGCTCGAGCTGCTGTCCGATTTCCAGATCAGCGATCCCCGAGATCGGCACCGACTCCGCGCGCCGCCACGCCGCCGGTGGTGATCCTCGACCTCCACCGCACCAGGGAACTGCACGACGCGCTGCGCCGCCGGTGCATGTACCACTGGATCGGCTACCCCAGCGCCGAGCGCGAGCCTGAGATCGTGCTGACCGGGAGCCGGCTCGCAGCCGCGGCAGCCCTCGCGCGCAAGGTTGTCGCCGCGGTGCACCGGCTGCGCGAGCTGCGATCTGGCCAAGCCGCCGGGGGTGGCCGAGACGATCGACTGGGTCGCCACGCTCGGGTTCCTGGGCGAGGCCGACCTCAGCGCCGAGTGCCGCGGCCGACACCATCGGCGCCGTCATCAAGGACAAGGACGACCTCGACCTGGTGCTCGGACCAGCCTCGAGGAGATCACCTCCGGTGGCTGAGCAGACCGCGTTCGCGGGCGTGCTGGTCGGGTTCGGGCGGCGCGCTGCGGGCGGCCGGCGCTACGGTCGGCACCGGTGACGTCGTGACGTACTGCGCTGCCGCTGGGCCTCCTTGATCCGGCCGACCTGGTCGATCTGTACTGGGCCGGACGGACCTCCCTGGTCTGCACGAAGGACGACATCCCTGCCTATGACGCCATCTTCCGCGACCGTACTTCCTGGCCGAGGCGGCGCCCGACGCGCAGCTTGCTCGAAGCTGAAGCCGCCGAGCGCCGCCGCCGAGGCCGAGGCGGCGCTGCGTGATGCCGGCCACCGAGCCGGGACCGGGACGATCGCCGAGGAGCAGCCGCGATGCTGGCCTGATGGCCTCGGACGTCGAGGCGCTCAAGCAGCGGTCGTTCGCGGCCTGCACGCCCGGACGAAGCTGGCCGGCGCTGCGCCGGATCATGGCCAGGATCCGGCTGACCCCGCCGCCGCCGGCGTACCCGGCGGACCTGGTCCGGCTCGCCGGCCGGGCGCCGGACCTGCGCAAGACGATCCGCGAGTCGATGCGCATGCACGGCGAGCCGGGCAGCTGTTCTGGCGGCAGCGCCGGTCCAAGCTGCGCGCTGATCCTGATCCTCGACATCTCCGGCTCGATGGCCGATTACTCCCGGCACCTGCTCCAGTTCGCTCACCGGCTAAGCACGCGGCCGCGCGGGTCGAGGTCTTCTGCTTCGGCACCAGGCTCACCCGGATCACCAGGGCGCTGGAGCACCGCCGCCCGGACGCTGCGCTCGAGCTGGCGGCGCAGGCGGTCGTCGACTGGGACGGCGGGACCCGGATCGGCGCGTCGCTGGACACCTTTGTCCGGCGCTGGGGACGCGGCGGCATGTGCCGGGGCGGCGTCGTGGTGATCTGCTCGGACGGCTCGACCGCGGCGACCCGGAGCGTGCTGGCCACGGCGATGGAGCGGGGCCGGCCGTGCGAGCACACCGGATCGTGTGGCTCAATCCGCACAAGGGGCGACAACCGGCTTCCGGCCCAGCACGCTGGGCATGATGGTGGCAGCGCCGCACATCGACCTGCTGCTGTCCGGGCACGACCTGGCCAGCCTGGAGGAACTCGCCGGCGGCTGCCGACCTGGCCTCAGCTGACGATGAGGAGCTGCCTGTGAGATGGAGCGTAGGCATCGAAGCCGAGGGTGACCGGGTCCTGACCCGTGAGGAGATCGTCGAGCTCGGCGACGCGATCGCCGCCAGCAATGGCATCGCGACCGGTATCGGCACGAGCAGGTACGGCGCCCAGCTCGTGGTGGAAGCGGCCAGCCGGGACGAGGCGATCGAGCAGGCGCACGCAGACTCGTCCTGGCCGCGCCGCGACCGGCGGCGGCTGCTGCGCCCGCGCCGGTAGTGCGCGACCGAGCGCCATCGCCCGAGGCCGAGGAGGAGACGGCACGAGCTGCCGTGATCCGGCTCGGCTGTGGCGGGCTACCCGTTCGAGGGCCCGCGGGTGCTGGCGGCTGGACCCGCGCCGTCGGCCGCGGCGGTCTACGCGATCGTCTACAAGCCCGAGCCTGAGAGCCAGGCCCGATCGCTACGCCGTCATCTACGTCGGGCACTCCGACGACCTGTCCGGCCGAGCGATTCCCGTTCCAGCACCCGGCGCGCCGTGCTGGATCAGCCGGGCGGGCTCGAAGTGGAAGGTCGACACCGCACCTACGAGGTGCCGGGCGGAACCGCCCGCACCGCGAGCAGATCGCCCGCGAGCTGCTCGCCATCTACCGAGCCGACCTGCAACGAGCAGCAGTACGACGAGGCCTGGAAGGACGAGCTGATCGGCGAGTACACGGCGCCGACTACGGGCCGGGTCGCTGCGGGTCCGACCCGCGAAGTCATGAGCTGGCAGGAGGTACTGCCGAGGAATAGCCCACGGCGTCGGCGGAGCGAGCGGCGGCGGCCCGGGCGCCGGCGGGTGGCCGCGGCTCGGTGGGCGCTCCGGCCGCGCGGGTGACCCCGGCGACGATGCCCTCGGCCATCCCGTAGAGGTAGCGGTAAGTGCCGGCAACGACGCCGAGCCGGTCCGGGTTGATGTGCGCGACCCCCGGGCCGGAATCAGCTCGGCCAGGGTCGACGATGATCGCGGCGACGAGCTCAGCGCACGCCTCCAGCTCCCGGCGCGACCGGGTCAGCAGCGGCGCCGACCAGTACAGGTAGACAGCCAGGCCCGCGACAGCAGGACGACTCGACGACCGTCAGGACGACCAGCGGCGTCATGACTTCAACCCCTCCGAGCACCGGACCAGGACAGATGGCGCTGAGGCCCTCGGCCAGCACGGCCTCGACGCCATCGGCGACCCGGCGGGATGAGCGTGGTGTCGGCGGTGTTGGCGGCGGCCGCCTGCAGGCGTGCCCCGTATGGTCGACCACCCGCCGGTCAATGAACTCCACGCAAGTAGATGAGCAGGCGAGCAGTGCCGCGACGGCGAGGACGACGACGAAGCCGACGATGATCGTGCTGACCCACCAGGGCGGCGCCGCTGGACGACATCGCTAGTACGTGTGTCCGGCATGCTCACCTCCCGTAGCCGCGCGCGGCCGTGCTGCAGTCCGCCGATGATGATCGTCGCGTGCCGATCGTGGTGCGCAGCGCGCCCAGCGGCGTGGTGTCGTGGATCCGGCGTCGGTGAGCGTGTCGTCGATCGCGGAACCGCCTCGTCGCCGATCGAGCTGCGCAGCAGCAGGATCGGCACGACCAGCGCGACGACGACCAGCACGATGACGCCGCCGATAACGTAACCGAGGATCCAGCCGAAGTCACTGAAATGGCCGCCCGCTGCGGCGAAAACGAACGTGGCTGAAGTGGTCATTGGCCGCCTACACCGTCTCGCAGAAGTCCCTGACGGGCTTCAGGTTGTCGTTAACGGAGGTCAGCCTCGCTGGCACGGTACTTGTCAGCTGGGCTACCACTTGCACGCCGCCGGTCGTCGCGGCGAGCGTCGCGCGGATCGCCCGCAGGTGGAAGATGACCCGCAACAGGCCGACCGCGGTGATCGCGATGATCAGCGCGGCGATAATCAATGTCACCCAGGCAGCTGCCGGCATGACTCACTTCCTTTCTGCTGACAGTCGGGCGGCCACACCCCGACAACCCGCCGAATATCAGACCTGGGTCAGCCAAGAAGCTTCGCGACCGAGCCCGCGTACCGGACAGCTCCGACAGATACTTCCCCGATGGTGGCGTCGGTGGTCGCCAGCGCCTCCGGCACGCCCTGCAGTTCCCCGATCAGCGCAACGCCGCCACTGAGGATCTCATCGGTTGCCCCGCGGATCCGCTCGATGGCGGCAAGCACCCGGTTGAGCAGGTAGATCACCACAGGCAGGACCACCAGCAGCAACACCGCGTTGCCGATCCACCACAAGACCATGGCTAGTCCTCCTCAGCTCGCGGCCTGATAAGGGGCGAAGAAACGACGAAATACCCGGGTGAGCGCCATCCGGGCAGCGCGCAGCGCCAGCGCGAAACCGCTGGCCGGCGTCGCCGTCGCGCTGGCAATCTGCTCGGCGGACTCGCCCCGCTCGATCCTGCCGATGCGGTCCTGCATGTTTGCCGAGAAGTCGCGCATCAGCACCGCGGTGACGTCGGAGATCATGCCCCGGCCGTATTGCGCCGCGGCGCCGGAAAGCTGCAGGTCCTGCGTCACGTCGACCCTGGTCCCGCGGCCAGCCCTGGCAAGCGTCGCGGTCACGACCATGCTCGCCTGGCCGCGACCACGCACGTCCGCGCCGCTGGCGTGCACGACCACTCTGTTCGCGGCCTCATCACGCTCGGTGATGTCGGCCGTGCCTGGAACAGTCCGACCGGCCCCATCCGCACAGCCACCCGGCCCTTGTACTTCTCGCCGCCCAGATCCTCGGTGAGCTCGGCGCCCGGCAGACAGGCGGCGACCTGCGGGATGTTCTCGAAGAACTGCCAGACCTTCTCGACCGGCTCGGCGACCTCGAAGTCGTTCTTGATCAGCATCGGGTATCCCTCTTCAGGTAGGCCGCGGGATCTTGCACGAAAGCCTGGCGGCACCCTGCGCCGCAGAAGTAATAGGTGCTGCCGGAGTCACTGGCGGTCACCGTAAGGGAGGTAACGGGGACCAGCATTCCGCAGACTGGGTCGGTTGCCTCGCGTCCAAGGTCAGCAGCAGCGGGACTGGCGCTTGCGGCCGGCGTTGTCTCGCCGTCTTCGGCTGGCGCATCAGCACGCTGCCCGGACGGGATGGCACCGGAGGCACGAAGCTGAATGAGTTCAGCCAGGATCGCGACGGCGATCTCGGGATGGGCGATGCGGCCGAGATCCAGCCCGGCGGGCACGTGCACACGATCGAGCTGATCCTTCGGCACGCCGCGATCGGCCAGGTAGCCGAGCACAGCGGCGCCGCGCCGGTGCGAGCCGACCAGGCCGAGATAGGCGGGCCGGGCAGCCGCCGCGCGCTCGATCACGGCCTCGTCGTCGTGACCCTGCGTGGCGACCACGACCATTGATCCGGGGCCCGCCTCGGCGGCCGTGAAATCCGGGCCGTCGATCAAGATCGCCCGCCAGCCGAGAGTCCCGGCCAGCGAGACCAGCGTCTGCGCCATCGGCGACCTGCCGATGACGACCAGGTGAGGTACCGGCAGCACCGGCTCGATGTACACCTCCAGCGCCCCCTCGCTCTGGCAGGCGATCGGCACTACCGTCATGCCGTCCGGCACCGACCCGCCGAACTGCTCTGGACTGCCGAGGAGCAGCAGCCGCGCGGTCCCGGCAGCGATGACCTGCTGGGCTTCCCGGATGACGGTCGGCTCGGCGCACGCGCCGCCGATCCAGCCGTGCAGCTCCCCGCTGGCGGTGATGACGGCACGGGAACCCTGCTGGCTCGACGACGGCCCCTGCCGCCAGACCACTGTCGCCAGCGCGAACGGCTCACCGTTGCGCGCCAGTTCGCCGGCCGCTCGAGCACTCCCCAGCTGCTGTCCATCGCCACCTGCTAGTCGTCCGTTCGCACGGGCGGTGCACCGGAGACATCGCGACGGTAGGTGATGGCCTCCCAGACCCGGTCCGGCAGCAGCGGCATGTCGATGTTCCGCACGCCCGTTCCTGTCAGCGCGTCCATGACCGCGTTGACGAAAGCGGCCGGGCCGCCCACGGCCGCGCACTCCCCGATGCCCTTGGCACCGATCGGGTGGTGCGGGCAGGGCGTCACCACTTCGCTGTGCAGTTCGAAGCCGGGCGTCTCCCAGGCGGTCGGCAGCAGGTAGTCCATGTAGTTCGCGCCCACGCAGTTGCCGTCGGCGTCGAAGGTCATGAACTGCATGTTCGACATCGCGTAAGCCTCGGTGAGGCCGCCCATGATCTGACCTTCCACGATCATGGGGTTGATCCGGATACCGCAGTCGTCGACCGCGACCAACTTGAGCACGTCCCAGACCCCGGTCTCCGGGTCTACCTCGACGGTGACGATGTACACCGCGAACGGCCAGGTCAGGTTCGGCGGGTCGTAGTAGGCGGTGTTCTCGAGCCCCGGCTCCATGCCATCGGGCATGTTGCTGTAGGCCGCGATCGCGCACTCCTGGATGGTCACCCCGCGGTCTGGAGCGCTCCGCACGTAGAACCGGCCGAGCTCCCACTCGACGTCCTCCTCCGACACCTCGAGAAGGTGCGCGGCCAGTTTCCGGGCCTTGGCCCGGATCTTGCGGGCCACCATCGCCACCGCTGCGCCGGCCACCGGCGTCGACCGCGATGCGTAGGTGCCCATGCCAAACGGCGCGGTGTCGGTGTCGCCTTCCTCGACCACGATGTCATCGGCCGGGATGCCGAGCTCGTGCGAGACGATCTGCGCCCAGGTGGTTTCGTGGCCCTGACCCTGCCCCCTCGCCCCGGTCCGCACGATGGCCTTGCCCGTCATGTGGACCTTGAGGTCAGCCGAGTCGAACATCTTGATGCCGAGAATGTCGTACTCCCGGCTGTTGCCCGCGCCCAGCGGCTCGGTCATGGTCGAGATGCCGAGGCCGAGCAGCCGGCCGCGGGCCCGCGCCTCTTGCTGCTGCTGCCGGAAGTTGTCGTAGTCGATTGCCTTCAGGCCGACGTCGAGGCACTTCCCGTACTGCCCGGAGTCCAGCAGGAAGCCGAACGGCGTCCGGTGCGGGAACTGGTCATCCCGCACGAAGTTCATCCGCCGGAACGCGGCCTGGTCGATGCCCAGGTCCGTGGCGGCCGCCTGCACCATCCGCTCCTGGAAGAACATCGCCTCGGTCACCCGGAACGAGCAGCGGTAGGCAACCCCGCCCGGCGCCTTATTGCTGTAGGTACCGCGGGCCGTGAGATGGGCGACCGGGATGTCGTAGGCGGCAAACGCTGAGTGCATCAGGCCGATCTTGAACTTGCTCGGCTGCGCATCGGAGAAGAACGCGCCATGGTCAGCGTCGGTGTGCATCCGGACGGCGAGGATCTTGCCGTCCCTGCGCAGCGCCATCTCGCCCTTCAGGTACACGTCCCTGGCAAAGCCGGTGGAGATCAGGTTGCCCGACTTGTCCTCGATCCACTTGACCGGCCGCTCCAGCAGGATGGAGGCCAGGATCGAGGCAACGTAGCCCGGGTAGACCGGCACCTTGTTACCGAAGCCGCCGCCGATGTCCGGGGAGATGATCCGGATCATGTGCTCGGGCAATTCGGCCACCATCGCGACGGCCGCCCTGATGATGTGCGGCGCCTGCGTGGTCATGTACACGGTCAGCTTGGACGTGGCCCGGTTGAAGTCAGCGATGGAGCCGCAGCACTCGATCGGCGACGGGTGCGACCGCGGGTAATGCAGCTCGAGCTTGGATACCAGGTCAGCCGATGCGAACGCGCGGTCGGTGCCGTCGCGGTCGCCGACTTCCCAGTTGTAGATGATGTTGTCGGGCTGGTTCTCCTTGTCATCCCGGATCACCGGCGCGCCCTCGGCGACCGCCTGCCAGGGATTGACGATGGCGGGCAGCGGCTCGTAATCGACGACAATCGCCTCGCAGGCGTCCTTGGCGATGTACGGGTCATCGGCGATGACGCAGGCGACTTCCTGTCCCTGGAACCGGACCTTGTCGGTGGCCAGCACTGCCTGGGTGTCGTAGGACAGCGTCGGCATCCAGGCCAGGTTGCGGGTCGCCATCATCTCACCGGTCAGCACCAGGTGCACGCCGGGAATGTCCCACGCCTTGCTGGCGTCGATCGACTTGATCCGCGCATGCGCGAGCGGGCTGCGCAGGATCTCCATGTGCAGCATCCCGGGCAGCACGATGTCATCGGTGTAGTTGCCCGCGCCCCGGATGAAGCGGTTGTCCTCGACCCGCTTACGGCTTGCGCCGATCCCGCCGATCTTGATTTCGTCTACTGCCTGCGACATTTCCTGCTTCCCGTCTTTAAGCCAGCTAGCGGACCTGGTACGCCGCGAGCGAGCGCGTCACTGGCCGCCGGAAGACCGGAGTTTCTCGGCGGCCCACAGCACTGACTTCACGATGTTCTGGTAACCGGTACACCGGCACAGGTTGCCCGACAGCGCCCAGCGCACTTCCTCCTCGGTTGGGTCAGGGTTGGCATCCAGCAGGGCCTTGGCGGCCATCATCATGCCCGGCGTGCAGAAGCCGCACTGGAGGCCGTGCTCCTCCTTGAAGCCCTCCTGCAGCGGATGCAGCTCGCTGGCGGTGGCCAGGCCCTCGACCGTGCTGATCTCGTGGCCGTCCACCTGGACCGCCAGCATGGTGCAGGACTTGACCGCCACGCCGTCGACCAGCACGGTGCACGCGCCGCAGTTGGTCGTGTCGCAGCCCATGTGCGTGCCGGTCAGCCCGAGCCCTTGCCGGATGAGGTGGGCTAGCAGCAGCCGTGGCTCAACTTCGGCGATTTTCTTCTCGCCGTTGACCGTGAACTTGATCCGGCGTACCGGTACCGCAGCATCGGTCTCGTCGCCGCGGTCCTCATAGACCATCGTCATCGTCAGGCTGCCCTTTCCGCCATGTCGCCGTCGCGCCCCTGGTTGGTCCTGCCGAGTATCCGCTCAACGAAGGTCGCGACCATATGCCGCTTGTACTCGGCACTGCCCCGGTGGTCGGTACGCGGGCGGGCCGCCGCTGCGGCCAGCTCGGCCGCCTGCCCGATCGACTCGGCGGTCAGCGGCTTGCCAGTCAGCGCCGCCGCCGCCTCGGTGGCGTTGATGGTGGCGCCGCCTACGCCGGTGAGCCCGATGCCGGCCCGCGTTACCGTTCCCGCTGAGGTCTCGATGGCGACCGCGACCCCGACCGTGGCGAAGTCGCCGACCCGGCGCTCGAGCTTGAGGTAGCCGCCAGCCCGGATGCCGGCCGCGGCGGGCACGATTGCCTCGACCGCGATCTCGTCCAGGTCGAGCAGGTTCTGGAACGGCCCAATGACGAAATCGGCCACCGGAATCGTGCGGCGGCCGCGAGGTCCCTGGGCGACGATCGAGCCGCCCAGTGCCGTCATTACCGATGCCCAGTCACCTTGCGGGTCGGCGTGACACAGCGAGCCGACGAGCGTGCCGCGATTGCGCACGATCGGGTCGGCGATCAGCGGCGCCGCCGCGGCCATCGTTGGCTGACTGCCGGGCAGCAGCTCCGACCGCTCAAGGTCGGCGTGCCTGCAGAGCGCGCCGATCCGCAGCACACCGTCCGCATCGGCCCGATGGTAGGCAAGGCCGGGCAGGTTGTTGATGTCGACGATGAGCGCGGGCGAGGCGAACCGGAGCTTCATGAGGGGAACGAGGCTCTGGCCGCCAGCTAGCACCTTCGCATCGTCGCCGCCTTCGCGCAGCATTCCGATTGCCTCATCCAGCGAGTGCGGCGCCTCGTAACGGAACCGCGACGGGTACATTCATGTCCTCCGGTCTGCGGGAAGGTGCAGGGGAATGGCGACGTCAGGAATCGCCGTCGGTGGCCTGGCCTGTTTCTGCGTTAGCCGGCCGCGGCGTGGCGGCGGGGTCGGGAACTGCGACTGGCAGCGAGTCATACTCGGGGTCCGGCCGCGGCTGCTGGTGCGGCGGCCACGGCCCGGCGACCGGCTGTCCCGCGATCTTCAGGTAATCGATTAGCTCGGGCCAGGCCCAGACGGTCGGGCTCTTCCCGGTCTTCGGAGCGTGCTCGATGAGCTCAAACAAGCGGGGATTACCCCTGCTATGGCCGTCGGACTCAATCCGCATCTGTACGCTCCCGGCATTGGGGCGTCCCGCGCGCGCCCTCATCTGTGATGTGCATCGCATAATCCACCTAGCCGAAGGCCAAGGCAACGTGCCAATAAGTTGTTGCTTAACTGGCCCCGTCCGGCGGCCGGCTGTCCGGTGCCAGCGTCAGCTCCAGATTGTCACATACACCGGCGGGCGGAACCTGGAGGGCGGGATCCCGGCAGCTGGCGAACGCATGAGCTGCATCGCCTCGGGGGTGCCGAGGAAGCGCCGCAGCGCGCTGGCCGCGGTGCTGCGGCGCTCGCGTTCCAGCAGGGTGACGTACCAGCAGGAGTCGATGGGGAAACCGGGCACGTCGACGAGCGACAGCTCGCCCCGCCGCAGTTGCTGCGAGACAAGGTGCTCGACCGCTGGCGCCGCCCCGGCGCCGTCGGCGGCAGCCGCCCAGGCCGCGGTCTGGCTCGGGAACACGCCGATGTTGCTTTCCGGCACGCCGAGCTCGGCGAGCAATTTGCTGGTCTCGCTAGACGGGTCCGCGCCCGCCGGATCCACGAGCCACCGCCATTGCCGGGCAGAACCGCGAAGCTTGGCATGGCCGGCCGTGACCGCCACCGTCCGGTACTTGAACACCGGCTCACTGACGACAGCCATGGCCGGGTCGTCGCCCGTAAGGAGCGGTCCGATCGCCACGTCAGCGAGCCGGTTCGCCACCAGGACGGCCATCTCGCCGGACACCGCAACCCCCGCGGATACCTCGACCGACCCGGCGATGCGCCTGGTGAAGGCCTCCATCAGCGGGCCGGCCAGGAACTCGGCAAACGTCGACGTGGCCACCACCCGGAGCTGCTCAGGCGCGCCATGCGCGGCACGGACGGCGGCGTGGGCTTCGGCGCCGAGCACCACGATCTGGGATGCCGTGGACAGCAGCCGGGAACCGCCGGGAGTCAGCGTCATGCCGGCCGGGCCCCTGGTGATCAGCTGGTCGCCGAGATGCTGGCGCAGCGCCGAGAGCGCCTGGCGAGACCGCGGGTTCGCTGACGCCCAGGGCACTGGCGGCGGCAGTGACCGAGCCAAGCCGGGCTACCAGCACGAAGGCGTTCAGCTGAGTTAGCGTCATAGCAGTGTCCAGTGTGACCCATCGGGATCTTCGCAGCCATTCCTGCGATGGTTACCAGTGATTTGCCCGGTATGCCGGGGAAGGAGGCGCGAATGCAGGTCCCTGCGCAGGTCGAGTACGAGAAGGCCGGCAGCCTGCAGCACGCACTGGCGCTGCTGGCCAGGTACGGGCCGGGCGCCCAGATCCTGGCAGGCGGGCACAGCCTGATCCCGATGATGAAGCTGCGACTGGTGCAGCCGGAGGTGCTGATCGATGTCAACGGCCTCACCGACCTCTGTTACATCAACATAGCCGGGAACGAATTGCGGATCGGCGCGCTCGCCCGGCACGCGCAGTTGCTGGAGTCACCGGAAGCGGCCGAGCACTTCGCGATCCTGAAGGACGCGGAGCGGGTGATAGCCGATCCGATCGTACGAAACTGGGGCACGGTCGGCGGGTCGCTGTGCCAGGCTGATCCGTCTGAGGACCTGTCCGCCGCATTCGCCGCGGTCAAGGGCACGATGGTGATCCACGGCGAGGGCGGCCCCAGGACGGTGTCGGCCAGGGAGTTTCACACCGGTCCGTACGAGACAGTGATCGGGCCGGCTGAGTTGCTCACCGAGATCAGGCTGCCGATCCGGCGTGGTGGCGGCAGCGTCTACCTGAAGGTCGCGCGCCGGGTGGGTGACTGGCCGGTCGGGGCGGCCGGGGCGGCGGTCTGGCTCGACGGAGACGTTGTCGCAGACGCGGGCATCGGCCTGGCCGCTGTCGGCGCAACGCACTTCGCCGCCGTCGAGGCTGAGGAATACCTGGTCGGCAAGCCCGCCAGCGAGGAGCATCTCGCGGCGGCCGGGCAGATCGCAGCCGAGCACTGCCGCCCGGTCTCTGACCAGCGCGGCCCGGCGGACTACAAACGGCACCTGGCCAGGGAACTCACCACCAGGGCACTACGCGAGGCAGTGCGCAGGGCACAAGCTGCCGCCGCGGCGCCCGCCGCGTCATGAGGCGCGCGGTGCATGACACTCGGTAGAAGAGGCTGATGGGATGAGGCTGGCAGTCACCGTCAACGGGACCGAGTATGCACGCGAGGTGGAACCGCGGCTACTGCTCATTCACTTCCTGCGCGATGAGCTTGGCCTGACCGGGTCACACTGGGGCTGTGACACCTCTAACTGCGGAGCCTGCGTCGTGTGGCTCGACGAGACACCGGTGAAGTCCTGCACGTTGCTGGCGGTGATGGCGGCCGGCAAGCGGATCAAGACAGTCGAAGGTCTCGGCACGGCAGGCAAGCTCGATCCGGTGCAGCAGGGCTTTGCCGAGTGTCACGGCCTGCAATGCGGCTTCTGCACGCCCGGCATGATGATGACAGCCCGGTGGCTGCTCGACCGCAACCCGGAGCCGACCGAGACGGAGATCCGCGAGGCCATCTCCGCCGGCAGATCTGCCGCTGCACCGGCTATGAGAACATCGTGCGGTCCGTATTGTGGGCAAGCCGGAACGCCGGTGAGACGTCCCATGCATGATCAGCATGCGTACGGCTCGGTACCGCGCAAGGAAGACGCCCGCTTCATCCGCGGCCGCGGCAGCTATGTGGACGACATCACAATGCCGGGCATGCTGCACGGCGCGATCCTCCGCAGCCCGGTCGCGCACGCCCGGATCAGTTCTGTCGATGTCACGGCCGCCCGGGCCCATCCGCGGGTCGAGGCCGTCATCACCGGCGCCGATCTTGCTGTGCAGGGACTGGCCTGGATGCCGACGATGTCCGCCGACGTCCAGGCTGTCCTGGCCACGGACAAAGTGCGGTTCCAGGGCCAGGAGGTCGCGTTCGTAATCGCGCAGGACCGGTACGCCGCGCGCGACGCCCTTGAGCTGATCCTGGTCGAGTACGAGCCGCTGACGCCGGTGATCGACGCCAGGACGGCGCTCGATCCAGGTGCGCCCGTGGTCAGGGACGACCTGGCCGGGCGGGCAGACAACCGCGTGTTCGACTGGACCGCCGGTGATCAGCCGGCCGACGATGCGCTCTTCGCTACCGCGGACGTCGTGGTCGGCGGGGACATGATCTATCCCCGTTCCCATCCAGCGCCGCTGGAGACGTGCGGAGTCGTCGCGGACTGGGATGCCGTCGCCGGGAAGCTCACCTTGTGGTCAACGAGCCAGGCGCCGCATGCCCACCGCACCCTGTACGCGATGATCACAGGGCTGCCCGAGCACAAGATCCGGGTCGTTTCCCCGGACCTTGGCGGCGGCTTCGGCAACAAGGTGCCGGTCTACCCCGGCTACCTGTGCGCCATCGCCGGGGCGATGCTGACCGGCAGGCCGGTCAAGTGGGTCGAGGACAGGTCGGAGAACCTGATGTCGACCTCGTTTGCCCGGGACTACCACATGCACGGCGAGATCGCGGCGACGCGAGACGGCAAGATCCTCGGCCTGCGGGCGGCCGTGCTAGCTGATCACGGCGCGTTCAACGCGACCGCGCAGCCGGCCAAGTTCCCGGCCGGCTTTTCCACATCTTCACCGGCTCGTATGACCTGCAGGCCGCGTTCTGCCAGGTGACCGGCGTCTACACGAACAAGGCCCCGGGCGGAGTCGCCTACTCCTGCTCGTTCCGGATCACCGAAGCCGTCTACCTGGTCGAGCGCCTGGTTGACATGCTCGCGCGCGAGCTCGGCATCGACCCGGCCGAGTTGCGGATGCGGAACCTGCTGCGACCCGAGCAGTTCCCCTATACCTGCCCGACTGGCTGGCAGTACGACTCAGGCGACTACCCGCGGGCGCTGCGGCTGGCTCTCGACATGGCCGGCTACCAGGAGCTGCGCCGGGAACAGGCAGAGCGCCGGTCCCGTGGCGAGTACATGGGCATCGGCGTCAGCTTCTTCACCGAGGGCGTGGGCGCCGGGCCGCGCGACCAGATGGACATTCTCGGCCTGGGCATGGCCGATGGCGCCGACCTGCGCGTGCACCCGACAGGCAAGGCAGTACTCGCGATCTCGGTACAGACTCAGGGCCAGGGACATGAGACGACGTTCGCCCAGATCGTGGCGCACGAGCTCGGGCTGTCGCCGGACGACGTTGAGGTCGTGCACGGGGACACCGACCGCACCCCGTTCGGCCTCGGCACCTACGGGTCGCGGTCGACGCCAGTGTCAGGCGCGGCCGCCGTCATGGCAGCCCGGAAGGTGCGTGACCGGGCCAGGATCGTGGCGGCGGCGATGCTGGAGGTGGCGGCCGGCGAACCTGGAGTGGCTGGACGGCCGATGGCGCGTGCGCGGCGATCCCGAGCAGGGCTACCGCATCGCCGAAATCGCCATGGCGGCGCACTCCTCGCTGTCCCTGCCCGATGGTGTCGAGGGCCACCTGGACGCGTCGGCGGTGTACAACCCGCCGAGCCTGACGTTCCCGTTCGGCGCGTACATCTGCGTCACCGACGTCGATCCAGGCACCGGCGTGGTTAAGGTGCGGCGGTTTATCGCGGTCGACGATTGCGGCGTGCGGATCAACCCGATGATCGTGGAGGGTCAGCTGCACCGCGGCCTGGCCGACGGCATCGGGATGGCGCTGATGCAGGCCATCGCCTTCGACGAAGTCGGGAATTGCCTCGGCGGCTCGTTCATGGACTACCTGCTGCCAACCTCGATGGAGTGCCCGTCATGGGAGCTCGGCACTACCGTCACGCCGTCGCCGCATCATCCCATCGGCGCGAAGGGCGTGGGCGAGTCGGCGACTGTCGGGTCGCCCGCAGCGGTGGTTAACTCCGTCGTGGACGCGCTCGCGCCACTGGGCGTTGTGCACGCGGACATGCCGCTGACCCCGGCCAACGTGTGGCGCGTCATCCAGGGCCGCCCTGTCCGCCCGGACCTGGCGATCAGCTGATGCGTCCGATGTCAGATGATGGGGAAATGAGCGATCTCGCGGAGCAGTTGCCCGACGTCCGCACCTTGCTGGCCGGACTGGACGAGGTCAGCTATCTCGCCGACGAGCCGCTGGGCACGGCGTTGTTCCTGGCCGCCAGGATGGGCCAGCCGATCCTGCTGGAGGGCGAGCCCGGCGTCGGCAAGACCGAAGCCGCCAAGGCGCTGGCCGAGGTGCTGGACACGCCTTTGATCAGGCTGCAGTGCTACGAGGGCCTGACCTCGGCTGAGGCGCTCTACGAATGGAACTATCCGCGTCAGCTGCTCGCCATCAGGCTGGCGGAAGCGCGCGGCGAGGCGCCGCGTGAGGCGGACCTGTTCAGCGACGACTACCTGCTCGAGCGGCCGCTGCTGGCGGCACTTGACCACCCGGGACCGCGCCCGGCCGTCCTGCTGATCGACGAGGTTGACCGGGGCGATGACGAGTTCGAGGCGTTCCTGTTCGAGTTGCTGGCCGAGGCTGCCGTCACGATTCCCGAGCTCGGCACCCGTCGTGCTGCCTATCCCCCGGTGGTCGTGCTGACCTCGAACCGGACCCGCGACCTGCACGACGCCCTGAAGCGCCGGTGCCTGTACCACTGGATCGAGTACCCGGACACCAGCCGGGTGGCGGCGATCATCCGGCGCCGCGTCCCGGAGGCGGGTGAGCTGCTCGCAAGTCAAGTGGCCACGGGAGTTGACCGGCTGCGGGCGCTTGACCTGGCCAAGCCGCCGGGCGTGGCCGAGGCGATCAGCTGGGCCAGCGCCCTGCATGTGCTGGGCGCCGCGGGAGCTGGACGCAGCCAGCGCGCAGCGGACCATGGGCACCGTGCTCAAGTATGCCGACGACATGCGCACGGTGCGAGCCGCAGACTTCGGTGCGCTCGTCGGGACCGCTGCCGACGCCGGGACCGACGGGCGCGATGCCTGAGGATCCAGCCCGGGCCGCGACGGTGCGGGCGACCTGGCGGAAGTAGCGGCCCGGTTCGGCGCCGCGCTGCGGCGGGCCGGACTCCCGGTTGGTCCTGGCCGCAGCCAGCGCTTCGCCGCCGCGATCGCTGTCGTCCGGCCGGCGACCAGGAATGACCTGTTCAACTGCGCACTGGCGACGCTGGTGTCCAGCCGGGAGGACGCCAGCACGCTGCGAGCCGTGTTCGCCGACGTCTTTGGCGCGCCAAACGCTGGCCTCCCCGTGCCTGGGCCCGGCGGGGGTCCGTCCGGGCAGGCCGGGGCACCTCAGCAGCGGCAGCTAGCCGAGGCGGCTCAGGTAGCGCGCGGCCACCTGGCCGTAGGCTTGGCCGCGGACGCGGGTAACGACGGGGATGCTGAGGCCGAACGGGAGGTGGCCAGGCGCTACCTCGGCAGTCCGGCCGAGCGGCTGGCAGGCACGGATTTCGCCGAGCTATCGGCGGCCGAGCTCGCGGAGCTGACCATCCTCATGCGCCAGCTGACGCTCGCCGTTCCGGCACGGCGGTCGCGGCGGCGGCAGCGCAGGCCGGGCGGGCGGCGCACCGACATGCGCTCCACCCTCCGCCAGGCGCGCCGCACCGGCGGACACGCGTTCCAGCTGATCGGCGAGGTGCCCGAGAAGCGGCCGCGGCGGCTTGTCGTCCTCTGCGACATCTCCGGGTCGATGGAGCCGTACGCCCGGGCCATGATTCAGCTCCTCTACTGCGCGGCCGGCGGGGCGGACGCGGAGGTCTTCACCTTCGCGACCCGGCTGACCCGGCTGACCACCGCGCTGACGCGGTCGTCACCGGCAGTCGCGCTAGCCAGGGCTGCGCAGACCGCGCCGGACTGGCACGGCGGGACCAGGATGGGCGCTGCGCTCAAGGAGTTCAATGACCGGTACGGCCGCCGCGGCATGGCCAGGGGCGCGGTCGTGCTGATCATTTCCGACGGCTGGGATACCGGGGACCCCGAGGTCGTCAGGCGCGAGATGGAGCGCCTGTCGCTGGTCGCCTTCCGCATCGTGTGGGTGAACCCGCGGACCAAGAGCGCGGCATATGAGCCGCTCGCGGCAGGAATGGCGGCCGCGTGGCCGCACATCGATGCCGTGGTCAGCGGGCACTCGCTGCAGGCCGTCGATCAGCTTGTGGCCGCGCTAGCCGACCCGGTCCGCCGACGTACCGAGATCCGGCCCGCCGCGCTACCCACCTCTTGACGTTTGCGCCGCCGATTATCCGCGGTTGACGGCCTTGGCGGACTTGCGTGCCTTCCGCTTCACCTGGACGCCGCCTAGTACACAGGCCCCTTCGATCCGCAGTACCGGCGCGTCGGGGCTGGAAGACTCGTCCACGTTCCCGGCAATCTCCCGGCCGCCCAGGATCGCGATGCCGTTGTCCACCACCCTCATCTCCGGCGGCACGGTGATATCGACCCCGCCGCATACAGTGATCGCGCGCAGGACCACTTCCTTGCCCGGCAAGATGGCGTGCCGGAAGTCGATCTCGGCGCCGCCGCACACAGTCAGCACGTTGATGACGGGCTCCGCGTGCCAGGCGCCCTTGCGGCTGGCTCCGGCGAAGATCGCGACGATCCGGCCGCCGCGCCTGTTGCTGGCAAGGCGAAGGTCCGGGTCGGTTCCGGCCGATTCGGCGCGGCCGATCATGGCACCGCGGCGTTGCGGCAGGTCGTCGAGGACGGGAACGAGGTCCGCGTGTGTCTTCGCCGCGTAGATGACGTCCAGCCGCTCCGAGTGCTCCTCCGCCGTGAGACGACCCTCGGCCAGGGCATTGTTAATAACGGCGGCCGCCGAGTCGCGGTCGGCGTCCGAGGCCCGCAGCCGGGAATTCTCGTTGAAGCCCTGGGGGTCCATCCAGCTATTGTCAGGCATACCTGCCGGTAGATGAAACTCCGGCAAACCGAACAGGAGATCCTGATGGGCCACGTGGAGGCGGCGCACCTGAGCCACGCCCTGCCAGACGGCCGGGTGCTGCTCGATGACGTCTGTTTCCGGGTCGGTGACGGCGTAGTCGCGGCTCTCGTCGGGCCTAATGGCGCAGGCAAGACCACCCTGCTGCGCCTGGTCACAGGCGACCTGCCGGCGCAGTCCGGAGCAGTGACGTCGAGCGGCGGCCTAGGCGTCATGCGGCAGTTCATCGGCGGGATCCGGGATGACTCCACAGTCAGGGACCTGCTGTTGTCGGTGGCTCCGACCCGGGTCCGGGAGGCGGCCAGCCGCCTGGACGCCGCCGAGCTTGCCATGATGGAGCGGGACGACGAGCCGACCCAGATGCGCTACGCCACCGCGCTGGCCGAATGGGGTGACGCCCGGCTGCACGACGCCGAGGTGCACTTCGACGCGTGCTGCGTCGCCGCGCTGGGCATCAGTTACGACCGCTGTCAGTGGCGCGAGGTACGGACGCTGTCCGGCGGCGAGCAGAAGCGGCTCGTGCTGGAGTCGCTACTGCGCGGCAAAGACGAGGTGCTGCTGCTGGACGAGCCCGATAACTACCTTGACGTGCCCGGCAAGATCTGGCTCGAGCAGCAGCTCGCGGCCACCGCCAAGACGGTGCTGCTGGTCAGCCACGACCGCGAGCTCCTGGCATCCTGCGCGCAGCGGATCATCACGGTCGAGGACCGGCATGTCTGGGTGCACGGCGGCGGCTTCGCAACGTATGCCGAGGCCCGGCAGGAGCGCAACGAGCGGCTGGACGAGCTCCGGCGGCGCTGGGATGAAGAGCACGAGAAGCTCCGCCCAGCTGATGCTGATGTACAAGCAGAAGGCTGCCTACAACGACGCGATGGCCTCGCGCTACCAGGCGGCCGTCACC
>CAVOTD010000060.1:0-60677 GCA_963698995.1 uncultured Alphaproteobacteria bacterium | reverse complement strand
TCTCCAGCTCCTCGGCGCTCCCAAGGACATGGCGACGCCGTGAAGGCTGACCGGGTAGTCGCGCCGCAGCTCGAGGAGCCGGTCCAGCGCGGGTGTCTCGGTCATGTAGTTGTCCTCGGCGTGCACCTCGAGGAAGGCGAGTTCGGGCCGAGTGGCCGCGATCTCCGCGACGTGACCGGCAAGCGCAGCCCGATGCCTACACGGCCGCTCGCAATCGGTCGACGCTTGGTCATTGATCGCGGCCCCGCCCAGTCCTCTTGGTTAGGCTCGCTTGAGGCTGCCGCCGGCGATCTTGCTGCAGGTGCCTACTGGGACATAGACCCAGGAATTCGCGTCGCGAGCCTGCTTCGATTGACCGGCGCAGGAATGCGCCGCAGTCTGGCAGTCGTTCTGCGACGCCGCCGCAACGCCAAAGCACTTCTCTGCCGCGAATTGGGGGGTTGGCGCCGGCCCTGCGCTGGCGAGGAGCGGTAACGCGACAACTGCGGCGAAAGCGGCGGCGGCCAATGAGACAGACTTGCTGTCGAATTCCATGACGTACTCCTTTGGTTGGGTTGAGAGTGGCCGGGAAAAGGTTCTGGTCGTTGCTCCGCCCACCGACGCCCGGACGTCGGCGAAACAGTCGGTCGTACACCGCTCTGGCGACGGTCACATGTAGACGCGCCTCGAGATCCACGGTGGATTCGACGCCGAGGCAGTCGAAATGTGCGTCGAGCCACTGCTCCGCCCTCTCGCGGCCAGTGTCGCGCAGGCTGGCGAGGAAATCCCAGTCGGTCTTGAGCTTGCTCGCGACGCTGAGCTTCGATATCACATCGTCGGCCGCGATCGTGTGGATCCGCATGCGCCGCAGCGACCCATTAACGACGGTGCCGTCGTCGATCAGCCGTGTCACGAATGCGGATCGCCCGCATCTCGCGCAGCAGTGAGGAGTTGAAGCTGATCTCATTGACGCGGTTGAGGATCTCCGTCGCGCTCTGCGGCAGTTCCTCCCTGCGCATCGGGCTGAGTTGCACGATCAGGACGATCGCTGCTGGCGCAGTTCTAGATCAGTGGGAAGATCGGCGGGAAGATCGGCGGGATTGCCCGGCATAGCCGCCGTCCCAATATGCCTCGCCGTCGATGTCGACGGCCTGGAAGAGGAACGGCAGACAGGCCGAGGCGAGCACCGCGTCGACGCTGATCTCGGAATTGTCGAAGACCTTGATCTTTCCGGTGCGCACGTTCGTCGCAGCCAGGTAGAGCTTGACCGGGCAGGTCTTCGGGCAGAGCGCAGTGAAATCGACGCTGTCCAGCAGCACGTGCCGCAGCGGGTTCCGAGTTGAGCGGATTGAATTCGTGCGGCAAGAACAGCCGGGTCAAGAGTTCGGAGAAGACGAAACCTCGCGATTGCGCCTTCGAGTGATCGCCGACCAAGCGGTCCAGCAAGGTGGGTTGCAGTGGACTCTTCAATGCCGCGTGACTGATCCGGCGCCAGAACTCAGTGAGCGCCCTTCTCGCGCCTTCGCGGCCGCTTGCGGCCATGCCGGAGGCGAACACCGTCGCATTCATGGCGCCAGCGCTGGTCGCGCTGATCCCGTCGAACCCGATGCGGTCGTCCTCGAGCAGGCGGTCGAGGACACCCCAGGTGAAGGCGCCGTGCGCCCCGCCGCCCTGCAGGGCGAGGTTGATAAGCTTGGTCTTGACCTTTCGCGTCGGCGTCTCGCATGGGGGTCGCCATCGGCTCGCTCCCCACGCTGGCGTCCATCATGTCTGCTCCTTGTCGAAGCGCCTTCACGCTCGAAAGCTGCGCGTTGTTTTCACGAAGGAAGGTATGGAGCGGGATCGACTGTTGGAAATGCCGAGAGGGTATTATGCGGATGCGCGGTGGTTATCGCGCTTTCCCCCGATACCGGGGGATCTCCGCGACAGTCAGAGGTACTCTTCGCGAATGTCGACGGTTGATTCTTCTCCGAGCCGGCCGAAATTCTGCTTGAGCCAAGCAGCTTCGGTCCGCTCGCGTCCCACCTTCATCAGGTGGTTCAGGTTGTCCCGGTCTGCATTGAGCTTGTTGAGGGCACCCAGCTCGGCCATGACGTCGGCGGCGTCGGTGCCGTGGATCAGCATCCGCTTCATCGAGTTGTCGAGAATCTTACCGTCATCGATCAGCTTGGTGACAAAGGCAATCGCACGCATCTCACGCATCAGCGAGGAATTGAAGCTGATCTCGTTGATGCGGTTCATGATCTCGCTCGCGGTTGTCGGCAGCGTCGCCCGCTCGAGCGGATTGATGTGAATGATCACGACGTCGCGGATTGCCCATGTACCCGCCGCCCCAGTAGTGCTCGCCGTCGATCTCCACCGCTTGAAACATCAGCGGCAGGCAGGCTGACGCGAGCACTGCGTCGGGTCCGATCTCGTCGTTCTGGAAGACCTTGATCTTGCCAGTGCGGACGTTTGTTGCCGCAAGGTACAGCTTAATCGGGCAAGTCTTCGGCGTCAGCGCACGCGTTAATCCAGCATGCGCTGCGGTCACGTCATTTCTGTCGTCGAATTGGCGGCAAGTCTGTCGCCTGGGCGTCCCGGCGGCAGTTCTGTCACGCTCCAACGCGACCTCCGCCTCCGGGTGCCGGGTCTGCAATCCGAACGGCGCTTAGTCCAGGCGTTCGACGATCGGGCAGTTATTAATCACACCGATACTACCGAAAGCCGTGCCATTCGGTCCGGTCAGTAGGCCATCCACCACGTAGGTCAGAATTTGGAACTCCTCGCGCAACTGCTGGCGGTAGCCTTGCGCGATCGCGGCCGGCGTCCATTCGAAGATATTGACGTCCCAAGCCGGGCTGTAGTCGAGAGCAAGCGTCGGGATCCCGCCAAATGTGTTGTTGGGCCGGAACCCATCGGTGATGGCGGCGTCGAGACCCTGGCGCTGTGGGTTCGCGCAGTCCAATTCGCCGTTGTCAGAAATGAAGATACGCTCGACCGGGCTGTCGAAGCTGTCGTCGCCGCCGGTCGGGAGGTTACCCAAAAGAGGAGCGTAGGTCGCGCCCTCGATCGCGGCGACGGTGGGATCGCTCGAGTCCATCGTGAGATACCAGACCGGTCGGCCAAAGCTGAAGCCGTTGACGAGCTGCAGGGTAACCGTCCCCCCAACGGGGTCGATCGCGACGACCTCATCGTGCACCTTGGTGTAGTCGACGTTCCCGTTCGGGAAATTAATGGCAGCCGCTGGGACGTTGAACGCGACGATCGGCGCGTCGTAGATGATCCCATCAATGTTCACCATCGGGCTGTAGTCCTTGTCCCCGACCGATCCGGGCGCCGCTTGTGCCGGCGGATATGCATTGGGCGTGCCTGGGGTGACAATTCGGTGCGGGCTGAAGTCGACCCTTCCTTTATCGAAATACAGCACGTTGCCGGCGCCGAAATGGGCGGTCCGCGCCCCAATTCCAGCGAATTCGAGCTTGGCCGAGAAGTTTAGCCCGAGCGACGCAGCCTGCCCCTGATCGCTGACATCGGTCAGGATGTACCAGACCGGGATCTTGGTTCCGGTGATGTAGCCTTCATAGAGCGGCAGGGTTATACGACCCCTGATGGCGTCGAGTTGCCCCGACTTCAGCTCTTGTACGGGTCCGACCAAACTTTGATTGGTTTCCGACGCCGGCGGCCCAAAGTAGCTGAGGGGAACGCGGGTTCCGATGGACGCCGCGGCTGGGAACAAGTTACAACCAGGCCCGTTGTTGTCGCGCGGTCCTCCTCCCGGACCATCGGTAGCAAACGCAGGCAAACCCGTCGTCACAAGAAGGGAAAGCGCCCCCAGGGTCGTCGGGAAATGATTTAAGCGGCGGATAGACATATCCTATATCCTTGGATAAGTGACACCGATCGCGACGTTATCAGCTTCGATACCGAGGCGATGCTTGTTACCATCTTTGGGTGAGACGGATTTGCTGTCGAACTGCATGATGCATCCCTTGGTTGGGTTGAGGTTGGCCGGGAAGAGGTTCTAGTCGTCGCTCCGCTCGCCGATGCCCCGACGCCAGCGAAACAATCGGCGGCGCTGCGGCGGCGGAGGAACGTACGGAGCGGATTAGACCGGCGGAAATGCCGACTGGGTATTATGTGGATGCACGCCGGTTATCGCACTTGTCGCGGCACGGAAAGGTTTGCTGCCGCTTGGAGACGATATCTGCCTCGACCCCGATATCTCAGATCTTCTCGAACAACTCAGCAGAACACCCGCCATGTCATCGACATAGGCAATTGATGGGCAATTGGCGGCCTCCAGCCGAGCGGCCCATCAGCAATGCAGCAGAAACATCGCGATGATACCCACTGGGCATTTCCGCTGACCTCCAATTCTTCCGAAACTGCGCCAAGGGAAGCCGCATGGTTCCCCAGAGAGGCAGAGCGCAGTGTCGAGAACCGAGACCGTATCAGCCGCAACCAGGCCGACCGCCCCGTCTGCCGACCGGGCATCTTCGATTAATATTCGCCTGATAGTCCCGTAGCGGCGGTGCGCTGCCATCGCTCCTGTTTCGTGTAAGCCCATGTTTTCGTTCTCATTTCCGATCAAATAATAGGACGATCAACGGTTGCAAAGGCCGGACCACGGCACGGTTCAAGAGAAAAATGCCCGGCGCTGCCCGTAACCTTGGGGTGAGAATGATCGAATTCCGTATTGCATTCTCGATGAAGCCGCTGGGCCTTGGACCATTGTGTGGAGAGGGAGGCGCTGGAAGATACGGTGTGCACCGGAGTCGGCCTCGACTGCAGCGACGCAGGGGGTCTTCGTTTCCTCGTCGTATCGCACATCTGCTTGGTTCGAGAAGTTCTCGCTGAGATACTCAAAGCCGATCCAGCGGTATCAAGCGTTGAACTGAGCGCCGACCTGGCGGATCCGCTGGCGCTGGACCCTGCGAGAATGCTGGATGCTGCATTGCTCGACGCGGCGCTCCCCAACGGTCTCTCCAAGCTCCGCCGATGCCGCCAAATCGCGCCCAACGCGCCCACCATCATTGCATTCGGTTTGAGGGAAACAAAAGAGGAGGTCATTGCTTGGGCCGAGGCAGGCGCAGCTAGCTATATCGCGAACACCACCAGCCGGGCGGAGTTAGTACCAGCAATCAAGGCTATCCTTGCCGGCGAGCAGGCTTCCTCGGGCCAGGTGGTGGCCGAGTTGCTTCGGCGGATCGCTACACTCGCGAGCGTTGTCGAGGGACGCGAACACCCCTCCGAGCTCGAGCTCACCGAGCGTGAACGACAAATCGCCGAACTGATTATGGGCGGGCTCAGCGACAAGGAGATTGCCCGCCGACTGAACCTGAGCGTACCGACAGTGAAGCTGCATGTCCACCATCTGCTCCGCAAGCTGAACCTGCAGCGCCGAAGCCAGGTGATTCTGCGACTGCGCGGGTTAAAGGTGTTTAATCAAAGGTGTTTAATCAATAGATATACACCCACCAAGCCGAATTTTAATCGAACGATGAATGGTCCGCTCGCTGTCATTCTGGCAAGCCGTTGCCTATCAACCGCGGATTTGGGGGAGCGGCAATGGCAAACACTGGACGGTTTACTGGCTCCGTGTCAGCGCTCGGCACGCTGACCGTTGCACTCGCATTTCTGACGATTCTGTCTTCTGCGCGCGCCGACGAGTTGGCCGATTTGCGAGCCAATCAGGAGCTACTGCAGCGCAGGATCGACCAACTCGCCCAGGTCTCGGAGGCCGGCACCAAGGCAGTGCCGGGCGCGCCGCTGGCCGGGGGCAGCTTCCCGCGCTCGTTCATCATTCCCGGGACAGAGACCTCGCTGCGCGTCGGCGGCGAGGTGCGGCTCAGCGTCGATTACTTACTATCGGGCGGGGGGCAGAACGTAAACGGCGTTCCCACCAATACGATCGGCGTCAGCGGCCTATTGGAGGGCACGCCGCTCGATATTCATGGGCAGACAGTGCCCGGCTTGCCGACCCTGGGGAATGTCGTACCGGTAAACCTCCAGCATTCGCGCAGCCATTTCGTGGTGTTTACCCCGCGCGAAACGCGCATCAATCTCGAGACGCGTACTCCGACCGCATGGGGCGAGGCCTCTACCGTCTTGGAGTTTGACTTCAATGGCGCCGGCACCCCCACCCGGGAGGCGCAGGTGTCGAGCAGTTTCATTGCGCGGGTGCGACATGCCTACGCCACTCTCGGCCCGTTACTGGTCGGTCAGACCTACCCGTTCCTGTATGACGTCTCGACCCATCCCGACGTCCTCGATTTCGGCGGCGAGGTGGGCACGTTCGGCCCGTCGCGCCATCCACAGATCCGCTATACGGGCTCGTTTCCGTTCGTCGCCGGCGGCGCGTTCGCGGCCGAACTGGTCCAGCCCGACACCGATATCCGAACCGCGGTCGGCAAGTTCAACACGACCAGCACGGATACCCCCACGACCGGCAGCGTGAACCCCGCCGGCGGGATCATCAACCCCGCCGAGAGCCCGGCGCCGGATCTGATCCTTGGGCTGCAGTATGACAACCCGGTATCGCATATGCGGCTTGGCGCGGTGGTCCGCGACCTCCAGTTCCAAGACGGCCGGTTCTTCGACAAGCAATTTGTCGGGTATGGCGGCGCCTGGTTGGGTTGGGTGAAGCCCGGCTGGTTCGGCTGGGAGAGGGATCAGATCAGCTGGAACGCCGGAGGGGGCGAGGGCATCGGCCGTTGGGTCGAGGGTGGCGATACCGACGGCCTGCAGACCAATTACGGGGCCTTCTCGATCACCACGGCGGCCGCTGCGGCGAGGGTCATCGTCCAGCCGGTCCTCGGCTGGGGAGCAACGATCGCCTACGAGCACTACTGGCTTCCGAATTGCGTTCGGACATCAGCGCCGGCATCCGGCATTTCGATTACAACTCGACGCTGATCGGGCCGGCCCAGGACATCGTGGCGAACAAGGAGCTGGTGACGGCTCACGCCAATGTGATCTGGTCGCCAGTTCCGTTCGTCGATGTTGGCGTCGAGTACTTCTATGGGCACCGCCAGACCGTCGCCAATATCAAGGGCGACATCAACGCAGTGCTTTCCCGCTTCCGGACGAGGTTCTGAGACCGCACGACCGGGCGATACGTCAATCGCGCAGGGGTGAATGCGGGAGGGTCTATGATCGAGATCATCGAAGGGCTTCCGGACAATGTCGTGGGCATCATTGTCAAGGGGCGGGTGACCGGGAGAGATTGCTCCGACGTGCTGATGCCGGCGATTGAGAAATCACGCAAATGGCATCACAAGCTGCGGCTTTACTACGAGATAAGATCGCGATTTCCCGGTGCCGCGTGGGAAGAAATCAGTCTGGGGATAAGCAATGCCCCGACGTGGGACCGCGTTGCAATTGTTACGGATGTCGCCTGGCTCAGGCATACAGTAACCGCGATCCGTATGGTGATCCCTGCCGAGATACGGGTATTCGCCGCCACTCAAGAGCCGGAAGCGCTCGCTTGGATCACCAGCGCGGGTGTCCGAAAACGTATTCTCAAGCCGTTCCTCGCAACGGCTCCCAAGGGCGGCGAAAGCCGGGCGTTTCGACCGCCGGCGCAATATCTTCGCGATGCGGTGTGATCCGCGCCACTCTCACTGCCGTCGTCCGAACGAGGTGGCACTGTGCCCCGGCGCGTAAAATCCATGCGGCTCTTTCTCCTTCTTCTTTCATTGCTGGCCCTCGCCGGCTGTACCGAGGCCACGGCGAGCCGCGTCGACGCTCGCACCTTCCGCATTGAGGGACCTGGTCTCCCGGCAGAATTGAGCGTGCCCGACCAACGCGTCGCCGCCCGTCTCTGCCCGAAAGGCTACCGCCTTTTGGACCAGCTTGTACTGCGTAATACGCCCGATGGCATCAGAGACGAGCCCGGCATGTTCACCAACTGGACGATCCGCTGTCTCTAATCCAGGCGACACGCACCAGGCCAGGAAACCCGCGAATCCCTGCAAGCGACAATTTAGCGGAACCATGGGCCTTTGGCCGGGAAGAAGCCAACCATAATGCGCGGCCGACCGTTTGCGCATAGCGGGCACGGTCTAACGAATGTGTGATCATCGCGACATCACGTGCGATTATACGATCGGGCAAATAAGCGGAGGATTTGCATGCTTAGCCGGACCGGAGAAATGGCGCACTGGCTCTGGCAAACCGGGATGGCTGCGGTTCTGCCTGTGCTGTGGGGCTGTGCCGAGCTGCCACCATCCACCAATACTGTGACGCTTCCCGGCATCCCACCGGGCGAGGGCCGCCTCTGGGTCTACCGCGACTATCAGCCTTATCAGACCTTGGCGCGCCCCTATGTCCGGTTAAACAGCCGGATCGCCGGGATATCCGAACCGGGCGGCGCGTTCTATCGCGATTTGTCACCGGGGGTCTACCGCGCCACCGTCGATACCTTTGGCTACGATGTTTACCAATTCGCCGATGCCCCCGTTGCGGCCGGTCAGACGACCTATGTCAAGGTCGAATCGCTGAAGTTCTGGTGGGGTCGCAGCCGCTCCTCCGGCGGCTACGACACCTTCTACACGCGGCTAATCCCGCCTGAGATCGCTCAAGCCGAGGTCGCGCGCAGCCCATTTTACGGCGGCGGCTGAATGAGCGCGTCGCCGGTTTCCGCAGGAAATGGCGGAAATCCGGCTGGCGCTGACCACTTATCTCTCAAGCCGCGGGACATCCGGGTTTTCCGCCGCTCGCGTTGGTTATTGTAGGTTGCTCCTCCGGCTTTCCTCGGTGAGATGCGCGTAGGGGTCGTAGGGGTTTAGTACGCTCCTCGGTGGCGTGACCCGGTCGTAGTTGGCGTAAGAGCCTGATGCGCTGGTCGGTGATGCGACCCGGGGCGGCAAGCTCGATCCGTACCCCTCGGTGGCGTGCGGCAAACGCGCAATCCAGCGGAGGAACGTACGGAGCGGAACAGACCGGCGGAAATGCCGACTGGGTATTATGTGGATGCAGGCCGGTTGTCGCACTTGTCGCGGCACGGAAAGGTTTGCTGCCGCTTGGAGACGATATCTGCCTCGACCCCCGATATCTCAGATCTCCTTGAGCAACTCAGCAGAACGCCCGCCATGTCATCGACTTCGGCAATTGATGGGCAATTGGCGCCCTCCAGCCGAGGGGCCCATAAGCAATGCAGCAGAAACATCGCGATGATACCCACTGGGCATTTCCGCTGACCTCCAATTCTTCCGAAACTGCGCCAAGGGAAGCCGCATGGCTCCCCAGAAAGGCAGAACGCAGTGTCGAGAACCGAGACCGTATCAGCCGTAACCAGGCCGACCGCCCCGTCTGCCGACCGGGTATGCGAGTCGCGATCGGGGCAGTAAAACTTCAACCCGCAGGAGCTCTGAAATGAAAACCCTATTGCCGGTCGCCACGGCTTTGGCGCTCGTTGGCGCCGTGAACCCCTCATCCGCGATCGCGCAGGGGGCGAAACCCTCGCGCTTCGCGTCCGGGGCACAGAACACGCAAGAAGTCGCGGACCAGTCCGGATTGCGCGACATCCTCGCCGATCTGGCCTCCGGCCGCAGCGTGTCAGCGCGCGTCAGCTTGCCGTTGCACGATAGGGTTCTTTAACGGTCAAACGGCACTTTACATTACACCGGAAGTCGGGGTCGACCCCAGTGCCGGGCCAAGCACCGTCGCTGCCGCCCAACAAGTCGCGGCGGGATTCAATGCTAATTTCATTCCTCAGAACTTCGCTTCTCTCCCTGGCTCCGGCGCGGTAGACGACATTTTTGTCTTCACCAATTTCAGCCAGGGCAACGTGCTTGCATCTGCCCCGAATCCGGCGGGCCCCGGCAACACCGATACGGACTACACGCCACTGTGGCAAGTGAACTTGGTCACCTGGATCAAAGGACGGCCAACTGCGCTGACCTCCCAAGCCGACATAAGCACCGCAGCGCAGAACGGTTTCGTGAGCGTTCAGAAAACGCCCATTATCGTCGAATGTTCGGTGATTTTCACGCCCCGCGGCGGACTGTTGCCCTTGGCAACGGTCAGGGAAGTGCCCGCTGACGTAGCAGACCGCCGATAACTTGGATCGCCTGACGGCGGCGTCGCGCGCGGGCTCGGCAACCACCTAGAAATAATCCTCGAGCCCGCTGCGGCGCCTGGTGTCCAATATGGCGCAGTGGAACGGGCCCGCAGGCGAGGAACGGTATCGGCAAGGGCTCGACCCCCAATCCTTCAACCCGCGCTGAAGCGTCGGCTGGGAGGCTTCCACACCAGGTTTTCCGGCACCTTGCCCGGCGCCAATGGCACAAAAGTGGTGTCGATATACGTGAGCCGGCTGCATCGGCTCGCTACTTCGCGGATGCGCAAGCCCCGATCGCCGGGGTTGACGGCGCAGCCAGCAATCCTGGCCTCGTTCGTCACGTCGCTGCGGGGTGACGAACAGGTCGCGACCGCGCGCGATGGTGCCGCATCAGCGCGTTCGATGCTTGGTCAGTGGGACGGTTTCCTCGGGTTTCGGGACCCGGTAGCTTTGATCAATCAACTTGTCGGGCAGCCGCAGCGCGCCAGCACGCGCCGCCGGAGAATTACTCTTTGAACGACTTCCGATAGGCGTCGCCGAGCTGCCATTTTTCTCTCGGTCGTCCGTTTACGACGGTCGAGAGATATGCGAATGCGCACTTCCATTAGCTGGCAAAGCCGGAAATCAGTTTTCCGGATTCGGGTCGATAATGGCGAACCTCAACACGTTAATCATCTTCGCCGAGGTCGTCGAGGCGAACAGCTTCTCGGAGGCGGCGCGTGTCGTTCACGGAGAAGTGTACTGAGCGGGATTTGACGGGCTGAAATGCCGATTAGCTATTACGCGGATGCGCGCCGGTTATCGCGCTGTCCGCCGATCATGGAGGATCGTTCGGCATGGAAATGCACCAAGTCCGCTATTTCCTGGCGGTCTGCGAGACCTTGAACTTCACGCGCGCGGCGGAGAACTGCAATGTCTCACAGCCGGCGTTGACCCGTGCGGTGCACAAGCTCGAGGAGGAGCTCGGTGGGCTGCTGCTGCGGCGCGAGAACAGCCTGACGCATCTCACCGACTTCGGGCGGCTGGTGCGGCCGCATCTCGAGCAGATGATGACCGATGCCGCGGCGGCCAAATCGACGGCGATGCAATTCCTGCGCATGGAAAACGCGCCGATCAATCTTGGCGTGATGTGCACGGTCGGACCGATGCGTTTCATGAGCTTTCTCGCCGAGTTCCACATCACGCATCCGGGTTGCGAGGTGACGCTCATCGAAGGGGTGCCCGGGCACCTCGCGGAACTCCTCCTCGACGGCAAGCTCGATCTCGCGGTGATGGCGCAACCGGAAGCCTTCAGCGACCGGCTCGATGTCCACCCGCTGTACCGCGAGCGGTTCTGCGTTGCGTTCTCAATGGGCCATCGCTTCCGGGAGAAGAACCGGGTGCGCATCCCCGATGTCGCCGGGGAGACCTATCTCGCGCGGATCAATTGTGAATATCAGGACCACCTGAACGAGCGCTGCCGTGAGCATGGGTTCGCAGTCCAGATCGGCTTCCGCAGCGAGCGCGAGGACTGGATTCAAATGATGGTCGCCGCCGGGTTCGGCATCTGCTTTATCCCGGAGTTTTCGCCGACCATCCCCGGCGTCCTCACTCGGCTCGTTGCCGACCCGGAAGTCGTCCGGGAGGTCTCGCTGGTGTCGATCGCGGGCCGGCGTTTCTCGCCTGCCGTCGCCGCCTTCGCCCGCGCGATCCGGGGGTACCGGTGGCCTGAGGCGCAGGATACGCCAGCGTGAGCCGTTGGCCGCGATGAAACTGCTCGTGTTCGAGCTCGCTGCGCGGCTGTGCACCGGCAGCCCCGCCAAGCCCAATCCTCCTCCATTAAGCCGCGCAGGCGCGGCGCATAAAGGACCGGGCGCGGTGCAGGCGAGTGGCCATCGTCCCCTTGGGGACTCCACCAAGCGCCGCGCATTCCTTCAGAGTCGTGCCTGCTAAAATCGGCCAGAAAACACTGGCTTGCTCCTCCGATAGTCCAGCTCCCGCGAGCGCCAGTGCTTCTTTTGCAAAGCGGATCTCTTCGGCTCGCTAGCTTTGCTATGAACCCATTCCGGCAATTCCTCCAGCGGCACGCCTTTGCCGCTCACCATCGCGTCCCGCGTTCTCTTAGCCATGTCGAGGAAGTGATGGCGCATGATGGTCAGAACCCAAGCCCGCAGGTTGGTCCCTTCTCGGAAGAAGTGGCGAAAGCGCAGCGCTCTCTCGCAGGTATCCTGCACTAGGTCGAGAGCCCGCTCCCGATCGTGAGTGAGCTTGTGGGCGTAACGACGAAGAACAGAGAGCTGGGCCACCAAATCGGCCTCAAAGTTCATTCCACGCTGCAGTTCTTGCGGTGCAATCGGTGCCGGCTGTAGGGGCCTGCTTCGAAGCCGTGGCTCCAACACGGACGCGGTGACGCTGATCTGGGCCCGCTGGCTGCAGTCGAGGACGAGTGGGGTCATCACACCCTCCTTTTTAAATTCGGCATCCGATTTCTTTGTCGGATAGCTGACACCTAATCAGCCGATAGACAGGCGGAAATGCCGAGAGGGTATTATGCGGGTGCACGCCAGTTATGACGCTTTTCGCCGGCCGTGAAGAACTGTGGAGCCTGGCGGGCTGCTGAGCCGGAAGCGCGGGAAAATGGGCAGGCGTGACAATCGGCCCGCCGAGCTGGCGGACGTGTTAAGAATGGAGATCATCCATTCAGATATCGAATGAGTGTTATCTCTATCGTTCGAATTCCTGAGCCAACGCGGAGCGACTACTCTAGCGCCGAAACGGCGAATGCCCGCGGGACCCGGTGTCGCGGGACCGCGGTTTCTGCGCGCAATACGCCACTTTGCGGTCCTGCGCGTAGCTCGATTTTCACCAGGCCGGGACCGGCTGGTCAGCCCGTCAAGGAGAGTGGCCTCAACGAGGAGGATCTGAAAATGCTTGCCGAACGATTCGATACCATACGACAAGGCGCTGATAAACGTATTCCACCCGACAAACGCGCGATCATGCATCGTGCGACGGATGATGTGTCCACCAAATACAGATGTCACCGTCTCTGCCATTTACAAATGTCACTGTCGTCGGGGGTCGGGCGGCGGGCGGGAGCGGAGCCCCGGCGTAGCGCAGCGCCCGACCGGCGCCCGATTGACCGGAGCTTGAAACCGCACCCGTCCTTTAACCGAGCGGGCGTCAGCTCGCTCGGCTCGTAGAACAGCTCAGCCGACTTTAAAGAGACGCGCGTCACGCTGATCGCGCCGGCGCGGCGCTTTCGTGCTGCGGCGTTCAGGCACGCGGCGCAGCTGCTCGTCGCGGATCATCGCCAATATTGGCCCCAGCCGTTTGTTGTCGGCGATGGCGCCCTGATCGACCTGCCGGAGTTTGTCGAAAGTGCGGTAAGCCAGTTCGACACCCTTGTAACGGATCGAAAGCCGGCCGTCGGGATAGTCGATGACGGTGACGCGCTTGCCAATCGCTGCCTTGGCCTGCTCGCTCGGTTCCAGGATGAACATCACTTTGTCGTATTGGAGGGTGAGCGCCTGGGAGAGGGTGCGCTCCTCCTTCCAGGCAAACGCATCCTCCAGATCATCGCCGGCGCGCAACGGCCGGTGCAGGTCCTTCTGATTCGCCGGCGGCTTGCCAAAGCGCGCGTTGTAGTCGGCTATGAACCCCGGGAGGAGGGCGTTCCCGTCAGCGAAGCTGCGCGCCCCGGCCAGCCGCAGCTCCCCGCCTTCGCGGGCAGGCTCTTGACTAGCCGGTCCTGCAAGGTCTTGTGCGCCCGCTCGACCCGGCCCTTCGCCTGGCTCGAATTGGCGCAAATGATGTCGATGTTGAGCGCGTGCAGCGCCCGCCCGAACTGGGTCATCCCGTCGCCGCCGATCGCGCCGGTCTGGTTGACGCGGAAGACGCCGTGCTTGTCGCTGTAAAAGGCGACAGGCTTGCCCCAGGCTTCGAGGTAAGCGCGGGCCGCGTGGAAATAGGCGAAGGTCGATTCACTCTCGACAAATTGGAGGTGCATCAGCCGGCCGGTCGCGTCGTCGATAAATACGAGCAAGGTGCATTGCGGGCCGCGATCCTCAAACCACCAATGCTCGCAGCCGTCGACCTGCACCAGCTCGCCGACGCAGTCGCGCCGGTAGCGCGGTTGATGGACCTGCTTCCGCCGCTGCTTGCGATCGCGCCACAGCCCGGCTTCGATCATCCACAGCCGCAAGGTCTCACGACCGAGCGTTATTCCATGAACCTCGCGCAGCTTCTCGGCCGCCAGAGTTCGGGCCGAAATCCCAATACCATTCGCGAATCATCGCCAGCGCCGCGCGCCGCAGCGCCGCCGGCTTGCGCCGGTTGCTGCGGCGACCGCGTCGCTTCGAGATCAGACCCGCCGGACCCACGGTCCGGTATGCCTTCAACAGCCGGAACACCTGACGGCGCTCGAGCGCCAGCAGCTGCCCCGCCGCCTCGGCCGTCAATCGCCTCTGATCCAGATCCCGCAGCACTTCCAGCCGCGTCAGCTCCCCGTCGCTCATCAGCCGAACCGTCACCCCTGACACCCCCCGGAAATCCCCCGGGAAGTGTCATCTCTAATTGGCAGAGGGGTGACATTTTGATCGGGCGCCTACAGATGATTTGCGCGCGTCGGGTATTATGGACGGCGTGATTAAAGTGGGCGATCCGTTGCCGCCCTTTCGCGCAGAAGAACGCGTTCGGTCAGGAGGTACGCTCGTCCGAGCTACTGGCCAACGGGCCGTTGGTATTGACGGTGTTCCGCGGCAGCTGGTGACCCTATTGCGTCGCAGAGCTGTATGCTTTGCAGCAAGTGGTGGGTACCCTCAAGGAACATGGCGCGACGATCGTCGCGATCACGCCGCAACTGGCGGAAGCCAGTCGGTCTCTTATTGAAAAACAGGGGATCAGCTCCGACCTGCTGTCCGACCCCGGCAATGCCTACGCCGCGAAGCTCGGTCTCAGGTTCACGCTGCCCGATGATCTGAAGGCGGTCTATCTCAGCTTTGGCAATGACCTCGCGGTTCGCAACGGTGAGAGCAGCTGGACCTTGCCGATGCCGGGGCGATTTGTGATCGACCCCAGGGGCATCGTCCGCGCCGCGGATGTCGATCCCGACTACGAGCACCGTCCCGAACCGCAAAAGACCATCGACGACATCAGGGCTCTCGCATGAGGGCGGTGCATTTTTCGCGACGTGAGAGGAGGCGATTCCGCCGGCCGAATGCGTTCGGTCATCAGGACGAACCCGCTCACCCGCGCGGCGGCGGCATTTCTCGTCGGTGGGCTCGCCGTGCTCGTCGTTCACCAGCCCGTTGTCGGGCTGCTGCATGCGCTCGGTTGCACGCCGATTACCCCGTACAGTCTGCGAGCAACGCAGCCGTGGGGCGTTCCGGTGTTCCTGTCGTTGACCTTTTGGGGAGGCATCTGGACGATCCCGATCGCTTGGATATTGGATCGCCTATCGCGCGGATGGGTCTATTGGATCGGTGCAGTCTGTCTGGGCGCAGTGCCCCCGACATTGACGACTTGGTTCGTCATCTTTCCGCTGAAGGGTCTCTCGCTGAGCAATGCCGCCGCATCAGTCGGCGCCGTCAACGCGCTGATCGTCAACGGCATCTGGGGTCTCGCGTTTGCGTTTGCATGGTCTCAAATATTTGTTGTTCCTCGGTTGACGGCCAGGACAGCGGCAGAGCGTTCACGAACTCTTGCGCTATAATTCCGAAAGTGATCGCAATACGCCAAAGCTGCTCGCGGCGTCGCCGAAATCGAGCGGAGGCTAAAGAAAGGCGTTGGCGAACATTTGGCCGTCGACCACGCGAAGGTGCCCGACGACGCTTAGATTTTTCGATGATCTAAAAGCCACTAAAACCGGCGATATGCCGAGCCTTGACTCAAAGCTGCACCTGGGCTTGGCTCGCTAAGCATTCGTCTTCAACAACTCCAACACCCCCTTGGCGGCGTCTTCAAGCACCGCGCGCTGCGGGCGGGTCCTCGCCAGGACACGAATCCCGAGAAGAACGCTCAACAGAAGCTTGGCCAGTTCAGCGGCAGGGCGAATTGCAGAGATTGTGCCGTCCTTTTGCCCCGCCTCGATACATCGCCGGAAAAATGCTTCAATGAAGATCATCTCCTCCGCGACGATCTTTTGGAATTCGGGATCGTAGGGTGCCAGCTCAAGCGCCGAGTTTACGAGCATGCACCCACGGCGCTGCTGGTCCGTTACCGATCGTTCGACGATCTCGTCAAAGAACATGCGGATGGCCGCAAACGGGGCCAACCGCTTCAGGCGGGCAACCCGGTCACGGACCGTCTGTTCCAAGTAGTGGCGCAGCGCCTGTCGATACAGCGATCGCTTGTCGCCGAACGCATTATAGAGGCTAGCACCTGTGATTCCCATCTGCTCCGCGAGATCTCGAACCGAGGTCAGTTCATAACCTTGCGACCAGAAGCAGTTCATCGCCGCCTCCAGCACGGTCGCCTCATCGAATTCTCTCGGTCGCGCCATCGAACGCCTCGTCGCGGAGCCCGCCATCAGGCAGGTCATTCCGCCTCATCATCCATATATTAGAGCGGCCGGACCAGAACAAAGGCGACCGGGCTACGCGGGGGCTAAGATTGCCGCCAAACTCGCCCGGAACCTTGTCGAAAAGCGAAACCCCTTGCCATCATCGGGAGCCTGGTCCATTTTAGTCCAAGCGTTCTAAAATCCCCGAAATCACGGGTTTGCAGAACGAGCTAGACGCCTTTCGAGCAGACTTTATACGCCAAGCGCCGCCCCGGCGGGCAGGAACTTTACAAAAAGGAATTAGCATGATCCGCTTCTACTATCATCCGACCCCGAACCCCGCGAAGATTGCCCTGTTCCTCGAGGAGACGGGCCTTCCCTACCAAGTCGTACCGGTCGATACGAGCAAGGGCGAACAGCACACGCCCGAATTTCGCAAGATCAACCCGAACGGCAAGGTCCCGGCCATTGTCGATACCGACGGGCCCGGCGGCGCGGAAGTCCGGGTGTTCGATTCGAGCGCCATCCTGCTCTATCTGGCCGAAACGACGGAAAAGCTGCTGGGCTCGCCCGCCGACCGCGGCGAACTGCTGTCGTGGCTGTTCTAAGTCGGCACGGGGCTCGGCCCGTTTTCCGGCCAGGCCGTGCATTTCCAGCGCGCCGCCCCCGAAAAGTTGCCCTACGCCATCAACCGTTATCGGCGCGAGGCGGAACGGCACTATGCGGTGCTCGACAAGCATCTGGAAGGCCGCAGCTTCATCGTCGGCAACGAATATACCATAGCCGATATCTCGGCCTGGGGCTGGATCGACCGTGCCAGCTTCGTGCTTCCCGGCAGCGACGATCCGCTCGCCCCTTACCCGAACATCAGGCGCTGGTTCCACTCGATCAATGAACGGCCGGCGGTCGCCAAGGCGCGGGCCGTGGGCAGCGGTCACGCCTTCAAGAAAGAGGTCGATGAGGAGACGCGTCGCGCGCTGTTTCCCTCCAACTATCCTCCCGCCGCCGCCTGAGGCAGACGGCCGATCCCGGCGCGCGCGAGGGCGCCGGGATCACCTGTCCTGTGCACGGGCTCGAGCGCGAGTTTAAAGTGAGCGATCCGGTCCCAGCCGTCGGCGAAGCCGCTACGAGCGGCGAGACCCAAAGTCTTGGCCGACATCCACCACGTATTGAGCGCGAGGTCAGTGGAGCGTCCGATCGTGCGGCTCCTACGGTCAATCGCGCCGCCATCACGATTTCAATCATGCTGGCGACGATCATGCAGGCGATCGACACGACGATCGCGAATGTCTCGCTGCCGCACATTCAGGGCAGCCTCTCCGCCGCGCAGGACCAGATTACCTGGGTGCTGACCTCTTATATCGTCGCTGCCGCGATCATGACCCCGCTGACCGGCTGGCTGGCCGGCGCCTTCGGTATCAAGCGCGTCTTTCTAATTTTCTGTTGCCGGCTTTACCGTGGCCTCGGCGCTGTGCGGCTTGGCCGACAGCCTTGCCCAGATGGTACTCTTTCGTTTGCTGCAAGGGGTATGTGGCGCGGCATTGATGTCCTTGTCGCAAGCCGTGCTGCTACGCATCAACCCGCCCGCGATGCATGGCCAAGCGATGGCGGTATGGGGCACCGGAGCCATGGTCGGGCCGATCGCCGGCCCCGCGCTCGGCGGCTGGCTGACCGATAATTACAACTGGCGCTGGGTTTTTTATATCAACCTACCGGTCGGCATCATTGCCTTCTTCGGTATCCTTTTTTTCGTTTATGAGACCCGTCATGCCCGGCGCGAGCGCTTCGATTTTTTCGGCTTTGGCGCTCTCGCCATCTCGATCGGCGCCTTGCAGATGCTCCTCAACCGCGGCGAGCTCAAGGATTGGTTCCATTCGACCGAGATCTGGGTCGAGGCGACGGTCGCCGGCCTCGCCCTCTATCTGTTCGTCGTCCATACGATAACGACGAGCGAGCGCCCGTTCCTCAACCGTGACCTGTTGCGCGACCCCAATTTCGTCGCCGGCAACGTGGTGATGTTCT
The DNA here is from genome assembly GCA_963698995.1 of uncultured Alphaproteobacteria bacterium. Taxonomy (GTDB): domain Bacteria; phylum Pseudomonadota; class Alphaproteobacteria; order ATCC43930; family CGMCC-115725; genus AP-15. The sequence continues at coordinate 42,150 of CAVOTD010000060.1, read as the reverse complement.
TTGTCGGGGTCATCATGTTCGCAACCCTGGCGCTGCAGCCGACAATGCTGCAGCAATCGATGAACTATCCGGTTGCGACCGCCGGTCTTGTCATCGCGCCCCGCGGCATCGGTACGATGGTCGCAATGTTCCTCGTCGGGCGCATCATCAATCGGGTCGACAACCGCCTCCTCATCCTCAGCGGGCTCGCACTGACCGCTCTCTCCCTCTATGAGATGAGCGGGTTCACGCTCGTCATGGATACGCAGCCGATCGTCGTCTCGGGGCTGGTTCAAGGCTTCGGGCTGGGCCTTGTTTTCGTGCCGTTGAGCACGATCAGCTTTGCCACCCTGTCGCAAGCACTGGTTCAGTAATTTACCTTGAACGTCGGACTGTCTTCGGGCCGGCTCTTGCGGTGATCGTAGATGCGGGTAGTCGCTATATTGGCATGGCCGAGCCATTCCTGAACTTTGGCAATGTCGGCCTGGTGGTCGAGCGCATTGGTGGCGGCCGTCGCCCGCAGCGCGTGGGCGCCAATCTCGAAGCCGAGATCGGCCGAATAGCGGCGCACGATCTTATAGATGGCATCGGGAGAGAGGGCCTTCTCGAGGCTGCCGGTGCGGTTTGCGCGGACGGAACAGAGCGCCGTTCTCGTCCTCGCCATGCCCGGCGGCGTCGAGGTAATCGTGGATGAGCTCGTTGGTGCCCGGGTGCAGCGGCAGATACCGCGTCTTCTCGCCCTTGCCGGCGACCTTGATATGCGGAACGCCGCGCCGCGCCTGCCTGAAATCCTTCACTTTCAGCTTGCACAGCTCCTCGCGGCGCAGCGCGTGGAAGAGCAGCGTCGACAGGATGGCGCGGTCGCGCTTCTCTTTGATGGTTTCTTCGCCGGCCGCGGTGTCCTTGCCGGGTGCCACGAGCAGCTCGCGGGCCTGGTGGTCGCCGAGCGCCGGTGTCTTGCCTTCGCCGCTCTCGGCCCTGGGCCGCTTGACGCCTTTGACCGGGTTGTGGCTGACAGCGTTCTTGTCACAGAAATACTCGAACAGCGAGGACAGCGCCGCCAGACGGTGTCGGACCGTGGCGCCGCCAAGGGGAGGCTCGCGCCGGGCCAGGTCGTCGCGTCAGGCGATGACGACGCCCAGACCGCCCCAAAGCTGCCGACCAAAATCATCCGGACTGGACGGGTCCTGACAGCCGAGGAGTTCAATCGCCTGTCGGACGTCCCGCCGGAGAGAGAGTGGTTCCGCAATATCCGCAACCCCAGCACCCGGCGCGCCTACGAGAACGCGATCCGCGATTTCATGCAATTCACCGGTGTCGCCCGGCCGGAGGAATTCCGCACGGTGACGCGGGCCCACGGTCATGGCGGGATTTTAATATTGATAAATCTGTTATCAAATAAACTGCCGCGGAAACGGGGAGGGGTCCAGAGCGAGCCCCGCGACCGTTCCGAAAGCGGTTTGGGGACTCTCTTCCTTTTCCGTCAATGCACCGGCCCGGGGGGTGTCGTGTCGCGAGCTGCCCGACGGAACGCCAGATCTCGCCCCGAGCGCACAGCCGCTCTGCGTCTAACGCCCGGCCCGGAGGGACACGCCAATAAGTCACGGAATCGACGTTCTGTCAAACTGATGATGTCTTAGTGAGAAACGCGGCAGTAGGAGTTGTCGGGGGATCATAAATAAAATCCTTTACCTACAATATTTAACCAGACTAAACCGGTTGATGCATGCCCACGTTACTCTGCCATCTCGGTTTTGTTGCTGGTGCTTGTTTTCGCCGTCTTGACCTCAGCCGCCGATAAACTATTCGGCGGCGCGACAAACGCGCGCGGCAAAAATCTTTCCTGCGTGACCATCGATAACGTGCCGGAAAGCACGACCTGCACAGCGCCCTGCGCCCCGACGAAACGGCTGTGTACGGAGCCAGAGCGTCTGCGGGCGAAACCGCCGCGAGTTCTGAGCCGGTGCGAGGGGCCTTCGGCGATCCATGATCGCGGCCCGATGCGGGTCAACCTGTGCCGGGTCGTAGAATGTGAGTGCCTTCGCGCCGCCGAGTGATATCCAACGCTCACTTTTTCGCTGCTTACAATTAGAAAACTCGAAGTCAGTGTAAGCAACGGTGGCCCCGGAGGACCGCTGTTACGATTTTGATATTTATACAGCAACTTGTGGCGGGCGAGGATTCGAATCCCCGACCCCAAGCTTGGCAACTCATCTGTCTTGGTGATGGAAGGGCGCGTCCTCATCCTGCCCCGCTATCCTCAACACCCTCAAATCCCCGCGCGAACGCGCCGGCGGCTCACGACACGCCGAGGCTCAGTGCTTCGGAGATCTTCCGCGCGGCACGGTCGGCAGCAGCCTGTACCGGGTCTGGGGCCAAGTGCGCGTATACCTCCGTCGTCCTTGCCTGGCGATGTCCGAGGATCTTTCCGACTATGTACAGGCTTTCGCCTCCGCTCACCGCCACGGACGCGAAGCTGTGCCGCAGATCGTGTATTCGTAGGCCCCGCAGATCGGCGAGTTCCCTGACTTTCCCCCACACCGAGCGGAGCCCTACGATGTGTCCGTTGCCGCGCGATGCCGGAAACGCGAATTCGCATCCGGCGATGGCGGGAACGCTGCGCAAGAGATCGATCGCTGGGTCGCCAAGCGGGATTGTCTTCGCGCCGGTCTTGCTGTCCGGGAAGCGAATGCAGCGCCGCTCGAAATCAACCCATTTCCAACGCAGCCCAATGATTTCACCGCGACGGCAACCAGTGAGCAACAGCAGCCGTATGGCGGCGACGGCCGTCCAGTTGGCGCCCGCCGCCTCGAGCTTGGACAACGCCTCGCCGATCCGACTGATTTCCGCGAAGGAAAGGAACCGTTCCCGCCGCTGAGTGGCAAGCAGCCTCACCCCGCGAGCCGGATTATCCGTTCGCAGACCACGAGCCACCGCAAAGCTGAGAAGCGTGCCGAGAACCGCCACGCTCCGGGCGGCGATGCCCTTACCACCCGACACGATCGCCCGTCCTCGCGGCTTCGTCTTAATGTCGGCCCGCGACTTTCCGGCCGCCACGTCCTGTTGGAACTTCACCACATCGGCCCGGATGAGTGCGCGGAGCCGCACCTGACCGAGCAGCGGCTTGATATGTCGTTCGATGTTGCTCCGGTCGATTTCGAGCGAGGACGCCTTCTTCGCGGCCCCGCGATTAGTGATGATGACAGGCTGCGCCGGATAGAGATCGCAAAGTTGGGAAACGGTAAGGTCTGCCCTCTGGATCGCCTTCGTTTCGACCGGATCCTCGCCATCCGCGATCTGCCCCAAGAGACGGCGAGCCTCCTTGCGCGCGGTCTCAACGGTCCAAGGCGAGCCGTGCCTGCCGATAGTCGCCCAGCGCTGCCGCCCGTTTGGGAGACGGTACTTGAGAAAGTAATATTTCCCGGCGGCGGCGCGGCAGCGGACGCCAAAACCGGCTATATCTGTGTCACAATCCGGCGCTCATCGCCGTCGGATTGGAGGGCGTCGACCGTACGCTTGGTCAGTTTCATCCGGAGCATGCTTCCCCCGACCGCTTTTCATAACCGTCCGTTTGGCTACCATATGGCTACCAGTTGGTAGCCAAGTCTGGGCTGTTTGAGCGTACCTAAGGCGGTTGCTCCGGTCTCCAAAAATCCTTTAGATCATGCAATTAGAAACGGCCGGATACCATGGCGTAGCGGGCTACTCGCGTATGGCATTGTAGAGGTCACCGGTTCGATCCCGGTTGGCTCCACCAATAATGGCAAGGGCTTAGCGAATAACTCGGCTAAGCCCTTTTCCTTGGCCTTGGCGGCCGAACCAGCACAAATTAGTCAGGAGTTCCCGAATTTTGGCTACGGGTTACCCCAGCCGCCCGTCGGGCCTCGCCAATCAGCGAAGGGATAATCGAAGGCCCCGCCGCTGGGACCCCAGACCCAGTAGGTAGGATACCCGGGCCCCCAAGAGGGACCCCTCCCGCCGTAAAAACGGTTCGGCCCCCAATACGGTGAAAACCGTCCGCCATTCCATTGACGGATGTGACCGGCTGTTGGATGACCGCCGTTGGGCCCCGAGCGCCAGTCCGAACCGCCGCCATCCCGCGCCATCACGACAGTACCCGGCGCCAGCCCCGCATCGACGGGCGGTTTATTCGATCCAAACACCATAGCGTGGGAGGCGATCGGGACGGTTAGGGCCAGCATCCCTGCCGAGGCCAGTAAGCGAATGCGCATTTAGGGTCTCCCGTGACAATCCGACTCTCCCGCCCAGATCATAACGTATCGCCCGTGATCTTTCGTCCTTCGCCGCGCCAATTTATTTGCCCATGAAACCGAGCAACCCGGCGGCCCGGCGAGTTCAAGCTGATCACCCGATCGGGCCACGAGCGACCCTTCCTGATCGGCGAGCAGCGGCGACTGCTGTACCCGGGACGTCGCAATCTTGCTTCGTCGAATGCTAGATGGTGCTCGATCAAGCTGAGATCACCGCCTTGGTTTTGCAGGACCAACTCGCCCGGCGCGGTCGGCTTAGGCACAGCATGCTGGGTCCTAGACATTGCGCTTCGGCACGCTGTCTGGCGGCAAAAGGCCGCCTCTTCACTTACAGACTGGCCGAAACCAAAAAGGAGACAGCCGTCGAAATCACCCACCAAAGTCCGAGCGACAACGCCAGCATCGCAATCAGCGCCACCCGCCAGCTCACCGGCTGAGAGATCCCGCGTTCCGACCGGCGGAGACGCCGCGCTCCTCGCGCAAAGTAATCGTCCTCGGGGACCACGGTCTTTTCCACTCGCTGCTCGTTCGCGGCCGAGGCGGGTCGCTCGTGATGTTGGCAAAGCCTGCCGAAGCTCGACCCCTGAACGAGTTATCGGTGTTTGGGTTCCCCGACCCACCGCAGCCCGGCGATTCGGTCCCCCAAGGAGCGTTGCAGCAACGCTCGCCCGCTAATAGCCGCGTTGCCAGTCAATCACGTTTCGGAGCGGCTGGTGGGCGACATAAGCGCGCAGGTTCTCGCAGAAAAGGTCGACGCCGCCGTGCCGGTCCTGGTCGCTGGCGCCCGAGACGTGCGGCGTAATCAGCACCCTCGGGTCGGACCATAGCCGCGCCGGCGGCAGGTGCTCGAATTCGCCGACATAAACATCGAGCGCGGCGCCGCGCAGATGGCCGCGCTCGAGCGCCTCGCCTAGCGCCTCTTCGTCGACGATCTCCCCGCGTGCGACGTTGACCAGCACGCTCCCCGGCTTCATCAGGGCGAAGCGGGTCCTGTCGAACAGCCGGTTTGTCTCCGGGGTCCATTGGCAGCAGACCACGACAAAATCACTGTCGGGTAAAAACCGATCGAGATCTGCGGGGAGGCCCATTTCGCTGAACCCCGACGGCAGCGGTTCCCCTTGTCGGGGGTTGCGCCGGGTGCCGACTACCCGCATGCCGATGGCGGCGCAGAGGCGGCCGACATCGCGCCCGATGCCGCCGGCGCCGACGACGCAGACCGTCTTGCCTTCGATCAGAAGAGGCCGATAGGCGCGGTGTTCGAAGGCGCCGGCGCTGCGATCGACGACGGCGCGGTCGAGACTCTTGGCGAAGTGCAGAACGCCGGCCAGCGCGTATTCCGCCATCGCCAACGTGCTGCCGACGCCGCGTGAGGTCGTCACCATCACGCCGCTGCCCCACAGATCGCCGCGTAGCAGGTTGCTGGCGCCCGCCGGGCGCTGATGAAACCATCTCAACCGTGGCGCCCTGGCGTGCAGATCGAGTGGAAAGGGCCAGCCGCCGAGGATCACTTCGGCCTCGGCGAGGAGCCGGTCGCGTTCCTCGCGGCTGCCTCCGCCGGTGGCGCCCGGCGCCAAATAGCGGGCCGCGGTATAGGCGGGCCAGGTTTCGCGATATTCGCCGTCGAACCAACCCCCCGCGTCGGTCAGCCGGACCGTCGGATCAACCGCTTCGATCTTTGCTCGATCGGCGGCGCCGATGCGCTGAATGTTGAGGACATTGATGATTGCCATGGACGCTTCCTTGACCCGCTCGCCACAGACCCCGCAAAACCATAAGGCCTAGCCGGGGCATTGGCTATCGGGCCTCGGCCCGGGGGGCAGACTTGTTCCGACCGTCTCGCCGTGACTATTCTGGCGGCGCCGCCGAGCCCGGGCGATCAGCAATTCTCTGGAGGGATCGAATGAAAGAGGGATACCGGTTTGTCGATTGCGACATGCACATTATGGAGCCGACCGACCTGTTCGACAAATATCTCGACCCGGCATTCAAATCTCGCATCACTTCGGCGAGGCGGCCGACCGATGGTGGCGCCACCGGCATGCGGCGGCGGCCGCTATGGTTTTTTGACGGCACGCCGACCAGCAATGACGGCAACATCTCGCAATACAATCGGACGCGCGGTCCGCTGGTCTCCGGCCGGGCCAACCAGAACGTCATGTTCGCGGTCGAGCGCGGTTACGACGCCGAAGCCCAAATCATCGGCATGGAGATGGAAGGCATCGACATCGCGGTCCTGTTCCCGACTGCGGGCTTATCGTTTCTGGCGCGCGACAATATGGATCCGCAATTCTCCGCCGCCATTTGCCGGGCCTACAATGACTGGCTGCACGACTTCGCCCAGCACAGCCCGGATCAGCTGAAGATGGCGGCGATGCTGCCGGTCCACGATGTCAATCTCGCCTGCCAGGAGCTGCAACGCTGCGTCAAGGACTACGGCGCCGTCGGCGCCTTTGTCCGGCCGAACTACGTCAACGGCCGCTATTGGCATTCGACTTATTGGGATCCGCTCTACAGCCTGTTGCAGGACCTCGACATTCCGCTGTGCTTTCACGAGGGCACCGGTTCCTATTACTCGACGATCGAGCCCCGCTTTGGCGAAAACCGCTTCATGCGCCACGTGGCGAGCCACTCGACCGAAATGCAGCTCGCCCTGATCGCGCTGCTGCTCGGCGGCATTTTCGAATTTCATCCGCGGCTCAAAGTTGCCTTCCTGGAGGCGCAGAGCTGGTGGGTGCCGGGGTTGTTGGGGCGCATCGAATGGGACCTCCGCCAGCATCATGACGCTGACGCGCCCTACCTGAAGTTGTCGCCGTTCGAGTATTGGCAGCGCAACTGCTTCTCGGCGATCGAGAGCGGAGAGCGCGAAGTCGGCGCCACCGTCGAACTACTCGGCGGCGCCGAGAACATCTGCGTGTCGAGCGATTTTCCGCATTTCGACTCGAGCTTTCCCGACGTCTCGACGCGGGTGCTGACCAACCCCAGCATCACCCCCGATATCGGCGGCAAGATCCTCAGCGGCGGGGCTCGTCTCTACGGCTTCACCGGGGCCGATTTCGACAAAGCGGCGGCCGTTGCCAAACGGCGCGACAACGTCGCCGCAACGCGGGCCTAGCGCAGCCGGCTGTCTTACCGGAATGACAGCGTAACGGAGGATGCGGGCCCGAGTACCAGGGCCCGCTAATCAGCGCCGAGGGGCTACGCGACGCGCTCGTAGGGGAAGCGTTGGACCTTCTCCATGTTCCGGCCTTCGATACGGATCAGCCGGGTCGGCCCGTCGCGCCGCGGCGAGTGCAGGTCGCCTTCATTGTAGAGGTAGGCCATGCCGGGCTTTAGCGTATAGTCCTTGACGCGACGCGCCTTGCCGGGCTTGCCCTCGCCGGGGCGTGCCACCGGCTCGTAGTCGGTCATCATCGTCTCGCCGCGGGCCTGGCCATAAATCGCCCATGAGGGGCCGTGATCATGCGGGTGGCTGTCCTTGGCCCCCTGATAGACATGACCAAGGATGCAAAAGCCGAGCTCGGGATCCTCGTACAATATTTTGCGCTCGGGCACGTCGTCGGCGAGGTGGGTCTTGACGAAATCGTCGTCCTTCAGGACGTCCCGGACTAGGGCGCACACCTTCTGGCGCCCCGCGACGCCCGAATCGTGCTCGAGGATCTGACGGCATTCCGCCGAGAACTGCTCGAGATCATAGGCCATCTGCCCACCTCCTTATTGCGTTTCACGGACCGACCAGCGCGGTCCGCACAAACCGACGCCGGCGAGCTTACCGCGATCCGCATTGGACGGCAAAGCTCGATAGCGCTCTGCGCTGTGCCGCAGCTGTCGAGTTTCTTGACTTCATGTCCATCTGGGCCGCACTCTCGCCGGCAATAGCAAATAACACCGGATCTGGGAGCCGCATTTCTTCGACATGTACAGCTATGTTGTCCGTCGCTTGGCGTTCGGCGCGCTTACGGTGATCGGCGTCTCGATAATCGTCTTCACGGTATTGCGGATCCTGCCGGGGGATCCGCTGGTCGCCATCTTCGGCCCGGAAGGCTTTACCAAGTTGAGCGAGGCCGAGCGGGCCCGCTACATGGCGGATCTCGGGTTGAGCGATCCGCTGATCGTGCAATATCTGTCCTGGGTCGGCGACATCGTTCACGGAAATTTTGGCCGGTCGTTTTTCCGCGCCGAAAGCGTCGGTGAGATGATCTTGCGGCGCGGACCTTTGACGGCAGAAATCGCCATAATCTCGGTAATCCTGTCTTGGATAGTCGGCATACCGGTGGCGATCGTCAGTGCTCTTCGCCCCAATAGTCTCGGCGACAATATTTCCCGATTTGTCAGCATCCTGTTCTTGGCGGTTCCCGGGTTCTGGCTGGGAATGCTGATCGTGCTTGCGGCGCTGTTCATGTTCGGCTATCGCGCACCATTGGCCGGGCCGTCGCTGCTGAAGGATCCGTGGGGCAATCTGCAGATCGTCATCGGGCCGGCTGTCGTGCTGGGGCTCGGACAAGCCGCCTACATCGCCCGCATGGCTCGCTCCAGTTTGCTGGAGGTGATCCGCGAGGATTATGTGCGCACTGCCCGCGCCAAGGGGCTGAGCCGGCGCCCGGTGATCACCCTCCACGCTCTGCCGAATGCCTTGCTGCCGGTGATTACGCTCTCGGGCATCCTTCTCGGTTTTGTGCTCGCCGGGTCGATACCCGTGGAACGCGCCTTTGGCACACCCGGGCTCGGTTATGCGATGTTCACTGCAGTCAGCGAACGTGACGTCTTCGTGATGCAGAACCTGGTATTCGTATACGCCGTCGTCTTCGTGCTGCTGAACATCCTGGTCGACCTTGCGATCGCCTGGCTTGATCCGAGGATCCGCTATCGATGACGACCATCGAACCCGAAGCCGCTTATCCGGTCGAGCAACTTGCGCGGACGGTCGAGAGCTCGCGGCTGTGGAGCGTGCGGAGGTTCATCCGGCGCTCGCCCCTGTCGGCGTTCTGGGGGTGTATTGCGGCGGCGATCATCATAATGGCTGTGGCTGCGCCGGTTTTGGCGCCTTACGAGCCGCTCAAGTCAGACTTCCGCGCGATGTCCAAACCGCCCAACGAGCGGCATTATTTCGGTACCGACCAGATCGGCCGGGATGTGTTGAGCCGGGTCATCTATGGAAGTCGCGCGTCGTTGACCGTGGCGCTCGGGGCCGTGCTGTTCGGGACGACCCTCGGCGCCTTGTGGGGGTTGGCCAGCGGCTATTTCGGCGGACGCTTTGACATCGTCAGTCAGCGGGTCATCGAGTTTCTGCAGTCCTTTCCGGATCTGATCCTGGCGATGGCCATTGCCATGGCGCTCGGCGCCGGCTTCGCAACCGTCATCGTCGCGATCGCGATCACTCGCATCCCGTTTGGCGGGCGGGTCATCCGGGCGGTCGTATTGTCGTTGAAGGAGTTGTCCTATGTCGAGGCGGCGCGCGGCCTCGGTGCCTCGCATCTGCGCATCATGGCGCGCCACATTCTGCCGCAATGCGTGGCGCCCTACCTGATCCTCGCCACGACACATCTCGGTGTCGCGATCATCATCGAGGCGGCGCTCGGCTTTCTCGGGGTCGGTATTCCGCCGCCAACCCCGACCTGGGGCAACATGCTGGCGGATTCGCTGAACGCCGGCCTCGTCCCGCCGTGGTGGCTGGTGCTGTTTCCGGGTCTCGCCATCACCATCACCGTGCTCGCCTTCAACCTCCTGGGCGACGGCATCCGCGACGTCCTCGATCCGCGCCTGCGCGGCGCCGTGTGAGTGTCAGGCCTTTTCGCGCCAAGCGGCTATATCGTCGAGCGAGATGGAAAGCGCCTTAGCGATCTTTGCGAGCGCATCGAAGCTGCCGGGCTTGCGGCCCGTCTCGATTTCCGTGAGATAACTAGGGGAGACCGCTGCAGCCGCCGCGAGAGCCTCGCGAGTGAGGCCGCGGTGACCGCGCCACACACGGACTGGATGTTCGCCGGCAAGAAGGCGTTGAACGAGTTCCACAGAAAGATAGTCGGCGCGGGCTGCGTGTTTGCCGAGCATGGTCTCGTGCCGTTCAGCGGCTTCGAGAGCCGCGTTATCCTCGGCGTCTTCCAGTCGCGCAAGCAGCGCTTCGTATTCGGCGCGAGGCAGTGTGACGATGTCGGTCATCGATAAATTTCCCTTCTGTTTCCGATTAACTCGACGATCACCGCGTCGTCGGCGTGATCGATCCGGCAAACCGCCCGCCAATCGCCCTGCCGTATTCGCACCGCTCGGGGTTTGCCCTTTATCGGGTGGACCGCTGTAGCCGGTTGAAACGGATCGGCGGCGAATGCAGTGATCTTTGCGATAAGCCTTGCTTGGTCCCGCTTAGGTAGATCCGGCAGCTTTCGCAGTGCGGCCCGCGAAAAGATGATTTTCACCGCACCATTGTCGCTGAAAGCGACTGCTGGTCAATCAGAAATGTCGCCGATAGCGATTTCTTCAGCAGTTCGATCTCTGTGGTCCGGAGATGGGCTTCGCCAACGGGTATTTGACTCCGGCATCGTGTAGGTGGCACGAGGCCCAGTGACCGGGTTGCACCTCGCGGAGAGCCGGTGCCTCTTGTCGGCAGCGGGCCAGTGCGTAAGAGCAGCGGGTGTGAAAATGGCAGCCTGGGGGCGGGTTGATCGGGCTCGGCACGTCGCCGGTCAGGATCACCCGCTTGCGGTCCCTGGCGCCGTATTTCGGGATCGGTACGGCCGACAGCAGCGCCTCGGTGTAGGGGTGTAGCGGCGTCTCGAACAGCGCGGTTTTGTCGGTCATCTCGACGATCCGGCCGAGATACATCACCGCGACCCGGTCGCTGATGTGTTCGACGACCGCGAGGTCGTGAGCGACGAACAAATAGGACAGCTGGTACTCGTCCTGCAGATCCATCAAGAGATTGATGATCTGGGCCTGGATCGACACGTCGAGGGCCGACACCGGCTCGTCGCCGACAATCAGTTCCGGGCTCAAGGCGAGGGCGCGCGCAATCCCGATGCGCTGCCGCTGCCCGCCGGAGAATTCGTGCGGGTAAAGCTTGGTCATCTCGGGCCGCAGGCCGACCCGCTCGAAGAGGCTCGCGACCCGCTCGCGGCGTTCCTCGGTGGCGCCGACCCCGTGGATAACCAGCGGTTCGCCGACGATTTCGCCGGCCGACATTCGCGGATTGAGCGAGGCATACGGATCTTGATAGATCATCTGCATCTGCCGGCGGTAAGGCAGCATGCCGTTCTGGTCGAGATCGGTGATGTCTTCGCCGCGAACCCTAATCTTCCCGGCGGTCGGCTCGAGCAATTTGAGGAGCGTCCGGCCGGCCGTCGACTTGCCGCAGCCGCTCTCCCCGACGAGCCCCAAGTCTCGCCGCGGTCGATGCGAAACGAGATGCCGTCGACCGCGTAGACCTGACCGGAAACCCGGGAGAACAACCCGGTATGGATCGGGAAGTGCTTTTTCAGCCCCTCGACCTCGAGAAGCGGGCTCATGCCGTGCCTCCCAGCACCTGCTCGGCGTGCCAGCAGGCGACCCAATGGCCGGGCCGGTATTGTCGCAGCGGGGGATATGACGTGCGGCACTCGTCGCTGGCGAGGCCACAGCGCGGCGCAAAGGTGCACCCCATCGGCAGGTTCGAGAGCGACGGGACCATCCCTTTGATCTCGTTCAGCCGCGCCCGGCGGGTGCGGGTGTGCGCCGCGACCTCGACATTGGGGATGGAGCCAAGCAGGCCCTTGGTATAGGGGTGGCCCGGGCACTCGAACAAATCCTTGGCGCCCGCCTCCTCGACCTTCCGGCCGGCGTACATCACGACCACCCGGTCGGCATTCTCGGCGACGACGCCCATATCGTGGGTGATCAGCACGATCGCGGTGCCGAGCGTCTGCTGCAGTTCGCGCATCAGGTCGAGGATCTGGGCTTGTATTGTCACGTCGAGCGCGGTGGTCGGCTCGTCGGCGATCAACAACTTGGGATTGCACGACACTGCCATCGCAATCATTACCCGTTGGCGCATGCCGCCGGAGAGCTGATGCGGATAGGCGTGGGCACGATTCTCCGCCTCGGGGATATGGACTCGGCGCAGCATCTCCACCGCCCGATCGAAAGCATCGCGCCGCGACAGCCCCTGGTGCAGCGCGATTGACTCGGCGATCTGGCGACCCACCGTCATCAGCGGATTAAGCGAGGTCATCGGCTCCTGGAAGATCATCGAGATGTCGTTCCCGCGAATGCCCTCCATCTCGCTTTCGGTCAGCTTCAGCAGATCGATCCCCTGGAAGCGGATGTGCCCGCCGACGATCCGCCCCGGCGGGTCGGCGACAAGACGAAGAATGGACAGCGCGGTCACGCTCTTGCCGCAACCGGACTCGCCGACGACACCCAGTGTCTCGCCGCTTCGGACCGTGTAGGAGACCCCGCCAACCGCCCGCACAATACCGGCCGCGGTAAAGAAATGCGTCTGGAGCCCATCGATCTCGAGAACGATGCCGGCTGTCGTAGCGCCGGCATCTGCGATCTCCTGGTCGGCTAATGCCACCTGATTCAAGAAGTGACTCCGTGGATGCCCTGTTATATTTGAGACGTGCGAAAACAATGATCGGGCTATCAGAGCACGCCGTGCTCAGTCCTGAAAAGACCGAAGGGGAGGCAGACGTCATGTGGTCGACACGACGCGGCTTTTTCAAAGGCAGCGCCGCCGCGGTAGGGGACGCTTCCGGGCTACCTCCGGGCCTTGGCCTCGCCGAGCAAGTCCTCGACAAATTCGACGGCGGGGGGTTCAGGCTCGCGGCGCCCGAGCCCAATCCTAGATCCGGTCGCGTGCGGCGCATGGGCACACATCGCCCCGCCGAATATTTCGGCGTCTATACATCGTCCCGACTGCATCCGATTTGGTTGGATAAAGCGTAACCGGGAGCATTTTCATCCTAGCGGGAGAATGGACCTATGATCGATCTGCGTTTCTCACGGCAGTGGGGGACCCGCCGCGGTTTTTTAAAGGGTAGTGCCGCCGTCATCGCGAGCGTCTACGGCCTCCCTTGGCGCCCCGGCCATGCCGCCGAGATCCCCGACCAATTCGACGGCTCGAAGTTTCAGCTCAAGGCGCCCGAGCCCAATCCCAAATCGGGTGGTGTATTGCGCTACGGCATCACAATGCGGCCGCCGCACTTCGATATTCACCAGTCCGGGACCATTAACAATATCGGTTCGCAGGGCTGCATGTTCGACAATCTGATCCGGCACGACCCGCGCGACAGCGGCAAGACGATCATCCCGGACTTGGCACATAGCTGGGAAATCGCCAAGGACGGCAAGACCTACACGTTCTTTTTGCGGAAGGGCGTGCAGTTTCACGACGGTGCCGAACTGACCGCCGACGACGTGAAGGCGACCTTCGACCGCATCGCCAAACCGCCGCAGGGTATCAGTATTCCGCGCAGCGTGCTGTTCAAGGCGGTCAGCGAGATCAACGCGCGGGACAAATACACCGTCGAGTTCAAATTGTCCGAGCCTCGCCCCACCAGCTTCATGATGGCGGCGATTGCGAGCGGCTGGAATGTGATCGTCCGCAAGAAGACCCTGGAGGACAACAATTACAATCTGCGCAAGGTCGAGATCTATCCCGGCACCGGGCCATTTAAGAGCGTCCGCCGGGTCGAGAACGAAATCTGGGTTATGGAAAAGAACCCGAACTACTGGAACAAGGGACTGCCGTATCTCGACGGCATCGAGTTCTACCATGCTCTGCCGTTCTCGACAGAGTTGGGTTCCGCGATATTGTCGGGTCGCGTCGACTACATCCGCATCACCGATCCGGTGACCGCCCGCAAGGCCAAGGCGACGCCAGGCCTGTCGACCACCGCCTTCAACCAGAGCGTCATTCAGGGCACCTGGGTCAACAGTAAGAGAAAGCCGTTCGATGATCCCCGCGTGCGACGGGCGCTGCATTTGGCTTTCGACCGGCCGGCCCTGATTGATGTCGTCAAGGACGTCACGCCAATGCGGGTCGGCGGCTTCATCTACCCATTCTCCGAGTTTGCCACGCCGCCCGAGGAGCTCGCCAAACGGGTCGGCTACCAGACCGATACCGGGGCCGCCCTGAAGGAGGCGCGCGCGCTGCTGGCGGCGGCGGGTCATGCCGATGGCATCAAAGGCCTGGATTTCCTCGTCCGCGATGTCGCCAGCTTCAAACTATGGGCACAGGCCATCCAGGCGATGCTGCAGGAAGGGCTCAATGTCCAATGCAACCTGCGCACTGTCGTCGAATTGGTGTGGTTTGACGACACTGCAAACGGGCATTACGACCTGGCGATCGGGGCCATAGTGTCGACTTTGCTCGACCCGTCGGATTATTTCAATGCCTGGTACCGGACCGGCGGTCCGCAGAACTACTCGTTCTGGGACAATGCCAAGTTCAATTCCCTGGTGGATCAGATCGACCGCGAGGTCGATCCCGCCAAACGCCTGGCGCTGGTCCGCCAGACCGAAGCCATTATGGAAGCGGATCCGCCGGTGCTCCCGGTTGCCTGGGAAAAGATCAACGACGTCTGGTACGACTACGTCAAGGGGCACAACCCCTATGACTATTTCGGCATTTACGACGTAGTGCGTGAGGATACGTTCTGGCTGGATAAGGCATAAGCTGGATGCACCCGCATCTCTCGCAATACCCAACCGTCCCGCCGGGACACACCCGCCGATCGCCTTCGTGACACCGCCAAAGGGTGAGCTGCGTTCGGTTATCGGCGACCGGCCCAAGCGCCGGGAGGATTTACGCTTCATCACCGGACGCGGCAGCTATCTCGACGATCTCGCCTTCGAGGAGTTGACGCATGCCGTGGTGCTGCGCTCGCCTCATGCGCATGCGCGGATCGAAAGCATCGACACGCAGACGGCGCGGCTGGCCGCCGGGGTGCTCGCCGTCTTGACGGCCGAAGATCTGCGAGCGGACGGACTGCAGTCGTTGCGGCCTTCGGCGGAAGCCAATGCCAGGACCGGCGAGCCGTTCGCCTTTGCGCCGCAGCCATTGTTGGCCATTGAAAGGGTCCACTACGTCGGTGAACCGGTCGCGTTGATCGTTGCGCAGACGCACGCTCAGGCGCTCGACGCCGCCGAGCGTGTGGTCGTGGACTATGTTCCATTGCCCGCGGTGACAACCGCCGACGCAGCTCGCGCGGCGGGGGCGCCGGAGATTTCCGCCGAAGTGCCGGGCAATGTGTGCTTCGATTGGCGGACCGGTGACCCTGCCGCAGTCGATGCGGCGTTTGCCGCGGCGACGCACCGGGTGAAGCTCGCGCTCGACAATCACCGGATCGTCACCAATCCGATGGAGCCGCGCGGCGTCATTGGCCTTTACGATCGGCAGAACGGCCGCTACACCGCCCATGTTTCGAGCCAGAGCATTCACATAACCCGCGACAACACTGCCCGCGCCCTCGGCGTGCCGCCGGCGGCGGTGCGGTTTGTCGCGCCCGATGTCGGCGGCGGTTTCGGTGCCAAGAATTTCATCTATCCCGAGCATGTCTTGATGCTGTGGGCAGCCAAGCGCGTCGGCCGGCCGGTCAAGTGGATCGCCAGCCGCAGCGAGGTATTCAGCGCCGACCATCAGGCGCGCGACCATCGCGCCGAGGCGGCTTTGGCGCTCGACGCGAAAGGCCGATTTCTCGCGCTGCGCGTCGACAGCACCGCCAATGCCGGCGCGTATCTGGTCAGCGCCGGCGGGGTGCAGACGTTCCAATACGTCCATCTTCCGGGCACTGTCTATGCGATCCCCAGTGTTGATCTGCGGGTCGCTGCGGTGCTGACCAATACCGCGCCGATCGGCGTCACCCGCGGACCCGGTTTCGCCGAGGCGGTCAACATCATCGAGCGCCTGATCGATGCGGCGGCCCGGCAATGCGGCTTCGACCGCGCCGAATTGCGGCGCATCAACATGGTGCCGGCCGAGGCGATGCCGACGACCAACGCCTTGGGCAATACCGTCGACAGCGGCGCCTTTGCCGAGACATTCGGGCGCGCAATGGCCGCGGCCGATGCCGACGGCTTTGCGGCGCGGCGCAACGAGAGCGCGGCGCAGGGGCTGCTTCGCGGCCTCGGCTTTGCCTATCACATCAAGGCGACCGGAGGGCCGCCGCACGAGAACGTCGACATCCGGTTCGAACCAGACGACACCGTGTCATTGATCACCGGCACCCAGACGATCGGCCAGGGCCACGAGACGACCTTTCCGCAGATCCTCGCCGACCGCCTGGGCCTGCCGAACGAACGCATCCGCCTGGTCCAGGGCGACACCGACCGGATCCCGTTGGGCGGCGGCCACGGCAGCTCGCGGGCGACTTATATGGGTGGCACCGCGATCTGGCGCGCCGCGGACGAGATCATCGCCAAGGGCACCCGCATCGCTGCCGACGCGTTGGAGGCGGCCGAGGCCGATATTCGGTTTGCCGACGGAAGCTTTGTCGTGACCGGCACCGACCGCTCGGTGGCGCTGACCGATATTGCCGCGCTGGCGCGCGCCAAAGGCACACCGCTCGACACCTATCATGCGTGGACCCGGGAATGGATGACTTACCCGAACGGCGCCCATGTCGTCGAGGTCGAGATCGACCCTGAAACCGGCCAGGTGAGCCTGGCGCGCTACACCGCGGTCGATGATTACGGCGTGCTGATCAACCCGATGATCGCCGCCGGCCAGGCGCATGGCGCGATTGCGCAGGGCGTCGGCCAGGCGCTATTGGAGCACGCCGTCTATGACCCCGGCTCCGGCCAGCTCGTCGCCGGCTCGCTGATGGATTACGCGCTGCCGCGCGCCGACGACCTGCCCTCCTTCGACCTAGGCTTCAACAGCACGCGCTGCACGACCAACCCGCTCGGCGTCAAAGGCTGCGGCGAAGCCGGCGCCATCGCCGCCTTCCCGGCCATCGCCAACGCCATTGCAGACGCGCTGGCGCCGCTCGGCAGCAGCGATTTCACCGGGCCTGCCACCCCGTTGCAGATCTGGCGCGTCACCCGGGATCTCAGCGCCGCCCGTCGCGAGTAGTCGGGACGGGTAAGCCGCCGTCCGTCAGGGATGCCAAATCGCCATGTGGTCGGCATGCGTCGGGCCATACGCGCCCGGCCGGAAGAAGCTGTCGTAATAATCGGTGTCCAAATGGTGCGCCTGCATCAGCCACATCAGATGCATCGCATCGACACCCGCGGGAAACCGGCCATAGGTTTGATGGATGTAATTGCAGATCGCCTTGGTGCAGGCGATGCCCTCCGCGGTGATATCGACGGCGGCCTGGCGATGCTCCGCCTCGGAAATCAAATACGGCACAGGGCCTGGCGAGGCTGGATGGTTCCGCGACAAAGGGGCAAGCACCGCGTCGACCGCGGCATCCATGCTCGGGTAGTAGGGTGGGCAACAAGCCTCGAAGATGCCGTCGAGCCCGACCGGGTTGGCAAGCGCCGCAGCGCCATGCGGAACCACTGCTCGAAAACCCAGGGCTGCGAGCACCTCGGCGGAGAGGAACCCGCAATGCATCCAGCCGCCGACCCCCAAGGCCTCGGTCGCGAGAAAGATGTTTTGGCAAATCACGGCCGGTTCGCTGAACATGAAGTAGCAGGCTTGGCGCTCGACGGCCGAGAGCGGCAGGATTTGCTGTTCGTCGAGAAAGCCGTTCCTCAACCATTTTTCGGTGCCGGCCGGGCGGAAGCCGTAGCGGTCGTCGACGATGTGCATACCGCCGTGCGGCTTCGGCGCGAAACGTTCGAGCCTCCCGTCGACGAACTGGGCGATCAGCGCGATCAGGGAATGGCTGACGTCGCAAACCGGCATGAACAGCGTCGAGCCGGGCATGTTCGAACCCCACAAATTGTGCCCGGAGAGCGGCGGCACTCGGCGAGGAATATCGAGCCTGCCCGGTCGCAGCTCCTTGCGGTGCTGGCGGTAGAGCCCGAGGATCCTCTCGCGCTGATCGGGCGTATCGATCTCGCGGAGATTGCCGGCCGAGCCGCCGGCGGGGTCGATGACATAGACACCCTGGTCATTGGTGAAGAACAACGCTGTTCGCCGACCGCCGGAGGTACTGGCAAAGGTCCGCCCACCTCCGGCGCTATGCGGAAGGGGCCGGCTCTGGTCCCACAACGCAGTCCCCGAGAAACCGACCCCAGCTGCGACGAGCAGCGCCTCCTCGGTCTCGCTCAAGGGCACCGGCGCACGCTGAGACTTGTACCGCGATGGGCCCTCGGTCATTTCGAAGCCCAAGCCGAAACGCCGCGACCTTCTGCCGTAAAGCGCCTCGAAGAGCGGATATTCCCAGACTTGTCGGATCAAATCGGATGGGGCGGACTGAGACATGCTGATGAGCCCCCTTGGTTCTTGGCAGCCATTTGCCGATCGTGGCTACTCTCGTGCATTTCGAGAGAAGCTCGCCAGGCTGTGGCGCTGGTGGCCAGCCGCATCGAAATTGTCGGGCGAGAGCCATTCCTCGAAGGCCCATTGCAGGGCCGGCCATTCGCTGTCGAGGATCGAGAACCAGCAGGTGTCGCGGTTGCGCGCCTTGTACACCGTCGCCTGGCGGAACATGCCCTCGTATTGGAAACCAAGGCGCAAGGCCGCAGCGCGCGACGGCGCATTGAGCGAGTCGCATTTCCATTCGTAGCGGCGATAGCCCAGTTCGTCGAAGACGCGGCGCATCATCAAATACATAGCCTCGGTCGCGGCGGGCGTGCGCTGCAATGGCGGGGCGTAGTTGATGCCGCCGATTTCGATGACCCCCGCCGCGGGGTCGATGCGCATGTAACTGGCGACGCCGACGGCGCGCCCGCTGCGGCGCTCGATAATGGCGTGAAACAGCGGATCCTCACCGACCGATACGCGGTCGAGCCAGAGGCGATAATCCTCGAGCCGGGCGAACGGCCCGTAAGGCAAGTAAGTCCAGTTGCGTCCCTCCCGGTCCAAGGCATTGGCGGCGTGAAGATCGGCGGCGTGGCGCGCCGGGTCGATCGGCTCAACAAGGCAGAAACGCCCTTCGATGGCGCTGCGCGGCGGGCGCGGCCGCGCCGTCCACTGCGGCAGCGGAAAGCCGATCGACTGCCCCAAATCATTGCGGTGATCGGCCATAACCGTTCCCTCTGATCTCCTCAAACCGTGATCGTGCCTTCCAGATACAGCACGGCGCGGCCGGCGAGCGTGACGCGGTCGCCGCGCAATGTGCAGACGAGCTCGCCGCCGCGTGTCGAAATCTGGCGTGCCGTCAATTGCCGTTTGCCCAGCTGCGCCGCCCAATAGGGCGTCAGCACGCAATGCGCCGACCCGGTTACCGGATCTTCGTCGACGCCGTGGTTCGGCGCGAAGTAGCGCGAAACGAAGTCGATGTCGTCACCGCCGGGTGCGGTCGCGATCGCGTCCGCTCCCGGAACTCGGCGCAGCGCGGCAAAGTCGGGACGCAGCGCCGCCACATCTTCGGCGCGGTCGTAGACCGCGACGCTGCGGCCCCGCGCGACAAAGCTGTGGTCTGGCGGGCGGCCTAACGCCGCGAGGATGGACGGGTCGGCGGCCGTCGCCTCCGCCGGCCAGGACGGGAAATCCATTGCCAACAGATCGCCGTCCCGGCTCACTTCGAGTGGCCCGGCCCTCAACGTCTCGAACCTGACTGAGCGCCGTTCGGGCGACAGAATGTGGGTCACGACATAGGCCGAGGCGAGCGTTGCGTGGCCGCAGAGCTCTACCTCGACGGTCGGCGTGAACCAGCGCAGCAGGTAACCCGCGTCCTGCGCCACAAAAAATGCGGTCTCGGCGAGGTTGTTCTCGGCCGCGATCGCCTGCATCGTCGCTTCAGGCAGCCATTCGGCCAGCGGGCACACGGCAGCCGGATTGCCGCTGAACAGGCAGCTGGTGAACGCGTCGACCTGGAAGAGGGGGATGCGCATCGAATGCCCCATAGTTCGTTGACCGAGTGGACGACGATCAGTGCTGCCAAAAATGCTTGGTGCATTCCCGCTCGACATCGGACCGGCTCAACCCGATGTCGTGCAACATGCGATCGTCGAGTTGCTGAAGCAAGTAACGGCTGCGCGCCACCGCGCGCCATTCGGCGATCCGGTCGACGAGCATCGTCAGCAATTCGGCCGAAATACGACGCGGCGACACCTTGGTTCGTCGAGCGCTGCGGGATGGCACCCAATTTGTTTGCATACAATTTCGTGCCACTCTCAATTTATCTCGCCGATGCAGCGCCGTATTCGAGTCAAATTGACACCCATAGGAAGGTCAACCATAAACTTGTCACCATGACAAATTGGCTGCCTGATCTATCAAGCCGTAAGGGACCGCGCTACCGCGCCATTGCCGAGGCCTTGAGCGAAGATGTTCGCGACGGCCGGCTCGCTCCCGGTATGCGGCTTCCCACCCAGCGCGATCTCGCATGGCGGCTGCGCGTCACCATTGGCACGGTGAGCCGCGCCTACGCCGAGGCCGAACGGCGTGGCCTGATCGCGGGCGAGGTTGGTCGCGGCACCTTCGTGCGGCCGCCTTCCGGCTCAATGCCGGTCATTTCGAGCGAGATGCTGGACGAAGCGCGCGACCCCGACTTCATCGACCTCACCATCAATCGGCCCGGGGCCGCCGGAGAAGTCGCATCGATTGCCGCGGCGCTGCAGCGACTTGCGGCCGATCCCGATCTCGCGTCGCTGCTCGACTATCAGGCCCCTGCCGGCCGTCTGGAGGACCGCGTCGCCGGCGCCGCGTTTCTCAGAGTCTGCGGGCTCAGCACCACGCCAGAGCAGGTCCTGGTGACGGCCGGCGGCCAACATGCCATGGCGTGCGTTGTCGGGGCTCTCACCCAGCCCGGCGACACCCTGGCAGTCGAGGCGCTGACCTACCCGGGCCTGCGCGCCCTGGCGAATCTGTTGCACCTGCGTTTGATGCCGGTCGCCATCGACGAGGAGGGTCTGGTTCCCGAGGCGCTCGACGCAGCCTGTCGCGCTGCATCGTTGCGCGTGCTCTATACGATGCCGACGCTGCACAACCCGACCACTGCCACGATGTCGGTAGAGCGCCGCAAAGCGCTGGCCGAGGTGGCGCAAAGACATGATTTGGCGCTGATCGAGGACGACGTCTACGGCTTCCTCTTGGATGCGCCGCCGCCGCCGCTCGCGCACTTTCGCTCCGGAACGCAGTTTTTACATCACCTCGACCTCGAAAAGCCTGATGCCGGCGTTACGGGTCGGCTATGTGCATGCGCCTCAGGCGCAAATCGAACGCCTTTCCGCCGCGGTGCGCGCTACGGTCTATTCGGCGCCGCCGCTGATGGCGCGCATCGCCGCGCGCTGGATTGCCGACGGAACGGCCGAGCGGCTCGCCGTGGCAAAGCGCGCCGAGACGCAGCGCCGCAACCGAATGGCGCGCCAGATCCTCGCCGGCGCTGCGCTTGCCGGCGATCCGGCCGCCGCACATCTCTGGCTGACCCTACCCGAGCCGTGGCGCGCCGATGATTTCGCGGGGTCGGCGCGGCGCCGCGGCGTCGGCATCATTCCGGCTGCGGCCTTTGCGGTCGGTCGTCAGCCGCCCAACGCCGTGCGCATCTGCCTCGGCGCGCAGACGACCTTTGAGCGGGTTGAGCGTGCCGTCACACGGCTCGCCGAATTGCTGGCAACGCCGCCCGAGCGCTACCTCTCGGTGGTATAATCTGGTCAGCCGGCGTAGCGCCGCGAACGCGACCTGACGCGCGAGTTCGAGCTCCGCGGGACCGCCCTGGCTGCCACCAGACCTCGAGCGTGCAAGTGGCGCACCCATCGCCGGGTTCGCCACTTGCTGTAAGCGCGTCGCAGCCCGGCGACGCCGCAGATTGCGAGAACCCAGCCGGATACGGCGAGAAACGGCAGGGTCACAATCGCCGATTTGTCGTCGCCGGGCATCAGTGCGCCGCATTCGTCCGGACCCCCACCGAGGCTGCGAAGATAACTGCCCGGGTAAACGCAGCCGCCGGCTTCGGAGAACGCCGTGGAATTGTCATCGGCGGCGCTGAACTCGACCTCGCGGGAATCGAACCAACTCCTGGCCGCCGCGATAGTAAGAGCACCGCCAAGCGTGGGTTCCGCGGAGACAATCGCCGCCAGATCCGTCGAATCTAATGTAGCCGGCTCCGTTCCGGCTCTGAGGTTGAGCCCCGAGACCGGCGACGGTCGCGGCAGAGATATGGCCTCCTGCAGGTCGACCATCGGTACCGGTGCGCCAAAAGCAGCCGGCGTGCACGGCGCCAAATCCAATGTTGCGGCAACACACGCGATGATCGCCAAGCGTGACAGTTCGAACCTCCCGAGCGGGGCGCGCCGGCGGTAGGTCGTCGCAACCCTTGAGCGGCGGAGAATGAAGTGTTTTTCGATAAAAACCCACTAAATTTTACCCGTATTGGTTGATATTTCCTAGTATTGGTGGGGCGCCTTTATCGTTTCCGTTACCGGAAGATGGCGACGCGGTTAAATCGCTGTAATCTGCCGCTTTTCGGGTATGACCTGATCCGCCGGCGCGTAGGTCATCGATGAGGGGCACAAGCCCCGTTCGTGACAGAGGTTGGAAAATGATTAAACCGAGTACACCGTTCCTCGCCGCGGCGCTGTTCGCCGGCGTCTCTGCAGTTGGGCTTATCCCGAGCTTTGCGCAGACCGCTCCGGCGCCGGCAAATCCCGGCGGAGCGCAGACCGAGGCGCGTCATCACGCCACCGAGAGGATGCTGCCCGGCCAGCTGGTCGACGGGCGCATCGCCTTCCTGAAGGCCGAGCTCAAGATAACATCGGGGCAGGAGGCGCAGTGGCAGCAGGTGGCAGCAGCAATGCGCGACAATGCCCAGGCGCTCGATCAGGCGATCACGACGGCGCGGCAGAGCCGCGACACGATGGATGCGGTCCAGCGCATCGCGTTGCGCGGCCAGTTCGCCAAGGTGCGCGCCGACAACGACGCGCGTCTCCTCGCCGCGTTCAAGCCGCTCTACGCCAGCCTGTCGCCGGAGCAGCAACGGGTCGCCAACCAGCTGGTCGAGCCGCACCACCATTGGCACCATCGCGCCTGACCGACGCCAAGACACAAGGAAAGCCGCCGGCTGCTCCGGCGGCTTTTCTGCCGCTCTCGCCACAGCAGCGGTCGTGCGTTTATCGCGTCTACCGGAACATCCTTCCCTCGGGCGGCAGGCCCAGCAGGATCTGCCCGACGGTCTCGAAATGCACCGGGCGGCCTTGGCCCTGTTGGGTGCCGGCGTGGATGTCGCGCAGGCGGCGCTCGAACGGGTTCTCGTTGAAGATCGCGGTCGAGCCGGCGACGTTGTAGACCGCGGCGACGACATCGCGGGCCTGCTGGATCGCCCAAGTCGCGGCGAGGCGCAATTGCCAGTGCCGTTCGGGCAGGAAGTCGCCGTCGCGCTCGGCGTCGTCCCACATCTCGCGCAAGGTCGTATGGATCGAGGCGCGCGCCGAGCGCA
Organism: uncultured Alphaproteobacteria bacterium; assembly: GCA_963698995.1. Classification (GTDB taxonomy): domain Bacteria; phylum Pseudomonadota; class Alphaproteobacteria; order ATCC43930; family CGMCC-115725; genus AP-15. Next base: position 18,443 of record CAVOTD010000060.1, on the reverse strand, counting down.
GTTTCGCCTCGCATTGCGCGACCTCGGACTGTATCACGTTGTTCTCGCGCAGGGTCTTGCGGGCGCCGCGCGGGATCTTGTCGCGTGCCAATTCGATAAACGCCTCGAGCGCACCGCGGGCGATGCCCAATGAAACGTTCGAAAATCCCATCGCATAGATCATGCCGCTGGTAAAACGGTAGAGCAGGCCCGGCTCGCGCCGCTCCGCCGGATTGTCGCGCGAAAAGGTGTATTTCTGCGCCACGAACAAGTCCTCGACCCGGTAGCTGTCGCTGCCGGTGCCGCGCAAGCCGATGACCTGCCAGTTGTCGATGATCTCGGCGCTCGACTTCGGGAACAGCACGGTGCGGACATGCGGGCGCCCGTTCGGGTTCATGCGTTGCGTGCCGTCCGCCTCGAAGACCGGGACATGCGCGCCGAGCCAGGTGGCGTGCCGGCTGCCGGTCGCGAACCCCCAGCGTCCGGTGACCCGGATGCCGCCCTCGACCGCGACGCCGCGGCCCGCACCGGGTAGGTCGGGCCCCCAGGCGAGGATGCCGCGCGGCGGCCCGAAGATCTCGCGCGCCACCGCCGGGTCCAGATAAGGGGCCGACATCGAGCAGCCCGAATTCTGTCCGAGCGACCAGGCGGTCGAGGGGTCGGCCTTGGCGATCTCTTCGAGAACCTGCACGTAAATCAGGGGGTGGAGCTCAGCGCCGCCCAGCGAGCGCGGGATCAGCAATTTGAAGAAGCCGGCTTCGACCAGCGCCTCGACGATCCGCTCCGGCAGCTCCCGACGTTCCTCGATCTCGTCCGCGGCCTCCTTCAGCATCGGCGCCAGCCGGCGCGCTCGTTCCAGGTAATCCGGGCCGCGCGTGTCGGCGCGGGGCAGGTCCAGCAGGTTCGACGACATTTCTTTCTCCCGCGATCAGCGGTCAAAATACACGGTTCGCAACGCGTTAGGCGACGATTTCCGCGCAACCCATCATCGCGCCGCGCTTATGCGGCGATGGCGCGCCACCAACGCCGGGTCAACAGCATCGCCAGAATTCCCTCGATGCCGATAATCGCCGTCGCCCAAGGAGCGCCGATTAGGCCGGCGAGCATGCCGAGATGGATGAAGCCGATCATCCCAACCCCGATGCATACCGAAAGCACGCCAAAGATGCGGCTGCGCATCTCAGCCGGCGCCGCCAAATACACAAGCGTCGCCTGCATGATGCTAAAACCGGAATTGGCGACACCCGTCACGACCAGCACCGCGCCGGCAAGCAACGGATAGCGCGCCAGGGCGAAGACCGGCAGCATCAGCAGATACAGCATGACTTCGCCGATGTAGAGGCGGGCGAATGACTTCGGCCGGGCCAAGAACGCGATTGCTACTGCGCCGCAGAACGCCCCGACCCCGTCCATGCTGGCAAGCAGGCCGATGCCGGCTGCGCCGAGGCCCAGATTATCCTGGCCGATCACCGGGATCATGCTGGTGAACGGCCAGCCGAAGGTATTGTAAACCACCGTTATCACCAGGGTTCCGACCAGCCGCCGGTCGCGCCGCACCAGCATGAATCCCTCGATCATCCGCTCGAGAACCGTCGCGGCAGTCGACGGCCGCACGAGATTGCGATGGTGGATCCGCAAGACGGCCGCGACGGCGGCGAGGTAGCAGACGACGCTGACGGCAAATGCCCCGCCAATCCCGACCGTCGCCAGCAGCACGCCGCCGAGGGTCGGGCCGAGCATGCGGCTTGCGTTGTTGGCCCCGACATCCACGGACATCGCCGCGCTCATGCGTTCGAGGCCCGACGACCTCACCGATCATCGTGCGGCGCACCGGGTTGTCGGTCGTCCAGGCAATTCCGTTGACAAAGCTGGCGAGCGCGACATGCCACACCGCAAGCTCATCGGTCCAGGCGAGAAGCGCGAGGATCAGCGAGCTCAGCAGCATCGAAACAACAACGACGACCAGCGCGCTGCGCCGCTCGAACCGCTCGGCGAGGGCGCCGACGACGGCGCCGAAGAGCGCCATCGGCAGCATCCGCAGCATGGTCAAGAGCGCGACGATAAAGGGTGAACCGGTGCGCTGGTAGGCGAACACCGCGACAGCGAGCATCTCGAGCCAGCGAACCGCGAAGACGACGAGGCCGACGAACCACAGCCGACGAAAATCCGGTTCGCCAAAGAGCCCGGCGCGCGGCGCGGCGCGAACGGCACTTAGGATCACGACACGTCCTGACCCGCTGCCGAGTTCCCGATCTGCCGTGCTTCAGTCGGTCGCACCGTCTCCATCGTCTCCCTTGCGGCGCGGCTTTTGCGCGTTGTCGATTTTACTTCGACCCTCGCAGCTGCCAAATTAGCGCGGACGGCGCGGGCGGACCGGAGGAGTGGCTGCAATCCTGCCATGCGCGGCCGCAACCGGCGTCGGGCGCGGATGAGTACCCGGGCGGTGTGCTGAATTGAGGCATCGCCGATAGGGCGGTTTTGCAGCAGCATGCGGCACGACGGTGTGCCAATGCCACGGATTTGTCGGCCGGCCGCCAGCGTTGTCGGGCTAGTCGTGCAATGAAACAGGGAGGCTTTTATTTCAACCGAAGTCGAACTCAAGCTGTCCGCCCAGCCGGCTGATCTCGCGCGCTTCGAAGGCGCGCTTGCCGAAATGGCGTCTCAACCCGGCCGCCGGCAAGAAAGACTGACGAGCACCTATTACGATACGCCGGACGGGGCTCTGAGGGCGCAAGGACTGACCCTTCGCGTCCGCGAGAACAGCGGTTATTTCATTCAAACCGTCAAGGCGGGTGCTGTTGCGGGGGCAAATATCCTATCGCGCGGCGAGTGGCAGGATGCGGTCGCCGGCAACCGTCCCGATCTCGCGGCGCCGCTGAGCGGTGCTCGTTTGCAACGCGCCGGGGCTGGCGATTTGCAAGCGATTTTCATCACTGACGTCACCCGCAGCACACTCGAGATCGAGCCTGCACCGGGAATAGCGATAGAAGCGGCGATCGATAAAGGCGAGATCCAGACGGTTCGCGGCGAGGCGGTTGAACCGATTGGTGAAATCGAGCTCGAACTGAAAAGCGGTGCCGCCGTCGACCTTTACGACCTCGCCTTGGATCTCGTCGAGGCCGGGCCGATCCGTATCGAGACGCGCAGCAAAGCGGAGCGAGGTTTCCGTCTGATGGAGGGCAGCGATGCCGCCCCGCGGCCCGTTCACGCGCCACCGGTCGCTCTCGATCCCGACATGACGGTCGAGGACGCGCTGCAGAGGATCGGCAACAGCTGCCTTGCGCAATTGCTGCGCAACGAGGCCGCCGTATTGTCGTCTGATCCCGAAGGGGTGCATCAGATGCGAGTCGCGGTGCGGCGTCTCCGCACGGCGGTTTCTTCATTCAAAAAGATGCTTTCGGCCGAGGACCATCGGTGGGTCGCCGAGGAATTGAGTTGGCTCGCCGGGGCGCTCGGCCCGGCGCGCAATCTCGACGTGTTCGCGACCGAATTGCTGCCGGCCGCTCGCGCCGGACTGCCGGACGAGCCCGGTTGGGACGATCTCGCCGCGACCCTCGATCGGCTGCGACGATCAGCCTACGACCGGAGCAGCGAGGCGATCCTTTCAGAGCGGTATACGACGGCTATGCTGCGCCTTTTGCGCTGGTTCGAGGCGCGCGGTTGGCGCCAGCATTCGGTCCCGGAAGACCCTGCTCTCATGAGCTCTCCGATCGGCGAGGTCGCGCCGCGGGTCCTCGATCGCCGCCGGCGCGGTGTGCGACAACGCAGCAGGGGGTTTGGCCAGCTGACGCCGCGCGAGCGACACAAACTGCGCATCGCCACTAAAAAACTCCGCTACACGATCGAGCTTTTTGGCAGCCTGTTCAATCAGCACGAATTGCCGAAATTCGTGCGCGGGTTGAAACGATTGCAGGACGACCTGGGCTATGCGAACGACGTCCGCGTCGCCCATGAATTTATCACCGACCTGTTTGCACAGACCGAACCTCGGGGCGCGGCGACTTACGCCTGGATTGCGCTGCTCGAATGGCACGACCAGATCGTTGCCGGGCGCGAAAGAAAGCTGCGCAAGCATCTGCGTCGCCTGAACGACGCGTCGCCATTCTGCCGAGGTTGAGAGACGCGGACGAGCTGCGTCGGTGCAATATCAGGCGGCGGCGACCTTCGCGGGCAGCGGGCAGGTGACGCCCGTACCGCCGAGCCCGCAATAACCATGCGGGTTCTTTGCCAGATACTGCTGGTGATAGCCCTCGGCGAAGTAGAACGGCGGGGCCTCGGCGATCTCAGCCGTGATCTTGCCCAGCCCGGCTGCATCGAGCTGGGTTTGGTATGCGTTGCGCGACGCCTCAGCAGCGGCGCGCTGTTCTGGTGAGTAAGTATAGATCGCCGAGCGGTACTGGGTGCCGACATCGTTGCCCTGACGCATGCCCTGGGTCGGGTCATGGCTCTCCCAGAATAGTTTGAGCAGCGCATCGTAGCTGGTGACCTTCGGATCATAAATAACCAAGACAGCCTCGGTGTGCCCGGTGCGGCCGCTGCAAACCTCCTCGTAGGTCGGGTTTGGCGTGGTGCCGCCTGCGTAACCAACCGCCGTAACCCAGACCCCCGGGGCCTGCCAGAACACCCGCTCGGCGCCCCAAAAGCAGCCGAGCCCGAAGACCGCCTTCTGCATGCCATCGGGATAGGGCTCGGTAAGCGGATGGTGGTTGACGAAATGCCGTTCGGGAACAGGCATCGGCTCGCTGCGGCCCGGCAAGCAATCGCTTGGTTCGGGAACCACCAGCTTTTCACGCATAAACCGCCACATCTTCCTCGCCCTTCCATGGAATTCGCCAGGATGCCGCATGGATGTAGGAAATTGCGCCGGCACCGCAACGGTTAGCGTGAATTGCCGTCAAAAACGGGTCATTTCGAGCGGCCTTCGGGTGAGCGTTAATTCCGCGTGTCCGCAGCTCCGTTTCTGCGGTATTATCTTCGGCCAAATCGGGGGAGTCTTGCGAATATGATGCGCCGTTCGCTGCTGGCCAGTCTCTTTGTTTTGATCGCGACGACGTCAATCGCGGCACCGCCGACCGGCAATCCTGCAGATGCCGTCGCTTTTATGAACCAACTCTGGGATCGCGCCCTCGGCGTGCTCAACAACAAGGGAGATCCCGCCGTCAGGCAGGAGCGTTTTCGCGAATTGTTTCACGCAGATTTCGATGGTCCCGGCATCGCCCGATTCGTTCTCGGCCGGTATTGGCGAAACGCGAGCGAAGAGGAGCAGCAGGAATTCTTAAAGTTGTTCGAAAACTATGTCGTTTTCGTGTATACGGCGCGGCTTTCGAATTTCGGCGGCGAAGCGTTCAAAATCCGCGGCAGCCGAAGCGACGGAGATGGGGCCCTCGTCTCGACCGACGTTATCAGCCCGGGCGGCGCGTCGCCGCTGCGGATCGATTGGCGGCTGGTTTCTGACGACGGCTCCTATAAGATCAGCGACGTCATCGTCGAGGGCATTAGCATGATGGTCACTCAGCGCTCCGAGTTTGCCTCGGTCGTGCAGCGCAATGGCGGCCAGTTGCGCGGCCTCATCGCAATGATGCGCGAGAAGACCGCGAGCGCGGCGCGTTAGCTCAAATTTTTGCTGGGCTTCTGAAATTCCGGGATCCTGATTAATCAAATTCGCCGACGCTGTCTGCAGCCCGGATCAGGATCGAGAATTCCGATGGTTTTATACATCGGCGAAGAGCGTATACGGGACTTGTTGCACTGGGATCAGCTGATCCCGGCGATGGAGACTGCGCTCGCCGCCTTTTCGCTCGGGCGGGTGGTGCAGCCGGTGCGCCAAATGCTGACGATCGAGGACGGGAAACGCTATCTCGGGGTCATGCCCGCGGTGGCCGAGGACGCCATGGGGGCCAAGCTCGTCAGCTTTTACCCGGGAAATGCGGGAACCGGCCTCCCGACCCATCTCGCAATGATCGTGCTGCTTCGCCCCGATACCGGCGAACCTTTGGCAGTGATGGACGGCCGGCTGATTACCGAAATGCGGACGGCTGCGGTTTCCGCGGCAGTGACGAAACATCTGGCTGGTCCCCACAGCCGCGTTCTCGCCTTGCTCGGCAGCGGAGTGCAGGCGCGCGCTCATCTGCAGGCGCTCTCTCTGGTGCGGCGTTTCGAGGAGGTGCGAGTGTGGAGTTGCACCCCCGAGCATGCTGCACGCTTTGCCGAGCAGAATGGCGCAACGGCGGCAACCGTCGAAGACGCGGTGCGCCACGCCGATGTTATTGTGACCGCCACGAACGCGCTGGAGCCGATCCTCAAGGGCGCCTGGCTCAAGCCGGGAGCGCATGTCAATGCCGTCGGCTCACCGCGGCCCACTTGGCGGGAGCTCGATGACGATGTGATGGCCAATACAGTGATCGTGGATTCGCGCGCGGCAGTGCGCGAGGAATCCGGCGACGTGATCCTCTCCGGCGCAACCATCTATGCCGAGATCGGCGAGATCTTCGCGGGGATAAAAGAGGCGCCCATATCGGCGACCACTGTTTTCAAATCGGTCGGAATTGCCGTCGAAGACATTGCGACGGCAAAACTGGTCTATGACGCCGCATCGCGCGGCCTCACTGCCTGAAATCGCTGGCTAGGCGTCCGAAATCGCAATTTGCTCGCTGCAGCGCCGCTCGGACGGCCCGCGCCAAACCGGGATGACAGCGCCGCAGATCATCGCCGTCTTGACGCGATGGGCGAGGCTGAGAAACAATCCGCGCCCTGTCGGCATGCCGCCCGGAAAAGCCGATCATCCAATCTCTGGAGAATTTCGCGGTGCATCAGAACCGCCGTCCTGTTCGGATCGCAAACATCGGAGGCAGACGGCAGGTGTCTTCGGCCATCGTCCTGACGCTGGTGTTGGGCTGTGGCGGGTGCGCCGGCGGCCCGCGCGATGCGACGAGCGCCGAGGACGTCGATACCGAGCATGACCCGGCGGAGCCGGTCAACCGGGCGATCTTCAAGGCCAATATGGCCGCCGATCATGCGGTCATGAGGCCGGTCGCGCAGGCTTACGCCGACCACGTGCCCGAGGGCGTTCGAAAGGGCATCCACAACGTCGTGCAGAACCTCAAGGAGCCGGCCGTCGCCGTCAACGACGCGCTGCAGGGCAACGTAAAGCAGGCCTGGGAATCGGCGCAACGGCTGGCGGTCAATTCGACAGTCGGTGTCGCCGGCATCTTCGATGTCGCGGAAAAATGGGGCGTGCCTCCGCACCAGGCCGATTTCGGCCAGACGCTTGCGGTCTGGGGTGTCGGAGAGGGCCCGTTTGTCGAGCTGCCTCTGCTCGGACCGTCGAACGCCCGCGACGCGGTCGGAACGGTCGTGGACATGGCGATGAACCCGCTGACCTATGTCGGCGGCGCACCGGCGACCTACGCGGGGGTTGCGACTGGCGGCGCCAATGTCGTCGATGCCAGGGCCCAGCATCTTCACGACCTCGACGAACTGGAGCGCAATTCGCTCGACTATTACGCGACCCTGCGCAGCGTCTACCGGCAGCACCGGGATGCTGAGATCAGCGCCGCCAAGCAGCCGGCACAATCACCCGAAGGGCGTGTCGACATCTCGACGCCGAACACCCGCCCTTGACGGTTCGCGTTTTTTGTATGCCGACGCGCCGGGCTCACTCCCATATTGCCGGAGATGAGCGTCGCGGCGAAAATTTGCGGTCTGTCGACCAGGGAGGCTGTGGCTACGGCGATCGCCGGCGGCGCGGCCTATCTCGGCTTTGTCTTCTATCCCCGGAGCCCGCGCGCGGTCACGCCGCTCGAGGCGGCGGGATTGTGCGCCGACGTGCCGGCAGAGGTGGCGCGGGTCGGTCTCTTTGTCGATGCCGATGATGCGCTGATCGAGGCCGCGTTGACTGCGACGCCGATCGACATTCTGCAGTTTCACGGCTGCGAAACCCCGGCGCGGGTGGCCGAAGCCAGGCTCAAATTCGCTCGACCGGTGATGAAGGCGCTGGCGATCGCCGGCCCGCGCGACGTGGTCGACGCGGCGTGCTATGAGGCTGTGGCGGATCGGCTGCTGTTCGACGCCAAGCCGCCGCGCCGGGCGGACGCGCTGCCCGGCGGCAACGGATTAGCGTTCGACTGGCGGTTGATCGCCGACCGATCCTGGCGTCTTCCATGGATGCTGTCGGGGGGCCTGACCACCGAGTTGTTGCCGGAGGCTGTGCAGATTTCCGGCGCCGTTGCCGTCGATGTTTCCTCTGGGGTCGAGAGTTGCCCAGGGGTCAAGGACACCGACAAGATCCGCGCCTTCCTCGCCGCCGCCCGCGCGCTCTGATCACCATAGGGAAACAGCGGGAGCGCGAGCCAAAGGCTGCGCTTTTATCTGTGCGCTTCGGGTCTCTGTGGTGCATCCTGGGCCCGTGAGGAGTTGCTGATGCAGGTTCCGAATACCTTCCGTGGTGGGCCGGACGAGCGCGGCCATTTCGGCATCTATGGCGGGCGCTTTGTCGCCGAGACCCTGATGCCGCTGGTGCTCGCGGTCGAGGCCGCCTATGCAGAAGCCCGCAACGACCCCGGCTTTCAGGGCCAGCTCGATTATTATCTCGAGCATTACGTCGGGCGCCCGAGCCCATTGTATTTCGCCGAAAGGCTTACCCGATATTTCGGCGGCGCCAAGCTCTACCTGAAGCGTGACGAGCTCAACCACACCGGCGCGCACAAGATCAACAATGTGCTCGGCCAGACCCTGCTCGCGAGGCGCATGGGCAAACGCCGGATCATCGCGGAAACCGGCGCCGGCCAGCACGGCGTGGCCACGGCGACGGCCTGCGCCCTCTTCGACCTGCCATGCGTCGTCTATATGGGCGCAACCGACATCGAGCGGCAAAAGCCCAACGTCTTCCGCATGAAACTGCTCGGCGCCGAGGTGATCCCGGTGCATTCCGGGACGGCGACCCTGAAGGACGCAATGAACGAGGCGTTGCGCGACTGGGTCGCCCATGTCGAGGACACATTTTACGTGATCGGCACGGTCGCCGGGCCGCATCCCTATCCGGCGATGGTGCGCGACTTTCAGTCGGTGATCGGAGAGGAGACCCGAGCGCAGCTCGAAAAGGCAGAAGGTCGCCTCCCAGACACCCTGGTCGCCTGCATCGGCGGTGGCTCGAATGCGATGGGGCTGTTCCATCCGTTTCTCGATGATCCCGACGTTGCGATGATCGGCGTCGAGGCTGGCGGCCACGGCATCGAGACCGGCCTCCACGCGGCCTCCCTGAGTGGTGGCGAGCCGGGTGTGTTGCACGGCAACCGGACCTACCTGTTGCAGGACGCGGACGGCCAGATCCGCGACGCACATTCGATTTCCGCCGGCCTCGACTACCCCGGCATCGGGCCCGAGCATGCCTGGCTGAACGAGCTCGGCCGAGTGCAATACGTTTCGATCACCGACCGCGAGGCATTGGAGGCATTTCAGCTGGCGAGCCGGCTCGAAGGCATTATCCCGGCGTTGGAGCCGGCGCATGCCCTCGCCCATGTCGCCAAGATCGCGCCGACCCTGCCGCGCGACCACCTGATCGTCATGAACATGTGCGGCCGCGGCGACAAGGACATCTTCGCCGTCGCCGACCATCTCGGGGTCCGCTTGTGAGTCGCATCGAACGGCGCTTTGCCGCCTTGCGGGCGGAGGGGCGGGCCGGGCTCGTCACCTACCTGACCGCCGGCGACCCCGATCCCGATACCTCCGCCCGGCTGTTCGCCGGCCTCGCTGCGGCGGGCGCCGATCTGATCGAAATCGGCATGCCGTTCTCCGACCCGATGGCCGACGGCCCGGTAATCCAGGAAGCCGGCCAGCGGGCATTGAAGCAGGGCATGACCCTGCGCCGCACCCTGGCATTGGTGCGCGAGCTGCGCAGCGCCGACGAGGCGACCCCGATCGTGCTGATGGGCTATTACAACCCGATCTACCGCTACGGCGCCGAACGCTTCGCACATGACGCGGTCGCCGCCGGAGTGGACGGGGTCATCGTCGTCGATCTGCCGCCCGAGGAGGATGCCGAGCTGACCGCGCCGGCGCGCGCGGCGGGTCTCGATTTCGTGCCCCTTGCGACCCCGACCAGCGACGACCGCCGGCTGCCCTCGATCGTCGAGCACGCCAGCGGCTTCATCTATTACGTTGCAATCGCCGGCATCACCGGCACCCGCTCGGCGGACGCCGCGAACGTTACTGCCGCCGTCACGCGCCTGCGTCGCTTCACCGACCTGCCGATAGCCGTCGGCTTCGGCATCCGCACCCCCGAACAAGCCGCCGAAGTCGCGCGCGCCGCCGACGCCGCCGCCGTCGGCTCCTCTCTGGTTCAGCGCCTCGCCCTCAACCTCAATCCCGGCAACACCGCCAAACCCGGCCTGATCGACGCCGTCCTCACCGATGTGCGCGCACTGGCAGTCGGGGTACGCGGAGCGCGAGGGTTCTAGGCAACACCCCTTTACCGCCGGGTATCCATGGCTGAATGCGACCGGCCTCAGCCGACGCTAATTTAGCCGGTGCGCAAATCGATACCATAGGTCTGGCCCAGGCCGGATATTGCTAACGGGGTGAACTAAACTACAGCCAGTTCACCCGACCGATTTGCTGAACCCGCTGAACCTGACGTACACACTGGGTTTTGACGACGGATTATCGTCACCCAGCGAAAGTGGGCGTCCAGGGGCCGGTATGAACCTCGGTCCCTGGACTCCCTTGTTCGCGGGAATGACGACAGAAGAGGGAATTAATTTTGCAAGGTTCCAGCAATACCGGGATTGGGCGGCCGGTGCGGCGGCGCGAGGATTTTCGGCTGCTGACCGGGAGGGGTTGCTACAGCGACGATTTTAACTTTCCCGGACAGACCTATGCGGTAATGGTGCGGTCGCCGCATGCGCACGCCCGCATTCGTTTGATCGACACGAAAATTGCTGCTGCGGCGCCTGCCGTGCTGGCCGTGTTGACCGGCCAGGACCTGCTCGATGACGGGCTGCAGGCGATCCCGCATTCGGTCGGGACCCGGCACCCGGCCGACATCACGCTCGAAAACAAGGACGGTTCGCCGCCCTTCATCCCGCCGCATTTCCCGATGACGGCGGAGGAGGCGCGCCATTGTGGTGAGATTGTCGCAATGGTCGTGGCGGAGAGCCTCACCGCCGCCAAGAACGCCGCCGAGCTGATCGGGGTCGATTACGAACCGCTCCCGGCGGTGACCCACTCCGTGACGGCAGTGCAAAAGGATGCGCCGCTCGCTCGGGGGGATGCGACCTCCAATGTCTCGATCGACGCCGAGGTGGGCGATCCGGCTGCTACCGATGCCGCCTTCGCCAAGGCGGCGCATATTGTCCGGTTCGAGACCTGGGTGCAGCGCATTGCCGGTGTCCCGATGGAGCCGCGGGCGGCGACCGGTATCTATGATCCGGCGACCGGACGTTACACGCTTTATGCCGGGATCGGCGGCGCCGTCCGGCCAAAGCAGGACCTCGCGAAAATCCTCGGCATTGCCGAGGATAAGGTGCGGGTGGTCATGCACGAGGTCGGCGGCAATTTCGGCACGCGCGGCTCGTTCAACCCGGAATTCGCGCTGGTGACCTGGGCGGCGCGCCATGTCGGCCGCCCGGTCAAGTGGACCTGCGAGCGGCAGGAGGCCTTTCTCTGCGATTATCAGGCGCGCGACTTGGCGGTCGAGGCCGAGCTGGCGCTCGACCGTGACGGCAATTTCATCGCGATGCGCGGCTCCAATATCGCCAATAGCGGGGCTTATCCGATCTCGTACGGCCCGCTCGCCAAGGGCGTCGAGATCATGTCGAGCATCTATCACGTGCCGGCCGTGCATTTCCGCGCCCGTGCCGCGATCACCAACACCTTGCCGACCCGCCCCTATCGCAGCTCGGGGCGCCCCGAAGTGATGTTCGTCATGGAACGGCTGATCGACCTCGCCGCGCGGCAATGCGGCTTCGACCGGCTGGAACTGCGGCGGCGCAATCTGGTGCCGGAATTGGCGATGCCGTATCGCAACCCGTTCGGCATGGTCTATGACAGCGGCGCCTACCACCGGGTCATGGAGCGGGTCGTCGCGCTCGGCGACTGGGCCGGGTTGCTGACGCGGCGCGCGGAGGCTAGAGCGCGCGGCAAATACCGCGGCATCGGCGTCGCCAATTACGTTGACACCGCGACCGGGACGCCGCGCGAGCGCGCCGAAGTCACGGTATTGCCGGATGGCGTCGTCGAGGTCGTAGTCGGCACGGTGTCGAACGGCCAGGGCCACGAGACCAGCTTTGCGCAGCTGATCGGCGAATGGCTCGGCGTGCCGATCGACGCGGTTCGGCTGGTCACCGGCGACACCGACCGCGTGTCGGTCGGCGGCGGCTCGCATTCCGGCCGCGCATTGCGCCTCGCCAGCATCGTCATGCTGAACGCTTCGCGCAGCATCATTGCCAAGGGCTTGCAGATCGCCAGCCATGCGCTGGAAGCCGCCCCGGCCGATCTCGAATTCGCCGATGGCCGCTTTCGGGTCAAAGGCACCGACCGGTCGCTCGGCATGTTCGAGGTCGCGGCGGAGGCGTTGCGGCGCAACGATTTGCCGGACGAGCTGCGCGGGCCGCTCGCGGCCGAAAGCGACGAGACCGTGAACCTCGCGAGCTTCCCCTATGGCTGCCATGTCTGCGAGGTCGAGGTCGATCCCGATACCGGGGTCGTCGAAATCGCGCGCTACACCGCCGTCGACGACGTCGGCCGCGCGGTCAATCCGCTGATCGTGCACGGCCAGATCCATGGCGGCATCACCCACGGCCTCGGCCAGGCACTGAGCGAATACTGCGTCTATGATCAAGAGACCGGTCAGCTTTTGTCCGGCTCGCTGTTGGATTATGCGCTGCCCCGTGCCGACCGATTGCCCTTCTTTACGACCGAGCTCAGCGAAGTCCCGACCCCTACCCATCCGCTCGGCATCCGCCCGGCGGGGGAAGGTGGAACGACCCCGGCGCTCGGCGTTGTGGTCAACGCGGTCGTCGATGCGCTTGCCGAATTCGGCGTGACCCACATCGAAATGCCGGTGACCCCGGAGCGCGTCTGGCGCGCCATTCACCGCAATGGCAGCAGCCGCTAGGGCGCGGTCAACCGGGTAAAGCCGTCGGCGCTCCATTCTTCGCTGCCCACGCCGTGGTGTACGAAGAAAAGGCCGCCGGGATCGTATTTCGCTTTGACCGCCCGCAATCTCGGGTAATTCGGCCCCCAGAAGGCTTGCTGCCAGGATTGCTCAAAAAAATTGCTCTCCGACACGTAGGATCCAGCCTCGGGCACCAGCCTGCGCAGCTCTGCCATTGCGTTGCCGATCTCGCCGGCGTGTTTGCGAGCCAATGTCAGATCGGGCTGATGGCCGGGAATTCCCGGATAGGCCGGGGGTCCGCCGCCGGCGATGATCGCCAGGGCGAAGGCATCCAATACGGCCGGGTTCATCGCCGTATCTCTCGCACTGGCGATCGCGTCGGCCGGCGCACCGGCAAGTCCCTTGTTAAAGTGTAGTGACACGGGCCAGTGGCGGCTCCCGGCGAAAAGCGCATCGGCGAACTGCTGCTGACGCTCCGCTTGCAACAGTGCAGCGGGCAGCCAGGCGGATTGATAGCCGTGCCAGAAGATCCCGACCTCGACTTGGTTGCCGGCCCACCAGATATGGGTTTCAGGCGCGCCCGACCGCTGGTCGCTGTGGATCGTATTTGGCAAATGCTTCCGCCGCTAATCGGCAGCCCACCAGTTTTGCGCTGGGATGCTTCCGATCCGCGGCGCCGATGCATAGCTCAGATCCTGCGGCGAGCCGGCAATCCATTCGAGAAATGGCTGCCAGACGGCCGCGGCCTGAGCGCTGTCTAAACCTTGCGACACCATTGAAACGGCGAGCGTATTGTCCGGCCGAAGGGTGACGCTCTCGCCCCAGTGAGGATTGCAGAGGCGGGCGCTGTAGAAATCGATATACTGGCCGATCAGCCGGCGGAAAGCAGCATCGGAGGCCGCCTTTACCGTCAGAAAAGCGGCGCCGAACCACACCGGGAGCTCGCGGGTTCGCAATGTGAGCTTGGTGAGGACACCCAGGCTGCCGCCGCCTCCTCCTTTGATCGCCCAGAGCAAATCCGGATCGGAGCAGGCGTTGACCGTCCGCACCGCGCCATCGGCGGTGACGATTTCGGCTTCCAGCAGTCCCGCCGCAGCCATCCCGTAATTCTTCGAGAAGCTTCCGAAGCCGCCGCTGTGAATAAGGCCGGCGACGCCGACGGTGGCGCAGCCGCCACCCTGAACCTGGATGGCGACGTCTCGGCAGGGCGCACTCTCCAATGCGGATTCACAGGCACTGAACGGGGACTGCACCTTGATCAGGCGTCCTCCGACTTCCTGGTTCAGCCTCTCCCAGTCTGCCGAGCTTGGCCATAAGGGATCCGAACGGCGCACGCGGCGGATAGGGGCGATTTCAGATGTGGAGGCGGCGCGCAGGGATGCCGGCAGGACCGGCAGGCAAGCGACGGCGGCGGCGCGCCCGAGCAGGCTTCTTCGGTCCATCTGGAGGTTCCTGGGGCGGAAGGCTTGCTTCGGATTAATAGCGGCAATCGTAGAAGCCGGGAAGCGCCGGGGTCGATTTGGTTTTTTTCGCGCCACGGCCGGGGAATGTGCCGCTGTTAAGCGACCCCCAGATGCGGTAACAGGCTGGCCACTGGCGAGATCGGCTTGAGCGGGTTTGGGGGGCTGCATATCCTGAGATTTGCGAGCATCGTGTCGATCGAGCCAGGCTCGCGCCGCTGCCGCAGGGACAGGTGGCGACAAAAGTTCGGCAGACGCGGTTGGGCCGGGGGCGGTCCCGCCGCGCGATTGGGGGATTGAATGGCGAGACGCAACCGCAATGCCGGGGCACGTGCCGGGCTTCGGCGATCGGCAATTTGCGCCTGTTGGCTGGTGGTCGGCGCAGCGATGACGCCGGGTGCGGCGATGGCTGCGGACAAGCTGGCGCTTCAGCTCCATCGCGAACCGCAATTCGAGTTCGCCGGCTATTACGCGGCGCTGTGGAAGGGCTTCTATCGCGATGCCGGGCTGGCGGTAGAGATCAGGCCGGGCAACCCGCCGGGTCGCACTCCGATCGACCCGGTGCGCGAAGTGATCGAGAGGCGGGCCCAGTTCGGAACCGGCACGGCGCAGCTGCTGGTGCGCGCCGCCGCGGGATCGCCGCTGATCTTGCTCGCTCCGGTCTTTCAACAAAGCGGCGCCGCGATCTACTATCGCGCCGACGGCGATTTCTCCTCCCTCGGTCTCCTCAAGGCCAAGCTCGGACGGTTGCTGCCGAGCAGCATTCTCGATCTGGAGCTGCGCGCCGCGCTAAACAGCGAAGGCGTCGATCCGGACAAGCTGAAATCGGTTTCGATCGAGCCTGGCCAAGCCGTCGCTATGCTCGCCAACCGTCGCGTCGACGCCGTCGTCGGGTCGGCCTGGGAGCTGCCGTGGCAGGCGCAGGAACGCTCGGTGGCGCTTAAATCGTTCGAGCTTGCCGGTCGACGCCCCGAATTTTATGGCGACGGCCTCTTCGCCTTGCAGCGCTTTGTCAATGCCGAGCCGGCGACCGCGCAGCGCTTTCGCGAGGCCTCGCTCAAAGGCTGGGAATATGCCCTGCAGCATCCGGACGAGATCGCCGCACGAATTGTCGCCGAGCTGCCGGTTGCGGTGCCTGTAGCCGATGCTGCCGGCTTCGCCCGCTACCAAAGCGAGGTCGCTCGCAAGCTGGCTGGTTTTCCTAATACCCCGCTCGGCCAGTCGAATCTGGAACGCTGGAATGCGATCCAGCAAAGCTTGATCGCAATCGGTGCGATTTCGCACCCGTCCGATCTCGAAGCGTTTCTCTACGATCCCAGGGCCGCCGGATCGGGCTTCGCTTATCGGCTGACCTGGCTAATCGCCGTTGCAGGAACGGTCTTGATCCTGATAGCAGCTGCGGCTCGCTCTTGGCGAGGAAGCCACCGGTCAAGCGCTTCTTCGGCGAAAGCCCCCGGTTCCGCGCTATACCGCAAACGGATCGCGGCCCGGATGGGTCTGTTCGCACTTGTCCGGCCCAACCTCGCTCGATTGCGCGCGATGGCCGAAGAGGCACTCGATCGCGCGAGGAAAAGCACGCGTCGGATTGTAGAATCGACCGCGGGCGGTCGCCCTGCTGCCCGACCAACCGATCTCAATCTTGCGCTGACGGAACTCGACGGACCGATCCGCCGGCGACTACCGCGCTCCGTCAAATGCCGTTTCTCCTTTGCGCCCGAGGCTTGGCTCTGTCACGCCGACCCCGTTGTAGTAACCGCATTGGTGCGCGATCTCGTCTTCGAGGCGGCCGCCGACATGCCGGAGGGCGGAGAGCTCGTCATCGGCACCCGGCATTGCACGATCGACCGCGCGATGGCTGCCGAATTTCCCGGGAGCGCGCCAGGAGAGTATGTACGGGCGACCGTCAAGGACAGCGGCCGCGGCCTGCCGCCGGAACGGCTGCAGCGGATCTTCTATCCGAAGTCGACTCTTAGACCTGCCGCCGCAGTTTCCTGGCGATTGACCCGTCAGCTCGACGGTTTCGCCGCCGTCGAGAGCGTGGAGGGCATCGGCACTGCCGTGCATCTCTATTTTTGCCGCGTCTCCGGGTTCCCGAAGTGCGCCGATCAGCCTGTTGCCGATGATGTTCTGAAGGCGGCGGAATAGCCTTCAACCGAGTGGCTCGCGCGAGGATGGTCATTCCGGGATGTCCGCAGGGGCTCGCGGGTCGCACCCGCGCCCCGGAATGACGAGGCATTATTTCACTTGCTCGGCGAGGCGCGACAGGTGATGGGCTGTGTCGCCGAACAGGTGCTCGATGACCATGCAGCGCCGGAAGTAATGGCCGACCGCGTATTCCTCGGTCATGCCGATGCCGCCATGCAACTGAATCGCGTTTTGCGAGACGAATTTGCTCGCCTGTCCGACGCCGATCTTGGCCATCGCGATGTTGCGGGCGCGCTCGCCGGCGTCGGGCTCCTCGACCGTCATTGCCGCCAGCATCGCCATGCTGCGTCCTTGTTCCAATGCCATCAGCATCTCGGCCGCGCGATGCTGCAACACCTGGTTGTCCCCGATCGGGCGGCCGAATTGCTGGCGCGTCTTCAGATAGTCGAGGGTCAGCGCCTGCATCGCCTCCATCGCGCCGACCGCCTCGGCGGCGGTGGCGGCAACGCCGGCTTCGACCACCCGCTCGATGACCGGCAATGCCGCGCCGACTTCGCCCAGCACATTGCCCTCTGAGACTTCGACGCCGCTCAGTGAAATTTCCGCCGCGCGGGTGCCGTCGCGCATCGGATAGGACCGGCGAGCCACCCCACTTGCTGCCGCATCGACGAGGAAGAGCGTAATCCCCCCGGGGTCGTCGCGGTCGCCGGCAGTGCGCGCACTGACGATCAGCCGCTGGGCGCTGTCGCCGTGGAGAACGACACTCTTGGCGCCGTCGAGGACCCAGCCGCCGTCCTTGGGTTTCGCGGTCGTCAGCACATCGGTCAGATCATAGCGCGCCTGGCGCTCGCCATGAGCAAAGGCCAAAACCAGCCTGCCTTCGGCGATCTGCGGCAGGATTGCCGACTTCTGGGCCTCGGTGCCGGCGAGGCGCAGCGCGGTCCCGCCGAGCACCACGGTCGCCAAATACGGCTCGAGCGCGAGGACGCGGCCGAACGTCTCCATGACCAGCATCACGTCGATCGGGCCGCCGCCAAACCCGCCATAGCTCTCGGCAAAGGGCAGACCCAGGAGGCCGAGCTCGGCGTATTGCGACCACAGGGTGCGGCTCCATCCCTCGGGCTCGGCCAAATAGGCGCGGCGTTTGTCAAAGCCGTAATGGTCGGCGAGCAGGCGCTCGACAGAGTCGCGCAGCAGCCGCTGCTCTTCGGTCAGATCGAAATCCATTGGTCGGGCCTCGCTGTCCCGTGGTCGAACTTGTTCCGGCCACCCATGTCTTCGTAAATCTTACCCCGGCGCGGAAGAAAGGTGTGGGTAGGCGGGCCAAGCTCGGTCAGGGGGGCTTAGCGTTGTCTCCAGCTCGCGGCCGAGAACGGATTTCGGCGACACTCCCTTTGGAAAACCCGATTATGGCCATTCACCGCTTTGACGATGCCGTGGCGGGTGCCTCATTCCTTGTATGATCGCGGAGCCCAGCCGGATTATTGGAATATCCGACTCTTCTTTTACCGACCTAAAGCCGTCGCGAATCGGCCTCCACGCAAACCAGGTAAGAATAGTCAGCCCCAGAAACAGGATTCCAAAGGGATTGAAAAAATGGCCAGCCCCAAGCGCATTACCCCAAAATGCATAAACGGCTAAGAGAAACATTATAAGTGTGGGGGATAATCCAGCGATGACGGGTTTTCCTCCGCGATGCGGGTGGGTTTGTCGAGTATAAAAGCGCCCCTATCTCCCTAAAGTCCCAG